>NZ_FXZB01000013.1 GCF_900169065.1 Brevibacterium aurantiacum | reverse complement strand
AGGGTTCCTTTCACTTGTCACGACTTCGATGTCGTGGGTGAAAGCAATCCTCCATGAGTGCTACCAGGTTCTTACATAGCTGCTACCACTTCGTTACACGTTCGCTACCGGAAGGCCCTTCCAAACAGAAAGAATTCAAGTCCCTCTGGGCCCACATTTGAGCACCTGATAAGTTGCCTGTTGAGAGGCCTGGAAGTGCGAATTGAGCCGGTCGAATTAGCTCATTTGCCCACATTTCATTCTTAACTATTCCGATCTATGAGCATCCAAGGCCTCTGAAACCTGGTCCAAGTCGACGAGGTCAGCGCACAGCTTTCTCCATGTCGCCATTGTCTTCTTCAAATGGTGGCCAACACTTCTCGCGCGTACAGTTTCCGGCAGCAGTACACCGTCGGCGTCAACACCGTTCTTCCTGGACGGGAGCATCTTCGGTTTGTGTGTCCGGAGCTGGAAGGTTCTAATCATTAGGCCCAGAGGCTAGCGATATTTTCCTGGGCTCGAGAGTGTCACTAAAGACGCTTGCATCTGACCGCGCCGTGCCTTAGCGTCTGACTTCTGATGAAGCACGCATTTCTGGCTCTCGTCAGTTATGCGGACTTCCCGCGATTTGTGACGAGAGGAACAAAATTGTGGGATCTATGATGACTCCTGATGGAGAGCAACAATTGCCATCCACCGAGGCTCGTACTTTCTGGGCGGATGCCAAGAAATGCGAGCGTCAGTCTGGAGAGATGAAACGGCCACTCACGAACTGGCATGCTGAGCATTCCAAGAACCTGACCACAGGGCAGCGAGCAGCGGACCGACTGCGAAATGGAATGGGATCTTGGTACTTCATCGGCGCATTCCTCGCGTTCATGATCGTGTGGGCCATCGCCAACACGATGATATTCGCCTGGGACCCTTATCCATATATATTGCTGAATCTGTTCTTGAGTATGCTCGCCGGCCTGCAGGGCGCCATCATTCTCATCGCAGCAAAGCGACAGGATTCTATCTCAGCAATGCTAGCCCAGCACGACTTTGAGACAAACGTCGCGGCGAAGCAGGAACTTGAAGAACTCATGGAGATCAATCGCCACCAGCTTGAGTTGCTCCGCGAATTGCGCGCCCAAAGGTGGCCGATGAGGTGGAGGCGTCAGCCCCAAAAGAGACTAATGGCCTCACATCAATTGCAGGTATCCAATCCAGACATAAAAGGCTGACTAGCTGGCTGTTAGATGGACTCGTTGACGGCGCGGGGACCCATCAAGGCCCGCACGCTGCGCACGCAGCCAAGAAGCACCCTTGGTGGCGGGTGATGTGTCTGAGCGGCGTTGACTATTTTTCCACTCTCGGCTACCAGCCAGCAATCGCTGCGTTGGCAGCCGGATTGCTGTCTCCACTGGCAACAATCGTGCTGGTGCTGCTCACCCTGTTCGGGGCTCTTCCTGTGTACCGCCGCGTTGCGCGCGAGAGCTTCAACGGGTCCGGATCGATCGCGATGCTTGAACATCTTCTGCCTTGGTGGGCTGGCAAGGTATTTGTGCTGGTGCTACTGGGGTTTGCGGCGACGGATTTCATGCTTACGATGACGCTGTCCGCAGCAGATGCTGCCGCGCATGCCATCGAGAATCCGTTCGCGCCCGACTGGCTTGAAGGCGGGAGGATCCTTCTTACTTTGAGTCTAATCGCGATGCTCGCCGTAGTATTTCTCAAAGGCTTTCACGAAGCGATCGGAATCGCAGTTGTTCTCGTCGCCGCCTACCTCGCACTGAACCTTATCGTAATCGCTGTCTCGCTTGTACACATCAGCCAGAATTCGATCGTGATTACGAATTGGTGGACAGCGTTGACCGCGCAACATGGCAATCCAATAGTCATGGTGGGCATTGCGCTTCTCGTATTCCCTAAGTTGGCACTGGGATTGTCTGGTTTTGAAACCGGGGTCGCAGTCATGCCACAGATTGCTGGCGCACATTCGGATACGCCGGAAAGACCCGCGCGCCGCATCCGAGACGGGATTCGCCTACTGACGACGGCTGCCGGCGTAATGAGTATCTTCTTGATTGCATCAAGCATCGTGACGACGTTCCTCATTCCACAGGAAGAATTCATGACCGGCGGCGCAGCCAATGGCCGAGCGTTGGCTTTCCTCGCTCACGAATATCTCGGAGAGGGGTTTGGAACCGTCTACGACATTGTTACTATATGTATCCTTTGGTTTGCTGGCGCATCGGCGATGGCCGGACTGCTGAATCTAGTACCCCGTTACCTGCCTCGTTACGGCATGGCACCTCAGTGGGCGCGTGCTGTCCGACCACTTGTGCTGGTGTTCACCGGGATAGCTTTCGTTATCACCATCGCTTTCGAGGCAGATGTCGATGCGCAAGGAGGTGCATACGCCACTGGCGTGCTCGTGCTCATCACCTCGGCATCGGTGGCTGTGACTATCTCGGCTATGAAAAGACGGCAACGCACCGCGATCTTCGGGTTCGCCGTAATCACCCTAGTGTTTGTCTACACGACCATTCTCAACATTATCGAGCGCCCCGAAGGAATCCGAGTTGCGGGCCTGTTCATTCTGGGCATTCTCCTTTTATCTGCAGTCTCAAGGATCTTCAGGTCTTTTCAGATACGTGCAACCAAAGTCACCTTTGACGCTAAAGCATTGGAATTCATTCAAAACGATGCCCGCAATGGCACAGTCCGGATTGTGGCACACGAATCGCACGGTGGGGGGCGTCACGAATATCAGGACAAGAACGCTGCAGAGAGGCGTTTTAGCCATATCCCTCGAGTTTCCCGAATCATCTTTCTCCAGGTTCACCCCACCGATTCGTCTGAGTTCGAAGAGGATCTTCTGGTGGAGGGTAGGAAGCGATACGGCTACCGAGTCTTGAGCGTCAAAAGCGCCAATGTTCCCAATACGATTGCGGCAATCTTGCTGCAGGTCCGCGATCAGACCACAGTGGTCCCCAACGCATATTTCGAATGGACGGAGGGGAACCCGATTTCGAGCATGCTCAAGTTCCTGCTGTTTGGAACTGGGGCAGTCGCAACACTTACTAGAGAGGTGCTCCGCAAAGCTGAGCCAAATGAAAAACAACGTCCTTTGATCCACGTAAGTTGACCGAAGCCAAATTTTCGTGCTCATCTCTCCGAAGCCTATTGAGATTACCTCACATCCCGTCTCCAGCCTTATATGAGCAAACAACTTCGTCTGTCGTTTGACAGTGAATGTACTAGGTGATGCAGTACGCTAGTCTTTCTCTATGCGTAGGACGTTGGCACGGGGCCCCCACACCGCCGGATGTGAGCGCGTCATGATCTTGTCCGCAGGTGTGGGCACAGGGCACAACAGCGCTGCGGCGGCGGTACAGCAGGCGTGTTCCGCACGCGCCGACGTCGCCGAGGTGCAGGTGTTGGATGTGTTGCAAGTAAGTAGCGCGCTCTACCGCGACGTGCTGGGGAAGGGCTACTTCGTCCTGGTCGAGGGCATGCCATGGCTGGTCGAATGGGGTTATGATGCCAGTGATCCGCCGTTTCGGCGCCGCGGCCCGATCGACCCTTGGACACGGATTAACGCCCTTCCGGTTATCCGTGCGATCAAGCGATTTCGCCCGACCGCGATCGTGTGTACGCACTTCTTGCCGGCCCAGTTGCTAGCGACCCTGATCCTGCGCGGCGTGGTCGATGCCAAGACTGCTGTCGTTACGACAGACTACGACTTCCAGGGCCTGTGGCTTACGAACGCGTTCCACAAATTTTTCGTTGCCAGGGAGGAAGGGAGAGTCGAGCTGACGGCATTCGGCCTACCTCCCGACCGCGTCGCGGCCACGGGAATCCCGATCGCGGCGGAGTCCAACACTGCACCTGAGCGCGATGCCAGCGTGCCCCCGATGCTGTTGATCTCCGCAGGCGCGAAAGGAGGCGGCTACGCCGAGGCAGTGGTGCGGCAGACGCTGCATATGCGCTCCGCATTCACGGCTACGGTCGTGTGTGGACATGACGAGGAGCTACGGCGGCGCATCGAGCAGCTGGTGGCGCCCGCCGGCAATTGCTATCGCGTACTCGGCTTCACAACGGAGATGCCGCAGCTGCTGCGTCGCGCCGATCTGTTCGTGGGTAAACCGGGCGGGTTGACAGCGTCGGAGTGCATGGCCGCAGGATTGCCCATGGTGCTGGTGAACCCTATCCCGGGACAGGAAGTTCGCAACGGCGACTACCTGATGGAACAAGGAGCAGCCGTACGCTGCAACTCTGCCGCCACGATCGGCTGGAAGATCGACGAGGTGCTGCGCGAGCCGGGCCGTCTGCAGAGGATGCAGGTGGCGGCGCAGAGAACCGGCAGTCCTGACGCGGCGGCGGACGTGCTCAGCGGCCTACTGGACGGGCCGTCCCGTCCTCTGGTTGTGAGCCGTGCGGCGCAGAAAACGATCCTCGCTGAGAGTGAGCGGCGCGTGGTCGCCACCGATCTGACGGGGCCTTCCTCGCTGGTCCGCCTGGTCGAGGAGGTGGCGGGCAATACTGTGGCTCTGCTACAGGCAGAGGAGCTGATTGCGCTGCGGAAGCGGTATGCGACCGGGGCCGGGGGGCTGATCTTGCGGCGCGACCACGCACTGGTGTCGCTCCGGTGGGAGCAACGGCGGTTGCTCCGCGCCATGCTGCGGGGTGAGGACGTGCTGCCGGTGCGCGTCGAGGGGCCCTCGACTCCGTTTCGCACTCTCCCCGATTGAGTGGGACGCGCATCAAGTCGTCCTCACACTGGCCGACCATCCTTAGCGCCCTATTCGCCCGGTCAATCCGCAGCGCGTCGTAACGTGGCCGCGCCCGCCCAGCTAGCGTGGCTGTGTTGGGTAGCGACCAGTGCCGAGTCGCCGGATCCCGCTGAAGTATGCGCCCTGCACCCAGGGCGACCTGCGAGGTCCTCTTCTCACCTGCTTGCAGCATCACGCAGGCCGCCTCCCGGCTCATCGGCTCCGGTAGTCGGAACTTCCGATCCGGCTGGTCTTCGTGGATCTCCCAATCGGCAGGGTTGACTCCCTCAGCCTTCACCGTGATGACGAATCCCCGGGCCCGGACTGTGGAACAGGCCGGTCGATGAGTTGCTGGGTCGCGGAGCAGTCGTAGTCGTTGAACACGTAGACCTTGGAAATCGGATGGGGTCTTCTTCTTAATAGTTCAGATTCGGCGCCCCAGTTGGTTCGCCGGGATCAAGATGTTCAGTGCCGAGGTGGTTTGTCAAGGCCAGCGCTTTCGGCAGCGTCGGCGTCACCCTTGGTAGCGAAGGCGGCATCGACAGCGTGTTCCGGCGGGCTGTAGACGGTGTAGAGTACCAGCGACTCCTCGCCGGTGTTGCGGAAGTTGTGCTGGGTGCCGGCAGGAACTGCGCACTGGTCTCCTGCCTCGATGGGGTGGTTGTGGCCGTTGAGGTCGGCCTCGCCGGTGCCGGAGACAAAAGTCAGGATCTGGTCGGTATGTTCGTGAACCTCGTCGCCGATCTCACCGCCGGGCGGAATCGTCATGACGACAATCTGGGCGTGTTCACCGGTCCACAGCACTTTCCGGAAGTCCGGATTGTCCCGGGCGACGTCCGCGATAGTGAAGTGCTCGACGTTGTCTCCAAGGGTGAAGTTCTTTTCGGTCATGGCTGATCTCCTGTGCTTCCTGTGTAACTGTCTGTGTGGGTCGTGTCGCTGTCTGAGTTCTCGTGTCTATCCATGTCCGGGACGGCCTGGGGCGAAGTGCTCCGGGCCGCCACGCGGATTCGATGTCAGGCGATTACCTGCTTCTCCTCTTTCCTTATGGTCCACTTGCTCTTCGGCATTGCGGTCGAACCGCGGGTATTCCGCAGCAGTCGCATCGCATTGATGATGACCACCAGTACGGAGGCTTCGTGGACGAGCATGCCGACGGACATGGTCACCCCGCCGGCGAAAACGCCGGCCAGCAGCAGCACCACTGTGATCAGGGCGATCGCGATGTTCTGCCTCATCACTGACACGGTCTGCTTGGCTAGGCCAATGGCCTCCGGCAGTTTGAGCAGGTTGTCACCCATCAGGGCGATGTCCGCGGTCTCCACGGCCACGGCCGAGCCTGCGGCGCCCATTGCCACGCCGATGTTGGCGGTGGCCAGCGCCGGGGCGTCATTGACGCCATCGCCAACCATGGCAACCGTGTGTCCCTGGCGCTGCAACTGCGCAACCACGTCCAGCTTGTCTTCCGGGAGCAGCGAGGCGTGGATCTCGTCGATCACAGTGGCCTTCCCGACAGCCTCAGCTACCAGCCGGGTGTCACCGGTGAGCATGACCACCTTTTCGACGCCGGCTTGGTGGAGCCGAGCGACCATTTCGGGGGCATCCCGGCGGATCTGGTCGGCCACCGCGATGACGCCGATCACCTTGTCGTCGACGGCGACGATCATCGGCGTCTTGCCGGCGGAGGCTAGCGCCTCCGCAGCCTGGGCAGCGCGGCCGTCGTTGGGAATGCTGTATTGGTCCAGCAGAGGCGGGTTACCGATGAGCACTCGTTGGCCGGCGACATCGGACACGATGCCCTTACCAGGCACCGGGGTGACGGTACCGGGAATCCCTTCTGGGGCCACCCCTTCCTCGCGCGCCGTCTCCAGGATGGGACGGGCCAGAGGGTGCTCCGACCCGGCCTCGGCCGCAGCAGCCCATTGGAGCACCTCGGCACGGCCCCGTGTCGGGTCGAGTACCACGACGTCGGTCAGCCGAGGCTTGCCCTCGGTGAGGGTACCAGTTTTGTCCACGGCGACCGCTGAGATCTTCGCCGAGGTCTCCAAGAACTCGCCCCCCTTGATCAGGATGCCATTACGCGCGGCGCGCCCGATGCCGGCCACAATCGCGACCGGAATGGAGATGACCAGGGCGCCGGGGCACCCGATGACCAGAAGGGTCAACGCGAGGACCACGTCGCCGGCGATCAGTCCGGCTACAAGTGCTAGCACTATTACAGAGGGGGTGTACCACCGGGAGAAGCGGTCCATGAAATCCTGGGTGCGAGCCTTGGCGTCCTGGGCCTCTTCCACCCGGTGAATGATACGGGCCAGGGTGGTGTCCGCGCCGATGCCGGCAGCCAGCACTTGCAGGAAGCCGCCTTGCGAGACGGTACCGGCGAAAACGTGATCGTTCTTGGATTTTTCAACCGGGATCGATTCGCCGGTGATGGAGGCCTCGTCGATGGCGCCGGTACCGGAGACGACCTGCCCGTCCACGGGGACCTTCGCGCCGTTCTTGACCAGGACGATCTCACCCATCCTCACCTGCCCGGCAGGGATCTCCAGCTGTTCGCCATCGCGCATGACGACGGCGGAATCCGGGGCGACGGCGACAAGCTCGGCCAGTGCCGAGCGCGTCTTGTTCAGGGTCGCAGCTTCTAGAGCGTGGCCGATGGCGAACAGGAATGTGACAGCCGCGGCCTCCCAGAAGTTGCCGATGATTATCGCGCCGATCGCCGCGATCGACACGAGCAGGTCAATCCCTATGACCCTGGCGATAATTGCGCGAACCGCCTTGATCACGATCCCGTAGCCTGCGACTACGGCGGCGGCGACCATGAAAGCGTTGGCGAGGGTGAAGACCGTGGTGGCATGGGTGGAGAGGGTGCCGGCATCGAGCCACCACTGGGGGCTGAGGGTGAGGTTGGCCGCACCCCCTGCGAACCGCTGGACGGCGAAGGAGACGATGATGAGCACGCCGGACACGACGGGGACTGGCCAGTTCCCATAGACCCATTTCTGGAGCCTGTTCATTTTCGGTACGACCTTTCTGCGATGGGTGCCAGCGAACCGGCGAATGGAAAGGGGGAGGGGTGTGCGCGCTAGCAGAGGCCGGCCGGGGGAGCCTCAGAATGCGGCAGGAGTGGCCTTATAGCCGGCCTTGGCCACGGTAGCCATGAGGTCGTCCACAGAGACGCGCTCGGCGTCGTGGTCGATCTCAATGCGGGAGGAGGCGAAATGGACCTTTACCTTCTCGACTCCGTTGAGACGGCCGACCTGCTTCTCGATTTTGGCCACGCAGGACGGGCAGGAGAATCCCTCAGCCCTCAAGATGGTGTGGGTGGCGGTGGAGGTAGTCATTGTGAGAATCCCTTTCACATTGGTGTTCATTTTGTTGATATTTTCACTATAGGTACTCGCTATCGGGAACTCCTTGACCTAGATCAAGTGCGCCCTGCACCGTACGAGGTGGACCTGGCGGCAACTGGTGCCGTAGCGCCAACGCCGGCTCCGGTAGGCTTGAGATATGTCTGACGATGACCTGTGCGTAGCCCGCGTCCCGATCTTCCAAGGGCTAACGCGCCAGGAGCAGTTGCACGTGGCGGAGTTCGTTCGCCCCACATGCGTCGAAAAGGGGGAGACAGTCTATTCCCCCGGGCAGCCAGTATCGCGTCTGCTGGTGATGCACAGTGGACATCTCAAGGTCAGCCGCGCGGCCGCTAATGGTCAGGACCAGATCCTGCGAACGGTAACAGACGGTGACGTCGTGGGCGAACGGGCTTTCCTCACGGGCCACCGCCCGGTCGACCTTGTCGTCGCGCTGGAAGACAGCCGGATGTGCGTCTTCAACCATGCCGACCTCTCAGCCCTGCTCCGCGACTATCCGGATATCAGTCAGCGGATGTTGCGAGCCCTGTCCGACCGGCTCTCTTCCGTCGAGCGACTGCTGGCCGCGATCACCTCCAGCAACGTCAACGCCCGCGTCGCCGCCTACCTGCTGGATCTGCCCGGCAGCATCCGAGACGGCGTTGCGACAGTGCAGCTGCCGATGGCCAAGCAAGAAGTCGCCGCCTACCTCGGGACTACGCCGGAAACTCTGAGCCGGCGCCTCGCCGCACTTTCCGCCTCCGGAATCATCGAACTCCACGGACGCCGTGACGTCACGATTCGCGCCATTGACGCGCTCGAATGCATAGCCATACCTCGGTAGACCGGCGCCTTGAGGGATGGGTGAATTGTTCGGCCAGTCATCTCCGACAGCTCGGATCCCGCCCTTGACTCTTAACGCGACCGATCATCTTCCTCGATGTAGTCGACAGGGCATTCTTAAACGCACGGCTTATCCTTGATGTCCACACAGGGCTGGACGATTACGTAGGTCATCGGTTACTCTCCACAGCTACACTGGATGGACGCCCTATTCTGTTGATGTACGCCTGACGTCCGATAGCGGCGTCCGCCATATGCCAGGGCCGGCCACGGGGAAACGGCGCCCGGTTACGAGATCGGGATGAATGCGTATGAACCTGTTCTTGCCCCCGGCCTGCCACGGAAAAAGCGGAAGGTCTACGGTGTCCATCAGGTCCCCAACCTGGCTGATTGTCTTGGCGCGGCCTTTCACCACGACGCTCCATGCTTTGGAGGTTGTTGGATCGTATCCGTCGGTCTCTAATGCAACCGGGGCATCGGACAGAGCGCCGAGGACTTTCGTTCCCTCCCGGGACCGGAATACGAGGGTTCCGTGATCCACTGCGTAGTTAAGGGGAAATATGTCGGGGTGTTCGTCCACCCACACGGCGAGGCGGCCTACGGTGGTCGTGCGTAGCAGCGCCCAGCATGTGTCGACCGAGAGTTCTTCTACATCCTCTGACATGTCCATCATCGCACCTTCTTTCTGGAAACGTTCTGTCGAGCCTTCTGGTCGGTGAGCTCATCCACGAGCAGTCCCATCGCGCTGCCGAGCATAAAGTCATCGCGGGCAATGCCCCCATCCCTTCCGGAGCCGGGCGAATTCCGTCCTCGGGGTGTCATCCCCGGTGTCTTGAGATACACCGCCATCAGGGCCCCGAAAAGCCAGCCAATCCGGCAGCAGCCACCCAAGTGGGCGCCACGGGTGCGAGCAGAGCCGCACTCACGCCGGAGAGCAGCTTCCCGAAACGCACCGGGTCGCGGAGGTATCAGCTCGGGACGATCATGACCGGGCCCTGTGCATGGTGGAGGACCCCGCGTGACACGGACCCCAGAAGCGCACTGCTGGCGGGTCCTCGACCGCGGGTACCCAGAACAGTCAGCGCAGCAGCTTTCGTCTTCTCGGCGATAACCTCAGTCGGATCTCCGATCGACACCACTGCGCTCACCTTCAGGTCGGGGAACTGCTGAGCCACGGCGGCGGCCTGGACCTCGAGTCCGGCCTCGAGCTCCTTGCTCCTCCGGTCGGTGACCTCGGAACTCAGCTCCAGTTCGGGGTACCAATAGAGCCATTCCTCGCCTCTGGGCAGGACACAGACGATTTCGAGCGCAGTCCCTCGTGAGCTGGCCACTTCGGCAGCAGCGAACATGGCCAGGCTCCCCGAATCCGAGCCGTCGACGGCGGCGACGATCGGGGCATTGGACGTCTCCGGCCGGTGGCCGGGTACCACGATCGTCGGGCAGTGAGCATGTGCAGGCAGAGCAGTTGACACCGAGCCGAGTAGTCGCCCGATGAATCCACCACGGCCCCTCGAACCCACGACGGCTGCGCTTGCGTGGGCGCTCAGGTCCCTCAGTACGCCGGTGGCATCGCCCTGCTCGGCGCGGTAGGAGACCTTTCCAGCGTGATCTGGCAGGAGTTCAGCCGCTTCAACGAGAAGCTTCTCGACCGCTCGGCGTGACGTGTCCTGCCCGTTCTCCACCGGCATGGACGCAAGGTTGGCATAGAACATCGCGGGGGCAATGTAGGCGCAGACGACGGTGAGGGCTAAGTTGCGACGGGTGGCCTCTTCCGCGCCGTACTCGAGGGCGCGTGCGGCATGTTCGGAGCCGTCATATCCGACGAGGACCCCGAGTCCTATAGTCGTCTGTTCTGTAGAGCTATTCTCTGCGGTCATGACAGCCTTCCAATTCGAGGCCGGCTATACCCTGACGAGGATGATGCCCCCGATCATTGGAACCGCCCTCGCATAGTTCACGTTACCAGGCTGCTTCTCCGGGGTGTAGGGAACCTGGAGAGGAGTTTGGCGCCTCTTACGGCACCTGGCCTTCGTAAAATGCATGTACAGCCATTCGCGCGCTGTTGGCGGGGTGCGGTTCGCCTTCGAGGACGACGCCGGAATTCACCGGAGAGTTCTGGCGCAATTCAGTCTGCAAGCTTGCGGTTTGCAAGCCTTCAGCATGCTGGAAATCTGGCATCCCCGTAACAGCAAGACAGCCTAAGGGTTGAGGTGGGGAAGTCTTCGTTTTGCGCACAGCCAAGTTCTAATAGCGCCCGAGAAGAGCGCAAAAGTCGAGCCGCGCTTCTGTGAGCGCCCGTGCCGTGGTGTTCTTTCCCGGCCGTCTACCGCTTAGAAGCCAACGTTCAGATTCCGCGGCGGCGACGCCGCGACCCCGGGATGGTCACTTACTCCATCTCGAATTCGGCTGGATTGACATGGTGCCACTGTCAGCGTTGCAAGAGGTGGCGCAGGACGTAGGTCAGGATGCCACCGTGAAGGTAGTATGCTTCCTCGGCCGGAGTATCGATGCGCAGCGTCGCGGTGATCTCTCGTGTGCTGCCGTTGGACTCAATCGTCACCGTGACTTCGCTTGGAAGTCGGTCTTTTCCTTCGAGTCCGGTTACTGAGCAGATCTCTTCGCCAGTCAGGCCCAGGGACTCCGCGGTGTCGCCGGCCGGGAATTGCAGGGGCAGCACGCCCATGCCGATGAGGTTCGACCGATGAATCCGTTCAAATGATGAAGCCAGAACGGCCTTGACGCCGAGCAGCGAGGTGCCTTTGGCCGCCCAGTCGCGGGAGGATCCTGAGCCGTAGTCGGAACCGGCGATGATCATCAGCGGCACGCCTTCCAAGGCATACGCTGTGGCGGCGTCGAATATGCTCTGCTGCCCGCCGTCGGGCCAATGCCGGGTGAAACCGCCCTCAACTCCCGGGACGAGCTGGTTGCGCAGCCTCACGTTGGCGAAGGTGCCGCGGATCATCACGTTGTGGTTTCCACGGCGCGAGCCATAGGAGTTGAAATCGGCCGGCTCTACGCCCTGCTCGATGAGGTATTGGCCGGCAGGAGAGTCCTGCCTGATGGCTCCTGCTGGGGAGATGTGGTCGGTGGTCACCGAGTCCCCGAGCAGTGCGAGGACTCTGGCCGCTGCGATATCGCGTACCGGTGACGGTTCGGCGGTCATGCCGTCAAAGTACGGCGGGCGCTGGATGTACGTTGAATCGTCGTCCCACGCGAACCTGTCGCCTTCGGGGATGTGCATGCCGCGCCAATTCTCATCTCCGGCATAGACGTCCGAATAGCCTGCGGTAAACATCTCCGCTTCGAGGTTGTCATCGACTACGGCTTTGATTTCTGCTGTTGTCGGCCAAATGTCACGTAGAAAGACCGGGCTGCCATCGGCGTCGTGTCCCAACGGATCTTTGAGTAGGTCTGCGTGCATGGTTCCGGCCAGGGCGTAGGCGATCACCAGCGGTGGGGAGGCAAGGAAGTTCATCTTCACCTCGGAGTGGATACGCCCTTCGAAGTTCCGGTTGCCGGACAGCACGGAGGCCACAGTCAAGTCGTGATCGGCGACGGCGGTACTCACTGCCGGAATCAGGGGCCCGGAGTTGCCGATGCAGGTGGTGCAGCCGTAGCCGACTAGGTCGAAACCAAGCTGCTCCAAGTAGGGCGTGAGCCCAGACCGATTGTAGTAGTCGGTCACGACGCGCGAGCCTGGCGCGAGTGTGGTCTTCACCCAGGGTTTGCTGCGTAGTCCGCGCTCCACGGCATTCTTCGCCAGCAGTGCGGCGCCGATCATGACCGATGGATTGGAGGTATTGGTGCAGGACGTGATCGCTGCGATGACGACATCGCCATGATCAATGCTCGATATGTTCCCATCGAGGATGACTTCGGCCGGGTCTGACGGCCACTCGAACGCTTTGCCGTCGTCCACATACTTGTGGGGTGGTTCATCGAGGGCAATGCGCTGGCTGATGGCGATAGGGTCGCTGGCCGGGAACGAATCGGCGGACGCATCATCAAGACCGCCTCGGATGGCATCTTCGTGGGTTTGCCCTGCCAGCAAGCCGCGGACAGCGCGTTGGGACACAGCGAGGGGAATACGGTCCTGGGGGCGCTTCGGTCCGGCGATCGAAGGCGTCACGGTGCTCAGATCGAGTTCGAGGACCTGGCTGTAGTCCGGCACCTGGTCCGGGTTATGCCACAGCCCCTATTCCCGGGCGTAGGTCTCCACCAACCTGATCTGGTGTTCGCTGCGACCCGTCAGGCGAAGGTAACTCAAAGTCTCGTCGTCGATGGGGAAAATAGAGCCGGTGGAGCCGTATTCGGGGCTCATATTGCCCAAGGTCGCCCGGGTTGCGAGCGGGACGTTGGCGACGCCGGGGCCGAAGAAGTCAACGAATTTGCCCACTACTCTGACTCGGCGCAACAGTTCCGCAACGGTGAGGACAAGATCTGTGGCGGTGGTGCCTTCCGGCAGCTCACCGGTGAGCTTGAGGCCGACGACCTCGGGGATCAACATGCTCATCGGCTGGCCGAGCATCGCGGCTTCCGCCTCGATGCCGCCGACGCCCCAGCCGAGGACCCCGAGTCCGTTGACCATTGGGGTGTGTGAGTCGGTGCCGACCAGAGTGTCCGGGTAGGCCTGTTTCCCGTCCGGCCCATCACGGGTGAACACGACGCGGGAGAGGTATTCGAGGTTGACCTGGTGGCAGATGCCGGTGTCTGGTGGCACCACCAGGAAGTCATCGAAGGACTGCTGTGCCCACCGCAGGAGCTGGTAGCGCTCCTGATTGCGTTCGAACTCCAGTTCCGCATTGATTCCGAACGCATCGGGACGGGCGAAGACGTCGGCGATGACCGAGTGGTCGATGACCAGTTCGGCAGGGATCTGCGGATTGATTGCCCGCGGGTCCCCGCCGAGCTCGGTCATGGCATCGCGCATGGCCACCAGATCGACGACACAGGGCACACCGGTGAAATCCTGCATCAGCACCCGGGCGGGTGTGTATTGGATTTCCGGGTTGATCTCGGAGTGTGGATCCCAGTCACCAAGCGCAGTAATCTGCTCAGCGGTGACGAGTCGGCCGTCTTCGTTGCGCAACAGATTCTCCAACAGCACTTTCAGGCTGTATGGGAGTCGGTCAGAACCCTTGATCCGGTCAATTCGGTAGATCTCGTATGTCTGGTCGTCCACGTTTAGATGATTGCGAGCATTGAAACTGTTCGACGTCATGGGTTTCGCTCCTGAAATAGAAGTTTCTAAATCGATTGGCGGTAGCCGAAGAACTCGTGGTCGTTGTTGTAGCCGCCCTCGCCGCCGCCGATCTCCGAGAAATCCTTGACGAATTCGATGCCCTTGATCCATTTGACGAGTTTGAACCCGAGCTGGACTTCATTTCGCAGCCGCAGCGGGGCGCCGTGCCCGTAGGGTAGGGCCTCGCCGTTCATGTCGTAGGCCAGCATGGTCAGGTGGTAACTCATCTGTTCAATGGGTTGGGCGTCGTAGTAGACACCACCGTCGGGTCCTTCGGCAAAGGAATAGAAGATGACCCACTTCGCCTCGGAGCTCGGCTTCACCAGATCGACGATGGTCTGCATGGAGACGCCGCCCCATTTGGCGACGCCGGACCAGCCTTGGATGCAGAAGTGCTGGGTGATCTGCTCATGGCGGGGCAGGTCCCGCAGCTGCTTGAGGTCCAGTTCCAGGGGGTTCTCGACTAGACCGGAGACCTGGAGACGGTAATCGGCGAAGTTGGTTTCGTATAGGCCCTTGTATTCGGGTGTCTCCGGGTACTTGCCGTTGTGCCACATGTAGGGGGAAATGTCTTTTTCGGTGTACTGGCCCGGTTTTGAATCAAGGTGCTCAAACAGTCGTTGTGTTGGGCCGATCAGGGCATAACCGATGCGCTGAACCATGCGTGGATGCCTGTACGTGAAGGGGGTGACGGCAACCCAGAGTACAATCATCACGGCCAGTGAGACGGCAAAGATCCAGAATCCGTTCCAGCTGTGGTCATCATTGGTGTTCGTGTACATCATGTTGAAGTTGTGCAGCGCATCGGTTGCCACCACCAGAGTCACGTGCATCACGATGAACAGCAGGAACCAGATCAGCACCAGAAAATGCAGGGAACGCGCAACCTGAATGCTGAAGATTCTACTGATCCACCTGAATTTGGTGGACAGGGCCGGTGACATGCCCAGCCCTGTGATGAAGGCCAGCGGCGCTGCAATGAACACAGTGACGAAGTAGGCCAGGACCTGCAGACTGTTGTAAGCCACCCAAGCATTGTCGGTGGGCCAATCCAGGGATAGATACTGGATCATGACCGAGATCGCGTTGGGAAAGACATCCCAACTGGTGGGGATCAGGCGCAACCAATGCCCGGTAGTGAAGACGAGGATGTAGAAGATGATTCCGTTGAGCAGCCAGAGCGTGTTGACGCCCAGATGCCACCACCTGGCCAGGCCGATCGAATGACGCCGACCGGGCAGGCCGATGCTGTCGGGCAGGGTGATTGAGTCCTGTTTGGCTGTCCAGAGCGGATCGGTGGGCACAGGTTTCTGCACCCGGAACCAGTCTTTGCCTGGCGTCGAATGTCGCGTCCAGTAGAAACGGGGGTGGTCGGCAATGATCGTGACACCGGAGCGGATGATCGGGATCATCAGCAGCATGTTGAAGAAGTGCTGCCAGCCCACCCAGGTCGGGAAACCGGCATTCTCCTCGGCGCCATTAGGGACTACGGTGCCCGGGTACGTCTCCGTGAACTGGGCGACCGTTGGGATATCGCGTAGGCCTTTAGCCACGGCGATGAAGACGATGAGTAAGACGAAGCCGATCGGCAGCAGCCAGAGGAGATTGAACCATTTGCTGCGGCCGATCCGTACTCGAGGTGCCACCCCGTACTGTGCCGGTACGGAGCCTGCCCAGGAACCGTCAACGGCATCGTATTTTCGCTGGTCCAGTTCATGCCTGAATCCGGCTAGGGCTTTCGGGGTGATGGTTGATGCTGCCGGCGGGGGCAACTCATCGGGTGTAGGTCTGCCGCTGTTCGCCATGCTGTTACTCCTACTGAGTTGATTCAGCCCCGGCGATGGAGTTCATACAACCCAGGAACTGAGTCGACAGGACCCTTGTCTAAGTAGGGACCTTCGATACGATGCGTGGATGGGTGATGACGCAGGTCATCAACGCTTCCTCCCAGTGGGCGTCTTCTCTTTCCGAGTGTAGAAGGTAGACGTCTTACCTACTAGAGGTCGACCAGACTCGTAGTCAGTCCCCGCGTAGCCAAGGGTCAGGTCTCACACAAAATTCTCCGGGAATGTCTTCGCCCGGGTCGCAGCCCCGACAACGGATCGCCGGCGGGATGCTGTCGAGACCGCGGCCTGCCGCGGGTCATCCTTGGAGCAAACAATTCTGGTAGCTTGGGAAGATGGCGCGTGTCACTCCTCGTCGTGCATGAATTGTGGCCACCAGCAGCCATTTATAGGCAGAGAACTGATTTGGCGAGACGGCCAGCGACAGTCCATCGAGAATGGAAGAGGGCTACGTGCAGAAAATATCTTTGACGGCGTTGATGCGTCACCAACTGGAGATCGCCAAAGGCGCGTCGAGTGGGCGCAGCGCCCGTACTGTCTACGGCGGCCACGAACATATCCTTCGGCAAACCATGATTGCATTGCGCGCGGGCGCTGAGCTCAACGAGCATGAGAATCCCGGAGAAGCCACCCTGCAAGTGCTCCACGGACGAGTGACCCTCATTGCTGACAAGGCCCGCTGGAACGGTTCGCCCGGCGACCTCATGTTCATACCTGACGCCCCGCACGCGCTGGAAGCAGTCGAAGACTCAGTGGTGGTCCTGACGGTGGCGAAGCGGCCATGAACCGGTCCTCAACGACAAGCCATGAACCGGTCCTCAACGACAAGCCATGACACTGTGACGGAAAGGCAACATGACTGCTGAGGACCACCCCACAGAAGCACCAACCGACGACGAAGACAATTCGGGTTGGGTGAGAATCGACGAGGCACGAACTCTTGACGACGAGTCTGCGATCCACCTCGACATCGGTCGACATGAGATCTGCCTTATTCGTAGTCTGGGCAGAATCCATGCCATTCGCGACGAATGCACTCACGGTCAGGTGCTTCTATCCGAAGGTGACGTTGAGAGCGGCTACGTCGAGTGCTGGCTGCACGGCTCCCGATTCGACCTGGACACCGGAGTCCCCACGGGCCCGCCAGCCACCGAGCCGGTCGCCGTCTATCCCGTTCGCATGACCGACGACGAAATCGAGGTTCGTCTGCCCACCTCGGACGACTGACTCTTTAACGCGCACCCTCGCCTCAGTTGTCCCTCCGGGTGAAAGTCATTCGCGCGGGGCTGATTGCAGCCTGCGAGATCTCCGGGCACTCAGCAAGGGGTCATCTGCCCACAATTCCTTCCCAAGCCCCTGTTTTCAGAGGTGCTAATGTGAAGACTGCGACCCTAGAATTCATGGGTCAGGCTCCTCACCTGCGACGCAGGGAGATTCTAAGTCTCTCTGGCCCACAATCACCCAAGGGTAATTGTCTCGTCAACATGACAGTCCAGCTCCGCAACATATACGCTGAACTCATATGCACACCAGTACTTTCACAGTACTGACTTGGGCTCTCGTCATCTCATCGGGTTCCCACGATCTCAGCTCGGCCAAAGGAGCACGACTATGTCATCAGACGAACAGCTGACCGGAACATGGGTCATCGACCCCGCACATACCCGCCTCGGATTCTCGAGCCGCCACGCGATGGTCTCGCGCATACGTGGTGCTTTCAACACTGTCGAGGGCAAAGTCGTCGTCGACGCTGAGGACCTGTCGAAGACCGAAGTGACCATCACGATTGACGTTGACAGCGTTGACACACGCACCCCTGATCGCGATGCTCACCTGCGAAGCGCAGACTTCTTCGACGTCGAGAACTATCCAACGATCACATTCAAGTCCACCGGCGTCGATGAGGTTGAAGAAGGTAGCTACATCGTCAACGGTGATCTGACGATCCGCGATATCACCCGGCCTGTCTCTGTTCCCCTCGAGCTGCTGGGAATCGACCACGATCAGACCGGTGCACTGAGGGCGGGCTTTGAGGGCAAACGCCGCATCGATCGTAAGGACTGGGGCGTGACATGGAATACGACCTTGGACTCCGGCGGCCTGCTCGTCAGTGACAAGATCACTCTCGAGTTCGAGCTCTCCCTGATCAAGGAGTAATCAGCAGCACGGATCGCAATAAGAGTTGGTCAGAGGGCACTCCGTAGTGCCCTCTGACCGCCTCTTCGTCGTTTGCCACGGCTCGTTTGTGGTGACTGTGGTCTAAGCTGCTGACCTATCTGCTGACCTATCTGCTGACCTATCTGCTGACCTAGCTGCTGACCGCCATCTCAACCACGCTGTCATCTTCCCACTCGAAGATCCTCAGCAGGTCCGCCTCCGACACCGATACGCAGCCTGCTGTCTTCTGACTGCCGGTGTTGACGTGGAGGAAGATCGCTGAACCCTTGCCCGGCGTGGCGGCAGTGTTGTAGTCAATGACCTGGCCATGGTCGTACGCCGGAGTCTGGTACATGGATTCACCGGAGTATCCGTCGGACTTCTTCTGCATGGTGTTGTAGTTCTTCACTGCGTCTCCATCGACCCAGACATCGTCCTTGGAGACCTTGACGTATTTGGGTCCATGGAACTGCTTCGGTTGCGCTTTCACTCCGAACCCATAGCCCATGCTGTAAACGCCGGAGGGAGTCATGCCGTCACCCTCACGTTTCTCTCCTGCCGCAGCGATGCCGTTGTAGCCGACGTACCCGTCGACACTCATCGCAGAATAGTACTTCCCGTCCCACTTCTCACATGCTCGGACCTCAGCTGTGGCACCGCCGGTGCCCGAGACTGCAATGACCTTCTCCGCCGTCGCGGCCGAAGCGATGGAACATCTGTCGCCAAGGTGATCCGGCTTGTCTGCAGCATTGCCGTCGATCAGCCCCGCGCCGAGTCCTTGGGCGGCCTGAGCCGAGGACCCGAGGAATAAGGCACCAGCGACCAGGACGACCGCGAAGCCCGCCGTCAGCTGGCGGCGCGTTCCGCGCGAGCGTGAATGTGCAGGTTTCATGATTGTCTCCTCATCATCAGATTCTCATCATCGGGGGAAGAACCTCCGTGCCCGTCCAGGTTCTGGTCGGTGCCGCGCCATTTCGCGATGCCGCGCATGACCTGATAGATGATGATCGCCGAGGCTGATCCAAGTGCGATGCCTTCGAACTGAAGGTCACCGGGAGTCCAGGTGAAGTTGGCGATTGCCACGATCAGTGCCACCGCTGCCGTGTTGAGGTTGATGGGATTGGAGAAATCGACCTTGCTCTCCACCCAGATGCGCACGCCCAGCATTCCGATCATCCCGTAGAGCACGGTCGCGGCTCCGCCGAGGACCCCGGGTGGAATGGTTGCGATGATCTCCCCGAACTTCGGCAACAGGCTTAAGATCAGGGCGATGACGCCTGCACACAGGTAGGCGGCCGTTGAGAAGATGCGGGTCGCTGCCATGACTCCGATGTTCTCCGCATAGGTCGTCGTTCCCGAACCTCCGCCGGACCCGGCGAGGACCGTGGAGATACCATCAGCGAACAGCGTGCGGCCCGTGATCGAATCGAGGTCACGTCCGGTCATCGCCGACACCGATTTCACATGTCCGATGTTCTCGGCGATGAGGACGAAGACGACGGGGAGGAAGAGCCCCAGATAGCCCAGGTCGAATACGGGAGCGTGGAAGGCAGGTAGCCCTACCCAGTCGGCGGCGCCGACAGTCGAGAAGTCGATCTGCCCTTGCACCCATGCAGCGACGTAGCCGACGAGGACGCCGATGAGGATGGACAGTCGGCCGAGCATCCCGCGAAACAGCACGCTGGTGACCAGGATGGTGACGATCGTGATCACCGCAGTCAGAGGGGCCTCCTTCACCCAGTCCCACGCCGCCGGTGCGAGGTTGAGTCCGATGAGGGCGACGATGGCGCCGGTGACGACCGGGGGCATGGTGACCTCGATCCACCGCACTCCGGCGAAGTGGACGACGACGCCCACCAGCGCCAGAGTCACGCCCACGGAGATGATTCCGCCCTGTGCCAGTGCCATGGCATGGGAGTCGAGGTCCTCTCCCGAGGTGGCTGCGAATCCGGTCACGGCACCGATAGGCGCCAGCAGACCGAAGGACGATCCCAGGTACGAGGGCATCATGCCCTTGGTGATAAGCAGGAACAGCAGTGTTCCGATGGCGGTGAAGAACAGCGTCGTCGAGGGAGGGAACCCGGTCAGCAGCGGCACGAGGAATGTCGCGCCGAACATGGCGACCACGTGCTGAGCTCCGATTCCCACGGTCCGCGGCCAGCTCAGTCGCTCCTCGGGCAGAACGGCCTCACCGGGACGAATCGTCTTTCCATCCCCGTGCTGCCTCCAACCCACCTTGCCTTTGAAAGGACTGGATGCAGGTGTCGTCTCGTTGGGGGATGCCACCACTTGTCTCCTCATTCGTCCGCCCGAAGGCGGCGACGTCTGTTCGTCATGCGTTCTCTGCCGTGAGCAGTCTATTCGCTTTCGCCCACCCTGCATGAGCCTGCCCAGCCAAGCACCGCTACGCTATTGAACACTGTTCAGGAGCAGGTGCCTGCACCACACGCTCATCCGCCGTAAAGAGGAGACTGCACCGATGACCAGCTGGTTCGACTACCTTGCCGACTCGATACTCGATGGTGGCGTGATCACCGAGGAACAGGCGGTGGCAATACTGGCCACGCCCGATGCCGACCTCCTCGCACTCGTTGCCGCAGGATCCAGACTCAGACGCAGGCATTTCGGGATGACCATCAAGCTCAACTATCTGGTCAATCTCAAATCGGGTCTGTGCCCCGAAAGCTGCAGCTATTGCTCACAGGCACTTGGATCGGCGGCACCGATCCTGAAGTACTCGTGGTTGAAAACCGAAGAAGCGGTGAAGCAGGCAGATTTCGGGATCCGCGGGGGCGCCTCTCGGGTCTGCCTGGTCGCCAGTGGACGAGGACCAGGAAATCGAGACGTGGAACGCGTCAATGACATCGTCACACGACTCAAAGACGATCATCACGATCTCGAGGTCTGCGCATGCCTGGGAATCCTCAAGGATGGGCAGGCAGAATCTCTCGAAGAAGCCGGTGTCGATGCCTACAACCACAACATCAACACTGCTGAGTCGTTTCACGACACAATCGTGAAATCACACACCTACGCGGATAGGACCAACACGGTCGCCAAGGCGAAGACGGCCGGGCTCTCTCCGTGCAGCGGACTCATCGTCGGCATGGGCGAAAGCGACGAGCAGGTCGTCGAAGCCCTGTTCGCACTGCGCGAGCTCGACTCCGACTCCATCCCCATCAACTTCCTGGTCCCATTCGACGGAACGCCTATGGAGGGACAGTGGAATCTCACTCCCGCCCAATGCCTGCGAATCGTCGTCACAGCACGATTCGTCTGCCCCGACAAGGAGATCCGACTTGCCGGCGGGCGAGAGATCCACCTGCGGTCGCTGCAGGCCCAGGCACTGCACGTGGCGAACTCCATCTTCCTCGGCGACTACCTCACAGCGGAGGGGCAGGCTGCCGAGGACGACATTCCTCTCATCCGAGACAACGGGTTCACCATCATCGGCCAGGAGAAAGGTCCCAACGGCACACACACTCCCACGATCAGGGCACGGGGCGCGGGCACAGAGCAGGGTGCCAACGCATGACCGCGACCCTGCCGCCTGTACGCGGCAGGAACCTTCTATAAGCCTCAGGCCTCACGCAGCTGACGTTTGAGGATCTTGCCTGCCGAGTTCTTGGGCAGCTCGGTCACGAAGTCGACTCGCTTGGGGACCTTGAAGCCAGCGAGACGATCCTTGACATGGGCCAGCACATCCGCCTCGGTGATCTCGGGCTGCTCAGGCTTGGTCACGACGAAGGCGGTGACTGCCTCGATCCACTTCTCGTCGGCGACTCCGACGACCGCAACCTCGGCGACCTGGGGGAGTTCGAAGATCGCATCCTCGACCTGTCGGCTGGCGACGAGAACGCCGCCGGTGTTGATGACGTCCTTCACTCGGTCGATGACTTCGATGAAACCGGATTCGTCCACCGTCACGAGGTCTCCGGAATGGAACCAGCCGTTGTCGAAGGCCTCGGCGGTGGCCTCTGGCTTGTTCCAGTAGCCCTGGCACAGCTGCGGTGACCGGTAGAGGATCTCACCCTGCTCTCCTACTCCGACATCATTGCCCTCGCCGTCGACGACCCTGGTTTCGACGAAGAAGACGGACCGGCCGGCCGATGATGCGTGGTCATCGTGTTCCTCCGGCCTGAGGACCGTGCACAGCGGACCCATCTCGGACTGGCCGAAGCAGTTGTAGAAGCCGAGCTTGGGCAGACGCTGCCGCAGCTTCGCAAGCACCGGTCCGGGCATGATCGAGGCACCGTAGTAGGCCTTGCGCAGACTCTCCAAGTTACGGGTATCGAGGTCGGGACTGTTGGCCAGGGCAACCCATACCGTGGGGGCGGCGAAGAAGGAGTTGATCTCACGTTCTTCGAACAGCGCCAGCAGCTGGTCGGGGACCGGTGCGGGCACAACGATGTTGTGCGCGCCGATGGCCAGGAGCGGGATCAGGAAGACGTGCATCTGGGCCGAATGGTAGAGCGGCAGGGCGTGCACGACCCGGTCAGTGGGTGCGAAGTCGAGGCTCATCAGCGCCGACATGTATTCGTGGACGAGTGCCCGATGGGTCATGATCGCTCCCTTGGGCGCCGAGGTGGTGCCCGAGGTGTAGAGCAGCTGTGCGACGTCGGTGTCCACGACGTCGAATTCCCCGGTGCCGGCCGGCGCTGTGTCCGTGGCGGTGGCCGATTCCAGAAGTGTGGCGAAATCCTTGGACTGGACGCCCGCGCCGGTCGTGGTTGCTGCCACGGCGTCGAGAAGATCGGCATCGGCGAAGACGAGCTTTGCACCCGAGTTGTCCAGAATGTAGTCGAGTTCGTCGTTCTTGAGCTGGTAGTTCACCGGCACGTGGATGAGTCCCGCGCGTGCACATCCGAGGTAGAGGAGAAGGTAGAGATCGGAATTCTTCCCGTAGGCTGCGATGCGGTCGCCCTGCTGCACGCCGAGGCTCATAAGTTCACGTGCAACGGCCGTGACCGCGGTGTCCAGCGCGGAATAGGTCCAGATGCGATCACCGAACTCGACGGCGACATCGTTGCCGAAGCGTCCGGCGCTGCGACGCACGATGTCGGCAACGGTCGAGGAGAAGTGAAGATCGGGCGCTGGTGAATTCGTCTCATTGGTAGTCATGTGCCAAATCTATCGCCGAGCTCCCGTCAGATGTACCCCGGGTCACATTTTCTGGGAGCGTCTCAGGCAATTCTCTGCCACGAACCCCAGCTGAGGTGACGACGCCCGCGACCGGCCAGTGGTGCTCCGTGGTCGTCCGCCGGTCAGTACCGCCTGACCGAAATGTTCGGATGTAATACTGTGGTGGCATGAGATACCCGAAGGTCAGCGAATGTGTGGATGTGTTCGAAGCACTGTGGCCGACGGCCCTGGCGGAGAGTTGGGATTCGGTGGGTCTGGCTGTGGGTGATCCCGATGCGGAAGTGCGGTCGATCCTGCTCGCTCTCGACCCGATGGACGCGGTCATCGCCGAGGCGGTGGTCCTGGGATCTGACCTGGTGTTCAACCATCATCCGCTCATGCTCAAACCCGTGAAGTCGGTGAATGCGTCCACTCTCAAGGGCGGCGCCGTGCACACCCTGATCAGCAACGACATCGCGCTCTTCAACGCTCACACGAATGCGGACTCCGCACGTGGGGGAGTCTCCGACGTCCTCATCTCCCTGCTCGGCATCGACAACGCGCAGCCACTCGTCCCGCACGCCGAGGGGTCGCCCACCGGAATCGGACGAGTCGGTGACCTGCCGACGCCGACGCCTGTGCGCGATATCGCCCGCACCCTCTCGAACCGACTTCCACGGACAACGACCGGTGTGCGCATCGCCGGAGACCCGGCAGCCACAGTCACACGGGTCGCCGTCTGCGGTGGAGCAGGCGACTCCTTGTTCGACGAGGTTCGGGCCAGCGGCGCGGAGGTCTACATCACCGCCGACCTCCGCCACCATCCCGCGACCGAGGCTCGCGATACCGCAAACAGAAACGACGGCCGCCCACAACTCATCGATGTCTCCCACTGGGCTTCCGAGACAGTCTGGCTGACTGCGGCGGCCGAACAGTTGGAGACCGAATTCGCCGAGCGCGGGCTCAGCGTCGCCCTGCAGCATTCGGCGGTCAACACCGACCCCTGGGTCGAACGCTATTGACTCCCTGCCCACGCCCCCACACGCTTCGCTGACAAGGAACCGACAATGCTGATCACCGCCGAACAACGCACCGAACTCGAATCGCTCATCGAACTCGCCTCCCACGGACGTGCACTGCGACATGAACACGACAACCCGGCTCAAGCCTCGGCGCTGAAGGACCTGGTCTCCCAGCACAAGGAACTCGAAACCAAGAAGACAGAAGCCGCCGAGGTGGTGGAGAAGTTCCGCGCAGAGGTCGCCGAACATGCAGCAGCCATCGAGACTCAGAACTCTCAGATCGCGAAGAAGACCGTCGAACTCAACGACGGCACCGGCCTGACCAGCCGAGACCTTGTGAATCTGCAGAACGAGATCTCCGGTCACGAGGAACGAGTGTCGGAACTGGAAGAGGCTGAGCTCGGTTCGATGGAGGAACTCGAGTCCGCTGAGACTGCTCTGTCGGACGTTGAGTCCTCTCTCGCCGAGGTGATCGCATCGGGCCGTGCCACGCAGACGGCCATCAAGGACCGCAAAGCGGAGTTGGCCGCACAGCTGGAGGCCAACAGTGCTTCGGCTGCGAAGCTCAAATCCGATCTCCCCGATGCTCTGGTTCGTCAGTTCGACCAGAACGTCGCTCAGGGCGGACCTGGGGCCGCCGTGCTCAGTGGCCCGAATTGTCAGGCTTGTGGCCAGGAAATCAGCGGCATGGCGTGGAAGGGCATGCTGCTGGAGGACCCGAACCAGACCTACGAATGCGAAGAGTGCGAGGCTGTTCTGCTGCGCAAGGGCTGAGACGCACCTCCGCTGGCGACTCAGGCACGTTCCGCTCGAGCCGCTCGTCCCGGTCGAACCGCTCGCTCAGTCCCGCAGGATGATGGTCAGCGCCGCCGGTCGGTTCTTGGCATGCGGGGTGAACTCGACCTCGTAGGACTCTTCTGCTCGTGATACCAGATCTGCAGAGTTCGCCGGCAGCTCACGATCGTCTGCGAGCAATCGGCCGACGAGTTCGCCGCGATAGTACTTTGCCCAGTGAGAGACAACGCTGCGCTTGGCACCGGTGACCTTGACGGCTCCCAGGGTCACGACCTGCTCATGAGGGCCCGGCCAGGCGGCCCGGTAGTCACTGGAGCGGCAGTCGAGGATCACCTCGGCGGGGTCGACCGTGAAAGATTTGGCCAGAACAGGCTTCCACCAGGACGAGAGTTTGCCCAGGGTGCCCAGGTCCGTCTTCATCGCCAGTCGATAGGCAGGGATTGGATCGAGACCGTTGACCTGACCGAAGAGGGCAGAGAAGACGTGCACACTCCGCAGTCGCTGCGCCAGGGTTTCGTTCGTCGGAGCATCGGCGACGAGGTCGGGGGCGCCCATCGCCTCATAGAGGACACCTGAGTAGGTGAGCAGAGCAGGCGCGCAGGGCAGCGAGTCGAGGCTGACGTTGCGTTCGACATCGGCTGACAGTGAGGCACCCACGCCCAACTGCTTGAGAGCGTCCTTACGTTTGGAGACCCGCTGCAGGGCAGTGAGGACCTTCTTCCGCTGGGGATTGAGGTCGGGTGCCGAGAGTTCTGGCAGATCGAGCGGGGAGCCCGAAGTTGCGGGAGTCTTTCCCTCAGAGGGCGGCAGTAGGATCTTCACCTCACCATGGTAGGCCGCCAACGCTTCGGCCCCGATTCGCCGTCCACGTTAGTTTGATCACTCCCGGGACGAGGCCGCGACGAATGGTCCCGGCGTTGCGGGTAGACTCTTGAACTCGAGGACAGGTCACCAGACGGTCGCGGCTCTCTCACGAGGGCTGAGGAACGTCCGGGCTCCGCAGAGCAGGGATGGTGGGTAACACCCACCCGGGGCAACCCGCGGGCCAGTGCAACAGAAAGCAGACCGCCCAGTTTCGACTGGGTAAGGGTGAAACGGTGGTGTAAGAGACCACCAGGGTGTCGGGTGACCGGCGCCGCTGGGTAAACCCCATCCGGAGCAAGATCAGACAGACGACGTTCGAGGCTGCTCGCCGAGTCGTCGGGTGGATTGCTTGAGGCCGGTGGCAACATCGGTCCCAGATAGATGACCGTCCGTCGAGAAGGGTAACCGACTCGATGACAGAACCCGGCGTATCGGTGGCCTGTCCTCACACAAACATCGTCAGCGCATCAGCTCCGTCAGGGCATCAGCTCCGTCAGTCCATCATCCACGGTGCCGCGCCCCACCGATCTTCCCTGTATCTCCGGTTTCCGAAGAGCAGCAGCAGTGCGCACATGAGATAGACACCGGCGCTCAAGAGCACTCCCACGACGAGAATCGCGATATCGTCGGCGAAATCGATGCTTTCGGCCGGCTCGATGGGGGCATTGCCGTCGGCGCCGATGAGCACGCTGATCGTATCGCCCGTGTCGAACTCTTCGAACCCGTCCTTACCGCGATAGATCATCGGCTCCTCGATCGGTGATCCGTCGGTGTGCTGCAGGGTGTATTCGTGTGTGTAGACCTTCCGACCTCCTGGGTCGGTCGAGTCGTGAACCGTCTTGACCTCGGACGTATGGTCGACGACGACCACTTCAGTGAGTTCGCCGACGCGGCTGATGCCGAGGTCCTCGGCCAGCATGATCGATCCGAGTCCTGCCAGCGCGAATGCCGGCACCGCGAACCAGAGCACCCAACGCCGATCGAGGATCCGGCCGATGCCGACCAGGGCAACGAGGACTGAGCAGCACCCGATGATGATGCCGGCCAGCAGAAGGTTCGGCCAGAGGACGATGATCGCAGCGCCCACAGCCAGCAGAATCACCGTCGCGGCCATGACGATGAGCAGGCTGAGCTGACCGCGAAGACTGTGTGAGTCCATGCTACGAGCGGCTCTTCTTGACCTTCGCCTTGCCGTTGTTGATTGCGAGGATCGCGGCCCCGACGATGCCAGCGTTGTTGAACAGCTTGGCCGGCTTCATCTCGGCACGCGTCTTGATGTGATGGAGGAAGTCCGCATGCGACTTCGAGACTCCGCCGCCCACGAGGATGACGTCCGGGGACACGAGGAGCTCGATCTGCTGATAGTACTGCTGCAGCCGAGCCGCCCACTCCTCATAGCTGAGGTTCTCACGGACCTTGACGGACTCAGCGGCCTGAGTCTCCGCATCACGGCCGTTCATCTCGATGTGGCCCAACTCGGTGTAGGGCACCAGCCGTCCCTGCGTGAACAGTGCGGTGCCGATCCCGGTCCCCAGCGTCGTCATCAGGACGGTCTTCTTGCGATGCTTGCGTCCTGCGCCGAACACCATCTCGGCGAGGCCGGCGGCATCGGCGTCATTCATGATGAAGAAGCGACGACCTGTGTGTTCGGAGAGGATCTTGACGATGCTCGAACCGATCCACGACTGGTCGAGGTTCGCCGCGAAGTGCACCTCATCATCGAGGATGACGCCGGGGAAGCCGCACCCGATCGGCAGTGCGTCGAGCACTGCACGGTCGTCGACGATCTCAAGCTCGAGCGCCTTATCAGCCAGGTGTTCGAGGAGCTGCCCGATGGCCTCTGCCACAGCGGTCGGGGCGCTCGGCTTCGGGGTGAGCACTCGCACCCGCTTGAAGGCGAGGCTCCCCGTGGCCGTGTCGACGAGTGCGGCCTTGATTCCCGTGCCGCCGACGTCGACTCCGATGGCGAAGCGTCCCTGCGTATCGTCAGTCATGTCTGTCCTGTCAGTCTTCTCGGGCAATCGGTCCCTCGGCGATGGCGGTGTCCGCATCGGGGAGGGTGAGGATCTCGGCACCGGTCTCGGTGACGACAAGAGTGTGCTCGAACTGGGCGGAGCGCTTCCTGTCCTTTGTGACCACAGTCCAGGCGTCGTCCCAGACGTCCCAATCGACGGTTCCGAGGTTGAGCATCGGTTCGATGGTGAAGATCATTCCCGGTTCCATCACCTCGGCGTGGGCAGGTGCGGCGTCGTAGTGGGGGACGATGAGGCCGGAGTGGAACTCGCGGCCGACACCGTGCCCGCTGTAGTCGCGGACGACTCCGTACTCGAAGCGCTTCGCGTACTTCTCGATGACTCGTCCGATCACGTTGATCTCGCGGCCGGGTTTGACGGCTTTGATGCCGCGCATGGTGGCTTCCCACGTCCGTTCGACGAGGAGTCGGGACTCCTCGTCAACGTCTCCGGCGTAGAAGGTGTAGTTCGTGTCTCCGTGCATGCCGTCGATGTAGGCGGTGATGTCGACGTTGACGATGTCGCCGTCGGCGATGACCGTGGAATCGGGAATCCCGTGGCAGATGACCTCGTTGAGTGAGGTGCACACGGACTTCGGGAATCCCCGATAGCCCAGCGTCGACGGATAGGCCCCGTGGTCGCACATGTACTCATGGGCAACACGGTCGATGGCGTCGGTTGTGATCCCGGGCTCGATGATCTCGCCGACAGCAGCCAGAGCATTTGCTGCGATCCTGCCCGCAACGCGGACCTTTTCGATCTCCTCGGCTGAGTAGAAGTTGTTTCCCCGACCTTCGTCGGCATCGGCGCGTCCGACATATTCGGGTCGCGTGATGCTGCGGGGGGCTGGCAGTTCGGCAGAGATGGTGCCGGGCGTGAGCAGGCGAGGCGTATCAGTCATGGTGCCTTCGATTCTAGAGCGGTTGAACCCAGATATTCCACAATTGCGGTGCCTGTCGGTGCGGGCCTGCCGTGGGAGAGGATAATAGAGTGAAAGGAACGGCCAGCGAAGGCCACAATGTTGAGCAAAGGGGGAGTGATGAGCGAACGGGCAGATGTGACCGGTCCCGAATTCTCCGGACTCAGCGACGTGGTGAGCCTGACGAGTGCACCGCAGCAGATCGCAGACCACATCCTCTCCGGCATCGCCGTCGGTGCATTGCCCGAAGGCACGCTGCTGCCCGGGGAGAGAGCTCTGGCCGCCGATCTTCAGGTTTCACGCTCAAGTGTGCGTGCGGCGCTGCTGCGTTTGGAGCGCCTCGGTGTCGTCGAACGGCGGCGCGGACGCGGCGGCGGCACCTTCGTCTCCAACGCGGAACCGACTGCGCTGGCTCCCATGGCCGATCGCATCGGTGAGTTCCATGCCGAACGCAGAAATCTCCTCGATGCCCGCGCGGTCTTCCAGAACAGTCTGGCTGCGACTGCTGCACTGCGGCGAACCGATGAGGAGCTCACCGAGCTTCGGCAGTTGGCGCAGAGATACTCCGAACGCGCCGAGGCGGGGGTGGCCAGAACAGCTGACGCGCAGTTCCATTTCGCCATCGCTCGGGCCGGGCATAACCCGGAGCTCGTTCGCATGGCCATCGACATCGACACCAGGATCAACGCCGGGTTCCGTCACGATCCCTTCTCCCATGAACTCTTCGATCATGCCGTTGCCGATCACGCTGCCATCGTCGAGGCGATCGCTGGTCAGGACGCGCAGGCGGCGGGGAGGCTGTGTGAGGAGCACTTCCGGTCGACGACGATGCCCCCGCGCAGCTGAGACCAATCCAGCTCCGGTGCGGCTGACGCTTCCCGCATCCCCTGTGATCTCAGAGGTACCCCCTCACATCGAGGAGCGCCCCTTAACAACGCCGAAGGCCGACACCACAACGATGGTGTCGGCCTTCCGCGTGTGCGTTTCAGGTGATATTCACCGGAACGTGTGCGCTCAGTTCGCCAGGGCGTGTTCGACGGAGACTGCCTCGAGTCCGAAGGCCTCGGCGACGTTGTCATTGGTCACGTGTCCGTTGTGGATGTTGAGTCCACGGGCCAGTGCCGAATCCTTCGACAGGGCCGCGTGCCACCCCTGGTTGGCGATCTTGACCGCGAACGGCAGGGTCGCGTTCGTCAATGCCGCTGTGGCTGTGTTCGGTACCGCTCCGGGCATGTTCGCCACGCAGTAGTAGATCGAGTTGTGGACCTCGAACGTCGGATCGTCATGCGTCGTCGGTCGCGAGTTCTCGAAGCAGCCGCCCTGATCGATGGCGATATCGACGAGCACGGAACCTGGCTTCATGCCGGCTACCATCTCGTCGGTGACGAGCTTCGGCGCCTTCTTGCCCGGGATGAGGACCGAGCCGATGACCAGGTCTGCAGAGGCCAGGGACTTCGTGATCTCGTACTTGTTCGACACCTTGGTGGCGATGGCACCGGCAAAGGTCTCATCGATCTGGCGCAGTCGGGGGATGTTGATATCGATGACCTCGACTGCGGCGCCCAGGCCCAATGCCATGCGCGCGGCATTCGTGCCGGCGACGCCGGCACCGATGACGACGACGTTGGCCCGTTCTACTCCGGGGACTCCGGAGAGCAGGATCCCGCGCCCGCCCGAGGCCTTGAGCAGACTGTGGGCTCCGACCTGGGTGGAGAGTCGACCGGCGATCTCACTCATCGGAGCCAGCAGGGGAAGGCCTCCGGCGTCGGGCTGGACCGTCTCGTAGGCGATGGCTGTGGTGCCTGCGTTCATGAGCGCCTGAGTCAGCGCTTCATCTGCAGCCAGGTGCAGGTAGGTGAAGAGAATCAGATCCTTGCGCAGGAATCCGTATTCTTCGGCGATGGGCTCTTTGACCTTGAGGACCATGTCTCCGGCGGCCCAGGTGGTCTTCGCGTCGGGAGCGATGGTGGCGCCGGCTTCGGTGTACTCATCATCGGTGATGAATGATCCTTCGCCGGCACCGGCCTGAACTGTGACGTCGTGTCCGTGGGCAACGAGCTCGTGGACGCCGGCAGCGGTGATGGCGACGCGGAACTCGTTGTTCTTGACCTCTGTGGGCACTGAAATGCGCATAGCTTTCCTTCTCTCATGTTGCCCCATGGGCAGTTCCAGCCAGTTCGAACTGTGGCTGAGGATACATCTCACTGTATTCCTTAGAAGGTCTGGAGGGCAAACCTTTATATCCAGTATTCGTGACGAATTTTGCGGAATCGGTGGAAAATTGGTCGCCTTGATACGAAATGTTGAACTTTTGTCGCTGACCGACGCAATTAAGACGAACTTTTTGGAGGCACCGACCATCGGGCGACTGGCAGGGACGACCAAGTCATGGCGGCAACGGGCAGAACCGGTAAGCTGAAATCTGTCAGGGATTCACCACACCCGCGATGGAGGGCTCGACATGGGACTGTTCAAGGATATCGACGACGCTGATTCGAAGTACTACTTCAATCTCAAGACCAACAAGGTCGAACGCGGCCTGGTCAGCGATGCGGACCATCGCATGGGCCCCTATGAGACAGAGGAAGTGGCCCAAGCCGCCCTCGAGCGTGCTCAGGCTCGCAATGAGGAGTGGGAAGAAGACGACAAGAAGTGGAACGGCTGAGGAATGTCGCGTCAGGAAGAATTCGTTCTTCGCACCGTCGAGGATCGTGAAGTCCGCTTCATCCGGCTCTGGTTCACCGACGTCCTCGGGGGCCTGAAGTCCGTCGCGGTCGTTCCCGCAGAACTCGAGGGGGCGTTCTCCGAGGGGATCGGGTTCGACGGTTCCGCTGTCGAAGGACTCTCACGTGTCTATGAGGCCGATATGGTGCTCAAGCCGGACCCTTCGACCTTCTCGCTGCTGCCTTGGCGCGGAGAGAAGGAACCCACGGGGAGGATGTTCTGCGACATCCATGTGCCCGGGGGCGAGCCGGCGCAGGCCGATCCGCGCAATGTCCTCAAACGGACGCTGGCGAAGGCTGCCGAGAAGGGCTTCTCCTTCTATGTTCACCCGGAGATCGAGTTCTACCTCTTCCAGACGTCCAACCTCGATCCCGTCAGCGGCATCCTCGAGGGCACGACTCCCATCCCCGTCGACACCGCAGGGTACTTCGACCACGTCAACGGCGGGACAGCCAACGATTTCCGACGCTCGGCAGTCACCATGCTCGAAGCCATGGGGCTGTCCGTGGAGTTCTCACACCACGAGGCCGGACCAGGTCAGAACGAGATCGACCTGCGCTACGCAGACGCCCTGACCATGGCCGACAACATCATGACCTTCCGATCGGTGATCAAGGAGGTGGCGATCTCCCAGGGCGTGTACGCCTCGTTCATGCCCAAACCCCTCAATGATCATCCAGGCAGCGGAATGCACACACACGTCTCACTCTTCGAAGGTGAGAACAACGCCTTCTTCGAGCCCGGGGCCATGTACCAGCTGTCGAAGACCGGCAGGCAGTTCATCGCCGGAGTCCTCACCCACGCCGCGGAGATCACCGCGGTGACGAACCAGCATGTGAACTCCTACAAGCGACTGTGGACCGGTCATGAGGCCCCGTCCTATATCTCGTGGGGACATCGGAACCGGTCCGCGCTGGTCCGGGTGCCGCAGTACAACTCGGGCAAGTCCTCTTCGGCTCGCATCGAGTACCGGGCCCTTGACTCCTCGGCAAACCCGTATCTGTCCTATGCGCTCCTGCTCGCCGCGGGGCTCAAGGGCATCGAGGAGGACTACGAACTGCCAGAGGAGGCAGAGGACAACGTCTGGCAGCTCTCGGACACGGAACGCCGGGCCATGGGAATTCAGGCCCTGCCGACCAGTCTGTCGCACGCCTTGGAGATCATGGAGCAGTCCGATCTCGTTGCAGAGACCCTGGGCGAGGAGGTCTTCGATTTCTTCCTGCGCAACAAACGACAGGAATGGAATGACTACCGCGCTCAGGTGACGCCGTTCGAGCTCAGCAAACACTTCACCTCGATGTAGACCCATGGCACGAATCACTTCGCGCACCTCCGTCGTCTCCTCGTCAGCGGCCCGCTTCCTCGATGAGATCGATGAGCTCGTCGGCGAGCCTCTGGCCACCGATTCTCGGTTCATCGATCTCCTCGAAGCGACCCCGGATCCCCACGCGGCCGCACTGGGCCTGCTCCGGGTCCTGGAGGCGGCGGGGGAGTCGGCACCTCAGTTCCTGTCCGCCATCCGTTCCGGGGCCGGGGAGGATCTGGCTGAGGACGAACTCGACCGTGCGCTGCTGCGTCGAGTGCTGGCGGTCATGGGCACCTCAGAAGCGATGGTCGACCACCTCGTGCGGCATCCTGAGTCTCTGCCGCAGCTGGTGGAGCAGTCACCGTTCCTCATGATCTCCACCCCGGCGGCTTCGGCGGCAGCGCTGCGCAGAGATCTGCTGAGCGCCGTGGGCGCCGACCCTGATTCACCGGCGCCTACGGCGGACCACCTCGGCGATGAGGCGATCAAGGACCTTCGTCGCACCTATCGCGATGCCCAGCTGCGGCTGGTCGCCGATGATCTCGTCGCCGAGGCGCCCGAGGAGATCGTCGACCACGTGATGGCTGTGCTCTCTGACCTGGCGGCGGCGGCGATGGATGCCGCACTGGCCATCGCCCGGGCAGAGCTCGATCCTCAGGGCACGGTTCGCATTGCGGTGATCGCCCTGGGCAAGACTGGGGCTCGTGAACTCAACTATGTCTCAGACGTCGATGTGGTCTTCGTCCTCGACTCCTCGACGAACGATGAACAGCGCGAACTGGCCACTGAACTGGCCCAACGTATGCGCAGCATCCTCTCCGACGCCGGAGCAGAACCTGCCCTGTGGGAGGTCGATACCGCGCTGCGCCCCGAAGGCAAAGCGGGGGCATTGGTGCGCACCATGTCCGAGTTCACGCGCTACTACGCCGACATCGCAAAGAACTGGGAGTTCCAGGCTCTTCTCAAGGCACGGCCCGTGGCCGGTGATGTGGGAGTGGGCGAGGAGTTCGTCGAAACGCTCCTGCCGCTCGTGTGGGAGTCCGCCAGCAGGCAGGGATTCATCGACGGAATCCGTTCGATGCGTCGTCGTGTCGTGGATCTCATTCCCGCCGCCGAGGCGCCCAGGCAGATCAAGCTCGGACGTGGGGGACTGCGTGACGTGGAGTTCTCCGCGCAGCTGCTCCAACTCGTCCACGGGCGCACGGACGAGGAGATCCGGACTCCGAATACTCTCGTGGCGTTGGAGGAGTTGGGAGAGCACGGGTACATCGGAAAAGAGGATGCCTACGTCTTCTCCTCCGCCTACCGTTTCATGCGCGTGGTCGAACACCGGGTCCAGATTCCGCGGATGCTGCGCAATGCACTCATCCCCGACGACGATGAGAAGCTGCGCATTCTCGCGCGCTCGGTCTTCACCTCGGGTTCACGCACCGGCGCCCGGCTGGAGGACACCCGCAAGGACTACGCGAAACAGGTCACCCGCCTCCACGAGCAGATCTTCTACCGCCCCATCCTCGATGCGGCGGTCGGCGTCCACGGTGCCGTGGTCGATGCACACAATCGCGGCAGCAGCATGCAGGCTGCCGCCGATCGGCTCCAGGCATTCGGGTACCGCGACCCGCAGGGGGCTCTGGCCCACATCAAGGCGCTGACGTCTGGTATGTCGCGCACCGCGCTGGTCATCAAGCAGGTCCTGCCGGCGCTGCTGGACTGGTTCTCAGACGGTGTCAGTCCCGATGCCGCGCTGTTGGCATTTCGTCGGCTCACAGACTCACTGTCATCATCCGGTTGGTTCCTCAAGATGCTCCGGGACTCCGGACTGGCGGCGAAGTCCGTAGCGGAGGTCCTCTCGCTGTCCGGCTATGCCAGCGAACTGCTGCTGCGCCAGCCTGCCGCCGTTGCCTGGTTGGACAACTTCGACAACCTCAAGTCCCGCGATTCGAAGGCACTTGCCGCCGAGGTCGCAGGGCTGCTCAAACGGCATGGGGCAGCGTCGATCACACCGATACGCGAAACCTACAGTCGTGAACTTCTGCGCATCGCTCTGCGCGATGTCCTCGATGTCGGCGATCGAGCCGAAATCCCCGGCGATCTCTCTGCCCTGATGGATCTGACGGTCAGCGGTGCGCTGCAGGCCGTGCGGCTTGACCTCGATGGGCCAGAGACTCCGCCCTACGAGTTCGCGATCATCGCAATGGGCCGCTGGGGCGGAAATGAGATCGGGTACTTCTCCGATGCTGATGTGACCTTCGTCTTCCGCTCCGTCGGTGAGGAGCTGGGTGCCGAGGATAAGGCCAAGCTGAGCAAGCACGTCAACAAGGTTGCCCTCGGGTTGGGGAGCCGACTCAAGGCCAGCGATGCCGCGCAGGGTGTGGATCTCGACGCAGATCTGCGTCCGGAGGGCAAGAACGGGCCTTTGGTCCGTGCGCTCTCGTCCTACCGGGCCTACTATGCGAAGTGGTCCCAACCGTGGGAGGCGCAGGCGCTGCTGAGGGCGCGTCCGGTCGCCGGTGACTCCGGCCTCATCGAAGACTTCACGGAGCTGATCGATCCGCTGCGCTATCCGGTGGAGATGCCGACGAAGTCGCTGACGCAGGTTCGCACCCTCAAGGCACGGATGGAGGACGAGCGTCTGCCCCGCAATGCGGACAAACGTCGCCACCTCAAGCTCGGCCGAGGCAGCCTCTCCGACGTCGAGTGGACCGTCCAGCTCCTGCAGCTTCAGCACGCCCACAGGATTCCTGGCCTGCGCACGACATCGACGCTGACAGCCCTCAGTGTCGCAGCCGAGGAAGGGCTCATCCCCACGGATGATGCCGAGGAGCTGGCGGCCGCATGGCAGCTGGCCACCAACGTCCGCTCAGCCGTGATGCTGTATCGAGGGCGAACCGCCCAATCACTGCCGGAGGAGCACTTCGAGCTGGAGGCCACGGCCCGGCTGCTCGGATATCCGGCGGGTGGCGGTCACGAACTCGAAGACGACTATCTGCGCACCACCCGCCATGCCAGGAACATCATGGAGGAACACTTCTACGGCTTCTGACGCCCGTCCTCAGGCGTCGTTGAACTCCAGGCCCAGCAGCGCGTTCTCAACGACCTCAGGCAGAGCCGGATGAATCCAGTACTGTCCCTTGGCCACCTCGTCGGCTCGCTGGTCGAACGCCATCGCCTGGATCAGCGGCTGGATGATCATGGACGCTTCATGACCGACGATGTGCGCGCCCAGGATCTTGCGCGTTGCACGGTCGGCGACGATCTTCACGATCCCGGGGTCATCGGCCATCGCCCACCCGTAGGCCACGTCGGCATACTTCTGCACCTTCACGCTCACGTCATGGCCGGCCCGCCGGGCTTCCTCCTCGGTGATGCCGACATAGGCGACCTGCGGCGAGGTGAACACCGCACCGGGAACGGCGTGATGGTTGACCTCCCGCAGCTGCGCCTCGGCGCCGCTTCCCGGTGCACCGGCTGCCACGTCCACGGCCAGGTTGTCACCGACGACGGCAGCTTCGTGATTGGCGACGTGCTTGAGCTGGTGCGGCGAGCTGATGTCACCGAGGGCGAACACGCCGGGAACCGGACGGCCCTGGGACAGCACGCGCTGACGTGAGTCGACGCTGAGTCGCGCATCATCGAGGATGTCGAAACCGGCGTCGCCCACGCGCAGGCTCGTGGTGTTCGGTGTGCGCCCGGTGGCGATGAGAACCGCATCCGCGTCCAGCTGCGCAGGCAGATCGACATCGCCGAGGCGGCCGCTGGGTCGCAGTGTCACGCTCACCTGGTCGTTGTCGAAGCTGTAGGACGCCACCTCTGCTCCGCGGTGGACAGTATGGTTGCGTTCGAAGAGTTCGGTGAACTCCGTTGAGACTTCCTCATCGATGGTGCCGAGCAGACGTGGACCACGGGCGATCACGGTCACCTCGGTGCCGAGTCCGGCGAAGACGTGGGCGAACTCCATGGCGATGATGCCGGACCCGATGATGACCAGGCGTTCGGGTCTCTGGGGAATGCGCATGATCGAGTTGGAGGTGAAGACGGGGTAGCCATCGGTGTCCACCAGCTTCGGCTCGAGTCCTGTGGCCTCGGGGATGACGGGGGAGGCCCCGGCCGCGATGACGATTCGATCGGCTGTGATCGTCTCACCTGAGGCCGTTCGCACCGTTTTCTCTCCGACGAACTCGACGTGTTCGGCGACGACGCTCACATTGGGTTGCCGGTCGCCGCTGCGGTAGTCCCGACCTCCGGATTCGATGGCGTCGACCCGGTCGAAGATGCGTTTCTGCAGCGCGGGCCAATCCACGCCGTGAAAGTCGGTCGAGAGGTTGTAGCGGTTCGCCTCGGCTGCCTGTTCGGCGATTGTGGCGGGATAGACGAACATCTTCGTCGGTATGCATCCCACGTTGAGGCAGGTGCCGCCGAAGTGCCATTCTTCGGCAATCGCGACGTTGAGTCCGGAGAAGCGGTCGTCGAGGAACATGTTCCCCGACCCTGTGCCGATCAGTAGGAGATCGAAATGCGTCATTGTCCATCCCTGTATCAGTTGTGGTCACAATCGAATGCGGCCCTGGTCAGATGCACTGAAGGGCGCCACGGGTGAAACCCGTGACGCCCCCACTGTATTCCCTCAGTCCGTGGCTCACCTGCTCTGTGGCAGGAGCCGACTAGGTCTGGGGCCGTGGCTCAGAGTCCGTAGTAGAGCTCGAATTCTGTCGGAGTCGGACGCAGACGTGCAACGTCGATCTCGTTCTCCCGTTTGATCCGAATCCACGTCTCGATCAGGTCGGAGGTGAAGACGTCGCCCGCGGTGAGGAAGTCGTGGTCCTTTTCGAGCTCGATGAGCGCCTCATCGAGGGAGCCGGGGACCAGCTTGATGTCCTTGGCCTCCTCTGGTGGGAGCTCGTAGAGGTCCTTGTCGATGGGCTCCGGGGGCTCGATGCGATTGCGGATTCCGTCGAGGCCGGCCATCAGCTGGGCCGAGAAGGCCAAGTAGGGGTTGGACGACGGGTCCGGCACGCGGAACTCGAGACGCTTGGCCTTCGGCGAGCTGCCGGTGACCGGGATGCGGATCGCGGCGGAGCGGTTGCGAGCCGAGTAGACGAGGTTGACGGGAGCTTCGTATCCGGGCACGAGACGACGGTACGAGTTGATCGTCGGGTTGGTGAAGGCCAGCACTGCGCCTGCGTGTTCGATGAGGCCGCCGATGTACCAGCGAGCCAGATCGGAGAGCCCACCATAGCCGTTCTCGTCGTAGAACAGCGGTTCACCGTTCTTCCACAGCGACTGGTGGCAGTGCATGCCCGAACCGTTGTCATCGAAGAGCGGCTTGGGCATGAAGGTGGCCGATTTGCCGAGTTCGTAGGCGGTGTTCTTGATCACGTACTTGAAGTCGAGGAGCTGATCGCCGGCATGCTGCAGGGTCTTGAACTTGTAGTTGATCTCCTGCTGACCTGCGGTGCCGACCTCATGGTGGGCCCGCTCCATCTCGAAACCGATCTGCTCCAGCGTCAGCGACATCTGATCGCGGATGTCGGCGAACTTATCCTGGGGTGAGACAGGGAAGTATCCGCCCTTGAACGGGGTCTTGTAGCCGAGGTTGCCGCCGGGCTCGTCTTCGCCCGTGCTCCAGGCGGCTTCTTCAGAGTCGATCTTGTAGAAGCTGCTGCCCGGGGTGTTCTGGTAGCGGATGGAGTCGAAGAGGTAGAACTCCGCCTCGGCTCCGAAGAATACGGTGTCGGCGATTCCAGTGCTTTCGAGGTAGGCCTCGGCCTTGGCCGCAACCTGGCGCGGATCACGGGAGTAGGGCTCATCGGTGAAGGGATCGACGATTGAGTGAGTGATGACCAATGTTTTGGCCTCACGGAATGGGTCGATGTAGGCCGATGAGACATCGGCGAGCAGCTTCATATCCGACTCGTGAATACCCTGGAAGCCCGTGATTGAGGAACCGTCGAAGAGCAGCCCTTCGGTGATCTCTTCCGTGCCGTATGAGGCCGCTGGAAGGTTGAAATGCTGGACGACACCGGGGAGGTCGCAGAAGCGAACGTCAACGAATTTGACGTCGTTCTCCGAGATGTAGTTGACGAGTTCTTCAGCAGACGAGAACACTTAGTCTCCTAGTTAGGTTATGGTGGTCGTTTGTCTTGACCACCCCCAATCTTAGTTGCAAGCGGGTGAAGTGGTGATGTCGTCCGTGTTTCGGGCATGTTTCCTGAGGATTCGTCCAGGATCGACTTGGGTAAGCTGGGTCCGTGATTAATCGTGATGACCTCGGCTCCTGGCTTGAGGGACCCAAGATCGAACGAGAAGACGGAGACTGGCCTGGCCGGCGTTTGGGCTTGCCGGAGACCGGTTCTCATTCGGTGGCTCCGGCCTGGCGAAGGCTGCTGGGACTGATGGTCGATTGGTTCATGTGCCTGGCCATCGCCAATCTCATCGGTTCGTCCAATCCGTTCCTGGTACCCGGGCTCTTCGCCCTTGAGCATTTCCTGCTCGTGTCGACGCTCGGCTACACGGTGGGCCACCGGATCTTCGGCATCGAAGTCCGTCGCCTCGACGGTCATATGCCTGGGTTGGTCAAGACCCTCATCCGCACGGTTCTGGTCGTTCTCGTCATCCCCGCGCTGATCTTTAACCGCGACAATCGTGGTCTCCATGATCTGGCTGCCGGCACACTCATTCTCAAACGCTGAACAGTTGAGCCGCGGATTCGGTGACGAACAACCTCGGTGACGAACAACCTGGGTGACGACCTGGCTGGGGCGAGGACTGGATCGACCGAGAGCCGAAAGCAGTAAGCGCACCGTCCAGGTACGGCAGAGGGCACCGACTCATTCGAGTCGGTGCCCTCTGCTTTGTGTTCAAGACTTGAAGTCTTCGCGCAACCGGAGGACTGTCGTCCCCTGTGGCCGTCTGCTGGCTCAAGTCAGGCCAGGTTGGATCAGCGTCCGCGCATCGCCTTGTGATTCGGGCGAGCCTTGTTCGGATCGATGCCCTTCGGAATCGGGGGACGGGTGCCCTGAGTGCCGAGAGCAGCGAGGCGGTTTCGCACGGCCAGGACCTCGGTCTTATTGAGCTTACGAGGCAGCTTCTGCACGGCAGGAACGACCTGCTTCATCTTCAGCTGTCCCTCTTCGTTGCCACCCTGGAACGTATGGACCGGGACGTTGGGCAGAATGCGCTCGTGACGCTTCCTCTCCTTGGCCAGCAGTTTCGCACTGCGTCCCTTCGGTCCTTCGCTGAGCAGAACGACACCCGCACGACCCGTTGACCGAAACACGAGGTCACGGCTCTTCGGATCGATGGCGATGGGCTTGTCGTCCATCAGGTAACCGCGGCGGGCGGTGTTGAGGACGGCGCCGAAGGCTCCGGGCTGACCATCCATCTGTGCGAAGGCGGCAGTCTCAGCGAACCGACCGAGCATGAACATGCCGAGGAGCAGACCCACCATGAAGCCGAGGATCGTGGTGAAGACCGCTCCACCGAACAGAAGCCCGGCCAGCAGGCCGAGCAGTGTGCAGCCGAGGATCGCTGCGGCCAGCAGCCACGGAGTGGCCTTATTATGTTTGGCCGACAGCTCATAGACCTGCTTCATCTGCGCCAGACGGCCCGGCTTCTTGTTCGGGTCCTTGGGCTTCCGGCGGAAAAGTCCCTTGCGCGGTTCTTCGCTCATGCTCTCACTTGCTCTTGAATGGCGTGTCGACGTCGAGGCCGGGCCTCAAACGTTCTCATTGCTCAGCAGTCAAGTCTACCTCTTCGCCCGGACCGAATGTATCCACAACGGCCTGAGCCTCCTGCTTCGCGGGAGTGTGCTTGTCCAGGTGCGAGAGATGGGCTGGGATCTGCTGTCCCCGGTGGCGCATCGCGGTTGCCCACAGGCGGCCGGCACGGTACGAGGAACGCACCAGCGGACCAGACATGACACCCGAGAATCCGATCTCCTCCGCGGCATCGCGCAGCATGACGAAGTCGGCAGGTTTGACCCACCGCGTCACGGGGTGGTGGCGAGGCGAGGGACGCAGGTACTGGTTGATCGTGATGAGATCGCAACCTGCCTCGTGGAGGTCGCGCAGAGTTGCGATGATCTCGTCATTCGTCTCACCCATGCCCAACATCAGGTTGGACTTCGTGATCAGACCTGCATCGCGGGCCTGAGTGATCACGGACAGAGACCGTTCATAGCGAAATGCCGGACGGATGCGCTTGAAGATCCGGGGGACCGTCTCAACGTTGTGAGCCAGCACCTCAGGACGAGAGGAGAAGACTTCGGCGAGCTGATCCGGCTCGGCGTTGAAGTCCGGGATGAGGAGTTCGACACCGGTGCCGCTGCCGTCGGAGTAGTCGAGGTTGTGGATCTGGCGCACAGTCTCCGCGTAGAGCCATGCACCTCCGTCCTCAAGGTCGTCGCGGGCAACGCCGGTTATCGTTGAGTAGCGCAGTCCCATCTCGCTCACCGAGGCGGCCACACGACGGGGCTCGTCGGCATCGAAGTCGGCAGGCTTGCCGGTGTCGATCTGACAGAAGTCACAGCGCCTGGTGCACTGCTCGCCGCCGATGAGGAACGTCGCCTCACGGTCTTCCCAGCATTCGAAGATGTTGGGGCAGCCGGCTTCCTCGCAGACCGTGTGCAGCTCCTGCTTGCGGACCAGCGACTTCAGAGAGGTGTATTCGGGTCCGATATGGGCCTTCGCCTTGATCCAGGCGGGCTTGTCTTCGATTGGCGTCTCTGAGTTCCGTGCCTCGACACGGAGCATGCGGCGGCCTTCTGGCGCTATGGTCACGTCAATTCTCCTAGGCTGTGATGTGGTTGTGCAGGATCTCGTCAAGGCGGTTCGCGACATCCTCAGGTGTCACGTTGCGGCCGAGTTCTGCACTCATGGTCGTGGTGTCGGCGTCCGCGATACCGCAGGCGATGATCGATTCGTAGGCAGCCAGGTCGTTGCTGCAGTTGAGTGCCAGGCCGTGCATGGTGACACCTTCGTGGATGCGGATGCCGATGGCCCCGATCTTCCGGTCGCGGCGGGTTCCGTCTCCGAGGATCCAAACTCCTGCGCGTCCCTCAACGGTGGTGGCTTCGATGTCGTATTCGGCGAGGAGTTCGATCATCGAGTCCTCGAGCTGCGATACGAAGAGCCTGACCTCTTTGGGATCGTGGAGTTTGTACACGAGGTAGGCCACGAGCTGGCCCGGACCGTGCCAGGTGATCTTCCCTCCACGATCGACGTCGACGACCTCAGTGCCGTCGGTGGGTCTTTCATGGTCTTCCGTGCGTTTCCCGGCCGTGTAGACCGGTGGATGTTCGAGCAGGAGAACCGTAGATTCGCGATCTTCAGCGAGCACTTCTTCGTGGTATCTCTTCTGCAAGTCCCAGGTTCGCTGATAATCCGAATAGTCGGGCGCGAAACCCAGCGTTTCTGTGACCAGAGGCATGCACCCAGACTATGTCTCTTGTCCCGGGGGTTCAATTTCAGAGGAGATGAGCCTCGACACCTTTGCGCACCCCACGGCTATTGACATACGGACCAACATCAAACAGTATTAAATGCACACAAACGCTACTGAACGTTTCTGATGAAGCCACGCAATCCATCGACGGAGATGACGAACAATGACGTGGGAACTCCAATCACCGGTCTCTGATGACATCTACCGACTCGTGAACGAACAGGGCCGGACGCTGTGGGGAGTCGCCCATCGAGGCTTCGACGTCGATCACCCTCAGGCTCTCGGCTTCGTCGAAGTCGCTCTGCCCACCGGCCCCACCTCTCTTCTCCTCGTCGAACCATTCGCCGGCGGGTTCGTCCTCGATGCCGTCCGTTCCTACCAGGGACTGGTCGAGGGGGAGCTGCGTACGCTCTTCCTCGGGATCGTCGACGAACTGCTGTCCAGCAGCGATGCCCAGTCTCGGCTCTGCCTCGAATGCATCGGACTCGATGCCGATGGACACCCGCGGATCATTCCCGGAATCAGCCGTACCCAGTCATCATCGATGCGCTTCGCCGTCGGAGAGATGATCTATCACGCGGCGTACGGTCGTCCGTGGGCGCAGAGTCCACTGCCGGTCACCGTTGCACTCTCCGACTTCTCCCAGCCCGTTCAGACCTTGGTGGCGCAGCTGTTGGACGAATCAGTCTCGGATACCGGCCTGTCCGCCACCCTCGCCGAGGTGAGCGGAACTCTTCGTCGAACCGGGACACCGAGTGCCCTTCCGCTTTTGCCTGCCGAACGCGATCTCGATCCCGGGTTGGCGCTGACGGCTCGGCTGCGCGCGGCCAAGGCACCCGGCGCCGATACTCGTTCCGCGCCGAGAGCGCTGCCTGAGCCTCCCGCGCCCACCACGGATTCCACCCGGTCGGTTGAGACAGATGGCGCGGCTGGCCGCCTGCGAGCCGCCAGTCGCGACCACGCTCGCAGGAAGGGGCAGAGAACGCGTCGCAGCCGTCGGAGTCGAGGGAGTCCATCCTGGTTCAGGCTCGTCACCTCGTGGCTGGCAACGAACAGGTCCAGCTTGGTCAGACGACTGTCTGAAAGAGATCAAAGTGAGCGAGGGTGGAGGTTCGGCACACGCACCTGGGCCATCCTTGCTGTGAGCCTCACGGTCATCGGAGGCTTCGTCATGGTCAGGTCATGGAGTTCGGGGGATAGTCCTGCCTCAGTCAGTTCCACTCAGGGGACTGGTGCCGAAGCCGAGTCGAAGCCCTCCCACGAATCGACCCCGTCTCCTGCGGAGAGTCCGAATCGAGACTCGGACCTGGACCAGGGTGGTGTGGATCGGCTCTCCGAGACTCAGATTCTCGACCTCCTGGAGGATCTCTGTCAACGGCGCTCGGAGGCACTGAGCGCTGGGGACGACCAGGCCCTGGCGGCACTGACCGTTCCCGACTCGGCGGCCGCAGCCGCCGATGAACTGCTCGACCTGCAGGCCTTCGTCGGCAATGCCTACACGATCGAAGTCGATGACCTCGTCATCACCAAGCAGACAGAGACACGCATCCTCGTTGACGCGCAGATGTCGACGAAAGTGACCGTCGACGGCGAGATCTCAGACTTCGAGCCCACCCAGGTCGAGTTCGAGCTGGAGTCCCACACCGGCGAATGGAAGATCGGCACAGTCACCGAGATCGAAGACTGAACAGTCGCAGCCGCTGGGAACATGGAGACGGGCCGGTCACAACTGTGACCGGCCCTTCTCGCCCCTTTGGTGGGTCTCGCGACTCACCGAGAGAGACAGCTCATGAAGCGGCTCAGAGTTCGAGGTCCGCTTCGAAGTTTCCTTCTTCCAGACGAGCCTTGATCGTCTGCAGGAATCGTCCTGCATCCGCGCCATCGACCAACTGGTGGTTGTAGGTCAGCGGCAGGTAGACCATGTCACGGATGGCAATCGACTCTTCGCCGTCCTCAGTCTTGACGACGATCGGGCGACGCACGATCGTACCGGTGCCGAGAATACCCATCTGCGGCTGGTTGATGATCGGAGTGTCGAACAGTGCTCCCACCGAGCCGATGTTGGTGATGGTGAACGTTCCGCCGGACAGTTCATCAGGCATGATCTTGTTGTTGCGGGTGCGGTCCGCAACATCGTCAATGGACTTCGACAGCCCCGCGATACTCAGGTCACCCGCATCCTTGATCACAGGAACCAGGAGTCCGCGTGGGGTGTCCACTGCGATCGCCAGGTGCTCGTGGTCGAAGTACGAGATCTGCTGAGATTCCAGATCGTACTGTGCGTTGACCTTGGGGTGCTGCTTGAGAGCCTCGACGACTGCCTTGCCGAAGAACGGCAGGTAGGTCAGCTTCGAGCCGTGCTTGGACTGGAAGGCCTCTTTGTTGGCCTTGCGCAGCTTGACGACGCGGGTCATATCGACCTCGACCACCTGGGTGAGCTGAGCCGATACCTCGAGGGATTCGCTCATCCGCTTGGCGATGGTCTGGCGGATGCGAGAAGCCTTCTCCGTGGTGCCGCGAAGCTTGGCGGCCTCCTCGGGGATCTCGAGCTTGAACGGCTCCTTCGCGCCGCCGGCTGCTGGAGCAGCAGACCCTGCCGGAGCAGACGAACGGTTGGCCGCTGCGGCCACGACGTCCTGCTTGCGGATGCGTCCACCCACGCCGGTGCCGGTGACCGAGCTCAGATCGACACCCTCATCGCGTGCCAGGCGGCGCACGAGGGGAGTCACATATGCGGCATTCTCACCGACGGTGTCAGCAGCGGCAGGAGCCGATGCAGATCCTTCGGACTTCTCAGCAGGCTTCTTCTCGTCAGGCTTCGAAGCGGCCGGGGCAGAAGTCTCCTGCTTCGGTGCCTCTTCTGCAGGCTCAGACTTCTCGTCTTCGGCCGGAGCCTCTTCCTCAGCAGGCTCCTCAGCTGGTTCTTCGGCCGGCTCTTCCTCTGCATCAGAGGAAGACTCGGCTTCACCCGAACCGGAATCTGTCGATCCCGAGTCGGAGGACGAAGGAGCGCCGGAGCCGACGCGAGCCAATGGCTCGCCGACCTCGACTGTCTCGTCCTCTTCTGCGAGGTGTGCCTGCACGATGCCTGCCACGGGGGAGGGCACCTCGGTGTCGACCTTGTCGGTGGACACCTCGAGGAGAGGCTCGTCGACCTCAACCTCTTCGCCGACCTCCTTCAGCCAACGAGTCACAGTGCCTTCTGTCACGGACTCGCCCAGCGCCGGCATGGTGATCTCCGTGCCTTCGCCTTCGGAGCCTGACGAGGCCGGTGCTTCAGCTGCTGGTTCGTCTGCTGAGTCCGCGGATGATTCCTCGGCCGCCTCGGTCTCCTCTGCCTCTGCGGGCTCGGGAGCTTCGGCCGCTTCAGAAGAATCCTCGTCATCGGAGTCATCTTCCTCAGACGAGGCCGCGGAGTCCGATCCGCTGCCGTCGCCGATGTAGGCAAGGTCTCCACCGACTTCGACGACATCGTCCTCGTCGGCCAAGATCTTCTCCAGGACACCTGCGTACGGGCTGGGGATCTCCGTGTCGACCTTGTCGGTCGACACCTCGAGCAACGGCTCGTCTACTTCGATTTCTTCACCGACGGATTTCAGCCAGCGGGTGACTGTTCCTTCGGTCACCGACTCACCGAGAGCCGGCATCTGCACGGAATTCGACATGTCTTTCGTCTCCTCGGATCTTAAGAGTGGAAGTGCAGGGGTTTGCCGGCAAGGGCCAGGTGGGCCTCGCCGAGTGCTTCATTCTGCGTCGGGTGAGCGTGAATGAGTTGCGCAACTTCCTCTGGGAATGCCTCCCAGTTGACAATCAGTTGGGCTTCGCCTGCCTGTTCGCTCAGTCGAGCGCCGATGCCGTGGACGCCGACGACGGGTCCGTCCTTCTCACGGATGACCTTGACCAGACCCGTGGTATTCAGGATCACGGACTTGCCGTTGCCACCCAGGTTGTATTCGATGGATTCGACGCTGTCGGCTCCATACTGCTCTTCGGCCTGCTTGGACGAGAGTCCGACAGAGAAGATCTCGGGTTCGCAGTAGGTCACGCGAGGAATACCGGACTCCAAGACAGGAACCGGGTTGAGTCCAGCGATCTCCTCGGCGATGAAGATTCCCTGACCGAAGGCACGGTGGGCCAGCTGCAGGCCGGGAACGATGTCGCCGCAGGCGTAGATGTTGCCGACGCCGGTGTGGAGTCGCTCGTTGGCCAGGACGAATCCGCGGTCCATGGGGATGCCCTGCTCTTCGAAGCCGAAGCCGTCGGTGACCGGGCCACGGCCGACAGCTACGAGAAGGTACTCGGCTTCGAGGACCGAACCGTCTTCGAGAGTCACCTTGACTCCGTCGGCGGTCTCTTCGACGCCCTTGAACATGGTACCGAGCTTGAAGCCGATCTTGCGCTTCTTGAAGGCACGTTCGAGGTTCTTCGAGATCGTCTCGTCCTCGTTGGCCACGAGGTGCTTGAGTCCCTCAACGATGGTGACCTGGGCACCGAACGACGACCACACGCTGGCGAACTCGACGCCGATGACGCCGCCGCCGAGAACGATCGCCGAGCCGGGGACCTTGTCGAGCTCGAGAGCTTCAGTGCTCGTGATCACACGCTCGGTGATGTCGAGGCCGATGGTCTTCGACGTCGAACCCGTTGACAGGAGAACGTTGGTGCCGGTGACGGTGTGCTTGCCGTCTTCACCCTCGACCTCGACCGTATCCTTGCCGACGAGCTTGCCGGTGCCGAAGTACGTGTCGATTCCACGTGCCTTGACCAGACCCTGCAGGCCTTTGTAGTTACGAGAAATGACATTGTTCTTGTAGTCGAGAACTTTCTCGATGTCGATGCCCTTGAATTCGACCTCAATGCCGAAGTTGGACGATTCCTTCGCTGTGTCGGCGACTTCTGCAGCATGCAGAAGCGCCTTCGTCGGGACACAACCGCGGTGCAAGCATGTGCCGCCAACCTTGTCGCGTTCGATCAAAGCAACCTTCATGTCGAGCTCTGCAGCACGCAGCGCGGCAGCGTAGCCGCCGGTTCCGCCGCCCAGAACGACAAGGTCGTAGGTCAATGAGTCACTCACGGATTACTCCTCGTAGCTGTGAATAAGCCTGCCTTACGCAGCTTTCCTTCTATCTTTCCACTTTTCTCGCCAAGGGCGAAAGCACACGCTGTCTGTTTGGACACAGGTGGTGATGATCACGTCAAGATCGACAGTGTGTAGAAACTGTTGTGTCAGTTCACCTGCTTCGCTGCTTGGATGAGGGTCCGAACTGCCGCGCCGGTGGCGGCGACTGGGGTGTAGCCGAACGCGGACCCGGTGTTGAAGCTCGGTCCGGCGATGTCGATGTGGGCCCAGTTAGCGTCCTCGCTGACGAATTCTTGGAGGAATGCGGCGGCGGCGAGCATACCGCCGGGGCGCGGTCCGGAGTTCTTCAGGTCGGCTGCGTTGGAGTCGAAACCGGAGAGCATCTCTTCGGGGATCGGCATTGCCCACATCTCTTCGCCGGCTTCCGTCGCCGAGGCGGTCACGAGACTGCGTGCAGCCTCAGCACCCATGACGCCTGATGTCCGATTGCCCAAGGCCACGACCTGTGCTCCCGTCAGTGTGGCCACATCGATGAGCAGATCGGGATTCTCTGCGTCGGCGTCTGCCAATGCGTCGGCGAGAACCAATCGGCCCTCGGCATCGGTATTGGTGACTTCGACCGTCTTGCCGCTGCGCATATGCAGCACGTCGCTGGGTCGAGTGGCCGATGATCCCGGCATGTTCTCGGCCAGGGGCAGCCAGGCAGTCGCACGGACGGGCAGTCCCAGGTCTGCGATGGCGAACAGGGCCTGGACGACGGCTGCGGCGCCGGCCATGTCGGATTTCATGTCCTCCATGCTCGCTGCGGGCTTGAGGGAGATGCCGCCGGAGTCGAAGGTGATGCCCTTGCCGACGAAGCTCACGTGGCGTTCGGCGCCTTTGGGGGAGTACTCGACCTTGACCAGGCGCGGGCCGCGAGTTGAACCTTGGCCGACACCGGTGATTCCACCGTATCCACCGGCCTGGAGTTCCTTCTCGCCGAGGACGCTCACCTTGAGCTTGCGTTCCTTGCCCTGGTCCTTGACGCGCTGGGCGAAGGATTCGGGGTAGAGATCGAGGGGAGGGGTGTTGACGAGGTCTCGGGCCCGGTTCGTCGCTGCGGCGATGATCGCGCCGGTGGCGTGCGCGGCCGAGTGCTCCTTGCTCTTGGGCCCGAGGATGGTCACGGTGCCGGGCACCTTGTCTGAGTCCTCGCTGCGGTAGTCGATGAACCGGTAGGCACCGAGTGCGGCACCGACGGTGACAGCTTCGATGGCTTCGGCGCTCAGTGCCGGAAGGCCCACGGCGATCGAATCCACACCGTCGACGGCGCGCAGGGCATTGCCTGCGGCGCGACGCAGCACCTCGTGTGACTTTGCTGCGGCGTCAGTGCCGCGTGCTGTGGCGTCGAAGTCACCGAGTCCGACTAAGAGGATGCTTGTGGCGGAGAACCCTTTGGGAGCGGCGACGCGGGCCGTGGATCCGGCCTTGCCGGAGAATTCGATGGCCCGAGCCACGTCTTCCAAGGCTGTTCGTGCGGACTTTGCGGTCTCGAGCCCGAGAACCTTGTCGTCGGCGACTCCCAGCACCAGAACGGAAGCGGTGGCTTTCACGAGGGTGGTCGAAGAGTAGCCGGTGGGCGTGGATGCACTGGGCATATATTCCCTTTCATTGTCTTTGAACGTTGAATCGATCCTAATGCCATTTCGCGGGGGATGGATAAACGGCGACCGTTCTGAGCAGGGATCTGCGTGAATTCCTGATGTCAGCCAACTATCCCGTCTGACGTTCGGGTCACCGCCTGGCATATTCTGGTGGGTGTGTACTCACTTATCTTCAAACTCTTCTTCGCCCCTATGGATGCCGAACGTGCACATCATGTGTCGTTCACAGCGCTGAAAATCCTCGACTCCGTCCCCGGTCTGGGCCGTCTGCTGCGTCTGGTCCTAGCCCGCGGCACTCGAGACGAGGTGAATGTCCTGGGTCTGCGGTTCCCCAACCGCCTCGGGCTTGCTGCCGGCTTCGACAAGAACGGTGAGGGGATTCGCGCGCTCTCGGCGCTGGGCTTCGGCCACATCGAGGTCGGCACCATCACCGCTCATTCTCAGCCCGGCAACGACAAGCCTCGACTGTTTCGACTGCGCAACAATATTGCGCTGCTCAATCGGATGGGCTTCAACAATCAGGGCGCCCGGCAGGCCGCATTCAACATCGAGGGGCAACGGAAGTCCATTGCCTCCCTACCCGCGAGACAGCGACCGCTCATCGGGATCAACATCGGCAAGACCAAGGTCGTCGACGCCGCCGATGCGGTCGAGGACTATGCGAGTTCAGCGCGGTTCTGTGCACCTCTGGCTGACTACCTCGTCATCAATGTCAGTTCACCCAACACTCCGGGGCTGCGTGACCTGCAGTCCGTGTCTAGCCTGGAACCCATCATCGACGCCGTGCGCTCTGCCGCCGCCGAGGTGGTCCCAGCTCCGCGCTCCACGCTCGGTCATGTGCCCCTGTTGGTGAAGATCGCCCCCGACCTCAGCGACGAAGACGTCATCGATATCTGTGAACTGGCCATGCGCGCAGGAGTCGACGGCCTCATCACCACCAACACCACGATTGATCGGGACGTGCTCACCGGTCGGGAGGCTGACTTCGCCCGCAGTCAGGCCGGAGGCATCTCGGGCCGACCATTGGCCCCTCGGTCGATGGAGGTTCTGCGCTTGGTCAAAGCCACCGTGGGTGAGCGCCTCAGCATCATCTCGGTCGGGGGAATCGTCGATGCCAACGACATCAGCGCCCGGCTTGCGGCGGGCGCTGATCTGGTTCAATCCTATTCGGAGATGATCTATTCCGGTCCGTTCTGGCCAGGACGGATCATCCGTGGAGCAAGGTCGAGAACTCTGCTCACTCGGGGTACTGGCGGCGCTTGACCTGTGGCTTGGGCATGCGCAGCGGCCGAATCTGGACGCTGCGCATGATCGCGTAGAACGCCAGGCCTCGTTCGACGGTTCCGAACTTGGCGCGCAGCCGGCCCTTGAGGATGTAGTTGACGATGACACCGTCGAGGATGACCAGCGCCAACAGGCCCCAGACCGCGTAGGTGAAGTACTGCTGAATGGCCACGGGCTGGGTGAACGCCACAACCAGGATCAGAATAGCGGCAGGGATGAACAGCTCTCCGATCGAGAATCGGGCGTCGATGTAGTCGCGGACGTAACGACGCTGAGGCCCCTTGTCACGGCGAGTCAGGTACTGCTCTTCGCCGTTCATCATGCCGATGCGGGCACGGTCACGGTCCTTGCGCGTCTGCTCCTTGGCCCGCTGGTTCGCCACCTTGCGATCCTTCGACACCAGTGGCTGCTTACGCACCGATTCCTGTTGGCTGCGCTTAGGCGTCGGCCGTCCTTTCTTCTGCTCAGCCTCACGCTGCGGGGCAGCATCAGGGCGTGAACCGTCATTGTTCACCGGTCGATTGTCGGAGGATTGCGCATCCTCATGAGTTTTTTTGCTTCCGAACACCTAATGAATACTACCTTTGGAGAATGAGCGAATCGACTTCAGCACTTGACAGTGCCCAATTGCATGCCGAACTCGACACTATTTTCGACGAGGTCATCGACAAACTGACTGATCTTGTGGCGATCCCCTCGGTCGCGTGGCCGAGCTTCGATCCCGCACACGTACGAGCCAGCGCCGAAGCAGTCGCCAGCCTCGCCCGCGACCTCGGGCTCGACGTCGAAATCCTGACAGCAGCTCAGGAAGACGGAACCGAGGGCTATCCGGCTGTGGTCGCCTCGGTCCCGGCACCTGCTGGAGCCCCGACTGTGCTGCTCTACGCCCACCACGACGTTCAGCCTCCAGGCAAGTCTGAGGCCTGGACTACCGACCCCTTCACAGCCACCAGAACGGGGGACCGGCTCTATGGCCGTGGCGCCGCGGATGACAAGGCCGGCATCATGGTCCACCTCACTGCACTTCGTCTCCTGTCGGACCGCCTCGGCGTAGGTGTGACTCTCTTCATCGAAGGTGAGGAAGAGGCCGGCAGCCCCAGCTTCCGCAACTTCCTCGAGACCTACCAGGACAAACTCGCCGCAGATGTCATCGTCGTGGCAGATTCCGGCAACTGGGCGGCGGGCACACCGGCCCTGACGACGAGTCTGCGCGGAATGTGCGCGGTCGAATTTGAGATCTCCACGCTTGATCACGCCGTGCATTCGGGCATGTACGGAGGCATCGTCCCCGATGCGATGCTGGCGATGACTCGCGTGTTGAGCAGCCTCCATGATGAGAACGGCTCGGTTGCCGTCAGCGGGCTGAAGTCGCAGGCCCAGAGCGAGATCGACTACGAGGAGTCGACGATCCGGGACGACTCCGGTGTCCTCGACTCGACTGCGCTCATCGGCACAGGATCATTGGCTTCGCGTCTCTGGACGCAGCCGTCGATCACCGTCATCGGTCTCGACATCCCTGACGTCGATGTGTCGTCGAATACTCTCCAGTCGAGCCTGCGGGCGAAGTTGTCGATTCGACTGGCACCCGGTGACACTCCGGACAATGCCGTCGAAGCAGTCGAGAGGCACCTGCGTGAGAATCTTCCCTTCGGTGCCGAACTGACCATCGGAGACACGGAGGGCGGCAGCCCGTGGCAAGCCGATATGAGTGATCCTGTGGTGCAGACCGCACAGCAGGCGCTCACCGAGGCCTGGGGGCAGGATTCTGTGACCATGGGCATCGGCGGCTCGATCCCGTTCATCGCCGATCTCCTCGACGTGTTCCCTCAGGCATCTATCTTGGTCACCGGAGTCGAGGACCCGGACGCCAGGGCACACAGCGCCAATGAGTCGCTGTATCTGCCCGATTTCAAGGCGGCCATCGTCGCAGAGGCACTCCTTCTTCAGAAATTGGCACACGGATGAGGGTTGTTGGGGAATAGGTTCGCTGACTATTACGTTGTCCGCGGTGTAGCCTGGAGACAGGCAGGATCGAAATAAGGAGTAACCATGACTGTGACGAACGAAGCGATGGCCACGCACGAGGTCGAACTGTCGAGCACGGCAGCCGAGAAGGTGCGCAGCCTGTTGCAGCAGGAAGGTCGCGATGACCTTCGTCTGCGTGTGGCCGTTCAGCCCGGCGGCTGCTCCGGCCTGATCTACCAGCTCTACTTCGACGAGCGCCAGCTCGACGGTGACGCTGTCCGTGACTTCGACGGCGTCGAGGTCATCGTTGATCGGATGAGCGTGCCCTACCTCGGCGGTTCGACCATCGATTTCGCCGACACCATTGAGAAGCAGGGATTCACGATCGACAATCCGAATGCCGGGGGATCCTGCGCATGCGGTGACTCGTTCCACTGATGCCGAACCGCTGAAACAGACCTGAAAGTCACTGAGATGGACCTGGAAGATCTGCGCGCCGTGTCATACACGGCAACGCAGGCCCAGGTCCTCTCTTCGTATCGGGCCGGACTGTTCCCGATGGGAATCGGCAGTGGCGGCACCGGTCGCATGGGCTGGTGGGGTCCGCGGCGTCGCGGGGTCCTCCTCCCCGGAGATCTCAAAGTCAGCAAGAGCCTGCGCAAATCGATGCGCCATTTCGAATGCAGCGTCAACACAGGCTTCGAACACGTCATCCGGGCTTGTGCTGACCCCAGCAGGCCCGGCAGTTGGATCACCGAAGACATCATCAGCCTCTACCTGGGTCTCCACAAAGACGGGTGGGCCCATTCGGTGGAGATCAGATCCGAAGGCATCCTCGTCGGGGGTCTCTACGGCGTCGCCATGGGGTCGTTCTTCGCCGGAGAATCGATGTTCCATACACGGCGCGATGCTTCCAAAGCCGCACTCGTCCACCTGGTCTCTCTCTTCGACGAAACCCTTGACAATCATCCCTCGGAGCCCGGGGCGAAGAACGCTGTCTCGAGCGCTCCCACCTCGATTGATAATGACGATGACCACCACAGATGGCTCATCGATACACAGTGGCAGACCTCACACCTGGCCAGTCTCGGCGTGTCGGAGATCAGCGGTCTCGAGTACTCCACTCGGCTAGATTCCGCTCTCCGCGGGGATCGTTGTCAGGTTATTCTCAACAAATGATCATTTGCATGTGAATTTCTACCGCTTGTAGCGGTACTCTGGTAACTGACATAGTAAGAATTCGTCTTTGGGGCACCCCGAGGCGAATAAGGTTGTGAAAGGCTGCACGTGGATTCTCCGAATCAGGCAGGACCGGGAAGGTCCTGGGCGAAGCGGCTCGGCACTCTGGGCGCCGTCGCTGTACTGGCGTTGCTGTCCGGCTGCACGAAAGAGCAGGTCTCCACAGGATTCTTCCCCGCCGAATCGAAGGGCGCCACCAACCACACCGAGGCCTACACCTCCCTGTGGAACGGTGCATGGATCGCCCTGCTGATCGTGGGGCTGATCGTGTGGGGACTCATTCTGTGGTCGATGGTCGCCTACCGCCGCCGCAAGAACGATCGCGGACTGCCTGTGCAGCTGCGCTACAGTATGCCGATCGAAATCCTGTTCACGGTCACTCCAGTCATCCTGGTCCTGGGATTCTTCTTCCAGAGCGTTCAGGTCATGGAGAAGACAACTGACGACACCACTCCAGGTGAGCAGGTCATCGAAGTCGCTGCCAAACAATGGGCATGGGACTTCAACTACGTCAATCAAGACGTGTACTTCGCGGGTACGCAGGTCCCACTCGACGGCTCTGAGAAGCCGGGGGAGGAGGCACCAACCCTCTACCTCCCGGTCGACACCGACCTCGAGATCAAGCTGCGTTCACGCGACGTCATCCACTCGTTCTGGGTTCCCGCTTTCCTCGAGAAGCGCGACATGATTCCTGGTCACGACCAGAGTCTGCATCTGCGCGCCGAGAAAGAAGGCGAGTACGTGGGCAAGTGCGCAGAGTTGTGCGGTGAATACCACTCGGAAATGCTCTTCAATGTGAAGGTCGTCTCCAAGGCCGAGTTTGAGGACTACACCAAGTCACTCGCCGACGAAGGCAACAAGGGCCAGCTCGGTCCTGAGTACGATCGCAACTGGTACCCGAAAGAAGGTGCTGAAAAATGACCGCAACGATGAATCAGGCGGCCATTGACGCCCCCGTTGTTCCTCGGAGCAAGGGAAAGATCATCGTCGACTGGATCACGTCGACCGACCATAAGACGATCGGGTACATGTACCTGATCGCGTCGTTCCTCTTCTTCTGCGTCGGCGGCGTCATGGCGCTCATCATCCGCCTCGAGCTCTTCGATCCGGGTATGCAGATCATTGAGACCAAGGAGCAGTACAACCAGCTGTTCACGATGCACGGCACGCTGATGCTGCTGATGTTCGCGACACCGCTGTTCTCCGGCTTCGCCAATGTGATCATGCCGCTGCAGATCGGCGCACCCGACGTGGCGTTCCCTCGTCTGAATGCCTTCGCATTCTGGATGTACCTCTTCGGCTCTCTGATCGCCGTCTCCGGCTTCCTCACCCCTCAGGGTGCAGCCTCGTTCGGATGGACCGCGTACGCGCCTCTGAGCAATACGACGTTCACACCGGGAGCCGGCGGAAACCTCTGGGTTCTCGGCTTGGCTCTGCAGGGAATCGGAACGATCCTCGGATCGGTCAACTTCATCACCACCATCATCACGATGCGTGCCCCGGGTATGACCATGTTCCGTATGCCGATCTTCACCTGGAACACCCTGATCACCGGCATCCTCGTCCTCATGGCCTTCCAGCCTCTCGCCGCCGCTCTGCTTGTCTTGGGAGCTGACCGCGTATTGGGATCCCATGTCTTCAGCCCCGGCAACGGGGGACCGATTCTCTGGCAGCACTTATTCTGGTTCTTCGGGCACCCGGAGGTCTACGTGATCGCGTTGCCGTTCTTCGGCATCGTCACCGAGATCTTCCCTGTCTTCAGCCGCAAGCCTGTCTTCGGCTACAAGGAACTGGTCTTCGCGACGATTTCGATTGCCGCCCTGTCGGTGACCGTGTGGGCACACCACATGTATGTCACAGGCGTCGTGGCACTGCCGTTCTTCGCTTTCATGACGATGCTCATCGCGATTCCGACAGGTGTGAAGTTCTTCAACTGGGTGGGCACGATGTGGCGAGGGTCGATCACCTTCGAGACTCCGATGGTCTGGTCCATCGGGTTCCTCGTCACGTTCCTCTTCGGTGGTCTCACCGGCGTCATTTTGGCCAGTCCCGCGCTTGACCAGCAGGTGTCGGACTCCTACTTCGTCGTTGCTCACTTCCACTACGTGATCTTCGGCACCGTCGTGTTCGCGATGTTCGCCGGATTCTACTTCTGGTGGCCGAAGTGGACCGGCAAGATGCTCAACGAGAAGCTCGGCCACATCCACTTCTGGATGCTGTTCATCGGCTTCCACGCCACCTTCCTCGTCCAGCACTGGCTCGGCGTCGACGGAATGCCTCGTCGTTACGCGGACTACCTGCCGCAGGATGGCTTCACGTGGATGAACCAGGTGTCCACGGTCGGCGCAATGGTCCTCGGCCTGTCCATGGTTCCGTTCTTCTGGAACGTATGGATCACCTCGCGCAATGCGCCGAAGGTCACCGTCGACGATCCTTGGGGCTACGGCGGTTCGCTGGAGTGGGCAACTTCCTGCCCACCTCCACGCCACAACTTCACTTCGCTGCCACGCATCCGTTCGGAGCGTCCGGCATTCGATGTGAACCATCCGGAGCTGCTCGAATACGCCGGACACGGCACTGCTGAACCGCAACTCACAGGAGGTAACGTCAAGTGAAATCCTCGATCTATGTCTTCGTGTTGTGCGCGATCTTCTTCGCGGCCGTCGGAGTTGCCTATGGCCTCTACACCGACTTCACTGAGCTCGTCGGTTTCCCGGCACTGCTCCTCGTCGGTGCGATGTCTCTGATGATCGGTGTGTACCTGTGGTTGACCGATCGTCGTGTCGGTCGTCAGCCCTCGGACAACGAGCACGCTGAGATCTCAGACGCCGACGCCGACTACGGCTTCTTCAGCCCTTGGAGCTGGTGGCCGATCGTTTGCGCCGGTGCTGCGGCAGTGGCTTTCTACGGTATCGCTATGGGTTGGTGGATCTTCCCATTCGGTGCTGTGCTCGGCCTCGTCGCTCTCGTCGGACTGTCGTTCGAGCACGATCGTGGGGATCACGCCCACTGATTCGCTGCTGAGCGAACACTGATTGAAAATCACGTTGATGGCCCGGACTCGTTTGAGTCCGGGCCATCAACCTATTCAACGAACGACATGGCAAGCCTGTGCTCAAGTCGAGCCACCGAATACTTCCGCGGCCTCGGTGAGCTCCTTGTGGTCTGACTCGTTGCTCTTAGCCGTCCGCCTTCGACCCCCGCCCTCTGCCGGGACATGGTCGACCGAGCTCACGTGTGCTTCCATCGAACAGTTCCGGCGGACCGAGGCCAAGTCGGCGTGCCCTTCAGCGGCGAAGCGGAGCGTTACCAGGCGGATCCTGCCAGCATGCTGCATCTTCGGCGATCAGGAGCGCTTGCAGGGCTCTGAAGTGTCCGTGCTGGACCTGTGACCAACTTCAACGCCTTGATCACTTGTAGCTCCTGGAGTGTGTCTGTTCGGAGCAGGTCTGGCCGCTATGCCAACTGCCGGGAGTCCCCGGTTGGGTCCACCTGTTCGCTTTCATCAGTTGCCAGCGCCTGAAACTGTCTTTGTCGCTCAGATATGATGGGGGAGTTCCTCGGACGCGCAAAAGCGGAATGCCATTCGCGAGGAGGTCCCCACGCGCCCAGCGATACTTCGTACCGTCATGACCTCAAGGTCCCGGTAAGAAACCATGGCTGATACCTGGCGCGCTCATGCTGGTTGGGGCAGTGGCTGTTCACCTCAATCGACAGCGCATCTTGGAACAGCCGAACTCATCGCGGCGATCCAGAGGATCTTCAGCGTCTGTCTGGCGACGGTGATGGATGGTCTGCCGGCGGAATCGTTGGCCTGCACTCGTCAGTACGCGGCAACGTTGCGCATAAGCACTCTACGGTCACCCCACGGACAGGTCATATTCGCCCAGGGACAGCCGATTGGCAGAGGATTGAACCCGCCATCGTCGTGACCGTGACCCTCGTTGCCGTCGCCGTCGTACCTGCCCAATTCATCAAATCCCGGAAACAGACCCGACTCCACGCCGCCGCGATTTCATTCTTCCAATCCAAACCAGGGGAGTGTGGGCTGACAGCCATAGAAGACCGCACCTGGCAGGAGCGGATGACACCAGCACGGTTGAGATCGAGAAGTGAGATCTGCGAATCGCACCACTCTCAGGTACCAATACTTGACCACCACGGCGAAGGCAGGAAATTCGTGACCGGGGTTCGACAGACACTCGCAAGGCCGACGGGGTCAGTCCGATCAGCTCGAACAGTCAACTGTGCACTGAAACAACATGACGGAAGGGCCCAACAATAGATGTTGGGCCCTTCCGTCATAGCGCTGGCTTATCAAGTTCGCGAGAGCTGAACTCCAGGTCGATCAGTAGCCGATCTTCTTGTGAGTGTTCGACTCCACCGAATCATGATCGTGATGCGATGCTTCGAGCTCCTGCTTGGTCACTGGCGCGACACGGTCTTCGAAGAAGAACCTGGAGAGCTTCGCACGGAACTTCTCAAGTCCGGTGATCTTGCCTTCCGCATTCGGCTCTGCCGGCGTGTACGACGGCGACTCGAACGCTGTCAGCTTCCACAGTTTATGTGGTGGCAGCGCTTCGTGACGCTCAAGGAACTCGCCATGGGGGAGACGGATGATGTTCGCTGTCTCCCGACCGTGCAGCGCGATCTCACGATCCTTGCGCTGCAGACCGATGCACATTCGCTTCGTGATCATGTAGCCGATGATCGGACCGACGAAGAACACTATGCGGAAGATGTAGATCATGTCGTTGAGCGACATCTGGAAGAACACCGCAATGATGTCACCCGAGGCAGCGGCCCACATGTTGCAATAGAAGATGATGCCTGCAACACCGATGGCAGTACGCGTGGGGTTGTTGCGAGGACGATCGAGGATGTGGTGTTCACGCTTGTCCTTGAGCAACCAGGACTCGAAGAACGGATAGATGAACATCGCACCGAAGACGCCGCCCATGACAACCACCGCACTGTTGATATTCAGTGAGATCGGCCAGCCGGCAATGTAGAACTCGAGCCAACCGGGAACGATGCGCAGGAAGCCGTCTGCCCAACCGATGTACCAGTCAGGCTGCGTGCCTGCAGACACCGGCGACGGGTCGTACGGGCCGTAATTCCAGATCGGGTTGATCGTGAAGAGGGCTGAGATGAGTGCCACCAGGCCGAAGATGAGGAAGAAGAATCCTCCACCCTTGGCTGCGAATGTCGGCAGAACCGGCTCGCCGACGACGTTCTTCTCTGTGTTGCCTGCACCTGGGTACTGCGTGTGCTTGTGCACGACGACGAACACCAGGTGGATGCCGATCAGAGCGATCAGCAGCGCAGGAACGATCATGATGTGCAACGAATAGAGCCTGGCCACGATGTCAGTGCCTGGGAACTCGCCGCCGAAGATGAAGAACGAAAGATATGTTCCGACCAGTGGCAGCGATTTCACGATGCCGTCGATGATTCGCAGACCGTTTCCTGAGAGCAGATCATCGGGCAGCGAGTAACCGGTGAAGCCGGCCGCCATACCCATGATGACCAGGAGCACACCGACGATCCAGTTGAGCTCACGAGGGCGACGGAACGCGCCGGTGAAGAACACGCGCAGCATGTGGATGCTCAGCGCAGCGACGAACAGCAGGGCACCCCAGTGGTGCATCTGACGGATGAACAGGCCACCGCGGATCTCGAATGAGATCGCCAGGGTCGAGTTGTACGCCTCTGAGATCTCGACGCCACGCAGCGGCGCCCAGGGACCTTCATAGTGCATCTCACCCATTGCAGGGGTGAAGAAGAAGGTCAGGAACGTTCCGGAGAGGATAACGATGACGAAGCTGTAGAGAGCGACCTCACCGAGCATGAACGACCAGTGGGAAGGAAAGATCTTGCGTCCGAACTCGCGGACGAGGACTGAAGCCCCGACTCGAGTTTCGGCGAAGTTCGCGGCCTTCCCGATGGTTGTTGTGGGTTGTGTAGTACTCATGGGTGATTGATCTCCCAGAACGTAGGTCCGACGGGCTCAGGGAAGTCCGACTGTGCGACCAGATATCCTTCGCTGTCGACCGAGATGGGCAGCTGCGGCAGTGGACGCTTGGCCGGGCCGAAGATGACCTTGCAGTGTTCGGTCACATCGAAGGTCGACTGGTGGCACGGGCAGAGCAGGTGGTGTGTCTGGTGCTCATACAGTGCGACGGGGCAACCGACGTGGGTGCAGATCTTGGAATATGCGACGATGCCGTCGTGTGACCAATCCTTGCGATCCGGATCTTCTCTGAGTTCCTTGGGATCGATGCGCATGAGCAGAACGGCGGCTTTTGCCTTCTCCTCCAACGGGTGTTCGGCGTTCTCTTCATCGCCGATGCCGGATGGCAACACGTGGTAAGCCGAACCGATGGTGACGTCGTCTGCCTTGATGGGGCGTTCCGATTCCACCGATGGAATGCCGCCCGGATCCTGGATCAGGCGAATGCCCTTGCCCCAGAGGGTGTTGAACATCTTGTCTCCGGGCAGTGGGCCAAGGTCGCGGAAGACGAGGACTGCGGGCAGGGGAGCGATGGCCAGCGCCGCGATCAGCGTGTTGCGCAGAAGCGGACGACGGGCGATGCCTGACTCTTCCTTCGCCTGATGCAGAATCTCAAGGGCAACTGCCTGATCCTCTTCGCTGCCGCCGATGTCGTGACGCTCATCGATTCCCTCGTGATCGCTCATGAGGTTCTTGGCCCACAGCACTGCACCGGCGCCGATGGAGAACATGGCTACTGCCGCACCAAGGCCGATGGAGGTGTTGTGAAGACGGATGCTCTGCATCGTCTCACCCGGTGTGAACAGGAAATAAGCGACAATGAACCAGATGGTTCCGACCATCGACAGGACGAACCAAGCCGCCACCTGGCGCTCAGCTACCTTCGCGGCCTTCGGATCGCGATCAGCGACTCGCGGCTTATGTTCCGGCAGCCCCGGGTTCGTGAACCCATTCAACTCCTCGAGCTGGCTGCCGCCGCCGAAGTGGTCTTTCGAGGTCATTGAATTCCCCGTCTTTTCTCGTGGTGGTTACTGAACGACATTGACTGACTCACTTTGCCCTGGATGACAGCCATACTGTCAGTCCGATGACCGCGCTGAGCCCGAAGAACCAGATGAAGAGTCCTTCTGCCACGGGTCCCAGCGATCCCAGCTTGAAGCCACCGGGCGATGGGGTTTCCGAGACCTCTTTGACATAGGCGATCACGTCGCGCTTGTCATCAGGAGTCAGGTTTGCGTCGTTGAAGATTGGCATGTTCTGCGGACCGGTCTGCATTGCCTCGTAAAGGTGCTTCTCGGAGACGTCCGACAGGTTCGGAGCGTACTTGCCGCGGGTGAGCGCACCGCCGGCGCCGACCACGTTGTGGCACATGGCGCAGTTGGTGCGGAAGAGGCCACCGCCGGCTGCGGGGTCACCCTTGGATGCGTCGAGGTTCTCTTCCTCAGGAACGGCAGGGCCGGGGCCCAGCGAAGCAACGTAGGCCGCGAGCTGAGCGGTCTGCTCCTCATCGAACTGAGGTTCCTTGGTACGTGCCTGCGGCCCATTGGCCTGCAGCGGCATACGACCGGTTCCGACCTGGAAGTCGACGGCAGCTGCGCCGACGCCGATGAGACCCGGTCCGGCCTTCGAACCCTCGCCGCTGAGACCGTGGCATGTTGCACAGTTCGCTGCGAAGAGCTTTTTGCCTTCCTCGACGTCCGAGGCGCTGGCGGTCTCCGCCTGGGCGCTCGAAGTCTGAGTGAAGAGTGCGTAGGCTCCGCCAGTCAGCAGCAGTGCCACCAAGAGCAGCACAACCAGTGCCATTGGGTGCCTGCGGCGATCTGCTAAAAGCTTCACGTGATCGTCCTTTGCTTTAAATGTTGTGAGTCCGAATGGCCGAGCATCTCGAGCCGACTATTGAAGGAGGTAGATGACTCCGAAGAGACCAACCCAGACAACGTCGACGAAGTGCCAGTAGTAGGACACGCAAATCGCGAATGTGGCGTCATGGTGACCGAACTTCTTGGCTCCGTATGCTCGTCCGATCACAAGCAGGAAGCAGATGAGTCCGATGGTCACGTGAATACCGTGGAACCCAGTGGTCAGGTAGAAGACGGAACCATAGCCATCGCTGTTGATGGCGATGCCTTCGCTGACCAGGGTGGCGTATTCCATGACCTGGCCGGAGACGAAGACCGCGCCCAGCAGGAAGGTGAGGTAGAACCACTCAACCATTCCCCATTTGGCGACGTTGAACAGAGAACCCGTCCGGCGAGGCCGGAACTTCTCCGCTGCGAAGACGCCCAGCTGGCAGGTGAATGAAGACGACACCAGGATCAGCGTGTTGCCGAGCGCATATGGGATGTCGAGAACCTCAGTCTGGGTCTCCCATAATTCCGGCACAACGGATCGAATGGTGAAGTACATGGCGAAGAGCGCGGCAAAGAACATCAGGTCGCTCGCGAGGAACACGATGAAGCCCACCGTGGTCACATTCGGACGATTGACAACCGGATGTGCTGGCGCTGTTTGAGATGCAGTGGCAGTTGACACAACCCCATTATTACTCGTCTCGGGGTAAGTTTTCATCTTTTACCCAGCTTTCGGTGAATATTTTTCTACACGGTGTAGCGAAAACGTTGATTTGGTGCCGGAATCTCGTATTCGGATCACCTGGCCCCCGCGTGTCGAAGACAGGATAGGATGCCGCAGGTAAGTTCCATCTCGTAGTCAGAGGTGGTGGCAGCACCTTAAGGAGAGTTCATTCGGATGACGGAGACACCGCGTACGACACCCCCGGAAACACAGGATTCCGGGACCCGAACCACATCTGAGGGCGCCACCTACAATTGGCCCGATCTCCTGATGAACCTCATGCACCAGCAGGACCTTGATGAGTCCGCTGCGGCGTGGGCAATGGACCAGATCATGTCCGGGCAGACACCCGATGTGACAATGGCCGCATTCCTCGTGGCACACCATACGAAGGGCGAGACCGTATCGGAGATTGCGGGTTTGGTCTCGGCCATGATGGATCACGCCGTGCCGTTGCCGGGCCTCGAAGATTCCGTTGACATCGTCGGCACCGGTGGAGATCGCGCGAAGACTGCCAACATATCCTCGACCGCGGCGATGATCATCTCTGCCTCGGGGCAGCGCGTCGTCAAGCACGGCAACCGTGCGACGTCCTCAGCCTCCGGCTCCGCAGATGTTCTCGAAGCCCTTGGCGTTCGCTTCGACATCACGCCGGAACAGACCGGGATCATCGCAAAGGAAGTCGGCCTGGCATTCTGCTTCGCCAACGTCTTCCACCCCTCCATGCAGTTCGTGTCGGCTGTGCGTCGGCAGATCAGTGTGCCGACTGCGTTCAATATCCTCGGCCCACTGACGAACCCGGCTCGTGCCCGTCACACCGCGATCGGCGTGGCTGACGCGCAGATGGCTCCTCTAGTCGTGGGCACCTTGGCCAAGCGGGGGCATCAGGCGATTGTGTTCCGGTCCCGAGACGGACTGGACGAACTGAGCAACACCGACGTCAACGATGTGTGGGAAGTCCGCCATGGCGAGGTCGAGCACATGACCTTCGATGCTCTGGATCTGGGCTTCGATCGTGTGACGAAGAATGATCTGCGTGGCGGTGGCCCCGATGAGAATGCCGAGATCACCCGATCGGTGCTCAACGGTGAGAAATCAGCGGTGCGAGACATCGTGCTGATCAATACCGCAGCGGCACTGGTCGCGGCCGATGAGTCCTCGGTGGGGAGCTTGACCGAGCGGATGGCGGCAAAACTCGTCATTGCGGAAAAGACCGTTGACGCCGGCCTCGGTGCACAGAAGCTCGATCAGCTGATCGAGGTCTCACACAGGGTCGCTGAGACGAACCGTCCCTGACTCCTGCGCATGGTAGTTGGCACCAGCGCGGGGGAGCGACCACGCCCCCTGCGCTGATGTCAGCGTGGCTGACTGCAGCCACTGGGACAGCAGCCGGGTCTCCTCTGGGAGAGAATCGGTGTCGGCTGGAAGACGACCTGGAGCAGGCACCCATTCTGCGGTCGCTGCGATGGCGGCGAATGACTCGTCAATCGCCTGCGAGCCACGGACGTGCGAGGCTGCGGCCAATTTTCCGTGACGGATCACGGCGAGATCGATCCCACCCTCGGGTCCCGGGGCGTGCGCAAGGATCTCAGGGACAGCCCGCAGCGCCTGAACCGATTCGGCCCGAGCCGCACACGAGAGCGCCGAGCGCATAGCGTCGCGCACCTCAGCGGCGGTCTCGTACCTCGCTTCGTCAGCCAGCCGCGACATTCGCTGAGTGCACAGACTGCGCAGAGAAGTGAAGTCTCCGGCCATGACCTCGAACAGTGCGGCGATGTCATCCAGGTAGGCCTGCCTGTCCAGCACCCCGGCACAGGGTCCTCCGCACTGACCGACTTGGGAGCTCACACACGGACGGTGAGAGGCGAGGTTGGAGGCAGTGATCTTCGCTGTGCATCGTTTGACCGGGTAGAGGGTATCGAGAAGTTCCTTCACCGCTTGTGCTGTCTTGCGTGATCGGAACGGGCCGAGCGGAGTTGCGGGTGACTTCTCCAATGCCGTGTTCGCCCGGACCACTGACAGACGTGGATATTCCTCATCGCTGAGAACGATCCAGGAATTGCGTTCAGGGTTCTTCGAGCGACGGTTGTACGGCGGGGCGAGTTCGCCGATCAGGCGGATCTCTCTGACTTCGGCTTCGAGGGCATGCGCGCACGGCAGGCAGCTGACTTCTTGGGCAGCAGTGATCATCTCAGCCATTCGGCCTCGGTTCTCCGAGGCATTGAAGTAGCCTCGGACGCGCCGGGCCATGTTCCCGGACTTCCCGATGTAGAGGACACGGCGAGTTCCATCGAGGAACATGTAGACACCCGGCTCAGCCGGAACTCCCTTAGCCAGGTGCGACTTGGCCTGGCGTTTCGCCCACCCTGCCTGGCGTACCGTGGCCAACTCTTCGAGCGTTGTGATGCCGTAGCCTCCGAACCGTTCGAGGACCCGGTGCAGCACCTCTCCCGTGGCCTTGGCATCGGACAGCGCACGGTGGTCGGGTGAGACCTCGGTTCCGAAATGAGCGGCGAGGGTCGACAGTTTGTGATTGCGCACCTCGTCTCGACTCACCACTCGCCGAGACAGAGTGACGGTGTCGAGGACTGTCGGCTGGGGCCAGTGGTAGTCGAGCTTTTCACAGGCCGAGCGGATGAATCCGATATCGAAGGGGGCATTGTGGGCGACCAGTACCGCGCCGACGCAGAATTCCAGAAAGCTGGGGAGGACCGAACGAATGGACGGTGCATCGTCGACCATGGCGTGTGTGATGCCGGTCAACCGTGCCACGAAGGGACTGATCACCGATTCTTCGGGCTTGACCAGAGACTGAAACTCGCCGAGGACCTCACCGCCGCGCGTCTTCACCGCACCGATCTCAGTGATCTCCGACTTTCCTGCGGTCGTGCCTGTCGTCTCTAAGTCCACGATGACGAAAGTGACCTCATGGAGCGGTGTGCCAAGGGCATCGAAGGACAGCTGGGAGGATTCGATTGCTGTCGGAGTTCGGTCGAATGGGGCAGACATGCGCCCCAGTATTTCACCCACCACTGACACCGGGGGAGACCCGAGGTGCGAAGCCGTGATCAGACCGAGGCACCGTTGTCCCCGTCGGACGAACGGTTCGTGGGGAGATGGAAGAAGAGCCCGACTGCCCCGCCGAGACCGACGGCGATGCCGACCAACAGAAACCACCCGGGCAGAGGTCGGAAGAAGATCACGCCGAGGAGCAACAGCAGCACGGCACCGAACGTGGCGACGACGGAGAGCATCAGAGTCGGTGAGGCTGTGCGCCAACCGATCGGCGCGGCAGGGCCGGGTTCCCACCCTTCATCCTCTTCGAGTCGTTCCCTGACCTCGTCGGCAGGCATATCGCCCATCATCGCGCTGGGTTCGGCAATCTGGTTGACGAGATCTTCCCAGTGACTGTCACTGATGCGTGAGGAATCGCCGAGCTGCTCCGATTCTGGAACCTCGTTACGCCAGTCCTCGTTCTTCTCGTCGTCCATGTTCTCTATCAGCAATCCTGTCGACTTCTCTATTCCCGGTCTCCCGGGGTACCAGCCGTTGCGCCACCGGCGGATGTCACCTTCTCAAGGATCACCTCGGCGATGGTGTCCGCGTCGTTGTCCAAGGTGGCTACGTGACGTGACCGACGCAGGGCACGGATCGCAGGAGCCGTGGGCAGACGTGAGCGCAGGGTCCTGAGGGTGAGTGGGCCGACGACGCCGTCACTGCCGGAGATGAAGAGCGTGACCGGGCATTCGACCCGCCATAGGTCGTTGCGAAGCTTCGACTGCGCCGAGGCGAATGATGCGATGGCAGCGACAGGCGTCCGGTCGTAGGCATATTCGCAGCGATCCGGATGTGCGATGTCTCCGCCGATCGCCGGCACCGAGGCGACGAAATGTTTGAGGACCGGAAGAAGTGGAGTCAGCGGGGAGTCGATGTACAGGGCCGGATTGATGAGGACGAGTTCAGTAGGAGGCGAATCGTCGGCACCCAATGCCAAGGCCAAGGCCCCACCCATGGACAAACCAGCGACCACTACCCGAGAGTGAGTCTGCGACAGCGCCGACAACTCCGCCTTCGCAGCGTCGAGCCAATCAGACCACTTCGTGGCATTGAGATCCTGCCAACGGGTGCCGTGTCCGGGAAGCAACGGCACGCTGACGCTGACTCCGTGATCGCTGAGGGCACGGGCAATGGGAAACCACGCGGCCGGAGAACCGGTGATTCCGTGGAGAAACAGCACGGCAGACTCCGAGTCCGGAGCGATCTGCCGGTAAGGTGCAGTCGGCACCGATTGTGGTGAGTAGTCGATCTCCATAGCATCAGCATGGCATGAATGTGCGGTGATGGTGTCGATATATGATGTCCGAGAACGACAAAGAGTCGTGACAGGGAAGGTGCTCGTGTTCTACTGGTTTCTCAAGCGAGTCGTGGCCGGACCCATTCTGCGGATCCTCTTCCGCCCCTGGGTGCGCGGACTGGACAACCTCCCGTCCGATGGGCCTGCGATCATCGCGGGAAATCACAACCATTTCATGGATTCGATCTTCGTCCCCCTGCTCGCCCCCAGGCCAGTCGTCTACCTGGCGAAGAAGGACTACTTCACCGGACGCGGACTCAAAGGCACCGTCACACGGTGGTTCTTCAAACTCAACAACCAGCTGCCGATGGACAGAGCCGGGGGATCCGGTTCGCAGGCGTCCCTCGAGTCCGGACTCAAGGTGCTGCGCGAGGGTAACTCCCTGGGCATCTATCCTGAGGGAACTCGCTCACCGGATGGCAAGCTCTACCGCGGCCGGACCGGCGTGGCCCGGCTGGTTCTCGAGTCGGGTGCTCCGGTGATTCCCGTCGCGATCATCGGCACCGACAAGATCCAGCCCGCAGGCCGACTGATCCCGAAGTTCCGGCGCGTCGGAATCGTCTTCGGATCGTCGATGGACTTCTCCAAGTACGAGGGGCTCCCAACCGACCGCTTCCTCCTGCGCTCCGTCACCGACGAGATCATGTACGAGATCATGCGGCTGTCCGGGCAGGAATACGTCGACAAATACGCTTCGACCGTCAAGACCAAGCTCCTCACCAGCTCCAAACCGAAGAAGGCAGACGAGCCCAAACCGGACGATGAGCAGACACAGGAATCAGCCGAGGCCGAGAACCACAAGGCCCGGCCAGAATCCGAGTGATCGGGTACGTCTGCTGGGTCTCGGGCTGTCCGAACGGCACTCATTCGGGTGTTCGAATACTGCGATAACGGCGACACGCAAAAATTGTTACCTTGAGGTGTTTGTCCTGGAAGGCCGGGAAGAATAGCTTGGAGATGTTGAATCCCACTGTAGGTTCGCTGAGAAGAGAGCTAGAATCGAAATGTTCTCTGCCCTTCAAAGCGACCTCGCTTCCCCCAGGGACTATAAGGAGGAGTCGGTGTGAACCGCTCAAGTCATGAAAGCGTCGAGCCGACGCCAATACCGCCAGCCGCTCAGGGACTGTTGTTCGACGACGATCTGCCTGTCCTCGATGAAGAGGCCGGCTACCGTGGTCCCACTGTGTGCAAGGTCGTCGGCATCAGCTACCGCCGACTCGATTACTGGGCACGCACCGACCTGGTGACCCCGTCGATTCGCAATGCAACCGGATCAGGCAGCCAGCGGCTCTACAGCTTCCGTGACATCCTCGTCCTCAAGATCGTCAAGCGACTCCTCGACACCGGCGTCGGGCTGCAGTCGATCCGCACGGCAGTCGACCACCTGCGTTCGCGTGGAGTTCGGGATCTCTCACAGATCACCCTGATGTCTGATGGAGCCAGCGTCTTCGAATGCACTTCACCCGATGAGGTCGTCGACCTCCTGCAGGGCGGACAGGGCGTCTTCGGCATCGCCGTCGGTCGTGTCTGGAACGAAGTCGAAGGCAGTCTCTCCGAACTGCCCAGCGAACGGCTTCCCGAAGATGACTCAGCCATCGTCGAGATGGACGAGCTCGCCCAACGACGGGCTCAGAAACTCGGCTGAACAGGTTGCTCGCCCGGATACCGGGCAGTCCCAGATAGGGACACCATGGGGGGATTGATGAGTGTGGCCCGTCCGAAAGGACGGGCCACACTCATATTCAATGACAGGTTCGGCAGTGGCGCTCTGCCTCAGCATCGTCCAGGCGTCGCGGTACGAACTGGGCGCTGCGGTGGGATCTGCACGCGGCACTGGGATCTGGGCGCTGCGGTTGTGGTCTCGCTGTCCCGGAAAAGCATCAGGTGCAGCTGAACTCAGTCAGCTGCACCTGATTGCACTATCTCGGACTTACCGGACCTACTGCTTCGGGGTTTTGCGCGAGCGGATGTTCTCCGAACGTAGGGCACGCTCCAGCAGCGCGTCGAACGACGTCGCCACCTCTTCTGCCGGCTTTCCAGGCCAGGAGTGGATCGGACGCGCCGACCCCTGGGCCTGCTGCATCACTGCGCGTTCGGCCAGTGGGGGATTGAGAACCAGTGGCCCGAACATCTCCCGCATCTCTGAAATCCGATAGTCATGCTCGTTGGACCCGGCACGCACCCGGTTGACGACAAGACCCAGCGGCTGGATATCCGAGGTGCCACGCTGGCGCAGCTCGTCGGCGGCCCGCAGTGCGCGATCGGCTGCGGCGACCGAGAACAGACTGGGCTCAGTCACCACGGCCACCCGACTGCTGGCCGTCCACGCGGTGCGCGTGAGCCCGTTGAGACTCGGCGGACAGTCGATGAGCACGAGACGATAGCCCTTGGCCACCCGACTCAGTGCGTCTTCGAGGCGCCGGAGGTACCTCTCAGACAGCGAAGGTCGATCGAACTCCGCAGCCCTGGGGGAGCCGGAGATCACGTCGAGGTGTCCGAGCTTATCGCCCACCCACCCGGAGGGGATGATCGCCTCGGACAGGATTTTCTGGGACTTAGGAGCAGCGAGAACATCGGCGATGTCGACGCGCGTCGACGTCGGGACATCAAGGCCGGTCGAGGAATCCGCTTGCGGATCCATGTCGACGACCAAGGTCGGAATTCCCCGGTTGTATGCGGCCGAGGCAAGACCGAGTGTCACGGACGTCTTACCGACTCCGCCTTTGAGGCTGCTGATACTTAGGACAAGCACCCTCCTACGTTAACGTATCCGGCTGGGCTGAGCCGTCACGACCACGCCGGGCGTGGCAGTCGAGTAAAAATGGGACCCCCTGATTCGAGTGGCCTGGGTCACTGAGTAGAGTAGTTCTTCGACAGCCCGTCGACTATCGCCTACGAGCGATCGATACAGAAGTGAGAGACACAGATGTTCTCTAAAGTTCTTGTGGCAAATCGTGGAGAGATTGCCGTTCGCGCGTTCAGAGCAGCGTACGAACTCGGCGCCTCCACTGTCGCTGTTTTCCCCTATGAGGATCGGAACTCCGAACACCGCATGAAAGCCGACGAGGCCTACATGATCGGCCAAGAAGGCCATCCAGTCCGTGCCTACCTCAGCGTCGAAGAGATGCTGCGCGTCGCGAAGGAATCCGGAGCCGACGCCATCTACCCCGGCTACGGCTTCCTGTCGGAGAATCCCGACCTGGCACGAGCCTGCCATGAGGCAGGAATCACCTTCATCGGCCCCAAGGCCGATGTACTCGAACTCGCCGGCAACAAGGTGCAGGCTCTGACAGCCGCACGCAATGCCGGGATTCCCGTACTCGATTCGACCCGTCCCTCTGCTGACATCGCGCAGCTGTTGGCCGACGCGGAATCCATGGAGTACCCACTCTTCGTCAAGGCTGTGGCCGGAGGCGGAGGACGCGGAATGCGCCGCGTCGGCGAAGCCTCGCAACTGGAGGACGCACTCAAAGCCGCCATGCGCGAAGCCGAGGGTGCCTTCGGAGATCCCACGGTCTTCATCGAGCAGGCCGTGCAGCGGCCGCGCCACATCGAGGTCCAGGTCCTTGCCGACAATGACTCGAATGCGATCCACCTCTTCGAACGCGACTGCTCGGTCCAGCGTCGCCACCAGAAGGTCGTCGAACTTGCACCGGCTCCGAACCTGGACCCGGCCATCGCTGACGCGCTTCACGCCGACGCCCTCAAGTTCGCCAAGGCGCTGGGCTACCAGAACGCCGGAACCGTTGAGTTCCTCCTCGAAACCGACGGCCCCCGCAAGGGCCAGCACGTCTTCATCGAGATGAACCCGCGCATCCAGGTTGAGCACACGGTCACCGAGGAGATCACGGACGTCGACCTGGTCGCCTCCCAGATGCGCGTCGCGTCGGGGGAGACCCTGGCTGAGATCGGCCTGACTCAGGAAGACATGCGGATCAAGGGTGCTGCCCTCCAGTGCCGCATCACCACCGAGGATCCGGCAAATGCCTTCCGTCCCGACACCGGAACCATCACCGCCTACCGCTCTGCCGGCGGCGCAGGTGTCCGACTCGACGGAGGAACCGTCCACGCCGGTGCCGCCGTCAGCGCCCACTTCGACTCGATGCTGGTCAAGCTCACCTGCCGTGGTCGCGACTTCGAACAGGCGATCTCACGTGCCCGACGGGCCCTGGCCGAGTTCAGGATCCGCGGCGTATCGTCGAACATCGGCTTCCTGCGAGCGGTGCTCGAAGATGACTCGTTCATCGCCGGTGACCTGGCAACATCATTCATCGAAGAGCGGCCCCATCTGCTCGACGCCCGTGTCAGCGCGGACCGTGGTTCGAAGATCCTCGACTACCTGGCCGACGTCACCGTCAACCGTCCTCACGGCGAACCCAGCGTGCGCATTCGCCCCGGTGAGAAGCTGCCCGAGATCGACCTCGGCGCGGATCCCGCACCGGGCAGCCGTGACCGTCTCCTCGAGGCCGGTCCCTCCGGCTTCGCCCAGTCGCTGCGCAATCAGACACCATTGGCTGTCACCGACACCACGTTCCGCGACGCTCACCAGTCCCTGCTGGCCACCCGGGTCCGCTCCCGTGACCTGCTGGCCGTCGCCGGACACGTCGCCCGGATGACGCCGGAGCTGCTGAGCATCGAAGCCTGGGGAGGTGCCACCTACGATGTGGCGCTGCGTTTCCTCGGTGAGGATCCCTGGGAACGGCTGACCGCTCTGCGCTCGGCAGTGCCCAACATCAACCTCCAGATGCTCCTGCGCGGTCGCAACACCGTCGGCTACACCCCGTACCCGACTCAGGTCACTGACGCCTTCGTCGATGAGGCGGCACGCACCGGCATCGACATCTTCCGCATCTTCGACGCCCTCAACGACGTCGAGCAGATGCGCCCGGCCATCGAAGCGGTTCGTTCCACGAACACCACAGTCGCCGAGGTTGCCCTGTGCTACACCTCCGACATCCTCGATCCGCGTGAAGAGCTCTACACGCTCGACTACTACCTCAAGCTGGCTGAGCAGATCGTCGGTGCCGGAGCACATGTGCTCGCGATCAAGGACATGGCCGGGCTCCTGCGCCCCGCCGCCGCGACGAAACTCGTCACAGCACTGCGGGAGAACTTCGATCTCCCGGTCCACGTCCACACCCACGACACCGCGGGCGGTCAGCTGGCCACTCTCTACGCTGCCGCGGCAGCCGGAGCAGACGCCGTCGACGCCGCCTCGGCGGCCATGGCCGGCACCACGAGCCAGCCGAGCCTGTCCGCGCTGGTGGCAGCGTTTGAAAACACCGAACGCGACACTCAGATCAGCCTCAACGCTGTCAGCGATCTCGAGCCCTACTGGGAATCAGTCCGCAAGGTCTACGCACCCTTCGAGTCCGGTCTGGCCGGACCGACCGGACGTGTCTACCGACATGAGATCCCGGGCGGACAGCTGTCCAACCTGCGCCAGCAGGCTGTGGCACTGGGACTGGGGGAGCGATTCGAAGAGATCGAGCGCATGTACGCCGCAGCCGATGCCATCCTCGGCCACCTCGTCAAGGTCACTCCCTCGTCGAAGGTCGTCGGTGACCTCGCGCTCCACCTCGTGGGCGCCGGTGTCGATCCTCAGGAGTTCGCCGAGAACCCGGACAAGTTCGACATCCCGGACTCGGTGATCGGATTCCTCAACGGCGACCTCGGCGACCCTCCAGGCGGATGGCCTGAGCCGTTCCGCACAAAGGCTCTGGCAGGCCGCAGGCACAATGCTGTCTCCGAAGACCTCGCAACCGAGGACGCGGCAGCGCTGGAGACCCCCGGCACCGAGCGGCAGGCGAAACTCAATTCGCTTCTGTTCCCTGGACCGACGAAGGAATTCCAGCAGATGCGGGCCAACTACGGTGATCTCTCCGTTGTCGAGACCTCGGAATACCTCTACGGTCTGACCGCGGGGGAGGAACACGCCGTCGAACTGTCCAAGGGCAAGGACCTCCTCATCGGTGTCCAGGCCATCAGCGGCACCGACGAACGCGGCATGCGCTCGGTGATGTTCACTCTCAACGGCCAGCTGCGTCCACTGCAGGTTCGCGATCGTGCCGTCGAAAGCGACGTCAAGACCGCGGAGAAGGCCGATCCGACGAACTCCGGTCACGTGGCCAGCCCGTTCGCCGGTGTGGTCACCCTGCAGGTTGCCGAGGGCGACACGGTCGAGGCCGGCGCTACGGTTGCCACGATCGAGGCGATGAAGATGGAGGCTTCCATCACCACTCAGACGGGCGGCACCGTCTCACGTATCGCCATCGGCAACGTCCAGCAGCTCGAAGGCGGCGACCTCGTCGTGGTCATCGATGGCTGAACGCGACATCCGTCTCTGGGGTGATCCGGTGCTGCGCAGTCCGTGCGCACCGGTCACCGTCTTCGACGAAGGGCTCAGAGCATTGGCCCAAGACCTCGTGGACACATCTCTGCCGGAGGGCCGGGCCGCTGTGGCGGCACCGCAGATCGGCGTCGGCGTACGGGCATTCGGATATGATCTCGACGGCCGCACGGGGTATGTCATCAACCCCGAGGTCGTCGAGGTCGGCGGGGAGCTGCGCGACATCGAAGAAGGCTGCCTGTCTGTCCCCGGGCTGTTCTTCCCCACACCGCGCTACGAGTTCGCTCGTGTGCGCGGTGTGGATGCGGAGAACTCGCCCGTGGAGATCTCCGGCACCGAGGTCTTCGCCCAGATGCTTCAGCACGAGGTCGCTCACCTTGATGGTCAGGTCTACGTCCAGACCCTTCCCAAGGAGCGTCGCCGAGAGGCGATGAAGGCCATCCGCGGCTCAGACTGGTTCCTCGCCAGGCAGCCGTAACCAACAACGACGAATCACCACTTCAACAGAAGGAGCACCAGATGAGCATTCAACGCACTGCAGTCATCGGAAGCGGACTCATGGGAGCAGGCATCGCCGAGGTGCTCGCGAAGTCAGGTCTCGACGTCATCGTCCGTGAGATCAACGACGAGGCCTCGGCAGCTGGTCGTGCTCGTATCGAGAAGTCCCTGGCCCGTGCGGTGGAAAAGGGCAAGCTCGATGCCCAGGCCCGTGACGAGGCGATGGGCAGGCTGCGATTCACCACCGACATCGGCGAACTCGCCGATCGTCAGCTGGTCATCGAGGCCGCAAGTGAGAACGAGGACATCAAGAAGTCGATCTTCGCCGAACTCGACAAGGTCGTGACCGACCCCGATGCGATCCTCGCCTCCAACACCTCGTCGATGCCGATCATCCGGTTTGCACAGTCGACGTCACGTCCGGAGCGTGTGCTCGGGGTTCACTTCTTCAACCCGGCACCGGTCCAGCCCCTGGTTGAGATCGTCTCCTCCGTGCTCACCGCCGATTCGGTGCGTGATTCGGTCACGGAGTTCGTCGCCGAGGTGCTGGGCAAGAACCCGATCCAGGCGCAGGACCGTCCCGGGTTCATCGTCAATGCACTGCTTATCCCGTACCTGTGCAGTGCCATCCGCATGCTCGAGGCCGGGTTCGCCACCAAGGAAGACATCGACGCCGGAATGGTGGGCGGCTGCGCGCACCCGATGGGGCCGATCAAGCTTGCCGACATGGTGGGACTCGACACCTGCCTGTACGCGGCTGAGAGCATCTACAGGGAGACCGGAGATCCTGCGGCCAAACCTCCAGTGCTGCTCTCGCGCATGGTTGATGGCGGCCTGCTCGGAGTCAAGTCCGGCCGCGGCTTCTACGAGTACTGAGGCCCAAAGGCACCAAGACAGACAAAGAACTCCTGGTCGGTGATTTCACCGACCAGGAGTTCTTGTATTCAGGCTGCGTACCGCGAAACGCAGGCTTCAGCCCGCGAGGAGCTTCTCGTAGCTGGCGAGTTTCACACAGGCCACGAGGCCCTGCGCAGCCAGTTCCACATCTTCGACTGTCGGCATGGTGGGGGCGATGCGGATGACGTTGTTGTGCGGATCCAAACCATAGGGATGGGTGGCACCGGCCGGGGTCAGCTTGACCCCCGCCTCGGCGGCCAGCTTCACGATCCGGTCCGCGGTGCCCTCCAAGGTGGTCAGCGTGATGAAGTATCCACCGTCTGGGTGGGTCCATTGCGCCAGGTCGGTGCCGCCCAGTTCCCGTTCCAAGGTATCGAGCACTGCGTCGAATTTCGGTGCGATGATCTTCGCGTGCTGGCGCATGTGCTCCTCGACGCCCTCCGGGGTGGAGAAGAAACGCAGGTGACGCAGCTGGTTGACCTTGTCGGGACCGATGGAGATCTTTGCGAGATTCGACCGGATCCAATCACTGGTCTCGGGACCCGCACCGAAGAAGGAGACTCCGGCACCGGCGTGGGTGATCTTCGACGTCGAGGCGAAGATCCAGGGGCGTTCCGGGTGTCCGGCCTTGGTGCAGATGTCGAGGATGTCGAGGACCTCGGGATGCTCGTCCCGGAGGTGGTGGAGACCGTAGGCGTTGTCCCACAGCAGCGTGAAGTCGGGTGCCGCGGCAGGCATCGCCGCGAGCTCCTTCGCTCGCTCCTCGGTGATGGTGATGCCTGTCGGGTTCGAGTACATGGGCACCAACCACATGCCTTTGACCGTTTCATCCTCTGCCAGACGCTGGGCCTCGGCGACGACCGGGCCCTGTGAGTCCATGGGGATGCTGAGGAGTTCGAAGCCCAGCGACTCGGCCAGCGTGAAATGGCGGTCGTAACCGGGGACCGGGCAGATGAGCTTGTGAGGCCCCTGGCCCCAGGGTCGTGAGTCACCGACGGTTCCGTGCATGAGAGCAAAGGTCAGAGCCTGGGCCATGAGGGTCAGAGAGGCGTTGCCGCCGGCCAGCAACTGGTTCGAAGGGATCTTGAGCAGCGGTGAGAAGAGCTCACGCAGCTCGACGATTCCGTCCAGACCGCCATAGTTGCGGGTATCGACTCCGCTGGGAGTCATGACGTCATCGGGTGTCACCGCAGTCAGAAGGTCTGCCGCCAGGTCGAGTTGCGCGCTTGCCGGCTTGCCTCGGGTGATATCGAGTTTCAACCCGCGGGAAGCGAATTCCTCATAGGCGCCGGAGGCGCTCTCCAGCTCTGCCTGCAGCTCGGACGTGGGGGACATCGATGCTCCTTGTCACTGTTGTTTGACCGGTACCTCTATCCTAGTCACTTCCTGAGTTCGGCGCGGGCGCCACCCATCGGCGACGAGTTAGAGTTGACCTCGATCATTGAACTTTGCGAATCGGGGTGGGCAGCTGTGAGACCACGCGCGCGATCGGCCCATGGGCGCAGCTTCGGTCGACTGGCCGACGTCTACGATGAAGTGCGCCCACGCTATCCAGATGCGGCCATCGACCTTGCGGGCTCTGAGTGGAGCGAACTCGACGTCTGCGATCTGGGTGCGGGGACGGGCATCCTCAGTCGTGCACTGCTCGACCGCGGAGCCAAGGTCATCGCCGTCGATCCCGACGAAGAGGCCCTGGAGAGCAATCCTGCGCGCAGCAGCGGCGGCAGCGCAGAAGACACCCTGTTGCCGGATGACTGCGTCGATGTCGTGACCGTGGCACAGGCCTGGCACTGGTTCGACGAAGCCGCCGCGGCGGTTGAGATCTCGCGCATCCTGCGACCGGGGGGTCGGCTGCTCATCCTCATCAACCAACTCGACGTGCGTGTCGACTGGGTGCTGCGCCTGAGTCGGATCATGCACGCCGGGGACGTGTACCGTCCCGCGTACCGCCCGAACCCGGCCGGGTTCGAGCCCGTCGCCCATGAGCTGGTCGAGTTCTCCACCCCACTCACCGTGGATGGCATCGTGGATCTGGCCAGGACCCGTTCCTATTGGCTGCGCTCGAACCAGACGACCAGGGCCCGGGTCGAGGCGAATCTGCGTGAGTACTTCACCCTTGAGCACCCTATCGACGGAGCGCTGGAGCTGCCCTACATGTGCCTGGCGTATGTGCTTAAGTCGGTTGCCTGACGGTTCGCCAAGCTGCCTGGTCGGTCCCACACTCAACGCAAAGAAGCGGGCCGCACCATGGGTGCGGCCCGCTTCTCACGGTCGAGTCCTTCGCAACGGAGCGTTGTGTCCGTCGTGACGGCGCAGACTGTCGATCAGGCGCCGGCCGGATCCTCATCACGGACCGGAGAGGTTTCGACAACCTCGGTGGCTCTGGTCGGGTTGGAGTGCGAGACATTGATCTTGCGGGGCCGAGCTTCCTCTGCCACAGGGATGGTCAAGGTCAGCACGCCGTCCTGGTAGTCAGCCTGGATCCGGTCGAGGGCGACTCGATTGCCCAGAGTGAGCTGGCGTGCATAGGTGCCGGTCGTCCGTTCCCGGGTCAGCCACTTCACATCCTTATCTGCCACCTCCGACTGGCGCTGAGCGCGAACGGTCAGCGTGCGATCCTCAACGTCGACGTCGATGCTCGAGGGGTCAACACCCGGCATGTCGATACGTGCGACGAAGACCTCTCCATCACGGTAGAGATCCATGGGAAGCGAAGTGGAGTTCGGGGTGCGAGTCACTTCCGAGAAGAATCGATCGAGGTCACGGATGGGGTCAAAACGTGTAGCCATGAGCTTCCTTTCGTTAGGTCGTTACATTGAGTCAAACACACTCAACTTTGAAATGATTCCCATCTCATGAAATTCTCAGTCTCGTGAGTCTCACTCCGGTCCTCCTCGCCCTCGTTCCCGTCGCTGTTCTGATCTTCTTCGGCGCCGTGCTCAAAAGACTCCCAGGTTTCACCAATCCCGAATTCTGGTCAGGAGCGGAGAAGCTCGCCTACTACTGCGTGTTGCCGGTGCTGCTGTTCACATCGGTCGCCGACGTCAACGTCGCACATGTTCCGCTCGGGCGACTGACCATCGGCCTCATCGCCCCGACACTGCTCGTATCGATCCTCATCATCGTGCTGCGTCGGTTCGTGGCTCGCGATCTTCCATCCTTCACCTCGGTGCTGCAGGGCGGAATCCGCTTCAACACCTACATCGGACTGTCGATATCGGCCAGCATGTTCGGACCTGAGGGGAGTGCCCTGGCCGCCATCGTGGCGGCCGTTCTCGTGCCCACGGTCAACATCGTCTCCAGCCTGGGGTTCGAGTTTCTGCGCACCGGGCCCAGCTCGGTGCTCGGAATCCTCCGCGTCATCGTGACGAACCCGCTGGTGATCGGCTGTGCGGCCGGGGGAGCGTTCAACCTCACCGGAGCTCGCGTGCCAGATGTGCTCGACTCCGTGCTCTCGCCATTGGCGGCCGCGGCCCTGCCGATCGGACTTCTGTGTGTCGGCGCCGGTCTGCGAAGATTTCCGCTTCGCGCCCAGGTCGCGGGACTGGTCAATTCCACCGTGGCAAAGCTCATCGTCCTGCCTGCGGTGACCCTGCTCGCTCTGGTCCTGCTCGACGTCCCCACCACCCCGGCGTTGGTGGCCATGATCTTCCAATCGATCGCCACGGCCAGCTCCGGCTATGTCATGGCGAGGCAGCTCGGCGGCAATTCGGAGCTCATGGCCGCCCTCATCGCGGCCCAGACTGTGCTCATGCTCATCACGCTGCCCATCGTCCTGCTCGTCTCACAAGCCGTACTCGGCAGCTGAGCAATTCATCGTCCGCGGTCTCTCGCATTACCCGCGACTTCGCGGACTGGAAGTTCTCACACCGAAGCAGCGAATGGCCGGACCCTGTGCAGGGTCCGGCCATTCGCTGCTTGCCTACGGTGACTGCAGGTCACACGCAACAGATCATGATCTGTCGATCACTCGTTGTCAGCCTTGATGTCAGGGTGACGCGATCCGAGCTCGGAATCGATCCGGAGCAGACCGGAACCGCTGTCGCCGACGAGCTCCAGGCGACCGATGATCTCAGAGATGGTTGATTCCTCTTCGACCTGCTCGTCGATGAACCAGTGCAGGAGCGGCAGGACGTCGAGATCGGTCTCCGACTGAGCGGTGCGGTAGAGGTTGCGAATCGATTCGGAGACCTTCTCCTCGTGGGCCAAGGCAGCCTTGAAGTAGTCGATGGGCTGTGAGCCCGAGACCTTCGGTGCCGCGATGTCACCGATCTGGGGAGCGAAGCCACGATCCTGGCAGTGCTGAATGAATTTCGCAGCATGGACCTGTTCTTCCTCGGACTGCGCACGCATCCAGCGTGTCATTCCGGGAAGGTCGTGATCATCGAGCTGAATGGACAGCTGCAGGTAGACCATCGACGCTTCAAGTTCGAGAGTGACCTGCTCGCCGAGGACCTTCTGCATTGCGGGGCTCAACTGCATATGTTTCTCCTTCGCGATACGAGACGGATTCGTTCCGTCCTCATGTTCCATATCCTGACACCTTTTCTAGAACGGTTCCAGTGTGGGAAGGCTCGGCAAACAATGCTGAGGCATGGCATACCTGACCCAGCAGATTCGCTGCTTTTGCCGATGCCGTGGCTATGGACACTTCGCCGGGCCCGGTGCCAAGCTGGGTCCATGCAGGATCGAATCGACGAACTCACACAATGGCAATCGGCCGACGACGCACTCCACGCACGGTTCCTGACGGGTTCCTTCGTCAGCGGAGTCACGTTCATCAATGCCATCGCAGACGCAGCAGAAGCCGCAGGCCACCACCCGGATGTGGACCTGCGGTTCCCACATGTGGATATCTCACTGACCACCCATGACGCCGGGTCGATCACCGACAAGGACATCGACTTGGCCACTGAGATCTCCCAGATCGCGAAGGATCAGGGCATCGACGCAGCCAGCTGAGGATGACGGCGATGGACCTGGGTCGCCGTTTCGAAGGCATGCGCCATGCGCAGCAGGTCCACGTCGGCACCCGGCTTCGCGACGAGCTGGACTCCCACCGGCAGCCCCGACTCCGAGAAGCCCGCAGGCACGGAGATCGCCGGGCACCCCGTGGCCGAGATCAGACACAGGGCTCGCATCCAATCGAGATAGTTCTCGAGTCCGACCCCGTTGATCTCCGTGGGGTATTCGATGCTGGCGTCGAAGGGGAGCACTTGGCAGGTGGTGAGCACCAGGAGGTCGTGGTCACCGAAGAACTGGTCGACTTCGCCATGCAGACGTGCACGAGCACGATCGGCGGAGACCACCTCGGTGCCGGTCAGCTTGAGTCCCATCTCGATGTTCCAGATCACGGAATCCTTGATCTGTTCGGGATGCTGTTCCAGCAGGGGCCCCCAGGAATGGACGAAATCGAGGGCTCGTCGAACGTTGAAGACCTCATCGGCATCGCCGAGGTTGGGGATCGTGTCGACGACGCTCGCTCCCAGCTCGGAGAAGACGTCTGCCGTACCCGCCACGATGTCATGGACCTCCCGTTCGACGGGGAGCAGACCGTTGAGGTCTGGGTTGAATCCGATCTTGACACCGCGCAGGTCAGGTTCGGCCTGATGTCCCAGCTCGAACTCGGGCAGGTCGAAGACGCTGCCGGGCTCACTGATCGAACGAGGCCCGCCTGGCTCCGGCCCGGCAGTCGCACTCATCGTCAATGCCACATCCGAGACCGTCCGGGCCATGAAGCCGCTCTGTGCCAACCACGCGAACGGGTTGCCGGGAAGCGTATGAGGAATGCGCCCATTCGACGGGCGAAACCCCACGACATTGTTGAACGACGCGGGGGAGCGCAACGATCCTCCCATGTCCGAACCATCTCCGGAGGCTTGGATGCCAGCGGCCAAGACCGCCCCGACTCCGCCGGAGGAGCCCGAGGCGGACTTGCTCGTGTCATAGGGATTGACCGTGGTGCCGAAGACCGGGTTGAAGGTGTGCGAGCCCGCCGCGAACTCAGGCACATTCGTCTTGCCGGTCGTGTTGACACCCGCCGCTTTGAGTCGGGCGATGATGAGGGAGTCAGTCTCGGGAACGCGATCGGCCATGATCGGCGAGCCCCAGGTGGTGCGCATCCCGGCAGTGTCGTGCGTGTCCTTATGGGTCATCGGCACGCCGTGCAGCGGTCCGATCGGCTCACCGTTGGCCACCGCCTGGTCAGCGGCGTCGGCGCGTGCCAGCGCGCCTTCGTCATCGCGGGTCACCACCGCGTTGAGGGCCGGGTTGAGAGCATCGATGCGTGCCAAGTGATCGCTGAGTGCTTCCCGCGCAGAGATCTCCTTCGTCGCGATCTTCGCCGCCAGCTCACGGGTGGACAGCCAGTCCAGTTCCTTGCTCATCGTCTCACTTCCCGACCGTGCTGAGAACGGCGCTCAGTGCCGCACGAATACCGGTCTCCAGTGTGGTTTCGACATCGTCTGGAGCGAAGAAGGGGGAGTGGTTGCCTGCCGGCGGTTCATCACCGTCGAACTTGGCGGGGGAGTACCCGCCGAAGAACCAGTAGACGTAGGGCACGTCGATGTCATCGCCGAAGGCCCCGAAGTCCTCGCTGCCGGTGACGGCCTGGTCCAGGTGGACCTGTTCTGCTCCGAGCTCGGATCCGGCAGCCTCGAGGAACTGGTCGGTGGTTGCAGGATCGTTGTAGCAGCGTGGGAACCGGTACATCTCTTCGATGATCGGCTCCGGTGCCCCGGATGCCTGCGCCTCGGCGAGGATGATGCGTTCGATCCGGTTGAGGACGACCTCACGCACCTCCTCGTTGAAGGTGCGGATGTTGAGTTTGAATTCGGCGGAATCGGGAATGATGTTCTCCTTCAGCCCGCCGTGGAAGGTGCCCACGGTGACGACAGCCATGTCGCGACCCGAGATCTCTCGCGAGACGATGCTCTGGAGGCGGGTGATCATATAGGCGCCGAGGACGATCGGGTCGACTGAGTTCTCGGGCTGTGAACCATGAGCCTGCTTGCCTCTGACCGTGACCTTGATGCAGTCGGACATCGCCATGGCGGTCTCCTTGGCCACGTAGACGTGTCCGGCCTTACCGGGCCACACGTGCTGTCCGTAGACGACCTCTGGCTTGACGGTCGAGTCCCAAAGTCCGTCGTCGAGCATCGCCCGCGCGCCCTCGCCGGTCTCTTCGCCGGGCTGGAAGATCATGACCACGCTGCCTGACCACAGGTCCTTGTGCTCGACGAGGTAGCGGGCCAGATATAGGCCGACGGTGATGTGCGTATCGTGGCCGCAGCCGTGCATGACCTTCGTGGTCGATCCATCGGGCAGTGTTCCCTCGGCCGTCGAGGCGTAGTCGTATCCGGTATCTTCGGCGATCGGCAGTCCGTCGGTGTCGGCCCGGTAGGCCACGACAGGGCCTTCTCCGTTTTCGATGACGCTGACGATGCCGGTGCCGCCGTAGGTGCGGGTTTCAAGTCCGAGTGCTTCGAGCTTGGAACGAATCGTCGCAGCCGTCTGAGTCTCCTGCATCGACAGCTCGGGCGTGCGATGGAAGTCCTTGTAGTCGGCGACTGTCTGTGCCAGATTGTCCGAGATCGCACTCCGAAGAGTGGTGTTGAGCGACATGATGTCCTTTCACAGTGTGGGTGTATTCGATGGTCTCAGGTATTGAATGATGAGGTGGCGGGTGACCGTCAGTTGATTCCGACGTTGTCGCCGTCTGCCGGTCCCTTCTTGTCGGTGAGGGCCTTGTTCCGGGTGAACCAGGTGATGGCGATCGTCAGAATGACGACGATGGCAACATCGCCGGAGGCCAGGACTGGGACGAGCGGGATGAGGACGAGGATGACCAGGGCCGCCGCTCCCAAGGCGATGAGCGTGGACTTGACCTGCCGCAGAGAAGCGATGAGCTGGACTGTGACACCGCCGAGGATGGCCGGCAGGATGTAGAGCTTGGCTACGAGAGTCACCGGTTCGGGAATGATCGAGACCAGCCAGGTGCCGAGGATGCCCACCAAGAGCACCATGGAGGCCACGTGGATCAGTGCCGCTCCGCAGATGGCCATGGTGGCCGCGTATTCGCCCTTGCGCGTACCCGGCTTCACTCCGAGCGTGTCCTGCGCGACGATCGCCGAGGGCAGGAGCTTGTTGGAGATGTTGCCGATCAGGAATGCCTGGTACATGCCGGCGGGTCCGAGGATCGGGAAGTAGGTCAGTGGTTCGACGATGTAGAAGACGCCGTAGACGGCGAAGACGGCCAGGAACCCCTTGAGGATCTCACCGAAGTTGACGTTGGCATCTGCAACGAACAGAAGGTAGAAGGGCACCGCGGTGGCAATGAGGAACCCGATGAACAGAGTGAGTGAGCCCCACTTGGTCGTGGTGCGTTCGAAGGCCGCGTGCGAGGGTGACGTGATGATGTTGGACATGATGTTCTCCTCAGGCTTCGGGTGCGCCAAGACCGGCGTAGTGGGCGAAGTAGGACGCGATGAGACCCACGAGCAGGGAGATTCCAAGTCCCCATTCCTTGAGCCATGGCTGTTTCAACGTCTTTGCGAGGAAGAGACAGATCGTCATCACCACAGCTGAGACGAGGATGGCGATGACGTGTGTCGGGGATTTCGGAAGCTCCCGAAACGTCAGTGCGGCGAAGGCCGCGAGCAGTGCTGCCCCGGGAATGATGGACATCAGTGCCGGATTGACCTTTTCAAGCTTGTGGGAGCTGTGCTTGAAGACCGGAGTCAGGATCAGGGTGGAGATCATCCACCCTGCACCCGAGAGGCTCATGGCCATGAGAGCGACGATGAAGACGCCACGAGTGAAGGTCTCATCACCGAGGCTCGAGCCCATGGTGCCGGCTGCGATCGAGGCCGAGGCAACCTCGGTGGCGGCGGAACCGATGAGACCGACGCGTACGACGACCGGGGGAGTGCCGAAGAGGGGGAGAAGCGCAATGGCGACGAGGACGACGGACAATGACGGCCCGATCGCAGCAACACCGCCTGCTCTGAAGGCCGATTTGACCTCCTGTTGGGTCATGCCCGCCGATTCGGCGTTCTTCTTCACCGCAGTCATGTAGATGAGTGACTGGACGACGACAACGCCCATAACTGCCGCTGCCAGAATCCAGAGAACCGGGGCATTTGCGAGACCGATGTAATCGGCCGACTGACTTGCCAGCACCATAGCGGGGCTCCTCACTTTCTTGTCGGAGTTGCTCACAGGACCGAGCCACGTCGTTGTGGTCCGCATCACGTGTGTGAGTAACGTATACCGGGACGGGGCTGAAATGATCATCTTTGGCCAGACTTCCCGACTGGCAAGAACAGACTTCTCAATGCCGACCATCAACGAATCCGATGAGTAACCTCAAGAACACAACCATTCGCGATCAGGAAGACTCGAACAATGGGCAAGCGGAACATCGACAGCTACCTCGACCAGGCAGAGACGTGCTGGGTGACTGCTCTGACCCGAGTCTCAGACGAGCACTTTGATCTCAGGAGCGGATGCCAGGAGTGGACCAATAGGGAACTGATCAACCACCTCATCGGCGGGGGACTGCGCTACGAAAAGCTGCTGGCTCAAGCCCCGCCAGCAGAGGTCGAGGCCACCCGAGGACAGGACCACCTCGGCGAGGATCGAGTTGCGTCGTTCTGGAACCATGAACGGGCCTTCCGCAGAATTGCGGGGGAGTGCGATCTCGACCGACAGGTGCCTCATCGCATCGGCCCGATCTCCGGCCATCAGCTGATGCGAATGCGCATACTCGAACTGGCGCTCCACGCCGCCGACCTCTCTGTCGGAACCGGTGATGGGTGGCCCATCGATGATGAGCTGGCAAAGTTCATGTCGACAGAGCTCGACGAACTCATCATCGAATTGGGGGAGACTGGGGGATATGCATCGCCGAGACATCGACACTCAGGATCCCACGCAGAGCGCGTGCTGGCGATCTCGGGGCGCTGAGAGGCGAGGGCTGACCTCATTCGTGAGGGGGAGCGGCCGCCGACAGTTGATCGCAGCACCAAAACGTCAGGCCAACTCTTCTCGAAGCAAGGTGCCACCCAGCAGGTGAAGATGCGGATGTGTGATGCGCTGTTTCGTGTCCGGTCCGAAATTCCACACCAACCGATAGCCGCGTTCATTTAATCCGCGCTGTGCGGCAATCTCCGCTGCCCGCCGCATGAGCCGACCGACCCGCGGACTCGACCTCACGCTCGAGAAAATAGGGGAGACCGTCGTAGTGTGCGCGAGGAAACAGAAGCACATGCGTGGGTGCCATAACGCGAAGGGGAGTGATCGCGAGACACTCCGGATCGTCGTAGATGATCTCTGCGGACTCTGTGCCATCGGCCACGTCACACAATATGCAGGTCATAGCGACACCATATAACGCATTTCCAGAAACACATCCGCAGGGGAGCCGGGGATCGGACTTCCTGCACGTCGACCTAGGCAGCCTTCTTCCGAGAGACCCTCATGGTGATCTCCGCGGAGACGAACACCTGACCGTCAGCATCGAGGACATCGACCGGCACGAGCAGTTCCATCGGATCATCACCGAATTCCGGAAGCGCATCAAGCCGTGCAATGGATGTGACACCGGTGGTGGCCTTGGCCTTGTACTCAACTGTCATTCCGACTGGAATCCAACGATGCGTTGCCGGAACCGTCGCCTCAGTCATCATGCCGGCAGCGATTTCAGCCATATTGCAGGAGGCGATGGCGTGATAGGTGCCGAGATGATTGCGTACGCCGCGACGGTTCGGGGCACTGACTCGGCAATACCCGGGACGCAGCTCATGGATCTGCGGATGAACGGTTCGAAAATAAGGAGCTTTGAAGCACACGGCACGAGTGAAGAGCCAGTTGCCGAACGGGACCTTCTGCAGTTTCTGCCAGATTGTGAAGATCGCGCCCGAAGCTGTGGTGTCCAGACTGCGCGGAGCGCCGGGCATGGAAGTGCGCTGCGCCTCTGCGGTGCCTGTGGTGTCTGCTGTTCCTGCGGTCATGGAATTCTCCTTTGGCCATGGTGCCGGTCGCGGCAATAGTGGTGACGAATGAGTTTACTTAACATAATGTATATTATCGGCGTTATACACATGACCCCAAGGGAGCCACGAGATACCGCTGATATTGAGCTGTCAGTTCTGCCGTCGGTCTTGCCATCAGTTCTGCTGTCATTCCTGCGACGATCATAGTTACCGGTCAGTCACCAGCGTACAAAAAGATGACGGCCGCGGATAGCTTCTCAGCTATTCGCGACCGTCATCGTGCTGACTGCGTGTCAGCCAACTGCGTGTATCAGCAGGTGTCTCAGCTGCCGCCGAGTCCGACCTTGTCGTCATCCTTGGATCCACCATCGTCCTTGGATCCTCCGCCGTCGTCTGCAGCGCCGTTGGCCTTCGTCAGGCCAGCTTCTTCACCACAGACCGGCCATGCTCCCGGGCCCTGCTCCTTGAGAGTCTTCTGAGCGACATCGATCTGCTCTGCCTTGCTGGCCTTGTGAGGCATACCCTCACCGCCGAAGGCCTTCCAGGTCTGCTCCGAGAACTGCAGTCCGCCGTAGTAGCCATTGCCGGTGTTGATGTGCCAGTCACCGCCGGACTCGCACTCGGCGACCTTGTCCCAGACGCCTTCCGAGGACTGAGCCCCTGTGGAGGCCTGAGCTGGGCCGCCCATTCCCGTCAGTCCGGCTGCGGCGACCGCGCCGGCTCCTGCAACGAGGGCGACCTTGCGGAGGCTTGTGCTGTAGAGGTTCACTGTCTCATCTCCGTAATACGACTGCATTTCGGTTCTGTAACTCGGTCGTCACCGAGCCGTTATACACCGTAACGGATCTGAGTGCCGGTGTGAACCGAGATCAAGGTCTCTGCACTCCGAATCGACTCACAGAAGTCACAACACGAACTGAGAGACGAGCCCGTCAGGTGAGTGTCACAGAGGTGCTCGACTCCCCCGAGAATCGCCTCAGACTCCCCCGATATCCGGCTCAGGCACCTGAGACGTAGGCCGCCAGGTGCTGTGCGGTCAAGGACGCGTCCGACTCCGAGGCACCGTCTACGAGTTGCTTCGGAGTGCCTTCGAAGACGATGCGGCCACCGTCGTGTCCGGCCCCGGGTCCTAGGTCGATGATCCAGTCGGCGTGGGCCATGACTGCCTGATGATGCTCGATGACGATAACTGTTCTGCCTGCATCCGCGAGACGGTCGAGCATTCCGAGCAGGTTGTCCACGTCGGCGAGGTGCAGGCCCGTTGTCGGTTCGTCGAGGATGATCACCTGTGCGGCATCCGCGGCTTTGGCCGACAGATGTGTGGCGAGCTTGAGACGCTGTCGCTCACCGCCCGATAAGGTCGTCAACGGCTGTCCCAGGCTGAGATATCCGAGTCCCACCTCGGCGAGGTTGGCGATGATCTTACTCACCGCAGGGATACGTGACTCCTCTGCTGCGAAGTATTCGATGGCTGCTGACACCGGCAGGTCGAGTACCTCACGGATGTTCTTGCCACCGAGCGTGTATTCGAGGACTTCGGCCTGAAATCCCTTGCCGTCGCAGACATCGCAGGGAGCTGACATTCCCGCCATCATTCCGAGATCGGAGTAGATGATCCCGGCACCGTTGCAGACCGGGCAAGCCCCTTCGGAGTTCGCGCTGAAGAGTGCTGGTTTGACCCCGTTGGCCTTCGCGAATGCCTTCCGAATGGGTTCGAGCATGCCGGTGTAGGTGGCCGGGTTGCTCCGACGTGAGCCCTTGATACCCGCCTGATCGATCATGATCACACCATCGCGATGGCGCAGCGATCCTTCGATGAGGGTGCTCTTGCCCGAACCTGCCACGCCAGTGATCGCAGTGATGACTCCGACAGGAACATCAACATCGACGTCACGCAGATTATGGGCCTGTGCTCCCCTGATCTCGAGACGTCCAGTCGGTTCACGGGTTGTCGCCTTCAGCTGCGCACGGTCATTGAGATGTCGACCGGTGAGGGTGTCACTGGTGATGAGGTCGCCGACGGTGCCGGTGAAGCAGACCTCTCCCCCGGCTGTTCCTGCTCCGGGTCCGAGGTCGACGATGTGATCGGCGATTCTGATGGTCTCGGGTTTGTGTTCGACGACGAGGACTGTGTTGCCCTTGTCTCGAAGCGCGATGAGCAGCCCATTCATTGCGTCGATGTCGTGCGGGTGGAGCCCGATCGTGGGTTCGTCGAAGATATAGGTGACATCGGTCAGTGAGGACCCGAGGTGTCGGACCAGCTTGATTCGCTGTGCCTCTCCCCCGGACAGCGACCCGGCCGAACGGTCAAGGGAGAGATATCCGAGGCCGATGTCGACGAAGGCCTGCACATCTGCGATGAGTGATTCCACGAGGTTGCTGACGCCCTCATCGGGGACTTGGGCGAGCCAGTCCAGGAGGTCAGAGACCTGCATTGCGCAGACTTCCGCGATGGACAGACCGACCAGCTTCGATCCTCGTGCCGCCGAGTTCAGGCGTGTGCCGTCACACTCGGGACACTGCGTATAGACGACCGCACGATCGACGAACTCACGCACATGCTTCTGCATCGCGTCGCGGTCCTTTGACAGGAAGGAGCGTCGAATCCGGGGAATGAGTCCGTCGAAGGTCATATTCGTGCCGTTGATGACGATCTTCTCGTCCTCGGCGTAGAGGAGATTGTGCCTCTCCTCCTCGGTGTAGTCGACGATTGCCTTGTCGGGGTCGAAGTATCCCGATTCCGAATAGAACCGCACGCTCCATCCGCCGGGCTTGTAGCCGGGGATCGTGATCGCACCCTCGTTGAGGGACCTCGAGGAGTCGACCACCTCGGCGATGTCGATGTCTGTGGCCGTGCCCATTCCTTCGCAGTGAGGGCACATCCCTCCATTGACGGTGAAGGTACGTCGCTCGACCTGTTTGTCGGCGCCCTTGTCGATCGTCACGGCTCCCTTGCCGCTGATCGTGGCCACATTGAACGAATAGGCCTTGGTCGATCCCAGGTTCGGTTGAGCCAGCCGGGAGAACAGGATGCGCAGCTTCGCGTTGATGTCGCTGACGGTGCCCACCGTCGATCGCGGGTTGGCCCCGATGCGTTCCTGATCGACGATGATGGCGGTGGTCAGGCCCTCCAACACGTCGACTTCGGGTCTGGCCATAGTCGGCATGAAGCCCTGGACGAAGGCGCTGTACGTCTCGTTGATCAGGCGTTGGGACTCGGCTGCGATCGTGGAGAAGACCAGCGACGATTTGCCGGAACCGGAGACTCCGGTGAACACAGAGAGTCGGCGTTTGGGGATGTCGACAGAGATGTCTGCGAGATTGTTCTCCCGAGCTCCCTGCACACGGATGAGCTCATGGTCATCGGCTGGATGCGTCATACCGATCAGCCGCGCTGCTGAACGCGGATCATATTGCCGGCCGGATCCCGCAGAGCGAAGTCCCGGAGACCGTAGGGCTGGTCCATCGGCTCCTGGACGATGTCGGCTCCCCTGCCCTCCACCTCGGCGAAGGCCTCATCGACGTTCGTGCTTGCCAGCACGATCGCGGCGTAGCTGCCCTTGGCCATGAGCGATTCGATGACTGCCCTCTCCTCGTCGCTGATGGTCGGGTCGGTGATCGCTGGGGTGAGCACGATCGAGGTATCGGGTTGACCAGCAGGGCCCACAGTCAGCCACCGCATCTGCCCGGATCCGACATCGAGGCGAACCTCGAAGCCGAGGACGTCACGGTAGAAGGTCAGGGATGCTTCGGCATCGGTGTGAGGCAGGAAGCTGGCGTTGATTGAAATATTCATGATCGTCATCCTAGTGCGCATCACCGGGGTGGAACTTCTCGATTCCTGACCGGTCTGAGCACATTCTTGACGATGATCGTCGGCAGGTCGTGGTCGCCTTCGACGACGCCGGAACGGTAGCGGGAGGGTGAGACCCCGACAAGTTCGCTGAATCGAGTGGAGAACGTGCCCAGCGATGAGAATCCCACAGCGAAGCAGATATCTGTGATCGACAGGTCACCGCGACGAATCAGTGCCATGGAGCGTTCGATGCGCCGGGTCATGAGATAGGAATAGGGCGACTCCCCGTAGGCAGCTTTGAATCCGCGACTGAGGTGCCCGGCCGACATATGCACCCCGGCGGCAAGTTCCTGGACGTTGAGAGGCTGGTCGAATTCTCTGTGGATGCGGTCGCGCACACGCCTCAGGATGGCCAGCTGCTGCACAGACGGAGTGTCGCTGCCTCTCGCGCTCACCCTGTGTGGACTCCCTGCGTCAGCGTCTTCCCGCGGAAGTAGTCGGGGTGCCTGCGGGATTGGATGATCATGATGACCACACCCAGGAGCAGGACGCCGATGCCCAGCACGAAAACCAGTCCGATGCCGAAGACCGAAGAGCCGGAACCATAGTCGGGATCGAGTGAGTCGATCGCGGTGGTCACGAAGATCACCAGCAGGGTCACTCCCCCGACCAGCGGGAAGAGGCACCTGAAGAAGAAGTTCTTCGCCCCGGAGAACAGGGACCGTCGGAAGTACCAGATGCAGGCCAGGCCGGTCACACCGTAGTAGAAGCAGACCATCAGCCCCAAGGCAGTGATCGTGTCCCACAGTGCGTTCTCTGACAGCAGACGCATGACCACATAGAAGATGATTGCGGCCGCCGCCGAGGTGATGGTGGCCACGGATGGAGACTTGTACCGGGGCGAGATCTTTCCGTACTTCTTCGGCAGCGCCCCGTAGTGGCCCATGGCCAGGATCGTGCGCGAGGGAGAGACCATCGTCGACTGCAGCGAGGCCAGTGAGCTAGAGAGGACGGCGATCGAGACGAGAACGGCGAAGGGCCCCATCACCGGGCCGGCGAGGACGGCGAAGATGGATTCCTGATTCTCCGGATTCCCCGCGCCCAGCCCCTCGGTGCCGACACCGGCGAACGAGATGACGGCGACGGTGCAGGCCAGGTAGATGATGACGATGGCGATGATCGTGAGCATGGCTGCGCGTCCGGGAGTCTTCTCCGGGTCCTTCGCCTCTTCGTTCATGGTGATGACGGTGTCCCAGCCCCAGAACAGGAAGATGGACAGAGACACTGCCGCTGCGACCGTCGAGAAGTCTCCGGCCTCGGCAGGGTTGAACCAGCCGAGTTCGACCGGTGTGGGGTCGAAGGCGGTGCCGTTGGACACGTGGACGAATGCTGCGATGACGAACCAGCCGAGTGCAAGTACCTGGAAGGCGACGAGCCAGACCTGAATCTTCTCGGTGGCTTCGACTCCGCGGTAGGAGATCCACGCGGCGGCCGCGGTCAGGAGAACTGTGACAGGAATGTTGATCCACAGCACTCGGGTCAGATCGGCGATTCCTGGGTCACCGAAGATCTGCGCCAGCAGCAGGAACAGGAAGTCCACTGCCACTGCGGCCAGGTTCGAGAGCACGAGGATCGTGGCAGAGATCAGGCCCCATCCTCCCATCCAGCCCAGCCAGGGCCCGAAGGCGCGGGTCGCCCAGGTGAAGGTCGTCCCGGAATCGGGCATGGCAGTGTTGAGTTCGCGGTAGCCGAAGACGACGAGCAGCATCGGAACGAATCCGATGAGCAGAATCGCCGGAGTGTGCACACCGACCTGCGAGATCGTCGGTCCCAGCCCCGAGGTCAAGGTGTAGGCGGGCGCGATGCAGGAGATGCCGATGACGGCACCGCCGATGGCACCGATCTTGCCCGCCGACAGCCCCTTGGAGCTCAGACCCGAAGCGGATGTCGCAGACGCGCTTCCGGTCGGGCCCGGTGATGGAGTTGCCGAGGTCATCAGTTCAACCTTTCAGACATGTGCTCAGGTGCCCAAGATCATACGGGCGGTGTCCTGCCCGATCCTGATGGCGCCATCGACGTGCTGGTACCCGTGTGCTGCAATGTCCGAACTTGCGAAGTGGATGGGACCGACTGGGTCGTTCTGGAAGCGGCCCCACCGGTGCAGTCCACCGAGGTCGTAGCTGGTCGCATACGCTCCACGGGTCCATTCCTCGGAGCCGAAGTCTGACAGGTAGAAGACGTCAGGCTCCAGGGCACGTGGACCGAGGAAGTCTGCCAGGCATTCGACGATGCGCTGCTTGCGGGTGTCCTCGTCGAGGGCGAACATCGCATCGGCGTTGACGTCTGAGATGAATCCGACGAGAGTCCCCTGCTCTTCACCGTGATTGGTGTTGTCATAGACCTCCTGAACCAGCTGGCCGGCACCGAATCCGGTTCCGCACAGGCCGTCTTCACGCCAGAACGGTGTCGGATAGGTGGCATGGACCTTGATCACCAGACCCATCGACTGGTGCTGGTGGAAGACCTGCTGGAGTCGGGGCAGATGCGGGGAGTAGCTGATGCGTGAGTACAGGTTCGGCGGGACGGCCACAATGACACGATCGGCCGACACGGTCATCGCATCGGTGCCGACGCTCACCGAATCCTCTGTCCACTCAATGGTGCGCACGGGGCTATTGAGGTGGACGACGCCCTCACCGAGCTCGCCGGCCATCTGCTCGGAGACCGACTGCATTCCACCCACGACGCGGCGGTCGAGAATGAAATGATCATCGACGAGGTGGGTGAATGATCCCGCCGAGGCGGCCATGAGTATCGCCTGCAGTGCGGAGAATGCGGTGGCCGGCTTCGTCAGCATTCCGCCCGCGATGAACATGCCGATGTTCGCGCACGCGGTCTCATCGTCTGATTGTTGGCGCAGCCAATGGTGGAACGACACCGAATCGAGTTCGGCAGCATCCTCGGCTTCCCACGGAGCTGTCGGTCCGATGCGGGCGGCGAGCTCGTCCAACTGCGCGATCAGCCGTTCCATCTCCGCTTGGGTCGACTCCCCCACTGGGAACATGTCGCCGCTGTAGACGGAACGTGTGCCGTCCGGTGCGATGTAGACGCTGTCGCCTTCTCGGTAGCGCTGGTACGTCTCCTTGCCCAGCTCCTCGACGAGTTCGAGGAGTGCCGTCTGGTCAGGTGAGATCCACTGACCACCGATTTCGTACATCTGACCGTCGATGTGATCTGTCCACGTCCGACCGCCCACACGATCTCGTGCCTCGAGGACCACAACGTCCTTACCTGCTGCCTGCAGCGTCCGGGCCGCACTCAGGCCGGTCGGGCCAGCTCCGACGATGACCACATCGCATGTTCGATCCGACATCCTGCTCTCCTTCGAAAGTTCCACTTATGTGATCAGAGTAACCAGGGAACCAGGGCCTGCCAAGGCGAGTTCGGGTCCGGTCGGACCGGTGCGGAATCGGTTTCAGCGATACTCGCGGGCGTCCGCGCCCAAGTCGGCCTCCTTGGCTGCCATGAAGCTCCAGGAATCGGGTCGAGAACCATCGATATCGTCGATCGCGTAGATATCTGCGAGTTCCCGCGTGCTCAATGTGCGTGTGTTGAACCGGTGCCGTTGCGCGTCCGAGGCCACTGCGACGACAGTTCGCCCCAACAGGTGCGGGGTCTCCGAAATCGCGAAATCCGCAGGCGGCAGTTCACGCTCGGTATCCAGAGAGTCTCGCAGCCAAGTCTGCTCACTCGTGTCGAAGAGGTCGAGCATCATCTCCGATCTCAGCCAGCCTGGGGTGATCGCCAACGCGGTGCACTCGGAGTCGCTGAGCTCGTGGCCGAGTCCGAACGCCAGCCTGCTCACCGCCGTCTTCGTCAGGTCGAGATAGATGGACTCCCGGTAGTGGGCAGCATTGAACTCGGAGGTTCCGTCGGTGATCTCGATGTGCAGTCCCCCTGGGGTGCGTGTCAGCAGAGGGAGTGCAGCGTGGGCTGTGTGCAGGTGCGTGAGCAGGCCCGCGTTCACCAACCTCATGCCCGAGTCGAAGTCCGTGTCCCAGAACTTCTCGCCCCAGGAGACGTAGGCCTCTCCCCCGATGTCGTTGACGACAACGTCAAGCCGACCGTGCTGCTCATCGATGCGGCGCACTACCTCGTGGATCATCTCCGGTTTCAGGTGATCGCAGACGAGCGCCTGGGCGTGGCCGCCGTCTGCTTCGATGAGTTGGGCTGTGCCCTCGATCGTCTCGCTGCGACCGTAGTCGGATGGCTGCGCCGAGGTGGATCGTCCTGTGCAGTACACGAACGCTCCCGCCCGGGCCAGATTCCTGGCGATGGCGCGTCCGGCACCCCGGGTTGCGCCGGCGACGAGAGCGACTCGGCCCTTAAGCGGACGCTGGACGAAGGGAGGAAATTCTGGTTCTGCTGGTGCCTGGGATGAGGTCATGATGACAGCATCTCGTGCGATCACTGACACCTCATGTCAGTGATGAAGACTATTCTTGATGAGCATGAAGGCAGCACGGCTGGTGTCGGAGATCGTCATCCTCAGCGCGAGGAGCGTACCGATCACTGCCGCGAATCTGGCCGAGCGGCTCGAGGTCACCGAACGGACGGTCTATCGCGATCTCGGCGACCTGTCTCGGATGGGTGTGCCCGTGGTGACAGAGGCCGGCCCAGGTGGGGGCATCAGCCTGCTGGGAACCTGGACGTCTCCGCTGTCGGGCATGACCCGTGATGAGCTTGATTCAGTGCTCGTCGGAGGTGCCGCAGCAGCCGATCTCGGGTTCGCACGGGAGTTGGCGACGGCGCGGGAGAAGATCCTGTCCGAGACGGAATCCGTCTTCTCATCGAACGTCCTCGTCGACGGGCCCGACTGGTTCATGACACATGAGCGTCTCGAGGCGCTCTCGGTCATCGTCACGGCTCTGCGTTCGCACCGCGGACTGCAGTTTCGGTATGCAGCCCGTACGGGATCACGACTTCGCACTGCCATTCCGCTGGGACTCGTCGTCAAGGCCGGTCGCTGGTACCTCATCGCACAGCCTCCCGGAGGCAGACCCCGAACCTACCGGGTCTCCCGGATGACTGCGATCGCACTGCGCTACGTCGCGGTTTCACGGCCGGTGGAATTCCACCTCGGCGACTATTGGTCGCGGTCTCAGGTCGAATTCGACCGCACCGTCAGGTCGACGACGGTGAGACTGCGGGTTCCCAGCCACAGCCTCGACGATCTGCGCCGGGCAGTTCCGGGTCGAGTCACCGAGGAGGCAATCGAGGCAGGATCCATCACCGCCGACGACTATGTCATCGACCTTCCGATGGAGCCCGTGGACGTCGCTGTCTCCCAGCTGATCACGGTGCCCGGAGTCGAGGTCATATCACCTGGAGAACTCCGACTGGCGCTGCATGAACGGGCCCGTCAAGCGGCCGCGTGCAATGGTCCCTGACGTCGCTCAGCGACGCCAGGGACGGTCACTGGACTTCGTATTTGCCGTTGATCTGCCCGGCACCGACTCCGCCGACTGCTTCCATGGCGGCCTTGGACAGGTCGATGCAGCGGCTGCCGTGGTAGGGACCACGGTCATTGATGCGCACGGTCACGGATTTTCCGTTGGCGGTATTGGTGATCTTGACCTGCGAGCCGAAGGGCAGCGTCTTATGCGCAGCGGTCAGCTTGTTGGTGTCGAAGATCTCCCCGTTGGCCGTCTGCTGGCCATCGAATCCATCGCCTCCGCCGTAGTACGACATCGGGCAGGTACCGGACTCGCCAGCGGACTCACCGGACTTCGAGGGTTCGTCATTGGTATCAGGAGCGGGCTTCTTCGTGTCTGTGCCGCCTGCGGTGCCGCCTGTGGTCGCGTCCGTGCTCGCAGCTTCGTCGGACGCGGTCTCCGACGGGGTCGGGCTCGGTGTCTCGACCTTGGACTTGAGGGAGATCTCGGCTGGCTTCTCTTTGGCCTGCTTCTTCGCTTTGGCCAGGAACTCATCTGGGGATTGGGTCGCCTCGGCTGCGGCGACGACAGGAGATTCGGCGACGACCTGCTGGTCACCGCCGGCGCTGCCGGGCACCATCGCCAGGCTGGATGCGACGACCGCTGCTGTTGCGGCGGTGGGAACGATGAATGCGGAGAGCACTGGACGTGCACGCACCGAGGCCAGCACTCCCCCAGCGGTGTTCGCAGATGCCTGGGTCCCCTGCGGCGAATGCCGTCCGGACTTCTTCGGTGCTTTGAACGCAGAGAAGAGCGATCCCGTCGATTTCGAACGGGGTGAAGAGTGTTTACCCACAGTCAGTCCTTGTATAGATGTGCCGGTGTCCTTCGCAAACATGGGTCTCAGTGATCGAGCAAGGCTCAACACTGACTCCAAGTTATCGGATCGTTACCTGAACACAGTCTAATTAAGAAACTGTTACAAAAGCAATGCGGCACGCTAAAAAGCGTGCCGCATCAATGGTTATCGGGTCACTCGGACTTGCGGTTGACCAGCCTGCGGACGGTATCGGCGCCGGTGGTCACACCTTCCTGGGCCTTGTCGAAGACTCGCTCGACCTTGCCGCTTCGCACGGCATCGTCGATCGCGTGGGAGACATTGCCCAGCGCCTTCTTCACGTTCGTCTCGGTGGTCTCGATGAGACGGTTGCCAGAGGTTGCTTCACGAGCGTTCTTCACACTGCTGCTGGCCGCACCGTAGGCTCTGGTGGCTGCCGAACGCACCCTTTCGGTCGGGGTCCGCTTGGTGGAGTCAATGACGTAGTCAGGTTCAATCGGATCTTGTGTTCGGCTCATGTCTCCATAGTTGTCGACCCTGCTCGTCAGGTCAACAGCAACATAGGATTGGACCATGAATTCTCAGGCAGAGATCATCGCCCACAGAGGCGGGCAGTGGCCCGGTATGAGTGAGAACACCCTCGAGGCGTTCGCGTCCGCGCATCAGGCCGGCGTGCGGTGGATGGAGACCGATGTCCATGCGTCTGCCGACGGAGTCGTGTTCGCCGCCCATGATGCCGATCTGGATCGCATCGCAGGTCGCCCCCACCGCATCCGCGATCTCAAGGCCGCCGAACTCGATTCCATCGAACTCATCGCAGGCGGGCATCTGCCTCGCCTGACCACGCTTCTGGAGGAGCTTCCGGACCTCGCCTGGAACATCGATGTCAAAGCCGCCCACTCCATTGCACCGATGATCCGCACCATCCGCAGCCGCGAGGCTGGAGAGAGGATCCGGCTTGCCTCGTTCTCCTCGTCGACTCTGCGCAGACTGCGCGAGGCCCTGCCCGGGGTCCGTTCTTCGGCCGGAGTGTTCGAGTCTGCCCTGTTTGCCTTAGGCGCCCTGCCGGGAGTCGCGGATTCCGGCCTGACTCCGCTGCCGGCCGGTCTCGATGCCCTGCAGGTGCCGATGTCGTTCAAGGGCCTCCGTGTCCTCACCGAGGACTTCGTTTCGCGTGCTCACCGCTCGGGCCTGCAGATCCATGTGTGGACCATCAACGACGTCGCCGAGATGCGCACCCTCCTCGACCTCGGCGTCGATGGGATCGTCACGGATGATGTCCTGCTGGGGCTGCGCGAGATCGCGGCGTGGACCTGACTGCTGGGAATAGGCGTAGACGGTAGACTGTTCCTTCGTATGAGACGTCTGCAGTCGAGTCGGAAGGTGAGAGAGATATGAGCGAACGCAGTCTCCGCGGTACACAGTTGGGCTCACGCAGCCTGGAAACGGAAGAGGGCGTCGAACCGGCACCTCGCCAGATGGTCGAATTCGAGTGCGAAGACGGAACCAAGTTCAAGGTTCCCTTCTCGATCGAAGCCGAAGTGCCCTCCACCTGGGACTCAGGCATCCACGGCATCGGCACTCGTGTCGGCGTGAATGAACCCGATGGGGAGCCGGGCAAGCATGTGCGGTCCCACTGGGACATGTTGCTTGAGCGCCGCTCCTTCGACGAACTTCAGGTTCTGCTCGATGAGCGACTCGCCGTTCGTCGCGGAGAGGTGCCAGCACAGGCCTGAGCGCCTCTGTACTGAGTCACACGAACGTATCCGAGCGTAAAGGGCGGGGTGCAGGTCATCGGACCTGCACCCCGCCCTTCATCGTCCCGAAACTCATCGTCCCGAAACTCATCGTCCCGAAACTCATCGTCCCGAAACTGCCGGGAATCACCTCACGCAGTTCGACTGCGTGTTGTCAGACGCTCAAGCAGGCCCCGAGCCTGACGTCGGCGCCGGGTCAGTCCCCATCCGGCGACCTTGGTGAATGCCTCGGAGATGATCGATCCGCTCATCTTCGACTCCCCCAGCTCGCGTTCGACGAAGACGATGGGGACCTCGGCCACGCGGAATCCGGCTTCGACGGTGCGGTAGGTCATGTCGATCTGGAAGCAGTAGCCCTGAGACTGCACCTCGGAGAGATCGAGGTTCTGCAGTACTTCTCGCGAATACGCACGGAACCCTGCTGTCGCGTCTTTGACGCCGAGGCCCATGACCGCGTTGACGTAGATATTGGCTCCGCGGGAGAGGAAGAAGCGTGAGCGTGGCCAATCCACGATCGCCCCGCCGCGAACCCAGCGTGAGCCGATGACGAGGTCGGCGTGCCCGGCCTGAGCGACGGCCAGCAGCTGCCCGAGGTCAAGGGGGCGGTGGGATCCGTCGGCGTCGAATTCGCAGATGATCTCGTAGTCGCGTTCCAGCGCCCATTCGAACCCGGCGATGTAGGCCATTCCCAAACCGGACTTCTCACTGCGGTGCAGGACGTGCAGGCGTGGGTCGGTTCGCGCCTGTTCATCTACCCATTCGCCGGTGCCGTCAGGTGAACCGTCGTCGACGACGAGAACATCGACGTCGGGCTGGTTCTCAAACAGCCCCGACAGCGTCACGGGCAGAGCGAGTCGTTCGTTGTAGGTCGGAATGACGACCAGAGTCTTAGAAACCACGGCCACTACGATACGCGTCGCGGCAGAGAAAATATGAGCCGACACCCTCGCCTTCGGACCACGTTGAGCAACGAGTTATCTAATGACGGGGGTGCCGGCTCCATCCCAGCTGCTGTGGAATGTCAGCAACGAATCTAGTGGCTCTCAGCGTCTTTGCAAAATCGCTCTGACCTGGGGTTATGTTCAAATCTCCAGGTCAGACGCAAGACAGAATGATGAAAATAGATCTTCCTCGGCGTGTCGTCTTGCCTTCGATGAGTCGTGACTCGACTCACACAAGCGGCTGCTTCTAGACGTCCTCGCCGAGCGGAATGCGGGTCGGCAGTGCAACGTCAGAGGAAAGCTCCGGCAGTCCGGGAGTACCCGAGCGGGGGTCTGTGCTCCACGCCGCCACACGTGCGTCTGCAACCTGAACGACGAGTCGTTCCACCTGCCACCGCACGAAATCCGCATCCGCGCCCGGGGCAAGGACTCCCCCATCGGGATTGCCGGCGGCGCGGTGAGCGAATCGGGTGGCCGCGTTGAATGCTGCGCGTGCACCGATTCCGTTCTCCCCGACGACTGCCGAGCGCACCGTCGCCCACGGGGAGTCCTGTGAGTCGGTCCACGACACCTGAGCACCTGCCGAGAGCAGCTGCGCCAGAGGTTGGGGCTGTGCCGGATCGAGAGTGATCGCGATGCCGGAGTAGCCCAAAGGAGTGACGAACTCCTCTTCGACACTGAAATCCAACAGCAGGCGATAGCCGTTGCGCTGGGCCAGTGCTGCCTGTCCGCGCACGCGGTCAAGGACCTCGCCCAGGCGCTGGTTCGACTCGACCTGGATGTACAGCGCGGTCTCGGGCATCTCGTCGAGGCCGAGGAAGTCGCCCGCGGCGATGCTCGCCCGGCCCTCGACCTGGTCGGCGCTGCCAGCGTCGTCGGACCCGATCTCGGGGTAGGCGACGATCCGCAGGCCCTTCGGTGCGCGAGCCTGGAAATCCTCCACATCCTCGGCGCTGCCAAGGATGTGCGCGTGCGTGTATCCGGATTCGACGAGTCGATTCCCATCGGGATCACCGCCACCCAGAACCAGTCCTGCATGGACGAAGCCTGGGGTCAGGAAATCCCCGTCGAGGTTGATCGCATCGGGGTCCGCTGCAAGCGCAGCTTCGTCGGAGCCGATGAACGAGACCTTTCCGTCCTTCGAGCCCAGGGCAGTCGCAAACGGGTCGACGCTGCTGTAAACATCTCCACCAAAGTACATAGTCACAGCCGACAGGTTACACCTCTGCTGTGGGCGACGTTGCACTCGCGTCAGGGGTGTCGGGTATCGTCATCGAGTGTGAAGCCCTTGGTTCTGATTGACACGCCTGCCCTGTACTACCGTGCCTTCTATTCGGTTCCCGACTCGATCGTCAACGACGAAGGTCAGCCGGTCAATGCCGTGCGCGGCGTTCTCGATGCGATTGCGCAGATGATCCGTCGCTTCGACTCCCCTCGAGTCGTGGCGACCATGGACGCCGACTGGCGCCCGGCATTCCGCACCGCGATCATGCCCGAGTACAAGGCCGCCCGAGTCAAGGACGCCGAGGCAGGCACGGAGATCCCACCCGAATTGGACGCGCAGCTGCCGATCATGACCGATGTCCTCCGTGCCGCAGGCATCCCCATCGCCGAGGTTGACGGCACCGAAGCCGACGACGTGATCGCGACCATGGCCGCCCAGTCGCAGACACCCGTGGTCATCGTCTCCCCCGACCGTGATCTGCTTGCCCTCATCGATGCTGCCTCCGATGTGAGCGTGCTGCGTCCCCGCAAGGGCGGAGAGTGGGAGGCCATCTCCCAGGCCGACCTGCCCGAGGCCTACGGAGTCCCCGATGGCACCAGGTACCGTGAGCTCGCCGCGATGCGCGGAGACCCCTCGGACGGATTGCCGGGAGCACCGGGGATCGGAGAGAAGACCGCAGCGACGCTGCTGGCGAACTTCGGTTCTCTCGAATCGATCATCAAGGCAGCCAAGGCCGGGGTGAAGACCGGAGGTCTCAGCCCCAAACGAGCCGCCACCCTCATCGAGGAAGAGGAGACGCTGCATAAGACCATCGAGGTCATGCGCTGTCTGACCGATGTCGCCCATGGGCTCGATCTCGAATCGGTCCCCGGCGAATGCGATCGTACTGCGGTTGAGGCTGCGGCCCACGGCCAGAACATTCGTCGTTCTGTCGACAACCTCATCGCCGCACTCGGCGATGCCGGCCGAGGCAACGACCAGAGCGGAACCACACAGCCGGCGCCGGTGCCTACCAGCACGACAGCCGCAGGGGCAGGGTCCGGGCCCGCATCAGGATCCGCAGCCGCCTCAGTCTCTCCTGCGAAGTCTCGCGCCTCGCAGAGTCCGGGATCGGTCTCGGCCGAGGCCTGGTCACAGTCGCGACTCGTCGGCTTCGACCTCGAGACGACCGGCGTCGACCCGGCGACTGCACGCATCGTGACTGCGGCCTTCGTCGAATCCGCCGACAACGCCCGGACCTGGCTGGCCGATCCCGGAGTCGAGATTCCCGAACCGGCCCGGGCCGTTCATGGAATCACCACCGAGTTCGCCCAAGCCAACGGAGCACCGGTCGCCGAGGTGGTTGCCGAGCTCTGCACGGTCCTCGCCGATCTCAAAGCGGAAGGTGCCGTGGTCGTGGGCCACAACATCGTCTACGACCTCAGCGTCATGTCCGCCGAGGTCAAACGCCACCAGCCCCACATCGGTCTCGCGGCCCTGCTGCCGACGATCGTCGACACCTTCGTCCTGGACAAAAAGGTCGAGCAGTTCCGCCGCGGCAAGAGGACCCTGACCGAGACAGCCAAGCGGTGGAAGGTTTCTCTGCTTGATGCCCATGATGCCGCCGCAGACGCGCTGGCCGCCCTGGACATTTCCCGAGCGTTGGCACAGAGCTCAGAGGAAATTGCCCAGCTCACCCGGGACGAAATCATGGCCGCACAAGGCGAATGGAAACGCGACCAGGCCGCTGACCTGCAATCTTGGCTGCGCAGAAAAGGCAACGCCGAAGCCGTCGTCGATGGCTCCTGGCCCATGGCCTGAACGATAGAATCAACTGCGACCATCACTCGACAAAGGACGATAATGGGTTTCTTCTCACGACTGCTCAACCGACCCGGCGCCCAGGCCGACAAAGCAACGGGATGGTTCGACAAGGCCGCCGACGATATGGCGGCCGCGAGTCGTGAATACGCGGAGCTCGATGACAGCGGCCTGACCGAGGCAGCTGCCGACATCTTCACCTCAGGTTCTACCCAGGACAACCTCGTCCGCTACTGCGCGCTGGCCCGTGAGGCTGCCGAACGGTCCCTGGACGAACGTGCCTATGACACGCAGATCAAGGGTCTCGTCGGGCTCCTGAAGGCCAATATCGTGCAGATGGCCACCGGTGAGGGTAAGACCCTCGTCGGTGCTCTCGCCGCCGCTGGATACGCCCTGCAGGGACGTCGCGTCCACGTCGTCAGCGTCAACGACTACCTCGCAGTCCGCGACCGTACCTGGATGAAGCCGCTCTTCGACCTCCTGGGTGTGAAGTCGGCGTCGATCTCCGGGACCCAAAGTGAGACCGAACGCCGTGAGGCCTATGGCGCTGAGGTTCTCTACGCCTCCGTCACCGAGGTCGGATTCGATGTCCTCCGCGACCGATTCGTCACCGACGATGACCAGATCCGTGTCCCGGACCGCGATGTCGTCATCGTCGATGAGGCCGACTCCGTGCTCATCGACGAGGCGCGTGTCCCACTCGTCCTCGCCGGCTCGGCCAGTGTTGAAGATGCCAACGCTGCGATCGCAGCACTCGCCGAGAAACTCGAGCCAGACGTCGACTACGAGATCAGCCCGGATCACCAAGCTGTTTCCCTCACAGATGCAGGCATCACCCGAGTGGAGACGGAACTCGGTGTCGAGCTCTTCGACGAAGACGCGTCCGACCTCGCAGCAGTCAACCTCGCCCTGTATGCGAAGTCCCTGGTCAAACGCGATGTCGACTACCTTGTCGTCGACGGAAGGGTGAAACTCATCTCGGCCTCCCGCGGGCGCGTCGCCGAGCTGCAGCGCTGGCCCGACGGACTCCAGGCCGCAGTTGAGGCCAAGGAAGGCGTCGGCACCACCGAAAGCGGAGAGATCCTCGACCAGATGACCGTCGAAGAACTCATCCACGGTTACAAAACGGTCTGCGGAATGACGGGCACCGCGCTGGCAGTCGGAGATGACCTGCGTGAGTTCTACAACCTTGAGATCGTTCCCGTCGACACCCACCTGCCTGTCATCCGCAATGACGAACCCGACCGCCTCTACACCTATCAGGAGTCGAAGGAACGCGCGATCGTCGAGGAGGTCGCTGAGAACCATGCCAAGGACCGTCCGGTGCTCATTGGCACCTCATCGGTGGCAGAGAGCGAATCCCTGGCCGAGCGACTGGTCGAACGCGGCATCGAGGTCACGGTCCTCAACGCCAAGGATGACTCGCTCGAGGCTGAGGTCATCGCCGCCGCTGGTGCCCCCGGTGCCGTCACCGTCTCAACTCAGATGGCTGGACGCGGCACCGACATTCGGCTGGCCGATGACAGCGTCGCCGAGGCCGGTGGCCTGCTGGTCATCGGCGCCGGTCGCTACCTGTCCTCACGACTTGATGACCAGCTGCGCGGTCGTGCAGGTCGTCAGGGTGACCCGGGAACCTCGGTGTTCTTCACCAGCCTCGAGGACGAGCTGCTGACTCGTGTGCCCGAGATCCAACGCTTCGTCTCCGAGGGAGATGAGACCGGTTGGATCGAGTCCAAGCGCGCGCTGAGCCTCGTCGAACACGCGCAGCGTATCGCTGAAGGTCAGAACACGGCATTGCATCGCGACACGTGGAAGTTCAACGAACTCATGGCCAAGCAGCGCGATCTCGTCCTCGCCCGGCGCAGGGAGCTGCGTGTCGATGATGAGGCTATCGACGAACTCAAGACCCGCCTCGGGGATGTGGCCGAGAACCTGGCGGAGGACCATCCTCAGGAGCTCGTCGATGAGACGCTGCGCGAGGTCATGCTCTTCCATCTCGACGCACGTTGGGTCGATCACCTTGCCTTCCTCAACGACCTGCGTGAGGGCATTCATCTGCGCACCTTCGCCCGTGAGAAGCCGCACGAGGCATTCAACACGGAATCGATCCGCGTGTTCTCCACCTTCTGGTCCGATGTCATCGACGATTCCGCATCGACTGTCGAAGAGGCAGAGTTCACTGATACGGGTATCGACCTGGCCTCGCACGGGCTCAAACGTCCGTCGTCGACATGGACCTACCTGACCACGGAGAGCGCATTCGGCTCCGACATCGAGAACATCGTCAAGAAGGTCAAGCGCTGAGCAGTCGCCGGGCCACCCCGTTTTAGGGAGAGCCCGGCGGTCACTGCCGCAGGCAGACCAGCTGTCACCCCTGGCAGACCAACTGTCAGGAGTCTGCGACGACTCCGCGACGGATGGCTTCGATGGTCCGCCGGATGCGCACAGCGGTCTCCGGTTCGGCCACCTCGGCGACCTGACCGAGGAGGTCAAGGCTCTGTTTGGCCCACCGGACGAAGTCGCCAGCGGCGATGTCGGTGCCGCGCAGGGAATCGGCGAGGTTCTTGCCTTCGGTCCAGCGGTACATCGGTTTGAACAGGCCCCGGTCGGGTTCCTGAGTCGTCGACAGCGCGTGCTGCTCCTCCAATTGGAAGAGCTTGCGCCACATCGTCACCGCTTCGTCGCCGTTGACCTTGAGGTCGCGGCTGGGTGCGCGCTCCGAATGGAGTGTGTCGGCGCGCCGTGACTGGAAGACGAAGCACGATGCGAATGCTGCGAGTTCAGGTTCGACGAGGTTGTCCCACAGCCCGGCTCGGATGGTCAGTGCCACGAGCAGGTCTCGTTCCCCGTAGATGCGGCGCAGCATATCGGACTGCTCGGGATCGAAGCCGAGGGTGCGCAGCACATCCTGAACACGTTCGAAGACGAGGGCGATCGAGGTCGTCCTGCCTTCGATGCGAGCGATGAGCGAATCGTTCTCCTTGACCAGTTTGGCCGCTCGGTTGGCCCACCTGGCGTGCATCTCACGGTCGGGGCAGTCATGACAGGGATGGGCACGCAGCTGCGCGGTCATCTCCGTCACGCTCGAGCTCACACCCGGGGAACCTGGTTTGGACTCCCAATGTGCCTCGTGATCGACCTTACCCTCGTGGATGGCGTCGTTGAGGATGCCCAGCAGCTGCCGGCGGTCCCCTGCCTGGCGGTGGTTGAACTTCTTCGGCACTCGAACTCGACCCTGGGCTGGCAGCGGCGCGGTCACCTCGTGGGGCCGCAGGTGCCAGACTTTGCCCTGTTCGGTCAACACTGTCGGCAGTCTGGAACCCCCATCCCGGGAGCTCATGGGTGCGATGATGACCGCTGCGCCTTCGACTCGCTTCGTCGGCAGGGTGACGACATCGCCGATCTTGAGAGCGGTCAGGGACTCGACGATCTCACGCTGCCGATTCTTCGACTTCGTGCGAGTCTCCTGCTTCTCGGTATCGCTGATGGCCTGCCGCAATCGCGCGTACTCAGCGAAATCGCCCAGATCGCACTTCATCGACTTCTCATAGGCCGCGATCGTGGCCTCGTTCTTGCGCACCTTCTTCGCCAACCCCACGACGGCCTTGTCCGCCTGGAATTGTGCGAACGAGGTCTCCAGGACCTTCGCAGCCTCGGCGGAGCTCATCCGGGACAGCAGGTTGGCTGTCATGTTGTAGGTGGGTCCGAACGCAGAATTGAGTGCATAGGAGCGGTTGGATGCCAGCCCAGCGATCTCGTTGACTTCGAAGCTGGGATGCCAGATGACTACGGCATGGCCGATCTGGTCGATGCCGCGGCGCCCTGCGCGTCCGGTCAGCTGGGTGTACTCCCCCGGCGTGATCGAGACGTGGGCCTCTCCGTTGAACTTCACCAGCTTCTCAAGAACCACGGTGCGGGCAGGCATGTTGATGCCCAATGCCAGGGTCTCCGTGGCGAAGACGACCTTGATGATTCCTTGGGAGAACAGCTCCTCGACGAGCTGTTTGAACTGCGGGATCATTCCCGCATGGTGGGCGGCGACTCCCAGGAGAAGACCTTCGCGGAACGAATGGAACCCGAGGATGCCCAGATCCTCGCTGGCCAGTTCATCGCGCAGCTTTTCGAGTGCGGCGTTGACGATGACCTTCTCTTCACGTGAGTTCAGGTCGAAGCCCGAGCTCAGATACTGTTCGACCGCTTCGTCACAGGCATTGCGCGAGAAGATGAACATGATCGCCGGCAGCATTCCGGCCTCTGCCAGAGAGGACACGACCTGGGTGCGGCTGGGCCTGCGGAAACGGGCCCTAGTGGCTCGTTCACGCTTGGAACGGGGCCCGCCGTGGGTCCGAGTCGCATGATTGAGCGCAGGATCGATTCGGTCGGAGTCGTGGTGGGTGAACAGATCGTACATGCGGTGGCCGACGAGGACATGGTTGACCAGCGGCACGGGCCGGTGGGAGGTGGAGACGACGGTGGTGGGTCCGCGTACCTCGCTCAGCCAGGCACCGAATTCCTCGACGTTGGACACCGTTGCCGACAGCGACACCATCTGCACCCGGTCCGGCAGATGGATGATCACTTCTTCCCACACGGGACCACGGAAACGGTCGGCCAGGTAGTGAACCTCGTCGAGGACGACGAAACCGAGATCAGAGAGCCCAGCGACATCGTTGTAGAGCATGTTGCGCAGGACCTCGGTGGTCATGACGATGATCGGCGCGTCACGCCGGATCGAGGTGTCGCCGGTGAGCAGACCGACGTTCTCCACGCCGTGGACGTCCATCAGGTCATTGAACTTCTGATTGCTCAGCGCCTTGATCGGGGTCGTGTAGAAGACCCGTTTGCCTTCGTCTCTGGCCAGCTCCACAGCGAATTCCGCGATCAGAGTCTTACCCGCTCCGGTGGGGGCGGTCACGAGGACGTCTTTGCCGTCCTGCAGTTGGGCGCAGGCCTCAAGCTGGAAGTCGTCGAGCTCGAATTCCATTCTGGCCGAGAACCGCCCTAAAGGAGTCTGGGCCTTCTTCGTCCGGTCCTTGTAGTCGGCATAGGCCACCGAGGGGCTCAGCGTCTCGGTCTCGGCTGAGGATTGGATCGGGCTCTCGGATTCAGTCATGGCTCTCTCAGTCAATCGGTTCGTCGGGGTCGACCCACAGGCCCTGGGCGATGAGTCGTCTCTTGCGTCTCCGGTCGCTGAACAGGCAGATCACCCATGCCACAGCAAACAGCGTAAGCATCGGGATGACCAGGAAGAACATCGACATGGCGTCGGGGGTGGGGGTGGCGATGGCGGCGAACAGGAACACGATCATCACAATCACCCGCCAGGACTTCTGGATCCTGACGGCTGAGAGGATACCCAACATGTTGAGTCCGACCATGAGTACCGGCAGGACGAATGCGAGTCCGAAGACCACGATGATGACCATCACAAAGCTCAGGTAGTCCTGGGCGGGGATGATGTTGGTGCCGCCTGCCGGCGTGAAGGACGTCAGTGCTTTGACGGCGTTGGGAAGGGCGAAGAAGGCCATGGTCGAGCCCGCGAGGAACAGCGGAATGGCTGCGCCGAGGAAGCCGACGGAGTACAGCTTCTCCTTCTTCGTCAACCCCGGAACGATGAACGCCCAGACCTCGTAGAGCCAGATCGGACAGGACAGGAAGATGCCGATGAAGAACGACAGTTTGATCTTCAGGTCGAACGGGGAGGCGACTCCGGCGAAGTTGATCTCCGCGGTCCGGTCCCCCGAGGCTCGGATGCTGCGGATCGGCTCCTGCAGGATGTCGAGGACCGGGTCGTAGAGGAACCATCCGGCGACGGCTCCGAGGGCGATTGCGATCGCCGCGACAAGGCTGCGGTTGCGGAGTTCGATGAGATGCCCGACGACGGGCATCTTCCGTTCGGGATTCTTCCTACGTGCCGAAGCCGAACGCCGGTTGTTGTGCTCTTTCACTTCTCGTGAGACTGCGGATCCTGCTTTTCCTTCGCAGGCTGCTCAGGCTTTCGAGCAGCCTCGGCGGTTGTCGAGGTGTCGTTTTCGGTCGCTTCGCGGTTGAGTTCGCCCGGTTCCGTCTTCTTGGGCTCGTCGTCATCACGGAGATCCTTGACCTCGGATTTGAAGATCTTCATCGACTGACCAAGGCTTCTGGCCAGCGCCGGCAGCTTGGGTGCGCCGAAAATGATCACGATGATGAGGATCACGATCGCGATCTGCACGAAACTCGGTTTCATGGGGACTCCTTGACTGTTGTCTGCTGTGAAAGATTCTACGCTCTGTGGCTGTGCCTTTCATCCTCGCCGCACGGCAGGGCGGGAACGCGAAGACCGGGCTCAGCCCAGGCGCTGCAGCGCGGCTTCCACCGCGTCGCTGTCGTCGATGTCGGTGATGACGTCGGCATGGCACAGCAGGAAACGACTCAACCAGTCGACGGAGTGCACAAGGAATCGAATCCGCACACTTGGCTCACCGTTGGCGAAGTATTCACGCTCACTCAACTCGAGTTCATCCGCGAGCCATGCTCCATCCGGGGCCAGTGTCATGGTGACCTCATGCGCACTCGACTGCTGATCGCCGACGCCCAGTGGAGGATGAACAGCGGAGTTCCAGGAGCGGATGCTGCTCAGGGCGAAGCGCCGCGGAGCCTGGGCGCTGTAGCACCAGGCATCCAGGTACCAGTCTGCGCCGGGGACGAGCCGGCTGGGGGCGACGATCCGCCGAGTGAGTTCGTCTCGGGAAGCGACGTAGTAGTCGATCTCGACCGCGGCCTCGGCGTCGATGGCCTGCTTAAGGAAGGTCATGAGCTCCTCATCAGCGGGGATCGGACTGACCTCGACCGGGGTGTGCAGGTTCTCCCCCGCCGCCAGCCTGAGTTTCTCTGCCGCCGTCCGCACTGCCTGAGTGTCGAGACCCGGCAGCGTATCGATGAGTTCGAGAGCCAGGACGAGAACCCCTGCCTCCTCCGCACTGAGGCGGACCGGGACGGAGACCTCCTCGGCGTTGGAGATGTAGATCTTCCCGCCTTCCCAGCTGGCATCGATGAGATCATCGGGCATGTGCCCGGGCCGACCGGTGACGAAGAGGAGCTGCAGGTCATCGATGAGGGTGTCCGAGTCGATGTTGAAATATCCGGCGGTCTCCTCGAGATCTGCTCCCGGATGGGCATCGAGATAGGGCACCAGGCTCAGCAGCCGGGTGAGTCGTTCACGCGCTGAGGACATTGCGACCTCCGAGTCGTTTGAGGGACTCCCTGACCGTGTGCCGACGATCGTCGACAGCCTGGACCAGTTCCGCAGGCTCAAGCACGACGACTGCTGTTCCGAAGCTCACGATCTCCGCGGCAAGTGAGGCCGCATCGGTGAATTCGACGATGATGGCATCGTCCTCGGTGCGGACCTGTCGCCGGACCAGCGGGTCGGCACGGTGGGCACGGATGCGCAGCTTCGCCTCGGCGACGACAGCCATCTCCGTGCTCGAGTTCAAGGCCACGTGGGGTGCGAAGTCAGCGGGAATCTCGTAGTCACCGGGGTCGCGGCCGCCGAGCTTCGTCAGCTTGCCCTCGACCCGGGAGAGCCGGAAGGTGCGCTGAGCACCACGGTCGATGTCGTGGCCGAGGAGGTAGACACGGTCACCGCGGCTGAGCAGCGCATAGGGTTCGAGCTTGACCTTGCGGGGGCTCTGACCTGGTTTGTGATATTTGAAGCTGATGGCCTCACGTGCGTTGATGTGGTGGAGGGCGGTGGCGAAGTTCACGCTGCCGAGCTTGCGTGCGGCAGGACCCTGGTTGGCTTCGACACGACCTGGTCCTGCCTCGGTGAGGTCGATGCCAAGGGCACGAAGCTTCGTCAGGGCCTGAGAACTGGACTCGCCGAGTTCGGTATCGGACCAGAACTGTGCCGCCACGGCTACCGCCGCCGCTTCGGCAGGGGTGAGCTCAACGTCGTCCATGGCATAGTCATCGGCGGAGATCCGGTAACCCGTCTCCCCGGTATCCGAATAGGCATCGTGTTCGGCTCGGGTGGCGATCGTGATCCCCATATGCCGCAACAGCTCCTTGTCACGGGAGAACTTGCGGTCGAAGGCGATGTCGTCAAGGCCTGCGTAGCCGTCGATGGCACTCATCAGGGTCTTCCTGGAGACCCATCCGCGGGCGGCTCTCAGAGCGATCAGCAGGTTCATCAGACGCTCGGTCTGCTGCCTCTGTCGACTGGCGCGGGGTGCATTCACAATTCCACCGTAACCTAATGCGGGCGATAGTCTTAGGACCATGATTCATTGGCGCAGAGGAACCGTGACCACGATTCGCTCCACCCGGCCAGGATACACAGAGGTCGAGGCCGATATTGACCAGGCGCTGCCAGGCACGACGATCACACACATCAAGGCCGTGGCGTACACCGAGGCGATCGGGCATCCGCAGGTCGGAGACACGGTCCTGCTCAACGTCTCGGCTCTGACCAAACGTCTGGGCACCGGTGGTTTCGGTCTCGTCATCGCCCTGCCCGATGCGCTTCCGGCCGACCCGCCGGAGGGGCCGGGGCATCTGGTCAAGGACCGCTACTCCCCTCTGCAGACGATGGTCCTCGGCGTCGACGATCAGGAATCGGAGCACCACGAGACCCTCGCCAGCGAAGAGACGCTGCACGACATGCCGGTGCTCGCTGCGGACCTGCATTCGGCGCTGCCTGCCATCATCGCCGGCATCCGGACGGTGCGGCCCGAGGCACGGATCGCCTATGTCCTCAGCGACGGTGCGGCACTGCCCGCCAGCTTCTCCCAAGCCGCCGCCGGGCTCAAGGACGCCGGCTGGCTGCACGGAACGATCAGCACCGGCCAATCCTGGGGTGCCGATCTCGAAGCTGTGACCATTCACACCGGACTGCTGGCCGCCAAACATGTTCTGGGCGCCGATATCACCATCGTCGCGCAGGGTCCGGGGAACCTGGGCACCGGCACCAAATACGGCTATTCGGGTCTGGTCACCGGCGAGCACCTCAATGCCGCTGCCCTGCTGGGCGGGACCCCGGTAGGTGTCCTCCGGATGTCCAATGCCGATGCTCGGGGCAGACACTTCGGCATCTCCCACCATTCGCTGACCTCTCTGGCAGAGATCGCCCGCCCCGGAATGACGATTCCGGTCCCGGACTTCTCCACCCTCGCCGAGGCGGACCGTCGAGAGATGGACACCGACCCCGCCGTCGTGGCCGAGGTCGCAGCGGCACAGCTGCCGATGCTGCACATGCACAATCAGGTCGACGTGAGCCTGGAGGGACTGTGGTCCGGGCTCAAGTCCTCACCGGTGGCTCTGTCGACGATGGGACGAAAGCTGCCCGCCGATGCGGCAGCGTTTCTCGCTGCCGCCGCGGCGGGCAGGCTGGCCGCCGAGCTCTGAAGCCGCGGCGGCCACACTCTCCTCAGCCCCAGGGCTGAGGAGAGCTCATCAGTTTTCAGTGTCTCAGCGGACGCCTTCGAGATCGCAGACGAAGATCAGTGATTCGCCGGGCTTGATGACGCCGCCTGCACCCTGATCGCCGTAGGCCAGGTGCGGTGGGATCTGCAGCGTACGCCGACCGCCGACCTTCATGCCTTGGATTCCCTGATCCCAGCCGGAGATGACCATGCCGGATCCGAGACGGAACTCGAGCGGGGTCCCGCGGTTGTAGGAGGCGTCGAACTCTTCACCGGTTGAATGGGCGATGCCGACGTAGTTCACGCTCACGGTATGACCGGGAGCCGCCTCGGCGCCGTCACCGATGATGTCATCAACGATGACGAGTTCGGTCGGAGCCTCTGTTCCGGGGAATTCGACGACTGGTTTCTGCTTGCTCATGGTGTCTCCTTATGTCGTGGTTCTGTGGTGTTCAGGGACCCAGTTCTTCGCGAACTGAGTCTCAGCCCTGAGCGGAGAGGACGTCGATGACGAACACGAGGGTGGCGTTGCCGGGAATGCTCGGCGGGCTGCCCTGCTCTCCATATCCTTTGTCGGGCGGAATGACGAGGACGATCTGGCTGCCGACCTTCGCACCGACGAGACCTTCGTTCCATCCGTCGATGACCTGAGCCTGACCGACTGGGTCGACGGCGAAGGGTCCACGACCATCCTGCCAGCTCGAGTCGAAGTACTTCGAATTGTCGTCCCAGAGCCAACCGGAGTAGTGCACGGCCACGTTCTGGCCCTCTTTGACCTTCGGTCCCTCGCCCTCGATCGTGGTGTACGACTCGAGTTCCTTCGGGGCCTTGCCCTTGGGCTTCGAGATCGAGGGTTCACCGTTGTCTGCCCACTTGACGGTCACGGGGTTCTTCGACTGGTCGATCTTCTTGCCTTCGGCGCGAGTCAGCGGCTTCGTGGTCTTCTCGATGTCGATGACGTAGACGAGCGTCTCAGCGGGCTGACCCTCCTGTGCGCTGCCGTTGAGCGACATGAGCACACGCGACCCGACCTTCGCGTCCAAAAGCGCGTTGTACAGATCCTCGGAGATCTGGCTCTTGTCCATGGGGAACCCGGCCGGTGACTTCGAGTCGTAGCTCGACTCGATCTGTTTCCCGGTCGTGCCCGAGATCAGGGTCATCTGCGCGGTGACCTGTTCGCCGTCGGCGACCTTGTCACCCTTGCCTTCGCTGATGACCGACTTCCCGGTCTTGTCGACGACCAGGGGTGCCTCGAAGCTGACCTTCGGCTTCTCCCCGACCTTGCCCTTGACGGTGACGTCGTCGAGGCTGGTCGACTTCGCGTCTTCGGCCGAGACGGAAGCCGGGGCACTTGCAGTGTCCTCCGCCTCCTCGCCCTGCCCGCAGGCGGACAGCAGCAGTGTGGCGGCCGCGATGACGGCGAGCACTTTTGTGCGCACGTGGTTCCTTTCGTTCAAGACCAGATCACTGAGATCTTACAGGCCCGCGATGAGAGCTTCGGCCTGTGGGTGTGTGGGCTCGAAGGGGTTCTTCAGTGCCACGGCCCGACCGGATTCGTCGTTGAGTCGCAGATGCACCCAGTCGACCGTGTAGTCTCGGCGTGCGGCATGAGCGGCACGGACGAATTCGCCGCGGATCGCTGCTCGTGTGCTCGTCGGCGGAATGTCCTTCGCCTTCTCCCGTGCCTCGGCGGAGACCAGGTTCTTCGCCATCCCTGTCCGCTCCAGCTTCGGAAACAGGCCGGTCTCGGGAGTGATGTCGTGATAGGCGATGTCGAGGCGGGAGATGCGGGCATCCGTGACGTCATCGATGCCCCGGGCCAGGGCTCGATCGATGAGGGTCTTCTTCATCACCCAATCGATCTCGTGGTCAACGGCGGAGAAGTCCTGAGACTCGACCGCCTCAAGCATTCTGGTCCACAGGTCGATGACGTATTCGGCCATGCCATCGTCGCCGAGGCTGTGGTCGCCGTTGTCGACGATGACTCGAGCACGGTCTCGATAGTCGGCGAGCAGATTCAGCGGGGTGATCGTCGTCCCGTCGGTGCGTTCGAGTTTGACCGAGCCCGTGAGGTCCCTGGCGACGAGACGGATGTCGCGGACGGGGTGGCGCAGGCCGTGTTCGGGGATCCGTGCTCCCTGTTCGATGAGGTCGAGCATGAGCACGGCGGACCCGATCTTGAGCGCCGAGGTGGCTGTCGACATCGAGGAGTCACCGACGATGACGTGCAGCCGGCGGTACTTCTCCGCGTCGGCATGGGGCTCGTCCCGGGCGTTGATGATCGGGCGTGATCGGGTTGTGGCCGAGGACAGTCCCTCCCACATCACATCCGAACGTGCCGAGAGTCCGAACATCATCTCCGACTGGTTGGCCTCGACATCGGGTTGGAACGAGGACTGTGCGGGAATGATGGCCCCGGCCCCCACCAACAGCTGCCTGGACACGAGGAACGGCAACAGCACCGTGGTGAGACGGTTGAAATCGAGGTTGCGGCGGATGAGGAAGTTCTCGTGCGAGCCGTACGAGTTCCCGGCCGCGTCCGTATTGTTCTTGACCATGTGGATTCTGCCGCCGAGGCCATCTGCTTCGATACTCGCCTGGGCCTGATTCAGCAGATCGATCATCAGTGACTCCCCTGCCCGGTCCTGGGTGAGGAGGTCGCTGAGCTTGTCGCATTCCGCGGTGGCGTATTCGGGATGGGATCCCACATCAAGGTAGAGCCGCGAACCGTTGGGCAGGAACACGTTCGAGGAGCGTCCCCACTCGACAACGGGTCGGAACAGGTAGCGTGCGATCTCCTCCGGGCCGATCCGTCGATCGCCCTCTCCTGCCGAGTGAGCGAGACCGTATTCGGTTTCGAGGCCGTAGATTCTGGCCATCAGTCCTCGTCTTCCCGCAGCGAGACCATCAGGGCGTCGCTGAGTCGTTTGAATGTGCGGTGTCCGCTGGCGTTGCGATCAAGCACCGCTGCTTCGAGATCCTTGGTCGCCAAGGTCCCAGAGGTGGCGATGGCGAGTGCGCGAACACCATGGTCGAAGACCTCGCTCAGCGGCATCACCGAGGTCCTCAGGTCCTTCAGTGTTGCGGTGATCGCATCGGCCTGCCCGCCGATGGCCACGTGCTCGGTCTCATCCATCACCGAGCCGTCGTAGCTGAGGCGGTAGAGCTGATCTGTGTCGGCGGTCAGGCCGAGTTCGGCGACGACGAGTTCGACTTCGAAGGGCTTCGACTCTGTGGTGAAGACCCCGGCCAGGGTCTGTGCGTAGGCGTTCGTCAGGCCCCGAGCGGTGACATCGCTGCGGTGGTAGGAGTATCCGCGCAGGTCGGCGTAGCGCACCCCGGCTTGGCGCATCGTCTCGAATTCGTTGTACTTCCCCACGGCAGCGAAGCCGATGCGGTCGTAGATCTCGGCGATCTTATGCAGCGTCGGTGAGGGGTTCTCCGCGAGCAGGAGGATGCCTTCGTCGTAGCGCAGAACCACCACGGACCGTCCTCGGGCGATGCCCTTGCGGGCGAAGTCGGCCCGGTCCTTCATCAGCTGTTCCGGTGAGACGTAGAACGGTGCCTGGCTCATGACTGGGCCTTCCTGGTCCGACGGTCTACGACCTCGGCGGCAACCGACATCACGTCGGCGGAGGGGACCTCGACGACGCCGTTTTCCAGGTCGACGGTGAAGATGGTCGGGGCGATCTGTCTGACGAAGTCGGGGCCGCCGGTGGCGGAATCGTCGTCGGAGGCATCGAAGAGTGCTTCAACGGCGACCGAGATCGCCGCGTCGAATTCGAGACCGGGCTGCCACAGCTTCTTCAGCGCCCCGCGAGCGTAGCCGGATCCGGAGCCGATCGAATGGAATCGGTGCTCTTCGTATTTGCCGCCGGTGACGTCGAAGCTGAAGATCTGTCCGGCAGGAGTGGCCTCGTCGACTCCAGCGAAGAGCGGAACCACGGACAGTCCCTGCATGGCCAGGCTGAGGTTGCCGCGCAGCATCGATGCCAATCGGTTCGCCTTGCCGGCCAAGGACAGGCGGGCGCCTTCGATCTTCTCGTAGTGTTCGAGTTCGAGTTGGTAGAGGCGGATGAGGTCGAGGGCAAGTCCGGCAGTCCCGGCGATGCCGATGACCGAGAAGTCATCGGCCGGGCGCACCTTCTCCATGGAGTGGGAGGCGATCATGCTTCCGATCGTCGCGCGCCGGTCACCGGCCATGAGGATTCCCGCGGCGGTGCGGAAGCAGATGATGGTCGTGCCCTCAGGGACCTGATGTCCCAGATCATGCCCGGCCGTGGTCGGCAGCGCCTCTGGGGCCACGGCACGGGCGAATTCGACGAACGAGTTGCTCGTCGAGCTCAGAAATGCAGGAGAGAACCCCGACATCTCATTGGCCGCCCTTCTGGACGAAGTTGCGCACGAACTCCTCTGCATTCGTTTCGAGGACTCCGTCGATCTCGTCGAGGATCGAATCCACGTTCTGGGTGTTGATCTGTCCCTGCACGGCCTCCGGCGGATCGACGGGTGCTTCTCCCCCGCCGGCCGAATGATCCTTCTGCACCTGTTCCTGCGAACTCATTTCGCACCTCTTTCATCGTTCGTCGTTTTCAGTCTATCCACTCCCAGCGCCTGCAGCAGTGCCTGCGCATCGGGCACTTCGGCCAGTCGCTCGGCCAGGAGTTCGCGGGTGCCCTTCAGCGGTTCGCTCATCGGCAGACGCACGATCCCGTAGTCTCCGGCGTCGAGGACGAGCGAGTCCCAACTCGCTGCGACCAGCGATTGCGAGAATCGGGTCACGGCCAGGGATCTGAGGTAAGCGCGAGTCCCGTCGGGTGCTGAAGTCACCGCCTTCTCCACCTCATCATCGGTCGTCAGGCGTCGGATCCGCCCGGCCTTCTCGAGCTTGTAGAACAGACCCTTCTCCGGCCGCACATCGTGGTACTGAACGTCGATGAGAGCCAGCTTCGGGTGATCCCAGTCGAGGTTCTCCTTCTGCCGGTAGCCTTCGAGCAGCACCCATTTCGCAACCCAGTCGATGGAATCCGAGAGGCTGCGCGGGTCTGTGCTCAGACCATCTAAGAGTCGTTTCCATTCAGCGAGGACCTCGCTGGTGTCGGCGTCATCACCAGCGTGTTCGAGGCAGGCGGAGAGGTACGCGTTCTGGATCTCGAGGGCTGTCATCGTTGTGCCGTCGGACATGGGCAGCTTGGTGCTGAGTTCGAGGTCATGGCTGACATCCCACAGTGCCTGCATCGGGTCGGCGAGTTCGAGAGTGGGGGCGAGTCCGGCTTCGATGAGTCCGAGGACAAGCGAGGTGGATCCGAACCTGACCAGGGTGGCGGGTTCGGCCATCGTGGCATCACCGATGATGACGTGCAGTCGACGGTATTTGGCCGGATCGGCGTGGGGTTCATCGCGCGTATTCACAATCGGCCTGCGCAGGGTGGTCTCCAACCCCACTTCGGCTTCGAAGAAGTCGGCACGAGATGAGATCTGGAACCCTGCGGTCTCGCCTTCGCGCCCGATGCCCACACGACCGGATCCGCAGAGAATCTGCCTGCTGACGAAGAAGGGAATCAGGCCCACGACGAGGTCGTCGAAGTCCACTGCCCGGTCGACGAGGTAGTTCTCGTGGGTGCCGTAGGACGAACCCTTCGAGTCGGTGTTGTTCTTGTAGAGGTTCACGGGTTCGTCTGTGGCCGCGAGAGTGCGCACCGAGGCCAGGGCCACGAGGTCTCCGGCCCGATCGTAGGTGACGAGATCGCGCGGAGTCAGCACCTCCGGCGAGGAGTATTCGGGGTGAGCATGGTCCACGTAGTAGCGAGCACCGTTCTCAGTCACCACGTTGGCCAGGTACTGTGCTTCCACCGATTCTTGGGGCATGTGGGTGAGCTGGGAGATATCGGCGTCGGCGACGTTCATGAAGAATCCGCGGGCGTCGGCCAGAGGGGATTCCGTGGCGAAGTCCCAGAAGTTCTGGGACGACTTCAGCCCGCGCTGTCCCGCATAGGCGTCGACGACACGCGCCGAGTCACGCATCGGGTTCGCGCCCGGATTGCCCGGCTGGCTCAGCCCGAACTCGGTCTCGGACCCCATCACGCGGTGGACACTGAGCATCTGAACTCCCTCTAACGTTTAGACTCGGGGACGTGGCAACGAAGAAATCTCATCTCCCGATCGCGTTGATCGTCGACCTCGTCCTGGTCGTCCTCTTCACCATCATCGGTCATTACACACATTCTCATAATTTCGATCCCCAGGGGCTGCTGACCACAGCGTGGCCGTTCCTGGTCGGACTCGGCATCGCCTGGCTGCTCGCAGCTGTCTGGGACCGTCCGATCGCGCCCTTGGCCACGGGAACAGGAGTCTGGGCGATCACCATCCTCATCGGCCTCGTCATCCGCGGCATCACGGGTGCCGGAGGCGAGCCGGGACAGGTGCCCGTGAGCTTCATGATCGTGGCCACGAGCCTCAATCTCATCACCCTGGTCGGGTGGCGCATGATCGCCACGGCCGTATCCGGCGGCGGCACCAGGCCTCGCCGACGCCGCCGCTGAACAGGCGGACCGGATCAGACCAGATCTGAGTTCGGGTACACCTCGGCGATGTCCGACTCCAAAGGCACCGCAGGCGCTCCACGAGTCGTATCCAGGTGCATCATCCGCAGATGAGTCACCCGCTCCCCCTTGCGTCCTGAGATTCGGGCCCATTCGTCGGGATTCGTCGTATTGGGCAGATCTTCGTGCTCGCTGAATTCCTCGGCGATGGCCTCTTCGAAGTGCCTGGGCTGCAGACCGCGTTCACCCGTCTCGAGCAGAGATTTGATCGCGCTCTTCTTCGCCCGGTCCACGATGTTGTGGATCATGGCACCGGAGGCGAAGTCCGCGAAGTGCAGGACTTCCTTCGCTCCGTCGGCATAGGTGACTTCGACGAATTCGTTCTCCGGCGACAGGGCGAACATGCGATCGACACAGAACGAGATCAGGGCCGACACCGCCTCGGCGGGGGTCTCATGTCCTGACAGCACGCTCGGGTGCAGCGGCAGGTCGACGGTGAGGTACTTCTCGAAGATGTCTCGGGCCGCATCAGCATCGGGACGTTCGATGCGGATCTTCACATCGAGGCGTCCCGGGCGCAGAATGGCCGGGTCGATGAGGTCCTCACGGTTCGATGCGCCGATGACGATGACATTGTCGAGCTGTTCGACACCATCTATCTCGGTCAGCAGCTGCGGCACGATCGTCGTCTCCACGTCCGAGGACTTGCCGGTGCCGCGCGTGCGGAACAGCGATTCCATCTCGTCGAAGAAGACGACGACGGGGAACCCGGCCGAAGCCTTCTCCCGAGCCCGGGCGAAGATGAGTCGCAGCTGACGTTCGGTCTCACCGACGTACTTGTCGAGCAGCTCGGGGCCCTTGATGTTGAGGAAGTAGGTCTTCCGAGACTGGCCTGCTCCGGTTCGATCTGCCAGCGAGTTGGCCACGGCCTTCGCGATCAGCGTCTTGCCGCAGCCGGGTGGGCCGTAGAGCAGGATGCCCTTGGGTGGTTTGAGGCCGTGCTCGGTGTAGAGCTGAGGGTGTTCGAAGGGCAGCTCCACTGCGTCCTTGATCTGACCGATCTGGTCGGCCAGTCCACCGATGTCGGAGTAGGTGATGTCCGGGACCTCTTCGAGCAGCAGCGAGGAGACTTCCGGCTTCTCAACAACCTGGAGGGCGTAGTGAGTACGGGTGTCGACGACCACGGCGTCTCCGACGCGCAGTCCGGAGTCGATGAGATCTTCGCCGAGGATGAAGACCTGCTCATCATCGCCGGGAGCGCCGACGAGGATGCGGGTGTCGTCGACGAACTCACGCACGTTGACGACCGAGCCCACCGGGGCGAAGGAGCCGGTCCCGATGATGACGAGGCCTTCGGAGAGCAGCACGTCGGTGCCGGCACGCAGCTCGGCAGGGTCCACCTCGGGGCCGACGGCGACGCGCATTCGGCGTCCGCCGACGATGACGTCCGCGTTCAGTCCCTTATCGCCGAGCCCGATGAGCGTGCCCCAGTTGTTCGGCGGCTCCGTCAGTCGACGGGCCTCTTCCTTGATCCTGTTGAGCTCATCGCGTGCTGTGCGCAGGGTCTTCGACAGGGCTTCGTTGCGTTTTCCGGCGCTGAAGAGCTGTTGGCGCAATGCCGCAGTGTCCTCGCGCTGACGTTTGGCTTCGGGCGTGGTCTCGGTCATTGGTCCTCCTTCGACCCTTGAGTGTCCGACTCGGGAGTCGACACGTCGTGGTCCAACCGTTTTCCTGCTTCGCGCATGACGCGACGCAGTTTCTTTCCCTGTGCGACTCTGGCGCCGACGGCTTCGTTGGTGACTTCCGGTTTCGTCCAGGCATCAACGTCTTCGCTCGATGCCGGGGCGCCCTGTGGTCGTTTCTTCTTCTCCAACGGGGCGACTCCGGGTGCCATGCGTCGGGCGATGACGAGGAAGCCGGTGTGGGCGATCATCCGGTGATCGGGACGGACGGCGAGTCCATCCACGTGCCAGCCTCTGACCATGGCTTCCATCGACTGAGGTTCGCTGAAGCATTCGGTGGCCCGCAGCGCCTCTACGAAGCGAGAGAGCTGGGGCACGGTGGCCACATAGGCGATGACGACTCCCCCGGGTGCCAGAGCCCCGCTCACCGCGTCTAGAGTGTTCCACGGTGTGAGCATGTCCAGGACGACCCGGTCGACGGTGCCTGGCTCGTAGGCCTGAGGCAGCTCCTCGCTCAGGTCCCCCACGGTGACCGACCAGTTGTCGGGGCGTCCGTCGAAGAAATCTGCGATGTTCCCGGCGGCGATGGTCGCGAACTCTTCGCGCAGTTCGAAGGAGTGCAGCCGTCCGGTGGGACCGACTGCCCGCAGCAGGGCCATGGACAGTGCCCCGGATCCGACGCCTGCTTCGACGACGACTGCACCGGGGAAGATGTCGCCGAGGGTGACGATGAGCCCGGAGTCCTTGGGATAGACGACCGCGGCCCCTCGGGGCATGGACAGGACGAAGTCCTCGTAGCGGGGACGGAAGACCTGGAAGTCGATGCCCCCGGTGTTCGACACGATGATGCCTTCGGTGCGACCGATGATGGCGTCGTGTTCGATGAGTCCCTTGTGGGTGTGGAACAGCTCACCGGGAGCGAGCACGATGGTGTGCATACGGCCCTTGGGGTCGGTGAGCTGAATCTTCTCGCCGATCTTCAGGGCCCGGCGGGGATCGGTATGGCTTGCCTCAGTCATGATGCGTCCACTCTACGCTGATGGGAAGTGTCTCAGCACACCTGGTTCAGGCTGCGAGAAGCTCGTCGAAGAATTCCTGCAGGTCGATCACGCCCACCAGGGTGTTCTCGTCCATGACCAGGCTGAATTGCGCCTTGGGGCGATGTGTCAGCGACTCGAGCAGATGGGGTGCTGTGATGTCCTTCGGGACACCGATCCACCCGGCGAGGGGGCGGGCGACTTCTCCGGCCGGGACCTGGTCCAAGGACTCGGCGAGGCGGCCGGCAGCGGCATGCCTGTCAACGAGGCCGTAGGGCAGGCCCTTCTGGTCGAGGACGACGATGAGGGTGCGTTCCTTCGCATTGCCCAGCGTGTTCGCGTAGTCGAGAGTGTCCGCAAGATCGGCGTCCCAGGTTGCGGCGATAGCCGGCTGGATCACCTGGGAGAGGTCGTAGGTCTCCATCTTCCGGGCCCGCTTCGCGTGAGTTGCCGCGTCTCCGGCGGAGAACCACAGCATGATGGCGATCAGCGACATCCACGCCACCGTCAGAGGGTCGGGACGCTCTCCGGCCAGCAGCGGGGTGATGACAGACCAGCCGATGAAGCCGATGGCGATGACTCGCCCGACCCAGCTGGCAACGATCGTGCCCAGGTACTGCGAGCCGGTCAGTCTCCACATCAGAGCCTGCAGAGCCCACCCTCCGTCGAGCGGAATGCCCGGCAGCAGGTTGATCGCGCCGAGGGCGACGTTGGCGAAGGTGACCGCGATCAGCAGGAGCCACGGCACCGAGGTCGGCGAGACCGCGCTCAGGCACCACCAGCCCAGCAGCGCCAGCACGATGTTGACGATCGGACCGACGATGGAGATGACGAAGCTGGTGAGCGCCGCCTTGTCACGAGGATTGTCGGCCTGCGGCTCGAACCGGGTGAATCCACCCCAGATGTTGAGTTCGATCGCGGCGACCTTGAGCCCGTAGAACTGGCCGGCGACACCGTGTGCCAGTTCGTGGAGGAAGACCGACGCGAACAGGAGGACCGCATACGCGAAGGCGACGAACCAGGCCCAGACACCGAGGTCGGGCCGGACGGTATTCACCCACGGGGCGAACAGGATCGTGATCACGATGGCGGCGAGGAACCATGACCAGGCCAGGATCACCGGGGCGCCGAGAACAGTCCCCAGGCGCAAGCCCGAAGAGGCACCAGTCTGGTGATTTTTCGCGGACATGGAAGGAGTTCCTCTTGCTTGGGGTCGGGTCTACTCAGCCTAACAGCGACGGGGTCCTCGACGTGTTCTGACGCGTCGTGTCAGGGCAAGTCGTTAGAGTAGTCACATGGCCGAGCTGATCAGTCTTTCGCCCTCACGGGCAAACGACTTCGTACAATGTCCCTTGAAATTCCGATTCCGCAGCATCGACAAGCTGCCGGAGCCGCCTTCGCAGGCCGCCTTCAGGGGCACGGTCGTCCACTCCGTGCTCGAGAAGCTCTTTGAGCTGCCCGCTGCACGACGGACCCAGGATGTCGCCGAGTCGCTGCTGCGTCCCAGCTGGGACGAACTCGTCGACAAGGACCCCGAAGTGCTGGAGATCTTCGGAGACGAGGGTGAGAAGGAGACCTTCTTCACTACGGCCGCAAACCTGCTGCGTGCCTACTTCAGTCTCGAGTTCCCCGAGCACCTCGAACCGGAGCAGACGGAGAAGTATGTCCGCACCCAGCTCGACAACGGTCTCGAGCTGCGCGGCTTCATCGATCGGGTTGATGTCGCCCCGGGCGGTGAGAAGCGTCTGGTCGACTACAAGACCGGAAAGCAGCCCAAACCCCAATACGGCAGGGAGGCCCATTTCCAGATGGGCTTCTACGCCCTCGTCGAATATCGGCTCACGGGTGAACTCGTCCACACTCTGCAGCTCATGTATCTGGGGTCGCAGTCCATCCTCAAGTCTCATCCCACGATGAGTGACATCGAGCGCACCCAGTTTGAGATCGAGTCGATCTGGAAGGACATCATCGCCTCCGCCGAGGCTGATCGCTGGCGTCCGAAGAAATCACCCCTGTGCAACTGGTGCACCTTCAAACCGCTGTGCCCGGCATGGGGGAACACTCCCCCACCGACTCCGGAGATCACACGGATAGTCGGGACGTGAGCTCCTGCAGGTCAGCAACACCGCGCCCCTGAAGGCTCGACCACAGGTTCCGGCCCGGGCGCTGTTCGAGCTCAACCAGGTGCGGGATGCCGATGGCGATGGTCCCGGCCGCTTCCGCGCTGGCCAACCCAGGCTTTGAGTCTTCGAGCGCCACGCAGGCTCCCGGTTCCAGCCCCAGCAGCGCCGCACCCTTGAGGTAGGGCTCGGGATCCGGTTTGCCGGCGCTGACCTCGTCGCCGGCGATGAGGCCGACGAAGCTGCCCTCCGGGCATGCCGAGATGACGGCTTCGGCGAGTCGGCGATAGGACATTGTGACCATCACGCAGGGAATTCCGGCACTCACGATCGCGTCGAGGAACTCAAGAGCTCCCGGACGGAACGGCACTGAGGCTTCGATCTTCGCAACGACCTCGTCGAGGAGGGTGTCGACGATCTCTCGGGCGGGCAGGTCGAGTCCCGCGTCCTGCATCATCGCCGCAGAGGTGAGCAGATCATTGCCCACGAATTCCAGGCCCTGCTCTTCGGACCAGTCAATGCCGTGAGCGTTCATCAGTTCGGTCTCGGCCCTGATCCAATACGGTTCCGTATCAACCAGAGTTCCGTCCATGTCCCAGAGGACTGCGGCAGGATTCGTCATGATTCCAGCGTAATCTGGAAGCATGACTTTTCTTCCATCAGGGTCCGGGGCACTCGTGTTCATCGCCTTCGAAGGGCAGGATGCGGATGCTTCCGAAGCCGCAAGTTCGCTGGTCAAGGATCTCATCGATGCGTGGGAACTCAACGACAGTGAGATCTTGGACACCGACGGCTTCTATGAGTTCAGATTCTCAGAACCTGAGATCGTGCGAGACGAATCGAACCGCGCAACGATCGCCTGGCCGGGCATCGAAGTCCATCGGGGGCAGCACATGGGCACCCCGATCACCATCATTCAGGGACATGAGCCGGGTCTGAAGTGGCGTGAGTTCCTGTCCCTCATCCTCGCCGAGGTCACCGCCGAGGATTGCGTGGTCCTGCTCGGAGGGCTGCACGCCGAGGTCCCGCACACGCGACCGCTGCCAGTCGTTGCGAACACCGAAGACATTCGCCTCGCCACTCATCTGGGCATCGATGTCAACGGGTATTCGGGTCCGATCGGCATTCTCGGCCTCCTCGGCGTCGAATGCGACAGACGCGGGCTGCGCGCGATCAACCTGTGGGTCGGCGTGCCCGACTACCTCACCGACTCCCCCTCACCCAAGGCAGAACTGGCCCTCGCCTCGGCGGTGGAGAAGTACACCGGGCACGAGATCGACATTCCCGTGCTCGAAGAAGAGAGCCGAGCCTGGGAACTCGGTGCTGATGAGCTGGTCGCGCTCAACCCACATCTGGTGGAGCTGCTCAAGGGACTCGAAGAACTCAATGACTCCACTGAGCTGCCCGAAGCCAGCGGCGATGCGATCGCCGCCGAGTTCGAGCGCTACCTACGCAAACGCGGTCGCGAGAGGTAGTCGAGCCCGAGAGCCAGTCGACTCTGAGAGCCAGTCAGGCTCTCAGAGTCGGTCAGACCCTCAGGGTCGGTCAGGCGTGCAGATTGATGCCGAGCAGGGCGTCGACGGCGTCGGCGACCCTGTCTCCGCACACCGGCGCGGTCTCGGCCGCGGGTGAGTCAGCGTAGTGCTCGGCCCATTCGTCGAGAATGCCCAATGCACGGGGGCTGTCGAGGTCATCTGCCAGGGACTCACGCAGCAGCCCGATGATGTGCCCGCGCAGTCCTTCCCGACATTCGGCTTCGCACATCGCCGCATGCCTCCAGGCCTTCAGCCGCGCCGAGGCGGTTTCCAGCAGGTCCTCGGTGAAGTTCCAGTCGCTGCGGTAGTGGTTCGACAGCAGCACGGTGCGAATGACCATCGGATCAACACCCTGTTCGCGCAGCTTCGACACGAGCACCAGGTTGCCCTTCGATTTGCTCATCTTCTCGCCCTGGTATCCGACCATGCCGGTGTGCATGTAGGTCCGGGCCAAAGGTGTCTGCTTCCACGCAGCCGCGTGGGCTGCGCTCATCTCATGGTGTGGGAACACGAGGTCGCTGCCGCCACCCTGGACGTCGACAGGAAGCCCGGCATACTTGTCGGCGATGACGGTGCATTCGATGTGCCATCCCGGGCGTCCCGGCCCGAGCTTTCCGCCGTCCCAGGACGGTTCGCCTTCGCGTGCGGCTTTCCACAGCAGCGGGTCGATCTCATTGTCCTTGCCCGGAGTCTCCGGATCCCCGCCGCGTTCGGCGGAGAGTTTGGCCATCGTGGCCCGATCATCGTGGCTGACGCTGCCGAAGGGCGGATTGATCGGGGTAGAGACTCGGTAGTACACGTCACCGTTGTCGAGGGTGTAGGCGGCCCGCGAATCAACGAGGTCTTCCACCGCCTTCACGATCTGGTCGACGGACTCGACGACGCCGATGTAGCTCTGCGGAGGAAGCACACGCAGTGCGCTCATGTCCTCGCGGAAGAGTTCGATCTGGGATTCAGCGAGTTCACGCCAATCGACACCGGTCGCGTCGGCCCGCTCAAGCAGGGGGTCATCGACGTCGGTGGTGTTCTGCACATAGACGACGTCGAGCCCCGCGTCGCGCCAAACCCGGTTGAGCAGGTCGAACGCGACATAGGTTGCGGCGTGACCGAGGTGGGTGGCGTCGTACGGGGTGATTCCACATACATAGAGACCCGCTGCCTGGTCACGCCCTTTGAGTCTGCGTGGGCTCCGAGTGCCGGTGTCGAAGACTGTCGGCACCTTTCCGGAGCTGGTGAGGCGGGGTAGCTGAGGTTCGGACCATGACTTCACGGAGACTAGCCTAACCGAGTCATAGCAGAACGGCACTTCCTGCCTCAGACGATTCTCGCGGTCGTTTCTCAGCCTAGATCGGCGGCCAGGGGATGACGGTCCGATCTTCGGGCGGTTCGGGGAAGGTTCCGGCCTCCCCCAACGCCTCGGCGCGGCGCTGCAGGCTCTCGATTTCGTCCTCGTCCAGGCACTCCTCCAGCGCGGAGACCAGCTCCGTGGGCATTCGAGCCACCTCGTCGAGAGCATCGAGTTCTTCCACCCGGAACGACGAGCGAGAGAATCCCCACAGTACGGTCCGCAGCTTCTCCTCGGCATGGAATGTCAGACCGTTGTCGATGCCGTAGGTGCCGATGCTGGTCGGGCCGCTGCCCGGCAGGTAGCTGCCGGTGATGATGTGGCCGGCTTTTCTGTCGGCGTTGTTGGCCAGAAGGTCGAAGAAGGCGATCGCTCGGAGTTCGTCCCCGGTGTCGTGGGACAGCACGAGATCGGTGCCGTCCTCGGTGCGCAGGGCGAACATCGGGGTGTGATCGGCCGGGATGGCGTTGACCGTGGTGAGGGACACAGAGTCATCGTCGCCGGCGTCCTCGACGTAGGCCTGCAGGGAGCCTATCCCTGCCCCCAGATCTTCGCGCAGGACGGTTGGCGGGACCACGTTGAGGTCGAGGTGGGAGCTCAGTCGGTAGGACGCCACTTCACGCAATGAGAGGGTGTGCTGCGGAAAATCGGCGAGGGGACGTTCTCCCGATGCCGGTTTGTAGACGGCTTTGAGGTGTGTGCCGGCATGGTCGACGACCACCAGGCGAGTGTCGTTGCTGGCTCGTGGGATTGCCCCCATCACGGTGCAGGAGCCTTCTTCCAGAGCCTGCCTGGCGAAATCTTCGTGCATGGGACTCAGGTTCGCGCAATCCCATTGGCGCGGGGGCACAGGTGGCCTTCTGGCTCCAACGGCAGCGAACAGAAGGGGCAGTCGCCACGACCGGCGGAGACGACCTGGTCGGCTCGGCGCGCGAATTCGCGGGAGCCGGCGGCGTCGAGAACGATGCGCAGCACCTCCCGGTCCACTTCATCGTCGTCGGGTTCTGCCGAGGTGCCCGTCTGAGCGTCCGCTTCGGTGAGTTCGAAGCATTCGACCACGAGCTCGTGGGCGACGGTGTCCCACCCCAGGCTCATGGTGCCGACCCGGAACTCCGGTTCGATCGGCACGTTGAGGCCGGCGTTGTCGATGCGTTCGTCGATGGCAGATTGGGGCACTCGCGCCGCAGGGTCTTTGACCATGACCATGTCGAGAAGTTCGGTGATCCGATCGGCGAGGATCTCGACCTGTTCCTTCTCCACCACCACCGTCGTCAGTGAACTTCCTGATTTCGCCTGCAAGAGGAACGTTCGCTCGCCGGGCAGACCGATCGTGCCGACGATGAAACGTTCTGGGGTGGGGTGGTCGTACAAAGCTGCCATGCCTTCAGCCTAGTTCAAAGACTTACATGTCCGACTTCCCTGGGATACATTTGAGTCATGAGCACTGATCCTCGTGAGGCCCTGGACGCATTCCTCGAAGCAGTGGGTGAGCACTTCGCTGCATCCGCACACCGCAATGGAGACCAAGACCCCCGTGTCGAAGCTGCCTACATGGCCTTAGCCGACGCCTTCGAAATCTATGAGGACGCGATCTATACCGCGTACGACGAGGTCACTCCGTTCGAGCTCTTCGACGATGTCGAAGACGCCAAGGAGGATGACGACGACAACGACCTCGACGGTGATTTCGCCGTCGAGGACGATGACGAGGACGACTGAGCTTCGTCGACCCTGTCTGAAACCTGGTCAGTCAGCCTGAACCTGGTCAATCAGGCTGCAGGATCAGGAGATCTGATCGAGCACCTCGGCGATCTCGGGTTCGAGTTCGACCTCGCTGCTGACCACCTGGGACAGCTGTTCGGGGGTACGGGCGGAGACCAGTGACGACGTGATGCCCTGGTACCTGTTGAATGCCAGTGCGATGTCCGCCGTGGTCACGCCCAGTGCAGCCGCAGCCTTGCGGACTCCTGCCAGCACCCGAGTCGAACGTTCGTCGAGGTAGGCACCCACATAGTCGGTGAGTTCACCCACCGCGAAACGCGAGTCCTGTGGAGTGCCGCGCCGATATTTGTCGCTCAGCACTCCCCTGCCCAGGCTGGCACCGGCGATGAGTCCCACCCCTGCATAGTTGGCTGCGGGCAGCAGATCGTTCTCCGCCTCCCTGTTGAGCAGGGAGTATTCGGTCAAGGCGCAGGCGATCGGCACGCCCGCTCCGCGCATCTCCGCCAGTTCCCAGCCGGCGTGGTGAGACACACCGACGTAGCGGATCTTGCCCAATGTCAGCAGGGTGTCGATCGCCGAGGCGGTCTCTGCCCTGTCCACGTCAGCATCGAAGACATCGAGGATGAGCACATCGATGTGCGAGCGTGCGGTCGTGCGCAGCAGCGAATCCACCTGGTCAAGGATCCGAGCTCGCCCCAGACCCACCTCGATGTGGGATGGCTCACTCATTGACACGCCCACTCGGGCAACCAACACGATCTCCTCAGAAAGTCTCAGCTGGGACAGCACCTGGGCCGCGTGGACACCTGAACTGGGAAGCTCAATGAGGTTCCCACCAGCACCGACGTACTCGTCGACGAGTCGCTGTGCGACTGCGGCGTCGACCCGGTGCCCCCATTCGAATGTGCCGAGACCCACTTCGCTGACTTCAAGACCGGTGCTGCCGAGGCGTTGTTGCTTCATGATTGTTGAGGTTACCCGATTCGGCGACTACCGTGGTTTCGTTCCCACCCCACTTTCTCTAGGAGACGCATGTACGACTGGCTGGTCGCCGCTGTGCTCGGCATCGTTCAGGCACTGACGGAATTTCTCCCGATCTCATCCTCTGCACATGTGCGCATCGTCGGAGAGTTCATGCTGCCGGGCCAGGACCCGGGAGCGTTCTTCACCGCCATCATCCAGATCGGCACCGAGGCGGCTGTCGTCGTCTACTTCTGGCGCGACATCGTCTCCATCATCTCCAAATGGTGCAAGGCGCTGGTCGGAAAGCATGACCGCAAGGACCCGGAGGTCCGGCTCGGCTGGCTGATCATCGTGGGCTCCATCCCCATCGTCATCCTGGGTCTGCTCTTCCAGGACGCTATCGAAGGTGCCCTGCGCAGCCTGTGGATCACCGCGACCATGCTCATCGTCTTCGGTCTCATCATCGGCCTCGCCGACTGGGTGGGCAAGAAGGAACGCACTCTCGAGGATATGACCTGGGGCCAGGGCATCGCCTACGGCTTCGCCCAGGCGCTTGCCCTCATCCCCGGAGTCTCGCGGTCCGGCGGCACGATCATGGCTGGACGCTTCATGGGCTTCGACCGCCCGGCAGCCGCCCGCTATTCGTTCCTGCTCGCCATCCCGGCCGTCCTGGGCTCAGGCTTCTATTCCGTCTTCCAGACGCTGGGCAGCACGGACATGGTCATCGGCTGGGGCCCGACGATCCTCGCCACCATCATCGCCTTCGGACTCGGACTCCTCGTCATCCATTGGTTCCTCGGATACGTGAAGACGAAGTCGTTCGCGATCTTCGTCTGGTACCGCGTGGCCCTGGGTCTCGTGCTCTACGTTCTGCTGGGCACCGGCGTTCTCGCCGCCACCTGAGCCACCGCCGCCACCCGAGCCATCGGATAACGACCCAAGGGGTCAAGCCGAGAGAAGGGCGGTCACAGCAGCTGCGGTGACCGCCCTTCAGCGAGTCAAGGAACCTTCAATGCTTCAAGGAACGAACTTCAGCGCAGCCCTCCGCCGCCCGGCGTGTTCCCCTCGGCCAGCCCTGCGGCGGTGATCGACATTGCACTCAGCACGGGTCGGGGTCCTGAGTAGTCGATGACGGTGAATGAGCCCGGTGCCACGCTGATGCGCTGAAAGTCGTCGAGCGGCATGGCCAGCGCGTCGGCGATGAGCGCCTTGATGATGTCTCCATGAGAGACGAGCATCGCCCACCGGCTGGTGCTGGTCTTCTTCTCATCGGAGTTTGGGTCTCGCTGCTTCTCGTCGTCGCGCTCTTCATTACGCAGCTCCTCGACGACGGTCGCTACGCGTGCGACGGCACGCTCAGCCGCCTCGGCGATGGACTCTCCGCCGGGGAAACGTGCTTGGGATGCATTGTCGATGACGGTCTTCCACAGTTCTTCACCACCGAGGTCCTTGAGACTGCGTCCCGTCCACTCCCCGTAGTCGAGCTCGATGAGATCGTCGATGGCTGCCACGGTGTCGGCGCTGATCGTCTCCCGCGCGATCTCTGCGGTCTGCTCACACCGCAGAAGCGGCGAATGCAGCAGGCGGGAGAAGTGTTGGTTCGGGAGCATCCGCAGGGTCTCACGAAGGGCGCTGATACCCTGATCGGTCAGCGACACGCCGGGAGCGCGCCCGGCGAGGATCCCTGCTGTGTTCGCACTGGATACGCCGTGCCTGAGGAGAACGATGACGGGCATGCCATCAACCCTAGCCCAGATCATCTACAGTGGGCCTATGAAACGTCAGCGTCCGGCCATGACCTATGAGTTTCGCAAGGTCTCGTTCTCCAGAGATACACCCCGCTCGGTCAGTCTTCAGGAACTCAACGATGAGGCCGAATACGGCAAGTGGGAGCTCGCCCGGACTCGGATCTCCATGGGAGGCACCAAGACTGTCTGGCTGCGTCGCAAGATCATGCCTCTGACGTTGAGCAGCTGACACCACTCCTGTGAAATCACCCGCTGCGCTTCTTCCTGTCCTCTTCGCCGGCTTCGTCACCATCGTGGCCGGCGGTGCCATGTCTCTCCAAGGTCGCGCCAACGGCCTCCTCGGCCCGGTTCTGGGCCATTCGGTCTTCGCCGCGCTCGTGTCCTTCATCGTCGGGCTCATCCTCGTGGGGACGACGATGCTGTGCTCCTCGCGCTCTCGGACCGGTGCGCGGACTCTGATCCGCCTGGTTCGCAGCCGTGCGATGCCGTGGTGGATGCTCCTCGGCGGTCTCAGCGGCGGCCTCGTCGTCATCGCCCAGGCCTCGACTGTCCCGATCATGGGCGTCGCCATGTTCACGATGGCCTTTGTCTCCGGTCAGGTCACCGGTGGCCTTGCCGTCGATTCCACACGCCTGCCGCCGGGCGGGAAACAGCGTCTGACGGTCCTCCGGGTCTTCGGGGTCATCGTCGTCATCGCGGCCCTGGTCTACGGCGCGTCGGAGAGGCTCACGCTCGGAGTCCCCCTGTGGGCTCTGCTTCTGCCCTTCGTCTCCGGTGCTCTGACCTCCGTGCAGCAGGCGTTCAACGGACGGATCAAGTCAGCCACCGGGTCGGTCATCGTGGCCACCACTGTGAACTTCGCGGTGGGGTTCCTCGCGCTTCTCGTGGCTGCGGGAGTCATTATGCTCAGCGGAGTGTCCTGGGCAGGCTTCCCGACGGAACCGACTCAGTGGTGGATGCTGCTCGGCGGAGCCTTCGGAGTCATCTTCATCGGGCTGACCGCTCTGACTGTGGCCAAACTCGGTGTCCTCCTGCTCAGCCTGTTCTCGCTGTTCGGGAATCTCCTCGGCGCGTTGCTGCTTGATCTCCTGCTGCCGATTCCCGGATCCCTGGTGAGCACCACGACGGTCCTCAGCGCCGCCCTGGTGCTCGTCGGAATCGCGATTACGATTATGTCTTCATCAGGAAATCGCCCAGGACCCTCGCCCCGAACTTGAGCGCCGAAATGGGCACCCGCTCGTCGACGCCGTGGAACATGGCTGGAAAGTCGAGATCGCCGGTCAGCTGCAGTGGGGCGAACCCGTAGCCGGTGATTCCCAGCTCCGCCATGGACTTGTTGTCGGTGCCGCCTGAGAGCGTGTAGGGCAGAACCTTTGCTGTGGGATCGTCATCGAGCAGGCTCTTCTGCATCTGAGCAACCAGCGGGGTGTCGAAGGGGGCCTCCAGTGCGTCCCCCTCGTCATTGGCCTCGATGTCGATGCCCTCCCCCGCGAGCTCCTTGATCTTGAGCATCACATCCTCGTGCTGACCCGGCAGGGTGCGGCAGTCGACGTAGGCGGTGGCCGTGCCCGGGATGACGTTGTGCTTGTAGCCGGCGTTGAGGAATGAGGGATTCGAGGTGTTCTGCAGGGTGGGTGCGACGAACTTCTCGACCGAACCCAGTTCAGCCAGGAGCTCGCCGATCGTATCGGCACGGAATTCGATTCCGGTGATCTCTGCGACGCCCTCGAGGAGCTGCCTGGTGGCCACCGGGATCTCCTGCGGCCATGGGTATTCGCCGATGCGCGCAATAGCGGCAGCGAGACGCGTCACCGGATTGTCGTCGTTGCGCTGGGAGCCGTGGCCGGCCGTCCCATGTGCGATGAGGTTGAGCCAGGCGAGTCCCTTCTCAGCTGTCTGGACGAGGTAGACACGCTGACCTCGGACATCGACGGAGTAGCCGCCGACCTCGGAGATCGCTTCGGTGGCACCGGAGAAGAGCTCCGGGTGATTGCGGACCATGTACCGGGCGCCGTAGTTGCCCCCGGCTTCCTCGTCGGCGAAGAAGGCGATGATGAGATCACGACGGGGACGCAGACCCTGGCGCAGCATGTCTCGGACGGCGGCGATGATCATCGCGTCCATGTCCTTCATGTCAACGGCCCCGCGACCCCAGAGCAGCTCATCCTTGATGACACCGGCGAAGGGGTCCACGCTCCAATCCTCGGCTGCCGCCGGGACCACATCGGTGTGGCCGTGGACGACGAGAGCGTCGGCATCTGGGTCTGTGCCCTTGATCCTTGCCACCAGCGAGGCCCGTCCCGGTTCCGATTCGATGATGGTGGACTCCAGGCCCACCTCGTCGAACCAGGCGGCGATGAGATCCGCGGCAGGGCGTTCAGGATTGACCTTGTTGCCGCCCCAGTTCTGGGTGTCGATGCGGATGAGCTGCTGGCACAGAGAAGTGACCTCGGCTTCGGCGGCGCTGAAATCGTACACGGTGTCTCCCGTCGGATCGGTGGAAATCGCTGATGCGATCCACGTTATAGCAACTGCGTCGACGACACCGTAATATCCGCCAATCGTGATGGGTTAGCGGCATAAATGTGTGTACAGGATAGGCCCCTTCCCCAGTAAACAGTAAGGCAAGACAGGATTAAACATGCTCTGGAAGCATGTTCAGTGTCTCTTCCTAGGAATCAACCCAGGTGTGGTG
>NZ_FXZB01000025.1 GCF_900169065.1 Brevibacterium aurantiacum | reverse complement strand
CTTCGACAGCGTCGGGCAGTTCCTCAACTGAGGCTGTTTTGAAGCCGGAGAATCCGTCCATCGCGACGACGTCGATGCCATCACGCCAGTCCTTCGGACGGGCTTTCAACCATTGCTTGAACACCTGTTTCGACCGGCCGGGCATCATGTCGAGCAGACGTGCTGGGCCTGTTCCCTCGCTGATCGGGGTGAGGTCGATGATGACGGTGACGTACTTGTCGCCACACCGGGTGTGCCGCCATACGTGCTCGTCGACGCCGATCACGGTGACCCCGCCGAAACGGGTCGGGTCGTTGATCAACAGCCGGCGACCTTCAGCGAGGATTGCGGAGTTCGCGGTGTGCCAAGACACGGCGAGTTTGCTTGCGATCACGGACACGGTGTCGTGGTCGATGACGAGAGCACGCAGCGCCCAGTCGAGGCCGGTTCGAGAGATCTTCGCTCGTGGTGGTGCCGCAGCTGTAGTGTCTTGACGCCATACGCGGCCGCACTCGACGCATTTGTAACGGCGGAGGCGAATATGAAGCGTGGTCGGCCGGTGGCCGAAGGGTTCGTGGGCCAGCTGGCGGACGACGGTGTCGCGAATGATCCCGTGGCCACCGCACCGACGGCACCAGTCATCAGCAGTGTTGGGCCGGCATTCCAGGATGGCCTTGTGCCCGGTGATGTGCTGGCCGATGCAGGCGAGGTCGAGGGTGTCGAGTCGGCAGAATGTCGTGAGGTCAGGGGTCGAGAAAGTAGGCTTGGCCATGTCGAGGTCTTTCGGATGGACTGTGTGAGAACTTCCATCATCGGAAGACCTCGACGTCTATCCGGGCAGCGACGCGCCGTGTTCTGGAATCACCGATCTACACTCTCAATTACGAAGAGCCGATTAAGGGCTCTTCATAAATAGGGCTGTAGGAGTCGATCCATTCCGCCTGCGTGGAGTAATGATCGAATGAGGTAGTTGCTTCGGTTGCGAAAGCCCAGCGCGATGCCTCGCAGGTGCTCCAGCCTTCCATTCAACGCCTCCGTGGGCCCGTTCGAGGTTCGCGGATGATCGAAATACGCCAGAATATCGCCGCGGCGACGCTGGAACGTCGTGCGGAGGCTCCGCAATTCTATGAGCTCGTCAGGGATCGTTGCTGACAGCTTATTGATCAGTCCGGCCATGATCGTCTTGCCCTGTTGCGGGAGCCCGGCGTAAGCGGCGATTGTGTCTTGGTAGAACTACCAACACACCACCAGCGCAGCATGATTGTCCGCAGCGAAGACGCTGTTGAGGTGGTGTTTCTGCTTGTCAGTGAGCAGTCCCACTCTCGTGCGGATCGTCTTTCTTATCCCGTACAAATCGTCACCAGAGTGGCCTCGACGCCCATAGATCTCGGTTTGGAGTCGTCTCCTCGTTTCATCGAGCTTGGTGCCAACGAGAGCAACGACATGGAATGGATCCATGACCGTTGTTGCTTCTGGTAGAACGTCAGTGGCGGCTTTCTTGTACCCGGCGAAGGCGTCCATCGCAATGTGGTCGATGCCGGACCTGAACTCGTCGGGTTGGCTGCTTAGCCAGTCCCCAAAGGCTTCGGCCGAACGGCCAGGGACGATGTCGATGAGCCGCGCTGGCCGGGATGTGAGGTCGACGATGACAGTTACCCACCGGTCGATGCCGCGGTGGGACCAGCAGTGCTCATCGACGCCGATCGTGGATACTCCATCCAGTCGGGAGCCGGCGGCCGAGGTCGAGGACGGCTGTGCACACGGTGTTCCACGACGTGGCGAGGTTCTTCGCGATCACGTGGATGCTCATCTTATCGATGACCACGGACTTCAGTGCCCAGTGGCGTGCGGTGCGCGAGAGCTTCGACCTTCCGACACACGCCTTGTCCACGGGTTGGGTCCAGCGTTGCCGACACCCAGGGCACCTGTAGGTGCGGATTCGGATGGCCAGAGTCACTGCGCTCAGCCCGATCGGGGGATGGATGAGTTTGCGGATCCTGGTGGACCGGACGAGTCCGCGTTGCTGAATCTCTTCCAGGCCTTCAATCATCATTCCTGAGGAAAGACCGGTGCTCGAAAAACACGCCGAACAACTAATAATTAATTAGGTTCAGCCTTCCATGCTCGACGCTTGCTTGTTCGTGTTTCCTCCTACGAACAAAATGATTGACCATGCGATAGCACCCAATATAAATGGTGAACTCAACACCCAGGACGCGATCATAAATGCATTAATCGTTACCCATCCGTCCTCAGCAGTCGCCGCCCATACGGTTGCACCTAAGCACACGATCAGCAAAATAGCACCGATTGCCGCCAATGCAATATACAAAATTCTAACTAGAACACTCTTCGGCATCACCATGGGTTTCCTTTTCCTTTGTAGTGTTTCTTTCCACCTGCTCGCACACCTTCAAAATATACGACTGCGACAGTGTAACAAGTAGCTTTTCCGCTTTTCTGTTTTTTGCATATCTTTTGCATGGCCGAACGAAATTCTACATCACAAATATTGCGGTTCTTTTTAGAGTTCTTACCGTAACATCTATCATGACTATTGCATGCAGGCTTGAAGAGGTTGTTCCACTTTTTCGCGGCTTTTTTAAGGGCCTTTGGTGTGGAGCATCCGTTCGGTGCCGCCTGAACAGAAATCTCAGTTGAGCTTAGCTCTTTAATCAACGCATCTTCTGAGATGTCTCCTTCGACATCCTCCCCGCTGGCCTTCAGCTCAACTAGAGCCTCATGCAGACGGCTCACTGCTTCCCGATCAATGTCGTCAGACTCTGCGGCTGAGACCGGCGCGATTCCTGTTGTCATGGTCAGCGCGAGTGCCACAAGGGCCACAGCAGTAATGTAGGCCGTTCTTGCAACTACTTTCATCTCGGATTCTTTCTACTCTGAGGGTGTACGAACTGCCAGGATCGCACCTTCTCAGCCTTAACACATCGCACGTACGAAGTAGATTGCATAGTTTTATTTTCAGCGAAAAAGCCCCGTCTCACACGGAGGCGGGGCTTGTGATCTATCTCACGTTTCAGGCTGTAGGCTTCCCGGCATCAAGCCAAGCCTGCTCTAGATCCCTAGGGAGTCTTCCACGATCACCAATCTCACGTTCTTCGTACTGCTCCTGAATCCACTTCCGAGCTGTAGCCTTGTCTTCATCTTCAAGGAGAGATCCGCTGACGTTATTTACGATGAGCCGTATAAGTGCGAATCGAAAGGAGTCAGCACGACCGTGAAGCTACGAGTCCGCGGTCTTCTTAGCCTGTACCCAGCTTCGAAGAACGGCGGGAAAGCCGGCAAAGCACAGAGCCGGGCAAAGAGCGACGCAAACATTACGGTCAAGGCAAACACCGGGTTCTCCAACCCTTACTACACGCCCAAGACTGGTTACAACGGTGGACGCGGCACCGGATACTGGAACGCCACCAGCACACTGATCATCAACAGTCATCCTTCACTCTCGGGAAAGCGAACAGGATCAAACTCAAAGACCGTCTGGAAGAAGATTTAGACTGCAATCTACCAAGCAAATCAAAGATCGACAGGCTAAACGAACTGCGAGGTCCCCATGGACGACGAAGTCTTTCACCTGATTGACGAGCGAGATATCGATCGTGAAGCCACTGCTGACACATTTCGCGTTTCGTTCTGGCATGGCGACGAAAACGATCCACAGGATCTCACTTCGGTCGCCGTATACGAAACTTCAGTTGCAACTCTCGACGAGGTCATCGCGTGGGCGAAGCGCGGGCAAATTCCTGAGCCTCGGCTAGTCGAAATATTCGCAGTAGTCGCTTCTGCAGAACAGAAAGACAGCATACAGATTGCGAGTTATGACCACCGCCCAGATCTGAAGCCGGGCGAAGTTCGTGACACCGGCTACTCTGAAGCGTCGATCTTCCTACACGGTTAACTGCTCGACAGCGAACAGGATGCATGAGTCAATTGCTCTCGGCGGTTCCGTCTTTTGCGGACGGGACCGCCGACTATTCCGCTCGTCGCTCCCACCACACATCATCCGACTGCAACCACGCTCCCAGCGTAGAGCACCGCCGGTCATGCAAACGCACGAACATCCCCATCGAACCCGAGGCGCTCGGGTGCGCCGTGATCTGGAATCACCGACCTACACTCTCGTTTACGAAGAGCCGTATTTCAGTGACTTAACATTTCTTTCATAAACTGGTCACGATTCGGTGTCGAAGGAGAAATATCGGCGGCATTCTTCAATACCGCCAGCGGAATTTCGCTGCCTTATCCGACCAGCAATTCAACTCGAATTTCACACAGAGCGGTGGAATTCCAGTGGCACATTGTCGATGAGATGAGTCCCTCCGACGGTGGCAGAGACGAGCAGCAGACCCTGCCCTTCGAAGTCCTGTGCGCACGGCCGGAAGGTCGTCGCATCAACGAGGCCGAGGTAGCCCAATTCGAGATCCCCTCGCTCAGCGGCGGCCTGAAGAACCGCTTCCGCTGCGGCTTCGGCACCCACTGGCGATCCGTCGGAGGCTGCCTGCGCTCCCGCATCCAAAGCACGAGGTATGGCCAATGCGGCGACACGATCGGCAGGTGCGAGATATTCATTGCGACTCGACATGGCAAGACCGTCGTCGTCGCGGACGACAGGCAGGCCGATCAGCTCGATATCGAAGTTGAGGTCGGAGATCAGGCGCTTGACCAGGCAGAACTGCTGAATGTCCTTGAGTCCGAACACCGCGGAGTCCGGTGCCGTCAGGGTGAAGAGCTTAGCCACGACAGTGAGAACCCCGTCGAAATGTCCGGGCCTGGCAGCGCCTTCGTATACTGCTCCCATCCGTCCGGATGACACGGTGACCTCGGGTGCAGACGGGTACATCTCCCCCAGCGCCGGGGCGAAGACGAAGTCCACTCCGGCGGCCTCGCAGACTTCCAAGTCAGCCTCGAACGGCCGCGGGTATTGGAAGAAGTCCTCGTCGGTGCCGAACTGCAGCGGGTTCACGAAGATGCTCGTCACGACCGAATCTCCCGATTCCCGGGCCCGGTCCATCAGTGCCTGATGCCCAGAGTGCAGGGCACCCATCGTCGGTACGAGTGACACGGTGCCCGACTGCCGCTTCCGCCAGGCGCGCAGGGCCTGGATTCCACCGACCTCCATCACTCGAAACTCCGCTCCGGCTCGGGGAATGCGCCGCTCTTAACCTCATCGACGTAGCGACCGACAGCGTCGCTGAGCACCGAATGCAGGTCGGCATACCGTTTGACGAACCGTGGCGCTTTGCCGGTCCGCAGACCGGCCATGTCCTGCCAGACGAGCACCTGGGCGTCGCAGTCGGCACCGGCACCGATCCCCACAGTCGGGATCGTCATCTCCGCCGTCACCTGCCCAGCCAACCCGGCTGGAACCATCTCCATGACCACAGAGAATGCCCCCGCCTCGGCGACGGCACGAGCATCGGCCAGCAGCGCATCACCGGCATCCCCACGACCCTGAACCTTGTACCCGCCGAGGTTGTGCTCGGCCTGGGGCGTGAACCCGATGTGGGCCATCACCGGAATGCCTGCCGTCGTGATCGCCTTGATCCTCGAGGCCACGGCCACTCCCCCTTCGAGCTTGACCGCGTGGACGCCGGCTTCCTTCATGAAGCGCACGGCCGTTGCGACCGCCTGCTCATCGGAGATCTCATAGCTGCCGAAGGGAAGGTCTGCGACGATCAGCGCCCGAGAGGTGGCACTGGAGACCGCTCGCGCCAGCGGGATGAGCTCATCGACGGTGACGGGCAGTGTGGTCTCGTGGCCGTAGACATTGTTCGCCGCGGAATCGCCGACCAGCAGCACCTCGACGCCGGCCTGCTCGAACAGTGCGGCCGTGTACTGGTCGTAGCTGGTCAGCATCGCCCAGCGCCGGCCCTGTGTCTTGGCTTTGATGAGGTCCAGAGTCCGCACCCGCCGAGGTGGTGCCGCAGCCGCACCGGCAGCAGCAGTGGATGCGGGGCCGCTCCCATAGGGCGGAGTCATCTCGGGCTGGTCGGATGTGGAGTTCTCAGGCTGTGCAGGTGCGGGTCGATCTGGTGTCGGACTATCGGGCAGGGGCATGGGCATCCTCTTCGGTCGGCCTTCGTCTGGTTGGCAACGCTGCGACAGCGCCGCATATGCGCAAGTCGGCGGCAGGCTGTGGTGCCGGCCGAATCGCGCGAGTTCACGTTCGGGTCGACTCGGATTGCGAGCCAGTTTCCAGACTAGATCATCGACCCTGGTCCGCCGCACGGTGGTGTTTTACATTACGAGCAATGATGATTAAGCTCAAATCTGCGCAAAACTTTTCCGGGAGCTTACCGCTCTGCTCCGGGAGCGCGCTGACCTGTTCCACGGGCGCGCCGCTCCACTCTGCGAAGGACGATGATGACCACAACAGCCTCGATCGAGCTCACCCTCAAGGACATCTCCGCGAAGGGCAAGAACGACGAAATGTGTTCGACCGACCTCATCGATGCCCCGTGGGACGTCGACGCCAAGCCTGGCTATGGGCCCGGCGCTTCGATGGACGATTCGATTCCCGTCTCAGCCCCACGCCAGGGTGAGATCCCCGCTGAGTACCGGGATGCCTCGGCGGACGAGCTCAATGACCGGATCATCCGCGCCAAGGAGAAGCTCGGCGACCGGGTCGTCATCCTCGGCCACCACTATCAGCGCGTCGAGGTCGTCGAGCACGCGGATTACATCGGCGACTCGTTCATGCTCGCCAAGGCTGCCCAGAATCATCCCGAGGCCGAGGCGATCGTCTTCTGCGGCGTCCATTTCATGGCCGAGACCGCTGACCTGCTCTCCACACCCGAACAGTCGGTCATCCTGCCCAACCTCGCGGCCGGCTGCTCGATGGCTGATATGGCCGACATCGACCAGGTCGAGGACTGCTGGGAACAGCTGACCGATCTGTTGGGTGACGAGCCTGATGCTGACGGCAAGGTGCCCGTCATCCCGGTGACCTACATGAATTCCTCGGCCGCGATCAAGGGATTCTGCGGCCGCAACGGCGGCATCGTGTGCACCTCCTCCAACGCCGAGGTGGTCCTTGAGTGGGCCTTCGAGCGCGGTCAGCGTGTGCTCTTCTTCCCCGACCAGCACCTGGGCCGCAACACCGCTCTGAACATGGGCATCGATATCGAGGCCATGCCACTGTGGAACCCGGCTCGACCCCTGGGCAACAACTCCCCCAGCACCATCGAGGACTCGAAGGTCATCCTGTGGCAGGGATTCTGCTCGGTGCACAAGCGCTTCACCCCCGCACAGATCGACAAGGCACGCGTCGATCACCCCGATGTGCGCGTCATCGTCCACCCCGAGTGCCCACAGGAAACCGTGGCCGCTGCCGATGAGTCCGGGTCGACGGCCTACATCACGAAGGCCATCGCCGAGGCGACCGAACCGACCACGTTCGCCATCGGCACCGAGATCAACCTCGTTCAGCGGCTGGCGGCCGAGCATCCCGAGCACACCATCTTCTGCCTCGATCCCGTCGTGTGCCCGTGCTCGACGATGTACCGGATCCACCCCGGCTACATCGCCTGGGTCCTCGAATCGCTGCTCGACGGCACCGTGATCAATCAGATCTCCGTCGACGCCGAGGTGGCCGATCCGGCCCGTGTATCCCTGGAGCGGATGCTCGCCGCGAAGCCGCGGATCTGAGCGGCTCGTGAGTCACGTACTCATCATCGGCTCCGGCATCGCCGGGCTGACCACCGCTCTGCGGCTGGCCGGCAGACACGAGGTCACCGTGGTGACCAAAGACGGTGTGGGCGAGTCGAATACGGCCATGGCCCAGGGCGGAATCGCCGGAGTGCTCGCAGCCGATGACACCGTCGAAGCCCACGTCGCCGACACCCTGGTCGCCGGTACCGGGCTCGGCGATGAGGCCGCCGTCCGCGTGCTGTGTACCGAGGGCCCTGACCGAATCCTCGAGCTTGCGGCCGCAGGTGTCGACTTCGACCGCGACAGGACCGGTGAATGGTCGCGCGGCCTGGAGGGCGCGCATTCGATTCCGCGCATCCTCCATGCCGGAGGCGACGCCACCGGCAAAGCGATCATCGAGGCGCTGACGAACGCACTTCGTGCCGCAGTCGCTGCCGGCAGGGTCCGATTGCTCGAGCACACGATGCTTCTCGACCTGGTCACCGCACCTACGGGGCCTTCGGAGGCTACGGGTCCTGCAGGTTCTGCGGTTCCTACGGGGCCGGCGGGGTCTGTGGTTCCTACGGGGCCGGCGGGGTCTCCAGCGAGACACACGAGCAGGTGCACCGGAGTGTCGCTGCTGCGCAACGGAGTCCACGAATTCCTCGCGGCCGATGCAGTGATCCTGGCGACAGGTGGGGCGGGTCAGCTCTACGCCCACACGACGAATCCTGAAGGCGCAACCGGCGATGGACTGGCCGCCGCGATCCGTGCAGGAACCGCCGTGTCCGACATGGAGTTCTACCAATTCCATCCCACCGCGTTGGCCGGATCCGGGTTCCTCATCTCCGAGGCGGTCCGTGGCGCCGGAGCTCTCCTCCTCGACGCGAACGGTCACCGGTTCATGCCAGACATCGATCGCCGAGGTGAGCTGGCGCCCCGTGATGTCGTGGCCTTGGCGATCCACCGGAGAATGGCCGAACAGAATGATCTCCCCTGCTATCTCGATGCCCGATCTGTTCCCGAAGTCGTGACTCACTTTCCCAGCATCGCCCGCGGCCTGGCTGCTCATGGTTTCGATCTGGCCGCCGATCTCATCCCGGTCACACCGGCCGCCCACTACTTCATGGGCGGCATCAACACTGACCTGGACGGACGCACCAACATCGCAGGACTCTTCGCCGTCGGCGAGGTCGCCTGCAGCGGTGTGCACGGTGCCAACCGTCTGGCCTCGAACTCCCTGCTCGAGGGAGCCGTCTTCGGAGCCCGCGCGGCCGAGGCGATTGCGACGGAGTTCGAAACGCGAACGGGGCCGATACCGGAACCGAGCCGAGCATCGCATTCGGCGACGGCAGCGTCGTTGTCGTTGTCGACGAAACTCGGTTCGTCCTCCAACCGGATCTCTCGTGAGGAACTCCAAGAACTCGCGTGGACCCACCTCGGCGTGGAACGAGAGGGACACGGACTGCGCACCGTGCTCGACCGCCTCGGCGAGGGTAGGCCGCTCGTCACTGATGTTGAACCTGCCGAACTCCGCGAAGGATTCGAGACTGCGAATCTTGCGCATATTGCGCGATACATCGCGGCTCAGGCCCTCGCCAGGCAGGAGAGTCGAGGTGCCCACACCCGCACCGACTTCCCCACGTCCGGCGCACTGTCGACGCGACGGCCCGAATCCGTCGACCTCATGTCCACCTCTTCCCTGCTTCAGGAGGCCGCCTCATGCTGAGCGCCACGACCATCAACTCCGCTCTCCGTCTCGCTCTCGACGAGGACGCACCGTGGGGCGACATCACCGGTGAGACGTTCATCCCGGCCACCGCCTCGGCGACGGCGAAGCTGAGCGCACGCGAGGCCGGAGTCCTTGCTGGAATCGATGTGTTCGCTCGTGCCTTCACCCTTGTCGACCCGAGCGTCGATGTGGATCTGACCAGCGCCGATGGCAATGCCTTCGCAGCTGGTGACACGTTGGCGACAGTGTCGGGCCCCGCCCGAGCAGTCCTGCGAGCCGAGCGGATCGCACTGAACTTCTGCCAGCGGATGAGCGGAATCGCGACTCAGACCAGAGCCTTCGTCGATGCAGCATCGTCGAATTCCGCAGGCACGAACACGGACGGTCGTGGTGTGCGCATCGTCGACACCCGGAAAACCACACCAGGCCTGCGGGCCTTTGAGAAGCACGCGGTGGTCTGCGGCGGTGGGCACAACCACCGGTTCGGACTCTCGGACGCGGTCATGGTCAAGGACAATCACCTGGCCGTCCTCGCAGGTGAGGGGGCAGATGTAGCGGCCGCGATCCGCTCGGCTCGGGACCGACTGTCGCATACGACGACGATTGAGGTTGAGGTCGATCGCCTCGCGCAGATCCAGGCGGTACTCGACGGCGGCGCCGACATCATCATGCTCGACAATTTCTCCCTGGCAGCTCTGCGTGCCGGCGTGGAGCTCATCGCCGGACGAGCGATCGTCGAGGCCAGCGGAAATGTCTCTCTCGAGACCGTCGGTGATATCGCCGCCACCGGAGTCGACGTCATCTCCTCCGGGGCACTGACTCACAGTGTCCGCGCGATCGACCTGGGACTCGACCTGGACCTGACAGCCGAGGTCGGCGGAGTTGAGTCCGACAGCAGTGTGGGGCTGAGCTGAGATGGGACTCGAACAGGAGCCAGAGGCGAAGGCACCGCTCTACCTCGACACTGCTTCGGCGGCACCCGTGCGCAGGGAGGCACTCGAGGCGGCCTGGCCATATCTGACTGGTGCGTTCGGCAATCCTTCGAGCCATCATGAGGTCGGCCGCACCTCGGCAGACGCGCTCAAGGACGCGCGTAGACGAGTGGCGAAGGTGCTCGGCATGCGCAGCACTGACATCGTCTTCACCAGCGGCGGTACCGAATCCGACAATCTTGCGATCATCGGTATCGCTCTCGGGGCTCTAGCCGATGGCGATGCTGACCCCGGTGCAGGACCGGACGCTCCGCCACCTCGGCGACATATCGTGACCTCTGCTCTGGAGCATGAGGCGGTGCTCGCCGCGACGGATTTCCTGGCTCGTCGGCACGGGTTCGAGATCACAGTGGTGCCCGTCGGACCCGATGGCACGATCGCGGTTGAGGCACTCCGTTCGGCACTGCGCGAGGACACGCTCCTGGTCAGCCTGGGGTATGTGAACAACGAGATCGGCACGGTCGCCGATATCGCAGCCCTGGCCAAGGTTGCTCACGATGCTGGCGCACTGTTCCACACCGATGCCGTGCAGGCTGCGGGTTGGCTCCCGCTGAGCGGACTCGGCGTCGATGCCATGAGCCTGGCCGGGCACAAGGTCGGTGCGCCGAAAGGTATCGGAGTCGCTGCAATTCGCGCACGGATCCCGCTTGAACCGCTTATCCACGGTGGCGGTCAGGAGTCTGGGCGTCGATCGGGGACGGAGAACGTTGCCCTTGCCGTCGCGTTTGCCACCGCGTTGGAACTCGCCGAGGCGGAGCGAGTTGAGATCGCTGACCGTGTCCTGGCCATCCGGGATGATTTCATCGCAGAGGTGCTGACCACGGTCTCCGGAGCGTTCCTCACAGGCAGTGACTGCTCGCGAACTCCGAATCATGCTTCGTTCTGTTTCTCAGGCACCAGTGGTGAGTCCGTACTGCTCGAACTTGAACGCCTGGGCGTCACTGCTTCGAGTGGTTCCGCCTGCGCCGTCGGGTCAGATGAGCCATCGCATGTGCTCACCGCGCTAGGTATTGCTGATGATGTCGCGAAGACGAGTGTGCGCTTTACTTTCCCAGCAGGCTTCACCGCCGAGGAGGGGCGTCGGGCAGCGCATTCCGTATCTGCTGCGGTGAAGAATTTGGCTCTCAGTTACACCTGAGCGTCCTGAGCGTCCCCAGCGGTCTGAGCAGACTGAGCGGCCTGAGCGGTCTGAGCGGTCATTCGTCGAAGAGTGTGTCGATGACTTCTTGAGCCACGAACCTCGCATGCAATATCGGCCGCCTCGCCGGATCAATCGATGCCGGAGGTACCCACGCGGGTCTACCGTCTTTGAGCATCACTGTCTCCCAGTCCGATCTGTCCAGAAGGTGGTGATGGGCAGAACAACTCAACGTCATATTATTGACATCCGTTCGACCTTCTTGTGCCCACTCAACAATATGGTGGGCATCGCACCATCCCGGCGGTGCATCACATCCCGGGAACGTACACCCCTGATCACGTGCTGTCAGGACCGCGATCTGTTTCGCATTCGCGAACCGATTCTCCGTCACGACCTGCATCGTCTTCGCCTTCTCCGAAATGAGTTCGAAGAACACCGCCCCGTTGAGGCCATTGCGAGCCAGTTCACTGATCGGGACCGGGTTCTCAGTACCTGTGGTGCCGGTACCGGTTCCGTTCGCGAGGTCTTCGGCCTTCGCGGTGACGACTAACGCGTATTGGGCGCCTTGGCCGGTACGAGTCATGTCTATTCTGCCGATGAGTGTCGCGAAGCGTTCGTAGATCCACTCCTGAGCACTCAACCTCTGCCCGGTCATGTCGACGAGGGTTCCGTCTTCTAAGACACCGGACTCGTTCACATCCGATGCGCTGTTGTCGCTGCTGTTGCTGGTGTTGTTTGCGATTTTGGTTCGTGCTGTCAGCAGCCCGTTGAGTTGCCCGCCCGTGACGGGGTCAAGGAGACCCGTGAGTTCCCAGTCACCGTTGTCACGGGCATGCATGGTGACCTTGTACATGGACCGGTCTGTGGCATCGATGGGTTCTTGACCATCGGGATCAATATGGGCCAGGATCCGAGCGAAGATCGCTCGCAGGTCATGGACTCTCACGCTTGGTGCTTTCTCGACGAGTGTTGTTTCGGCGTAGTCGCGATTGGCTTGGGTGGTCCAGGTGGGTAGTTTCTTCAAGCAGTCCTTGATGACCGTGGCCTGATCGGCTGAGAGTCGGCCTTCGTTGAAGGCATCAGCGACCGTGGGAAACAGTGGTGCTTGTGGCTGCCCGGTCAGAGTCACCCGTCCGCCGAGGTTTTTGGCCATGTCGGTGCGGCGGTTGGCTTCGCGGCTGGTGATGTTCAACCTGTCTTGGATGAGGGCCTTCGTTGTTTTAGCACCATAGTCAGTCGGTGTTCCCACTCGTTCACATACTGCCAATGCCAGGGTGGATAGTGCTTCGTTGACTCGGTGGAGGGCTTCGAGTCCGTCGATGAGTGTGATCGCGTCATCGGGACCCATCAATCGGTCGAAGGTCCGTAGCCCGTCCTTGAGCCCGCTGAGTGCGGTGAGGCTGGTCGTGACTTCGGGAGCAAAACGTGAGAGATCGGTCCATTCCTCGCTCGAGAGCAGCGGGTGAGGACTCGGAGTACTCGAACCAGTTTCGGTCGGGCCAGGCTTACCTGAACCATCGGCTGCCGGTGCGGTGCTGGCCACGGCGGAGTCATCGCCGGGCGCTGCTTCATGAGCGTCTTCGGGCACCGCTTCATGAACGTCGTCGGTCGCGCCATCATCAGCGGATTCCGCACCCTCGGCTGTTGGCTCTACGGCCTCGTTCGCCGTATCGGGTTCACCGGTGGGTACAGGCGCGAGTGCTTCGAAGGTTTTGGCGAGGGGGTGGCCGGTGAGGTCGAGGTTGGAGTCTTTGAGCTGGTCGAACAACGTCAGCTCATCATCAGAAGACACATCAGCTGCGTCTGGACCCGTGGCGGCATCACTGGAATCGGAGCGTGGGTCACGCTTTTCCGGGTTTCCTGGGGTGCGGTCGGGGGTGAGAGTCATGGTACTGAAGTCCATTCGCCAACATCGTCGTTGCTCTTCTTTCAATTATACATTCATTTCGCTTATTTGCACCCTCTTTTTCGAATCTTGTTCGATCATGATTTGATTCTTGTACCTATTGATGGCCCATAAATCTTGGGATGTTTGCAACGCCCCAGGTCAGCATCCCTCCCATCGAACGCGGCACTACCAATGCCCCAAGGTCGTCTCCGGCCTGGTCGGGCGGAGACGGTTGCGGCTCCGTCCCCTCACAGGCATTCACTCGCGAGCATTCACACGCGCGGAACCGGAAATGGCATGCAGGCCACTTGTTGCCAGGTGGACCTATCTTTCTTTTCGGGCCGGGAGGAAAATGGAGACATGCATTCGATACGGGTGTGAGGAGGCCGTCATGGATCTGCTGATTCTATTCATCATGGGTATGTGTTTCGCTACCGTCGTGTTCTTCGTCGGACGTTTTGCCTGTCCGCGACACGACCGAGTCCCCCTGATAGAAGTCGACCATGTGCTCCTGTGGACCACCCTGCGTCGCGGTTGGCATGCGATGGGCTCATTGGGCCCCACGCCTCCGGGCAGAAGCGGTCCATCAGGGAGCCATCCGGCCTGATCTCTCCCGACACCGGGCACCAGGCTATCGGGCACCCGACACTTGGCACCGGGCACCGGATAGCCTGGCAATGTGCCTTCCTCAACGAGACCGAATCCGAGCCGGCGCCCTGGAACCGCTGCGTTGATCTTCGCAGCGGCGTCCCTGGCGGTGCTCATCTCTACCGCGTTCTGGGTTTGGTTCAATGCACCCGACCAGGTGCCGAGCCATTTCGGGGCAAACGGTCAACCTGACGACTGGGCGTCGAAGGGTGAGGTATTCGCGTGGCTCGTTCCTTTGGGAGTGGGACTCTCGGTGCTGCTCTCAATTCGCTCGATCTTTGAGAAGATGCCGCTCAGCCTCGTCAACATTCCGCACAAGGAGTACTGGATACAACGCGGCGAACGCGTCTATCTCTTCGACTGTCTGATGGAGTTCATGCGAATCACCGCTGGTGCCTGCGCTCTGCTGTTCGCCTTGTCTCTTGTGCAGACGCTCAGCGTCGGGTTAGGCAGATCGTGGCCGGAATCCCTTGTCTTCCTCCCGACCGGCATCTTCCTTGCCATCGTCGCAATCGCACTGTGGAATCTCTTCCGCCGTCTCAAACCAGACGTCACCAACGACTAGTGCTCAGCTCTGCGGCACGAACACTCCTGCATCCCAGCCTTGGAGCGCATGGGCAGAGGCCCAGAAGTGGAGTTCGTACACACAGGCCTGCTCGAACGTGGCACGCATTCTTGCGGCCACCTCGGCGGGGGCATTGGTGAGTTCCTGTTCAAGCAGCTGTACGGCCTGCCGGGTCGACTCATCGAATTCAGGTGAGTCGTAGGTCTGGACCCAGGTGCGGTAGGGGTGGTCAGCACTCATCTGGCCGGCCCGTTCGACGAGGACCTTGCCCATGTGTGCGTAGACCCAGAAGCACGGCAGCACTCCGGCCACGCCTTCGCCATAGGAGCGGCTGGCAGCGGTGGCCACGAGGTAGGACACGTAGCCCAAGGTGGTGGGTGAGGCCTTGAAACCGGCTCCGCTGTTGACGAGTTCATCGTGGGACGCGGCCAGGCGAGAATCGGCGAGCAGCTCACCGTGCATCTCCTCTTCCACACTGATGGCCTCGGCTGCCGAACTGGCCCAGAATCGTGCTTCGTCCCGGTCGTTGGCTCCGGCGGCGAGGAAGGACATCGCCTTCGCGTAACCGGTGAGGTAGATGCCGTCTTGGATGATGTAGTTCGTGAAGGCCTTCACATCGAGGCTGCCCTCGGCGAGCTGGCCGAGGAAGGGCAGGCGCTCGATCTGTTCGACGATCGGGCGGACACGGTCCCACAGCTGAGTGGTCTGGGGGCCTGCGGAAAAGTCTGTCGTCATTGATATCTCCCTTGTTCAGGGGACCTCGGCGGTCCCACAGCGTCTTTGAGCGGTATTCGGATGGCAAGCCCATCCGGGTGTGTGACTGGTTGTTCTAACGGCGGACGATGTCGACCTGGTGGTCGACGGGTCCGTGAGCGCCCTTCGGATCGAAGCTGACCTGCCAGTTCGCGGCGGACTTCAGCGCCCGAGCCAGATAGTTCAGGGCATTGTCGACGGCTTCGTGGAGGAGATCCGAGCTCACATCGTCAACTGCACGTGCACGCTTGAGCACGGCCACCTCGGCGGTGATCGCGGCCGACAATGTGCACCCGGTTCCGTGCGTATTCGGTGTCTCCACTCGTGGGTGGGTGAACTCAGTGACCGTGCCTTCTGCGGTGACGAGAACGTCGGCGACATCGCCCTCGAACGCGTGCCCACCCTTGAGCAGCACCGCGCGCGGTCCGCGGTGGACGAGCTGTCTGGCCTGGACCAACATCTCCTGCGGGTTCTTCGCCACGGGCTCGTCGTCGCCGATCAGCAGCGCAGCTTCGGGCAGGTTCGGGGTGATGAGGTCGGAAACCGGGAGCAGGTGATCGCGGACGGCGGTCACGGCATCGACCTCGAGGAGGCGGTGCCCGGACGTCGCGACCATGACCGGGTCCACGGTGTAGAAGCCCAGCTGGCCCTGGGCCGCTCGTGCGACGACGAGTTCGACGAGGGAGCGTGAGCCGAGCATCCCCGATTTCGTGGCATCGACGGGCATATCGTTGAGCACACTGTCGAGCTGGTCGGAGACGAAGTCATCGTCGATTCCATAGACCCGCGAAACGCCGTGCGTGTTCTGCGCGACCAGAGCGGTGATGGCCGTGGTGCCCAGCACCCCGCGGGCCGTGAAGGTCTTGAGGTCGGCGTGGATGCCGGCTCCCCCACTGGGGTCGGTGCCTGCGATGGACAGTGCGATGGGTGGCCGTGTGGTCACTGAGCTGCCTCCGCGAGTCCGTCGCCGAATTCCGCGAGCAGTTCTTCGGCTGCGGCACGCGGATCCTCGGCGCGGCAGATGGCAGAGACCACACAGATCCCGAGCAGACCGCGGCCCCTCAGTTCGGCGGCACGATCGGTGCTGATCCCTCCGATGGCAACCGCGGGAAGTCCCGCTTCACCCACAAGCTCGCCGAGGCGGTCGGGCCCGATCCCGTCGGGTGCGTCGGTTTTCGTCGTGGTGTCGTAGACGGGCCCGATGCCGACGAGGTCGACGACGCCGGATTCCCGGGCGGCTGCGAATTCGGTGCTGTTGGCCGCCGACAGCCCGAGCAGCGGTTCTGGGCCGATGAGTTCGCGTACTTCTTCGACCGGGGTGTCGGACTGTCCGACGTGAATGTGGACTTCTACTCCCTCGGCGAGGAGTCGCTGGGCGACCGCGACTCGGTCGTTGAGGACGATGGGGACACGACGGTTCGTGTCGACCAGAACGCTGTCGACGGCTGCGATGACCTCACGAGTCAACGTGTAGAACGCATCGTCGTCGATGTCCTTGTCGCGGACTTGCACGATCCCCACTCCCCCGCCCACAGCCTCGCGGACGGTATCGGCGACGCTGCGTCCAGCTTCGCGGCACTGTGCCGAATCGGTGACGAGGTAGAGCCGAGCGTCGATTCCGGCCAGGCGGGTGTTCGCCTCGGGAGACGAGGCGCTCATGACTGTGCTCCGTCGATCGCCTCGGCGTCGATCGCACTTGATTCGACCCTGTCTGATTCGACGTGGACCCCAGCCAGATCATCACCCGTGATCGTGTGCAGCGCATCGAGGAAGTTCACGGAGAAGCTGCCGGGTCCGCGTGCACCCTCGGCGGCGGTCTCACCGGCGACCTTGAAGTGAGCGTGGGCTGCGACCACGGCCTCGAACCTCGCCGAGGCGGTCGTTGCGCCCACGAGATACGCGGCGGTGACTGCGCCGAGAGAGCATCCGGTGCCGATGACCAGCGGCATAAAGGAGTGTCCCCCATCGAGGCGGGCGACATGGTCGGCCCCGTCGAAGTGAGCGACGATCGCGTCCTTGGGACCTGAGACGGCAACGATTGCTCCGGTGGACTTGGCCAGTTCGGCCGCGGCCGGAATCACCGCATCAACCTCGTCGGTGGAGTCCACTCCCCGACCACCCAGGCCCACTCCGGCCAGTGCCGCGATCTCGGAGGCGTTGCCACGGATGGCAGTGGGTGAAGAGTTCGCCGCGCGACGGATTCGTGTGGTCCGGAAGTCGACCGCCCCAATGCTCACCGGGTCGAGGACCCACGGCTTGGAGTCTTCATTGGCTGCGTCGATGGCGGCGTCAGCGGCAAGGAACTGCTGATTCGTGGCGGTGCCGAAGTTGACCAGCAGTCCGCTGGAGATGCGCGTGAACTGTGCGGCATCGGCCTCGTGGTCGAGCATCGCCGGGGCGGCACCGACGGCCAGGAGCACGTTGGCGCTGAATTGCTGCACAACGGTGTTCGTGATGCATTGGATGAGTGGATTGCTCGCACGCAGTCGTGCATTGGCAGAACGCAGGTCGAAGTCAACCATGACGATCCCTTCGCTAGTATGGCCCAGATCAGGTTCGATGGGTGTCCTCTCAGCCTCACGCGATCAACGTCAGGCACCCCATGTCATTGCCCACGACTGTATCAGCACGTCTGAAGTTGGGCGAAGCGGCAACGCTGAGGAGCGCGAGCGGAAACCTGAGAAGGGCAAACCGGAACCCGGGCCCACCTCGGCGCCTATATGCCAACACATCGAGCGGACCACTGATCATCGGGGGCACCAGTTGCAACTGGTACTTTCGACGCTCAGTGGTCCGCTCGATGAGCTTGCTTGGCGAGAGGGCGACCGGCGCTAACCGCGACCGGCGCTAACCGTGACCCTCGCTAACCCCGACGTTCGCTAACCCCGTCCGACGTACCTTTGTCCGCGGCGGCTCAGTGCGTCGATGACGACGGCCGTGAGCAGGACGAGCGCGGTGATGATCTGCTGTGCATCGGAGTTGAAGCCGATGAGGTAGAGACCGTTGTTGATCGCACCGACGACCAGGGCACCGAGTACGGCTGCCCAGGCTGTACCGCGACCACCGAAGAGCGAGGTGCCCCCGATGACCGCTGCGGCGATCGCGTTGAGCAGGTCCTGTGTGCTCACCAGCGTCGATCCCGCGTTGGTCGTCACACCGGTCTTGATGAAGCCGAACAATGCGGCCAGCACACCGGCGGCCATGAACACGCTGATGCGCACCCAAGTCACCCGAATGCCCGCACGTCTGGCGGCTTCGACCTTGCCGCCGACCGCGTAGATCGAGCGCCCGTACTTGGTCTTGCGCAGCACCAGATCGATGACGATCGCGATGACGATCATGAGGAAGAACGGCATCGCCAGACCGAAGTCCTGGTTGACCAGGATGAGGAACCCGAACACGACGACGGTGAGGATGGCAATGCGCACGATCACCGAGGTCCAGCTGGGACTGTCGAGTCCCTCGTTGTGACGGCGCAGCTTCGAGTAGATGATCCCCGCACCGAAGCCGATGACGGCGACTGCCCCGAATACGTAGGCCCAGATCGCCGGGAAGTAGAAGCTCGCAAAGTCGAAGGCGAAGGTGTCGGCCATCGACAGGTTCTTCTGCACGCCCAGAGTGGTCAACGTCAGCCCGGTGAACGCCAGCAACCCTGCCAAAGTGACCACGAAGGCCGGTATCCCGACCACCGCGAAGAACCAGCCCTGGATCGCGCCGACGACGAGACCCAATACCAGCATGATGACCAGTGCGATCAGAGGCGGAACCCCTTGCCTGACCACCAACACACCCAGCAGTGAGGCGGAGAGCCCACCCAATTGCGCCAGCGACAGGTCGATCTCGCCGAGGAGCAGGATCAGGTTGATGCCCAACGCCAGGATCGCGAGGAACGCGACCTGCGTGGACAGGTTGACCAGGTTGGCCGGTGAGATGAACTTGCTGTTCGCCGATTGGAAGACGATGACGATGACGATGAGCGCCAGAATCACCGGAAATGAGCCGAGCTGGCCCTCCTTGACTCGACGCACGAATGTCGCGAAGAACCCCTCGCTCGAAATGCGTTCGTCGGTGATGAACGAGTTGCGGGTCATCGGCGCTCACCCCTCCGGGTCGCTCGCTGAGTCACGACATTGTCGTTGGCTCCCGTGATCGCGGCGACCAGCACGTCCGTGCGCTCGTCACCGGGGAAGTCACCGGCATCCTTGCCCAAGCGCAGAACGTGGACGCGGTCGCACACGGCCTGCACATCGGCCATGTTGTGGCTGACCAAAAGCACTCCGAGGTCGCGTTCTCGCAGGCGCTCGATGAGGTTGAGCACCTCGGCGGTCTGTGCCACACCGAGCGCCGCCGTCGGCTCGTCCAACATCACGATCGATGGTTCGCCGAGGAGGGACCTGGCAATCGCGACCGTCTGACGTTGTCCGCCGGAGAGAGCCGCGATCGGCACCCTCACGCTGGGGATCTTGGCCGAGAGGCTGCGCAGCAGCTCCCAGGATTTGGCCTCCATGGTGACCTCGTCGAGAACACCGCCGCGGGTCTTCTCGTGGCCGAGGAACAGGTTGGCGACGACGTCGAGGTTCTCGCACAGCGAGAGGTCCTGGAAGACTGTCGCGACTCCCGCCTTCTGCGCGTCCTTCGGCGCCGCGAATTTCTGGGACCGCCCGCCCAGGATGATCTCACCTTCGTCGGCGCCGTGGACTCCGGCGATGACCTTGACCAGGGTGGATTTGCCCGCGCCGTTGTCGCCGACGAGTCCGACGACTTCGCCGCGGCCGATGGTCAGGTTGATATCGGTCAGTGCCTGGACCGCACCGAATCGTTTGTTGATCCCGCGCAGCTCGAGGACTGGTTCGGCTCCGGTCTCCGGCACCCGCGAGTTCGCGGGCGCCGGATCAGTGGGTTGAGAATTCATATGTTCCTACTCGCCGATTTCTACTTGACGCCGGCGTCTTCGCAGAGCTTCTTCACGTCTTTGGTGCAGATGTCTTCCGCCTTGATCTGATCACCGACGATGTCCTTGACGGTGTCCGTTGTGACGACCTTGGCTTCGACGAAGTCCGTCGGAGTGTCCTTGTAGGTTGTTCCAGCCTTCGGCTCCTCGCCTCCGGCCAGGGCGACGGCTGCCTTCGCAGCGAACTCCGCCTGTGGTGGGATCGACTTGTAGATCGTGGCGTACTGGTCACCCCTGAGGATGTTCTGCAGTCCGTCGACCTCAGCGTCCTGTCCGGTGACGACCGGCTTCACCTTGGCCTTCTTGGTGGCGGCGAGGACACCACCGGCAGTTCCATCATTGGCTGAGTAGATGGCGATCGGCTCTTTGTCCGCACTCTGCAGCTGGCCTTCGACCCACTGACGGGCATCGTCCGGGTTCCAATCGAGGGTGTCATGGCTTTCGGTGATGTCGACGCCGGCCTTCTTCAGGGTCTCCTCGGCGCCGGCCTTGAAGTCAGCGGCGTTCGGGTCCTTCGGATCTCCGTTGACCATCCACACCGGTCCCGACTTCGGGTCTTTGTCCTCGGCCTTGAGCCCGTCGAGGACGGCCTGGCCCTGCAGGTTGCCGATCTTCTTGTTGTCGAACGAGGTGTAGTAGTCCGCACCTTCGAAGAAGCGGTCATAGGCGATGACCGGGATCTTCTTGGCTTGAGCCTTCGACAGGGCCGAAGACACTGCCGAGGCATCGACCGGGTCGAGCACGATGGCGTCGACGCCTTCGGTCACCGCAGCCTCAAACTGCTGTTGCTGCTGCGTCGCGTCCTGGTTGGCGTTGCGGTATTCGACCTTCGCATCAGGGTTGGCTTCGGCGACGTACTTCTCGAAGTTCGGCTTGTCCAGCGATTCGTAGCGGGTGGTCTTGGACTCCGGGAGGAGCAGGGCGATGGTGACTTCACCGTCTCCACCCGAACCGCCACCGGATTCCTCATTGCCTTGGCCCTTCTGACTCCCACAGCCGCTGAGCGCAAGAGCGCCGATAGCAACCGAGGCGCCGAGGACGGCGAGCTTCTTCCGGGACTGCAGGTTGTGCCTCATTGTGAACCTTTCAATTTTTCTGACAACGTTGTCAGGCTGTTCAAAATAATGCGCCGATCCGGGGCCGGTGTCAACTGTTTCGGCGAAAAATTGTGATCGGAGTCTCTCTCCGAACAGCGTCACTTGTCCGGAGATTCCTCACCGCTTCCACGGGCGATCACATGGACTGGAACCCGAGCCGAACCTCGGCGAGGACCCCCTCCCGCCCCGGAACCGGGCGGATCCTGCAGACGTCGGACCGCCTCGGCGACCATGGACTGCACATCACGGTCGATGACGGTCACGTCCAAGAGCTCCGCGGCGGGAAAATCGTCAATGCCCACCAGCGCCGGCCACTCATCGAGCCGGCGACAGGCATCGATGGCCCCCTGCGTCAGGGTCGCGGACAGGGTGATGAGCGCGCTGGGGGCGCTGCGCGATCCGAGCCAGGCGGCGACGACGTTCTTCGCGCTGGCCAGGTCGTGGGCGTCTTCGCGCATGTAAGCTCGCCATCCGACGTCCGAGCGCCCGGCGAAGGCCGATTGGATTCCGGCGAGTCTGGCGGTGGTGATGGGGCTCGTCGAGTGATCGCCGATGACGCCGAGGCTGATGTGCCCGTGGTTGAGGAGTTGAGTCGCGGCCAGTCGCCCGGCAAGCTCCTCATCACCGGCGATGAGGTCGACTCCGGGTCCTGCCGTCGACGGATCGAAGGACACGATCTGCACGTCAGCGCTTGCCGCATCAGCGTAGAACCGAGCGGCGTCCGGGTGCGATCGGATGACGCAGATGCCGGTCATGTCATTGGCCAGGCATTCGTCGAGGAAGCCGCGTTCACGGTCGGGGTCGTCGGCGGTGACCGTCACGACCGGGCGCAGTCCGATCCTGCTCAGCTCGGCCTCCAACAGGGTGAAGAGACGAGCCTGGAACGGGTCGTCCCCGTCGCTCATGACCACGCCGATGTAGGGAGATCTGCCACCGGCGCGCAGGCGCCTGGCCGTGGAATTGAGGCGGAATCCGAGCTCGGCGGCGGCGTCTTCGACCTTCTCGGCGGTCCGCGCGGCCACATGCTTTTCGCCGTTGAGCACCCGGGATGCGGTCTTGATGCTGACTCCTGCGCGCGAAGCGACCGTGGCCAGAGTCGGCCGATCGTTCTGCTTCGCCATGACCACACCTTTGAGTCGGGAATCCTACGGACCGCTTGCGGTCAGCGCGCAGGCGACCGATAGGAATGATGATAGCCGCTGGTGCTCACATGATCGCAGACCATCCGGCGATTCCGCCTTCACCCCACACCCACGCCGAGGTGGCCGCTGGGTTCCAGCGGCCACCTCGGTAGATGCTGTGCACTTCGCAATCGGGCGGTGCACGGTGCGATCGGGCGATGAGCTGCGCGATCGGTCGGTGGGGTCAGCGCGGTCGGTCGATCAGATCAACGCGCCACGGGGTTCCTCATCGTTCCGGCGTAGAGCAGCGATTCGGCCTGGTTGCCGATGTCGACCATCTGCACGGTGTTGCGCAGCTGCAGCCGGTTGAGGCAGGAATGGGCGAAACGTTCTGCCCGCAGATCCACGTCGCCTGCGAGCCCACGGGCGAGTTCGGGATGCTCGGTTTCGTAACGATCGAGCACCTCGGCGACCAGGGCCCAGAATTTCTGTGCACCCAGCACACCATCGGAATCGAGGATCCCGCCGAGGTGGCGCAGCACCCCGTCGAACATGTCCGTGAACACAGACAGGGCCTTCTCGTCACCGGGAACCAACGCCCGGATCCGCTCGACATCGTCAGGCAGTTCACGGTGACCGAGGACGGCGACTTCTTCGCCGATGTCCTTCATGAAGGCACCGGTCACGACGTGGTTATCCAGGATGAGGATGAGGTTCTCACCGTGCGGCATGAACACGAGATCGTGGGCCAACAATGCGTGGACGAGCGGTTGCAGATAGGCCCGCAGATAGGAGCGCACCCAGTCCTCAGGACGGAGACCCGAGGCGCGGATGAGTTCGCTGGCGAAGGCGACTCCCCTATGATCGCGGTGCAGCAGTGCCGCCATGGTGACGACCTTCTGACCAGGTTCGATGACGCTCAGCGGGTTCTCGCGCCAGAGTGCGGCGAGCATCTTCCGGTGCGGATTCGTTTCCTGGGTGCGGTGGTAGACGTCTCCCGTGTAGCCCAACGCGGTGCGTTCCCGCAGGACTCGGAATCCGGCATCCCCGAAGGCGGGATCGGTTCCGACGAGCTCCGCGATCCAGTCGTTGATGGCCGGTGTATCGCGCATGTACTTCGGGGACAGTCCGCGCAGGAAGCCCATGTTCTGCACGGCGAGCGCGACCTTCACATACGGGGCGTCTGCCCGTGAGTGATTGAAGAAGGTGCGCAGCGACTGCTGCGGCTGATGCTCGTCGAGGCCGGCACCCAAGGGCAGCAAGTCGCCGCGTGCGATGTCGGCGGCGAAGGTGATCGCGAGCCGGTGGTCGGCCTGCCACGGGTGGACCGGGAGGAGATGGAAGTCCTCCGGATTGCGGCCGGCTGACCGGATTCGCGAGTCGAAGAGTTCACGCTCCTCGGCACTCAGCGCCCACTCGCAGTGTGCGGCTTCATCGAGTCCGACGCCGACCGAGAGGTGGCTGTGCTTGCGGCTCGCTGCCACCCATTCGATCCGAGTGGTCTGACCGTTCTCCGGTGCCCATTTCCGGTAGTCGGAGAGGGAGAATCCGATGCGTCCGTTGTTCGCGATGAACCCGGGGTGGCCCTCGGTCATGGCCGCCTCGGTGGTCTGGAAGTCGGCAGTCAGGAGATCGGTGGAGTCCGGACGGTGGCCCTTGACCGCCCCGGCGAGTTTGAAGGCGCTGCTGGCCAGGGTCGACGCGAGTTCCTCGAGGTAGGTCGACATGAGGTTCTCCGGGATGCCGAGGGCATCCTGAAGCTCGACGACGAGTTCCTGCGCGTCGAGGTCCAACTGCGTGTCACCTCGGCGGCGGGTGATGCTGGCCTCGTCGATGACCCAGTGCTCGAGCGGCAGGACTCGGGCGGAGAACGTGTACGTGACAGTGTCGGCAGCGTCCTTCGAAGCAACCTCGCCGACCTTCAGCTCCCAATCATCGGACCCGGCATTCGGGCCGGTGGCGCGGACCGGGGCGATGAGTCGTTCGTGGGCGAATTCGGACAGCGCCTTGGCCACGTGGTGGCGTTGGGCGACCGCGAAGGTGTCGGGGTTGAGATGGGAGTAGGTTTCGGGAACCGCGAGGTCTGGCGATGGTCGTTCGTCAGCAGCGATCGGCACTCCCCCTGTGGCGGGAACGCCGGCTTCGACATCCTCGCGGTTGAGAAGTCCAACAAGCTCACTGGATTCGAAGTCCTCGTGAGTGCAGATGCTGATCAGGGCCCGCTTCCGCTCCTCCCCCATCATGATGGTCGCCTCACTCACCGGATTGAAACCTGCTGCCCGGTTCTTCTCGAGGATGGCGGTGTTGCGCACGTCGGGTTCGACGATGACTCGGCGCCCGCCTCGGCCACCGTGTTCGATCGGGCGGAGGCAGAAGTCGATGACCTCGGCCATGATCCGGTTCGTGAGTCCGCGCACCCCGTCACCGTCGGGTGGGGCGACGAGCAGGTGCATTCCGATGTCCTCGGGTCCGGTGGGGACGACGTCGCCTGGAATCAGAGTGGAGGGCAGGTACGTTTCGACGTAGAAGCAGTCGATGCCGTCGACCGAGCCCACCCATCCGTTATCATCGGCGGAGTTCTGCACGCCGCCGAGGTAATCGCAGACTCCGGACTCGTCGAGTCCGGTCATCTGCCAGTAGTGGGCGCGCGGGTGGGTCAGCCACACGTGGATGTTCTTGGCATCCCGGTCGAGATCCAAGGCTCGGATGTCGACGGTGCGAGATTCTGCTGATACTGCGGTCGTTGTTGATGCCGCGGTGGCGGCTGCGTCTGTCATGAGTTCGGTGGTCATACGTGTGTCATCTCCCTGTCTTCTGCGGCCCGGGAATCGGAATCAGAATGAGGCTCGGAATCGGCGTCGGTGTCGGCGAAGTCGAAGTGCGATTCGAAGTCGTCCCGAGTGCTCAAAGGTGCGGTGCCTTCTTCAGCGGCGCTCTCGAGTGCCCCATCGTCGAGCACCCCGTCATCGTCTGCCCCGTCGTCCGGAATGCCGAAGGTCTGGAACGCGATGGTCTTTTCGATCGGGTATGGTTCGCGTCCGGTCACATGTGAGAGCACGACCGATGCGCGCCAGGGCCCGAAGCCGAGGTCGGGTGCGGTGACGCCGTGGGTGTGCTCTTCGCCGTTGAGGACGTGGATGGTGCCTGCGTCGTTAACCGTGTAGTGGCGGCTGACGTCGAGGCGGCCCTTGGCGTCCAAACGGATCTCGTCGCCCAGCGGGGCGAGGAAGTCCGGGACCTGGGACTTGTAGCCGGTAGCAGAGACGACCGATCCGCTGCGCCGGTCGAAGCACTTGTCCAGTGCCGTGTTGCGGAAGCGCAGGGCGTAGTCGCCGGTGTTTACGTCCCGTCCGGCGGAGATCAGTTCGGATTCGGCCAGCAGGTTGGTGCGCAGCTTCCGACCGCAGCGGCTGAGACGGTAGAGCGTGTCGTGGATGTCATCGACGAGCTCGGCGCTGATGCCCTTGTACAGGGTTCGCTGTTCGCGGCCGAGCAGCTCGCGCAGGTCATCGGGCAGGGCACGGAAGTGATCTGTGTACTCCGGGGATGTCATCTCCAGGGTCAGCTTCGTGTACTCCATCGGGAAGAAGCGCGGCGAGCGTGTCACCCAGTCGAGTCGCACCTTGCGAGCTTCGGCCTCATCGATGAGATCACGGTAGATCTCGGCCGCGGACTGTCCGCTGCCGACGATCGTGATCGATCCGCTCTCCAGCAGAGCCTCTCGATGGTCGAGGTACTGAGAAGTGTGGATGACCGGGCCGCCGCCCTGCGCAACCGGGCCACCGACGCCCTCGGCACTCTCGGCATCCAAACCCCGCAGAGCGGGAGGCAGGACCGGTGAGGTGCCGACGCCCAGGACCAGGTGGCGGGCGCGGTAGGACTCGGTCCTCAGCGCCTGACCGGACTGATCGGCCACCTCGGCGGTGACGGTATAGATGTCATTGTCCCTGGTCACCGAGGTGACTGTGCGGTTCCAGCGCAGGGTGTCTAACTGCGCGGCGACCCAGCGGCAGTACTCGTCGAATTCGGCGCGCAGGGGGTAGAAGGATTCGCGGATGTAGAAGGGATAGAGGCGGCCGCTGTCCTTGAGGAACTGGAGGAAGGAGAAGCGGGAGGTGGGGTCGGCCATGGTCACGAGGTCGGCGAGGAACGGAACCTGGACCGTCGCGCCTTCGATCATCATGCCCGGGTGCCAGCGGAATTCCTTGCGCTGGTCGAGGAATACCCCGTCGACGTCGGGCAGCGGATCGGATAGGGCCGCAAGCCCTAGGCCGAAGGGTCCGATGCCGATGCCGACGATGTCGTGGATGTGTGTCTCGGGTGTGCTCATGCCGCACCTCCTTCGATCGTGGTGAATGTCTGCCCTTGGCCCAGCGTCGACTTCTGTTCCTGGTCAGGATTGATCGTAGGTGTCGACGGATGTGTTGATCGCTGCGAGCATCGCCTCGGCCGCGACGGCGGGAACGGCGACAGGGCAGTTGAGATGGGCGACGTAGCTGGGGTGGTGGAACCAGACGGCGTTGCGGGCGTAGAGGTCATCGGCCTCACGCAGGGCGGCGAGGTTGCCGATGCCCTGACCGTCGAGGTCGAAGCCTGCGACCCGTGCCTCGAGGCTGGTGCGGTCATTCGCCGAGGTGGGTGCGTCGACATCGGTGAAGCGCTGGGCGAGTGCATCGACGACCTCGTGCATGAGCTCGGCGTAGGCATCGGCACTGTGGGCCCCCAGCAGTGCGTCACCAGTGCGCACAGAGGCCGCGTCGGTCAGCGGAGTTGGGGTGTCAGAGAGCAGTGAAGTCATAGCGGTACGGTTGCCTCCTTCGGTTCACGGTCCGGTAAGGCCGGACTACATTAGGGAAACCTACCCTAAGTAAACGTAGAAGCAAGGCGAGTGGTGCCACCGATCGTCGACTACATGAGTAACCTCGGCCGCGACCCAGAGTCGCCCTCGTCAGCTCTCGCGCGGCCAAGCCCACGATCAACGACAGGCGTATACCGCCCAGGAAACTCGCACGTGGCCTTCGTCACATACGGGCGATTCGTCTGACATCCTGAGACAGCGAAAACGGCCGTAGTCCCTGCACAGGAGGCAGGAACCACGGCCGTTGACGGTCACGCGGCACCGTCCGAGACGGTCGGTCGAGAACTCTTACTTCACGACGTAGTTCGGGGCTTCGACGGTCATCTGGACGTCGTGCGGGTGGCTCTCCTTGAGGCCCGCAGTGGTCAGGCGGACGAACTTGCCCTTGGCCTTGAGGTCCTCGATGGTCGGTGCGCCGACGTAGAACATCGACTGGCGCAGACCGCCGGTGAGCTGGTGCGCGACCTGGCGGAGTGGTCCGCGGTAGGCCACGCGGCCCTCGATGCCCTCTGGGATGAGTTCGGTATCGGTCTCGATATCGTCCTGGAAGTAGCGGTCCTTCGAATACGACTTGCCCTGGCGCGGAGCCATGGCGCCCAGTGAGCCCATGCCGCGGTAGGCCTTGTACTGCTTGCCGTTGACGAAGATGAGCTCGCCGGGCGATTCGCTGCAGCCTGCCAGCAGGGAGCCCAGCATCACGGTGTCGGCACCGGCGACCATGGCCTTGGCGATGTCGCCGGAGTACTGGAGTCCACCATCGGCGATGACCGGCACACCGGCCGCACGTGCGGCCTGGGCGGCAAGGTAGACGGCGGTGACCTGCGGGACACCGACTCCTGCGACCACGCGGGTGGTGCAGATCGAACCTGGACCGACACCGACCTTGATGGCGTCGGCACCGGCGTCGATGAGGGCCTGAGCGCCCTCCTTCGTGGCCACGTTTCCGCCGATGATCTGGACCTTGTCGAACGTCGAATCGGCCTTGATCTTGCGGATCATGTCGGTCACGCCGCGAGCGTGGCCATTGGCGGTGTCGACGACGAGGACGTCGACGCCTGCCTCGGCGAGGAGGGTTGCGCGTTCATAGGCGTCGCCGTGGAATCCGACGGCAGCACCCACACGCAAGCGTCCCTCGTCGTCCTTCGTCGCCAGCGGGTATTCTTCGGTCTTGACGAAGTCCTTGACGGTGATGAGGCCCTTGATGACGTTGTTCTCGTCGACCAGGGGCAGCTTCTCGACCTTGTGCTCGGCGAGCAGTTCGAACGCCTTCTCCGGGGAGACGCCGTCCGGGGCGGTGATCAGCGGCATCCGTGTCATGGTGTCGGCCACGGTGCGGGTCGGGAATTCGCTGCGGGTGACGAAGCGCAGGTCGCGGTTGGTCACGATGCCCAGCAGCACATTGTTCTCATCGACGACGGGCAGACCGGAGATCCGGTACTTACCACAGATCTCGTCGAGTTCTTCCAGCGTCTTCTCTGGGGTGATCGTAAGCGGGTCGTTGATCATGCCGGATTCGGAGCGCTTGACGTAGTCGACCTGGGCAGCCTGGTCTTCCATCGACAGGTTGCGGTGGATGATGCCCAGACCGCCGATGCGGGCCATGGCAATGGCCATGCGCGACTCGGTCACGGTGTCCATGGCGGCCGAGACCAGCGGGATGTTGAGCTCGATCTCTTTGGTCAGACGGGTCGTGGTGGAGGCATCTGAGGGGATGACATCGGTGTCACCGGGCAGGAGAAGGACATCGTCATACGTGAGTCCCGTCAGCGAGAACGGATCGTTTGCGGCCTGTGTTTCCTGCTCGGGAATCCCCATGGGTACAGCCTTTCGACGCGGTGAGTACGGTGGCTCAATGCTATCGAAGTCATACAGCGCTTATCTAGCGTTTCAAGTACCGAGCACTGTGAGACTGCCGACACCAATACTCAGGAATGCTCGCCGAGGTGGTCCCACTGTTCCGTGGTCAGCGGCCTTCGCCGACCGAGCGTGCCAGGTCGAGTGTCGAGGCCTCGGAGTCATCGAGGTGGATGCGCAGCTGGCCTTCGGCTCCGTGTCGGTCCCCCGAGCGCATCTTCTCTAAGATGTCGCGGTGCGGGTTCGCCCAGTGGGAGTGGTATTTGCCTGGTTCCTGCGAGCGCGCGAATGTCGTTGAGAGGCGGGCCATGAGGTTGAGGTAGAACTCATCGAGCATCGGCGAGCCGAGCAGGCCGACGATGGCCCGGTGGAAGGATGCGGAGTGCTCCTGCGCGTCGGTCCAGCTCTCGTTGTTCGGAGCGGTCTCGGCACGGACGACGGACGCTTCGACGCGTTTCATCGCCTCCTCGGTGGCGTCCTGTGATTCCTGGACGGCACGGATCTCGAAGACACGTCTGGCCTGGTAGAGGTCCTTGAGCTCGTCGAGGTCGAAGGTGCGCACGAAGAAGCCGCGGTTGGTCTCCTGAGTCAGCAGACCGGCGTGGCGGAGCAGGCTCAGAGACTCGCGTGCGGTGTTGCGCGAGACGTTGAATTCCTTCGCCAGCGCACCATCTCGGACCGGGGATCCGGCAGGGTATTCGCCGGTCGTGATTCGGGACCGGACCAAGGCGACGATCGCCTCTGAGGTACATCCGGGTGCGTGTGGGCTCATATCACCAGGCTACCGTGTAGTCACCGTTCGTGGGCAAAGCCGCGGCCCAGCCGTCGATGATGATACCGACTCGAGACACGAAGCGCTGCTGCACGTGATCCGGGGCTGGCGCTGCTAGAGCGTCTCGCCGAGACTGAGGCCGGACTCGAATCGTCGCGGTCGCCCGGTCAGCGGATCGTCGAACCCGATCGATGCCGCCAGCAGCTGCAGCGGTGCGCTGAAATCGTAGGGGTCCGGAGCGCGATCGACGGGGTAGACCGGGTCACCGAGGATGGGCAGCCCAAGCGAGTTCATGTGGACTCGCAACTGGTGAGTCTTCCCCGTCAACGGTTCGAGCTGGTACTCCCCGATCGACGGGCACTCCCCCACCGATCGCCGAGGTGGGGGCTCGGTTGCGTCGGACCACCTCGGCGAGGGTGGGGTGCGTTCGCCCAGCAGGCTGATCTTGGAGAAGGCGTTGGGTTCACCCTCGACTTCGAGGACCTGTCTGCCGCCGCGCGGCTTGACCAGTCTGGATTCCTTGACGAGCGGGAGTTCCAGATCCGCAGGCGGCATCGCAGCGAGGGCACGGTAGGTCTTGGTCACCAGCCGGTCCTGAAACAGGCGCTGATAGCGGCCGCGAGTTTCGGGGCGCTTCGACAGGATGAGCAGTCCCGCCGTGACGCGGTCGAGACGGTGGATGGCCACCAGATCGGGTTGGTCGAAGTCCAGGCGGGCCCGGGTCACGACGCATTCGCGGACGAAACGGCCGTTGGGAGTGCTCGCGAGGAAGTGGGGCTTGTCGACGACGAGCAGATCGTCGTCCTCGAAGACCACGGAGATCTCGAAGGGAATCCGCTCCTCGGCCGGGACAGGCCGGTGGAAGAAATAGAAGCCGCCGGGGACCACGGCATCGTCCCAGCGAATCGGTTCGCCCACCTCATCGCGCATATCGCCCGAGGTGAGCAGGCTGCGCCGCGCCTCGTCGTCGGCCTCGGGGAACTCTGCCTCCAGCCACTCGCCGATCGTGTCCGGGACCGGAAGATGGTTCTTGTCGTGCGTCTCCTTCCCACCGGGGGCGCGCAGCGAGGTCGCGGAGATCCCTTCTCGAGGTGGGAGCGGGCTGCGTGGCATCGGATCAGTCTAACTGTCGATGCGATGCCGTACTCGGCGCTGAGCCTGCGCAATGTGCCGTGGGCCAACGAAACGTTCCGTGGGCCTGCGAGAATTCTGGGGCGCGGAGTCCTATGGTGGGAGGTATGGACAACACCGAACTGACGGAAGAGTTCCTTCTCAACGAAGTCATCGCTCCGGTTGTTCTCAGACTGTTCTCCGATGATGAATGGGACAGCTTCGGGGTGAACCACCCCACGGCCGATGAGGAGACCTGGGTCGTCAGCGTTGTCGCTGACCAGGAAGCTGTCGACATCCCCCTCGAATTCGCAGAGGGATCCGAGTCGGTCGAGGACCTCCAGCTCAAGCTCATTGGCGAGCTCAGAGCATTCATCGACCGGTCGGAGTTCGGGCAGCGCCACGATGAGGACGAGCCGGCCGAGGAACACATCGCTGCTCACCTGAACGCGAGCCGGCGCCCCCTCCCGAACATCACCGGACGGCCGGAGTGTGTGATGCGGACGCTGAGGATCCGCTCGCGCAACCTCCGACTCGACCGGCGTCGCTGCCGCTCGGCCCACCGCAGAGACTGACTCGGGGTCCGCCCGCTGATGAGAACCCAACGGCCACCTCGGCGGAGGCAGTCGTTCAAGAGGGGTGGGAATTCAGCGGTTCCCGAACCGCGAGGCGCTGCGGGCTGCTCCTCGCAGCCTGACGTTGAGTTTCTGCATCTGCCGCATCGCCCGCACAGCAGGCTTCCTCTCGCGCAGCTCCTTCGCACGGTCGGTCCGGCTGAGTCTCGCCTCTGTGCGTTCGACCTTGTCCTCTGCACGTCTGAGCTTGTCCTTCAACCGGTTGACCTCGGTGCGGGCCAAGGCCGCGCGGCGATCCTTCACCGCCATCACGAGACCGTAGTCCTGGACGGAGTTGAGTCGTTCACGGACCAACTCGACATTGGCGACGTAGTCGTTCGGCACTTCGTCCGCATGAAAGAAGCCCGGCGCTTCCGTAAGCTCACCTGCACGCTCATCGCCCGGCACTCGGGCTTCCTCAGAACCGATGGTGGTCTCGACGAGGAAGTCCCACCACTTCCGGTGTTCCTCCCGCCGCGCGACCGAACGTTGGCGCAGGGTCGTCTGCAGCGAATCTCGGTTTCGGGCCACGCCGACTGCCGTGTCGACGATGTCGTCGATCGAGTCGAGAGGGAGCACGAAGTCGCGCATGCCCACGTTCTCTGCAGCACCCCTCATCCGGATCGAAGAGTAGAGGTTGGGAGCCAGTGAGATGAACGGAACCGCGGCCGCTCCGGCGAAGATCCCAGCGTGGTACCGGGTGCCGATGACGAATTCGGCGCGTTCGGTCAGGGCGACGAGCTGACGGGCCGTGAGCATTCGGGTCGGCTGCACCAAATCGTTGTCAGCAGAGTCCGCGATCTGGGCGTCGGTGAGCTGGTCCCGCGTCTGCGGAGCGGGCGCGAACGCACCACCATGGGGCACCAGCAGCAGCCGCAGACCGGTCTCCTCTGCGATTCTCCTGACGATCTCGATCACGCGCAGCCTGTAGTCGGAGTCGGTGATCATCGGCGAGGATGCCTTCTCAGCGAAGCTGGCCACAATGAACGGCTTGTCTGTCAGATCCGCGACCGCTTCCCTGTCCGCATCACCGGCAGTGAGTGAGAACGCATCGTCGACCTGGCGACGGATCTTCGCGTCTCCTGCACCCAGCTCGCCGGCGAGCTGGGTGGTGTAGCTTTCGCGGGTGCCGACGAACTCGGCCTCTGCCAGCAGATCGTGGACGATGCCCCGATCCTCATCGTAGATCAGCGGGCCCAGCGTCTGACTCGTCAGCGCATAAGGCTTATCGAATATCCGAGCAAGCTTGGCCAGGGTCGCCCGCTCGAAGATGTGCTGAGCGAACATCGAGTTGAGGTTTCCTCCGCCGGCGATGAGAACGGCATCGGAGTTCCGCACGGTTTCGATCACGCGGATCGCGGGGTCATCGGCGGCGAGTCCGCCCTTCTCCCCGCCGGATTCCGCATAGTCGAGGATCGTGCGCATCCGTGTGATGTTCGGCGGCCGGTCCCGCTTGAAGCCGATCCGGGAAACGGCATCGACCCCGTACATCTTCGCCGCGTATTCGGGTTCACCGGCAATGAGCGTGATTTCGACATCGGCTCGGGCACGGAGCGCATCGAGTGCGAACTCGGTCATCGCTTCGTCGCCGAGGTGGTAGAAGCGGCTCCACCCGATGTCGCCGATCATCGTCATTCGTTTCATATTGATGTTGAGTGCCCTTTGCGCGGTTTCCGGAATGTCGCCGTCAGGCTAACGAGCGATGAACGCCGGAAAGTGAACGGCTCGGTACCTGGAGGTGAACTCGTCCATGGATTCCGTGACAACGCGCTCTGGTGAAGACCACCTTCCTGTGATGCACTGGGTGCATGAGCTTCGACGCGCACCACATTTCGCAGACGATCCGCCGAGACCCCTCCGACATCGCTGTCTTCGCCGGCAATCCGGCAAACCTCACGCAGTGGGCCGCGGGCCTGAGTGAGGGCATACGCAATGAGGCAGGAAGGTGGATCACCGATTCGCCGATGGGTGAGGTCGAGGTCAAGTTCCGTCCTGGCATCGAATTCGGGATCCTCGACCACGACGTGATCTTCCCGGACGGCACCAGCATGCACAATCCGCTGCGGGTACTTCACAACGATGACGTCAGCGAGGTCGTCTTCACCGTCTACCGCCTCCCGAATGTCAGTGACGAGGAATTCGCCCGGGATATCGCGGCAGTGGAGAAGGATTTGGAACGTCTGCGCGATGTCCTCGAAGGCTGAGCAGACAGCGGCTTCCCTGGGTTGGGGGCACCGGTTCATCAACGCCGCCATGCGCACCGTGTACTTCGGTCGCATCCCTGTCCTCGACGTCGGTGCCGATCCCGCTGCCAGGAACGAGTCCGCAGACCGGAGCAAAACCTTCGTCCGCGACGAATCCTCGAGCGACTCCACTACACGATCACCCCCGCGCCTCATCATCTCCAGTCACCGCAATGGAGCCATCGACGGTCATCAGGTTCTCGCCGCATTCCCGCGCGTCCAGTTCCTCATCTCGATCCAGCTCATCCGCAGCTGGTTCCTGCGTCTCTTCATCGCCGGCATTCCCGTCGTCCGTCCCAAGGACGTCGAACGCTACAACCTCGATCCAGCTTCGGTGACCAGTCCGGTCGAAGCCGGTACTGCACACCTGCGCCGAGGTGGTGATCTGGGCATCTTCCCCGAAGCCAGCAGCGAGTGGGGCCACCGACCCCAGCACTACAAGTCGGGTGCCGCCCGCATCGCCTGCACCCTGATCGAGGAGGGCATCGATCTCGAGGTCATCCCGGTCGGTCTCTTCTATTCGACTCCTGACCGGTTCCGTTCCCGCGCCGAGGTGGTCCGCGGGAAGTCGATCACGATTCCTGACCGCAATGGCCAGGATCGATCTGTGTGGGAGGATCAGGTCGCCTCGGCGATGGGATCGGCCCTCGACGAGGTCTCGGTGAACTGTCCCGATGAGGAGACCTTCGAACGGATCCAGGCGAACGCGCTCGACGTCGCCCGCAGTACCTCGGGCGGAGCGGCCACGTTCGCGAAGGCCTTCCTGGACCTGCAGCGTGAATCGACCACGGCCGCAGCTGATGGCGCACCCGCGGCTGCGAGTCTCGCGGTCACCGTGCTGCGCTGGGTGGGGCTCGCACTCATGTGGCTCTTCGCTCCCGTACTCGGAGCAGCTGCCTTTGCCGGCTCGCGCGCAGACGGTCGCAATACTGTCACATTCTTCCGACTCCTCGGGAGCTTCGCAGCGGTTATGGTCTGGGTAACGGTACTCATCGTTGCCGCATTCTTCTGGCCCTTGGTCATCGGAATCGGCATCGTCAGTGCGGTCTGCGGCTGGCTGCTGTTGGGCCTGCGTCGCTTCCGTCTGTGACCCGATCGACCTCTGACCCTTCGACATTTGCACCCACCTGCGACATCTCAAGGAGCACTCGTGACACTCACCCTCGGCTTCACCGATCCTCTCGCCACAGAACTGGCGACCAGCGGCGGCAAGGGCGCCAGTCTCGCGAAGTCCGCGCAGAATCTGCCCGTTCCCGGCGGCTTCATCGTCACCGCCGAGGCCTACACTCAGTTCGTCACACCCCTGCAGTCACAGATCACCGAGCTCATGGACACAGAGCACCCCGCCGAGGCGATCGGTGACCTCATCCGCAGCACCCCGGTCCCCGATTCCTGGCTCGCTGACTTCGAGGCGGCGGCTCAGGCTGCTGGCCTGAGAGATGAGGCCGTGGCGGTGCGTTCCTCGGGGACCATGGAAGATCTGCCCGGAGCGGCCTTCGCCGGTCAGCACGACACCTACCTCGGTGTTCGCGGAACACACGCCATCGCCGAGGCGGTGCGCGACTGCTATGCCTCACTATGGAACCCGCACGCCTTCCGTTACCGCCAGCAGCTCGGGGTTGACCAGCTGGAGGCGAAGATGGCCGTCGTCGTCCAGCTCATGGTCGCAGTCGGCGCCGAGGAGGCTGCCGGGGTCGCGTTCTCCGTCGATCCGGTGCGCGGCAACACGGACGAGGTCCTCATCAATGCGGCGTTCGGTCTCGGCGAGACCGTCGTCGGCGGCGAGGAACCAGTCGACGAATTCCGCATCGCTCGCGCCGACGGCACCCAGGTCGCAGCAGAGATCGCGGACAAACCCAAGGCACTCGTCATGGATGGGCACGGCGATGCGCGCACGAGGGAGGTCCACCTCGGCGAGGATCAGCAGACTCGTCCGGCGCTGACTGCTGAACAGGCTCGAGCGGTGGCCGAACTCTCCGTCCGCGCGGAGGACCATTTCGGTTTCCCGCAGGACATCGAATGGGCCTTCAGCGGTGATGACCTCTTCCTCCTGCAGTCGCGACCGATCACTCGCGTCGCACCTCGGTGGACCCGGGACGAATCCGCTGAACGATTCCCCACTCCTGTGACGCCTCTGACCTGGGATCTCGTCGAGGCAGGGTTCCACTACTCACTCAACCACAGCTTCGACCTCATGGGCCTGCCGCCCTTTGACGACAAATGGTTCGTGATGCGCGACTTCTACATCTACGGCAACCAGACGGCCGTCGACCTCTACGCCGGGAGACTGCCGACGAAGATGCTCTCCAGCGTCGAGACCATCACCGAATCTCTGCCGGAGATCGCTTCTCAGTTCGGCTGGGTGCAGGAGCTGCCGGTGCGGTGGATGCGTGATCTCGACACATATCTCATGGGCATCGGCAAGCTGTCCCACGAACCTTTGGAGGACAAGTCGCTGGCCGAGGTGTGGGATCACGTGATCGCCATCAGCGACCTCGGCACCGAGTACTTCCGCCCCAATATCGCGATCTCCCTGACGCAGCAGACCCTCTACGGAGCGCTCTCGCACATGCTCGAGATGGCGCTGGACAAGGAGACTGCGCAAGTCGTATTCGAACGGCTGCTGGCATCGACAGAGACGAAGACCTCGCAGGTCAACGCAGAACTCTGGGAGCTTTCACGCACGGTGCGCAGCAATCCCGAGCTGGTCTCGACGCTGCGCAGCCACACCGGAGAAGAGGGACTGGCGGTTCTCGATGATTTCCCCGCCTTCTTCGAGGAATTCGCGACCTCCCTCGCCAAGCATGGCCACCGTGAACTCGACTTCGATGCCTACCATCCGACCTGGGTCGAGGCCCCGCACATCGTCCTCGATCAGGTCCGCCTGCTGGCCGACCGGGAGACGAACGCCGCAGCGGACTCTGACCTGGAGCGCAAGGTCTTGCAGGCCGAGACCGAGCGTGAAGTGATCAATGCCGCCCCGGAGAAGCTGCGCTATCTGGTCCAGGAGGTCATCCGTCTGGCACGGGCGTACACGGCGCTCGATGACCTGGAGCACTACCAGACCACACGCCTGACGCTGCCGATGCGCCGAGCCCTGCGCGAACTTGGTCGCCGGCTCGTCGACCAAGGTGTCCTCACCGACCCCATGGACGTCTACTTCATCAACTATGAGCCCCTCAACGCAGCGATCCGTGGTGCCGACGGGCAGCACTCCCCCGCCGAGGCTCTGGCTGGCCTAACTGCGATCGCGGAGAAGAACAAGGCCGGGTATCAGGAAGCGGTCTCACGGACTCCCGAATGGGAGCATGGTCGTGCTCCCGAGGTCGGCGATGACACGGACGGTGACTTCATCAAGGGAACCGCCGGCAGTCCCGGCGAGGTCACAGGTGAGGTCTTCGTCGTCCACAGCCCCGAGGACTTCTCATCCTTCCCGGACGGGGCGATCCTCGTCGCCCGGACCACAAATCCGGCGTGGACGGCTCTGTTCTACCAGGCCAGCGGCGTCATCACAGAAAGCGGCGGAGCACTCTCCCACGGCGCGGTCACAGCTCGTGAACTCGGCCTGCCCGCAGTCATGGCCGTCCGAGACGCCACCAGCCGCTTCACCTCGGGCCAGACTGTGAGCGTCAACGGCAGCAACGGCACGGTGACACCGGACTGAGACCCACCTCGGCGAGGGCCAGGGCTCATACCGCCTGAAGAGCGTCCACGGGACTGATCGACGTGGCCGCGCGTGCCGGGGCACGGCTGGCGGCGAGCACGGCCAGAAGTGAACCGGCGACGACGGAGATGATCACCCACCAGGGCACGGACGGAGCGAAGAATCCAGTCAGCGGTGACAGCAGCACCAGGGCACCGATCCAACCGAAAGCGATGCCGAGTGGCACCGCGACCAGGCAGGCGGTCACGCTCAGCTGCATCCCCTCGGCGATGATCATGCGTCGCACCCGTCGCGGAGTCTGGCCGAGGGCCATGAGCAGACCGATCTCCTGAGTGCGCTGTCGCACGGAGAGCGTGAGCGCGTTCGCGACTCCGATGACGGCGATGATGACGGAGAAGAGGACCATGCCGAGGAAGAACATCATCGTCTGATCGATGATGGTCTTCAGCACATCCTCGAAGCCGCCCCACCCGTCGTCGCCGAGCGATTCGGCGTAGTCGAGGAGCTGATCTCTGAAGGTCGTCATGGCCGTGGCGAACATGACGATGAGCGTGATGCCGATGACGAGTCCGATCACCGTGCGCGCATTGCGGGTGGGATGGCGAGCGATCGTCGACGCAGCCAGACGCGCGGTTGCCGTTCGGCCGAGCAGCCACCCGGTCAGTGTCTGCAGCGGCGGAAGAATCCACGGGTTGCCGACGATGACGCCGACGAAGGTCAGTGCGGCACCGACGGCGACGAGAAGCACGCCCAGGACACTCACCGTGTTCCCGCTGGCACCGACGACGCCGCTGATGAGGAGGGTGATCCCCATGGACAGCAGGATGAGTGCACCTGCCAAGGCTCCCATCGAAGCGCGCGCGTCCTCGGGGCGACGCTCGACAGCCTGAGAGGTGGCCTCGATCGGCGAGATGCCGCTGATGCGTTGGGCGCCCAGATACGCGGAGAACCAAGTCACGACGATGGTCGCCGCGCCGGGGAGGAACATCATCGGACTGAGCAGTTCGGGTTCCACGGTGATCTGTTCGCCGAGGTAGGCCGTCGTTGCCTTCGCAAGTGCGGTGGAAACGAGGAACGCGGCGATGGCACTGGGTATCGAAACGAGCAGTCCCTCCACCGAGGCGGCCCGACGCAGCCGTCGGGAGGAAGCTCCGATGAGCCGCAGCAGTGCCAGTTGACGGCTGCGACCGGCGATGATGATGGAGAACGTATTCGCGATGACGATGCTCGAGACGAACAGTGCGATGACGAAGAAGACCAGCCCCACCGTTGTGAGCAGGCCCTGCGCTGTGTCGGACTCGGAGACGATCTTCGCCGATGACATCCAGGCCGTGAGAATCTCGATGCCCTGCATGATGACTGTGCCGAAGAGTGCGGCGATGAAGACGACGAGGAAGCTGGGTGCGAACTGGCGCGGGTTGGTCCGGATCTCCCGCATCGGGTTCATCGGCGCCCTCCAGCCTCGACAGCCTCGGCCTGCGCGTCGAGGTCGAGCATCTTCTGTGCAATCACCTCGGCGCTGATCGAGTCGTTGAGCTCTGAGACGGGCGTACCGTCGGCAATGAACACGACGCGGTCGGCATAGGCGGCCACGATCGGATCATGCGTCACGAGCACGATCGACTGGCCGAGCTCGCGCACGGCCTCGGACATGATGGCCATGACCTCGCGGCCCGACCGTCCATCGAGGTTGCCGGTCGGTTCGTCGGCGAAGAGGATATCCGGTCGGGTGGCCAAGGCACGGGCGATGGCCGTGCGCTGCTGCTGTCCGCCCGAGATCTCGCTGGGCCTATGCTTCAGCCGCCCGTCGAGGCCGAGGCGCTTGACGATGCTGGAGATCCAGGCGCGCTCATCGGCATTGGGCTTGCGATCATCGAGTTCGAAGGGCAGCACGATGTTCTCCCTGACGGTGAGGGTCGGCACCAGGTTGAACGCCTGGAACACGAAGCCGATCCGCCGCCGACGCAGGGCGGTGAGCTCATCCTCACGCAATGCGGTGATCTCACGTTCGCCGATGTGCACAGTCCCCGAGCTCGGCCGGTCGAGTCCGGCGAGGATGTGCATGAGGGTGGATTTGCCCGACCCCGAAGGACCCATCACGGCCGTCAGACGTGCGGGAGCGATATCGAGAGAGACCTGGTTGAGAGCGACCAGCGCTGCCCCGTTCGGATCAAAGATCTTCGAAACATCACGAAGTTGAGCGATGGGCATCGGTGAGGCGGTCGTCATAGGGTCCCTACATTGTTGCGTCAAACTGTCTTGTCCAGACTAACGACCCTTGGCGGCGAGGAACATAGGATCTGACTGATCAGTAGGTGTGAGCCGCCTGTACAGCACTGGGACGACGGCACGGGGGCGACGACACGGCGAACAACCTCGGCGGGCGAATACACAGCGGGTGAATACACGTGTGGCCCGGAACAAAGTTCCGGGCCACACAGGTATCAGATGAGGATCAGTCCTCGTCCTCTTCTTCCTTCTTCTCGACGACCAGTGTCTCAGTGGTGAGAACCAGTGCGGCGATTGAAGCGGCGTTGCGCAGTGCCGAGCGGGTGACCTTGACCGGGTCGATGATTCCGGCGCCGATGAGGTCGCCATAGGAATCGGTAGCGGCGTTGTATCCCTGGCCGGAAGCAAGTTCCTTGACCTTGGACACGACGACGTAGCCGTCCTGGCCAGCGTTGGCAGCAATCCAGCGCAGCGGCTGAACGACTCCGCGCTTGACGATGTCAGCACCGGTGGCTGCGTCGCCGGTCAGGCTCAGGTCGTTTCCGTCCAGAACCTTGGCTGCGTGGATCAGAGCCGATCCACCGCCGGCGACGACGCCCTCTTCGATGGCTGCACGGGTAGCAGACACAGCGTCTTCGACGCGGTGCTTGCGTTCCTTGAGCTCCACCTCGGTGGCGGCGCCGACCTTGATGACTGCGACTCCGCCGGAGAGCTTAGCCAAGCGCTCCTGCAGCTTCTCGCGGTCCCAATCGGAGTCGGTGTTCTCGACCTCGCTGCGGATCTGGGCGACCCGACCATTGACGTCCTCGTCGGAGCCAGCACCATCGATGATGGTGGTGTTGTCCTTGGTGACGGTGATGGTGCGGGCGTTGCCGAGCTCTTCCAGGGTGACCTGGTCGAGCTTCATGCCCATATCAGCGGTGACGACCTGGCCGCCGGTGAGGACGGCGAGGTCTTCAAGGATCGCCTTGCGGCGGTCGCCGAAGCCGGGAGCCTTGACGGCGGCAACGTTGATGATGCCGCGCAGCTTGTTGACGACTAGCGTCGACAGAGCTTCGCCTTCGATGTCCTCGGCCACGATGAACAGAGGCTTTCCGGCCTGCTGCACCTTCTCCAGCACAGGGAGGAGCTCCTGGATGTTGGAGATCTTGCCCTGGTTGATGAGGATGAGCGCGTCGGAGAGCACAGCTTCCTGGCGATCAGCATCGGTCACGAAGTGCGGCGAGAGGTAACCCTTGTCGAACTGCATTCCCTCGGTGATTTCGAGTTCCACAGATGCGGCCTGGGATTCGTCGATCGTGATGACGCCGTCCTTGCCCACCTTGTCGAAGGCATCGGCAATGAGCTTGCCGATCTCTTCGGACTGAGCGGACAGACCGGCGACGTGTGCGATCTCCGAGGAGTCGAGAACATCGCGAGCGATGGTTCCAAGCTCGGTGGAGACAGCCTCGACGGCGGCTTCGATTCCGCGCTTGAGGGCACCTGGTGCGGCGCCGGCAGCGACGTTGCGCAGACCTTCGTTGACGAAGGCCTGTGCCAGGACGGTCGCGGTGGTGGTTCCGTCACCGGCGATGTCGTTGGTCTTGGTGGCAACTTCCTTGGCCAGCTGAGCGCCGAGGTTTTCGTATGGGTCGTCGACCTCGACCTCACGAGCGATGGTCACACCGTCGTTCGTGATGGTGGGTGCGCCCCACTTCTTGTCGAGAACAACGTTGCGGCCCTTGGGTCCCAGCGTCACCTTGACGGTGTCCGCGAGGATGTTCACACCCTTTTCGAGTGCACGACGAGCCTCGTCGTTGAATTCAAGATTCTTAGGCATTCGTCCTCCTGTCAGTGAAGTAGTTGGTCAGGGGATTCAGCCGATGACGGCGAGCACGTCACGAGCCGAGAGCACGAGGAACTCTTCTCCTGCGTACTTGACTTCGGTGCCGCCGAACTTGGAGTAGATGACCTTGTCGCCGATGGCCACGTCAACTGGGACGCGGTTTCCATTGTCAGCAACGCGGCCTGGGCCCACTGCGACAACTTCGCCTTCCTGAGGCTTTTCCTTGGCGGTTTCGGGAATGACCAGACCACTGGCGGTAGTCTGCTCTGCTTCGACCTGACGGATGACAATCCGATCTTCGAGTGGCTTGATGGAGACCGACATATCGGGCCCTCTCCCTTCGCTGGGTTCAATTCTTCTTTGAGTCAGACGGCGGCTGCTGCCATGAATCTCTCGTCGTCGCGGGTGCCGAGCGATTCGACCGTCTCATGAAACTGGCACTCACTGAGTGCTAGTGCTAATTCGACTTTAGAACGCTCTTAGCACTCGGTCAACTCGAGTGCCAAGGATTGTCCACGCTCTGGGCGAAACCCCAGGAAAGGTGCCCGAAACCCCAGGAAAGGTGTTCGAAGGCGACCCTGCCGGCGGCAAAGTTAGGGCACCTTCCGCTGCAAGGTGCCCCTCTCGTGAATGCAGGTACGGACCCGGAAGATGATCTTCCGGGTCCGTACCTGTGGCTGTCGTCTGTGACCTTATCGCTTCAGTTCAGCATGTCGCTTACTGCAGGTCAGCAGTCGCGCTCTGCGATCAGGCGCAGGCCCACTGGCTCCAGCCGGCTTCACGCTGCAGCTTCTTGGCACGATCGAACTGCTCCTGCGGGCTGGCATCGACCGGATTGCCGCTGCCTCCCATGTTCTGCCATGTCTGGAGCTTGAACTGGAACAGACCGAAGTGTGCATGGTTCGACTGGTTCACAGCCTTCGGGTTGAACTCAGACTCGCACTTGGCAACCTGGTACCACTTGGATCCTGGTCCGCCGAGCATGTCCTTGATCTCCTGGGTGCTCATGTCGCCACCACCGGAGCCGGAGCCGCCGCCACCGGTGCTCTTGTCACCGTCGTCGGAGCCGCCCGAACCTTCGTCAGAGCCGCCGTCGCCTGTTCCGGCGTCCGAACCGTTGTCGGAGTCGTCAGGCTTCTCTGCGGGGGCTTCGGGGGCTTCCTTCTTCTTGGTGCCCTCGATGACAACCTTGGCCTTGGGCTCGGAGAGGACCTTCTCGTCCTTCTTCTCCTTCTTCACCTGTTCGCCATTGACGGTCTTGACCTTGTAAGAGACCTGCTTCTGGCCGTCCTTACCCTCTTCTTCGACCTTGGTCTCACCCTGGTACAGGGAGTCAGACTTCTTGGTCTCGGTCTTGGCCTTGATGGCTTCCTTCTCCTTGACCGTGTCGTTCTTCACACGGTTCACGGTGAGGACCTGGCCGTCGGAGACCTTCGAGCTGAGGGGAACGGACATGAAGTCGTCCTTGTCGAGCTTCAACTTGGTCTCGCCGAGGGCTTCCTTGGCGGTTTCCGCTGCGGCTGAGACCTTGTGGTCCTTGCCATCGGCAACAATCGTGATGTCCTTAGCGGTCGTCACGTCAATGTCATTGCCTTGTTCCTTGAGCTTCTGGTTCGGCTTAGCGTTGAGGTCGGCGCCCTTCGCGTCCACACCGAGGTCGGCCAGCGCCTGACCGACGGTGTTCGCGTTGGTCCACTCGTCGCTTTCCTTGCCGTCGACGGACAGCGAAAGCTTCTTCGCGGTATTGACGGTGATCGTCATATCCCGCGAGATCTTCTTGTCTACGCCTGGCTTGACCTTGTCGCGCTTCTCGATGTCGAGGTCGCGGCTGTCGAGGACGTCCCCCACGGTTCCACCGAAGGTCCGAACCTCTTCGGCCTGACCATTGACATCCAATGTCACTGGCTTGTTCATGGTCACCACGGCACCCGTGCCACCCACGAGTCCGGTAATCACTACCGCCTGTGCAGCAATTTGCACTTTGCGGTTCTTGAGAAAATCAATCACAAAAATATCCCTGGGGCAGAGGTCATCAACTCATCCACTGTAACCGATTCGTTACAAGATACGCAAAACATTACGAACATGTAACAACGAGGGTGCCTGAGCTGGCGCTCTCACCAGGACTTCCCCGTGTTTCCGGGCTTCGTCACAATCGTGACATTTACCCGCCGAGGTGGCTGATCGCGCGTCATCCTCAGCCCCACCGAGGTGGCTGATCGGCTGGCCGTGTCGATACATCGCTGGAGCGCCGAAACCACTCTGTGTGCCCTCTGTGTCAGGCTGTTTTGTGACAGTTATCTGACCACACTGGCGGGGAGAGAAGTCTGTTATGTCTTTTAAAGTTCCGTCCCGTTCCTCGAATCACGGACATTTCACCACGGCCCAGAAACTCGAGATCCTGGACGAATATGACAAATGCATCGAGATGGGTTCCAAAGCCCAGCTGGCCCGGACTGTCGGGGTCGACCCCGGCACTATCCATAAGTGGTTCATCGACCGAGAGAATGGTTGCCTGACCTCTCGATCGGATCGGCTATCCCAGCGACAACAAGCTCAAAGCCGCTGAGAAGAAGCAACTCACACAGCTCCAGGCCGAGAACGAGGCGCTGAAGGCCAGGCTGGCCAAGTCTGAGGCGGCAGTGGACATACTGGGAAAAGCGTCCGCGCTCTTGGGCGCGATGTCCAAGAGCGCGGCCTCGACAGACCTGACGCTGCCCGAGGTCGAGGAGACCAGGCCGGACTGGATGAACCCGCCACAGTGAAGGCAATCGGGTACCGGTTCATCGGCGATCTCGTCGGGGCAGGCTGGTCTATCAAGGCCGCCTGCGAGTTGATGGGCGTGCACCGCACGAGCTGGTATCGCCACCAGAATCCCTCGGCCCCGGCCGGGGTGCACGTCCCGCAGAAGGAACGCGACTACCCGAGCCGGATCACCACGGCCGAGGCAGACGCGTTCATGGCGCTGTTGAACTCCGAAGACTACGAGAATCTGTCTGTCACCCAGGCGTATTGGCGGATGCTCGATGCCGGACAGGTGCCGTTTTCCGCGTCGACGGCTCACCGAGTGGTGGCCGCACACGGGCAGAACGGCGACCGTCGCGCCCAGCGCCGTCGAGGCCAACCCAAGCGGCCTAAACCGGTCCATGCCGCGTGCGCACCGAACCAGCTGTGGAGTTGGGACATCACAATGCTGCGCGGTCCCGGCAGGGTCATTTATCGTCTCTACGCCATCGTGGATGTCTTCTCCCGCAAGATCGTTGGCCACCGGGTTGAGACGTCCGAAATACCCATCTACGCCCGGGCGATGATCGATCAGGCCGTGGCAGCTAACCAGCAGCACCCTGACGTGTTGCACGCCGATAACGGTGGTCCCATGCGAGCGGCAACGACTGTCCAGTTCGCTCAGTCCCTGGGGATCAAGCTGTCCTTTTCCCGGCCCAGGGTTTCGAATGACAACCCGTTTAGCGAGTCGACGTTTAAGACCATCAAGTACCACTTGGGCTTTCCCGACCGGTTCGAATCCATCGACCATGCTCGTGACTACATGGCCGCGTTCATCGCTGACTACAACGCCAACCACCGCCACAGCGGCTTGAAGTACTACACACCCAACGATGTTCACCACGGACGCACTGACCTCGTTCGAGCTCGTCGCCAAGCCACTTTGGAGGCTCGTCACTGCGCGCACCCAGAACGATTCCACAACTACCCTGTAGTCGCTGGCCCGCCGACTCACGCCGGCATCAATAGCCCAGAAAACACCGAGCTGTCACAAACAGCTTGATATATACCGTGTGCACAGGGGTTTCGGCGCGACACCGGTGTGTCGGCGAACGAGCGTCGCGGGGGCTGCCATTGTTGCCCGCGACCGCGCCGAGGCTGTCGTTAAGTTGTTTAGCTGGTCGGCTGTTCAGGCCCAGCTTCCGAGCGCGGTCTCCGCGTTCTTCCACACGGCGGCGCAGAGGTCCTCTTCGCTCATTCCACGTACCTCGGCGAGCATGCGCGCCGTGACCGCGGTCAGGTACGGGCCGCCGGGCTTGCCGCGGTGCGGGTGCGGGGTGAGGAACGGAGCGTCGGTCTCGGTCAGCAGCCGATCCAGTGGAGCCGCAGCCGCCGCACGTCGGAGTTCATCCGCGTTCTTGAACGTGAGGTTCCCGGCGAAGGACATGTAGTACCCGGCGTCTGCGCACTCGCGGGCCATCGCCTCGTCGCCGGAATAGCAGTGGAAGATCGTGACCTCGGGGGCACCTTCCTCGCGGAGGATGCGCAGCACGTCGGCGTGGGCCTCACGGTCGTGGATCTGCAGGGCCTTGCCCGTGCGTTTGGCGATCTCGATGTGGGCACGGAAGGAGCGCTGCTGCTCGGCGACACCGTCTTCGCCGGTGCGGAAGTAGTCGAGTCCCGTCTCCCCCACCACGCGCATGCGGTCGTTGGAGGCCACGAGTGACTCGATCTCCGTGAGGGCATCGTCGAGCCTGCCGCGTTCGGCCAGCCTCGGTGCCTCGTTCGGGTGCAAAGCCGCACCGCCGAGCATCCACGTTCTGCCTTGTACCGACTGCTGCGTGACGAGCTCGGTCGTCCACCGTGCGGCAGGCAGGTCGCAGCCGATCTGCACGATGCGCTCGACACCCGCTGACTGGGCGGTATCGAAGAAGAAGTCGAGGCTCGGGAACTCCTCGTCCTCGGCAGGTCTCACCTCGGGCTCGGGTTCGCCAGCCCCCAATGGCAGCCGCGCACCCGTGCAGATGTCGAGATGGGTGTGGGTGTCGACTACAGGGTGGGCAAGCGGCTCAGGCACCGGAGGATAGGTTCCGGCGGCGCGAGAGGCCATTATTCGGTCTCCTCCACGAACTTGGGGAACACTGGGACCGGCTTCGGCAGTGGGATGCCTGGCTCCAGCGGGAAGTCGATTGCGGCGAATGAACGCGGATCCACCTCGGCGGCATTGACACCGTTCTCGGCGGATGCCGCGGCCATCGGTGCGATGCCCGCCGCTGCGGATGCGGCACCTGCGGCGACGCCGACTCCGGCGCTCACGGTCACGGGGGCCATCGCCTCGGCGCCGGCACCACTGTCAGTCGCAGTCGGCAGCACCTTCGCACCGGCTTCACCGACGCCCTCGGGCACGCCGAGGAGGTCGAGGATCTTGCCGGCGGAGTCGGGCATGACGGGCTGGATGAGGATCGAGATGATGCGCACGACCTCGATCGTCACCCACAGCACAGTGGCCATACGGTCAGTATCGGTCTTCTTCAGCTTCCAGGGTTCCTGGGCGGAGAAGTAGCGGTTGGCTTCGGAGAGCACCTTCCAGCAGGCCTCGACGTAGAGGTGGAGGGCCTGGGTGTCGACGTGACGGCGAGCGGTGTCCGGGACCGCGCGGGCCATCGCCAACAAGGCTTCGTCATCCTCGGTCAGTTCACCTGGCTGCGGTACCTGTGCCTCGCAGTTCTTCGCGATCATCGACAGCGAGCGCTGGGCGAGGTTGCCGTACTCGTTGGCGAGGTCGGAGTTCTTGCGGGTGATGATCGAGTCCTTCGTGTAGGACCCGTCATTGCCGTAGGAGAACTCGCGGAAGAGGAAGAAGCGCAGGGTGTCGAGGCCGAACGCGTCGACGAGGTCGATGGGATCGACGACGTTGCCGACGGACTTCGACATCTTCTCACCGGCGTTGAAGAGGAACCCGTGGGCGTGGACGCGCTTGGGCAGCTCGATGCCGGCGCTCATGAGGAACGCGGGCCAGTAGACGCTGTGGAAGCGGATGATGTCCTTGCCGATGATGTGAACGTCGGCGGGCCACCACTTGCTGAGGCGGTCCTCGTCGTTCGGGTATCCGGCGGCGGTGAGGTAGTTCGTCAGGGCGTCGATCCACACGTACATGACGTGCTTTTCGTTGCCGGGCACCGGCACTCCCCAGTCGAAGGTGGTGCGGGAGACTGAAAGGTCCTTCAGGCCCGAGGCGACGAATGAGGCGACCTCGTTGCGGCGCGAATCGGGGCCGAGGAACTCGGGGTGGGTCTTGTACAGCTCAAGCAGCTTGTCCTGGTACTTCGAGAGGCGGAAGAAGTAGGACTCCTCTTCCGTCCAGGTCACCTCGGTGCGGGTGTCCTTCGACAGGCGCACACCGTCGACGACCTCGGTCTCATCCTGCGTGTAGAAGGCCTCATCGCGGACGGAGTACCAGCCAGCGTAGGTGTCGAGGTAGATGTCGCCGGACTCTTCGAGCTTGCGCCAGATCGCCTTAGACGCCTCGTAGTGGTCCTCGTCCGTGGTGCGGATGAAGCGGTCGAACGTGGAACCGAGCGCGAGCTGAGTGTCGCGGAAGTTCTTCGCGTTGTCGTCGGCGAGCTGCTTGGGCGAGATGCCGAGCTTGTTCGCCGCCTGCAGCATCTTCAGACCATGTTCATCGGTGCCGGTTGCGAAGAACACCTCGTGATTGTCGAGGCGCTTGAACCGCGCGATCGTATCGGCCGCAATGTACTCATATGCGTGCCCGATGTGGATGGCCCCATTGGGGTAAGCGATAGCTGTCGTCAAGTAATAACCCATAGGTCACTCAGTCTAAGGGACGCCAGGCCGCAGGCGCGCAAGGGTCCGTGAGACTCGACCCCCGAGCGCGCACGGGTGGGTGCGGTGCTCAGGTCTATCCACACCCTCATACGCGCAATTCCGCAACTCGGAGGGGCCCTCGGGTCTCATTCCCGGTGCAGCCAGGCCTCGTAGACCTCACGTTTGGACAGTCCGAACTGCTTCGCGACCTGCCCTGCAGCATCTTTCGCGCGAACTCCGGATTCCACGAGTTCGCCGACGGTGTCGAGGTGATCTTCCGGGGCCGTCTCGACCGCGGTGGCTCCTGCGAGGACAAGAGCCAGCTCCCCACGCAGTCCGTCTGCCGCAAGGTCACGCAGCGAGGACACGGTCCCCCGCATGGTCTCCTCGTAGGTCTTCGTCAGTTCGCGGCTGATGCTCATGGGCCGGTCTGGACCGATGACCGTAAGGAAGTCATCCATCGTGTCGGCGATGCGGTGGGGGCTTTCGAAGAACACCATGGTCCGCTTCTCACTGCGCAGTTCTTCGAGGAGGTTCTTGCGTGCCCCGGATTTGCGCGGCAGGAAGCCTTCGAAGCTGAACCTGTCGCTGGGCAGTCCGGAGACGGCGAGCGCCATGAGCACGGCAGAGGGTCCCGGCGTGGAGGTGATCGGCAGTCCGGCCTCCGCGCATGCCTTGACGACGCGGTACCCGGGGTCCGAGACGGCGGGCATTCCCGCATCGCTGAGCAGGACAACCGTCTGCCCGGAGCGAATGAGCTCGACGAGCTCGGGCGCCCGAGACTGTTCGTTGTGATCGAAGACGCTGATGACACGTTTGGTGTGCGTGAGTTCCAAACGCTGCGTCAGCGACAGGAAACGGCGGGTGTCCTCGGCTGCGATGACATCGGCTGTTTCGATGGCACGCTGCATACGCTCACTCGCATCGCCGAGGTTGCCGATCGGAGTCCCGACCAGCACGAGTCTGCCGCCCGCTGAGGCCGAGGCAGGATCGACACTCGCTGGCTCAGAGGCATCATCATCGACGAGGAAGTCATCGTTGCCATCGGTGTCCGGGCTCCCGGACATCAACCGGCTGACCCCGCACCGACCATGGCGACTCCGAAGACAAGAACCATGATTCCGACGTAGCCGACCCAGAACAGCAGCCACAGTGCGGTGCCGATATAGCCGACCCACAAGGAGGCGACGGCCATTCCGTCTCCACGCTCTCCGGACTGTCGAATCTGCTTACGGGCAATATGGCCCATGATGATTCCGGCGATGCCTGCGAGGAAGAAGCTGCTCATCACTCCGAAGATCGAGGCGACGAGGGCAATGATCGCCATCGTGTTCGTGGGCGGAAGCGGCTGGTAGCCATACGCCGCTCCGGGTCCTCCAGCGGCGTATTGGGTGTTGGCACCATATGCGGCGTTGGGGTTATAGCTCGCAGCGCCGTTGTTGGCATTCGCGTAGTTGGCATTCGCGTTGTTGTAGCCGCTGCCCGTTGCGGGGCCCGACTGCGGCTGCTGGTAATACATGTCTGGATTGTTCCAGTTATTCTGACTGCTCATGGCGCGATCTCCTTGCGTATGCCTACAACGGTACCGAGTCGACCTCTGCGACAAAAGGTGAGGTTGTTACAGATGAGTCTCATTTCAGTCAGTAGGTCGCTTCTTCGGCAGCAACGCCCATCATGATTGCGAGCACCATAACCCCGATGTAGAGGCCCCAGAAGATCAGCCAGAATCCAGCACCAAGGTAACCTGCCCAGAGCGCCGTCAGTGCCAGCGCGTCTCCGCGTTCACCGCGCTTGCGTATCTGCTTGCGGGCGATGTGGCCCATGACGATCCCGGCGATGCCTGCAGGGACAAATGATGTCATGGCCCCTGCGAGCGAAAGCACCATGGCGACGATCGCCACGGTGTTGGTCGGCGCGATCGGCTGGTAGATGTACGTCACTGGGCCAGCAAATCCGGGGTTGGGCCCGAACCCGACATTGGATCCGTAGGCAGCCGAATTTGGATAGGCGGAATAGCCTGGGTGGGTCCCGTAAGCCGAGTGACCCGAAGCTGCGTTGTTGCTGCGGGCGGGCAGTTGCCGAGTGTACATATCTGGTTCGCTCCTGTTGTCGTGGCTGCTCACGGGATGATCCCTGCTGGAGAGATGTTCCCCTTGCGTCTGACTACAACGCTATCGAGCCGCCCGGCTACGAACGGGCCAAACCTGTTGCAATCCTGCACCAACGGTGTCAGGAGACGATCCTGACGTTCCCTCAGTAGCTCAGCCCCGCAGCGAGGACCCCGAGGCCCAGAACGCCGACGAAGATGACGATCATCAGCAGAGCGAAGCCGATGCCGATGTAGCCCATGACCAGCCCGGCGGTGGCCTGACCGCGGCCATCTTCGCCGGTCCTCTTGATCTGGCCACGGGACACGTGGCCAAAGATGACGGCGAGGATCGGGGCGATCCACAGGAACATCGCCACGATCGAGAACAGTATGCCGATGACGGGGACCATTGAGAGGATGCTGCAGACCAAGCCGCCGCCGAGTCCAATGATGCCCATCCACATCGCCCAGCCCGACAGGGTGTTCACCTTCGGGCGCACCATCATCATCGGCGCCCCGTAGGTCATCGGCTGGCTGTACGCGCCCGGCTGGCTGTACCCGTAGGCGTCCGGCTGGCTGTAGACCGCGGGGCCGGACTGGGTCTGCTGATACGGATTCGGGTTCGAATACTGGTTCGGGTTCGAATACTGCCCCTGGTCCTGGTACTGGCCTGAACCGTACCCGGGCTGCGGCTGCGACGCTCCGTAGGCGTTGTTGAACTGTTGGGATCCGACCTGTGGTGGATCGCTCGGGCGATAGTTCGGGTTGTAGGACACGCTCTTCACCGTTTCATTCGTTTGCCGCCTGTTGAGGACTACCTTAGTCGTCCTGACAGCCTGAAGGACAATGCTCCGACGACTCACTCTGAGGACCAGATGGGAACAAGCGTCTCCTCGGACCTTAAACTTGACGATAATGACTCAACCCGACAATCCCCAGGCGCCGAGGCGGTCCACCGACCCCATCGATGAGTCGACCGACCCCACACACTCCCAAACCGGCGCCCCCTCGCCCACAACGACCTCGGCTCCCACCAAGCTCATCGCCCGAGAACGACGCGCAAACCGGCGCGAATCGATCCGCGCCAATGCCGCCGCCATCCGCAGGCGCTCCTTCACCGCCGGAATGTGGGCGACTCGGGCACCGATCTGGATGTGGCCGGCCCTGCTGATCATCACGGCCATCGGCGGTGTCCTCAGACTCTTCAATCTCGACTTCCCCCATCGCCTGATCTTCGACGAAACCTATTACGTCAAGGACGCCTACTCCGTCTTCAAGTACGGCTACGAACGCTCCTGGCCGGAGAACGCCGATGACTCCTTCAACGCCGGAGACCCGAGCGTCATCGAGTCGACCCCCGAATATGTCGTCCACCCGCCGTTGGGCAAATGGATCATCGGTGCCGGCATTCACCTCTTCGGCGCCGACGACTCCTTCGGCTGGCGGTTCTCAGTCGCCATCGTCGGCACCCTGACGATCTTCCTCATGGGCTTCATCGCGTGGAAGCTCTTCCGCTCCGCATTCTTCGCCTGCGTCGCAGCCGGTCTGCTCTCGATCGACGGTGAGCATTTCGTGCATTCGCGCACCAGCCTGCTCGACATCGTCCTCATGGCCTTCGTGCTCCTGGCCTTCGCCTTCATCATTCTCGACCGAGAGTTCGTCACGAAACGACTGGCCACATACACGGCCTCAATCAGACCCCCAGACCGATCTCGGTCCTATGCGCTTACTCCCGACTCAGAACGTCGCACCCCCACCGAGGCGGTCGCGACGTCGAGAGCTCGTGTTCGTCGCCCCTCGCGAGGCAAGGATCTGATCAACTTCGGGCCCCGCCTCGGCGTGCGTCCCTGGCTCATCGCCGCAGGCATCAGCCTGGGTCTGGCGATGGGAGTGAAGTGGTCGGGGCTCTATGCCGTCGCCGCATTCGGGATCCTCGTCGTCGCCTGGGACGTGCATTCGCGCCACCGCGCCGGCATCGTCCACCCCTGGCTCGGCATGCTCATCCGTGACAGCATTCCTGCTTTCATCAAGCTCGTGCCCGTGGCGCTGCTGACCTACATCGTCACGTGGGCCGGGTGGATCCGCTCCGACGATGCATGGGACCGGCAGTGGGCGTTCGAGAACGGCGGCTGGTGGAGTGCCCTACCGGACTGGCTGCTGTGGCTGCCGTCTCTGGCCCACTATCACTACACGGCATATTCGTTCCATGTCGGCTTGGACTCGGAACACCCCTATATGTCGAACCCATGGGGGTGGATCGTCCAGTGGCGGCCGACCTCCTTCTACTACGAATCTCCTGATCAGGGGAGCATGGGATGCGCCGTTGAGCACTGCTCTGCGGCGATCACCTCGGTCGGCAATCCGGTGATCTGGGGACTGGCGCCCATCGCCATCCTCGTCGCACTGGTTGCCTGGATCATCCGCCGCAACGTCCGCGCCGGCGTCATCCTGGCCGGACTCGCCGCCACCTGGCTGCCTTGGTTCGCCTACCAGGAACGCACCATCTTCACGTTCTACACGATCGTCATGGTGCCCTTCGTCGTCCTCGCATTCACCTACTGCCTCACCCTCCTCTGGGGCCGAGTGCCCATCACAGCGTCTGCCCCCACCGCGACTGCCACCTCCGCGACCGGCCCCGGCGACCATTCAGACCCTACCGACCCAGCAGATTCTTCCGCCCCCACAGACCCGGCAGACCCGGCAGACCCGGCAGCCGATGCCACCCACCACGCGCCCAAACCGCGTGGCCCCATGTTCTCCGGTAGCGGCACTCGAATCCCCTGGCCACTGTTCGGACGCCGGATGGCCGTAGGGCTCATCCTCGTGGCCGCGATCATGGCCTTCGCCTACTTCTGGCCGATCTACACCGGCGAAGTCATCCCGTTCGAAGCCTGGAACAACCGCATGTGGAACGTCACCTGGCGCTGACCGCTCAGCTCCACAACCGGTAACCGACGCGGCCCCCGGCACCTCGACACACACCCGCCACGAAGGTGTCGCCTCGGCGACATTGCTCGTTCACCTCAGGGCCACATGCCGTCGCTAGCGTCGAATCATTGTGAACTACCAATCGACTCTGACTCCCCCAGCGCCCACCGACGGCGTGGCCACAGCGCCCGCTGACAATGAGAGCGCAGCACGGCCGCATCGGGCCGTGGCCATCATTCCCGCCCGGGGCGGCTCCAAGGGAATCCCGCTGAAGAACCTGCAGAAGGTCGCCGGTGTCTCGCTTCTGGCGCGCGCGATCAACGCTGCCAAGTCGACGCCGAGCATCGACCGTGTGGTCGTCTCGACCGATCATGAGGGCATTGCCGCAGAGGCAATTCGATCCGGCGCCGAGGTGTCCCACCGTCCCGCTGACATCGCCAGCGACACCGCGACCAGCGAATCGGCACTGATCTACACGCTGGCCAACCTCGGCGAGGAATTCGACACCACCGTGTTCATGCAGTGCACCTCGCCGTTCATCGACTCAGCCTCGATCGACAACGCAGTTGCCGCGGTCCGTGACGGTGACGCCGACGTCGTGTTCTCCGCCGTCGAGGACCACTCATTCCTGTGGCGCCTCGATGATGGCGAATCTGCAGTCGCCGTCGGGCACGAAGCCAGCTTCCGACCCCGCCGCCAGGACCGGGCCAAGCACTACAACGAGACCGGCGCGTTCTACGTCATGCGCACTGATGGTCTGATCGAGCACGGGCACCGCTTCTTCGGTCGCGTCACGATCGAAGAGGTCCCACCCGAGCACGCCCGCGAAATCGACGACATGTCCGATCTGTCGCTGGTCCGCGCGATCGCCTCCACACAGGAGACCGCGCAGGTCATCGACGTCGACGCCCTTGTCACCGACTTCGACGGAGTCCACACCGACGACGGCGCCTACGTCGACGAGGACGGCAACGAACAGGTTCGCGTCCACCGCGGCGATGGCATGGGAGTCTCACGCCTCGTGAAGTCAGGGCTGCCTGTCATGATCCTGTCGAAGGAACGCAACCCAGTTGTCACTCGCAGGGCAGAGAAACTTCACGTGGATGTCACTCAAGGCGTCGACAATAAATCAAAGGTCCTGCAGTCGTGGATCGAAGAACAGGGCCTCGACGCGACCCGAGTGGCCTACGTCGGAAACGACATCAACGACCTCGAAGCCTTCGACGTCGTCGGCTGGCCCATCGCAGTCGCGGACGCCCACCCCAAGGTGCTCGCAGCGGCTCGAGTGATCCTCGATCGGCCCGGCGGAAAGGGAGCGGTCCGCGAAGTCTGCGACCTCATCCCAGTGCCGAACTCAGCAACGGAGCAGCTGCCGGCTCGAACATTGACATCGGTGCTCAGCTCCGACTCACACCACACCAATGCTCACCGACCATCCATCCAGCAGCAACAGCCGTTGCTCACGAATCACGCAGAAGGTTTGCGTACCAATCGAAAGCAGGTTTCATGACTGATCAACTCGCCCCAGTGGCCTTCGGCAACCACCTCGTCGGCCCGAACCAGCCCGTGTACATGATCGGCGAAATCGGCATCAACCACAACGGCGACGTCGAAATCGCGAAGCAGCTCATGGATGTCGCCGTCACCGCCGGTGCCCAGGCCGTGAAGTTCCAGAAGCGCAACCCCGATGTGGCTGTGCCCGAACACCAGAAGTCGAAGATGCGCTCGACCCCGTGGGGCGAGATGACTTACCTCGACTACAAGTGGCGCGTCGAGTTCGGCCAGGAAGAATATGCCGAGATCGACCGCTACGCCAAGGAAGTCGGTCTGCAGTGGTTCGCCTCCCCCTGGGACACTGACTCCGTGGACTTCCTCGAAAACGAGTTCGACGCCCTGACCTACAAGGTCGCCTCGGCTTCGCTGACGGACTTCGAACTTCTCCGTGCCATCGCCGCAACCGGCAAGCCCGTCCTGTGCTCCTCGGGCATGTCCGACTGGGCCACACTGGATGCAGCCGTCGAGGTCTTCGACCGCGACAAGCTGGTCCTCATGCACGCCACCTCGACCTACCCGCTGCCTCCCGAAGAGGTCAACCTCAAGGCCATCACCACCATGCGCGAGCGCTACGGTGTGAACGTGGGCTATTCCGGCCACGAGCTGGGCCTCGAGATCTCCTTCGCCGCCGCAGCTCTGGGCGCCGCGACCATCGAACGCCACATCACGCTGGACTCCTCGATGTGGGGCTCGGACCAGTCCGCATCGATGGAACCACGCGAGTTCACCTCGCTCGTCAAGGGAGTCCGCGTCCTCGAGACCGCCTTCGGCGACGGCGAGAAGCGCGTCATGCCGGGCGAAGAGTCGAAGATCGATTCCCTCCGCAAGGTCAGCGTCTAATCTGACCTGATCGTCTGAACCTTCGCGCGATCGTCTGATCGTTCGACTACGGCCCCATCGCCTCGCCGAGGTGGTGGGGCCGATTTCGTGTCCCCTCGCCGAGGTGGACTGTTCCGGGTTAGCGGCAAGAATGTGTGTATGGGGCCAGCGTGTTGGATCTGGATTTCACCCTGATCGTCCGCCCCACCCTTTCCGGATTCCAGTCCCGTCCTCGACGCTGAATGACGTCCCGTAAAGCGCAT
>NZ_FXZB01000014.1 GCF_900169065.1 Brevibacterium aurantiacum | reverse complement strand
TTGAACCCGTGACGATGAGCTGATGGGCGGCCAGTGGCCCCGAGGTCCACGGCTGCTGGCCCCCACAGGCAATATCGGTGGTCCCCAACCGCACGATCGGGTGGTCCCCAAAGCTTCAAATACTCATGAAGCTCACACGTTCCGGTGCAGTCATCGTCATTGACAACGTCGTTCGTAACGGAGCTGTCGCTGACGCTGCTAGCGCTGACCCTAGAGTTCAAGGGGTACGTGCTGTCGCGGAAGAGATTGCAGCCCATCCCGACCTGGACGGTACGGCACTCCAGACAGTAGGCGAAAAGGGATGGGACGGACTCATCATCGCCCGGCGACGTTAAACCGGCGGGCCAAAGGCCGTACGGATGAAGACGTGACGCGTCTGGTTGAGTGGTCCAGAGCGACTTTGTGCCGACACCGGCAGGTAGGGTGAGCCCATGACCAGTCGAATTGGGGACCTCGTAGTCAAGGCCCAGGCCCCAGATCGGTTGAGCCGATTTTGGTGCGAAGCACTCGGGTACGAAATTTCGGCCAAAGATGAAACGGGGGTCGCTATCTCTGGGGCGTCGAATGCTCCGACGATTCTCTTCGAGCGTTCGGACGATACTCCCGCAAATGGAACTCTGCATCTCGATCTGTGTCCGACCGACCGCAGTCAAGCGGACGAGCTCGAGAGGCTCTTGTCCCTGGGAGCGAAGCGAACAGACGTAGTTCCGTCAGGGAGCTGGTACGTCCTCGCCGATCCGGAAGGCAATAGGTTTTGTCTCATGGCCAAACGCATCCCGATGGAGCCTGAAGACTTTCACGACTGATGCTGGCCAATCGAGCAGAGTGGGAGAGTCTCGACACTTCCTCGAGCGCAGGGCACGATGGTCTGAAGCAGACGCATAATCGCTGAGCCATGACGAAGGAGTCATTATTGCTGTTCGTGGGATCGATCGTCTTTCGAGTAACCGACATCGACCGGCAGGAAGAATTCTGGGTCAGCGCTCTCGACTATAAACGGCAGCACGCTACGGACGACTTTGTGCTCTTGTGTCCTCGCGCCGGGGGCGGACCGAATCTCTCCCTTGACATGGTGCATTCGCAGCGAGTCTTGCCGCCTCGCATCCACCTCGACCTGTACGCGGATGATCAAGACGCGGAAGTTGCCCGGCTCGCTGGTTTAGGCGCACGCGAGGTGCATTGGTCCGGCCGGCCGGCAGACGCTGATTACATCATAATGGAGGACCCGGAGGGGAACCGCTTCTGCGTCGTCGATGCTGGCGAATGAGCCACCGTCATAGATACCACCCACTTTGTAGATGACTCGCCTCTTTACATTGCGAATATCCAAATTTCACAACGACCGTCGCGCAAGATGGCAATCAACGAGATGCTTTGAGAAGGTCTCGCGGTTCGCCAAGGAAGCAGGAGTCGAATTCGTAACCAATATATTCGTCAGTCTGCACAAACTAGGCGGCATCTCTACATCTGCACCAGCGGCTGCCGACTTGAGAGGGGCCGATGTCATGCGGAAACTGACCTTTGCGATGAACGTGAGCCTGGACGGCTACGTCGCCGCTCCTGGAGATGATCTTGGCTGGACCACGCCGAATGACGAGGTGTTCCAGTGGTGGTCCGATCGGGTGGATGCGACTGCGCTGGCGCTGTACGGCCGGCGACTGTGGGAGGCGATGAGCTCTCACTGGCCGACGGCCGCCCAGCAGCCGGGGGTCACACCAGCAGAACACGAGTATGCGCGCAGGTGGCTGGACATGCCGAAGGTGGTGTTCTCTTCGACAATCAGTGCGGTCGACTGGAACGCGCGTCTGTTCTCCGGCGATGCCGTTGCTGAGATCACTCGGCTCAAGTCAGACGATGGTGGCCCCATGGACATCGTCGGCGCCACGCTCGCTTCCTCCGCCATGCGGGCCGGACTCATCGACGAATATATCCTCGTCACCTATCCGGTCCTGATCGGCGGCGGCACGCCCTTCTTCGCTGCACTCGACAACTGGGTGCATCTGAACCTGGTGGAGACTCAGTCATTTCCAGGCGGAGTGAATCTGATGAGGTATGAGACCAGAGTGTGATCGCTCATACGTCGAACTCACTGACGAGGTTCGACCGGCTCTTTCCGCCTGGTTCTTTACATTCGTGCACAGAAGTTGCGGCCGTGAGGCTCATTTCGGAGTCCTCTCTGCCTAATATTGCAGATATGGACACAAAGCCCAACGACCTGCTGGTGCTGCTCACGGTTTCCCGATCGGCCAAGTTCACGACCGCGGCACAAACTTTGGGCTTGAACCACACGACTATTTCCCGGCGCATCGCTGCACTGGAGAAGGCCCTCGGCGGTCGAGTGCTGTCCCGTGCCTCCGGAGGCTGGGAGCTGACCGACCTTGGTCAGGAAGCCGTCCGAGTCGCGGAGCAGATCGAAGGCGCGGTGCATGGTCTCGGTGATCCCCGTCGCGGTCCCGATCCGATCACCGGAGTCGTTCGGATGACGGCCACCGACGGATTCAGCGCCTATGTCGCGGCCCCCGCGGTCGCTAAACTGCGGCGTCAGCATCCAGGCCTCAGCGTGGAGATCGTGACCGTGACACGACAGGCCCTGCAGCAGCGTTCGGGCCTGGATATCGAAGTGGTCGTCGGCGAACCCCAGGTCCACCGGGCCGAAGCGTTCAAACTCGGCGACTACGAACTGGGCATGTATGCATCCAGGGACTATCTGGCCGAACACGGTGCCCCGGCCACCGAGGATGAGCTGACCGAACATCGCCTCGTGTACTTCGTGGATTCGATGCTCCAGGTCGATGACCTTGATGCCCCGCGTCGCCTGGTCCCCACCATGAAGGACGGACTGTCGTCGACCAACGTGTTCGTCCACGTCGAGGCCACCCGTGCCAGTGCAGGCATTGGATTCCTGCCCTGCTTCATGGCCGATCTCCACGATGACCTCGTCAGGCTCTTCCCCGACACCCTGTCCGAACGGCTGCCCTATTGGATGGTGCTGCGCCCCGATTCGATGCGTCGCCCCGCCGTTGCCGCCGTCGTGCAGGCGCTCCGGGATCAGACTGTCGCCCGTGGTGAAGTGCTGCTGGGGAGGGGCGCTCGTCCAGGAGAAGCTGGCTGAACTGCAGTTTCCGGTCACTTCGTATTCCAGCCTTCCGGTCAAGCGGAGTCGACATCGACCTCAACCGCTGCGGCGCCACGCAGGATCGCCACCTTCTCGGCCTCAGCTTCCACTACCTTCTTCGAACGGGCTGACAGCCGGTCGAATGATGTGACGGACATGTGCAGGTTCTTCCCCTTCTTGCGCGCTCGCCAGGTGCCGACGATTCGGCCGTCGACTAGGACTGTCCCCGGCTCACCGACGGTCTTGAACACGTCGCGATGGAACTGCTTGTCGATGATGGTCTCCCGATCGCGCCCCTGAATATAGGGGTCGCGCGGCGGGAGGAGCCGCACACCGGCTGGAGTGGGCGGTGACTGCAGGGCATCGAGATCCTCGGTCAGAACCCAGGCTTTGCGACCGTAGTCGACCTCGGTCATCTCGTTCTCGAGCAGGTCCCACCACGCCTCGCCTTCTCGCGCACGCACACCGAGCCACGAGGCGAAGTCTCCGCGCGTGGACGGCCCATAGGCATGCAGGTAGCGCCGGAGGAGCTCAGCCCGAGCGTCCTCCGGAGCCACGTCGGGAACGTCTGTGTCCAGCCATTCATCGAGCAGCACGAACGGTGCCTTTTTCCCGTCCCGCGGAGCGAAGCAGATGACCTGCTGCAAGGTGAGGATGCGCAGACAGAAATGGACGACACCCTCTCCCAGAGGCTGTCCCTTGGCGTACGGCCCCTCACGCTCCCAGTCGGCACGCTTCTTCTTCGGCAATTCGCGAGCGATCAGCTCGGTCATCTCGGCTCCCAGGTCATTGACCGTGAGCCTGCGACCGGACAACACGGATCCGATCGTGTCACGGGTCCGGTCGGCAACCTCGGCGAGGGACATCTCCAGCTTCTCGAGCGAGGCCTCGACACCGAGGATCAAGTGGCGGCGTCCATCCTCTGTGGGTGGGAGGACTCCAGTGGTGAAAACGGGAAGATCGCTTGTTGGAAAGAAGAAGGGTGCGCCGCGCATGGACCAGCTCTGCAACAGGCTCTTGTGCTCGGAGATCGCAGTGTTGACCGCTTCCCGAGCGACATCGGAGACGCGGGCATTGAGCGCGAGCAGAGCCGATCCGGGCGGACTGTTCTGAACCCCGCAGACTCCAGTGGCAGCGACCAGGGACCGCTTGTCCAGGCGCCGATTCAGGTTCTGCGCCTCAAGGCGGTACGCGATGACCTCGTCCCGGGTGACCTTCACGCTCATAGTTCCAGGCTATCGCGGCGGCTGCTCGGGCACATCGACGGAGTTTCTCAAGTTCAGAGGTCCATTGCGTAGACGAGGTGGATCGGCGACGAATGGGTGAGCGTGCGATCACGGTGCATGCCGATCTTCGCCGCTACGCGTTGGGAGGGTCGATTGTCGTGGTGGATGATCGCGACCAATCGGGACGCCAGCGCATGTGAACTGGCGAAATCACGGCAGGCGGTGGCCGCCTCGGCGGCGAATCCGAGATTCTGGGCAGAAGCCTTCACATGGAATCCGACCTCCAGGGCGGCAGCCTCGTTGACCTTCTGCCAGGTGAGACCGCAGTCTCCGATGAATTCGCCGTCGTGGGTTTCGATGACCCAGAGTCCGTGACCGTACTCGGCATAGTTGCGCTGATTCCAGTTGATCCACCCGGCCGCTTCCTCACGGTCCTTGGGGCGCGGGTAGTACTCCATGACCCGTGGATCGCCGAGGAGGTCCGCCATTTCGTCGAGATCATCCGGTGACATCTCACGGAATCTCAGGCGCGGCGTCGCGTTCGGTGGCATGGGCTTCAGGGTACTCCGCGTCAGCGCCACTAGGGTGGGTGTGAGCGAGGAAGGGAAGCGAATGAAGCGCACAATGCAGGTCAGTGACAGCATGATCATTGACGTCGATGCACTCACCTTGTGGGAACAGGTGGCGGATCCGACGCAGATGCCACGCTGGAGTCCCGAGAACACCGGTGCGCACACGCCTGCCGAATCCAGACCACTGCAGGTGGGCGAGGTCTTCGAAGGCAGCAACCGACGCAATCGGGCACGGTGGGTCACCGAATGCGTCGTCACCGCCTCGGAGCCGGGCCGCCGATTCGCCTTCGAAGTCCGCAAGATCGGTGCGAGTGCGCCGGCGATCAGCAGCGGAATCGCCACCTGGGTCTACGAACTCGAGGACCTCGGCGATCGCACACGGGTCACCGAAACGTGGAACGATGACCGCACGACCTGGCCGGACTGGGTCGCGGCAGTCGTGGACCGAGTGCTCACCGGCGGTAGTTCCTTCGCCGACTTCCAGCGAATGAACATCCACAGGACGCTGACGTCGATGAAAGACGAGTTCGCGGATGTGGGGACGACAGGGTCGTCCTGAACTGTGAGCGCGTTTCCGAGGAAGAATGCAGAAAAATGAGAAACGCGAAAGGATGGCCAGTATGGAACTCAAGGATCTGGTCAAGGCACTCAACAACGGTCAAACAATCGCCAGCGACTCGCCCCTCCACGAGGTCATGCATCGCAGCAGCCAGGAAGCACTGCGCATCACAGCCGAGCTCAACGGTTCGTATCACGAACCCGACGAGGTCCGGCAGCTCTTGGCATCGCTGATCGGCAAGCCCGTGGACAAGACGGTCACCATGTTCCCGCCCTTCCACACCGACTTCGGGAAGAACACGACACTGGGTCGACGGGTCTTCATCAATTCCGGGTGCAGCTTCCAGGACCAGGGTGGCATCAGGATCGGAGACGACAGCCTCATCGGCCACAACGTCGTGCTGGCAACCCTTAACCACGACATCTCCCCGGACCGCCGCGGAGACATGCATCCTGGCCACATCATCATCGGCCGCAACGTGTGGATCGGTGCGAATGTGACCGTCCTGCCCGGAGTGACCATCGGCGACAACGCCGTGGTTGCGGCGGCCTCGGTCGTGACCAAGGACGTGCGCGCAGGAACCGTCGTGGTCGGGTCGCCGGCACGCGTGGTGCGCTCGGTCAACGACTGAGCAGTTCGCCCAGCCGTCGTCGGGCGCTGCCTCAGCTCCCCAACTGCGACAGTGCCGCAATCACCTGAGCCTTGGTGGCGATTTCAAGCGTCGGATCGATGACCGGGGCGAACTGGGGCGAATGGTTGGCGGGGATGTCAGAGTTCACGGTTCCCGCCTCGGCGGCCTTCTTGTACGCATCGGCATCGGCGCAGCCGATCATCCAGTAGGCGTAGGGAATCTCGAAGGCGTCGGGGATCTCGCTGAAGTCCTCCGAGGCGGTGGCGGGAGTCGCTGGCAGAACCACTCCGTCGTCGAAGTAGTCCTCAAACGCCTTGGTGACCGCATCGTTGGCGTCCTCATCATTGTCGGTGAGGGGGAACTGATCGTAGTACTCGAAGCTCGGTTCCTTCGGTGAGCCGGCGGCCTCGCATTCACCCTTGACGATGCGTTCGATCGAGGCGATGATCCGATCGCGAACCGTCATGTCGTAGGTGCGCAGGTTGAGCAGAAGTTCGGCCCGATCGGGAATGATGTTGGACTTCGAACCGGAGTTTGACGCACCGATCGTGACCACCGCGAACTCGCCGGGATCGGTCTCCCGAGACACGATGGTCTGCAGGCGCAGAACGATGGTGGCGGCGAGGACCACCGGGTCCACGGACAGATGCGGCATGGATCCGTGGGCACCGCGTCCGTGCACGGTGATCTTCACGGAATCACCGGCGGAGAGCACGGGCCCAGCCTTGGTGTTGACCGTTCCGGTGGGCATCGGCATGACGTGTTGGGCGTAGGCGATGTCGGGCTTGGGGATCTTCGATGTCAACCCATCATCGATCATCGCTTTGGCGCCGGCCGCATTCTCTTCCGAGGGCTGGAACAGTGCGATGTACGTGCCTGACCAGGCGTTGAGGTTCTCATTCAGCAGTCGGACCGCGCCCAACAGGGAGGTGATGTGAATGTCGTGGCCGCAGGCGTGCATGACACCGTCGATCGTGGAGGAGTAGTCGAGACCGGTGTCCTCGGAAATGGGGAGGGCGTCGATGTCGGCCCGCGCCAGAACGGTCGGTCCCTTGCCGTTCTCAATGACGGCGACAAGGCCGGTGGCCGAGATGCGCTCAGCGCGGAGTCCCATGTCTTTGAGTTCTGATTCGATCCGGTCCGAGGTCTTGTGCTCCTCGAGGCCGAGTTCGGGCTCCCGGTGGAAGTCTTTGTAGAGGTCGCGCTGCCAATCCAGCTGGGAGTCGATGGTGTCCAGGAAACCGGTATTCGTCATCACTTCTCCTCGTCAAAGAGTGTGGGTCGGGGATGACCCGTTCTCAGTTTTCCACGTTAGCAGGGGAGCCGAGGAGCCCGAGGGCGTGCAGGTCGTTGCGAAGCTGCTGGGCGCCGGTGAAGAGCAGGCCGACGAATCCGAGCTGGTTTGCGGCATCGATGTTCGCCTGCAGGTCATCGACGAAGACAGTCTGCTCGGGTACGAGGTCGAAGCGTCGGCTGAGGAGGTGGAAGATCTCAGCGTCGGGTTTGATCAGCTTCTCTCTCCCAGAGACCACGATGTCTTCGAGCTCGTTGATCGCCGGTGCGACCTTCGGGGCATGGTGAAAGGTTTCGGCCGACCAGTTCGAGAGACCCAGCAACCTGATCTCCGAGGCCTTGAGCTCGGCGACGACCTCGGCCATTCCCTGAATCGGACCGGTCAGGGACCGATCGAAGCGGTCATAGTAGGCGGCGACGATCTCACCGTGCCGTGGATCTGATTCGGCCGCCCGTGCGACCACCTCTGTGATCGGAACCCCGCGATCGGCCAGCGTATTCAGCGTGCCGAAGTCAGCCTCGGCGGCAAAAGCATTCCACTCGTCGCGGGTCAGCTGATCGGCCAGAGGGCCAGTCTGATCCCAGCCTATGAGCACGTTGCCCAGGTCGAAGACGACGGTGGTGGGGTGCAGGTCGGTCGGCTGAGACATCGTGGAATCACCAATTCTGTGTGGGGACCTCAGGAGTTCCAACGCTACTCTCGGACAATCGCGCCTGCATCTGCTGAAGATGCTCGACGAGGGCTCGCCGAGCATCGTGTGGTTTCAGTTCTGTGGGCTGCCACACCAGATGGGATGCCAGACCGTCGATGACGGCGTGAAGCAGAATCACCTCGGTCTCGATCCGCTCGGGCCGGTCCTTGGCCTCCGCTCCAACCGCTTGGTCGATGATGATGCGGCAGGTCGTGCGCACTCGCCTCCAAGCGTCCTGCTTCGTCTCCTGCAGGTTCGGATCGGCACCCGAGGCGGAGAAGAGAGCGAGGTAGACCTCCATCTCGAGGCGTCGATCCTCGTCCAGAGGAAGCAGCTCTTCCGCGATGGCCTCGGCCGACTCCAGCGGACTCGGTGCACGCGGAAGTCTCCGTACGCGCTCGCCGGCCCGGTCGATGACCAGTTTCATGGCGAAGGCGAGGAGCTGGGACTGGCTTGCGAAGACGTGCCGGAGCGAACCGACGGACAGCCCGGCTTCTGCGGCGACCGAGCGCACAGATGCTCCGGCGACCCCGTCTCGAACGATGACCCGCCATGCTGCTGCGGCGATCTCCTCGCGCCGACTCTCATGATCGATGAGCTTGGGCACAAGAGATCCTTTCCGGTGGCAGGACAGCTGTATCACCGTAGCAACCGGAAGGGCTGCATGCATGGAGGTGAGTCGGCGGCGTCACAGCTGGTGAGTCATAGATTGTTAAGGCCCGAAGTACCGGCGCACGGAGGAAGGTATCCAGAGCAGGCCGATCATGAGGACGTGGAGAATATCCGTGGGGATCACGGCCCACAGGAACATTGCTCCCTGGGTGGCCGAGTAGAGGCTGAAATAGGTGGCGACAATCAGATAGACCGTCAACGTGATGCGAGCCCAATTGCGCCCGCGCAGGACTTTGGGAACTAACCAGAGCAGCAGGGCGACGTCGACGAGGTGGAGCACCACTGCGTAGACGATGGTCGCGACGAGCACCCAGTCCTTCCACTCGGGATCCAAGCTGCCTCCAGTGTCTTCCTCGATGGCAGCTCTGAGGCCAGCCTGATCGATCATCATGACGATGGGCAGGGCGATGAGCAGGATGATGCTGGCGACGACTCCGACCACCAGCCAGCGAAGCGCCAGCGGTGCAGGTGGCGGGTGTTGAGCTTGGGTATTGTGCTTGTTTTGGTAGTACGACTGTGATTCCATAATTGAAACCGTAGTTGCCAAGCGAGCTGTCGACAATGGATCGGCGAACCTCAGCTCATTGCCCGCAAGAGGTTCATCATTCAGTGTTTCCGCATGACAATTTTTGAATTGCAATCTGCATGACATATCGTTGAGTACTCAATGAGTTGACAATGAAAGGTTGTACTTCATGTTGGAGCTGTGTATGCGACTCGTTCGGGCGGACACCGAAATCCGGAGGAAGCTGGAGGTTCAGGGACTGACGCTGAACGATATGAGCGTGCTGCAGAGTCTGTGCGCTGCCCCGGATCGACGATTGCGTCGCGTCGAATTGGCTGATCGCCTGGGAATCACCCCGTCGGGGATTGCCCGCCTGGTCGCACCGCTTGAAAAACTTGGATACCTGGCGCGGGACTCCGATCCGCACGACGCGAGGATTTCACTCGTGTGCGTGACCGATGTCGGTGCCGAGCTCTACCAGGATGCCGTCAAGGTCGCCGAGGAGAAGGCCACCACCCTTCTGGGCGACGTCTTCGACGCCGCAGAACAGGAACAGCTGACCGAATTGCTGGGGCGCTTGGCTCCGTCTTTCGCGCGGCGACCCGTTGCGGCAGAGGACTGATGTCCGCGGACGCTCCTGCTCGGAACTGTCGCTGGATCCTCGCGGCATGACCGCAGGGTGTCAGCACTGCAGGATGTCAGCGTTGCTGAATCTCAGCCCCGGAACGCCGAAAAGCGTGTGGTCGTGCTCGGAGCAAGTGAGAACACAAGCTCCAAACGCGAACACACGCTTTTGGTAAAACTGAGGGTAACTTCGCTCCCGCGAGGTGATCGTTGCTGACGAATCAGCAGCGCTCAGGCCGGGACCGGAGAGTTACGGGTTTTCTCAGAGGGGACGAACGCTGGTGGCCTGGAGGCCCTTGGAACCCATTTCCGAGTCGAACTCAACGTTCTGACCTTCGGTGAGCTCACGGTAGCCGGTCGATTCGATCGCGGAGAAGTGAGTGAAGACGTCTGCTGAACCATCGTCAGGCTGGATGAATCCGAAACCTTTTTCCGAGTTGAACCATTTCACGGTACCTGTAGCCATAATCTTTGTATCCTTATTTTAAACTGGTGATCGCCGAAGCGATCTGGATGGTCGGACCCTTTTGCGGGCCCGGCTGTTCACACTCTCAGAGACCTGATCTGATCGACAGAGTCGACAAGCTGATCGTCTGAGTGTGTGATTTCTCGTTGGATGGTCTGCGCATTGAACGCAGGTCCGACGAAAAACTGTGGTGAAACCGACGTTCCGGAATTCGTGCTGATGTGAAGAATCCTTGTCTCAGGCGAAAGCGGGAAAGCTCGGTATCGGTAATGCACTCGAAGGTGCGGGATGGAAGCCGTAGAACGGCTGGACTGAAAAGTATAAAAAATCTTATGAGGCGCGGACGGTAGACACGCGCCAACTGGCAACCGCACGGTGCCAAGCGAATCTACCTACGCTCGCGACACCATGTGCTCCGCACTGTTTCGTACGGGAACAATTTAACTCTAACAGAGTGTTTCGGGCATCGGTGCCAGAAAGTTCGGAGAAATTATAATTAGGATTGTATGCAATCCGTCGTCCACTTCGAATTGACGTTCTATGCAGCACCGCGAAACCGGCCCTTCCTCCGAAATCGGCCCACGCCGTCAGCGCCGCCTGGCCATGAAATACCGTCGCCGCCGCACCGTCGTCGCCATCCTCGCGGTCCTCGTCATCGCGGTACCGGTCACGGTCGTCACCCTTGTGAACGGCTTGAAGTCGAACATCACCTCCTCTCCTCTGCGAGCGGGAGGCGGCGAGGTGCCCGAGAAGATCACAGACGAACTCAACGTCCTCATCCTCGGCTCAGATACCCGGGAACTGGATGCCGATGACTACGGCTCAGGCGACGGTGCCCGCAGCGACGCGATGATCCTGGCCCACATCTCCGATGACTCTTCACGCATCGACGCCATTCAGATTCCCCGCGACACGATGATGGACATGCCTGCCTGTCAGGACACCGGCTCGGGGGCTTCGGAACCTCGGCGCGCCATGATCAATTCGGCGCTCAACCAGGGCCCGGCGTGCTCGGTCTCCGCGGCCGAAGAGCTCACGGGAGTCCGCGTCGATCACTTCATCGAAGTCAATTTCGACGGCTTCGCCACCATCGTCGACGCACTGGACGGAATCGTCGTCGATCTCGACGAACCCCTGTACGACGATAAGGCGAATCTCGATCTCCCAGCCGGAGAGCAGACGCTGCGCGGCACCGCTGCCCTGGCGCTCGCGCGGACCCGGCACGCCGTCGGCGACGGCAGCGACATCTCCCGCATGGGCAACCAGCAGATGGTCATGGACTCGATCATCGACAGAGCCAAGAGCTCTCACACCCTGTCGCGGCCCGACCGGCTGTACAACTTCCTTGACGCGGTCACCTCGTCTCTGCGCGTCGATAATGACCTTGACTCGGTCTCGGCGCTTGGATCGCTGGCCTCGACAGTGTCATCGGTGCCCAAAGACTCGATCAGCTTCAACATCATGCCGTGGCAGCCGGCACCTGGCAATCAGAACCGAGTCGTCAAGTCTCCGGCAGCCGACGCCGTCTTCTCGGCCATCACCGCAGATGAGCCGATCGGTGACCTCGTCGACTGAACTGCACACGATTGACTCAGCTGCAAACGGTCGACTGATCTGCAGACGTTTGGTGCTGACCAAAGAGAGTGAGCGGCTGTCCGAACAGGAGTCCAGACTGCGAATGCGTCCAGACAGTATTCATAGTCGGCGTTTAGACTGCCCGGATGTCTACGATTGAAATCACCAAAGACAACTTCGAGTCAACCATCACCGACAGCTCGATCCTCCTTCTCGACTTCTGGGCCGACTGGTGCGGCCCCTGCAAGCAGTTCGCCCCCGTGTACGAAGAGGCCTCCGAACAGAACTCGGACGTGGTCTTCGGCAAGGTCGACACCGAGGCACAGCAGGAGCTCGCAGGTCTCTTCGCGATCTCCTCGATCCCGACGCTCGTCGCCTTCCGTGAGGGCATCGTCGTCTTCGCCCAGCCTGGCGCTCTCGCCGCACCCCAGCTCGAGCAAGTCATCACCGCAGTCAAGGACCTCGACATGGACGAAGTCCGCGCCGAACTGGCCAAGCAGGAAGCCGGAGTCGACCAGGCGGATCCCTCGGCCATTCCCGAAGATGCAAGCCAGTCAGCTCCCGAAGCCGGGCAGCAGGCCTCCGGACCAGGATCGGCACAGTGACCGAACCCCAGCAGGCTGTTTCTCAGGATTCCGCCTCGAATGAGGGAGTCCCTGACACCGTCGCTGCCTGGGAGGAGCGCTACGCCGGCACCGGCGAGGCGATCTGGTCGGGCAACCCCAACGAGTCGCTCGTCGCCGTGGTCCGCGGCCTCACCCCCGGCCGCGTCCTCGACGTCGGCTGCGGTGAGGGCGCCGACGTCACCTGGCTGGCCGAGCAGGGCTGGGACGCGACCGGAATCGACCTGTCCCAGACCGCAATCGACCGTGCCGGCGAGATTGCCGAGGCAAAAGGTGTGAGCGTGAAGCTCGAGGTCGCCGACATCACCACGTGGAGTGACCCCGAACCTCGCCGAGGCGGCTTCGACCTCGTCCTCGGCTGTTTCCTCCACACCCGGTTGCCCGACACCCGGGAAGAACTCGTCGGCCGCTTGGCTGAGTACGTTGCACCGGGCGGCAGAATTCTGCTCATCTCCCATGCGGAGATGCCGGACTGGGCCGAGAACCATGATGACGAACTGGGCCACGGACTCGGCCATCATCATGAACCGGTCACCCCGAACGGAGACTTCGCCCTGCTCATCGGCGGCAGCCCGGCTCGCTGGGAGATCGAACTGGGTGAGCTTCGCACCCGCGAGGTCGAAGGCCCGGACGGGAAGCCATCCGAAATCGACGACAGCGTGCTCCTGGCGCACATGGTGACCGACTGAGGAGCCACCTCGGCGAATGAGATCACCGCGTCTCACCTCGTGAAACACCGACGGATGATCGTGGGCGATTTGGTCACCATCGGCCACCGAGAAGGGCTAGGGTTGAGCCATGGCTCGGTTCAGTCCTCTCGAGTGGCCGGTGATCCGGCAGCTGCGATCCTCCGATGCGTCGGGGCGCGGCGAATCAGTGGTGTCCCAGAAAACCCGCGACACCACCTCACGTACCGCCACAGCGGACAAGGTCGTGCAGTCGGTCTGTCCGTACTGCGCCGTCGGCTGTGGTCAGAAGGTCTTCGTCAAGGATGACAAGGTCATCCAGATCGAAGGCGACCCGGACTCACCGATCTCACGCGGACGTCTCTGCCCCAAGGGCGCGGCCAGCGAACAGCTCGTCAACGCCAATGGACGCATCACCGACGTCCTCTACCGAGCGCCCCGAGCCAAAGACTGGCAGAAGCTCGATCTGCCCACCGCCATCGATATGGTCGCCGACCGCTTCATCGAAGCCCGCCGCAAGCATTGGGAGGACTTCGACGACAAGGGCCACCCGCTGCGTCGCACGATGGGGATCGCCAGCCTCGGCGGGGCGACCATCGACAACGAGGAGAACTACCTCGCGAAGAAGCTCTACACCGCGGCCGGGGCGATACAGATCGAGAACCAGGCGCGTATTTGACACTCCGCCACGGTTCCCAGTTTGGGAACCTCGTTTGGGCGAGGCGGCGCCACACAACCCGTCCAGGATATGGCGAATGCGGACTGCATCATCATCCAGGGATCCAATATGGCCGAGTGCCACCCAGTGGGCTTCCAATGGGTGACCGAGGCCAAGGCCCGGGGTGCACGCGTCATCCACGTCGATCCTCGTTTCACGCGCACCACCGCGATTGCCGATAAGCATGTCCCGATCCGGGCCGGCTCTGACATCGTGCTGCTGGGCGCGCTCATCAACCGTGTCCTGAGCGAAGGTCTGCACTTCGACGAGTACGTGCGTGCGTACACGAACGCCACGAACCTCATCAGCGAGAACTATCAGGACACGGAGGACCTGGACGGTCTCTTCTCCGGATTCGACCCAGACACGAACTCCTACGACAACTCGACCTGGTCGTATCAGACCGACGAAGCAGGCCGGGCGGTCAGGGATGAGAGCCTGAGCGACCCCAGGTCGGTGTTCCAGATTCTCAAGCGTCACTACTCCCGGTACACACCCGAGATGGTGGCCGAGAACTGCGGCATCAAACCCGCCGACTTCGAATATCTGGTCGAGTCCGTGACCCAGAACTCCGGACGCGAACGCACCACCTGCTTCGCCTACGCGGTGGGCTGGACCCAGCACTCCCTGGGCGCGCAGTTCATTCGCACCGCCTCGATCCTCCAGCTCCTGCTGGGCAACATGGGCCGACCTGGCGGCGGCATCATGGCTCTGCGCGGGCACGCCACGATCCAGGGCTCGACCGACATCCCGACCCTGTTCAACCTGCTGCCCGGCTACCTGCCGATGCCCAGTGCAGGAGTTCACGAGACCTTCGACGACTACGTCGCCGCTGTGGGCACCCCGGAGACCCATAAGGGCTATTGGGCCAACGGGCGCAGCTACGCCACCAACCTGCTCAAGGCGTGGTGGGGCGACGCGGCGACGAAGGAGAACAACTTCGCCTACGACTATCTGCCGAAGATCAACGGCGCCCACGGCACCTATCAGACGCAGGTCCGCATGCTCAACGATGGTGTCGACGGTTACTTCCTGCTGGGCCAGAACCCGGCCGTGGGATCAGCCAACGGTCGGATGCAGCGCATGGCGATGAGCCACCTGAAGTGGATGGTCGTCCGCGACTTCCGGCTCATTGAGTCCGCCACCTGGTGGAAGGACGGTCCGGAGATCGCCAGCGGTGAGCTCACAACCGAGGACATCGAGACCGAGATGTTCTTCATGCCCGCAGCCAACCACACGGAGAAGGCCGGCACCTTCACGCAGACGCAGCGCCTCGTTCAGTGGCGGCACAAGGCCGTCAACCCGCCAGGTGACGCACAGAGCGAACTCGACTTCTTCTTCGAACTCGGTCAGCGAGTGCGAGAGAAGCTGAAGGACTCGACCGACCCTCGCGACCGTCCGCTCCTCGACATGACCTGGGACTACCCGGTCGACGAGGAGGGCGAGGTCGACCCCGAATCGGTGCTGGCCGAGATCAACGGCTACTACGTCGGTGGAGAGAAGGACGGGCAGCCGCTCGACAACTTCAACCAGATGACCGACGACGGCTCTACCGCGGGCGGCTGTTGGATCTACGCGGGCATCTACGCCGGCGGGCAGAACATGGCCGCCCGGCGCAAGCCCCGCACAGAGCAGGACGAGACCGCCGCCGAATGGGCCTGGGCGTGGCCGGCGAACCGCCGCATCCTCTACAACCGCGCCTCGGCGGCACCGGATGGCACCCCGTGGTCGGAGCGGAAGAAATTCGTCTGGTGGGACGAGGAATCCGGCAAGTGGACGGGCAAGGATGTGCCCGACTTCCCGATCGATCGCGCACCCTCGGCCCGATCGGATCAGGCCCACGGCGGACCTGCGAATCTTGACGGAGATGATCCGTTCATCATGCAGGCCGATGGCAAGGGCTGGCTGTTCGCACCCAGCGGCATGGTCGACGGACCGATGCCCACACACTACGAACCGCAGGAATCGACGGTTGCCAACCCGCTCTACGATCAGCAGAGCTCACCGACGCGCCTGGTCATGCGCCGTGAGGACAACCTGTCCGCGCCAGGTGCCGGCAATCCCGGTTCCGAGGTCTACCCCTACGTGTTCACGACCTACCGTCTGACCGAGCACCACACCGCCGGTGGCATGTCTCGGTGGCTGCCCTACCTGTCAGAACTTCAGCCCGAGATGTTCTGCGAGATCTCGCCAGAGCTCGCCGCCGAGGTGGGCCTGGAGCCCTATGGGTGGGCCACTCTGGTCTCCCCGCGCGCAGCCATCGAGGCCCGCGTGCTTGTGACCAGGCGAATGACGCCGCTGACGATCGGCGGGAAGACCATCCACCAGATCGGCCTGCCTTATCACTGGGGTGTAGGTGGGGATGCCACGGTCGAAGGCGACTCTGCGAATGACCTGTTGGGTGTCACGATGGACCCCAACGTGTTCATCCAGAACAGCAAGTACGTGGCCGGAACGATCATGCCGGGCAGGCGTCCGCGCGGACCCGAGCTCGTCGACTTCGTCGAGAAGTATCAGCGAGAGGCCGGGCTGAGTCCCGAATCGGGCAACCAGCTCGTCACCGTCTCCGACGCGGTGGTCGCCGAGTCGCTCGCCGCTGATTCTGCGGCCAGCAAGGGCGGGCATCCGCATCGCGGCGGCGACTCCGCCGTCGGTGTCACCCCCGGGCGCACCTTCGGAAGAGAAGCGACCGACAGTGCCGACGACCGCTCGGGTCGTGTCGATCTTCGACCCGCCGATTCCATCGACGAGAACAGGACCGAGACCGTGGGCGCGAACCGCGCGGACGACGGGGACCCGACCGACGGGGATCCGGACCGTGGCTACATCGGCAAGGATGCGGACAGCGCTCAGAAGGGCAACCTCGGCGAGGGTGCACGTGACATCAGCGGCCGAAAGGACGAGGCTGCTGACACGACTACCGTGGACAATAGAGGAAACGAGGAGGAGGACTGATGTCGACTTCGACTGTCGAGAACGACGCCGTTGCGGACGGGCACTGGCACGGCTCCGCGCACGAGCGCAAAGGGTTCTTCACCGATACGTCGATCTGCATAGGCTGCAAGGCCTGCGAGGTCGCCTGCAAGGAGTGGAACAACAATCCGCAGGACGGCACCTTCGAACTCCTCGGCTCTTCGTATGACAACACGGGCAGCCTCGGCGCCAACACCTGGCGTCACGTCGCCTTCATCGAACAGGACTCCGAGCGGATCGAAGCCGCCCGCGAATCCGGACGGAAACTCGTCAACCTCGGCATGCCGACGATCCGACCCCGCACGGACGAGAACTCAGGAACGCAGCCGCTCGGTGGCGCACTGGGCGCCGCGGAATCCGGATCCAACGGGGCCGGTGCCACTGGCGGTGGTCTACCCACGACACCGCCGATGGGCATCGACCTGCTGGCACCAGGAGCCCTGAGCCCGAGCGACCCGGAGGACATCGCCAAGCTCGACACGACGCCACCGGACACCGCTGACTTCCGCTGGCTGATGTCCTCAGACGTGTGCAAGCACTGCACCCACGCTGGCTGCCTCGACGTGTGCCCCACGGGTGCACTCTTCCGCACGGAATTCGACACGGTCGTCGTGCAGAACGATGTCTGCAACGGCTGCGGCACCTGCGTGGCCGGCTGCCCCTTCGGCGTCATCGAACGCCGCGATGACGGCACGATCAACACCCCTACCGACCGTGACGATCGCAAGGCCGCGGACATGGATGTGCCGGATAAGAACACGGCCAACAAGTGCACGCTCTGCTACGACCGCCTCGTCGAGGGTGATAACCCGGCCTGCGCGCAGACCTGCCCGACCGAGTCGATCAAGTTCGGCGACCACGACGACATGGTCGACAAGGCCCACACCCGCGTCGCCGACCTCCACGCGAAGGGCATGACCGAGGCACGCCTGTACGGCGCCAACCCGAACGACGGCGTCGGCGGAACCGGATCGGTCTTCCTCATCCTCGACGAACCCGAGGTCTACGGACTGCCCCCGGATCCGCGGGTGCCGACGAAGGACCTGCCGCAGATGTATGCCAAGGCAGGCATGGCCGCACTCGGCATGGTCGCAGCCGCCGGACTCGCGTTCCTCGGGAGCCAGCGTTGAGCACATCCGAGTACGATTCCTACCGCCCACCTGAGCTCGATCGGGGCCGGAAGAAACGTCGCCGAGGCGGTCGCCCCGGTGGCCGTGGCGGCGGTCAGGGTTGGAAGAACAGCGGGGCCGACGGCAACCGTGAGATGCCGATGGTCGAGGATGTCGAATTCTCCTCTTACTACGGACGTGCCATCGTCAAGGCTCCGCCATGGGGCGATGAGATCGCGCTCTACCTGTTCCTCGGCGGCTTGGCCGGCGGCTCGAGCCTCTTGGGCCTCGGCGCCCAGTTCAGCGACCGCCCGGGTCTGCGCATCGCCACCAGGCTCACGGCGATCACCGCGACCGGCGTCGGGGGAGCGGCACTCGTGGCCGACCTCGGCCGTCCCGAACGCTTCCTCAACATGATGCGCGTGTTCAAAGTCAGCTCGCCCATGAGCCTGGGCACCTGGATCCTCTCCGGATTCGGCGTCGGCTCGGGAGTACTTGCCGCGATCGAAGTCGACCGGCTGACCGGTCTGCGGCTTCCGCTGGGGCCGCTGCGTCGAATTCTCCATGCTTTCGAGACTCCTGCCGCGCTCGAGTCGGCACTCTTCGCCACTCCTCTGGCCGCGTACACCGGAGCGCTCCTCGGCGACACCGCGGTCCCCACTTGGAACGCTGCTGGCCGCAATGGTCTCTCCTACGTCTTCGTGTCCTCGGCCGCAGTGGCTGCCGGAGGCACTGCGATGGCTCTGGCTCCCGTGCGGGAGAACGGACCGGCACGCCTGCTCGCTCTGGTCGGTGCCGCCGGAGAGGCGATCACGATGGATCGGATGAAGAAGGGCATGCACCCCGCCGAGGTGGATCCTCTCGAAGAGGGCGAACCCGGCCACAAGCTCCACCGGGCGGAGAAGCTGCTCATCGCCGGTGCGATCGGAACAGCCGCCGCCGAGGTGGGGGCCAGGGCGTTCGCAAAGAGGCTGGGGAAGGGTGCGGGTTGGAAGACTCGAACAGCGCTGCGTGCGCTTTCGGTCGTGTCCGGTACAGCACTCGCAGCCGCCTCGGCGTACACGCGATTCGGGGTCCTCGAAGCCGGCATCGAATCCACGAAGGATCCGCGCCACGTCGTCGAACCGCAGCGCGCTCGCCTCGAAGAGCGCCGCGCCCGCGGCATCACAGGCGACTCGATCACGACCGGGGTGTAAGCGGCACCCCCCCCTGACGCGGACAGCGGGTGGAAGTCCTCACTGGGAGCAGCACTACCACGTGCCGCAGTGGTGCGTTGTGGCGTCAACGGTGAGGGATGCTCGGAATTTCCGACAACACATGTTGCACAATAATGCACGTGCAGTAACGTGTGGAACCTATGAAGGTTGCCGTCAAAGAGTTGCTCGCCGACCGGCGCAACGGCATGTTCTCGTGGTGGCAGACACTGCTCGTGGCGCCCATCATGGGTTTCGTCTACTGGCTCTTCGTGAGCGGATTCAGGCGCTTCCGGGATGAGGACGTCACACCGCGCTGAATCTGCCGCTCCTCACCGACGGCGGGCGGATGACACAAGTGGAGCGAATCGCCTAGACGGTCGTTCGGACCGAGTGGATGCGGGGCCCCGCATGAACGAACGTGCACGCCCGCACGGTCGACCAGGTCATTGATCTTGTTTCAGCGTGAAGCCCCGCACATCTGTCGTAGTCTGGACTCATGGGGCGCTTATGGAAGACATGACGGGCAGCGATGAGGCGCCGGGGTATCGGCAGTCCCGGCAGTCCGCGGACGAGTCATCACTGATTTTCCCCGCAGGGGCCTCGAAGGGTGAGAGAGTCGCGATACGACTGGAGTCCATCGAGAAGAACGGTCGGCTTGTCATCGGCCGCGCGTCCTCCGGCGCCTACGTCGGACGTCTCATCGGCAGCGTGGCGCTTGGTCTGCTCGGACTGCTCGTTCTGGTGTTGGGCGCCGACGGATTCGTAGCATTGTGCGCAGTCGTGCTCTTGATCCTCTTCGGTTTGGTGTCCCCGATGCTCATCGTCAGACGTCATCAGCAGGACTACCGTCTCGAGCTCACGCCGGAGAGCCTCGAACTCATTCGCGACGGACAGAGCGGGGAAGAGACCGTGCACCATGCGACGTGGTCGGTTGTCGACAGCGTGACGACAGCGAGTTTCGGCAATCGCCCGGAATCCCCGTCCTTCCCCGCTGTCAACGTCGCGTTCGCCTCGGGATCAGGAAGGCGGTCGACGCGCCGTTCATTCCTCACGCGTGAAATTCAGGGGGAGAGGATCGTTCTCAACCAGCCGCTGGAAGTGGGCCGGTGGGAGTTGGTCGATCTACTCACAGCTGCTCACGAACGGTTCAGGCCGAAGCCCGATCCTGCACGCTGAGGTCCACCCCTCGGCCCTGCTTCCTACCGCCACCACGACACCGAGGTGACGTGCCAACTTCACTGCACGTGCACACCCGAGCCTATGACGATCTCTCCGATGATCGGCTGTCCCGGGATCTCGCCGACGACCAGCAGTCCGCCCGAGGTCTGGGCATCGGCGAGGAGGAGCATGTCATCCTCGCTCACTGAGTCGTCGGCGGTGAGGCTGGGACGCACCCAGTCGAGGTTCCGACGAGTTCCGCCGGAGACGTACCCGTCGGCGATCGACTGATCGACTCCGCTGAGGCGGGGTACCGAAGCCGCGTCGATGACCGCTCCGACGCCCGATGCACGGCACATCTTGAACAGGTGGCCGAGCAACCCGAAGCCGGTGACATCGGTGGCCGCGCGCACACCGGCAGCCACTGCCGCCTGCGCAGCGTCGCGGTTGAGCTCGGTCATCGTCGCGACGGCCTCGGCGAAGTATTCGCCGGTCTGCTTGTGCCGGTTGTTGAGGATTCCCACACCGATGGGCTTCGTCAGAGTCAACGGCAGGCCCACCTCGGCGGCATCATTGCGCATCAGCTCATCGGGATGGGCGATGCCGGTCACCGCCATGCCGTACTTCGGTTCGGGATCGTCGATCGAGTGCCCACCAGCGACGGGGCACTTCGCCTGGGCGGCGACGTCGAGGCCTCCGCGAAGAACTTCGGTGAGCAGTTCCATCGGCAGTTTCTCGCGCGGCCAGCCGACGAGGTTGATCGCCGTGATCGGCGTCCCGCCCATTGCGTAGATATCGGACAGGGCGTTCGCCGCCGCTATCCGACCCCAGTCGTAGGCATCGTCGACGACAGGGGTGAAGAAGTCGGCTGTCGAGAGCACCGCGAGGTCATCGCGGACCCGGACGGCAGAGGCATCGTCCCCGTCGTCGAGGCCGACGAGGACATCGGCACCGGGCTGGCCAGTCAGGCCCTTGACCGCCTCTTCGAGCTCGCCGGGCGGGATCTTGCAAGCACAGCCTCCGCCGTGGGCGAATGAGGTCAGACGTTCCTGGGTGGCAGTCATACCGCGAGACTAACACCGAGGTGAGACCAGTGCTACAGGTGCTCATTCGACCATGATCGGGCGCTGCCTGATCGCCGAGGCAGCACCGACGATGCATCAGTGGCGGTTCCCCGACCGACCGCCGAGGCGGGCACGGGCGAACCTCGCAATGACGAGTCCGCCGATGACCAGCAGAGCGCCCACAGCGGCCGTCAGCAGCACCGGTCCGCCGGTTCTCGGCAGGTCTCCGCCTCCGTCGCCCGAACCGTCCGAATTCGACCCTGGATCGGCATTGCCGCTCGCCGCGGAGCCATCACTCGCCGAACCGTCCCTGTTGCCGGATTGATCAGAGCCATCGTCGGATGAGCTGCTGTCATCCGAGCCGCCAGCAGACACTTCAGAGTCCGAGCTGTCCGCACTGCCCGAACCGTTCGCCTCGTCGCCGCCGTCATCCGACGCAGCAGATGTGCCGTCTTCTGACCCTGCAGAAGCCCCGTCCTCATCGGCTCCGTTGTCAGACCCTTCGGCATCTTCATCACCCTTGTCATCGCCTGGACCGGTAGGCGGTCCGTCTCCGGCGACCTCGACCGTGGTCTTCGCGGTCTTGCCGTTGACAGTCACCTCCACGACTGCGGTGCCGGGGTTCTCGGCGGTGATCTCTCCAGTGGCCGGATTGATCCGGATCACCTCGGAGGCTGCCTCGGGTGCCGAGGATCCAGCCGCCTCGGCGTGCACCTTCGCTCCTGTCGCCTTCTGCATATCAGCCTCGGCGCCGGCATCGATGACGACACCGTCTCCGCCCCACTGTGCCGTTGCCGGCCAGCCGACGGGCACTGTGCGCTCACCCTGGGTGAACTCGGCGGAGATATCGGCTGACTGTCCGGTCACCATCGATGTCGGTGCATCGACGGAGATGGAGTCCACCTGCGGCTTCGTCTCTGCGGCCAGCCAACCTACGCGGTCGGCGGTGCTCGGATTATCTCCGACCTCACCCACTCCGGGGTCGATGCCGAGCATCGTCCATCCGGTGAATCCGCCGGTGGCAGGCGTGCCCGCCGGATTCTTCCCTGAATTGCCGTTGATGAGGTACGAGACTCCTTCGACTGCAGCCCCGTGGAAGACTCCGACGTGGCCGTTGATCACCGCGGCAGACTTTCCGCTGCTCTCCCGGAATTCGCCGAGCTTCTTCTCCAACTCCGCGGCCTCACGACGGTCGCCGAGCTGGCTCGTCTTCGACGGCAGCGGATCCTGCGGAGGATGGTGGAAGAACACGGTGATGCCGGTGAGATGATCACTCTCATCCACCTCGGCGAGGGCATCCTCAAGTGCACGAAGCTGCTCGCTGTCGCTGCCGTGCAGGGACCCGGCCGAGGAATTCAGGGTGAGCACCTTCGTGCGACCGACGGTCCTGGCAGTCGTCGGTGATCCGAACGCGGATTCGAAGTTCTCGATCTCGCCGCCCATGATCTCGTGGTTGCCGGGGACATAGATGTAGGGGATGTCCTCGGTCCACTCGTCGGCGATGATCGACTCGGCGAGCTCGAAGTCGGCAGGTGAGGCCTCGTCGACGAAATCGCCGTTGATGACGAGAAGATCCGGGTCGGCCCTGCGGATCTCACGCAAGGTCCGCCGCGCGCCCTCGACCGATTCTGAGTCGGGATCTGTGGCGACGAACTGGGCATCGCTCATCACGGCAACCTGCTGGGGTCGGCCCGCGACGGAGCCGGTGCTCAGCAGGGCCGGATCGTGGATTGTCTGCGTCTTCGGGTCATCGGTCTGAGGGGTGGAGACCGCGCGCAGGTCGGCGATCGAGATCTCGCCCATGTACTTCTCGGCCGATCGAGTCTCCATGAAGCGGATACGCTCGAGGGTCAGTGGCTGCGAGAGGCCGGCGGGCACGGTGAAGCGCACCTTCTGCCAGCCGTCGAAGGTGAGATGGTCCCCGTCGATGTTCGTCGTCGTCCCGTCGGCGGTCTTCACCTGCAGTCGGGGCCAGGCACCGGAGCCGTCGCCGCGGAGCATCATCTCGAAGGCCAAGGTGTTGCCCTCGACCGGCACCGGTTCCTTCGGGACGAGGTAGTAGCCTCTGGTCGCCGAGGAGGTGGTGAAGTCATAGGAGAGGTCGATGCTCGGCTTGCCGTCATCGGTGGGCTCTCCTTGTGTGAATGAGCCCGTCGCGCGGTCCGAGGCGTCTGTGAACGCGGAGAGGTCGGAGAAGTCGAGCACCTCAGTGGATTCCGTGCCGACGGTCACCGGGATCGTCGTCTTCGCCTTGCCCACGGTGAGTGTGACCGATCCTGTGGGGGATTCGCCCGCGGCATTGACGACGAGGCCGCCCGTTCCGTCGTCTTCGACGTGGAGTCCGTCGGTGGCCTCGACGTCGATGTCCGCTGGCTCGATGAGCGCGCGTCGGCCCTCGGAGTCGAAGCCCTCGACGCGCACCTTTTCGCTCGCGCCCGTCTTCTCGAGGTTGATCGCGCGGGTGCTCGGCTGCAGGCCGATCGCCTCGCCCAGGACGCGCAGGTCCTGCCGCGCCGTGTGTCCGTCGACCTGGTAGGAGACCCTGCCGGTCCCGGTCGAGTCGCCGGTGACGCGGGCGGTCTCCTCATCCGAGTCCGCGACCGAGACGCCTCCGTCGGCAGAGAAGGTGCCCGAAGCGGCGATCGGTTCGAGGTTCGCTCCCAGAGCCGTGCCCTCGACGCTGCGGTGGAGTCCCTTGAACACGGAGTCCTCGTCTTCGATGACGGGCTCGATCTGTGCGTCGTTGATGGTCTGTGCCGGCGCATCGGAGTAGAACACGAGGGCATTGCCGACCGAGCGTTCCTCTCCGTCGGAGGGGTCATTCTGCAGCGCGGGCGCATCTGCTCCGGCTTCGCGTGCCAGCATCGTCGTCGAACCGCCGCCATCGAGATTGATGGCGTTGTGAGCGCCGATGTCGGAGAAGAACTCGCCCATATCGTCGAGGCTCATTCCACCCGATGATTCGCTGCGACCGTCGATCGTGGCCACGAACAGTTCGGATCCATCCTTGCTGATGCCTACGGCAGTGCGCGGATGCGCGGTGGTCACCAAGCTGTCCTTGCCCATATCGGGGACTTCGCCGTCCTTGAGGACCTGGTGGCTTCCCCCGATGCCCAGGTCGACGTTCTCGCTGGGACCGATCTCGATCTCCACCTCGTCGCCGACCTCGAGCTCAGACAGAGTCTTCGCTCCCGAGTCACGTCCGAGGAGGACCTGGCCGTTCTCGGGAACGTCCGGATCCCCGGCCTCGTCGATCATCCCGGAGGACTTCGTGACGGCGCCATCGACGACGGTGACCCGCGCGACCTCCTCTGCCATCGCATCGGGTCCGCCGACGGGCCGGTTGAGGGAGTAGTCACCCCAGACCTCGTTGTAGACGCCGATCGCATCGCTCGACAGGTTCGGATTGTTCAGCCCACCGAGGTCTGTCTCTTCCCCGTCGGCGGTCATTGTGCCCGCCGCTGAGAGCATCGTCACGGCGGCCTTCTTGTCGGCGAGGGTGAACGCCGGTTTGGGAGTCTGAGAGCCGATCCGCATTCCGTTCCTGCTCACCGAGGTGTAGATGGGGGCATAGGAGTGGTTGATATCGAAGAACGTACCGTTGACCGCTGCGACTGCCTTCTCACCGTTCTTGCCTCCCTTCATGATCTCGCTCGTGGTGTCGTGGCTGGCGACTGTGCCGGTGTCGCGGACGTCGAGGGACAGGGAGTCCGTGGTGAGATCGGCGGTGAGAACGTTTCCGTTGTTCCAGCCGCCGTCCTCAAGACGCGAGAAGTCCGTGACCTCGAGGCCCGGTGCGACCCGCTTCGTCTCGGAGGAGCGGAGGACCGACCCGTCTTTGCCCAGATCCTCATCGCTGGGCGGGGCAGCGCTCGCCGGCACCGAGGTGGCCAGGAGTCCGCCCGGACCCATCGCCCCCGGAGCGAGGAGTGCAGCGATCACTGCGAGAACGAGAACGAATGACCTGGTGAACGCGGCATGACTCGACGAAGGCAGGATGCGTGAAGACATGGGGTCTTTCTGGAAAGACAGCGGGGAGACCCGGCTAGCCTAAGGCGACCATGACAACACCTGAGCAAACCCTGAGTGAACTCGGTCAGAAGAGTGAAAGCGGGGGTGAAGGGTGCGCCGTCTGTCAATCGACCATGTCTGCTGCCACCACCGCGAGATCCCGGTGCTGCCAGGCCACGCGAGGTGTCAGCCCTGCCTCGCTCAGCCAATCGAGTTGTTCGGCCAGCGGGCTGGGGGTGTCGATGACCCCGTCGATCGGCGTGATCACATCTGCCGGATCGGGTGGAACGACGAGATCTGCGAGCACGAACCGGCCGCCAGGAACAAGGACCCGTGCGATCCGTGAGAACAGATCGGCCTTCCCCTCCCCGCCGAGGTGATGCACCGCAAGCGTCGACATGACGAGGTCGAAGGGACCGTTCGGCAGCGAATCCTCCAGCCGCCCGAGGCTCAGCGTGCTGCGGTGATGATCGAGAACCTTCCTGGCACCGGCCAGCATCTCCTCACTTTCGTCGATGCCGTGGATGTGTGCCTGCGGCAGTGCCTCGGCGACCCGTCTGGCGGTCAGCCCGCTGCCCACCCCGAGGTCGAGGATCGTGCGCGGATCCGCCTCGGCGACGGCTGCGGCAAGCTCACTTTGGAGCCGTCGGTAGTCGGGGATCTCCTCGGCCATGACGTCGAGGTAGGTGTTCGGATCCCAAGTGAAATCCGACATGATGTGTCCTTTCATCGGCGTGAATCGGTCAGTTCATTGGCATCGCCGATGGTTCCAGGAAGGCGACGATGCCGTCCACGATGGCGGCATTGCGCCAGGAGAACAGAGCATCGAAGGCGTGTTGGGCGCCGGGCAGCTCGACGTACCAGGTCGTGTTCGGCGACCCGGTGCGAATGTGGTCGTACAGGGCTCGAGCTTCTTCGACAGGAACCCAGGAATCATGATCACCGTGTGCGATGAATATCGGCGGTGCCGTTGAGGGGTCAAGAGCCAGAGGCGTTGACGGCTGTGACTCGTCCTCGCCTCGGCCGAAATATCGACCGATCCACGGGTACAAGCACACAGCGGCAGCGATCCGCGGCACCGCCTCGGCGGAACTCGGAGGAGCCAGCGCGGTCATCGCGGTCATATGTGCGCCGGCCGAACTGCCGGCCATGACGATCCTCGTGACATCGCCGCCGTGGATCTCGGAGTTGTCCCGGGCCCATCGCAGGACAGTGCGCGCATCGTCGAGATGGTCGGTGAATCCCGCGTCGGGCCGCAGGCGATAGGTGGCGCTGATGCACGTCCAGCCCTGAACGGCCAGACGATGAAGTAGGACGCGGCCCTCATTCCGGTTGCTTCCGGAGGAATAGCCGCCGCCGTGGAAGTAGACGAGGATCGGGCCGAACAGATCACCGTTCCTGTGCCGGTAGACGTCCAGGCGCTGGCGAGGATGATCGCCGTAGGGCAAGCGTCCGATTCGTTTGACCGCCCCTGGCCGCAGAGGCACCGGGACGACGAGCGGTCGTATCCAGCTTTGAGCCGCATCGTTGCTGATCTGCACACCGTGGTCGGCAGCGGTCGAGGCGACCACTGACCGGGCACGGGTTGCTCGCCTGGTCAGTTCGAGGAGACCGACGAACTCGAGCCCCGCGACGATGAGCAGCACGGATCCGAGAAGACCGTGCAGATCGCCTTCGCTGAGTGCCAGGACAGTGGAGAAAACGAGGAGGAGTGCTGCCAGATGCGGGATCTCGTTGATGACCATCGTGAGGTAGAAGGCGAGGATTCCGAAGCGCGTGACCCTGATCAGGGCGGTGAATGTGCACACCCCGATGATGAGAATTGTGATGATGTAGCCGATCGGCATGGATGTCCCCTTCGACATCGGAGAGCGCGCCGCCCCTCCACTTTCAGGCTAGCATTCTGCGTTCGAGGCGAGAAGCCTCTCCCGGAGGTCAGTGTGGACACAATCAGCGTTGTCCCTGTCCAGGCGGGGAGCCGGGGCCCTGCACGCCGGGGTAGGATTCTTCACGGAGGCGTCCGAGTCCTGGTGGGCTCCCCGGTCTTCAAAACCGGTGAGACCGAGTATCTCGGTCTGGCGGGTTCGATTCCCGTCCGCCTCCGCCACCAGCATCGTCGGTGTCGTCGCGCTCGACCGCAGTGAAGGAGAATGCAGCCTTGGCCCATACGGATCCGCGGCGCAGCATTCCGCGCACCGATCACCTCCTCGACCTCCCGGAGGTCATCACCGCAGGTGAGAGGCTGAGCCAGTCGACGATCAGGGCGATCATCGTCGAAGCTCAGAAAGCCGCTCGCGCCGGTGAGATCCCCGTCGCCGAGGTGGTCCCCACCGTCATCGAACACCTGAGTTCCCGTTCGGCCTCCTCACTGACCCCGGTGCTCAACGCCACCGGAATCATCGTCCACACCAACCTCGGCCGCGCTCCTCTGTCCGAACCGGCGCGACGGGCCGTGGCCAGTGCGGCCGGCTACGTCGATGTCGAGATGGACTTGGAGACCGGTCGACGCAGCAAGCGGGGGATCGGTGCGAAGCAGGCGATTCTGCGAGCCTGCCCGGGAGCCGACGACGCACTGATCGTCAACAATGGTGGCGCTGCGCTGCTGCTCGCGGTCACTGCGCTGCGCGGTGACAAGATGTCAGGAAACGACGGTTCTGCCGGTGCGAGCGACGCGTCGGTGGCAGGCGAGATCATCGTCAGTCGCGGGGAACTCATCGAGATCGGTGCTGGCTTCCGCCTGCCCGATCTCATGGCGACGACCGGTTCCCGGATTCGGGAAGTCGGCATGACGAACCGCACCCATCTCGACGACTACGCCGAGGCAATCACCGATCGAACAGCAAGCCTGCTCAAGGTCCACACGAGCAATTTCAGAGTCGAAGGCTTCACCGCCTCCGTCGAGATCGCTGCGCTGCGTGAACTCGCCGACGACCATGAACTCCCACTCATCGCCGATCTAGGCAGCGGACTGTTCGAACCCGACCCCTACCTGCCCGATGAGCCCGACATCGCCAGTGCGCTCGCCGCCGGAGCCGATGTCGTCATCGTCAGCGGCGACAAACTCCTCGGCGGACCGCAGGCCGGACTCATCCTCGGCCGCAGCGATGCCGTGCAGCGCATCGCGAAGCACCCCCTGGCCAGGGCGATGCGCACCGACAAACTCACGCTGGCCGCAATCGAGGCCACGGTCGCGAACACCGAGAACCCGGTCCAGGACGCTCTGCACATCGACGTCGATCGGCTCAGGGAACGTTCTGAGCGCCTGGCTGGCCTCGTCTCCGGGACCGTTGTCGCCCACGACGGGCGCGTCGGCGGCGGGGGAGCCCCCGGCGTTCCCCTTCCCGGCTGGGCCGTCGAAATGCCCGAGGAGCTCGCCCGCCCGCTGCGCCTCGGCAACCCGGCAGTCGTCGCCCGAGTTCACCAGGGACGATGCCTCATCGACCTGCGCTGCGTCCCCGAAGCCGATGACGATCTAGTCGGCGAGGCCGTGAACCGAGCTCGTGGGAACCATGCCTGAGATGTACGTTCTCGCAACCGCCGGCCACGTCGATCACGGGAAGTCCACCCTGGTCAACGCCCTGACCGGGATGGAACCGGACCGCTGGGCAGAGGAGAGGAAACGGGGTCTGACGATCGACCTCGGCTTCGCCTGGACGACGCTGCCGTCCGGGCGGGAGCTCGCCTTCGTCGACGTTCCTGGGCATGAGAAGTTCCTCGCGAACATGCTCGCAGGCGTCGGCCCGGCCCCCATCGTGTGCCTCGTCGTCGCAGCGGACAAGGGGTGGCAGGCCCAGTCGAGTGACCACCGGGACGCGATCACCGCGCTGGGCATCACCCGCGGCCTCGTCGTCATCACCCGCGCGGACCTCGCCCCCGAGTCGCTCCCAGCGACAGAGGCCCAGGTCAGAGCCGAACTGCGGGGCACACCGCTGGCTGATGCTCCGGTGCTCACCGTCTCCGCGACCACCGGGGACGGTCTCGACGAACTCGTCGCGACGCTCGATGCTGTCACCGCCGAGGCTCCTGCCCCCGACTCCGAGGCCCGACTGCGGCTGTGGGTCGATCGCGCCTTCACGATCAAGGGCGCCGGCACCGTGGTCACCGGCACGCTCACGGCCGGCACCCTTCGCACCGGTGATCGTCTGCGCCTCGTCGGGGAGACCTCGGACGAGGCGACGGCCGTCCGCGGTCTGCAGAGCCGGAACTCCTCCGCCGAGGTGGTCGTCCCCAGTGCCCGTGTCGCCGTGAATCTTCGTGACGTCGCAGCCGATGATATCCACCGCGGTGACGCTCTCATCAGTGACGATGCGTGGCCGATCGTCGAGGTCATCGACGTGCGCCGGACCATGGGCCAACTCCTCGATGAGGGCGTGCACGGGCTTATGCTCCACATCGGCACCGCCGCGGTCCCGGTGCACATGCGGCCCTTCGACGGCGACCACGCCCGCCTCACGCTCGAACGCCCGCTGCCGCTGCAGGTCACGGACCGGATCGTCCTGCGCAGCCCCGGCAGCCGCAACGTCTTCGCCGGAGTCGTCGTCCTCGACGTCGACCCACCCGAACTCAGCCGCCGAGGCGCCGGCACCAGGCGAGCCCGTGAGCTGGAAGGTCGTCCGGAGACCGGGGATATCCTCGCCGAGGTGGCCCGCCGGGGAGCCGTCGAACGGGCCAGATTGGTGCGCTTCGGTCTGAGTGTGCCCGAGGACCTGTCTGACGCTGTGGTGAATGCGTCCGGGGGATGGCTCGTGCACCGGCCGACCCTCGAGAACTGGGTGGAAGCGGCCGCGTCCATCGTGAAGGCGAAGCTGGCGGCAGAGCCCTTGGCAGCTGGCGTCCCCGAGAAGGCATTGGCTGAAGAGCTGCGCCGCCTCGACCCTTCGCTGCCCGGTGATCATAATCGCGAACTCGTCGCCGCGATCGCCTCCCGCGCCGGCCTGGAGACAGTCAAGGGTATGGTCCGCCCTCCCGGGCATTCCGCGGATCTGGGCCCTGCCGAGGCGGGTGTCGCCGAAGTGGAACGACGCTTGGCGGCCAATCCCTTTGCCGCCCCCGAAGCTGATGACCTGCGAGAGCTTCGTTTGGGTGTGCGGGAGCTTGCTGTCGCCGAGTCCGCGGGACGACTCCTGCGCCTCGGCGATGGTGTGGTCGTGTCACCACGGACACCCGCACAGGCGATGCGGCTGCTTGCGGGACTGGACCAGCCGTTCACGACGAGCGCTGCTCGTAAGGCTCTGGGCACCACGCGTCGCGTCGTCATACCCCTGCTCGAATACCTCGACGGTCGCGGTTGGACCCGCCGTATCGACAACACCTCACGCGAGGTCGTGCGGTAGGAGATCGGCGGCCTGAATGGAGTCTGAATCGCACCTGCGAACGACCCGATGGGCAGACCGAGACCCGGGTCACGGGCGAGTTCGGGCGGCGCATGGTGCCGCAGAGCGGTCAGCGAATTCTGAGCTGATGATCACGAATCCCTCCCGATTCGTTGCGGCGAGACGAAGCCACCTATGAGCCTCTCGGCATTGAACCGACTTCCTGTGTCCGACAGTGTGGTGTGAGGCGTTTACCGGAGCATCCCTGTGCCGAAAGCAGGAGACAGACGTGGACCGGAACTAACCAGGACGCCGTCAGGGCAGCTCGCCCGATCCAACAGGAAAGTGAGAACAGATGAAAAGCGTGCGCACATTTGCGGTGACTGCACTGTCAGCTGCCGTCATCGCAGGGGGTCTCTCCCTGGCTGCGGCGACCTCGGCCTCGGCCGATCCGATCTCAGGAGCCGTCGACCAGCCGAGCGCGAACGCCTCGGACGCCGGTCAGGGCCAGGCTGCCGGCGCAGCCGTGGGCATCGATGATCCGGAGGAACTCAGCTCCGAGCAGATCGACAATGCCCGCACCATCATCGGCGTCGGCAAGGGCGCGGACCTGTCGGAGAAGGCCCAGACGATCGCCGTGATGACCGCACTGCAGGAGTCGAGCCTGCAGAGCCTCGACGGCGGGGACCGGGACTCCGTCGGAGCGTTCCAGCAGCGTCCCTCGATGAACTGGGGATCGGCCGAACAGGTAGAGGATCCCGTCTTCGCCTCGAAGTCTTTCTATGGAGTCAACCCCGACAGCCCCAATCCGGGCCTGACTCAGATCGATAACTGGGAGACCATCGACCCGGGCCAGGCCGCGCAGGACGTGCAGTCCTCGGCCTACCCTGACGAGTACGCGAAGTGGGAACCGCTGGCAGCTCAGCTCGTCGACGAGAACCAGGACGTCGACGATATCAAGTGAGGTCGTCGGCTGGGGAGTCGGCGATGATCGACCTCATCGCCGATGCAGTCAGGCCGCGCCACTGATCACGAGGTGGGTTTGCCGGTAGCGGGGCGCCTCGCAGTCGGGCGAGGGCCACCTCGAGGATCGCCGAGTGGTCGGGGAAAGCCTCGAGCGCACGCCTTCCGGCGGCCTCCTTGCTGATGATCTCCCCGGTCAGAAGGGTGTGGTGCATTCGCGCCGGCCCGACCAGGCACCACTCCACAGTTCCCGCTGATAGGCGGCGTCGGCCACTGTGGGCGCTGTCAGCCAGCGGTGCCCAATACTCGCGGAGGTTGCGGGCCACCCAGCTGCGGAGTTCACCGGGCTCCGGGTCGAGACCCCAGTCCGAGACAGGGCCGCCGCGGATGGAGATGCCTCCGTCGACGAGTTCCTTCCAGATCACCGGATTGACGTCGAAAGCACCGTGAGAGTCGAAGACCTCGCCGACGTGGGACGCGACCGGTCGGATCTGGGTGACTGGATGCGCGACCTCGGACTCCCAGATGAAGACGGTGTTGCAGCAGGCGCTGAACCCCATACCGCGGGCAGCACGGGCAGTCAGACGAGGCACCTGCGACAGGTGCAGAAGCCGCAGGCGTGCCATGAGGCTTCGGTGACCCTTCCACTCATCGCTGAGGACGGCGATGACATCGATATCGCTGCGGCCCGGTCGGTAGGCATCAAGGGCGATGGAACCACCGACTGCGCATGCGGTGACCGCACCCGGCAACAGTTGGTCGGCGCTTCGCAGATAAGCACCGACCGCGTATGCGACGTCCTTGGGCAACGTTGGGTCCATGGAGCAAGGCTACTTCCGAATTCCGAGTTTGATCTCGGGACAAGGAGTGTTCAACTGCCGTTGAGAACGCATTCGTTGAAACCCACCACCTGACTCCGAAAGGGTGGAGCGTGAGCGAGACCACAGACCGACCCGTACCTCTCGCTCGCAATCATAGGAGAGTCAGAACAGATGAAACTCAAGCGTGCATTCGCAGTGACAACTCTTTCAGCAATCCTCATCGCCGGTGGTGCCTCGATGGCGACCGCCGCATCAGCGCAGCCGAACTCCCCAGCACCCGAGGCAGCTCCATTCGCCAGCAAGGCGCTCGACGGCGGCAAGGTCCCCAGCACCCAGGACTCCACGGCACTCAGCCAGGTCCAGATCGACAATGCACGCATCATCATCGCCGTCGGCAAGGGTGCTGACCTTTCGACCGAGGCCCAGAAGATCGCCGTCATGACGGCACTGCAGGAGTCGAGTCTGCTCAACCTCGACGGCGGCGACCGTGATTCTGCCGGCCTGTTCCAGCAGTGCCCCTCGGTGAGCTGGGGAACTTTGGCCCAGGTGACGGACCCTGTCTACGCATCGAAGGCCTTCTACGGAGTCAATCCTCTGTGCCCGAATCCAGGACTCCTCCAGATCCAGGGATGGGACTCGATGACCCCAGGACAAGCCGCTCAGGCCGTCCAAGGATCGGCCTACCCGGACGCATACGACAAGTGGGAGACGCTCGCTGCCCAGCTCGTCGCCGATAACCAGGATGTCGACGCGATCATCTGAGCGACACCCGCGCACTGAAACGACAACGACACAGCGATTCAGACACAGCGATTCAGCCACGTTGAGAAAGGGAAGATCTCATGAAGGTGACACGCACACTCGCAAGCACTGCACTGACCGTCGGACTCGTTGCCGGCGGCACCGCCCTGGTCAGCGCCCCTGCGCAGGCAGCCCCGGAAGCCGGATCGCAGAACCAGGTCCGCAATCAGCAGAGTCAGAACCAGCAGAGTCAGAACCAGCAGAACCAGACACAGCAGACCGAGGATGAAGCACGCGACGAGATCATCGATCGTGCACAGACCTGGGTCGACCAGCAGGTCCCCTACGACATGACCGGCTATCACCCCGACCCACAGGGCAACGAATACCGTACCGACTGCTCCGGCTTCGTCTCCATGGCCTGGGGACTCGACGCCAGCGAGAACACGGTGACCCTGCCCGACTTCGCCGAGACCATCGACAAAGAAGACCTCAAGCCAGGCGACGTCCTCATGAAGGGCGGCCCTGGCACAGAGGGCGCCAACGGGCACGTCGCCATCTTCAACGGGTGGGCCAACGACGAGCACACCGCCTACTACGGCATCGAAGAAGGCGGCTCGACCGAAACCGTGGCTCGAGAGATCTCCTACCCCTACGACCAGGACGACGCGTTCGTGCCCTACCGCCTGAAAGGCCTGTGACGAGCGCTCACCCCAGCGCGCCGGCCGCCAGCCGTCGCACCACCTCGGTGAGGTGATGGAGTCCGGAGACGAGGTCCTCGTCCTTCGTGAATTCCTGCAGGCTGTGGGAGACCCCGCCGACGCTGGGCACGAAGAGCATGACCGTGGGCACGGTGTCCTTCATGTTCGTCGAGTCGTGGCCGGCCACGGTCATCACCCTCGCCGAGGTGAGTCCCAGGTCCTCGGCCGCTGACCGTGCCAGCTCGACCCCGTCCTCGGAGTACGGGTTCTGATCCCAGCTGTGTTCGGCGACGATCTCGATGTCGACCCCGACCTCCTCGCGGACCCGGGCGACCGTGGACATGAGGGAGTCATGGGCGGCGGCGATCACCTCGGCGCTGGGGGAGCGCAGGTCGAGGAGCAGCCCGACCTCACTCGCGACGACGACGGGGGAGTTCGGGTAGACGTTGAGCTCACCGCACGCGGTGTGCAGCGCACCCGCATCGAAATCGTCGACGAGGTCACGGGCGGCCACGACCAGGCGGGCGGCACCGAGCAGCGCATCGCGGCGGTCACTCATCAGCGTCGAACCGCTGTGGGCCTGCTCCCCGGTGACGCGGAACTCATACTTGTGAGCGGCCCACGTGGCGTTGACGAGGCCGATCGTGACCCCGTCTTCTTCCATGCTGCGGCCCTGCTGGACGTGGATTTCGGCATAGGCCGCGATCTCCGGCGCGGTGAAGTCACCGCGTTCACCGATCGCGTCAAGTGCCTCGGCGACGGTGACACCTTGCGGGTCGGTCGTGGCCAGTGCGGCCTCGAGTTCGGCCTTGCCGGTGAAGACATTGCTGCCCATCATCGACGGTTTGAAGCGTGAGCCCTCTTCGTTGAACCAGTTGATGACGGCGAGGTTGTACTTCGCCTTCGACGGATCCGCACGCAGCTCATCGGCGACCGCGAAGCACGCGTGGGCCGAGGACATGACCCCGTAGGCACCATCGAATCGTCCGGCGGTGGGCTGCGAGTCCATGTGCGAGCCGGTGAGGACATACGGGGCGCCGGGGACGAGTTCGAGCAGCCCGAACTGGTTGCCGATCGCATCCCGGTGAACGCTGAACCCGTGCTTCTCCAACAGCTCGGCGAACCATTTCCGCTGCTCACCATCGGCCGCGCTCGCCGCCTGCCGGTCGACGCCGTTCGTGCCCTCGACGGCTCCGAAACGAGAGTGCACGGACCAGTCGGCGAGGAATTCGTCGTCAAGGTCAGCCCGCGTCGTCGCTGGTGAGGGAGCTGGATTAAGTGAGCTGGGTGTCTTAGAGTCTGGTGTCTGCGGGTGGGGAGTCTGCGTCATTGTTCGTCCTTTGCGAAGGTGTGGGGAAGGTCGTGGGAGTTCGAGGAATCGTCAGGCCGAGATCTCGTCAGCGGACGGGGGCATGAGCTCGGAGTCGATGAGGACATGGACGAGTGCCGGGCCATCAGCGGCCAGTGCCCTGTCGAGGGCCGCCTCGAAGTCCTCGGTCTTCTCGACGCGTTCGCCGTGCCCGCCGAACGAGGACATCCAGGTCGCGAAGTCGGGATTGACCATGCGGGTGCCCGAGGGTCGGCCCGGATAGTGGTTGACCTGGTGCTGGACGATCGTGCCGTACACACCGTTGTCGACGACGATGACCAGCGGACTCGCCCCGTGGGCGAAGGCCGTGGCCAGCTCTTGGCCGTTCATGAAGAAGTCACCGTCACCGCAGACCGCGACCGCGCGACGCTCTGGGAAGACGAGCGAAGCCGCGACCGCACCGGGAACGGCCAGACCCATCGCACCGTTGCGGGCGCCGACGAGGCTCGCGGGCCGACGGTGTTGGATGAAGCGGTGGCCCCAGATCGTGGCATTGCCCGCCCCGTACGTCAGGACGGCTTCCCCGCCGAGGCGGTCGTCGAGGATTCCGAACGCCACCCCGAGATCGACGCCGGTGCGAGGGACGGCGCCGGCCACCTCGGCGTCGGGACGGTGTGCGGCGACCTTGGACTGCACATCGGAACACGACGTCATCCACAAATCTGTGCGCTCGCCGCGCAGAGCAGCGGCATCGCTCGAGGTCAGCGCCGTGACGAAGCTGCGTGGGGAGGCCAGGATCTGCTGGTCGATGCGCCCGGCATGCTGCGTTGCCTCGGGATCGAGGCCGACGATGACGGTCTCCGCGTCGAAGCCGCGCGTGTAGCCGTCGCTGGCGACATCGGATCGGGTGGCACCGACGAACACGAGCAGGTCGGCGTCACCGTAACCGGCCGCCACCGCCTCGGCGCGGCCATAGCCCAACCAGCCGGCCCAGGCGGGGCCGGTGTGGGGAACGGCATCGTAGGCGCGCCAATCGCAGAAGACCGGAATTCCCGCCGAGGCGGCCAGGTCGAGCAGGTCGTGCCCGTGGCCCTCGTGCCAGCCGTCCCCACCGAGGACGAAGGTGGGCTTCGCGGCTGCGGCAATACGTGTGGTCAGCGACTGAAGATCCGCGTCCGAGGGCTGCGGTTCGGCAATCGGTGCAGGTTTCGTGTCCGGTGCCTCGGTCATGCGCACGAGGACATCCTCGGGCAGGCCGACGACCACGGGACCGGGGCGACCGGAGGCCGCGATGCGCATCGCCTCGGCGGTGAGATCACCGGCGCGATCCTCATCATCGACGATGATGACCTTCTTCGCCGTCGAGGAGAACCATTCGGCCAGGCTGAATTCTTGGAAGGACTCCCGAGCACGATCGGCGATGGGCACGAGGCCGACGAAGAGGACGAGCGCGGTGGCGTCCTGGTAGGCGGTGTGCACGGAGATCATCGCGTTCGCAGCACCCGGACCACGGGTGACCATGGCGATTCCGGGGCGGCCGGTCAGCCGCGATTCGGACAGCGCCATGAACCCGGCACCGCCCTCCTGGCGGCACACGACGGTCTCGATCGAGGAGTCGTAGAGTCCGTCGAGGACGTCGAGATAGGACTCACCGGGAACGGCGTAGACCCGCTCGATTCCGGCGTTCTCCAGGGTGTTGACGATGTGGTGACCGGCCGAACGGGACATGCGCGTGGGTCCTTTCACGAAGGTGAGTGCAGTTGCAGGTGCTGGTGGTGTTCGTGCTTGTGGTGAGGCGACGCTGTCGCGCGGGTGGTCGGCCGTACGCACGGTCGACCACCTCGGCGAGCATTGCTCAGTGCTTGAAGCCGGGCAGGTCGACGCTCAGACGTGGGGCGATGGCTCCGGCGAAGGCCGTGAACAGCGACAGGAAGGCCAGCATCGCCGCGGCCGGCCACCAATGATCGGACGCCGCAGCGACGAACCCGGTGGCGAGCAGCGGAATGAAGCCCGAGAGCATGCCGGCGACGTTCTGCGCCAGGGCGACACCCGTGTAGCGGGTGCTGGCGGGGAACAGGCCGGTCATCACGGTGCCCGATGCGGCGTAGGGCAGCGACAGCGTGCCGACGGCCAAGGTCATCGCGATGACGACGAGGACCGGATTGCCTGATGCGAACATGAGGAAGGCAGGAACAGAGACCACCGCCGAGGCGATTCCACCCCAGAGGATGACCTTGCTGGCCCCGTACTTCGTTCCGAGCGCGCCGCCCCAGATGAGGCAGAAGATCTCGACGGCGGCGGCGACCATGCTGCCCAACAGCAGAAGCGAATCGTCGTAGCCGAGGACGTTGACGCCGTACCAGACGCAGAACGCGGTCACGAGGTAGAAGCCGCCGACGCCGAGGAGGGCTGCGGCCATGCCGACGATGATCTGCTTCCAGCTGTCGCGGAAGGTGGTGCGCACGGGGCTCTTCTCGAGTTCATCGGCCTCCTCGAGCTGACGGAAGACCGGTGACTCCTCGAGGCGGCTGCGGATGTAGACGGCGACGAGGAGGAGCGGGATCGCGACGAGGAACGGGATGCGCCAGCCCCAGGAGTTGAAGCTGTCCTGAGACAGCAGCAGTGTCATGACGAAGAAGCCGCCGGAGGACAGGATCGTGCCGATGGGCGAGCCGATCTGCGGAATCGCGGCGTAGCGTGCGCGCAGGTGAAGTGGGGCGTTCTCGACGACGAGAGTCATGGCGCCCGACCATTCGCCACCGACGAACAGACCCTGCAGGATGCGCAGGAGCACGAGCAGCACCGGGGCCGCGAAGCCGATGGCGGCGTAGGTCGGCAGGGCACCGATGAGGCCGGTGACGATGCCGATGCCGACAATCGTGACCATGAGGACCCGACGGCGACCGAGCTTGTCGCCGATGCGGCCGAAGATGAGACCACCGATGGGGCGTGCGGCGAGGCCGACGCCGAAGGTGGCGAAGGACGCCAGCGCAGCAGCGGTCGCATTCTCGCTCGTGAAGTACTGCACGTTGAAGACGAGGGCCGCAGCGGCACTGAAGAGGAAGAAGTCATACCATTCGAGCGCGGTGCCCAAGAGGGCTCCGAGCGCGACCTTATTGGCATCCTTGATGCTGAGTTCATGCGTTGCGGAGTACTCCGCGGCAGCTGTGGGGTCGTTGTGACTCATGTGTCTCTCCATCGAGGGCAGGGCTGGGTCTTGTACCTTAGAACACTACAGAGTGGGATCGCACGATTTCGAGCATCTTTTGCCCCGGGATCTCTGTCGCTGATTGTGCATCTGCACATAGTCTAGAACGATGCCTCCACATCACGAGAGACAGCTCAAAGATCAGCCCCTGCCTGGTGACCGGCGGCGCTGGATCGAGCTCCTCGACGCCCTGGATCTCGAGGAGCTCACCGACCGGTTCATGTCCCGAGTCGTCAGGGTCCCCGGCTACGATCCAGCCCCGATTCCGGTCTCGGAACTGAAGCGGACGGGGCTCATCTCATTCCAGTCGCTCGTCGAGGGGCTGCGCGCCGGCGGCTTCGACGGTCCGGTGGCGGTGTCCACGGAGGTCGGGGTCTCCCGCGCCCGCGCAGGAATTCCGCTGGAGGCCCTGATGACGGCGATCCGGCACGACTTCAACGTCCTGTGGGAGGCTCTGACCCGGGTTGCGACGCAGGATGACGCTGAACTCGTCATCCGCCACACCGGGATTGTGCTCTCCACCGTCGACGAATACGTCTCCCAGGTCCAGCAGGCCTACGCGGCAGAGCGGCAGCGGATGCGGGAAGAGGAGTCCTCGGTGAGGCAGGGACTCATTGCGGGACTGTTCGACGATCACAACCCCACGGATGAACGCCTGTCCACGATCGCCTCGGCGCTGGGCCTCGATCCAGACGGACCACTGCTCGTCGTGGCCGCACGCGGTGAGGACACCTCGGCGCTACGGGTGCTCATCTCCGAACACGAGCGCGCGGGCGGGACCATGTTCACCCACCACCTCGGCGATGTGCTCATCGCCTTCACTCGCTCTCCGGAGCTCTCAGGCTCACGATTGCAGGCGATCGCACATCGCCTCGCCGAGGCGCGGGTGGGCTTGGTCAAGGCACCCGGAATCGGATCCCTGCGTAGGTCAGCGCTGACCGCACGGGACCTGGCGCAGCTGCTCACCGCTGATGAGGTGGGGGCGATGACCTGGGAGCGCGGGTGGGCCAGACTTGCCGCACAGGCACTGAACGCCGCCGGGAACTCCATCGTCACCGACGTCGAGCGGGCGCTCGCCGTCTGCGGTGCGGCCGAGCGCGAACGTCTCGTCGAGGCGGTGCACACCTATCTGCGCTCGGGCAGCATCGCGGAGAGCGCTGCCGAGCTGTTCTGCCACCGCAATACCGTGGCCAACCGTCTGCGCCGATTCGCCGACCTGACCGGGGTGGACCCGATGATCCCCGCCGAGGCGGCCCGGCTGGTCGTCGGCTGGGCGTGAAGGTTGCTGGTCTGGGCTCTACCTCTGTACTTTTCGCGAGCGGGTGACGAGGTGTCCGGCTGATCGTCGCACCTCAGCCGAGGCGGTCGCGGAGGATGCCGAGGAATTCGTCGGCACGCTCGACCTGGCGGGCGAGTTTCTCCCGCCTGGCATCGGCGTCGTCGAGCAGCGCCAGCAGATTGCGCCGAGCCTCCTCCCGCTCCGCATCGGGGAAGTCGCCTTCCAGGATGTCGAGATGAGCCAGCAGTTCGCCCATCTCTGCGGTGGAGTAGCTCAGGGCCTTCATGCGGCGGATCGTCATCAGGCGCCGGAAGTCCTCGTCGGTGTAGACCCGGAAGCCGCCCTCGGTTCTGCCGGTGGCGGGGATGAGGCCGATGTCTTCATAATGGCGCAGCGTCCGTGAGGACAGGCCCGACTTCTCCGTCATCTCGCCGATGTGCATCCCTCGCGCCCTCTCGTCGCCTGTGATTCGTCACGTCTTTCTGCCATCCAGTTGCGGTATCGCTCTGGTTCCACCGTGCGGCCCAGCTGCGCGGCTCGTACCGCGCGGCAACCACCACACGATTCGGTTTGCACCAACTTTAACGCAACGTTAAGGTTGAGTTCGAACTCTGACGTGTCGTGAAGGTTCGTGACGGTCGGCAACCGTCAGTTCGCAGCCGATAGTTCGCTACCGACGGCCAGCAGCCGACGGCTCACACTCACCGCATCGTCTCCCATTCCTCCCTGTTCGTAGGAGAATCCTGTGTCCACCACCCTGCCCCCAGACAGTGCACAGCACTCCGCGACGCCGGAAGAGCGCCAAAGTGTGCTCCGGACGCTGAAGCGGCCCGGGTGGCTCAAGACCGAGATTCTCGGCGGCCTCGTCGTCGGATTGGCGCTCATTCCGGAGGCGATCGCCTTCTCCGTCATCGCCGGGGTGGATCCGCGGGTCGGACTCTTCGCATCATTCACGATGGCAGTGACCGTGGCGATCCTCGGCGGACGTCCTGCCATGATCTCCGCGGCGACCGGCGCAGTCGCACTCGTCATCGCACCACTGGTGGCCTCGCACGGCACCGACTACTTCATCGCCACAGTCATCCTGGCCGGCGTGATCCAGGTGATTCTGGCGCTGGTCGGAGTGGCGCGCTTGATGCGTTTCATTCCGCGCCAGGTCATGGTCGGATTCGTCAACGCCCTGGCCATTCTCATCTTCATAGCCCAGGTGCCCGAACTCATCGGCGTCCCGTGGCTGGTCTACCCCCTGTGCCTGCTCGGCCTCATCATCGTCTTCGTCCTCCCGCGCTTCACCTCAATCGTGCCGGCACCACTGGTCGCCATCGTGGTCCTGACTGTTCTCGTCGTGACCTTCGCCTGGGACGTGCCGAATGTCGGGGACAAGGGTGAGCTGCCCGAGTCTCTGCCCAGCCTCTTCATTCCGCACGTGCCGCTGACCTTCGAGACGCTGCAGATCATCGCCCCGTACGCGCTGGCGATGGCCCTCGTCGGCCTGCTTGAATCCCTGATGACGGCCAAGCTCGTCGACGATGTCACCGACACCCGTTCGAACAAGACCCGTGAGTCCTGGGCGCAGGGTGTGGCCAATATCGTCACCGGTTTCTTCGGCGGCATGGGCGGCTGCGCGATGATCGGCCAGACCATGATCAATGTGAAGGCCTCGGGGGCTCGGACGCGGATCTCGACGTTCTTCGCCGGAGTCTTCCTGCTCATCCTCGTCGTCGTCCTCGGCGACATCGTCGCACTGATCCCCATGGCTGCACTGGTCGCCGTCATGATCTTCGTCTGCTGGGCAACCTTCGACTGGCACTCCATTCGCCCCAGCACTCTCAAGCGGATGCCGAAATCGGAGACCACGGTCATGCTGGTCACCGTCATCGCGACCGTCTGGACGAACAACCTGGCGATCGGCGTGATCCTCGGGGTGCTCGTAGCGATGGTCGCATTCGCCAATCGGGTGGCGCACTTCGTCAGCGTCAACCGCGAGATCGTCGACTCAGAGGGGAAGCCCAGCGCCCGCTACACCGTCGACGGCGAGCTGTTCTTCGCCTCCTCCAACGACCTGTACACGATGTTCGACTACGCCGAGGATCCCGATCACGTCGTCATCGACATGCACCAGTCCCACCTCTGGGACGCCTCGACGATCGCAGCCTTGGACTCCGTGACCGATAAGTACGAGCACTACGGCAAGCACGTCGAGATCGTCGGACTCAACGAGGCCAGCGCCAAAATGCGGGCCCGCCTCGGCGGTCAGAGCCCTTCGTAGCTCTGACCGTGCGGCCCCGTCAGAGCGATCGCCTCACCGTCGACGGCGAGGACGAATCGTCCGTCGGGTTCACCGGGCACCTGGCTGCCGATCTCGGGGAGGACCCCAGCACCCTCGTTGCTGATCCACACAACGTCGGAACGTGAGGCCATGAGCTCGGCGAACTGCTCGCGTTCGGCGGCTGGGACATAGGCGAGGACTGCGCTGTGGAAGACCACGACCTGAGTGTCGGCGGGGGCCTCGGCGATGAGGGATTCGATGGTCTCGAGCAGATCCCCGGCGACCAACCTCGGCGGGTCGGCGGCCGCGGTCTCTGCCGCAGCGGTCAGCCGGTCTCGTCGGGCATCATGTTCGGGCCAGATCAGTGACTGCAGCCATCTCCGCTGGTCAGCATCGGTGATGTCGAGTGGATTGAGGTCGATCCCGGCCCTCCATGCGACCTTGGGGAGGCGGTCTGGAGCCTCGGCGTTGACCAGTGCGCAGTCGAGTTTGACTTGGCTGGGGCCGGTGTCGGGGTGAAGGGTCACAGTCCCGGCATCGGTGCGGAAGCCGTAGCTGTAGCGATCCGGGAAGAGGCACAAGCCCGCCGAAGCCCCAGCCTCGATGAGAGAGATGGGCCCCTCGATCCGCGCCAATGCCGGCAGCAGCACCGCACACCTGCCGGCCTCGTTCGTCTGCGTCGACCGAGCGAGCATGAGATCCCGTGTCAGCTCCCAATGCTCGAGCAGCCAGGTCCGCAAGGTTGGGTAGTCACCCTCACCGGCGCCGAGGTGGCGGGCAGCTGCGAAGAGAAGGTTGGCCTGACGCTTGGGCTTGGGCAGTTCGAGGAGCAGTGCGATGATCTCGTCATCCTCGGCCACGCCTGCGGCCCATGCGGCGTAGATCGGTGAAGTGCCGCTCGCTTCGAATCGGGCGAACTTCCGATAGTAGTCACGCAGGGAATCGGCATCGAGCTCGGTCATCGGCTGCATGGTGCGTCCTCCTCTGGTTCTTGGGGTCAATCCTAGGCCCGGCGGGCGGTCGTCAGCACCTGCGTCCCGATATTTGGCACTTTGGAGCCGATCTCTAGGATCCTGAGCGAAAGCTGACGTAATGTGTTCGACGTAGTGTGCCGAGAGCCGTAATCCCGGCTTCAGCCTGATCGAGGGAGATCACATGTCATCCGAGGTGAACCCACCTGTGAGCCAACAACCGCCGAGTGACTCCGCGATGGAGAAACGGACCCTGAGAAAGGTCACGGTGCGGTTGATTCCGTTCATCATCGCGATGTACTTCATCAACTACCTCGACCGCACCAATCTCGGCATCGCGGGCCCGGGTGGCATGAACGAAGACCTCGCGATGACCGCCACCCAGTTCGGGTTCGCGGCCGGCATCTTCTTCTTCGGCTACCTCCTCCTCGAGGTGCCCTCGAACCTCGCGCTGCACAAGTTCGGCGCTCGGATCTGGCTCGCGAGAATTCTCATCAGCTGGGGCCTCGTGGCAGCGGCGATGGCGTTCGTGCCCAGCCACGGATGGCTCTACTTCCTGCGGTTCCTCCTCGGTGTCGCCGAGGCGGGATTCTTCCCGGGTGTCATCCTCTACCTCACCTACTGGTTCCCTTCATCAATGCGCGCACGGGCCACCGCGCTGTTCATGCTCGCGATCCCGATGTCCAGCGTCATCGGCTCCCCACTGTCCTCGTGGCTGATCTCGAGCGGCAATTCGATCTTCGAGAACTTCGCCGGCTGGCGCTTCATGTTCATCGTCGAGGGCGTGCCCGCGGTCCTGCTCGGCATCATGTGCATCTTCTACCTCACCGATCACCCCCGCGATGCCAAATGGCTCTCGGCTGAGGAGCGGAACTGGCTGCAGTCGAAGATGGACGCCGAGGAGAAGGGCAAGTCCGAGACTTTCCACTACCCGGTCCGCCGCTCCCTGCTCCAGCCTCGTGTGTGGGCGCTGTCCTTCGTCTACTTCGGCATGGTCTACGGCCTCTACGCGATGAGCTTCTTCCTGCCGACCATCATCTCCGGCTTCCAGGAGACCTTCGGCGTCGAATACTCGATCGTCGAGATCGGCTTCATCACGGCCATTCCCTATGTCTTCGGTGCCTTCGCTATGTACTTCTGGTCCCGGCATGGGGACAGGACCAATGAGCGCGTCTGGCACGTCGCGATTCCGCTCTTCATCGGCGGCGTCACGATCCCGATTGCCTTGTACCTGAGCTCGCCGTTCACCACGATGATCGCGGTGACCATCACCTGCATGGCCATCTGCGCGGCCCTTCCGACCTTCTGGCCCCTGCCGCAGACCTTCCTCGCCGGTGCCGGAGCCGCGGCAGGTCTCGCGCTGATCAATTCGCTGGGCAACTCCGCCGGATTCTTCGCTCCCTACATCACCGGCGGACTCGCCGAGCTCACCGGAACCCAGAACGCAGGCATGTGGGTCGTCGGCGCCGCCATGGTCGCCGCCGGAATCGTCACCCTCATCCTCAAGTCCGCTCCCGCGCCGGATAAGGTGAATCCGGAGATGACGAAGTAGGGCCGAATGGGCTCGATCGTCACAAGCAGACAGTCGCCGAGGCGGTCGTGACCACCCCGGCAGTTCCGTTCGGAAGGATGTCATGACAGTACAGAACCAGACCAGTGTGGGACCGGCCGAACTCGAAGCGCTGGCGGCGCGGTTGGGTGAAGGGGCGCTGACGACGGATCCCGACGTCATCGAGGCCCACGCCCGTGACGAGGCGCTGTTCTGCCCCCACGAAGGGGCGATCGCTCTGGTCAGGGCCACCTCGGCGGCCGATGTTCAGGAAGTCATGCGCTTCGCCAGTGAGTATGGAGTGCCCGTCGTCCCGCAGGGTGCCCGCTCGGGGATCTCGGGTGGAGCGAACGGCTCACCTGGGGCGATCCTGCTCAACGTCTCGCGGATGAAGGACGTCGTGTCCGTCAACGAGGCCGAACGACTCGTCACCGTCCAGCCCGGAATCATCAACCAGGACCTCAAGGATCATCTCGCACCCTTCGGACTGTCCTACCCGCCCGATCCGGGGTCGGTCGCGCTGTCATCGATCGGTGGGAACATCGCCACCAATGCGGGCGGCCTGTGCTGCGTTAAGTATGGCGTGACCAGGGATTATGTTCGCAGCCTCACCGTTGTTCTGGCCGATGGCACGCTGACGAAGCTGGGCCCGCAAACAGCGAAGGGCGTGGCCGGACTCGACATGCGCCACCTGTTCGTCGGCTCCGAAGGCACGTTGGGCATCGTCGTCGAGGCGACCCTGCGCCTGATTCCGAAGCTGCCCGACCCATTCACCGCGGTCGCGACCTTCCCCGACGAGCGCTCCGGCCTGCAGACGGTTGCGGACTTCATGGGTGCAGGCGGCGTGCCGAGCCTCATGGAATTCCTCGATTCCTCCAGCCTGAAGATGCTCAACGAATTCGGTGACTTCGGCCTCGACGGCGACGCGGGCTCGATGCTCATCATGCAGGTCGACCAGAATCCTGCGGATTCGCAGGCAGTCATGGCCCAATTCGCCGAGGTAGCCGAAGCCTGCGGTGCACTCGACGTTGCGTACTCCGACGATCCGACCGACTCGGCCGCGCTCATCGCTGCACGACGGATGATCCAGCCCGCGTATGAGAAGTTCGCCAATGGTCATGGGGGAGGGCAGCTGCTCGACGATGTGTGCCTGCCGCGCACGGCGATGCCCGAGTTCTGCGACCGGTTGAAAGAGCTGCAGGAATCCTCGGGGCTGATGATCGCACTGGTGGCTCATGCCGGCGACGGCAATACGCACCCGTCTGTGTTCTTCGATGCCAGCGATGCGGAGCAGACCGCGCAGGCGCAGGAGATCTTCGGCGAGATCATGCGCATCGGCCTTGAGCTGGGCGGCACGATCACCGGTGAGCATGGAGTCGGCTTCCTCAAGCGCGACTGGTTGAACAATGAACTCGACGAGGGTTCGAAGCGGATCCAGATCGCTGTGAAGAATGCCCTGGACCCCCAGGGGATCCTCAACCCCGGAAAGATGCTCAGCGCGTTCTGAGGGGTTGGGTCAGGGCTGGCGTGCTGGCGTTGAGGTGGCTGTGGCCGGGGATAGTCGGCGCCTGTGTCGTTAGACCTCCGGGGCAGTAGACGTGTGGCTTCGAGAGCCGCGACATTGTGGTTTCACAATGTCGCGGCTTTTTTGTGTGCACATTTTTGTGGAACTCCGGCTGTCGGGGAAGGGGTGTCTGCGAGCGTGTTCGTGCTGCTCTCTGACCTGGGGCGTTGCGAACATCCCAAGATTTATGGGCCATCAATAGGTACAAGAATCAAATCATGATCGAACAAGATTCGAAAAAGAAGGTGCAAATGGTCAAAATAAATGTATAATTGAAAGAAGAGCAACGACGATGTTGGCGAATGGACTTCAGTACCATGACTCTCACCCCCGACCGCACCCCAGGAAACCCGGAAAAGCGTGACCCACGCTCCGATTCCAGTGATGCCGCCACGGGTCCAGACGCAGCTGATGTGTCTTCTGATGATGAGCTGACGTTGTTCGACCAGCTCAAAGACTCCAACCTCGACCTCACCGGTCACCCCCTCGCCAAAACCTTCGAAGCACTTGCCGCCGTACCCACCGGTGAACCCGATACGGCGAACGAGGCCGTAGAAGCAGCAGTCGACAGTGCGGAATCCGCTGATGATGACGAGACCGACGACGTTCATGAAGCGGTGCCCGACGATGAAAGTACTCCAAGTCCTCACCCGCTGCTCTCGAGCGAGGAATGGACCGATCTCTCACGTTTTGCTCCCGAAGTCACGACCAGCCTCACCGCACTCAGCGGGCTCAAGGACGGGCTACGGACCTTTGACCGGCTGATGGGTCCCGATGACGCGATCACACTCATCGACGGACTCGAAGCCCTGAACCGAGTCAACGAAGCCCTGTCGACTCTGGCGTTGGCTGTGTGTGAACGAGTGGGAACACCGACTGATTATGGTGCTAAAACAACGAAGGCCCTCATCCAGGACAGGTTGAACATCACCAGCCGCGAAGCCAACCGCCGCACCGACATGGCCAAAAACCTCGGCGGACGGGTGACTCTGACAGGGCAGCCACAAGCACCGCTGTTTCCTAAGGTCGCTGATGCCTTCAACGAAGGCAGACTCTCCGCCGATCAGGCCACGGTCATCAAGGACTGCTTGAAGAAACTGCCCACCTGGACCAGCCAAGCCAACCGTGACTACGCCGAAACAACACTCGTGGAAAAAGCACCCAGTGTGCGGGTTCATGACCTGCGAGCGATCTTCGCTCGGATCCTGGCCCATATTGATCCCGATGGTCAAGAACCCATCGATGCCACAGACCGGTCCATGTACAAGGTCACCATGCATGCCCGTGACAACGGTGACTGGGAACTCACGGGTCTCCTCGACCCCGTCACGGGCGGGCAACTCAACGGGCTGCTGACAGCGCGAACCAAAATCGCAAACACCAACAGCAACAACAGCAACAACAGCGCATCGGATGTGAGCGAGTCGGGTGTCTTAGAAGACGGCACCCTCGTCGACATGACCGGGCAGCGGTTGAGTGCTCAGGAGTGGATCTACGAACGCTTCGCGACTCTCATCTCCAGGATCGACATGACTCGTACCGGCCAAGGCGCCCAATACGCGTTAGTCGTCACCGCGAAGGCCGAAGACCTCGCGAACGGAACCGGTACCGGGACCACGGGTACCGAGAATCCGGTCCCGATCAGTGAACTGGTTCGCAATGGCCTGAACGGGGCGGTGTTCTTCGAACTCATTTCGGAGAAGGCGAAGACGATGCAGGTGGTCACGGAGAATCGGTTCGCGAATGCGAAACAGATCGCGGTCCTGACTGCACGTGATCAGGGGTGTACGTTCCCGGGATGTGATGCACCGCCGGGATGGTGCGATGCCCACCATATTGTTGAGTGGGCACAAGAAGGTCGAACGGATGTCAATAATATGACGTTGAGTTGTTCTGCCCATCACCACCTTCTGGACAGATCGGACTGGGAGACAGTGATGCTCAAAGACGGTAGACCCGCGTGGGTTCCGCCGGCATCGATTGATCCGGCGAGGCGGCCGATATTGCATGCGAGGTTCGTGGCTCAAGAAGTCATCGACACACTCTTCGACGATTGAGAGTGCGGCCTCGTGGCGACATCATCGCGCAACAGCATTTGTATGCGCCTGCATCACCGTTCCTTGCTTCAGTCCCGAGCGACGGCGTCGTCGCTTGCAAGTTCACGAAGGGCAGAGATCGCACCGTCGATGACATCCTGTTGGGGATACCCCGGATCGCTGAGGGCGTGGACATAGCGGATCGTCCTCGAAGTGAACAGGGCGCAGCTGATCAGCCCTCGGCCTTGCCCTGACGCCAGTAGCCCATGAAGGCGATCTGATGACGATCGACTCCGACCTCCTGGACAAGATAGCGACGCAGGCGTTTGACGGGTCCGGCCTCGCCAGCGATCCAGGCATAGAACGGGCGGGTATGTTTATCGGTGCCACTCGAGCTGCCCTGAGCAGCCTGCGTCAGTGCAGTCGGGACGTCCCACAGGATCTGTTCGTCGATGTTGACGTCGTCGAGCTCAACGGGCGTCGTCCCCGCGGTGCCCGCACCCACCTTGGCGAGTACTCGGCTCTCGACTCGGACAGCGTCACGGACGGCCGGCTCGAGCAGTTGACCATGGTCAGCGTCATCACGGGGCAGCCACTGGATCTCAAACCCTGCGGGAGCATCCAACTCAAGAACATCCTCGGCGCTGGGGACCTCGAGAATTGCCTTTCCCTGCACCTCGGCGCCCTTGAGCGACTCAAGGATCGAGGCGATCGCGGGCACCGCGGTCTCATCGCCGGCGAGGAGGATGGTGTCGGCATCTGACGGCGCGAACTCGATCCCGGCAGTAGGCCCTTCGGCACGGCGAGACGGGCCGATGATGTGCAGACTGTGACCGACCTCGGCGTTCTGTGCCCAGGCGGCAGCGGGACCCGAGTGGCCCTGATCATCGGTGTGGAGGACCATGTCGACGACGAGCTCGCAGGCGTCCTCGCGCCATTCACGAACCGTGTAGGTGCGCATTTCACCGCGTACACCCGGATCGAGCTGCAACCATGCCTGATACCAAGAAACACCAGAATCGGGGTCCTGCTCATCGAGGAAGCGGATGAGGTCGAACTCAGGCTTCGGCGCTCCGGCCGAGGGGATGATGAGTTTGAACCGCAGGTCACGCGGGTGGCCGCTGCATCCGAAGTCCTTGAGGCCCTCGCCGCCGAAGGTGACGCGGCGGAATACGGGACTGAGATCTTCGATGCCGATGACGGTGGCCTCGAAGGCGGTGATGGGTGCTTGTGGCACAGATGCTCCTTCGTTCCTCGTCGTGCCGGGGAACTCGTGGCGGCCGCTTGCGGGGAGAAGCTCTCTGCAAGCGATGTGGTGCAACGTTCATGCACAAGTCTACGTTAAGTTGGTAAGGGTAGCCTGTCCAAATTGTGCGACGGAGATTCCGAGGGTCGCCAGAGCGCTGCTCGTTGAAGCTCTGGTGCGCGCCAGGGGAGTGGTCAGCCCCGGGTTGAGGCCACAGATAGGATCAATTCGTTGAGTCCTTCGGCACCGCGCAGAATCGGAGTCTGTTCCCATGACCTCTCAATCACAGCCTGAGATTGAATTCGATGCTGCCGATCCGGTCGTCCGGTCCCTGGCATCCGGCGAACCGACTACCTGGATGCGCAGTGATCTCGACCCCGCAGCCGAGGTGCTTCAGAGTATGGCCGCGAATTTCGACGCCAATGTGGATCGGTCGGCCAGTGGGGACCTCGAAGCCGGTGTGGATCGCCAGGCCGGGGTGGACCCCGACCTCATGGACCGGGCCGCACAGCGTTTCGACCGCTTCGCCCCGTGGTTCGCCGACACGTTCCCAGAGACCGCGGCTGCTGGCGGACTCATTGAGTCACCCCTCGTCCCAGCGGATGTCGTACAAAGAGATCTCAACAACCGCCTCGGCGCCGTGCTGCCCGGCAGGCTGTGGCTCAAGCGCGATGATGCCCTTGCGATCAGCGGATCGATCAAGGCCCGTGGAGGTTTCCACGAGGTCCTCGAATACGCCGAGGCGGTCGCCGCCGAGCGTGGACTGGACCCGAACCAACCCTCCACCTACAGCTCCGAAGAATTTCGTGCGCACGCCGCAACTCACCGGATCGTCGTCGGATCCACCGGGAATCTGGGACTGTCCATCGGCATTCTCAGCGCCGCCTTCGGCTTCGCGGCCTCGGTGCACATGTCGGCCGACGCCCGCGAGTGGAAGAAGGAACTTCTGCGCAGCCACGGTGTCGACGTTATCGAACATGCCGGGGACTTTGTGGCAGCAGTGTCAGCCGGTCGAGCATCCGCCGCCGGCGCTCCACGCACTCACTTCGTCGATGACGAAGACTCGCGTAGTCTCTTCGCCGGGTACGCGGTGGCGGCTCTGCGTCTCAAAGACCAACTTGAGAATGCGCAAGTGATCGTCGACGCCGATCACCCTCTCGTCGTCTACCTGCCCTGCGGGATCGGCGGCGGACCAGGCGGAGTGACCTATGGCCTGAAGCGGGTCTTCGGCGACGATGTGCACTGCATCTTCGTGGAGCCCAGCCAAGCACCCGCAATGTTCCTCGGAGTGAGGACCGGCCTGCACAGCGAGATCTCGGTCCAGGACATCGGGCTGAGCGGAAGCACCGCAGCCGATGGTCTAGCCGTGGCGCGGCCTTCCCGCTTCATCGGTCCGGTGATCAGCCCCCTGATCACCGGATTCGCCACGGTCAGCGACGAGGTCATCAAGGCCGGCGTCGGTGTGCTCCACCAGTCCGAAGGACTCGATGTCGAGCCTTCGGCGACCGCAGGACTGACCGTTCCGTGGCGAACGATGGACCACCTCGGTGATGGTCAAGGTGAAGGGTGGAGTGCTGATGGGCAGGACAATGCCACTCATCTGGTGTGGGTGACGGGCGGTGCCATGGTGCCCACTGCTGATCGCGAACGGTACGTTGCAGAGGGCCTTGACCTATTGCACAGGCACAGCGCCTGATCAGAACCCGTACGGGTCGCCTTCGATGTTGATGACGACCTTGCCGTCGACGATCTCCGCGGTGCCGTCGACCGAGAATGTCACGGTGTCATCGAAGGTCTCCGATTCGTCGAAGTACGAGTCATATTTTCCGGTGAGGAACGCTTCGCCGGTCGACTCTGTCGAGATCGGCCAGGCTGGGCCGCCGTTGGGGCCAGTGGATTCTTCAGGGTCGAAATAGCCTTCGCCCGATGGATCGCCCACGGTGGCCGTCGGATACGAGGAGATTGACCAATTGAGGTTCGTCGCGTCGTAGCTTTCGGCGCTGTAGGAGCCGAACGGGCAGCCGTCGGGTTGGGCGACGGTCTTCTTGGCACAGCTGTCGATGAGGGTCTTGACCTGCTTGTTCACTTCAGTGCGGAATGCGTCGGTGGGCTGGGCCGCGAGCAGCGCCGGCTCGTACCCTTCCGAGTCGCCTTCCTCGGCGAAGAACGCTCGTGTCTCGATCTCGTCTGCAGAAACCAGGTCGGTCTCTTCCGACAGTCCGATGGTGTACATTCCCGGGAAAGCCGGAAGCGCGAGGCCAGATTGGCTGGTCTCGATATCGATGCCGTTGATCTTGACCTTGTTCAGTCCGGGAGTCTCGACGGAGAGGTAGAAGAGCTCGGGCGCCTGCAGCCTCCAGTCGTCGAAGAACAGAGCCTTCTTGCCCGCCTTGTGCAGCGAGAAGTTCGTCGTGCCCTTGCTTCCTCCTACGTCGTAGGTCGCGGTCACTGTCGCCGAGTTTCCGTTGATTTCGGCATCTTCGACGGTGACGTCCTTCGGCAGGGCCTTTGCGGCACTCAGGACGTCATTCGTCAGCAGCTGCCTCTGCTCGGAGGGTACGTCGACGTCGGCCATCTTCAAGGCTCCCTCGGCGTCGCCATCGGAGAGTTCGGAGAAGTACTTCTCAACGGCGGCTTCGGGGCTGAACGTGTTCCCGTTGACTTGCGTGACGACGATGAGTGCCGCGATGATCGCGAGAACCGCCGAGCCGCTGATTACGCCGACCAGAGTGGCCTTCTTCTTGTTGAAGGGTTGGGCCGGTGCTGTTCCGGGAGGTGGGGGCGAGCCAGCCACGGCATAGGCGCCGTTCGGGGAGCCGCCTGGGTGAGCAGGCATCGGATAGGTGGCGCCTGAGCTCGGGTAAGAGCCGGGATCTGCATGAGTCGGGGCGCCAGATTGCGGGACATTTGCATAGCCCGCAGAATCTGTTCCGGGAGTCGCGGCTGAACCCGGGGTTGGGGCAGACGGTCCTGGCTGAGCGCCAAACGCCGCACCTGCTGCACCGGCACCAGCTGCACCAGCAGCAGCGCCAGCGCCGGCAGCTGTCATACCGACTCCGGGGCCACGTCCAGCGACGGCATCTGGATGGATGAGGGGATGGCGCGGTTCGCTCATGCCCAGAGCCTGGCCCCAGTGCGGGTGGACGGCCCGTCCAGCGAAGAATTTCGCGATGGCTGGAATGGTCAGGACAAGCCGCGGGCCGAGGGTCCTCGACAGAACCTCGATGACAACGCCCCAGAGGGCGAAGAGGAGGAACGACCAGGCCAGAGGGCCGACGCCAGCGCGGGCGGTGCCGAACCCATCGAACATCGAGGCAGCTGCGGCAGATCCCTCGAGGTGGATGCGGAGGGGGACCGCCAGGACGGAAAGCAGTCCCCAGATGGCACAGAACGCCAAGGGAATCTTCCACGCGGTGGCCCATTGCTGCTTGTCCTCGCCGGGGATCGTCCAATAGGGACGGCGAGTCACGGTGGCGACAAGAGTTGCGACGAGAATGGCTGCGACGACCGCAAGCAGTCCGATCCACAGCTGCCCGGGTGCCTCACGGCTGAAGATAGTCAGTGATTCCGAGAACCCGCCGGAGTCGTAACCCATCATGTCGCCCTGGGCCGAGGCGCTGACTCCGCCGAGGTGGACAAGCAGGGTGAGGATCAGGCCCACGTTGATGAAGAGCGCTGGGATCGTCTGCCAGGGCATGTCGAAGGACAGCGGAATGATGAAGATTGCGACGACTGACAGGGCGAGTGTGGCCACGATGAGGTGGGTCCACGTCACGAGAATCGGCGGGACGAGCCACCGTAGGAAGGGGGCGCCGATGGCCTCGCTGCCCTTGAAGTGCCCGGCGATCCTTGCACAGATGCTGGTGATGAAGACGGCGAGCAGCGGCAGGAAGAAGGAACGGACGGTCACGGCGGAGAATTCGAGATCGATCATGCCGCCGCTTTCCGTGATGGAGAAGCGCGCCGCAAAGATCAGTTGGAGAAGAAACAGGACGAGAGCCATGGACAAGGTCGTGATCCCGATGCGGATCCAGGTGACTCCGCGATTGGGTGACGGTGACTTCAACTCGCTGCGCTTCGTGAACCACCACAGCACACCGATGACGATGATGGTGATGAGCAGCGGTGCTCCCGAGGCGAAGAGGCTGCCCGACGCCTGCCCCATGTCTCCTGCCTGCACGCTGAAGCGGAAGACAGCCGAACCGAATAGGGACATTGCCAGCAGGACGAAGGGCAGCGCATAGCTGATTCCGTCGGTGTTGAAGCCGATCTCTTCAGCGAGAGCGGTGAAATCGCTCATCGAGGTGAGCAGCGCCGAGACGATGATCGAGACAATGATTCCGGCGAGCAGCGCCAGCCCCGGCGGCATCAGGGCGCTGCGCCATGTGGCCCCCTGTCCGAATGCCGACAGGTACTTCGCCGCAGACGGAGACATCTGGGACTGCGGGTACTGGGGAGGCTGCGGATAGGGAACTCCCTGAGGGTGACCGCCGAGGTGGCCGCCGGGCTGACTGCCCATGTGCCCACCTGGCTGGTTTCCCGGGTATCCACCTGGCTGGCTGCCGGGGTATCCACCTGGCTGGTTTCCCTGATACCCATTCGGCTGACTGCCCGAGTGAGAGTAGTACGAGTTCGGGTGGGGCGATCCCGTCCTCGGCTGTGGTGATCCGGCCTGCGGTTCTGAGCCATAGAGGTGGGACTGCTGCTGGTTGTTCTGGTTCCATCCGGGTGCGAATCGCGCTGTGGAATCAAGGTCGTCACTTTTCGAACCGGCCGTAGATCCGGAGGCAACAGTAGGTTCGGAGCCAGTGGCAGAAGCGTCCGCGTCTGACCCGGCCGCGGGAGAGGATTCGGGCTCCTTCGGGACGGGCGAATTCTCCGTGCTCTTCGGCTCCGTAGCGGGAGGGCTGCTCGACTCTTCCGCGGCTCCGTTGTCTTTGGCGTCGTGAGATGAGTCGCTCATGTCAGGTCCTTCATCCGGGTGGGTCTGCAGCGGTGCAGGCGAGGGGTCTGTAGATGGATATAAGTCAATGTGCGACTTTATATTCATTTTGTAATGGCAATCCTATATTAGGATTGTGGCACCATCGAAGTTGTCTAAATTGACTTATTTCGCAAAGAAAGATCGAGAGTCGCTGATGAGTGAGAATCCCCCTCCGCCCGGGAGTGGCCGCGACCCTGAGTGGAACGGCAACGGGCACCAAGGACACGGCTCGAATCCTCCGCAGCAGCAGCCAAATACAGGGTGGAATCAGCAGTCGGATTCAGGGTGGAACCAACAGGCTAATACCGGCTGGGGGCAGCCAGAACAGCCGTCAGACAACGGCTGGGGTCAGCCGAACGAGCATGCCGGAAATGGTTGGGGTAATGGCCCTGCCGCGACTCCCGTGCCTCCTCCCGCGACCCCATACCCCAGGCCGAAGCGCCCACAGAGTGAATCCGTTTCGGCGCAGGCCCCGCAAGACCAATATCAACAGCCCCCGCAGCAACAGCAGTACCCGCAGCAACCGCAGGCGCCGGTGCAGAACCCCAATGCCCAGTATGGCCAGGGGCCCTATGCCGCCGCACAGACAGGGAAGCCGCGCAGTCGGAAGGGGCTCATCGCGCTGGGCGTAGTTCTCATCGTGGTCGTCGCCCTCGGAATCGGGTGGGGCGCAGCGACTCTGTTCGGCAATGACTCCGACGGTGACACGGTTGCGGCACCGGCCTCATCGGATGCGAAGACCCCGGGAGGTGAGGCCTCGTCGAGTCAGGGTCCCTCAGAGAGTCCCGAACCCTCGGAGTCACCATCACTGTCGAATGACCCCGCGAAGGCTCTCGATCAGCTGATCGAAGGTGACAGACCCAGCGTCAAAGCCGACCTCAACGGGAAGTGGGTGCCGCAGCTGAGCTCGAAGAAGCTGGACCTGGAGGCCGAGGGGAAAGTCTGGAAGGAAAAGGACATTCTCGCCGAACACCAAGAGCTGCGGGAAGAGTATCCCCGCGTGCAGCTGGTGTGGTCTGGCGACTTCGCCAGCTTCAAAGAAGACAACTTCTGGGTCACCGTTGTGGGAATCGGATACGACGACCCCGAGGAGGCGCTGTCCTGGTGTTCGTCACACGGACTGGGAGCCGACTACTGCTATGCCAAGCAGCTCAACACCTCGGGTGGGATCGACGGCACAACCCGGCTCCAGGACTGAGGTCAGCAGTCTGACCCAGTCACACTCGTCGGCGGTTGCGCACCAGATACACGACGAGGCCGATGGCCAACCACACCGCACCGATGATCAGTGCCAGAGGATTCGCGCTGACTAAGACGATGGCGAGCAGGATGGCGCCGATGATCGGAATCGCCCCGTGTGTGAACCAGCTCGGGGTCTCAGAACCCTTGCGCTTGACGAGGAAATAGCCGACCACTGAGGCCTGGACGAAGATGAAGGCGCTCAGCGCGCCGACATTGACGATGGACGTGAGCTGGTCGAGTCCGTCCGCACGGGTCGTGGCCCAACCGGCAACGATGACGTTGCCGACAGCGGCGACGAGGATTCCCTTCCACGGAACACCGGTGCGCGGCGAGACTTGGCTCAGGAACTTCGGCACCTGGCCTTTGCGCCCCATGTCCATGAGGATGCGGGAGCCGGCGGCCTGTCCGATCATGGCCGAGAATGCCGCACCGACGGCCTTGGCCAGGGCCAGCAGCCAGTGGACCCATGTCCCGAGGGTGGCATCGACGGCATCGTAGTAGGCGGCACCCTCCAACTCGGGATTGGCCTGCAGCTCGGCAGGGGAGACCGGCGAGAGCAGGCTGCCGACCCAGGTCTGCGCCACGAAGAAGACCCCGGCGAGAATCAGGCACACCAGGGTGGCGCGTCCGACGATCTTCGGCCCGCCTTTGGCCTCCTCGGCGAAGGTCGCCAGGGAGTCGAAGCCGAGATAGGACAGGACGGCCACAGACACCGCAGCCAGTACAGCAGTGATCGAGAACGCGCCCACGCCGGTCAGTGGGGACAGCCAATCACGGCTGGGTCCATTGGCGGCCAGGAAGATGATGCCGAGCACGAGGACCAGCCCGAGAACGAGCACTTCGATGACGACCACGAGCGTGATCACCCGTGAGGCGATCTTCACGCCCGCGAGGTTGAGCCCGGTGGTGAGGATGACGGCGATGCCGGTGAACAGCCACACGGGAATGCTCGGGAAGATCGAGTTCAGAGCGATGCCCGTGAACAGGTACGCCACGGACGGGATGAACAGATAGTCGAGGAGGATCATCCATCCGGCGGTGAATCCGGCTCGCGGTCCGATTCCCGCCGAGGCGTAGGCGAAGACGGTCCCGGCCCGCGGAATCTCCCGCGACATCCGCATATAGCTGACCGCGGTGAACGACATGACGATCGTGGCCACGACATAGACGAGCGCAACCGCCCCGCCCGAGTTGGCGTCGAGCGTGCCGAAGACACCGACAGCAGCCGCCGGCCCGATGAACACCAGACCGATGAAGACAAGTTCGGTCAATCCGATGCTGCGGTGAAGCTCACCTGACTTCCCCGCGGCGCCCTTGGCTCCCGTGGCTCCTTCGGCGGAGGAACTCATGCTTTGCCGACCAGCTTCGTGGCCACAGCCAGGTCCTCCCATGACATGCCGGAGCCCTTGAAGATGACCGTCTGGCTCGCATCGGCGCTGACCTCGCCATTGCTGAACTGCTTCATCGTGACGAGTGAATCCGCGTTCAGTGCGCCGTCGGAGATCGCGAGGACGACGTCGCCGCACTCTCGCAGAACGGTGCTGAGGTCTTCAACGATCACCAGCGCCGAGGTGAAGAGCTCGGCTGGCAGCTCACGTGAATGGGGATCGTGGGAGCCACAGGCCATGACAACAGCACCGGGTTTGACGAGATCCGCTGAGAACAGGGGTTCGCTGGAGGTGGTGGCGGTGACGACGATGTCGGCGGCGCGCAGTCCTGCCTCCACCTCGGCGGTCTGTGCCTGCAACACCTTGCCGCGGTCACGGACATCGGCGGTGACCTGGTCGGGAGAGCGGACGACGAAGGTGACATCTGCGAGCTCGACGGTGAGGACATCGGCGAGCGTATCGGCATGTCCTGTCCCCTGCGGTCCGGCGCCGAAGATCACGACATTGACCGGCTGTGTGAACCTGTTCAGTGCGGGCTCGATCGCGGCCAAGGACACAGCAGGCGTGCGCAGAGTCGTCAGAGCGGCACCATCGATGACGGTCCGTAGTTCGAGGGTGGCGCTGTTGTACATGAGGTACTGGGCCATGATCCGTGGGAGGCCACGTTCGGGGTTGCCGACGGAGACGCCGGCGAGTTTGACCCCGACCCAGTCGCCGATCTCCGAGGGCATGAAGATCATGTTCCCGGCGGAGATGTCGCTGATCGTGCGGGGGATGTCGTCGGCGGGATCGAAATCGCCCGCGAGTGCCTCTCGCAGGGAAGCAACAGCCTCGCTGGGGGTGAGTGCGGCGAAGACAGCTTCGGCATCGAGGTTCTTCACTTCGTCCATCAGTGTGCACATCCTTCGTGATTCGGCCTGGGAGCTGGCCTCTTGTCTTCGACCTTATGCCACCTCCGGTCGGCGTGTGAATGCTCTTCGGAATGCGAAAGCCCGGGTGAGCGCGTCACCGTCTGGTCACATGAGCACAGCTGCCCAGCGCCGAGGCGCGGATAGGATGGAGAGCCATAGTGGTCAAAGGACAATTGCAAGAGACCAGCTCCTGGGGCGAAGGGCGAATGTGACGATGGCTCAGCAGAATTTCGGAATGCCGCAGCAACCGGTGCCGCAGCAACCGATGCCACAGCACCCGATGTCGCCGAACGCTGCTCCGCAGTACCCCATGCCGCGGCTGCCCTCGGTGGTTCCGGGGATCCTGCTCATTGTGGCGGGAGCCCTCGGTGTGCTGCTGGCGATCGGAATCATCATGATTCCCGGCGTGCTGTTCCTGTTCGGTGGCGGTGGCAACGTCGACGCCTTCAATGACTTCGCCTCCGGTTTCGTCATCACCGCAGTCATCGTGGGCGTCGTGTCCCTGGCGGCGCTGGCCACCGGAATCGTCCTCACGGTCCGCACCGCGAAGAAGCGTCGTCGCATCAGGCATGCGGCCATGGGCTGGCCGATGTACCGGTGAAGTTCAGACGTCGCGCTGAGCCACCGAGGCGGCGACCTCGTGGAGGATCTCAAGCGCGGCGGCGATGATCGGCTGACCGGCCGATCCGCTGCGGACTCCGGTGAGGATCTTCCGGGACGGGACCGGGTCGCCGCGCAGCGGAACGCGAGCCACATCGTAGCCCTCGGGCAGCCTGGCCAACCGAGGGATGAGCGCTACCCCCAACCCGGCGGAGACCAGGGCCGCACCTGTCTCCCACTCCCGGGACTGATGGGCGTTCTCGGGGAAGAATCCGGCCGCCGCGCATGCCGTTCGCACCAGCCGGTAGTAGGGGGAGCCCGGGCGGTCGAGGATCCAGCTCTCCTCTGCGGCCTCGCTCAGCGACACCGCAGAACGAGTAGCGAGACGATGATCGCTGTGGACGAGGAGGTCGAGCCGGTCGCTGACCAGCGCATTCTGTTCGAACCTGACGTCGCTCCGGGGCGGCAGAGGATCCGTGGCCACGACGACGGCGATATCGGCCTGCTCGGTGACGAGGAGCTCGAAGCACTCCTCCGGCTCGGCCTCGATGATGGTCACCTGCGAATCGGGGAAGAGCTCATTCACCTTCTCCGCAGTCGGCGGAAGCAGAGTTGCCGCCGCGGTTGAGAAGCCGCACAGGCGCAGGCGTCTTTGGCGCATCGGACTGCCCGCGTCCGCCTCGGCGAGTTCGCCCCGAATCTCCTCCCATCGGGTGAAGAGCTCCTGGGTCCGCTCGAGCAGCAGCTGACCCACGCGAGTGAGAACCAGGCCCCGGCCGCGCTGTTCGAGGATGGTCAGACCCAGGTCCTTGGACAGGGATCGCAGCTGGTGGGACACGGCCGATGGAGTGTATCCGAGACGGTGTGCGGCCTCGGTGAGGGTGCCGACCTCGGCGAGGACTCGGAGAACCTGGAGACGCTGATCAATCATGCAATATTGTTGCACGATCGAGTGGAAAAAGATTCGCTTTTCTTCGCAGGTCTTCCGGCGGACACTGGCCTTGAGCAACAACAGCAGCAACAGCTACAGCAATCGCAGCGAGGCGGTGACACCGATGACTTTGGCACCTGAAGTCGATCCCCGGACAGACAACCCTGACAACCCCGACCGGCTCATCGACGAGCGTCGGCCCGGGTACTGTTTGGATGCCCCGTTCTACCTCTCCGAGGAGTTCTTCCGCCGCGACATCGACGCCGTGTTCGCCTCGACGTGGATCTTCGCAGCAGCAGCCGCCGAGGTGCCAGAGCCCGGCGATTTCGTCACCATCGACATCGGCGACTATTCAGTCATCATCATCCGCGATGACGATGAGAACATCCGCGCTCACCACAACGTCTGCCGGCACCGCGGCGCTCGCCTCCTGTCCGAGGCCAATGGGTCCGTGGGCAACATCGTGTGCAGCTACCACCAGTGGACCTACTCGCCCGAGGGCGACCTCATGTCAGCAGGTGTCCAAGCACCAGGATTCGATCGCACCTGCTTCTCCCTGCGCTCGGTCAACGTCCGCGTCGTTGCGGGACTTGTGTTCATCTGCCTTGCCCAGAATCCACCCGAGGACTTCGCCGAGGTGGCCGAGCGGATCGCGCCCTACATCGAACCGCACGCCCTGGACAAGACCAAGGTCGCAGCCCAGGTCGACCTCATCGAGCATTCCAACTGGAAGCTCGTGATGGAGAACAACCGCGAGTGCTATCACTGCGAGGCCGGGCACCCGGAGCTGACCTGCACGTTCTTCCCGACCTATGGCTACGCCCCAGAGGAGATTCCGAAGCGACTCAAGCCTGCCTACCAGCGCTACCTCGACGCCGAGGAGAGACTGCGGGTCAACAGCGAACGCAACAACCTGCCCACGCAGCTCATCGCAGAGCTCAGCGGCCGAGCTACCGGCTTCCGGATCGAACGGGCCGCCCTCGACGGAAAGGGGGAGTCGTACACGATGGACGGTGGGGCCGCCTCGGCGAAGTTGTTGGGTGATCTTGATACCCCTGAGCTGGGGCGACTGTCGATGCACACGCAGCCCAACGCCTGGTTCCACTTTATGGGCGATCACGCGGTGACCTTCTCCCTCGTCCCGCTGGGCCCCGACCGGACGCTGGTGCGCTCGACGTGGCTGGTCCATGAGGATGCGGTTGAAGGCGTCGACTATGACGTCGAGAACCTCACGACCGTGTGGGTGAAGACGAACGAGCAGGACGCGGCACTGTGTGCGAAGGCCCATCGCGGGATCTCGTCGCCGGCCTACGTTCCGGGACCCTATGCGCCCACGGAGAGCGACCTCGAGGAGTTCTGCACCTGGTATATCGAACGGCTGCAGGCCCACAGGGCACAGAACAGCACAGGAGGGCAGAGTCGATGACGATCGACCAGGAAACACTGCACACTGGCTTCGCAACAGTCCCCGGCGTTGGCACGACAGCCCCTGGATTTGGCACGGCGACCCCGGAAGCCGACGCAGAACTGACTGGGATGGTCGAATGCGTGTCCATCACCGAGGTCACGCATAACGTGAAGAGCTTCGAACTCTTCGCGCCCTGGATGGCCAGGATCGACTTCGAGCCGGGGCAGTACGTGACGGTGCGCATTCCCGAACTCGAGCGTGAACGCTGCTATTCGATCGCCTCGGCGCCGTTCGGGACGAACACATTCACGCTGACCATCAAGCGCGTGGACGGCGGCGCGGTCTCGACCTACTTACACGATGTGCTCAAGGTCGGCGACCGCATCCACGTCGACGGACCCTACGGCCTGTTCAGCACCAGTTTCCACCCAGCCGAAAAGCACCTGTTCGTCTCGGGCGGCTCGGGCATCTCCCCGATCATGTCGATGGTCCGGTCCCTGCTGGCCAGGCAGGCCGGGACGCCGACCGACATCGTGCTCATCCACAATGCGGCCACTCCGTCCGACATCATCTTCCGACCTGAACTCGAGCAGCTTGCCGAGGTTCCCGGAGTGAGTGTGGTGACGATGTGCTCCCGGGATTCCGCTGCTGAGGTGGGAGAGTCCGATTCCGAAGTGAGAGAGGCCCGGGTGTGGGCTGGTCGTCGGGGCCGCATCACCAGAGATACCCTCGCCGAGGTGGTTCCCGAGTTGGCAGATCGCGAGACCTTCGTCTGTGGTCCCGCCGACTACATGGCCGCGGTCCGGATCATGCTCGACGAGCTCGGCGTGCTCGGCTCTCGGGTCCACGAGGAGTCCTTCGTGTTCGCGACGACCCCGGCCGAGCGGCTGGCGCGGAAGGAACGCGTAGCCGAAGCAGTGGGTGCACCAGTGTCAGGGGCCAGTTCGGCTTCGCAAGCAGCTGAGGGCGTCTGCAGCGGCTCGGCGCTGGCGAGTTTCGGCATCGAGTTCACTGCCAGCGGCAAACACGTCGACTGCGATCCTGAGACCACAGTGCTCGACGCAGCCGTCGAAGCCGGAATGGTCTTCCCCTCCTCCTGTGAAGAGGGAATGTGTGGAACCTGCAAGTCGGTCCTGGTCAGCGGCGAGGTCGAGATGAACCACGCCGGCGGGATCCGGCCCAAGGAGATCGCGGCCGGGAAGTTCCTGCCCTGCTGCTCGACCCCCTTGAGCGACCTCGTCGTGGAGCGGTGATCAGCTGTCTGCGATGCTGATGACGATCCCCTGTACGCGGGGGATGAGATCCTCGAGATCGTGTCCTTCGATGCGAAGCCACTGCTCCAACTGAGTGGCCGAAAGCACGGACATGACCGCCTCGGCGCGCAGCTGCGCATCGTCTGCTCGGACTTCTTCGATGAGGATCTCGACGTGGCGGCGCCAGAAGGGATAGCCCACTCGGTCGAATCGTCCGCGCGGACTTGAGTCCTCGGTGAGGAGGACGAGATCGAGGTTGCTCGAGACATGCCTGATATATGCCTCGGCGAAGGCCGCCAGTCGCTCGCTGCCGGGCGCACCCGGACCCAGCGGCGGCGGTCCCTGCAGCATCCGCGCGTGCATATCCCGCACCCGATCGTCGAGCAGCGCCGAGGCGATTCCAGCTTTGTCGGTGAAGTTCCGGTAGAGAGTGCCCTTGCCGACCTGTGCTCGCCTGGCCAACTCGTCCATGGTCAGTCCAGCCACGCCCTCGTCGGCGAGCAGCTGTGCCGCAGAGTCGAGGATGCGACGCCGATTCCGCTGAGCGTCCGCGGGCAGACATCGACATCGATTTCGAGGAGGCAACGATGACATTCATCAAGGTTGAACAACACGGCGGTCCAGAGGCCTACGTGCAGGTGGACAACGAGGAACTGGTACCCGCTGAGGGGCAGATTCTCGTCGAGCTGAGCGTCTCGGGAGTGAACTTCCTCGACGTGGTCCAGCGTCGCAAGGCCCTGCCCACGCCTTTTCGTGCCGGAGTCGAAGGCGTCGGCACGGTCGTGTCCACCGGCGACGGTATCTCAGGTTTCGAGGTCGGTTCGCGCGTCGGTTGGATGGCTGGTGGGCAGGGAAGCTTCTCCCAGTTCGCTCTCGTACAGGCGGCCAAGGCAGTTCCATTGCCCGACGACATCGACGATGAGACCGCGGTTGCCGCTCTCATGCAGGGCATCACCGCTCACTACCTGACCACGGACACCCATCCGGTCACATCCGGTGATGTCGTGCTCATCCACGCGGCGGCGGGCGGGCTCGGCCAGCTGCTCACGCAGGTGGCGGTGCTCAAGGGAGCCACAGTGATCGGCACGACCTCCTCTGCGGAGAAGGCCGAAATCGCCCGGGCGAACGGCGCGAGCCATGTCTTCGGCTACGGAGACTTCGCGGAGAAGACCCTGGAAGTCACGGACGGTATCGGCGCCTCCGTCATCTACGACGGCGTCGGCAAGACCACCTTCGACGATGATCTCAAAGCCGTGCGCACCCGCGGCACGATCGTCGTCGTCGGCAACGCCAGCGGTCCGGTCGACCCGGTCGACGTCAACACGCTCAACACCTCGGGCTCGCTCTTCCTCACCCGCCCCACCGTCGCCGACCACGTCCGCACCGCAGATGAGATCCGCGGCAGGACAGAGGAGATCTTCGCCTGGATACGCAACGGAGACCTCAAGGTGAGCATTGGCGCCCGCTATTCCATCGCCGAGGTGGTCGATGCGTTCACCGCACTCGAATCCCGTGCGACGACCGGAAAGATCGTGCTCGAGCACTGAGCTCTCGCGTGTGGCCGCTCAGAGCCCCATCCCCACACGCAGTCCTTCGAGGACGGCGGCGTGGACATTGCGGGAGGCGACGGAATCTCCGATCCGATAGAGCGCGAAGGGAGCGCTCGCCTCGGCGGTGGTGGACGGGTTTGAGCCGATTCGATGGGCGGGCTGGGGTTGACCATGAATCCAGGAATCGATGTCGATCTCACCGTGATTGCTCGAGTGCGGCTTGAGCGCGAAGTAGACGTCGTCGTTGGGTGTCGTCCCGAAATCGACGACCACAGCGTCGGTCTCAAGCTCGGTCTCGATGCCCGAGTAGTCATTGCGCAGGCGTGCGGTGACCAGTTTGCCGTTGATCTTCGGCTTCGCTGCGAGCCTTTCGCCGAGGTGTACCTTGACGCCGAATTCGGAGAACACCTGCAGGTAGGCAGGGGAGTTCATTGATCCGACGTCGACGCCGATGGTGCGTTCGGGGCTGACGTAGGTGACTTCTTGGCCATTGCGAGCCAGGTGTTCGACGGCGTCGAGTGCCGGGTAGAAGCCGTGATCGTCGAAGACGAGGACCCGGGACTTATTGCGCAGGCAGTCGTTCATGACGTCCCAGACGTCGAACGACGGACCCTGCTCGCGGAAGGGGTAGCTGGAGTCGGGGACGCCTCCGGTGGCGATGATGACGACGTCGGGGGACAGCGCGAGGATGTCGTCCTCCTCGGCGAAGGTGTCGAGTCTGATGTCGACGCCGTGCTTCTTGCACTGCTGCGCTCGCCAGTCGATGATGCCGATGAGGTCACGGCGGCGCTGCGAGCGGGCGGCGATTCGCACCTGACCACCCACCGCTTCGTCGGCTTCGAGCACGGTCACCCGATGCCCTCGCACGGCCGCCACTCGTGCGGCCTCGAGACCTGCGGGACCGGCGCCGACGATGACGACGTGTTTGGGACCTGACTCGACGTCGCGAGTGACTTCCTGGGGCAGATCGGCTTCGCGTCCGCTCGCGGGATTGTGGATGCAGGTCGCGGCGCCTGAGGTGTAGATGCTGTCGAGGCACATGTTCGCGCCCACGCAGGGGCGGATATCGTCCTCCCGCTTTTCCTCGATCTTCTTTACCAGGTAGGGGTCGGCCAGCTGCGCCCGGGTCATGCCCACGAGGTCGAGGCAGCCGTCCTCGATCGCGAAGCGGGCTGTGGGTGCATCGGCAATCCGTGCGGCGTGGAGGACGGGGATGTCGATGGCTTGCCGGACGCGACGGCAGGTCTCGAGCCAGGGTGCCGAGGGGGTGCCCATGCCTGGGATCGCCTCGGCGAGTTCCTTGTCGGAGCTGATGCTTCCGACGTTGAGGTTGAGGAAGTCGACGCCGTGGGCGGCATACTCCTTGAGCACCTCGATGGAGGCCTCCTCGGTGATCCCGTCTTCGAGCTGTTCGAGCACGGACATGCGAACGCCGAGGGCGAGCCCGTCCGAGGCTCCGCGCATGGCATCGATGATCTGGAGCGGGAAGCGCATCCGGGCTGCCAGGTCCCCGTTGTACTCGTCCTCGCGCTCATTGAATCGCGAGGCGAAGAAGTAGTCGACGAGGTGGCCGGTGTGCAGGAATTCGAGGCCGTCGAAGCCCGCGGCCTTGACTCGAGCTGTCGCTGCGGCGAAATCGTCGACCACCCGCTCGATGTCGAACTCTTCCATGGCCTTCGTAAAGGACCGGTGGGTGGGTTCGCGGTGGCGGCTGGCGGAGATCAGCGGCAGCCAGTCGGCGGTGAAGTTGGAGTTGCGCGGGCCCAGATGGGTGAGTTGGATCATCACTGCCGTGCCCTCGGCATGGCAGTCATCGGCGATGGCGGCCAACCAGGGAATCACCTCGTCGGTGGAGAGGTCGACATTGCCGAAGGCGGCGGGGGAGTCCTTGGACACGATGGCCGATCCGGCCGTCATCGTCAGTCCGACTCCGCCGCGTGCCTTCTCCCGGTGATAGAGGCGGTAGCGGTCTTTGGGCATTCCGAGCTCGGTGTAGGCCGGCTCATGCGCGGTGGAGACGATGCGGTTCTTGAGCTGAACCGGACCCAGAGTGAACGGCTGGAGCAGGGGGTCGAGGGACAAGGTTCCTCCTTCTTCGCAGGAACGACAGTGGCCGCTTCGCGGCGACCACGCTGTGGTGTCGACGAGCTCAATTCGACTTGATCGAAATGAGAGTAGTCGATAACCGATTACTTCACTCAATCGTGAGTCGTCGTGGTTATGCTGTCAATAGTCATCGAAGGAGAATTTTGGTCACCAGCGAATCAGCAGCACCTGAAGCGAAGGGCCCGGCCTCGGGCAGTCGTGCATTGGGAGGCCACGCGTCGGGCAGTCGCGCGTCGCTCCCAGCTCGACCTGAGACGGCCCCGACGCTGCGGGAGCACGCGCTCATCGTCATTCGCCATGCGATCACGACCGGTGACCTCGACGAGGACACGATCTATTCGGCGGCAGGACTGGCCAAGCAGCTGGGCATGTCCCTGAGCCCAGTCAGAGAGGCCATGATGTCTCTCGTCGCCGAGGGGACAGTCGAGGCCGTGCCCAACCGCGGATTCCGCCTGGTGCCGGTCACGCGAGAGGACCTGGAGGAGATCATCCGCATCCGCGCCCTGCTCGCCGGACCTGCGGTCGACGCGCTGTGTGCCCGGGCCAGTGAGGATCCGGCGGCGAGTGAGGCCGCCCTCGGCGATCTTCGCACGCACGCCGAGGCCGCTTTGGCAGCGGCGCACGAGGACGACACGATCGGCTTCATGACTGCCGATCGACTCTTCCACGAGCATCTGCTCGAGCACGGTCTTGGCCGCCGGGCAGCCGACATCAGTCTGCGGTTGCGTGACCAGTCGCGAGTCTTCGCGGCCCACTCGATCGCCGCCATCGTCGACGCTGAATCGGCACAGCAGATCGTCGACCTCGTCGGGCTCATCGAAGCCGGCCGGTCGGCCGAGGCGCAGGCCCTGGTCATCGACAATCTCTTCTACTTCAGGCGGACCGAGAACCTCTAGCTACCCACTGAGGTCGGGGAAGCGAACTGGACTGGGAGGTGCACGACGAAGCGGTCGCCCCCACGGATGGGAGCGACCGCCTCGGCGATGGTCAGGACTGTTCGGCGGTCCTGTTGCGACTGCGGATCACACCTTCACGACCGGGATCGGCATGGTGTCCGGATCGAGGTCCGGATTGTCATCCTGGGTGCGAACGAGCTCGACCGCTTCCTCGTGTGTAGCGACTGTCGGGAACGAACCGAGCAGCGGCCTGTGCGCCGATTCCTTCATCAGGAGCACCGCCACGAAGGCGATGACCGAGAAGAACATGATGTAGAACGCAGGCATGTACGAGTTGCCGGTGAGGTCGATGAGCGCCTGGCTGAACAGCGGCGTGGTGCCGCCGAACAGGGAGACGCCGATGTTGAAGCCGGCCGGCAGAGCCACCATGAACAGCGCGATGACGACGGCCCACATCTCGCCGATCTGCATGACTGCGAAGGCCGGGACCATCAGTACGATCGTCAGTCCTGCAGCGATGAGGAAGACCTTCTTGCGGCCGATCTTGTCGGAGAGACGTCCGATCAGCGGCAGGCACAGGGACATGACGACGAGCACCGGAATTGTGGCCACGGCCGCCTGGACGTTCGAGACCTTGACCGTCTCCTCGAGATACGTCGGCATGAAGCTTGTGAGGGCGTAGCCCACCGTCTGTGAACCGGCGACGATGGCGATGCCGATGAGGATCTCTTTCCAGAAGTGGCGGATGACGCCGATGAGGCCGTGGCGAGCGTACTTGTCGTCCTTGACCTTCACATCGAGGCCCTCGGCCACGTTGGCTTCGAAGCTGGGTGTCTCGGGGATCTTGAGTCGGAACCAGATGGCGACGGCACCGAGGGGGATCGCGATGAGGAACGGGATCCTCCAACCGCCGTCGACCATAGCGTTCTCTCCGGCGACGCTCGTGGAGATGACGGTGGTGATGGCGACGGTGCCTGCACCGGCTGCGAAGCCGAGGTAGGAGCCGACGTCGAGCCAGGAGGCCCAGAAGCCACGCGACTTGTCGGGGGCGAACTCGGAGACGTAGGTGGTCGCACCGGCGTAGTCGCCGCCGGTTGAGAATCCCTGGATCATCTTGAGCAGGTAGAGGGGAATGATCACCCACAGGCCGATCTGGGCCGCGGTGGGCAGGACGCCGATGAGCGCGGTAGCGGTGGCCATCGTGGCCATGGTGAAGAAGAGGACCTTCTGGCGACCGATCTTGTCACCCAGCGGCCCGAGGACCATGCCGCCGAGAGGACGGACGAGGAAGGAGACCGCGAAGCCGAACAGGGTGACGAGGAGACCCATCTGCCGGTCCATGCCTTCGGTGAAGACCGTGGTCATGGTGACTGCCAGGTAACCGTAGACGCCGAAGTCGAACCATTCCATGAAGTTGCCGACTGTGGTGCCGCCGATTGCGGTGCGAATGGATTTCTTCTCGATCACGATGCAGTGGTCGGCCTCTAAGTGTACTGACCGGACAAGTTGATCAATCGTGAGAAGGGCGGCTGGTTGCCGCAGGCCGTGTGCGGACGATGTTGGTTGTACTGGTGCAGCCAGGACTGCAGGGCGTCGCGGCGATCCTGCTCGCTGCGGTAGCAGCGGGCGTAGGCCCACCCGTCGGCCATGGTGCGGTGGAACCTCTCGACTTTCCCGTTGGTCTGCGGGCGGTAAGGCCGCGTTCGCTTCGGTGTGATCGAAAGTTCCTCGCAGGTGTCGCGCCACAGGAGGGAGCGGTACGCGCCGCCGTTGTCCGACAGGACGCGTTCGATGGTGACGCCGCGGTCGGCGAACCAGTTGACCGCCCGGTGCAGGACGGCGACGGCGGTGATGGCGGTCTCGTCGTCGTGAACTTCGGTGTACGCGACGCGGGAGTGGTCGTCGATGACGGTGTGCACGAACGCGTACCCCAGCTTGGGGTTGTGCCACTTGCTGCGGGGCTTGCCTGGGGTGGCGGAGCGGTTCTTGTCGCCTTGGCGGCGGCCGACATAGCGCCAGCCGCCTCCGTCGGGGATGTTCCCGAGCTTCTTCACATCCACGTGCACGAGCGACCCGGGGTAGTCATGCTCGTAACGGCGGACAGGTTCGCCTGTGGCGCGGTCTACGTATGCGAGCCGGTTCAGCCGGGCGGTCGTGAGGATTCGATGCACGGTGGACGGCGCGATTCCGAGCCTGCTCGCGAGTTGGACCGGCCCTTCGCGAAGTCGCAGGCGCAGGCTCACGCACCGCTTCGTCGTCGCCTTGCGCGTCTTGTGCGGCGAGGTCTTCGGTCGCGAGGACCGGTCGTGCATCGATTCGCCATTTGCGTAGCGGTCTACCCACCGCTTCACTGTCGGCCAGGACACCTGGAAGCGAGTGGCGACCTCGCTGATCGGCCAGCCGTCATCTACGACCAGGCAAGCGACTTTGAGGCGGTGGCGGGGAGTCAGAGCGGCATTTGCGTGGGACATGGGACTCCTTAGGACTGTCGGACGGTCAGCAGGGTTACCCTGCTGACCGTCCGAGATGAGGTTCAAAAAGGGGGAAACGTTATGCGACAGCGGTTCCTTCGAGCTCGACCATCTGGCCGGGGATCGCCAGGCGGGTGACGCCGAGCATCGTGGTAGTCGGGGCGACTCCTGCCGCCCCGAGCTTCCCGGCGAGCACGCCGTAGTGCGGGAACATCGCGTCCACGTCGGTGGTGTAGACGTTGAGGCGGACCAGGTTCTCCATCGACATACCGGCCTCGGCGAGCACGGCCTCGAGGTTCGCCACGGCCAGCGCGAGCTGGGCCTCGACGTCCCCGTCATGCTCGGGCCGACCATCCTTGCTCATCGCTGTCTGTCCCGAGATGTACAGCGTCCGTGTCTCCCCTGAGATGACTTCGCCCTGGTTGAAGCCCATCTCCTGCGACCACGTCACCGGATTTACTGCCGTGCGTTCCATTGCTGCTCCGTTCATTCGTTCCGCAGCGCCCGGCCGCCCTATGGCCGCCGTCCTCGACGCTGCGCTACTAGCCTCCCAACGAATCACGACACCTTGTGTCGTGTTTTCTGGTAAAGATTGATGCATGCGAGCAGACCGACTGGTCTCGCTGGTGCTCCTGCTACGCCAGCGAGGCCGAATAACCGCCGACCAGCTGGCCAGTGAGCTCGAAGTGTCCACGCGCACCGTGCTGCGCGACATCGACGCCCTCTCGACTGCGGGCGTCCCCGTTTACGCCGACCGTGGTCGACACGGCGGCTATTCACTCCTTCCCGGCTTCCGTACCGAACTGACCGGGCTGAACCATGACGAGGCACTCGCGCTGCTCACCGCCGGATCAGACCGCGGCGAGAAGGTCTTCGGCCTCAGCGCACCGCTAGCCTCGGCGATGCGCAAGGTCGTCGACGCGCTGCCCGAGGGGCACCAGGTGAGTCTCGGCGATGCGGCCAAACGGTTCCTCGTGGAGCCGGAGACCGACCTGCTCTCTCGCCGTGCCCCCACCGAAGACCTGGCCGACGGCGTCATGAGCGAGGTCCGAGCCGCGGTGCTCACCGGCCGCCGGCTGCGATTCAACTACGCGGCACCTGGTAAAGCACCGAGTCGTCGAACCGTCGATCCGATTGGACTGGTCACCGTCCGCGGGCGCACCTACCTGCTGGCGACGAGGTCTGGAGACGATCGGACTTACCGTCTGTCTCGGATGCTCAGCGCCGAAGCGCTCCCCGAACCAGCGCAACGCCCCGCGCAGGTCGATCTCGACCGCATCTGGGCCGAGCGCACCGCACAGTTCCTCTCCGAGAAACACATCCCCGTCGTCGTCCGCATCAAGACCTCACGTCGTGAGGAACTGCTGGAGAATGCCAGCGCTGTCCGGGCCGAGGAACCGGAGCCGGATGATTGGATCCGCCTCGACGTGACCTTCGAAGACCTGCGCCACGCGGTGTGGGCAGTGTGGCGGCTTGATACGGACGCCGAAGTACTAGCGCCAGAATCCGTCCGCGATGCGATGTACGTGCGTGCCGAAGCATTGACGGCACGTTATCGATCCCGACGATCCGTACCGACTAACGTGTCCGGTCAGTACATCTAAGCGCTTCTTCTTGAGTGCTTTCCGCTCCCTGCGGGGCAGCTTCGTCCCATCTGGAATCGGGTTTGCTTGGCCTTCTGACATCAGTGGTTCCTCGTTTCAGATGCAATTCGATTTTCTGACACCCAAAGAGCTCGGGAGTAATTAACTCGAGAGTTACGGGGTGATCGCTTTTCGACAATGCTGAACATCTGTACTCGATTAAACACCCATGTCAACAAATTTTGTGACCCAAATCACGATGAATTGTCTCGCGGTAAATATTCTGTGGGTTCGCTGAAGGCGACCGAAGTATTTACCGAAGAAGAACCTGTTCTTATTGGAGACTGCTCGGGGCACAGGGATTCGGGCGTGCGAACCGGAGATGAGTGGCAGTCGATGCCTCGGCTCGAGGCGCCGTCAGCTCAGATTGAAGTGCCGCCAGTTCAGCTCGAGATGGCGTCAGCTCAGTTCGTGGTGGCGGCTGTGCTCGAGGGGCCATCCTGCGTGGGATCAGGCTCCGACGGTGTGTCGGTATCTGATGGTGGCGGATCCGAGGGGCTCGGCTCCTCCGGCGGCGGTGTCGGCTCGGTGGGCTCCTCCGGCGGTTCCGTAGGCGCAGGGTCCTCCGGCGGCGAAGGCGATGGCTCCGGGGGTGTCTCAGGATCGTCGGGTGTTGATGGTGTCGGTTCTGAAGGCGATTCAGGCTCTGAACTGTCGGATTCCGATGGACCTGAGTCGCCCGGTTCATCTGCTGGGCGATCGTCGTTGCCGCTGTCTCTGCCGCCGTCGTCGCCGCCGGGAATGCTCTTGGCTGATGGGCCGCCGTCTGAGCGGTCGTCTTCGTGCCCCGGGTCTCGGCGTGACTTTTCGTTCCGGTCCCGGTCGGAGTCAGTAGACGACGATGTCTCTGAGCCCGATTTGCGATCGTGCTTGTCCGAGCTCGTGCCGCTGGGAGAACCGGAGCTGCTGCTCTTGTCGTCGTGCTCCGACGAGGAGTCGGCGGGTGAGACCTCAGTGCTCGCACTGCCAGAGCGGAGCCCGGTGTGCTCGTCGTGCTGTGGCACCAGGGCCACGCCGACAAGTGTCCCGAGGAGGCCGATGCATGCGGCGACCACGGGAATGAGAACGGGTTTCGGCATGCTGAAACGCGCTGCGGCAGGTGTCTGGGACGGACTCTGAACAGTTGCAGCGCCCAGTGTTGCAGTGGAAGCGCCTACTGCTTCGGCAGAGTCGGAATCTTCGGCTGCTCCGGAGTCGGTGTCGGCCCCAACCTCAGTATCGGCGACAGCCTCTGCAGCAGCCCCAGCTTCTGAATCGGAGTCGACCTCGGTGTCTGTTGACGCCTCAGGTTCCGGGGCTGATGCTGCTTCAGAGCCAGAGCCAGAGCCAGAGCCAGAGCCAGAGCCAGAGCCAGAGCCAGAAGCGGCGCCTGCGCCGGCTGCGACGGCGAGGCTCGCACCGGCGGCAGCTTCAGCTTTGGGCAGTTCGTCGGCAGATGTGTCGGCGGTCGACTTGTCGGCGGCTGTGGGTTCGGAGTTCGCGGGAGCCGAATCTGGACCTGCGAGAGCTGACTCTGGGACCACAGGTGCTGGTTCGGGAACTGTCTGTGCCAGGGTGTCGGAGAGGCGCTCGATGACGATAGGCGAGGTCAGCAGTGCGGGGATGAGCGCGCCACGGTGGTCGGCGGTTGTCTCGCTGTCCACAGGGCGGACTTTCTGCCACTCGTCCTGCAGTTTTCGGCGTGCACGAGCGGACAGCCGCTCGACGGCGGGTGCGCTGATATTCAGTTGTTCGGCCACAGCCTCGGGTGAGAGCCGTTCGACCTCGTGCAGCCACAGGATCCGCTGCCAGTTGTCGGGCAGGTTCGACAGTGCCTGCGAGAGCAATGCAGGCACTGGAGCCTCAGCCTCAGTCTCAGCCTCAGCCTCAGCTGGAGCATCGTCGTGTGACTCCTGACCACGCGGTGGCGTCGAGCTCGCGAGGTTTTCGTCGCTTGCGGAGTCGACCTCCGAATCGACGGGGGAGCCCACTGCTGAATCGATCTCGACATCCACCATGGGCTGGAGTCCCTCGGCTGTGTCGGCGGATCCGTTGAGCAGGGACCTGAGCACATTGAGGAATGCATCATCGGCGACCTGTCGAGCCTGCGCAGGAGGCAGGGACGATGTTGCTCTGGCCACGGCGTCATCGCGGTAGCGTCGGTAGATCTCGGAATAGGCGCCGGCGGTTCCGAGGTCGATGAGTGAGAGGAGCTCGTTCTCCGTGAAATCGGCGAGTTCTTCCCCTGGCTGGTGTACGTCCACGTCCATCCGGTCCTGAATCAATCGGCAGCGTCAGTCGGTCTGCGGCTCGTCATTGCAGACTGCCTCAGACACAGCAGTGAGGACAGGGGAAGGGCATTCTGTGAGAGATCTATCCTCAGCGGCGACTGTAGCCGACAAGAAGGCTTTGTGCATTCAGTATCGTTATTTGAACAATCAACCAGTCTGCCAGGCCCGGTCGAAGCCCGTCGGGCACGGCGACAGCCGTCAGGCCCGACGGCAGCAGTCAGTCCTTGAGGACGCGGAACGTGCTCAGGGTCGCATCGACGCCGCCGCGGACGTGTCCCGATGGGCTGGCAGCGACGGCCTGTAGGAACTCGACGGTCTCTGCAGTGATCCTCTCACCGGGGAGGACATTCGGGATTCCGGGTGGGTACGCGGCCAGCGAGCTGACGCTGGTCCGTCCGATCGCCTCGGCGGCGGGGACGAGTTCGGATTCTGCGAAGTAGGCATCGCGCGGCAGGGCAACCAACTCTCCGGCGTTCGGCAGCGCGGGGATGCCCGAGGCTCTCGTCGCAGACTCGGCCGTACCTGCACCGGGCGTCCCGGAGTTCTCGGCACGGATCTGGTCGAGTGCGTCGAAGAGTCGGCCGAGGTCGGGGGACTTGCCGATGCCGATGAGGGCGACGATCGTCGTGGCCGTCGCCATCTCGGCGAAGATGTCGAACTCCTCGGTCAGGCGCTTGCGCACGGCATGGCCGTCGAGTCCCGTCGAGGTGATGTCGATGGGCAGGCGGAAGGGGTCGATGTCGACGACGTCGGCATGGTTCATGAAGTCTCCGGACAGCAGATGATAGTGCTCGGAGCCCTCGATCCGGGCACGGATCTGGCGGATGTTGTCCAGCGAATCGGCAATCGCATCCTGGGAGTTCACAAGGTCGCGGCGGGCAATGTCGATCGATGCCATGAGGTGGGCGTTCTCGCTGGTCGAGGCCGTCATCATGAAGGCACGGGCCAGGGCCGGTTCGAGCCTGTTCGCGAATTCGGTGTCGCCGAGGTGGAGCAGGGCCGACTGGGTGAATGAGCCGGCGAGCTTGTGTGTACTCATGATGACGATATCGGCGCCCAGGGTCACGGGGGACTCCGGCAGGTCGGGGTGGAAGCCGAAGTGGGCGCCCCATGCGGCATCGATGATGAGGGCGGCACCGGCTTCGTGGGCGACCTCGGCCAGAGCGCTGACGTCGGCGACTGCACCGAAGTAGCTGGGGGTCACCAGGTAGACGGCAGAGACCTTCTCAGGGTGAGCGGCGATGGCATGGCGCAGCGAATCCGGGGTGACTCCATGGGCGATGCCGTTGACCTCGTCGACGTTGGGGGAGACGAAGCCGGGGTTGAGGCCAGCCAACACGATGCCGTCGATGAAGCTCGAATGGGCGCTGCGCTGGGTGACGACGCCCGTGCCCAGGGTGCCGATCGCCAGCGCTGCCATGCGGTTGCCCTGCGAGGAGCCGTTGGTGAGGAACCAGGTGCGCCGCGCGCCCCAGGCCTCGGCGGCCAGCTGCAGGGCTTCGTCCTTCGGGGTGTCGACGCCGAGGTCGATGCCGTCGAAGAGCGGGGGGATGTCCAGGGAGAGGGTGTGCTCGCCGAAGAACTCGGCCTGACCTGCGGAGATTCCCGTGGTGGTGCCGCCGTGTCCGGGGGTGGACAGGAACAGCGAGTCACGCTTGGCCGCCGCCTGCAGCGCATCGGCATAGGGCGCGTAGGTCTTCGCAGTTCCCGGGAATGCCGAATGATCTGAGGCGGAGGTCATGGGGGAGTCTTGATGCACGGTCATGAATCCAGGTTAGGGAGTGACCCCTTGCCGGGAGAATACCAAGTTTCCTAAACTGATGAATACACACTATTGAGCTTGTGGTCGGAGGATCATGGAAACTCTGGATACCCGTGGACTCTCAGCCCTGCGCGCGATCGCCGAGTCCGGTTCGGTTGCCGCCGCGGCGACCACGCTGGGGTGGAGCCAACCCACCGTCAACCATCACCTGCGCAATCTGGAGAGGGCACTGGGCTCGACCTTGATCGAGAAGAGCCCGCGGGGATCGCAGCCGACAGTGGTCGGCGGCCTTGTCGTCTCCCGTGCTGTGGAGATCCTGGGACTGTGCGACCGCCTCGGCGCCGAGGTGGCTCTGTGGCGTGAAGATCAGGCGGTTCCGGTTCGCATCGGGGCCGTTCCCACGGTCGGTGCCCGGGTGATCCCAAAGCTGCACAACCAGCTGCAGAAGCGTGCGCGCTGGCAGACCCCTGACGAGATGGCCACTGTTCTTCCCGCACCTGCTGATATGACGGCCGCGGCACTCGATGTGACCATGGATGAGCATGCGAAGCTCGTCGCCAGGCTGGAATCCGGAGACCTCGACCTGGCGCTGCTCGTCTCCACCGACATCGACAAGACGTGGATCCCGTCGACACTGAAGGCCAAGCACCTGTATTCGGAGCAGCTCTTCTTGTGCGTGCCGAAGTCCGTCGGTCCGGTCTCCTTCGATGCTCACGGGATGCCCGATCTCACGGCCTTGGTGTCCCAGACCTGGGCGTTCAGCATCGATCCCGGAGATGCCATCGACGAGGTAGTTCGGTCGTTCTGTGTGGCCGCCGGCTTTGAGCCGCGGGTGGGCATGCGGATGGATGACTACGCCGCGATCATCCGGATGATCGCGGCCGGGTTGGCGGTCGCAGTGATCCCTGATTCCTCGGTCCCCGAGGACCCGACGGTCGAAGTCATCCCGATGCCGATGGACGCCTGCCGCCGCGACGTCCTCCTCGTATCCCGCGCACGGTCGGGGGAGTCGACCGCGAAGGTCTCACGGCACGACCCGATCATCGCCGCCCATCATGCCGCCGTCGCCGAGGTGGTCGCTGACGTGGGAACCGTCACCGCGCAATGGCGGTGACGCAACGGATGCAACGACGGTGATGCGCTGGTGGTGACTGCTCAGTGCGGGTTCCAAGCGTCTTCGATTGCGACCTTCTCGGTCACCTCGGCGGGCAATGTCTTCGAGGCCAGAGCCTCGATGGTCACCTGCTCGAGGACATCGCGGAGGGCGAAGCGGGCCGCGATCCACACCTGTTGGAGGGATTCGGCGGCATCGTCGTACTCGACGGCCTCAGGTCGCTGGCCGTAGATGGAGACCAGCGGTCCGTCGACGGCGCGGATGACATCGGCGATGGTGGTTGCGCTCGCGGGCTTCGTCAGTGTCCAGCCGCCGGACTTGCCGCGGACCGAGGCCACGATCTCGACTCGGCGCAGGTCGGCGAGGATGGCCTGGAGAAATCCCTTGGGGATGTTCTGTCGCTTTCCGAGCTCATCGGCGCTGATGGGGCCGCCGTCGCTGACGTTGGCGATCTCGATCAGGGCCCGCAGGGCATAGTCGGATTTCGTGGTGACCCGCATGCCGTCATAGTAACAGCGGGCTCACCGGCACCCCTGCGAACCGGCACCCCGGCTTGAGCCGGGGAACCGGCCGTCTGCGGTGCTCAGCTTCCGGTGGTGACTTCGGCGCCCACCTCGGCGAGGGGTTCGGTCTGACGGGTGCGGCGCTCAAGGCGAACCGCATGCACGATGAGTGCGATCCAGGCTGCTGCGAGGGCGATGAGGGTGATGGTGACCGTGGTCGACGATGCTCCGAGGGCCAGGGCGATCGTGCGTGCGTTGGTGAGGATGATGATGCCGCCGGCGGCGATCGCCAGCACCCGGGCGGGCAGGATCTTGACCAGCCAGGCGGCGATGGGTGCGGCGATGACACCGCCGACCAGAAGCGCCCCGGCGATCGACCATTCGATTCCTGAAGAGCCCAGCGCGAAGAGGAACCCGAGCGAGCCGCCGACCGCGACGACGAATTCGCTGGTGTCGATCGACCCGACGACCTTGCGTGGTTCCAGTCGCCCCGATGACAGGAGAGTGGTGGTCCCGACCGGGCCCCAACCGCCTCCGCCGATGGAGTCCAGGGCACCGCCGACAAGTCCCATGGGAACGAGCAGCTTCACTCCGGGCCGGCCCTTGAACTCGGGGCGTCGACCGCCGAGGGCGAGGAAGCGCCAGATCACATAGATTCCGAGGGCCAGCAGGATGCCCGAGATCCACGGTGTGGCCGCATCACCGTTGAGGCTGGTGAGGAAGGTGGCTCCGGCGAAGGCACCGACGAAGCCGGGGATCGCGAGGATCGAGACCGTCTTCCAGTCGACGTTGCCGAACTTGTGGTGGGAGATGCCGGAGACCAAAGACGTGCCGATCTCAGAGAAGTGCACCGCCGCCGATGCTGTGGCCGGCGCGATCCCGGCCGCGAGCAGCAGGGTCGTCGACGTCACTCCATAGGCCATGCCGAGGGAGCCGTCGATGAGCTGGGCAAGAAGCCCGACGAATCCGAGGACGATGAGCTGGCGCATAGTGGTGACCTTTCAGCAAGCTGAAGATTGTTGAGCAATTCGTTCGCTGCCAACAATACCCACTAAGTCGATCCGATTACTAGACTATGAATTTCTGTGACGTTTCTGGACTCTCTGAGTCATGTGAATGCGAACGGTCGGCAACTTCTCCTCGAATCTGAGTCCGATTTCAAGGAGCAGTTGCCGACCGTTGAGCCTAAGCTGATTGTTGAGCTTTACCCCGCTGCTGGTGACATCTCCTTGACGGTCGGCAGTTCGCACGTGCTGTTCGCCTTCTGTTTGTATCCGGAGAGGAATTCGCCGAGGCGGTTGATCGACTCATCCAGGACCTCAACCGAGGGCAGGGTGACGAGTCGGAAATGATCGGGACTCGACCAGTTGAAGGCGGTGCCGTGGGAGACGAGGATCTTCTGTTCGCGCAACAGGTCGAGGGCGAACTGTTCGTCATCGGTGATGTTGAATTTGTCGACATCGAGCTTCGCGAACATGTAGAGGGCACCGCTGGCTCGGTGCGCGGAGACACCGTCGATGGAGTTCAGCCCCTCATGCGCGAGGTTCATCTGCGCACCGAGGCGACCCTGCGGAAGGACCAGGTCCCCGATCGACTGCTTGCCGCCGAGTGCCGCCTGGATTGCGTGCTGGGCGGGAACGTTGGCGCACATGCGCATATTGGCCAGGAGTTTGATGCCCTCGAGGTAGCTCTTGGCCTCGGACAGCGGTCCGGTGATGGCCAGCCAGCCGGCGCGGTAGCCGGCGATCCGGTAGGCCTTCGACAGTCCCGAGTAGGTCAGGCACAGGACATCGTCACCGGTCAGGGTAGCCATATTGACCATCTCGACGTCGTCGTAGGTGATCTTCTCGTAGATCTCGTCGGCGAAGATGATGAGGTCGTGGCGGCGTGCGATGTCGACGATCTTCTTCAGAGTCTCGCGTGAGTAGACCGCACCCGTCGGGTTGTTCGGATTGATGACGACGATGCCGCGGGTGTTCTCGGTGATCTTCGATTCGAGATCCTCGAGGTCGGGCTGCCAGGCGGTGGCTTCGTCGCACAGGTAGTGCTTGGGGGTGCCGCCGGCCAGGGCGACCGATGCCGTCCACAGGGGATAGTCGGGGCTGGGGACGAGGATCTCGTCGCCGGGATTGCACAGGGCCTGCAGGGACAGGGTGATGAGTTCGCTGACTCCGTTGCCCAGGAACACCTCGGGGGTGTCCAGATTGTGGATGCCTCTGGTCTCGTAGTACTGGACGACGGCGCGGCGACCGGAGAGGATTCCACGGGAATCCGAGTACCCCTGAGCCACGGGCAGCTGTTTGACCATGTCGTGGACGATCGCCTCGGGGGCTTCGAATCCGAAAGGTGCAGGGTTGCCGATGTTGAGCTTGAGGATGGTGTGGCCCTTGGCCTCCATCGCCTCGGCCTCTTCGAGGACGGGTCCCCGAATGTCATAGAGGACATTGGCCAATTTCGACGACTGCCTGTACATGTGTACCTTTCGCTGAGACGTTTGCTATTCCCACGCTATGACCCTCGCCGAGGTGGTTCTGACCAAACAGAGGCCCGTTTCGTGAACCTTTGCCTCGGTTTTCGGATTGTTTCCCAGACCTTTGGTATCACGGGTCACTTGACGTGGGCCAATATCGGGAGTCTTATTCTTCATATGACGAGCAACGCGATCGAGGCTCGAGGGCTGACGATTCGACGCGGGCGAACGACCGTGATCGACAGTCTCGACCTGACCCTGCCGCGCGGTGCCATCGTCGGACTGCTCGGGCCCAGCGGCAGCGGCAAGACGACGCTCATGCGCGCCATCGTCGGTGTCCAGATCGTCAGCGGCGGAACCGTCAAAGTGCTCGGCGAGCCCGCAGGCTCGGCACCTCTGCGCCACAAAGTCGGATATATGACGCAGTTGGCCAGCATCTACGATGACCTCTCGGTGCGCGCGAACCTGGCCTACTTCGCCCGGGTGCAGGGCGTGGCGAAGTCCGATGTCGAGCGCGTCATCGAGCGCACCGATCTGAGAGGCCAGGCCGATCAGCTTGCCCGCACGCTCTCCGGCGGGCAGGCCAATCGTGTGTCGCTGGCGGCGGCGATGCTCGGGTCGCCGGAGCTGTTGGTCCTCGATGAGCCCACGGTCGGGCTCGATCCGGTCCTGCGTTCCGAGCTCTGGGCCATCTTTCGCCGCATCGCAGACGATGGGGCGACGCTGCTCGTCTCGAGTCACGTCATGGATGAGGCCACTCGGTGTGACCGGCTGCTGCTGATGCGTGAGGGCGCGGTGATCGCCGATACGACTCCGAGCGAGCTGCTCGAGAACACGCGGGCCGCCTCGGCGGAGGAAGCATTTCTGCGCATCATCGAGGCCGACACTGCTAAGAGGGATTCTGTCTCGAAGAGACTGTTGGCGACGAGCCCGCCGTCGCAGGGCAGGCGAGGCGCGAAGGGGACGAAGAGATGACTCCTTCGCGCACCTTGGCCACGGCAGGGCGTGTGCTGCTCCAGATCCGCAACGACCCGCGCACGATCGCACTGCTGCTCGTCGTGCCCAGCCTGCTCATCGGCCTTGTGGCCTGGATCTTCGACGAGACGGATGTCTTCGACAGGATCGGCCCAGCGATGCTCGCGCTGTTCCCCTTCATCGTGATGTTCCTCGTCACGAGCATCAGCACACTGAGAGAGCGGCGCAGCGGCACCCTCGAACGTCTGCTGTCGATGCCCTTGGGCCGCGGCGACTTCATCCTCGGATATACCGTGGCCTTCGGTCTGCTGGCGGTGGTGCAGACGGCGATCGCGGTGGGCTTCGCCACGGTGGTGTGCGGACTGGAGATCGAAGAGTCGATCGTGCTGCTCTTCGTCGTCGCCATTGCGGATGCACTGCTCGGTACGGCGCTCGGGCTGCTCGCCAGCGCATTCGCGCGCACCGAGTTCCAGGTCGTGCAGTTCATGCCGCTGCTCGTGTTCCCGCAGATTCTGCTGGGCGGCATCTTCCTTCCCCGCGATCAGCTGCCGGACGTGCTCGAGGTGATCGGTGACTGGCTGCCACTGTCACATGCGATCGACGCTCTGACTGCGGTGTCGACCGGCAGTGAAGACACGGCCTATATCTGGGTGCGCATCCTCTTCATCGGCTGTTGGATCGTCGGCGCCGTCATCGTCGGTTCCCTGACGCTGCGCCGCAGGACGCCATAGAGCTCAGGCCACCTGACGGTCGCTGCTCAGCATCCCGAAGATGAGGGTGTCTGACCACTCGCCCTTAGTCCACCAATCTTGGCGCAGATGAGCCTCCTGGTGCATGCCGATGCGTGTGGCCAGCTTCGCCGAGGCGGTGTTCCGGGCATCCATCTGAGCGATGACCCGATGGAGACCGTAGTGATCGAATGCGACGTTGAGCATGGCCGTGGCCGCTTCCGAAGCGAAGCCATGACCACCGGCAGCCGGATTGAGCACCCAGCCGATCTCGGCCTTGTCTGCTGATTCGCCGTTGAGCCAGATGCCGAGGTCGCCGATGATGACTGACCCTTCGATATCGTCGAGTCCATCCTTGGTCTCAATGACCAGCGAGAGCGCACGTGACTCGGTATCCAAACCGGTCTTCGGAATGCGCTTGGAAATTTCCGTCCGTGACTCCTCGGCGGTCCAAGGATCGCAGAGGAGGAACCGCGCCACATCCTCACGGGAGTAGATCGGAAGCAGCGCCTCGGCGTCGGACTCCCGATACGCGCGCAGGATGAGTCGATCGGTGGTCAGCGGCAGAGTCAACTCTGGAAGGGTCATATGACAACGCAATCACGACTGGATGCCGCGCACAAGGGGGAAGACTTCAGCCGAACTCGCGGTTGGAACGGGTACGTCTCCGGCTGGCCTGGACGGCAAAGACTCCGGCAAGCAGAAGCGCTGCTGCCACGAGAAGTGCGGCAAACACGCTCGCGCCAGTGCGCGGGAGGTCTCCACCGGGGTCGTCGGAGTCTCCCGCATCTGCGGAGCCCTCGACCTGATCGGAACCTTGAGAGTTTTTGGAGCCTCCGGAGCCATCTCCTTTGTCGGAGCTGTCTGATTCTGCAGATCGCTCGGAACCGGCTGAGGTGTCAGCGTTGTCGTTTGCCGAATCGTCGGCGCCCGAAGTGGCGTCGGCCGTGGACGAGTCGTCGGTCCCAGCATCTTCGTCGCTGGAAGCATCGCTGGGATCTGTGGGAGAAGCTGTGGGAGTGGGAGATGACGTAGGGGGCGGGGAAGCGCCCGGCTCCTCCTGCGCAGTCACAATGATGCGAAAGCGCGATCGTTCGCGTTGGGTGTCGTTGGTCGCAGATTCCGGAAGATGAACGCCGATTGTCACCGTGGCTTTGTCATCTGAGGGCAGATCGCCGAGCCAAACCGGGGCCCCTGACTTGAGAACTTGACCCAGTGGAACTGTGACTGATTCACCCAATCCATCCAGGACGAGTTCAGACTCGTCCACGAGCGGATCGTTTGTGGACAGCTGTTCTAAACGGATACCTGTCCTGACAGGCTCGCCCGTGTTCTGGGAGACGATGAGCTTCTCCTCAGTCGTGCCACCTGGAACGAGAGTGGTCTCGGCAAACATGCTCTTAGGGGCAGTGCCGTCGGGGAGGGTGACGGTGAGCTGGCCTTGCGGAGAAGCTGAGACGGGGGAAGCGGCAACCAGGACAAATAGGGCGAGTATCAGCGCGAAGACTGAGGTGATGCCCGGTCGTGTCGCGAGAGGCCTCATCGGAGTACAACCTCGGCGACCATGTCATCGCTCGGGGCAGTCGAGCCCCACCACTCCATGACGACCCACTGGACTTGCCTGCCATCGGTCGACGTCGGTCGTTGGCCTTGGGCGAATGGGGGCCGCCGGGCTCCTGAGTAGCTCGTCATCCGGACATTGCGAGGATTGTTCGGAGACAAGTCGCCGGAGTCATTCCAATAACTCTGACCCGAGTATTCGACAGAATTCGAAGGAGCACCTGCTCCACCGGTGTCGTTCTTGAACGCCTGTTGAAAGCTCGGAACCTCTTTGATATTGATAACGCATAAGTGCGTAAGGCAGTCAGGGTCGGCAGAGAGGTCGGTTTTGGTGCGATTGGACGACAAAATCCATGTATAGAGTTGTCGGTCGCTACCGGTCAGATGTTGGAGCCAGCCGGTGAGCCGAGATGTTCCACGAACGTGGAGTTTTGCCAATTCCAGGCCAAATCCACGTGTGGGGTCGAGCCGTTGTCCGGCGAATCCAGCACTTTTCTCTGACAGCCAGTACGGAGTTGCACTACCTGTTGCTCGCCATCCGGTCACTTTGATGGATGAATTCGTTGACTGACTCGTCGCGTCGCATGACCATAGCCGCACACTGAGGTCGCGAGATCCGGCTGTACCTGCACCGCTTCCATCGGTGGGTGCAAACTCTCCATTCGTGTTGACGACAGGCACGATGATGAATCCAGGGTTGGCGGAGAAGGGGTTCTCGGTGCCCTCCTTGGCGTCTGAATAGCGAGGGAATTCCTTGAGGCGGTAGACGTTTGGATGCTGTTTCGGGTTAGGCACCGAGCACCATCGCCCCGTACCGCCGGAGGTCTTGCTCGCAGTGACTTTGTCCGTGAGATACGCAGTCGTGAAACCGATCGGGAACAACAATACGAGTGCAGAGAGTACAGCGACGACTATCCAGATGCGCTTTGTGCGACCGGCGGAGTTCTGATGTTTCACGGTTGGCCAACCTGCGAAAGGCTTGCGGAATTCTCCATGGTGAAGATCTTCTGAGCATCAGTAGTCGCGCTGCGATGCTTGATCAGCTCGACAGCGACATCAACCTTTTGACCCTGCGAATTCGTGACGGTTGCAGGCATCGAGAGTGTGAGTTCGATGGTCGCTTTCTTACCTGGAGCCAATTTGTCACCGAGTTTGACGGTGTGCTGGAAGCCGGATGCCGTGAATGCGCTGCTCGGGATTTCAGTCGTTGTGGCGCCCACCTTGGTTGTCGCCTTGAGATACGGCCGGATCGCCGCGTAGTCGGTGGCATTGGATACTGACCCGTTGATTTTGAGCGCGACGTTCGCAGTGACTGCTGACTTGGAAGAGTTTGTCACTGTGTACGTCCAGCGTTGTCCTTGTGCGCCCGGGATGATTCCCTTGCTGTTATCACCCGGGAAGATGCCCGCACTTGCGCCCTCGCCCATCGCCACAGACGCTGGGTCGGACTGCGTGATTTCTGCTGCTAATGTCCCAGCAGTGATTGTTGTCTTTTCAGACTTCGCGGAGTCCGACCATGCTGCATATGTCGCATTGCCGCCGAGGAGCAGAGCGCCCGCAGTCGCGGCTGCAGCGGCAGCAAACACGGCACGGCGTGCGGACATGCGCAATCTCCTCGAAAGCTAAATGATGAAAAGGTACAAATCACCGAGGTGGGGCGTATCGGTACTCGCGCCCACCTCGGTGACGGCAGGATCAGTTGCCTGGAACCTGAGTGAGCTTGTAGTCGACCGCGAAATTGAGCGATCCGAGCTTCGCCGGGTTGTACTGGCCCTCGGTGCCCCACGGGAACTTGACCGTCGTGGTGACCTCGACGTTTCCGGTTCCTTCGCCGGTCAACTTGCCGTTGTCGAAGGAAAGGTCGCCCGTCGCTCCCGAGATGTCGGTAGCGGCGAGATCCTCTTTTTCGAGTGCCGCCGCGAGAGCGGTGTCGGCGTCTGCTCCGTTGGCGGTGACATCGATAGCGCCGTCGAACTGGGCCGCGATGTTTTCACCTTCGAGGGTGACGGGGATGTTCTGGGCATAGGTGAGGATGTCGCCGGGGACGATCTGGTCGGACTCGGGGTTGAATGCGACAGGGGCAGTGGCAGTGCCGGAGCCGTCACCAGCGTGGCTGATCTCCCAGCCACCGCCGGCCGGCGTGCCGAGGTCGAGGGTGCCTGCAGTGATCACTCCGTCGCCTCCGTCCGCTTCGTCGGTCCAGAATGCGACGGTGCCTGCACCGCCGACGAGGAGTGCGACGCCGATGCCGCCTGCGATGAGTGCCTTTGTGGATTTCTTCAATGTCAGTCCTGAGGGTGAGAGTGCGAAAAGGAGTGATAGTCGCTGTGAGCGGCCCACACTTCTAAGGACAGGCGTTGTCCACAGCTACTACTAAAATGGTAACTAATATCAAGCGGGCCAGCAATGTAGTTTTGAACACATTGGAATTAATGTCGACCGCGCTTCGACTGGACCGTTTCGTCAGAATCCCTTGTGTCAGCAGAGTTCTTCTTTCGACCTAAAGCACTGCTGATCAGCACAATTAACGCATATGCGATGAGTCCAATTCCCAGGACGGTGGCAATTCCCTCGCGTGCCCCCATCGGAACGAGCTGTCCCAGGTATCCGACCAGAGGCACGTGATAGGACACCACTCCCCGGATCTGCTCCGGTCGCACCGGCTCAGGGTCGGGGGAGGTGTTCGCGTCTCCCTGCGTCTTGAACCTTGTCTGCCCGTCGATGTTGTCGACACCGACGACTCGGTGAGTGACGGTCAGCGGTTCCCCGGATTTCAGCTGATACGTGACGACATCGCGGAATGCAACTGTGCCAGGACTGACCTTTTTGGAGACGACGACCGAGCCAGTGGGGATGGTGGGCTCCATCGACCCGGAAACGACCGTGTAAGGTTCCGCGCCGATGATTCTGGGGACGAGAACCGTAAGAACGATGATCAGAGCGAAGATGCCAGCGACGATCCATGCGAGAGACTGCAATCCGACGCTCAGAGATCTTCGCCACGTGCTGCGCGATGCCTTCGCTTCGGCATGGGGGTGCTCTTTGCGACTGCGCTCGGATGGTGCTTCCGCCACTGCTGTCAGCCCTCCACGTTAAATGTTTCACCACAGTTGCCATCTAGTCTGCCAGGTGTCGAAAGGAATCGTTCGCGAATGTAGTGACAAATGGCGTCATCAGGTGCGCCTGTATCTTCTTGATCTGACGTCATGAACTCAAAGTTGAGTAATCAAAATAGCGGATCAGCGCAGGTGACAATGCCTCCAACGGTATTTATCCACTACCTGAGGCGGGGTCCCGGCGCTGCCTGCATCGTCTGCGACTTCGGTTGGCTGCAGTCACGCACAACTGCTGGAGAAGCTCAGCCTTTCGACCTGCTCAGCGCCTGCTTCCACGACACCTTCGGACCCGACTGCAGGATGGAGCGTTCGAAGATCCGGGTCGCCAGCAGCAGAGCCAGAATCGTGGTGACTGCCAGGATGAGCAGCGATACCAACGGCTCCCACCATTCGATCGTGCCGAGGAAGACGCGCATCGGGACCGCGACCGCTGCGGAGAACGGTATGTAGGACATCACAGCCATCACGGCCTCGTTGGACGAGAAGAGGATGACCGCCATATAGGGCAGGAAGATGAGCATCATGATCGGGCTGGACGTCGAGCCCAGATCTTCCGTCCGAGAGACCATCGATGCGGCCGCTGCATAGAGGGAAGCAATCATGACGAAGCCGACGATGAAGAGTGGAATGAACCAGGCGATCGGCTCCGTGACCTTGCCGAGGACCAGATCGTTTCCGCTGATGGCGGCGCCGATGAGGACGGAGAGCGCGGTCAGTCCGATCTGTGCGAAGGCGAGGAGGGAACACGCAAGAACCTTGCCGAACATCAGCACCTTCGCCGAGGTGGAGGCCAGCAGGATCTCGACGATCCGGGACTGCTTCTCCTCCACCACAGAGGAGGCGATGGTCGTTCCGAAGGTCACCGCCGACATGAAGAACACAAGGCCGAGGCCCAGTCCGATCATGTAGGTCAGGCCCGGATCCGGGGCGTCGGGGTCGAGGAGTTCGACAGTCGGGACCTGGCTGAGCTCGCCGGTCAGCGACTCGGGTGCGGAGCGTTCGGCGATGACGGTGACACCGACCGGGGACGCCGGGTCATCGACGACAGCAGCCGTGACGTCTTCCGACTTCACAAGTTCCTTCGCCTCATCGACGCTGTCCACGGAGACGAGTTCGATCCCGTCGATTCCTTCGACAGCCTGTGCCCCCGCCGAGGTGACCGCCACTTTGTCCGTGGAGGAGAACAGTGAGGGCAGCGACCCTGACACCGCGACGAGTGCACCGAAGAGGACGATGCTCAGCAAGGTCGAGACCATGAACGCCTTCGACTTGATGCGGACCATGATCTCGCGTTCGATGACGAGGCCGATGGCGGTGGTGAAGCTGGCGCGCGGTGTCTGCGCTGTCGTCGCCAGCCCGGACTTCTTGGAGACGTTGGTGTCGAGCGAGTTCGAATCCTGTTGGATGCTCATGCCTGCGTGACCTCCTGGAAGAGACGGTTGAGGGCGACGGTGTGCGGGGCGAAGGACTTCACGGAGGACACGGTGATGGCCTGGTGCAGGACCGCCTCGGCGATGTCCGGATTCGGTGCGGCGAAGCGCACCCAGTTGCCGTCGAACTCGACGACGGTGATGTCGGGGATCTCGCGCACCCAGCCCATGTCCGTATCGGTCTGCAGTATCCACTCAGGGGTGCTGCGCTGACTGCGCAGCTCATCGGCGGTGCCGTTGGCGACGAGCCGGCCGCCGTCGATGATGACGAGGTCGTCGACGAGACGCTCGACCAGGTCGAGCTGGTGACTGGAGAAGAGGACGGGTGCACCGGTGTCGGCGAAGTCCTTGAGTACCTCGAGGGTGCGTTCGACGGCGACCGGGTCGAGTCCGGAGAAAGGCTCGTCGAGCACGAGGGCGCGCGGGCGGTGGATGAGCGCGGCAGCGATCTGGACCTTCTGCTGGTTGCCCAGGCTGACGGCCTCGAGGTTGTCGCTGGGTTTGCCGTTGAGGTCGAGCTGCTCGAGGAGTTCGAGGCCACGTCGACGGGCGGAATGGCGGCTGAGGCCGTGGAAGCGGGCGAGGTAGATGAGCTGATCGATGATCGGCATCTTCGGGTAGAGGCCGCGCTCCTCGGGCATGTAGCCTATCGCGCTGCGGTGCGCGGGAGTGATGGTCTCGCCGTCGACGGTGATGCTCCCGGAGTCCGCGGCGAGCACGCCGAGGATGATGCGCATGGTCGTCGTCTTGCCGGAGCCGTTGGAACCGACGAACCCGGTCATCCGCCCCGAGCCGATGGAGAAGGACAGGTCGTGAAGAACCTGTTTGTCGCCGAAACTGCGAGAAATTGAGTCCAAGGTGATCATGACTCAAACCTATGCGGTGCCTCGGCGATGCGAATCCGTCGTTCGGGCTATTTCGGCATCGGCAGTGTGGGGGAGGTCGAATTCTGACCCTGGGAAGAAGTCTGACACTGGGAATGAGACCTTTCACCTCCCGACGATCCCGTTCTCGTAGGCGAAGATGACGACGTGAATACGGTCGCGGATGTCGAGCTTGGTCAGCAGGTTGGAGACATGCGTCTTGACGGTGGCCTCGCCGACGAAGAGCGTGCCTGCGATCTCCGAGTTGCTCAGCCCCTTGGCTACGAGGTGGAGGACCTCGAGTTCTCGGTCGGTGAGGAGTTCCAATTCGGGAGCCGCCGAGGTGGTGGCTTCGGGGGAGCGCACGGAGCGTTCGATGACGCGTCGGGTCACCTCGGGGGAGAGGAGCCCATCGCCGGCCGCCAGTGCGGTGACTGCGTCGATGAGCTGTTCCGCCTCGGCGGTCTTGAGCAGGAACCCGCTGGCACCGGCGGCCAATGCCTGGAACAGGAAATCGTCCCGGTCGAAGGTGGTGAGCATGAGGACTGCTCCGGCCGCGCCGCGGCGTACGATCTCCGCGGTGGATTCGAGCCCGTCCATGACCGGCATCTGGACGTCCATGCAGATCACGTCCGGTGCGAGGTCGAGTGCGCGGTCGATCGCGACCTGACCGTTCTCAGCCTCGCCGACGACGATGATACCGTCCTCGCTTTCGAGGATCGTGCGGAAACCGGTGCGGACCATCGCCTGGTCATCGACGAGGAGGACTCTGATCACTGTTCGGCCTTTGCTGTGGGGATCATGGTGGAGGTGTCCGGGGCTGGCTCCTTGGTCTTCGGGGCAGGCTCCTCGGCGTCCGCGACATTCCGCGGGTAGGGAATCTGTGCTCGCACGAGCCAACCGCCGCGGGACTTCGGGCCGGCTTCCAGACTGCCGCCCAGGGCGCTCATCCGTTCGCGCATGCCGATGATGCCCAGGCCCAGTCCCGACTGCTTCGTGGGAGCCTCGGTTTCGGGGTGCGGTTCGTCGTGATGCGCACCGAGCGCGCGGGAGTCGCTGATCTCGATTTCGAGGTTGGCGGTGCCGTATCGCAGACGCACATCAACCTCGGCGTGCGAACCCGCATAACGACGGCAGTTGGTCAGGGATTCCTGAATCACCCGGTAGACCGACATCTCCGTGATCGGCGTCAGCGGTCGCGGCTGCCCGATCGTGTGAACCTCGATCTGCTGCCCGGATCTGCTGGCAACGTCGATGAGTTCGGGAACGTCGCCGAGGCTGGGGTTGCCCTTCGTGTTCCCCTCCGCGGTGTTCGCGTCGTCCGTGTCGCGCAGGGTGTAGACGAGGGCGCGCAGTTCCTCGACGGTTTCGCGAGTGGAGGATTCGATGGTCTTCAGCGACTCCCGAGCCTTGTCGGGGTTCTTCTCGAGGCTGCGGCGGGCGGCCGCGGCGTGGATGCCGACTCCGGTGATGTGGTGGGCGATGCCATCGTGGAGCTCGCGAGCGATGCGCACCCGCTCGAGGTCGAGCGCCTGACTGGTCAGCTGCCTCTCCTGTGAGCGGACCTCCTCATTGGCAGAGCGCAGCTCCTCGAGCAGCCGACGCTGCTTCCAGGCTCGGTTGCCGAAGAGCCAGGCCCCGCCGAAGAACGCGATGTTGATGAGGAACGAGACCCCGGAGGCGGCTGCGAACTGAAGCACCGTCATGTCGCCCATCTCCTTGAACTGGAGGGCCGTTGACACGATCAGGTAAACGAAGATTCCGACGCAGAGGAGGAGGCGTGAGATGAATGCCGCTTTGCGATTGCTCTGCCAGGCGCCTACGGCGTAGACCCCCATGAAGATGATGATCTGGGTGCCCCCGGGTTCCATGACCTCGAGAACCTGTGCAGTGACGAAGATCGTGGTCTGGATCCAGGCCATCTGACTGGGAAAACGCCGACGCCAGATGAGCGGCAAAGTGACGACAACCGACATCAGGCAGATCAGCCACAAAGGTCCCTTGAACGGCCAGTAGGACGTCGTGTTGTACAGAATCGCGAAGACCACCGAAGCGGCCGCCAGGGCAAGCACCAGATACACGTCGCCCTTGGTGGGCTTCAGCGATTCGGAGTTCTCTGCCATCCTTCCAGCTTAGCCAGGGGATCGGCGGCACGGTATCCGCCGAAGTGGGGATCTGGTTGGTGCAGTCTCCGGCTGAGGGTGGAGGCGGAGGCGTGAGAATTTGGCAGGATTCGCCGTATCGACGTCTGCCTGCCCTGGGTAGGTTCGGATCCATACCGGGACGGATCGGTCGATGAGGATGAGGATAAGGCGTGGGTATGAACAAGGAGACGAAGGTGTCCACGGATGCAGCGGCGGGAGTGACTGTGGCTGTGGTGGGTGCGCGGGGGAAGACCGGTCGAGCGATCGTATCGGCACTAGCTGCCCGGGGAGTGCCCGCCGTTCCTGTCGGTCGAGGCGAAATGGCGGATCTTGGTGCGGTGCTGAAGGGATGTCGAGCTGCCTATCTCATGGCGCCGAACCTCCATCCGAATGAGCTGGACTTCATCTCTGTACTGCTCGGGGCTTGCCGCGAGGCGGGAGTGGAACGGGTCGTCTACCATTCGGTGGCAGCACCCCATGCTCCCGATATGCCACACCACGTGGCCAAGGCTGCAGCGGAAGACCTGGTGCGGCGGAGCGGACTGCAGTGGTCGATTCTCCAACCGTGCGCATATATCGATAACCTCCTGCCGGGCCTGCGAGAACAGAAACCGCACATTGCTGTGCCATACAACGTCGACACCCGATTCGGACTGATCAGTCTCGCCGATGTCGGCGAGGTCGCTGCTGAAGTGCTGCTTGATGAGGCTCATATCGGGGCGACCTATGAACTCGGTGGGCCCGAACTTCTGACTGTTCGCGACGTTGCCGCTGCGGCCGAGCAGGTGCTGGGTCGAACGGTTGAACTCGAGGTTTCAACTCCGAAGCGCTGGTCGCTTGCCCACAGGAATTCTGTCGCTGACTCGACGTCTGACACGAGCTTTGACCTGCGCGAGATCGAATGGTTGGAGGCAATGTTCTCCTACTACGACAACCACGGGCTGTCGTGCGGAGCGCTTCCAGCGCAGGCCATCCTGAGCCGCCCGACGCGATCTGTCCAAGAGGTGCTGCGAACGGAGCTGTCGCAATTGGAGACATTTACCAACGGCTCGTGAGTTGTTTGGCATCTTTTGCCGGTGGAGTGATGTGAGTCACCGGCAAAAATGGACTCAAACGCTCAGCAGACCTGGGGTCAGTAGACCTGGGAAGGACATTGATGTCGACTCAAAGCCCACGAATCCGTATCGGTATCGACACCGGCGGCACGTTCACAGATGTGGTGGCTTTCAACGAAGCCACCGGTGAGCTGACCACAACGAAGACTCCCTCGACACCGTCGAATCCCGCTGATGGCTTCATCAACGGCATCGACAAGGTACTCGAGATGTTGGGCACCGATCAGGACTCCGCGACGATCACGGCTTCCGATATCAGCGCGGTCAGCCACGGAACCACCGTCGCTACCAACCAGCTGCTCGAAGGCAAGCTCGATCGTCTCGGCTTCATCACCACCGAGGGGTACGAATTCGTGCTCGAGATCGCCCGTCAGGCCGTTCCTGACGGTTACGGAAACTCCTATTTCTGGGTCAAGCCCGATCGCATCGTGCCCGCCGACCTGGTGAAGACGGTGACCGGCCGCATGGACTTCGAGGGAAACGAAGTGCGCCCCTTCGACGAAGACGAGGCACGCAAAGTCGCTCGCTGGTTCCGGGACCAGGGCGTCGGCACACTGGGCGTCAACTTCCTCCACGCCTACGCGAACCCCGCTCACGAGCAGAGGATGCGCGAAATCCTCCTCGAAGAGCACCCCGACGTGATCGTGTCGCTCAGTTCCGAAGTGCTGCGTGAATACCGCGAATACGAGCGATCCATGACGACCTTGGTTGACGCCGCAGTCAAACCCAAAGTCTCCTCATACGTCAAGAACATCCATGAACGCCTCGATGCCTATACCGGAACCGACAAAGATTCCAAGCTGCCGTTCTACATCATGAAGTCCAACGGCGGCGTCCTCTCCGCCGACGAGGTCGTCAACCAGCCCATCACCACAGTGCTCTCCGGCCCTGCCGCCGGCGCACTGGGTGCCGGACTCATCGCCCGGGAAGCCGGCTTCGACAAGGTCCTGACCTGCGACGGCGGCGGTACCTCGACCGACGTCACCGTTGTCGTCGATGGAGAGCCCGCTCTGACGACCGAAGGCTCGGTAGGTGTCTACCCGTCGAAAATCCCCATGATCGACGTCGTCACCGTCGGCGCGGGCGGCGGCTCGATCGCCTGGACCACGGCTGAAGGGCAGCTCAAGGTCGGTCCTCAGTCGGCAGGAGCCGACCCAGGGCCGATCTGCTACGGCAATGGTGGTGTGGAACCGACCATCACCGATGCCCACGTCTTCCTCGGACGGATCCCGCCCCACCTCCTCGGCGGGGAAATCCCGCTCGACGCGGATGCCGCCGGCCGTGGCATCAGCGAAATCGCCGCAAAGCTTGGCCTGAGCACGGAGAAAGCCGCGACCGGAATCCTCGAGATCTCCGCTTGGAACCAGGCCAACGCGCTGCGCCAGATCTCGGTCCAGCGTGGCCTCGATGTCCGTGACTTCATGCTGACCACTTTCGGCGGCTCCGGCTCGCTGCTGGCCTGCACACTCGTCGACATCCTCGATCTCGCCGGCGTCGTCGTTCCGCTCAACCCGGGTAACGTCTCTGCCTTCGGACTGCTGACTGTCGACGTCAAGAACGACTATGTCCAGACCAACGTCGCTCGAGACGACGGACTGGACATCGCTGAAGTCGCCGGACTCTTCGACCGTCTCCAGGCTCGAGCCACAGAAGCTCTGGTCAATGAAGGCTTTGCACCGGAACGTCACCAGTTCGACCGCTCCGTCGACCTCCGCTACTTCGGGCAGGCCTTCGAGGTCCGCGTGCCGGCTCCTTCGGGGACGATCACCCGAGAATGGGCCGACGAGGTGACACGTGCATTCCACGCCGAGCACAGGCAGCTATACGGCTATGACTTCGCTGATGCGTCGGACCAGCACGTGGAATGGGTCAATGTTCGAGTCTCAGGCATCGGTCCTATCACCCGCCCAGAGCTTCGCCACATCGCATCAGCCGAGGGGGCACCGGATAAATCTGAACGTGCGCAGACCGCTGTGCGGCCGGTGTGCTTCGACGCCGAGGACGGATTCGTCGACACCGCCGTGTACTGGCGCGAAAGCCTCCTGGCAGGAGACACCTTGGAAGGGCCGGCCATCATCGAAGAGTTCGGTTCCACATTCCCACTGCACCCGGGTTTCACCGCCCGCATCGATGCCAGCGGCAACATCATCACCACACGCAGCAACCGCCAGGAGGCAGGCAAATGACGATCACTGACCAGACCGCCGCACCCGACTCCGGGTCGATGCTCAGCCTCACCCCACTGACCGGGCAGGCACTGACCGACTACATCAACGCCGACCCGATCAACCCTGCAGGTCTGCCGACGGCCTACGAACACGGCAACCGCCTGACCTCGAAGCAGGAGGCCTCGACAGTCGACCCGATCATCGTCGAAATCGTCGAAGGCACCCTGGCCAGCGTCGAAATGGAGGTCGAGACCGCGATCGCTCGAACCTCACGCTCACCCATGATCCGCGACGCTCACGACTTCCGCGCGGGAATCCATGACCGGCAGCTGCGCAAACTCACGGGCCGCTCATATTCGGCACTCGTCCATCCCATCGTCCGCGACTTCCCCATCGAAGAGATGCAGGAAGGGGATGTCTTCTTCCACAACGACGTCTACGCCTCCGAGGGCGGTATCGGCCACCTTCCAGATATGTGCGTGACGGTACCGGTCTTCGCCAACGGTGAGGTCGTCTGCTTCGTCCAAGCATTCGGTCATCACGATGACATCGGTGGAGCCTGCCCCGGATCGATGCCATCGGGAGCGACCAGCGTCTTCGAAGAGGGTCTGATGATCCCTCCGATCAAGCTCTGGGACGCAGGGACGCCGAACAAGTCGGCGCTGGCGATCATGACGCGCAACTCCCGTATGCCCGACTCGCTGTCGGCCGACCTGGACGCGGAGTGCTCCGCCTGCCTCATGGGTGCCAGGCGCCTGACCGAGCTGTTCACCCGCTACGGAGTCGACACCGTCGAGGCCGCCTTCGACACGATCCTCGACAATTCCACGGAGATCTACCGCCGCGAGATTCTGTCGAAGATCCCCGACGGCCAGTACGTGTGGGAAGACTACGCCGAACACGACGGAGTCTCCGACCCGATGCTGCACACGCAGCGGATCACCCTGACGAAGACATCGACAGGTGGTCCTGATGACGGCCCACGTCTCATCATCGACTTCACCGGCACCGCGGCTCAAGCCGCAGGCCCGATCAACCACTGCGGTGACTATGTGGGCGGTAACTTCCTCAAGAAGTGGCTGGCACCGATTCTGCGCAACCTCGCCGACAGCCCAGAACGCATGGCCGAACTCGACGTCAACGAGGGGATCGTTCCCCTCATCGAGATGCGGTTCCCGGAGAAAGGGACTCTGCTCACTCCCGAATTCCCCGGCCCCACGAACGCACGCACCTTCGTCATCCTGCGCCTCCTCGGCGTGCTGGCAGGTGTGGTGGCGAAGGCAGTCGACGGGCAGATGCCAGCCGACCAGGAGACCATCCGCTACACGGGCGTCTACGGCAAGGACCGCGACGGCAACGACTACCTCATGCGCGAGGTCCTCGGTGGCGGCTCCGGCGGACGCTACTACTCCGACGGTGAAGACACGATCCACGTGGTCCCCGATTCCCGGAACCTGCCGACGGAGTTCACAGAATCTCGGTTCCCATTCCGCGTCGAACGCCTCGGCCTGTCCGTCGACTCCGGCGGGGCCGGTCGATACCGTGGCGGACTCGGCTATGAGAAACACATCCGAATGCTGCGCGACGGTCACTTCATGTCGATCGCCGACCGGTCGATCCTTGCCTGCTGGGGAGTCAAAGGTGGGAAGGCCGGTAAGCCCTTCCAGGTCACCATCGACCCGGGTGGTGTGAATGAACGCGAAATCGATGCTCTGGCCGATGACGAGCCGATCAGCGCTGGCGAGGTCGTGCGGATCCGCACGACCGGTGGCGGCGGGTGGGGAGACCCGCTGCAGCGTCCCTTCGCCGAGGTTGTCCGGGATGTCCAGTGGGGCAAAGTGAGCATTGCCGGGGCCGAAGAGTCCTATGGCGTCATTGTCACCGAGGGTCCGGACGGTATCGAGAACGCCACCGTCGACGAGGCGGCTTCGGAATCGCTGCGTGCACGTCTGCTCACCGAACGCGGAGTCAACGAGCCGTTCTTCGACCGGGGACCCGGCTATGCCGAGTTGGCCGGTGACGGTGCCAGGGCACCCGAGGTGGACTGGCTGTGAGAGTCCTCGTCGCCCTCGGTGGCAACGCGATGACTTCCGCCGATGGTGACGCGTCGCCGGAGAATCAGCGGCGTGCCATCGGGCGGGCGGCCGTCCATCTCGCCGATCTCATCGAAGCGGGACACGAACTCGTTGTCGCCCATGGGAATGGGCCGCAGGTGGGCAACATCATGCGTAAGAATGAGCTCGCCGTTTCGGAGCTGCCCCCGGTCAGTCTCGACTGGTGCGGGGCGCAGACCCAAGGCACCATCGGCTTCACGATTGTGAGCAGAATCGAGAAGGAGCTCAACTCTCGAGGTATTTCCAAGAGCGTTGTTGCGCTGGTCACCCGTACCGTCGTCGACCCAGACGATCCTGCCTTCACAGATCCGGTCAAACCGATCGGCTCCTATCAGCCGAGGGACTACGCGGCCTCCATGGAAGAACTGGGACAGACGTGGAAGGACTTCGGTGCTCGTGGGTGGCGTCGGGTTGTGGCATCGCCTCGCCCGGTGCGGATCCTCGAAACTCCTACGATCGAGTTCTTGGCGGATTCTGGGTCGGTTGTCATCGCGGCAGGGGGCGGAGGAATCCCCGTCATTGCCGATGGCCAGGGGTTCAACGGAGTCTCCGCGGTCATCGACAAGGACCTCAGCGCGGCGCAGCTGGCGCTGTCGGTGAAAGCCGATCGTCTCATCATCGCCACCGATGTGCCCTGCGCTGTCGCGGGATTTGGCACGCCTGCGGCTCGTGACATTACGAATGTCACGAACACGGAGCTGCGGGCGCTCACAGATACGGGCACCTTCGCCTCAGGCTCGATGGGACCAAAAGTCGATGCTGTTCTCAACTATGTCGACAATGGTGGACCGATGGGCGTCATCGCTGCTCTCGACAATCTTCCCGCGGCAGTATCAGGTAAGTCGGGAACTGTAGTCACACCTGGTGACAGTGTGCTGACCAGGGCTGATCGAGATCCGGCTCGGACGGATCACGCCTAGAATCGATATCCATGGTGAAGGCAATGAAGCGCAAGGTCAGCATGATCGTGTTGGCGGCAGGATGCGGCAGTCGAATGGGCGCGCCCAAGGCACTGCTGCGACTGCCTATGGGAACATCACTGCTCGAACACCATGTGCTGACGATGGCTCAAGCCACACAGACGACTAAGGCTGCAGCGCGGGGATCGGAGGATCCGGTTGAGATCATCGTGGTCCTCGGGGCTTCTGCCGACCGAGCCAGGCCGCTGATTCCAGAGAGCGCCCGAGTGGTCGAGAATCCTGACTTTGCAACAGGCATGGGGTCATCACTGCAGGTGGGCCTGCGGGCGGTCGCCGCCGATACCGAAGCGGCGATCGTCACCCTGGTCGACCTGCCAGACACTCCAGCCGAGGCCTACCGCCGCCTGCTTGAGCACTCCGGTACCGAGGTTTTGGCCCGCTGCACCTGGAACGCAACACCCGGGCACCCAGTGATAATCGGCAGGGAACTGATCCCGCGAGCGATCGCGGCCTGTCACGACGAGACAGGGGCGAAAGACCTGTTCAGGGAGCTGTCGAGCCAGGTACTCGGGATCGAATGCGGGGATCTGCTGCCACTGGGCGTCTCTGGAAACAGTGATGTCGATACTGCGGCTGAAGCGCAAGCCCACGGGCTGATTGTGCCCACGACCGGAATGAGTGATCATGCCTGACTTCACCGGCGCTCTTGATCTGGCGAATGCCCTGGGAGATGCGGGGTACATGGCCGACGAATCCCTCGCCACAGCCAGTTTCCTCGCGGGCGCACTCGATAAGCCCCTCCTGTGTGAAGGTGCGCCCGGCGTGGGCAAGACCAGCCTGGCCAAGGCTCTGGCCGAAGTCCATGGCACCGAACTGATTCGTCTGCAGTGCCACGAGGGACTCGACTCGACCCATGCGCTCTATGACTGGGACTTCGCCAAACAGATTCTCCACGTCCGTACCATCGAAGCAGCGGCGAAAGCATCGGCCGAACGACTCGATGCAACCCGCCTCGACGATGAACTCCACAGCCTGCCATTCCTACTCAGTCGACCTATTCTCCAGGCGATCGAAAGTTCACGGAACGACGGGATCGCTGCTCAACCTCGGCGCCCTGTGCTGCTGATTGATGAGATCGACCGTGCCGGCGACGAATTCGATGCACTCCTGCTCGAAGTCCTCTCGGATTGGTCTGTGACCGTTCCCGAGCTGGGCACCATTCACACGCCGACCCCGCCCTTGGTGATCCTCACCTCCAACCGCACACGTGAACTTCACGACGCGCTCAAACGCCGCTGCGTCTACCACTGGTTCTCACAACCCGATGCCCAGACGGAGGAGAGAATACTTGCCCACCATGTCCCAGACTCCTCCCAAGCACTGCGGGCCGCCGTGGTGCGCGCCGCAAATCGTCTGCGGGCGCAGACCTTGGTCAAACCTCCGGGAACTTCGGAGACCATCGACTGGATCCGGGCCCTCGATGCGCTGGGAATCAGTGAGCTCGACGAGGCGGCCGTGAGGTCGACGATTTCCGCAGTCCTGAAAGACGCCGATGACCTCACCTGTCTGAATCCGAACAGTCTGGTCGACCAGATATGAGCGACCTGCCCACCGAGCTGATGCACTTCGGCTCATGCCTGCGCCGGTATGGACTGCCTGCCGGTGCAGACAGGATTCGGACTCTGACCAGCGCACTTGCCCTCATCGATCCGCTGGACCCAACTCAGGTTCGTGCTGCCTCACGGTCATTGATCTGCACCGAGCAGAAACATATTCCGATCCACGACGCCCTCTTCAACCAGCACTTCGGTCTCACCGGGCGACGACTGGCTCAGACTCCTCACGAGGTGAGCGTTCCGACACCGGAGCTCAGTGACGAGTCGAGTGCCTCTGATGAATGGGGCCAGGTCGACGATCAGACTATGGCACTCCAAGCGGCTGCCAGCCGGATCGAGCTCCTGCGCACCACTGACCTTGGGAACGGCGAACATGCGGCGGAGGCAGTGCGTCTGATCGACGGCCTGTCCTTTCGAACCCCACGTCGCAGTGCGTACACAACGAGGCGGAGCAGTATCGGGAGAATCGATGCGAACCAGATACTGAAGACCCTGATCCGACAAGAAGAACTCTCTAGTCTGCCGCGATCAACCCGCCGGGAACGCGATCGAGACGTCACAATCATCGTCGACGTCTCCGCCTCAATGAAGCAATGGCTGCCCGCACTCATCCGATTCCTGGCTCGGGCCACGCCAAGACTCAAGGCACGAAGCTTCACCGTGGGAACGAGACTGACCCGAGTCGACCAGCACTTCTCTGCACCGTTGGCTGAACGTGAACTGCGGGCGGCGCAGGCGACGATTCCGGATCTTGCAGGCGGCACCCGCCTCGGCGAAGGACTGCTCAGCCTGCTCAACGGGGGACATCGAGAGGCGATCCGCGGATCTGTGCTCGTCCTCATCAGTGATGGCTGGGAACAGGGGGACTGCACCGAACTGCGCACCGCGTGCGCACGGCTGGGCAGGCTGAGCTACCGATTCATCTGGGTGAATCCTCGTGCAGGTCGTGCCGGCTTCACCCCGGAGGTGCGCGGCATGCGGATCGCTGAGGAATTTGCGCAGGTGATGCTTCCCGCGACCACCGTTGATGGGTGGCAGGCAGTGGCCCAGAATATTGCGTCCAGCCTGGGACGGGATACGACGAGGGCGAACCGGGATGCAGCGAGTCGACATCGGGAAACGGCGAACTTCAACGAATACGGAGCGAAAGAGACGATGACCAATGGCTGAGTTGGAACAGACACTGTTGGATTGGCTGCAGTCGGGCCGCCGGTTCTCAGTGGCCGTCGTCGTCGAAACCTGGTCGTCGGCACCTCGTCCGGCCGGGGCGATGATGGCTGTGGCCTCCGACGGTCAGACTGTTGGCAGCCTGTCCGGTGGATGTGTCGAATCTGCCGTCCATGAACTCGCTCTTGAGGTCCTGGCCACAGGTCAGGCCAGGCTGGCGCACTACGGCACCAGCGACGATGAGGCATACGCCGTGGGCCTTGCCTGCGGCGGGCAGATCGAGGCGCTGGTGATTCCCATCGTGGATGAGACGACGACGGTGCCGCTGGCTGGATATCTGCGTGCGCTTGAGGAATCTCGACCGGCTGCGCTCGCCCTGGAGCTGCCGGTGATCCGTGAGACTTCAGCGGGGGACCTCGGCGACACTGATGACCCCACTGGGCGCATATTGTTCATCGAACCCGCAGGAAGTGCAGCTGGTGTGCCCGCGGCTGCTGGCCGACGCAGTGCGACGGGTGGGACTGAAGCGGAGTGGCGCACGAGTGGAACTCTCGGGCACCCGCGACTCGATGAGCATGTCACCACCGATGCTGGGGCGATGATCGCCCAGGGTCGGACGGGAGTGCGCGAATACGACTCAACTGGAAAGCGCCTCGGCGCTGGAACGCGGATCTTTGTCACCACCTCGGTGCCACCCTCCCGTCTCATCATCTTTGGAGCGATCGACTACGCGGCGGCCTTGTCTCAGCTCGGGAAATTCCTCGGCTACCAGGTGACGGTCTGCGATGCGCGTCCGATCTTTGCTACGCCGGAGAGGTTCCCGGATGCCCACGAAGTCATCGTCTCCTGGCCACATCGATACCTGGACGATGAGGTTCGGGCGGGGCGAATCGATAGTTCCACGGTCATCGCAGTGCTCACCCACGATCTGAAGTTCGACGTTCCGGTGCTCCTCGAAGCGGCAAGGTCCAAGGCCGGATACATCGGTGCACTGGGAAGTCGCCGCACCCACACACTGCGCGTCGAGGCCATGGCACAGGCGGGCGCGAGCACAGCAGAGATCGACCGGATCCATGGTCCCATCGGCCTCGATCTCGGGGCGCGTTCACCGGAGGCCACTGCAGTGTCCATCTTCGCCGAGGTGCTGCTTGAGTTCGCCCGGGGGAGCGGTCGTTCACTGCGGAATACAACCGGACCCATTCACTCTTAGACGCCGGACCCAGTGAATACTTGCTGGGTCCGGCTGCCGAAGCCGAGGGAGCTACTGTCCCAGCGACTCGAGTCCATTGGTGAAGCAGTCCATCGGAGGGTTGACCAGTCCGGCGCCTACCTGGCCGACACCGGCTATGCGACCGGCCATGCCCGTATTGATCTGCGGAAGCACGGTCGTCCGCAGCACCTTGACCAGGTCGATTCCGCTGGGCACACCGCGGAATTCCAGGATCGGAATCTGATGGATCGGGTGCTCACCAGCGGTGATCTCGTACATTCTCCGTGTCGTCTCCACAGCGAAGGCCACATCGCCGCCGACGAGGCGCACCACTGCCGGAGCCGCGGCCATGGCCAGTCCTCCGATACCGGCGGTCTCGGTGATTGCAGAGTCTCCGATATCGGGATTGGCGTCTTCTGGACCGTAGTCACCCAGGTACAGTCCCTCAGCGACCTGGGCCGGTCCGGTGAACCATTCGTCGCCGGTGCCTGAGAGTTGGATGCCGAAATCGGTGCCGTTGCGGGCCATGGTCACGACCAGTGAGGAACCGGGAATACCTTTCGCCGCTGCCATGGCCAGTTTGCAGGTCGGCATCACCAAGTTGAGTGCGAAGTAGTCATTGGCGCCCAGGAATCGACATACCTCAGCGAGGTCAGCGGAGGCGAAATCCAGAGCCAGCAGATCCGGCATCAGATCTCGGAGGAACAGCAGCGTCGCAGTGCGGTTGCGGTTATGCCCCTCATCGCCGGATGCCAACATCTGCGAGACGTAGTATTTCGTGTCGATGGGTCCGTGTGCGGCGACCGCCTGTGCGAGCACGGGGCCCAAGATGTCGCGCATCCAACGGAGGCGGTCAAGCACCTCGTCGTTGTTCGCGCCGTACCGCAGCACCTTGCCCAACCCCTCGTTGAGGGAGCAGTAGGCACGGTTGCCGTACACGGGGTCGACGAGTTCGAACATCCACATCGACGGGCTGATCACTCCGGCCATGGGCCCGACAGCATCCTTCGAATGGCATGGTGCCATGCGGAAGCGCCCGTCGGCGAGCCCGGCTTCAGCATCTTCGAGCGTGTCGGTCAGTCCTTCGAAGACCACAGCACCGGCCAACGCTCCCCGCATAGGACCCGAGGCACGTTCAAACTCGAGGGGTGGCCCCGAATGCAGGAACTCGTTGTCGGCAAGGCCCAGGCACTCACGGGCCGGTCGCAAGCCGACGAGCTGGGCGCCGGCATTGAGCATGGCCTCCAATGCTTGGGCGTTGGCTGCCAGGCGACGAGGGTCGCTCATCACGGAGAACAGTCTGTTCGTGTCACCCAAGGGCGGTTGCCACGGTACTTCGACGACAGGAATGGCCTGTGCACGCAGCGCGTCGGCGAAGAGTGACAGACCTACACTGACGACTTTCGGTTCGGCTGAGAGCAGCCCGCGCAGTTTCGTCGCCGAGGCAGAGTTCGTCGCTGACGCAGAGTTCGCTGCAACGTCCGTTTGAGCCGCTGCCTCGTGGGAGGAAGGTCCCGGCCGGGCGGGGAGTCCTTCTGTCCCCGAGTTGTTCAGCCCCGACTGTGCGTCATCTCCGGAAGTGCTGTCGCGCTGTGGCTGGTTGAGCGGGGCGATGAAGGAGACCGCGCGTCGAGTCGCCTGAGCGTTGGAGACGTAGACTTCGGCGCCGGCCTCGACGAGCGAGGCCACCGTGGCAGAGAAGTCCTGCGGATCAGCCTGTGTGCCGATGAGACTGACGATGACGGGCAACTCCCGACCAGCCTGCGTTGCAGTCGAGCGAGCTGCGGAGATGGCTTCGGCGAGACCTTCCGCTGGAGCCGCATGGGCTCCATGACCGAGGACCAGATCGAGGAGGAGAACTCCGGCGCTGCCACCCGCCTCGGCGATGGCCTCAAGGCGCAGGCTGGGGTCGATCATCGGGTGGGCACGTCCCTGAGTCATTCCATCATCACCGAAATCGATGACCGTGTGTGCGGACATAGGCAGTTCGGGACCAGAGATCTTGTCTGCCCCGCCGATGGGGATGTTCGAGGTGATCGGGCCCAGAGTCTCTGCCGCGATGAGCATGGCTTCATCGGCCATGGTGCCACCGCAGAAGAGCCCCACAAGAGGTCCCTGCTTCAGGTCTTCCGTGGTGCCGGTCGTTCCCCACGTCGGCCATGTGGGAACGTCGAAGCCGCAGCTGTCCAGAGCAGCTTCGACGCTTGCTGTCAGATCGGTGCTGTCGGGGCCGAGCACGGCCCAACTGACACCGATGCCCAGATCAGCTGCCAGTACTTCTATTTCTGCGACCACCGCGGCGTCGGCGGGTTTCGACACGACGACGACATGATCGGTGTCTTCATCGCCAGCAAGAGCCCTGAGTGCCTGTTTGGCGCTGAGTCCACCGACATCGTGTGTCAGATCGCGTCCGCCAGTGCCAATCAACTGGGAGATACCCGCCCCTGCAGCATCGAGCAGGGTCGAGACCTGCTGCGCACCAGTGCCCGAAGCGGCGACGATGCCGATCCGGCCCGGCTTTATCTCGTTGGCGAAACCGAGCCCGGCCCCGGCGACGATGGCCGTCCCACAGTCGGGGCCCATGACGATGAGGTCCGCTTCGGTGGCCCTGCGTTTGAGGGCGACCTCTGTGTCGACATCGACGTTGTCGCTGAAGAGCAGCACCGAGTTCCCCGAATCCAGAGCAGCAATGGTTTCGATGCCTGCGTAGTCGCCGGGAACGGAGACCACGACCAGGTTGGAGCCGGTGCGCTCGACCGCTGACTCGACAGTCAGCGGGGGCTGCTCCGCTCCGGTTGCCCCCAGTGAGCGTGTGGCGGTTTCGGCAATGCGGGTAAAGGCCTCGTCGACGGCGGCGAGGCCTGACGTGAGCGCAGCATCGTCGCTGGCGCTGATTGCGATGATCAGGTCATTGGGTGCGGCAGAATCGGGAATGTCGAAACCGGCCTCGCGCATGAGACCGACATTGAGCTCGGTGCCCATGCCGATGAGCGCGGTGTCTACGCCTTCGGTGGCTTTGACCTGCGCAGAAACCTGCATGAGAGCGACGGAGTCGTAGTAGAGGCCTGACCTGATATCAAGAGTCGTCGGCATGGGTGGTTCCTTCCAGTGGTGAAACGAGAGTGAGTTCTTCTGTTGGTGTGAGTACCGCGAGGGCTCCTGTCAGGAGATCGTGTCCGGAGTGATGACCGATCCGGCTGATGTTCGCGAGCACCCAGTTGAGAGAGTCATCTTCGCCGTCACCAAGGCAGGCGATGTCGGTGATGGCATGTTCGATCTCCGGGATGCAGTAGCCCTCGACGGCGGCACGCAGAAGTGAGGCAGACAGGGCCGTGGTTCGCGCTTCGAAGGCGATGTTGGACAGTCTTTGTGTCAACAGGGACTGTTGGCGCGAGCGAGACACCGACTGGGATGTCCGACGCAGCGCCAATGCGATCCCACACAGTGCGTCATCGCCGGAGGGTGTGCTTCCGGGGCCGTAGCCGAGGAGAGCGTGGACGCAAGAGTCCACGTCCTGAACGATCCCGGACTCCAGCGCACGAACGAGATTGAATGACCGAGAAGCCAGATCGTTGCGGCCCGGAATCAGGCGTTCTCGGATCGATTCGACCACATCTCGCGAATATCGTTGAGGACCTAGCAGGTCAAGGGGCTCGACCCGACTGGGACGCCATGTCCGAACGATGACGCAGCACAGGTTCGCGGTTTCGACCCGTTCCACGCTCGGGTGGGCAGCTGCAGTTGAAAGAGTGATGGTTGCCGGCATCTCAGTACGAAGCTCGCCGAGGTGGGCCGCAGTCAGCTGGGGCACCTGAATTCCCGTCGGCAGCTGCAGGGCATCCGGGCCCAACACGGGAAGGATCTGTTGACCCCACGGGTAGGCATCGACACCAATGTAGAAGCCAGTTGGAAAGAGTCCGAGAACCTTTGCGTTCACGGTCACAACGCTTGCGTTCGGGAGGTTTGGTCTTAAGACGGCAGCGCTGTTCGGGTCCAGGAACGGCATCGGGGAAACCGCTGCCGGCAGAGTACGTGACGTGGACCTCATTTCGACAGATTATCGTGACCTGCTATCGTCACTGCATGTCAAATGATGCCAAGAATAGCGTGGATATGCATCAAAACTTGCTAGCCCATGATGGCGACGCCATTTCAGCCTGTCTGTCCGTCCGTGACGTCATGGATCTGCCGAGTATGCGAAACGGCACGGTCGTCGCGGGTGCACAGGGGCTTGATCGCCAAGTTGAACTGACCAATGTGATGGAAGTTCCGGACATCATCCCCTGGGTGAAACCGCGCGAACTGCTCCTGACCACCGCCTATCCGCTGCGCGATCGACCCGAGGAGATTGCCCAGCTCCTGACGACGCTAGACGCCAGCGGGGTCTCCGCCATCTGCATCAAGCTGGGACGATATCTTCCCACGATCCCGGCCTCCGCAATCGCGGAAGCCAATCGGCTCGGCCTGCCCATCATTCACCTCGGCGACGGAGTGGGCTTCGACGAGATTATGCACGAAGTGCTCTCGAACAACCTTGATCGCCGAGCCGAACTCATCCGGAAGACGGAACAGACGATGCGAGAGCTTGTCGACGTCGTCATCAACGACGGTGACCTCGAAGACGTCTGTCAGATGGTGGCGGAACGGATCGGTGTGGCTGCAGCGGTCACCACCTTGGACGGCAGAGTGCGTTGTCTGCGGACTCATTCGATGGTCGCCGAAGCCGAAGCGGGGGTCAGTGAGGATCTGACGAGCTTGGTCTGCTTCGACAAGTCTGGCCGTTTCCGTGTCGAGGACGAACCCGCGGGCCTGGAACGCAGCGGACAGACCCGCGCGGATCGGACTTACGTGTGGGGCAATTGCACCATCGAAGGCGGAGACAAGACTCTGGGCCGCATCGTTGCCTTCGGCGAGGGAAGGCTCACAGCTCCCGAGTTCCGACTCATTGAACAAGCCGCCGCCGCGGCGGCGCTTGTCATCACCCGGGAGAAGGCGATCACTGCGGTCGAGAGCAAGTACCGCACAGACTTCGTCCTTGAGGTGCTCCGAGGCCATATTGCGTCCACAGACCGAGTGCTCTCCCACGCAGATTCGTTGGGCTGGGACCTGGCCCGACCCATCAACGTCGCAGTCGCCGAGGTGGATTCGGAAGCGGACCAGACAGATGCTGAGAACAAGCGGACGATGCAGTCCCTCTTCGCCGACGCCTGGACGAAAGTCGTGTCACAGGACGATCCCGCCGCTGCGGTCGTCGGTTCGGGAGATCAGGTCATCCTGCTGCTCTCGGCAGAGAGCGCGGACAAGATCACGGCACGACTCAGGTCCTTCATTACGGATGTGCGCGGATATGGAGGGGGCGGCAGGAGGCAGTTCTCGGTCGGCATCTCACGGCCAGCAGCAGACGTGTCCGGCCTGGCAGCGGCCTATCAGGAGGCGATGCGCGCACTCGAGGTCGGACGCCAGCTCGAACGTGGTCAGGGCCTCAGCCATTACGACTCCTTAGGCGTTTACCGGTTGCTCCTTCAGGTGACGAAGAAGGAAGAGCTGCGCAGTTTTGCCCGCGAGGTCCTCGGCCCGCTGGCTGGGGACGACAAAGAAGAATACGCAGGACTGCGCACCACTTTGCAGGCTCTGCTCGATCACAATCTCAACGTGGCAGAAACGGCACGGTCGCTGTTCTTCCACTACAACACGCTGAGATATCGGATCACCAAGCTCGAACACATGGTTGGGCCGTTCACCGAGGACCCCAACCTCCGTCTCTCGGTGTCTTTGGCGTTGCAGATCGTCAAGCTTCCTTAGCAAAGACTGCCGACGACGACTGGGTATATTTGGCAGGATCTGACGTGATGTGTACCTCAGCATCCCAATAGAGTCGTGGTGTTAGTCGAGATGTTTCGTGACCGGCGGCTGCAAGAACACACGTGTCGAAATGTCTGCACCGGGCCTTTCTCAACGATGGGGAGAAACACATGTCGATGTTTTCATGGACGTTGCACGGGGACGGCAAGACTGTCGCTCCAGGTGAGTTCGTCAAACCCAGCGAGCGTCTGACCTGGGGCCGAACGATCGGCCTTGGCGCTCAGCACGTGGTAGCCATGTTCGGGGCCACCTTCGTGTTCCCCGTCATCATGGGGCTCAACCCGCAGCTGGCGGTCATGATGTCGGGATTCGGCACCATCATCTTCCTCCTCATCGTCAAGGGCAAGGTGCCCAGCTACGTCGGCACCTCGGCCGCATTCGTCGGAGGTGTCACCGCTGTCACCGCTCAAGGCGGCACCCCCGCCGAGGTGACCGGTGCGATCATGGTCTCGGGCGTCATCCTCGCTCTCGTCGGTGTGTTCATCCACTACATCGGAGCGTCAGCGCTGACTAAGGTCCTCCCACCCGTCGTCACCGGCGGAGTGGTCATGCTCATCGGCTTCAACCTGGCCCCGGTCGTTGCAAATACCTACTGGCCCCAGGACCAGTGGGTTGCGGTCATCGTCATGGTCTTCATTGTCTTCCTCTCCGTCTGGGCGAGAGGGTTCCTTGGTCGAATCGCAGTGTTCCTGGGCCTCATCCTCGGCTACGGAGTCTCTTGGCTCTTCGACAAGATTTTCGGTCAGATCACCTCATTCAGTGCCGCTGCCGGAGAAGTGACCACACACTTCCGCGTGGACTTCTCCGCCATCGAGTCAGCCGCGTGGATCGGATTCCCGCCCATGACGGACACTGCTGCAGGTGTCGTCGGAGTTCACCTTCCAGTCTTCAACGCGGCAGCGATCGTCGTCATGCTGCCCGGCATCATCGCCCTCGTCGCCGAGAATGCCGGACACGTCAAGGCAGTCGAAGAGATGACCGGTGACAAGCTCGACAAATACATGGGCCGCGCGGTCCTCGGTGACGGCGTCGCCACTGTCGTCGCCACCTCGGTCGGAGGCTCACCGACGACAACCTATGCAGAGAACATCGGGGTGATGGCGGCAACGCGTGTCTACTCCACCGCGGCCTACTGGGTTGCTGCACTTGTTGCGATCTGCTTCGGCTTCTCACCGAAGTTCGGTGCACTCATCTCTTCGGTGCCGGGCGGAGTCCTCGGTGGCATCACGGTCGTCCTCTACGGAATGATCGGCATGCTGGGCGCGAAGATCTGGATCGAGAATCGGGTCAACTTCGCCAACCCGCTCAATATCGTCCCGGTCGCAGCGGGACTGATCATCGCCATCGGTGACGTCAGCTTGAAGTTCACTGACGACTTCATCCTCTCCGGAATCGCGCTGGGGACGATATCGATGCTGGTCATGTACCATGTTGCGCGTTGGCTGGCGCCGAAAGAACTGCTGGATGATCCGGCCGATGGCGCTGGACTCAACATCGGAGGCGAAGGGCAGAGAGCCCGGGTCACCGCAGACCTCGAACAGGATCGCAAGCTCCGCAGAACGAAAGATGAGTGACATAGACAATGAAGCCTTCTCCCCTGAGGATTCACCGTCCGAAGACTATTGAGAACACCCTGGAACTGCTCGCGGCGCATGCATCGGATGGAAAGATCATCGCCGGGGGACAGAGTTTGGTCCCGGTCCTCAATATGCGACTGGCAGCTCCGGAGAACCTCATCGACATCACAGCTGTCGACGGGCTTGACGGGCTCACGGTCGAAGGACAGGAGATTACAGTCGGTGCGCTCGTGAGCCACCGACGACTCGAGCGTGATCCGGACGTCGCCTCTGCGAATCCCATCCTCGGTGAAGCACTCAGACACGTCGCTCACCCGGCGATCAGGAACCGGGGGACCACAGTCGGCTCCATCGCTCACGCCGACCCCAATGGTGAGATGCCGATGATACTCGCGCTGACTGGCGGCTGCGTGAAAGTCAGGAGCCTGAAGGGCACCCGCACGCTCACCGCAGACGAACTCAATGTCGGTCCGCTGGAGACCAGCCTGGAACCCGAGGAGCTCATCACCGAGGCGATCTTCCCGGCTCTCCAGCCAGGTCAGAGGGCCGGGTTCGACGAACTGGCGCGCCGCAGCGGCGACTACGGGCTGGCCGGGGTTGGACTGATCATGTCCACCGACAATACCGACGCTGCTGCCTCTGTTGACGCTGCTGACCCGCCTGGCTCCGGGGCTGCGGGCAAGATTGCCACGATCACCGGGTTGAAGGCGGGATTCGTGTCAGTCACGGACACCCCGGACATCATCGAACTCGATCACATCGTCTCCGGCACCCCAGTGGATCGCGTGGACACGATCGTCGACGCAGTCGCCTCGGCGATCAAGGATTTCATTGATCCGGATGGGGACATCCACGCCACCGCCGACTATCGCCGGCATCTCACAGGAGTCATCGCCGGACGCCTGCTCAAGCGATTGAGCAGGCAGAACAGCACTCGTGGTGCGTCAGCCCTCAGCGGTGGACAGCGAGCAGCAACATGCAAGGAGAAGGAATCACGATGACCCAGACGAGCGCGGCTGAGGCAGCAGCCGAACCGAGATCGACCATCCGGCTGAGTGTCAACGGCAAAGACCATGTCCTCGATGTGCCGGATCGCAAGCTTCTCTCCGACGTTCTGCGCCAGGATCTGGAGCTGACGGGTACCCATGTCGGCTGCGAACACGGGGTCTGCGGTGCCTGCACAGTACAGCTCGACGGCGATCCGATCCGGTCCTGTCTGATCTTTGCCGCCAGCGCACAGAGTCATGAGGTCACGACCGTTGAAGGAATCGGAGACGATCCGGAGAACCCGGCCGACGTGCAGCAGGCCTTCATCGATTCCCACGGGCTGCAATGCGGCTTCTGCACTCCGGGGTTCATCACCACCATCGACGCCTTCGTGAACGAAAACCCGCACCCGAGCGAAGAAGAGGCTCGGGAGGCGATTTCCGGCAACCTCTGCCGGTGCACCGGCTACCAGAACATCGTCAAGGCAGTTCAACGCACTGCCGAACTGCGGGGCGGCTGTGGCCAGAACTGCTGCGACAGAGAAGATACCGAGGTGTCTCAATGACCACACGTATGTTCGGCCAAAAGATCAAGCGTCGGGAGGACCCGCGTCTCGTCACCGGCAATGGTCGCTATCTTGATGATCTGGCCAACGGCAGTGTGGCCGCGGCCTTCGTGCGGAGCCCTCACGCCCACGCTGACATCGTCGATATCGACGTCACAGGCGCCATCGATGTTGAAGGTGTCATCGCGGTCTGGACCCACGAAGATCTGCCCGGTCAGGCAGCAGACCGCCTGCCCATGCTGATCCCGCACCCATCGATCGTGGCACCTCATACCGGTTTCGCTCTGGCCCCAGACCACGTGAACTTCGTCGGTGAGCCGATCGTCATGGTCATCGCCCGCGACCGCTACATCGCCGAGGACGCGGCCGGACGGATAGAGATCGACTACGAGTTTCTTGACCCGATCGTCGGCGTCGAACAATCTCGCGAGGGGCAGCGGGTCGTCCACGCCGGAATGGACGACAACGTGGCCGCCCATTACGTCCAAGAAGTTGGGGACGTTGATGCTGGATTGGACCGGGCCCCACATACGCTCGACCTCGACCTGGAGTTCGAGCGCAGCGCCTGCATGCCGATGGAAGGCAAAGGCGTCATCGCGGCCTGGAACCGGGAGGATGAAAGCCTCCAGGTCCATTCCTCAACCCAAACCAGCACCGGGTTGCGTGCCGCGTTAGCAGCACGGCTGGAGATCCCGCTGACCCGGGTCGAAGTCATTACTCCCGATGTCGGTGGTGCCTTCGGCGTCAAAATCAACCACCCCTGGCCAGAGGAACTGGCCGTGGCCTGCGCCGCGAGAGCGCTTGGAACGACGGTGAAATGGACCGAAGACCGGCGCGAGCACTTCATCTCCTCAGCGCACGAGAGAGCACAAACTCAGAATGTGAAGGTCGGATTCGACGATGACGGTCGGATACTCAGTTTGGATGTGAAATTCTGGCACGACAACGGCGCCTACATTCCATACGGCGTCATCGTGCCTCTCAACACTTCGACGCATGTCATGGGTCCCTACAACATCGCCAACTACCGAGTTGAATACTGGTCTCTGTACACCAACACCGTCATGGTCACGCCCTATCGAGGCGCCGGTCGCGCCCATGCAGTGTTCATGATGGAACGCACTGTCGACGCCATCGCCGACGAACTCGGCATGGATCGCACACAGGTGCGTCTGAACAACTTCGTCCGCGAATTCCCCCATCCCATGGGAGTCACCATGCAGGATGGTGCGGAAGGCTGCCTGGACTCGGGCGACTTCGTGACCTCACTCGACAAGCTCAAAGCCCTCGTCGGCTGGGACGAGTTCGAAGCCTGTCGGGACCAGGCCAGAGCCGAAGGTCGCAAGGTCGGCTTGGGGATCGGATGCTATGTGGAGAGCACCGGTGCCGGTCCTTACGAAGGCGGCCATATCGAGGTCGAATCCTCTGGCCGGGTGAATGTCTGGACTGGGCTGACGACCCACGGGCAGGCTCATGCGACTGTCTTCGCGCAGATCGTCGCCGATGCACTCGGCGTCCCCATCGACACAGTCCATGTAGCGACAGGTGACACTCGAAAACTTCCGTACTCGGTCGGGACTTGGGGATCGCGAGGGGCCGTGATGGCAGGCAACGCCCTGCACCTGACGGCTCAGAAGGTCAAAGCCAAGGCATTGAAGATTGTCGGCGAGTCCCTCGAGGCCGACCCTGAGGACCTTGAGATCGTCGACGGGATCATCTCTGTCAAAGGCGACCCCAGTGCCGCCATGCCCTTGGCCGCGGTGTCTGTTCTGTCGAATCCCCTGCGTTACGCGTTCGACGAAAGCGCCAAAGCCGCGACTCAGTTCGCCAAGGAGTCCACAGCTGAGGAGCCCTCGGTGAAACCGGGCGAGCAGCCGGGACTGGAAGAGCAGGAGTTCTTCTCGCCGCTGCGCTCCACCGTGGCCAACGGCATGCATGCCGCGATCGTCGAAACCGATCCGGAGACTGCCGACATCACGATCCGTCGCTACTGCGTCGTCCACGACTGCGGGCCCATGATCAACCCGATGGTCGTCGAAGGACAGGTCCACGGCGGTGTCGCCCAAGGTGTGGGAGGGGCGCTCTACGAACGGATGGCCTATGACACGGACGGACAGCTGCTCAACGCTTCCTTCATGGACTTCCTCATGCCCTTCGCATCCGAGATTCCCCACGTTGAGACCGATCATCTGGAGACCCCTAGCCCACTCAACCCCCTGGGCATCAAAGGTGCAGGAGAGGCCGGAACAATTCCGACGGCTACGACTATCGCGTCTGCCATCGAAGATGCTGAAGGCTTTCCAATCCGTGCCATGCCACTCGACCCTTCGACACTGTGGGAGCTTCGGAACAAGCACGAGGCCGGTGAAGTCCCCGGACTGAAATCCCGAGGCCTCGACTCTGCCGTTTCTGCACCCCCATCCATTGCCGGACACCAGTAAGGACTGCAACTCATGCGCATCACTTCCGTAGCTCAGATGACGGCCGATCCTGACACCGCCTATGCGGCGTTCCACGACCCGCGGATTCTCGCTGCCACCATTCCGGGAGTCGAAGGCTTCACTCCGGTAGACGACCAGACCTATAACGTGGTTCTGACCATGGGAGTGGCAGCGATCAAAGGCACGTACAAAGGTTCGGTGGCGTTTTCACAAGAGCAGCCCCCGGCCTCGTTCGTCCTCACCGCCAAAGGTTCTGGCGGACCGGGAACCATCGGTGCCGATATCACCGTGGCCCTGGCCCCTGGTGAAGCCGGAGGTACCGAGGTCACCTGGGACGCCGACGCTGTTCTGGGTGGAGCCATCGGTGGGGTCGGCCAGCGAATGCTGTCCGGCGTGGCAAAGCGTATCGCCACAAAATTCTTCAAAGACATCGACCGGGCCATCCACGAAGGGGTCGAAGAACCTGCTGCGGCGCTCGCAGGCTCGGTCCCTGAGGTGCTTGCAGTTCCTGCGGTAGCGGGCTCTGCACCACTGCCGGCGGCTGAACCGGCCGGAGCGGGATTCGGAACATCTGTGCGCGGCAGCGAATTCTTTGCTGGTGCTGCAGTCGGGGCAGGAGCCGCTCTGCTGGGTGTCTGCGTCGGCTTGTTGGCCGGGCGCCGTTAGTGTCAATCAGTGCAGAAGCGGACATCCATTGGATGGCACTTGCAGAACTTGCCGGTGCGCTCGCGACTGGACAACTGAGTTCTCGCGAACTCGTCGAGGCTCACCTGCGCCGCATTGACGAGATCAATCCCCTTGTCAACGCGGTGGTCACGGTGGATGCTGACCGTGCGCTCGCCTCGGCGAATAAAGTCGACGAGCTGAGGGCACGTGGCACGGACCTCCCACTTCTGTCGGGCATACCTATGACTCATAAAGACACGCATGAGACTGCAGGGATGCGGACGACATACGGCTCACCGATCTTTGCCGATAACGTCCCGAACCGCGACGACCTCATTGTGGCCAGGCTGAAGTCAGCAGGTGTGATCAGCACAGGCAAAAGCAACGTGCCTGAGTTTGCGGCGGGAGCTCACACCGTCAACCCTGTATTCGGAACGACACGAAATCCGTACGATCTCACTCGATCCGCATCCGGCTCGTCAGGGGGAGCCGCCGCAACGATCGCATGCGGAGTGCAGGCAGCGGGAGACGGCTCGGATACGGGTGGGTCATTGCGTCTGCCTGCCGCCTTCAACAATATCGTGGGCCTGCGTCCATCAAATGGGTGGATTCCCCATGTGGTGCCAGGCAACCCATGGGAGTGGCTGAGCCAACCGGGATTCATGGCGCGCAATGTCGCTGATGTCGCCTTGCTGATGGACTTGTGCAGCGGTCCGGACACCTGGGGGCCGACCTCACGGCTGGACCTGGGGCAGTTCTCGGACCTTGATACGACCACGGACTTGTCGGGGTGGAGGATCGGATTCGCTCCGGATCTCAATGGCCAGGTTGAAGTTGAAGGCGAAGTCGCCGAAGTTGTCGGCAATTCTGAAACTGTACTGACCGGATTGGGCGCGCAGCTGAGTCACGAGGCCCCAGCACTCGATGATGCTGCTGAGGTGTTTCGTTTGGCCAGGGCCTACGAGTTTGCCAAGAACTATGGGCATCTCATCGTCGACCACGCCGATCAGATGAAGAGCACTCTTCGTGGAAACATCCAAGCTGGTCTAGACCTGGGGGCCGAGGATCTCTTCGCACTTGATGCTGCTCGCGCCCGCCTGTGGGTAGCCATGCAGGACTATTTCTCGCGTCACGATGTGCTGGTGACGACTACGAGTCAGGTGAAGCCCTTCGACGCCGAACTAGACTATCCAGACGCTCTCAACGGCAAGCCGATCAGCGACTACATGGCATGGGTCCACGCGACGAGCCTGATCTCAGCAACGGGATGTCCAGCGATCAGTGTCCCGGCGGGCTTCTCCGCAACGGGGCTGCCAGTGGGCCTGCAGTTCATCGGCCCTGTTGGTGCCGATGCACGTGTGCTCAAGGTAGCACAGGCCTTCGAAAGGGTGACGAATCACGCTCAGACCCATCCGCCGCTGTGATATCGAGCAGCGTGACCCGCGCTGCTCGACCTACGGAGACGCCTGACCCGAGATCTGAATCGGACGTGCCTACAGATCGATGGCGACGATCGGATCGGTCGTCGGCTGCTTCGAACCGCCCTCCGGCTCCACCGTGATGCCGAACAGACTGCCCGAGGTGAATGGCTCATCGGCAATCGTCACCGGCTGACCAGTCATGAGCCCCACGCTCTCGGGACCTTTGTCACCGATCACCCACATCTGCATAGACTTCCCTGCCGGAGCAGCGGCGACGTCACGAGGGGTGAACCGAATGAGCTGCTCCTTCTCAGATGAGAACACAGTGACCGAACCGCCCTCGGGCAGATCAGCATTGCTCGTCCGCAGATCTCCGGCTTCCATGAGACGAGCGGAGTCGTCGAGCTGCTGTTGAGTCGAGGCCAACTTCTCCTCAAGCTCGCTCTGCTCCTGCTGCAGCTGCCAGGCATTGGCCCCTAGGACTGCGACTGCGATGATTGCGGCCGCTGCCGCTGTCCAGGCCACCCAGGGGCGGCGCTTGCGGCGGTGCTCGGCCAGATCGGCCGGTGGTGTTGATTCGGACCGTGTCGATTCAGACTGTGCTGGAGCGGGCTGTGTCGGAGCAGCCGTTGCGGACTGCTCCGAGTGCGGTGTCTCCTGTACTTGATGTGACTCAGCGGGTGTGTCCTGGACCTGCGCGTGGGCGCCGGGGATCGCGAGAATTGCGTCCCGGGTGGCTGTACTGATGTGTTCGGGAGTGCCCGTTGAAGACCCTGCTGTAGAGGGCCCAGCTGACGAATCATCGGTCAGCTCCGCATCGGATTCGGCCATGAGCGCCATGGTGTCGGAATACGCGGCGACTTCGGACCGGAAATCGGCGTCAGCGTCGGCAAGCGCCTGTGCCTCGGCGAGTTCTGCTTCGCTGAGTCCGCCCAGGGCCAGCCCGGCAGCCAGATAGTCACGATCGGTGCTCATCGGCTTGCCTCCAACTCTTCTCGCAGCTTCTTCATTCCGTCTCTGATCCGTGACTTGATGGTACCGAGGGGCACCTTGAGACGCTCAGATATCTGAGCGTGGGTCATGCCCTGATAGAAGGCCATGACGATGGGTTGTGCCTGCTCCTCGGGAAGTATCTTCAGCGCCGTCACCGTGCGATCCGATTCCGATTTGTCGATGACGGTCTGCTCGACCTGTTCTCCCATCCCCGCCGAGGACCGCAGTCCGTCGGCCAGATCGCGATCCTGCTGGGCCTGGACGCTGCGGACGCAGTCGATGGCCCTTCTGCGACACAAGGTGATCAGCCATGCCCTGCCGGTTCCGCGTGCTGGGTCGAACCCGGCGCACCGCGTCCAGACTTCGGTGAAGCATTCCTGAAGCACCTCCTCGGCGAGGGACTGACTTCTCACGATCCGCAGGATCACCGCCATGAGGATGCGGGACTGGGCGACGAAGAGTTCTTCAAAAGCGGCGCGATCACCGTCGGCGATCCGCAGCAGCAGGTCACCGCTGGGATCGGCTGCTGTGGCTGTCCCACCGGCCGGCGCGGGGATGCCGCCACCCGGTGGTCCATGGCCTGGTGCCGTGGGATCGTCTGGACTCATTGCGCAATCATGTCATTCCCTGAACTGATAATCGGTCACTGTCCAGGTTCTGAGGGAAAAGAATTGTGGCCAAGGGCCGATCCGAGACGTCGAAATCGGCCCTTGGCCACAGCTCTGTGAAGCTCGAATGTCACTTCGAGGGCATCATCACGGCATCCACCATGTACACGGTTGCGTTGGAGGTCTGGACTCCGCCGCAGACCAGACCGGCATCGTCGAACTTCATGTCCTCGCCTTCACCGGAGATCTTCACCTTCGAACCTTCGACGGTTTCGTGTTCGCCGGCGATCTCATCGGGAGACAGCTGTCCGGGGATGACGTGGTAGGTCAGCACCTTCGTCAGCATGTCCGAATCCTTGGCCAGCGCATCCAGGTCGTCCTTGGGAACGTCGGCGAAGGCATCGTCGATCGGAGCGATGACGGTGAACTCGTCGCCGTTGAGCGTGTCGACGAGGTCGACGTCGGGGTTGAGTTTGCCGGAGACGGCCTTGGTCAGCGTCTTGAGCATCGGGTTGTTCGATGCGGCGGTGGCGACCGGGTCCTGGGCCATTCCTTCGACGGATCCGCCGCCATCAGGGTTGGCCTCGGCGTAGGCAGCGCAGCCCGGGCCGACGAGGTTCGAGTCAGCCATGCCGGAGTCTGCTGATTCTTCCGGAGCCTGTGAGCCCCCACCCGATTCCTCTGCCTGGGTCTCTTCGCCACCGGATTCGGAGTCCGAACCCATGCTCGAGCAGCCACTCAAAGCCATGAGTGAGATGGCGCCGGCTGCCAGGACGGTTGCGGTGCGATTGCGAAGCAGTGTTTTCATCGTTCTTCTCCTTGTGAAGGTGGTGCATCAACGGTGGTGCCTATCAGCGCACAGCTCTGAAGTCGTCTTCATTGCTCGCTGTGTACCTGGTATTCGCAGCCCATGAGGTTCTGGATGGGTGATTATCGGATTTTCTTGAGAATTATTCGACGCGGAACTGGATGTGGTGGTGCCCGGTCGCGGAATTGGGGATGGACTTTCTGCGTTCGGGGGTCTGTATATTCCCGTCCTGATCGATGGCTCGGACGGTGACGGTGTGCGATCCTGCCTTGACGTCGCTGAATCCGGTCTTCCATTGACGCCAGGTGTCGATGTTGACCTCGTCGCCGAGGTCGGCCTGCGTCCATTCCCCATCGTCGAGCTTCACGTCGACCCTCTTGACGCCGCTTCGCTGCGCCCAGGCCGTGCCCGCTACGGCGAGGTCACCCGCCGCGACTTTTTCCAGAGGTTTGGGCACGTCGATGCGGGAGGCGACGAGGATGGGTGCCTTGGCGTCCCAGCCGCGGTCGGTCCAGTAGGCCGTCTTCTCATCGAAACGGGTGACTTCGAGTTCGGTGACCCACTTGGTGGCCGAGACGAAACCGTAGAGACCCGGCACGACCAACCTGGCGGGGAACCCGTGCTCGGGCGGCAGCGGCTGGCCGTTCATGCCGACGGCCAGCAGAGAATCGCGGTCATCGAGCAGGGCCTCGATCGGGGTGGAGGCGGAAAAGCCGTCAATGGAATGCGAGAGGACCATGTCTGCGTCTTTGAGGGGTTTCGCTCGGGCTAAGAGCTCACGGACGGGGTAGCCCAGCCAGGTGGCATTGCCGACCAGGTCACCGCCGACGGGATTGGATACGCAGGTGAGCGTGATGTGGTGCTCGTTGAGAGGAAGCTGCAGGAGCTCATCCATGGTGATGACGACTTCGGTCTCAACCATCCCGTGGATCCTCAGCGACCATTCCTCCGGATCGATGACCGGAGGTGCCAACGCCGTATCGATGCGATAGAAGTCCTTCGGGTCCGTGACGAAGGGTGCCAGGCCCTTGACGTCCGGATGCGCCGAGGCGGGAATCGGGGGAGCAGTCTTCGCCGGTTTCGGCAGCACCAACTTCGCCACCGCAGCCCCGGCATCCAGTGCCAAGGAAGCCACAGTCTGCCCGGCGGCTACGGCGGCGGCTCCCGCAGCACCGAAGACACCGGTGATGACGAAGAAGCGACGCCGAGAAGGAGCCGCAGATTCGGATTCTGATTCGGACTCCGGCTCATTCTCCACGTCTGGCCGGGTCGCGAGGCTGATGAGAAGACGGAAGACTGCCAGACCCAGCACGAGTCCGATGACGGTCGGGATGACGTCGGGGGCCTCGGCTTCGGGACGGATGAGGATGACGACGATGGGAATGAGGCCCGCCAACCCCAACAACGCAGTCGCTGCACGGAGATGTCGAGACGCGAGCCATCCGATGAGCCCTCCGAGCACCAGAGCGCCGAGGCCGGTGGTGAGGATCAGGAACAGCTTGTCGTTGTGCCCGAGTAAGTCGATGACAGGCTTGATGAGGCCGGCCGGAGCAAGCGGAATGATCGTCTGTCCCAATGCCAGCAGAGGTGCGGCCGGCGGACCGAAGGCCCGGGCGAGGAGGTCGGCGGCACCGAACAGGACAAGCGTGGCGACGACCCCGGCGAGGGCAGTATGAAGTGGTCTTCTCATGTACGAAGATTCGGAGCACGACGCGATTCAGATGGGTCGGCCGGGAGTAACGATTCGCTCACGGGTCGCATCTCACTCACGAAATTACCAGTGAACTTGCCGTCAAGCTGACGTAGCATGGTGCAATGACTGAGAACCCAGGATACGCCGAGCCGCAGGCGCCAAGCGGAGACTCGGACGAACCAAGAAGCGCAAGTGCACCCATCTACACAGCAAAGGTCGAGAACCTCGGCGGGACCTCGGGCGAGGTTCGAGTCGAAGACGGAATGACGCTGGCGACAGCACCCACCTCACATACCGATCAGGGCAGCAACCCCGAACAGTTCCTCGCCATGGCATGGAGCACCTGCCTCGGCGAGACCCTCAAAGTCGTGCTCGCGGTCAACCAAGTCGAAGCCCTGTCCCGAGTCAGGGTCGAGGTCGACCTGCACGGAGAGTCCAACGCCGGATTCCACTTCGTGCCCCGGGCCTATATCTCCATCGACGGCGTATCCGCCGCCGACGCAGAGAAGTATGCCGGACGAGCCCACGCCAGGTGCCCGATCTCGAAGCTGCTCAAGGGACAGGGCAGCCCGAGTGTCGAGATCGAGGACTACAAGAACCCGGACAACTTCCAGCTCAGCTGACCTCCCGGCTCACTGCCGCCTCGGCGAGGGGATACTACAGTGGTGACCAGGCGTCGAGAGCTGAGATCCGGCGTCGGCAATGCTGACCGCGCACCGACCGGTGTGTGGGGCGCACCGTTGATGAGTCGGAAGGGGAGCAGGGCGTGGACATTCAGGAAGCAGTCTTTCTCGCACTCGACCTCACCGGCACCTTCGTCTTCGCCGTCTCGGGAGTCCTCCTGGCTGCCAGGCGCGGCTTCGACATCACCGGAGGCCTGGTTCTCGGGACGATGACGGGCATCGGCGGAGGCATGATCCGCGACGTCCTCCTCGACCGAGTCCCGAATGCGCTGGGCCAGCCGATCTATCTGGCCCCACCGCTCATCGCCACACTGCTCATCTACCTCATCGGCAAGCACGTCTCGAGAGCCCGAAGTCTGATCGTCACGTTTGACGCGATCGGGCTTGCGATCTTCAGTGTCACCGGGACGACGATCGCCCTCGGGGCGGGAGCGACCTACCCGGCGGCTCTGCTCATGGGTGCGCTCACGGCCTGCGGCGGCGGCCTAATGCGCGATGCAGTGGCCAGTGAGAACCCGGCGATCTTCACCGGCACCGATCTCTATCTCCTCCCGGCTCTCTTCGGGGCCGGTGGCGCGCTCCTCGCCGACGCGACGGGAATCCTCAACAACATGGTGTCGCTGATCATCGCCGGCCTCGCATTCGTCTTCCGCATGCTTGCCTGGAAGCTGCAGTGGAGAGTGCCGCAGCCGATGCGGCAGTGGTCGTATCGGGAGACCGAGCGGAAGATGAAGAGACTTCCTTCGGTGTTTCGCAAGCCCGACTGATCACGCAGAACCCGGTGAGATCACCACGGCAATCGCCGGAGATCACCAAAGATATAGACGCTGACCCTCCTGCCTGCAAAGATGAAGCCATGAGCGAGAAGACAACGCAGAGTTGGAGCAGCGATCCGCAGCCATTGCTGCGGGCAGGCAAAGGATTTCGGCTCGACGAAGTCGACCCGCATTCGACCCCCGGATACGAGGGCAACAAGAAATCCGGACGCAAGGACCTCAAAGCCTGCATTCCCGAACTCGATGATCTCCAGGAGCGACTCTTCGCCGCCCATCATGACGAGGAGTCGGGCCCGGCCGTCCTCCTCATCCTCCAAGCGATGGACACCGCTGGCAAGGGCGGAATCGTGCGCCACGTCGTCGGCTCCGTCGACCCCCAGGGAGTTGAACTCGCCGCGTTCAAGGCCCCGACGAAGGAGGAGCTCTCCCACGACTTCCTGTGGCGCATCCGACCACGCGTGCCCGGGCCCGGCATGATCGGCGTCTTCGATCGCTCCCACTACGAGGATGTGCTCATCGGCAAGGTCCGTGAGCTTGCCGATGACGAAGAGATCGAGCGCCGCTACACCGCCATCAACGACTTCGAAGCAGGACTCGCCGAGGCGGGTGTGCGCATCATCAAGGTCATGCTCAACATCTCCCCCGATGAGCAGAAGGACCGACTCATGGAGCGCTTGGATCGCCCCGACAAGTACTGGAAGTACAACCCGGGTGACGTCGACGAGCGACTCATGTGGCCCGATTACATGCGGGCCTACCAGACAGTGTTCGAACGCACCTCCACCGAGGTGGCCCCGTGGTACGTCGTCCCCGCCGACCGCAAATGGTACGCCCGGATCGCGGTTCAGCGGCTCCTGCTCAATGTGCTGCGGGACATCGACCCGCAATGGCCGGCGGCCGATTTCGACATCGACGTCGAACGGGAGCGGCTGGCCGAGAGCTGAGCCACTACCTCGGAGAGGGTCAGGCGCGGTGGATGCTGAAGTTGACGTTCGTCGGGTGCTCGACCGTGCGCGAGACAGTGCAGTACTTGTCATGGGAGAGGCCGACGAGCTTCTCGACGCGGGCATCGGCCTTGCGGCCGTCCTCGTCATCGGGGAAGTCGAGGTTGAAGTCGAGATGGACATTGTCCACGCGGGACGCGCCGTCTTCGTCGATCTTGTCGGCCTGGGCCGAGACGTCGAAGCGCGTCGGCTCGGTGTGCCTGCTGGTCACGGTGTCGACATCGATCGAGGAGCACCCGGCGACGGCCGCGAGCAGCAGCTCCACGGGTGTCATCAGGCCCTCACCGCGACCGAATTCGATGCTCGCACCGCTCGGTGCCGTGGCGCGGTAATGGTTCTCAGCGATCCTGGTCAGTTCGATGCTGCGCTTGTCTTCACTCATGGGCACATCATCTCAGGAATCACGGCGCATTGAAGTCGACCTCGGCCGATTCCTGGACCCGGGCGGTTCGACCAGGTCCCGATTCGAAGCCCCAGTAGAGATTCGTGTGGGAGACCACCTGCTCCGGTGGTGGCGCGCCCCAGTCGCTGAGATCTTCGGTCGTGTGCGCATCGGAGACGAGCGTGACATCGTAGCCGCGGGCGAACCCGCCGTGGATCGTGGACCTTACGCAGGCATCGGATTGGGCACCGGTGACGACGAGGTGGCCGACGTCCTTGGACGCGAGAACCTCCTCGAAGTCGGTGTCCTCGAAGGTGTTGCCGTGGGTCTTCTCCACGATGGCCTCGCCTTCGGCGGGCGTGAGCGCGTCGACGATCTGCCATTGCGGCGATTCCGGTGGCAGTTCTCCTGAAGAGTGTCTGACCCAGATGACTTCGGCACCGGTGTCGCGGGCGCGTTGAACGAGATCGGAGATCGTTCCGATCACCTCGTCTGCATGCCAGCTCTCGGCGAAGACGCCGTTCTGGACGTCGATGACGATGAGGGCGGTCTTCTCTCGCTGTGAGGCGAGCGGTGGCTGGTGCGTGGATGTGCTCGTTGACATCTGATCCTCCTCGATCAGTTCAATGGTGACCCCATTGTCGGGCGAGATCAAGGGTCACGTCCATGCCACGGCCAGCGCCACCTCGGCGACATCGGGTTCCACGCTTCGGTACATCGGGTTCGACTCGGCTGCGACGGTGCCAGAATGGGCCGAGTGAGTGAGATCCGAGACGATTCAGCCGACAGCTCGGCGCATCCGCGCCGCTTCGGGGTGCTGCGCAGCTGGAAGACCGCGCCTTACCTGGTCGGGTCCGGGCTGGCGATGATGGGTGACAACATCGAACACGTCATCACCTACTGGGTGCTGTGGCAGAAGTTCGAGTCCCCGGCCCTCGTCGGGTTCCAACTCATCAGCCACTGGCTTCCGTTCCTCCTGCTCTCCGTCTACGCAGGCTCTCTAGCGGAGCGCTTCGACTGCAGGCGGCTGATCCAGATCGGGCAGGGCCTGTTCATGTTCGTGTCCCTGTGCTGGGGCATCCTCTTCCTCACCGACTTGCTGCAGCTGTGGCAGGCCTGCGTCCTGCTCGTCATCCACGGACTGGCCGGCTGCCTGTGGGGCCCTGCCGAGCAGATGATGCTCTACGACTTCGCCGGACGTTCCGAACTGCCCAGCGCGGTGCGCATCAACGCGACCTTCCGCAGTCTCGGGATCCTCTTCGGGCCCGTCGTCGGCTCGGTGCTCCTGCTGTCGTTCGGACCGACCTGGGGCATCTTCATCAACATCATCTTCTATCTGCCGCTGACGATCTTCCTCATGCGCACACCCTTCACCGGCCACACCAGGAGCGGGAGTCCGAACAAGACGCGCACGACCCTGGTGCAGTCGCTGCGGGTGCTCGTCGACGTGCGCCACAACCGGTCGATCATCAGCATGCTGCTCTTGGCCGCGCTCGCCTCGATCACCATCGGAGCAGTGCTGCAGACAGCGATGCCGGTCTTCGGCGGACTGCTGACCGGACCAGGTGGCGACAGTGACTTCACGTACGGGCTGCTGCTCTTCGCCCTCGGGGCCGGAGGAGTGCTCGGCGGGTTCTTCCTCGAGGCCACAGGCTGGGTGCGACCGACCCCGGCAGCAGCCGCGGTCGGCGCCGCCGGACTCGGAGCGAGCTCGATCGTCTTCGCCTTCACCTCACATCTGTGGCTGGCGCTGATCGTGCTCGTCCTCGCCGGAGTCTGCAAGATCACCGCGGAATCGACCGAGATGGCGATTATCCAGCTTGAAGCTCCGACCGAGATCCGTGGCCGAGTCATCGGTTCCTACTCGATGTTCGGCCCCGGCATGCAGACCTTCTCCGGAGTCACCGTCGGCGTCCTCGGCACCATCGCCACGATCCCGCAGGCCGTGACGATCGGCGGCTCGGTTCTGGCCATCGGCGCGATCGGGATCGGCGCCTACGTGCTGGCAGGACGTGGGCGACGGGTCGGGTGAGCTTGCCTCAGGTGACGGCCTGACCAGGTGTGACCGTTCAGGTGACGGCGCCGCGGACCTTGTGCTGGGGAGCGTCCCAGAGCCGGTTGTCGAGGATCTCGCGCAGCGCCTCGACGGTGTCCCAGACGTCGGTGAAGCCGATGTAGAGCGGAGTCAGGCCGAAGCGCAGAACTTCCGGCTCCCGATAGTCGCCGATGATTCCACGCTCGATAAGGGCACTCATCACCGCAAATCCCTCAGGGTGGGTGATCGAGACCTGTGACCCGCGATGAGCGTGCTCACGCGGGGTGACAACCTGGACGGGATGATCGGCCAGGCGAGATTCGACGAGCTCGATGAAGAGGTCGGACAGCTGCAGGGACTTATGTCGCACGGCTGCCATATTGACGCTGTCGGCGATGTCGAGGCCCAATTCGGCCACCGCCATCGAGATGACGCCCTGCGTGCCGGTCAGATACCGGCGAATGCCCTCGGCCGGAGCGTAGTCCGGTGACATCTCGAAGGGTTTCGCATGCCCCCACCAGCCCGAGAGCGGTTGGGTGAAACGGTTCTGCAGTGCCTCGGAGACCCAGATGAATGCGGGTGAACCCGGCCCGCCGTTGAGGAATTTGTAGGTGCAGCCGATCGCCATATCTGCGCCCGATCCGGCCAGGTCGATCTCCAGGGCTCCCGCCGAATGGCACAGATCCCAGATCACCATCGCTCCACCAGCATGGATCGCCGAGGTGGTGGTGGCCATGTCGAAGAGGCGACCCGTGCGATAGTTCACGTGGGTGAGGACGACGAGGGCCACCTCGTCGGTCATCGTGTTCGGGAACCCGGCGGTCACTTCGGCGTCATCAACGAGACGCACCTCGTAGCCGTCGTCGAGCTGCTCGGCCAGGCCCTGCAGCATGTAGATGTCGGAAGGGAAATTCTCCCGTTGAGTGAGGATGACGCGACGCCCCGGCGCATCGGCAGCCTGCATCTTCAGTGCGGCCGATGCGGCTTTGAACAGGTTGATCGAGGTGGTGTCCGTGACGACGGTGCTGCCGGTCCCACCACCGACGACGCCGGCGACCTTATCGCCCAGCTTCGCTGGCAGATCGAACCAACCGGCAGTGTTCCAGGAGCGGATGAGGCCGGTGCCCCATTCGTCCTCGATGACCTCCTGGGCACGTTCGGCCGCGCCCTTTGTTCGGGCACCCAGCGAGTTCCCGTCGAGGTAGATCGTGTCGGAGGGGAGGATGAACTCGTCTCTGAGCTTGCGCAGAGGATCGTCGCGGTCGAGGAGTTCGCAGGCTGATCGCTCGAGGGTCGTCATGACTCACCTTCATTGGGTCGGTTGATCCGGTTCACCTCACAGACTACTCAGATCACGGATATCATCGAGGCAATCCGAACAGATGGCGAGAATTGGAAGTGATTTCTGTGGTGAATTCGGAATTGATCGTCGATCATCATGCTGAATCGAACAATGTCCACCTCGCCGAGGTGGACCTGGCGATCCTGCGTGAGCTCGGTTCCGATGCTCGGATCTCCAACAAGGACCTCGCCGGTCGGGTGGGGCTTGCCCCGTCGACCTGCTCGGGCAGAGTCAGTGCACTGAGATCGCGCGGCATCATCAAGGGATTTCATGCCGACATCGATTTCGAAGCGCTCGGCCTGCACGTGTTCGGCATGATCTCCGTGCGGATGTCACCGGTGGGGAGGTCAAAGATGAGCGATGTCATCGCGGGGCTGCTCCGGGCACCTGAGACCCTTGATGTCTTCCAGGTGTCGGGGGAGCGGGACCTGCTCGTGCACATCGCCGCCGCCCATCCGACGGGACTCAACGACTTCATCGACGAGCACCTCTCGGATCCGATGATCGCCCACACGCAGACCAGTCTGGTGTTCGGACATCACCGCCCGTGAGTGAGAGGACGGCCATGCCGAAAGGAACTCAGGCGAAGACGGCCCGCCTGAGCTTCCTCACGCGAAGACGGCTTGCAGCAGAACCAGCGACGCCGTCGAATTGATCGTGATGTGCAGACCCAGTGAACCCCACAGATTGCCGTGGAACACCCGCAGCAGTGCTAGGCAGAGGCCGAGCGCAAGCATGTAGGGCAGGAGAATCGGCACGCCATGACACAGCGCGAAGATGACGGCGCTGATGACAACCGCGCATGTTGTGCCTAGGCGGCCACGAACGTAGCCGAAGATCAGGCCGCGGAAGAACAGCTCTTCCCAGGACGGGGTGATGACTGCGACGGCCGCGAACATCACGATCGCACCGGCAGCGCCGGCGTTTCCTGCCAGCGAATCGGTCGACGACTCGCTGACAGGGTCCGAGCCGGTGATTGCGAAGACGAGGGCCTGCGTGAGGATCACCACGATCACCGCTGTGGGAATCTGCCACAGCAGATGGAAGAGGCGCAGAGAGGGGCGGGCGAAGCCGATGTCCGAGAGTCGGTGACCGCGGTGGCGCAGGATGAACGTCAGCGCCCATAGAGTCCCTGCGCTCTGCACGAGCAGCACAGCGACGATGAGGCTATCGAAATGTGCCCGGACACCTGGAACGGTGAGCCCGATGACGACGGCAGTTCCGAAGACGAGAGCAGCGATGCCGAGGACGGCTCCTGCCGCGATGAGAAGGGTCGTCGTCGAGAGTCGACTTCGAGATGGGGCTTCGCTCATGCCTCAACACTATGAGTCGTTGATCAGGCGTGTTGTCCGTCAGAAGTATGAGATTCGGTTCCCCCGATGGGACACGGGAACGAGCTTTTGACGAGCGTCAGCCTCGCCGAGCAGGCAACTGGGTTATGTCGGTATGCGTCGGCGCATTTCGTGAGTGTGACGGAGCGCGTCGGAATCTGACGAGCAGCCCGCTCGTGGGAGGCCTGTGTTCCTAGTCTGGGGATCACTCAGACGATTACCACCCACACCGAGGAGACGCTCATGACCGCCACAGCTGAAACCACCACAGGATCCACCACCGACGCTGGTTCGACCATTGCCATCAGTGCCGAGGATCGCGCCGCACGCCTCTCCTCGGCGGGGCAGGCATGGAACGACCGGATCGTCGCCTCGGTGAAGAACGCGCAGCTGGTCTTCTCTGCCAAGGGCAGTGCCCAGGGCTCGGTTTCTTCGGTCATCACTGCCGGCAAGCACACCTTCACGGTCGACGAGCCGGCCCCTTTGGCCGGCGACGATGTTGCACCGAACCCCGTGGAATACGCGCTCGGTGCCCTGATCTCCTGCCAGATCGTCGTCTACCGTCTCTATGCTCACAACCTGGGACTGACGATCGAGAACCTCGACGTCAGCGCAGAGGGCGACCTCGACGTTCGGGGACTCTTCGGTGCCGACGATTCGGTACGCCCGGGGCTTTCCGCGGTCCGTGTCACCGTGAACATCACGGGCCCAGACAGTGACGAGGCCTACCAGGAGCTGCAGAAGACCGTCGATGCTCACTGCCCGGTCTTCGACATCTTCACGAATCAGACGCCCATCGACGTCACCGTGACGAAGACGAACTGATGAGTCTCGTCGGTCTATTGACATGCCGGTGAGCGAAGACGAGGATATTGAGCCCATTGCTGGACACCAGCTGCGAGGGAGCAGTCATGACCCAGATCTTCGTCAACTACCCGACCACCGATCTCAATCGATCAAAAGAGTTCTACGCCAATCTAGGCGCCGAGGTTGTTCCCGAGTTCACCGATGAGAACGCCGCCTGTCTCAAATGGGACGAAGGCATCTTCTTCATGATTCTGACGCGGGAGTACCTGGGGACGTTTACCGACAAGCCGATCGCCGATCCGCATTCGACCGCACAGGTGCTCACCGCTCTGAGTCGGGATTCCCGTGATGACGTTGACGCCACACGAGCGAAGATTCTCGACGCCGGCGGATCGGAGAACAAAGAGCCGCGACTGGGCCCACGATCAGTGGGTCAAGTTCAGGCGGCGCTGGACTCAAGGACCTCGAGGACGCCGGGACCATAGCGGTCGAGCTTCTTCAGACCCACGCCACTGACCTGGCCCAGCTCGCCGATGGTGCTCGGTTTGGCCTCGACGATTCCGTACAAGGTGGCATCGGGGAACACGACATAGGCGGGGACCCCTTGTTCCTTCGCCTGCTCGGCACGCCAAGCACGCAGAGCCTCGAACAGGGCTGTGTCTGCGGTGCCGAGTTCGACCTCGGGGCCACCTCGGCGCTTGGCCGCTGCCTTCTTCGATCCGGATTTCTTCACGGGATCCACGCGCAGTGAGATCTCGACCTCGCTGCGCAGGACGGGTCCGGCGGCCTCGCCGACGACGAGGACACCGTAGTCGCCATGCGATTCGAGCAGACCGCGGGCAAGAACCTGGCGAACCACGGTCTTCCATTGGGTTTCACTGAGATCGCTGCCGACGCCCCAAACACTGAGGCTCTCATGGTCGGCGGAGCGGGACCGCTCATTGTCGTTGCCGCGCAGCACATCGATGACCTGTCCAGAGCCGAATTTCTGGCCGCGTTCTCGGTCGAGGCGGATGACTGCCGACAGCAGTTTCTGCACGGCCACTGTTGCGTCCCAGGTCACCGGGGGAGTGATGCAGGTGTCGCAGTTGCCGCAGGGTTCGGATTCCTCATCGAAGTAGCGCAGGAGCTGCACGCGTCGGCAGTCGACGGTTTCGCACAGAGCCAGCATCGAATCAAGGTGCGACATCGCTCGGCGTTGGTAGGTTCGATCGCCGTCTCCGGATTCGATGAGGCGACGTTGGGAGACGACATCGCCGAGGCCGTAGATCATCCACGCGTCAGCGGGCAGTCCGTCACGTCCGGCACGGCCGGTCTCCTGGTAGTAGCCCTCCACACTGCGCGGCAGGTCGAGGTGGGCGACGAAGCGGACATCGGGTTTGTCGATGCCCATGCCGAAGGCGATCGTCGCGACCATGACCAGACCGTCCTCGCGGAGGAACCGTGCCTGGTGCTCGGCACGCACTTCAGAGGGCAGGCCCGCGTGATAGGGCAGAGCGTTGATCCCCCGGGCCACGAGAGCGTCGGCGAGCTGTTCGACACCGCGGCGGGACAGGCAGTAGACGATGCCGGAGTCGCCGGGGTGTTCTGTGGTGATGAAGCTGATGAGCTGGGAGCGACCGGATTGCTTCGGTTCGATGCGGTAGGTGATGTTGGGCCGGTCGAAGCTGGCGACGAAATGCTGGGCCTCGCCGAGGTGAAGACGATCAGTGAGCTCTGCGTGGGTGGCAGGTGTGGCCGTGGCAGTCAACGCAATGCGCGGCACATCGGGGAAGCGTTCGGCCAGCACTCCCAGGCCGAGGTAGTCGCTGCGGAAATCATGGCCCCACTGAGATACGCAGTGAGCCTCATCGATCGCGAACAGTGCGACCTGGGCTCGTTCGAGCAGAGACATTGTGCGCGGCAGGACTAGGCGCTCCGGTGCCAGGTAGAGCAGATCCAGCTCGCCGGCCAGGAGTGCGCGTTCGACGTTCTGCGCCTCCTCGAAGTCGAGTGTCGAGTTGAGGTATGCCGCCCTGACACCCAGATTCTCCAGTGCGGCGACCTGATCGGCCATGAGCGCGATGAGTGGTGAGATGACGACGCCTGTCCCGGGCCTGACGAGACTTGGAATCTGATAGCAGAGGGACTTTCCTCCACCGGTGGGCATGAGGACGACCGCGTCTCCACCACCGACGATCTGATCGACGACCGCTTGCTGCTGGCCCCGGAATTCGTCATAGCCGAAGACATCATGGAGGACGTCGAGCGGAGAGGTTGTGGGAGCCGAAGTCATGAGACCAAGGCTAGTGGACGGCCCTGACTTGGCCGAACCTACCTAGCCCAGTGCACAGTGTTGCGCCATGAGCCGGTGCAGAGAGGTCTGCAATAAGAGGGACGCAGCGGCACACTGAGGCAGTCCCACAACGAGAGGGTCGCACCGGCAGAGCCACCGGATACTGGGCAACTCCTATGGCTCGGAGGGTTCAACGTCTAGCAACGAGACCGGCCTGCGGATCCAAGGGCCGGAGCCCTGCGGAATAGAGGGGTCCGGGCGGGGGAATTTCGGCCAATCCAAGGGGTGTGGTGGGCGTCACGATCAGATTTCCGGTTTCGAGTTGCACGCAGAGGCTGGCCTGGTCTAGAGTTGTATCTCGTTGCCCCGCAGAAAACGAACTCTTCGAGAACAGTTTTCACCGGGTGTGACCAGCACAAACACAGTTTGGTTCTGGTCCACACGGAAAAGCTGGTGGCAGCCAACAATTGAAACTGACACCCCCAGTGAACACGCCCCAATAATTGGGTTGTGGTGATGGGTGAGTGTTTGTGGTTTGAGAATCCAATAGCGTGTTTGTTTGAACAAATAGTGATGCCAGAAACATTAAGTATTTCTGGTAAGACAATCACATGTTCACACATTTGTGGCCTCCCCTCGCCGGGTGGTCACGCCAGCATGTGTGGACATGATTAATTGGTCAGCCTCGGTCACCCCGTGATCGTTGGTTGGCTGTCTTG
>NZ_FXZB01000016.1 GCF_900169065.1 Brevibacterium aurantiacum | reverse complement strand
GTCAGCCATCGTGGGATGCCTTTCGTGAGGTTCTTGGCGGAACTACTAGCGGGATCCCACGATGGTTCTTCACATTTTTGGGGGTGAAGTCCCTGGTGGGAATGCCACCACTCTATGGGACTCACCCCTCGCGACTTGTAGACATAGCTATTCTCAGTGATCGTGCGACTTCCACTGTCTCCGATCAGCGACGGCTGCCAAGACACGACATACTCGATCGCAACATCGTCAGGAACATCTGGCCGATCCCAATCAAGCTGTACTTCAGTTTTCAGCAACAAAGGCAACAGACCATCGTCGCTATCTATACATTTGAGATTCTGAACAGGCTGAATTTTCCCAGCCGTAAACGCCCCTGTCGCCTCATCCTCGTCGGTCCACGCAGCCAAAGTCGAGTGCACGCCGGATAGTCCAAGCACGATCATGACGAGTAAGAGCCCTGCGAAGAAAGCCTGAATTCGGCGTTTCTGCTTCGGCCTCTGCCTACTAGCGCGACTCATAGCTTCCTCCGGCTTCTGGTTCTGGCGATGACAATAGATCCTGTCGCGATGAGCGCGCAGGCAAGCAATAGGATCCACAGCCATCCTTCGATTCCGGTTCGCGGGAGATCGCCTGGTGCATCGGGGGCATCAGGACCGCCTGGAACGTCTGGATCACCGGGGCCCAGCGAGACTTCTTCCCCTTGGCCGATCGCAGTGAGTCGCACGCTGCTTCGCTGTCCGGCGACCGCCTCGGCGTGGGCGCTTTGCGCCAGGGTGACAGTCACTTGCACTCGACGCTTCTCGTCACTGGGCATGTCGAGAAGTGGCCGATTATTCTCGGGAGCTGCGCCGAGTGCACTGAGTGTGGTTTGGTGGATCAGCTCTTCGCCGCCGCCGGCGCACTTGTTCATCGACACGATCTCTGTACAAGCCCGGACGTCGACGAGCAGTTCGTCGGCGATTGCTTTTGTCAGCTGCCCAGAGCCGATCTCCAATTCCACTGTCCCTGGCTCCGGGGCATCTGCCCAGACGTCGACTGTCCAGTACGCTGAGGCACCGGGGCTGAGATTGAGCATTCTCGACTCGTCACCGACAGCACGCATGCGCAGGTACTGGCCGCGGGCTTCGGCGGCGGTGTTGGTTGTGGCGGTGTCGCTTGCGGTGGTTGAAGCAGCCGCGATCATCGAGGACGTTGGCTCGAGTGCTGGGAACGGACCACTGCTCGTTGCCAACAAGAGTGCGGCAATGGGAAGCGCGATGGCATGCTTCGGTGAGCGAGTTACAGCTGATCGGGATTCTTGGTGCAGCGCGGCCGCGGCATTGTCGGGCGCACCCTCAGCCACCTCGGCGACTTCATCACCATCTGCATCTTCCTCACGCCTGGGCCAGAATGCCCAGACCACAAGCAGTGAGGCAGCAATTGTGATGCCGCCAAGCACGAAGGTGTCGCGGAACTGCTGAATGGTCGGCGCCACTCCCGGAATCGAGAACATAACTCTTCGAACGGTGTCCGCTGTGTAGGGCTCGGGGTCCTTCGCCTCGTTCGCATCGCCCTTCATCTCGAAGATGACCTCACCGGACTGAGCATCGGTATCCAGGATCGATGTCACGCGGTGCGTCACGGGCAGAACCTTCTCACCACGGTCGGCGGTGATGATGTCTCCGACTTCCATCTTCTCGGCGGGGATCTCGTGTACGAAGGCGATCGAGCCGGCGGTGATCGTCGGGCTCATAGATCCGGTGCGGAACATCATGATCGACACGTTGAAGACGAAGCTGAGGATAACGAGGACGATACACACACCCCCAAGGGCGGCGAGGATGTTGAGCAACGCGGCGCCAAGCCACGAGGCCAGGCCTTTCTTGCCTGATGTGCGCGAACTGTGCGATCGCTTCTGGGCCATCATGATTTCTCAGTCGGAACGGACTCGGCGAAGAACTTCCAGGTCTTCGAGGCTTCGGTGCCCTGCGCGGTGGTCGGTGTGCTCGACGGAAGGGTGACCTCAAAGCAGTACGCTATCACTGACTCAGACGCTCTACTGACGGATTGACTTTTTGCGCCGCCAACCTCGGTTTTGAAAGGAATGGTCGACGAAGCACTGCCGTAGACGTAGGTTGGCGAACCGGAAAATGAATTCTCACCGCATTTGAACGAAGTTTCACCATTTGCAGCGAGCGATTCAGTAACTGCGCGATACACAAGCGAATCGACTGTTCCGCCAGATTGGCCATTACCATTTTTGCTAGCCACGCTCAGCTCACCATCCATCGTGGTGTTCGACGTCGTCCGCACGAGCACCGGTGCGTAGACCTTCGAGCCCGGGTACATCCCGCTGGCGTCAAAGGTTGCCTCCGAATTGTTGCTCCAAGCCGAGCCGTCGACAGCCATCTCGATGTTGAACCTGCCAGCTTCGAATGACCCCGAAGCTTCCTCGGTGTCGGTCCAGGCCGCCAACGTTGCCGCTGAACCGATGCCGAAGACCAGACCGCCTGCGAGGACCGCTTTGATGCGGCGGCTGCGCAGACGCCTGCGCTTCTGCTCAAATTCGCGAATCTGCCGTCGACCGTCTGAGCGGGCCTCGGCAGAGACCCGCTCAGACGGATCGGGGCCGCGCAATGGACCCACCGGAAGTCGCACGAAGGTTGGTGTGATTACTCAGCCGAGGTGGCGGTGAACTGCCACTGGGCGTTCGTGTTCTGGCCCTGCGTCAGACTGTCATCGGCAGTGACTTTGAAGCACAGCGTGATAGGTGCCCCCGCGGTCGCATCAGCACCTGCGATGAGGTCGAAGCCCTCAGCGCGGGCGGTGGATCCCAGTGCTGTGTCAGCGGGGACGATCGAGGTGCCGGTTGCGTCTGCGCTGCAGGCGCCAGCATTGGCCACGCTGACGATCTCGTAGGTCAGCGCCGTCGGGTTGTCGCCGCCTCCCGTAGCGTTTTCGAGCACCACGCTCGCGTCGTAGGAGGTTTCGCCATCGAGGCGAAGAACGAAGGGAGCTGCCACGGTGTCACCGGGAGACATGTTATCGCCACCGGCGAGGTCGAAGTTCAATGATGCAGCGCCGTCGGAGCTCTCATGATCAGTGAAGCTGTCTTCGGCGCCCGTGGTGCTTCCCTGCACGTTGAAGGAACCGGCGCCGAAGGTTCCCTCGGCCCATTCGTTGTCCGTCCAGGCGGCCAGCGTCACGGCAGCTCCGACTCCGAGGACGATACCACCGGCGAGGATGGCCTTGAACTTGCGTGAGCGCGTCGTCGACTGCGTCATTCTGACTCCTTGAAAAGGCACGTAAGTGCACAGATCACCCGCTTTGGTGACTTGATCATGATCATATGATTACTTTTCGATTAAAGCCATTAATCACAGTTGTGCTTTTAGCCACAGAAGAATACTTTTAAATAACATTCCGGGAATTACGCGAAAACTCAACTACGCAGCAACAAAGGCGGCCCTGCGTATTCGCAGAGCCGCCTTTCCAGCGGGGATGCTCGGGTAGCCGAGGGGAGGACTGCGGCCGTTCAGGCCTTCCGCACGGTGATCGTCCAGCTGGCATCGCCGGTGCGATCGAAGTGGGTCACGGGATAGCCGTTCTCCGCTGCCCACTGAGGAATCGCCTCGGTGGCTTGAGTGCAATCGAAGTTGATGACGAGCTCATCGCCGTTGTCCATTCCGCCGATCGCGTCCTTGGCCTCGACCAAGGGGAAGGGGCAGACAAGACCGTTTGTTTCCAATACCTGTTTCATACACTCCTGCTTTCTGCGGGCTGCGCGGCACCTGTCCGCGCTCCTGACTTGATGGTGAACTTCGCGGCGACTCCTGCGCCGACGATCATGAAGAAGGTTGCGACCCAGCCCTGGTACTCGAACTGTGCAGTCGAGACCATGGCGTTGCCGACCGTGCAGCCGCCGGCGATTGCAGCACCGACGCCCATGCCGACTCCGCCGAAGATGGACTTGACCACGGTCGCCTGATCGGGGACCCGGATCCGGAACTCGCCGGAGGCCTTGGCCGCGATGAACGAGCCGATGAGAATGCCGATGAGAATGCCGATGACAAGCATGACGCCCCAGTCAACGAGCGAAGCATCGCCGGTGCCCAAGAATGTGGTGAGATTCGCCGAGGGCGTCGTGATGCCCAGGCCGGAGTTGCGTCCGGTCGCAGCCGAGAGCGGCCACGCGATCGTCGCGATGATGCCGATGACCACGGCAGTGACGAACGGGTTCCAGCGCTTCTCCGTGAGGATGTGGGCCAGGCCCTTCTTCAACGGCGGCAGGGTCGCGACGGGGGTGGCGGTCTTCTTGTTGTGATGCACGGTGACCGCGATGGCCACAGCCGAGATAATCGCGACGAAGACCCACGGGTTCAGCCCTGTCGACGCCTGGAGTGTGCCGCTCTCGATCGTGATCGAGCGCAGCCCCTCCGTCACCGAGGTGAGCGGACCGTTCTTCATCACCGCAGATGTCAGCGCATAGAAGATCAGAGCGAACCAGCTGCCGACCAGGCCCTCACCGGCTCGGTAGTAGGTGCCGGTGGCACATCCGCCGGCGAGCACCATGGCAAAGCCGAAGATGAGGCCGCCGATGATCGAGGCCAGCCACGGGAACGGCGAGGCCTCCAAGGTGATGACGCCGAGCCCATTGAGCAGGAACAGCCCGATCGAGTGCACGGCGATAAGAAGGATGAGCGCCGAGAACCATCGCGTGTTCCCGGTCAGAGTGAGATCACGGAAGGCTCCGGTCACGCAGAAGCGTCCTCGCTGGAGGACGAATCCGAGTGCCAGGCCGACGATCAGGCCGGTGATGATCATTCATGAGCTTTCTGTTTGTAGGCAGCTGACTGCCGTGACGATTCGCGTATGTGTTGAGCTAAAACTCACACGGGTGGGCCGAAAAGAACGCCCTACCCGCACATCACGAACACAACATCCCATGTTGTGCTCAACAATCCGACTCACCGTCAACATCTCCGCCGCAATCCCCGTCAATCCGCGGTCCGCCCGCCGATCAATCTCATTCATTGATAACATCCTCGCCTTGTGTCAGTGACTGGGCGCACACTGAGAGGACGAATAAGGCAAGGAGGCCCAGGTGCCAGAATTTCAGACCGACGTCGCGATCGTCGGAGCAGGTCCGGCCGGGCTGCTGCTCGCCCACACCCTGCACAACGCAGGAATCGATTCCGTCGTCATCGACAATCGCAGCCGCGACGACATCGCCCACACTCATCGGGCAGGCATCCTCGAAGCCGGTTCCGTGCGCATGCTCGAGGCCGAGGGCATCGAGTCCCGCGTGCATACTGCCGGCCACCGCCACGACGGCATCGACATCCGCGTCGACGGCGTCAGCCACTCCTTCGACTTCCCGAGCCTCATCGGCGAATCCGTGTGGCTCTACCCGCAGAACGAGATCTTCGTCGATCTCTCAGCGGCCCGCGAACGCACCGGACGCCCCACCTTCTACTCGGTCACCGACACCGCACTCGGCGATATCGAAACCGAACGCCCGTGGGTGAGTGCGACGACCGAGGACGGTGAAGAACTGACAATCAGCGCCCGCTACGTCGTCGGCTCCGACGGCTCCCGTGGCCCCTGCCGGTCAATGATTCCCGCAGACACGAAGCAGCGCTTCTTCCAAGAATATCCCTTCGCCTGGTTCGGCATCCTCTGCGAGGCCCCACCCAGCCACGAGGTCCTCATCTACTCCCGCTCCGAACGCGGCTTCGCACTGATCTCCCAGCGCAGCGAGAACGTCCAGCGCATGTACTTCCAAACCTCCCCCGACACCGAGGTGGCCGATTGGTCCGATGACCGCATCTGGTCAGAGCTGCAGGCTCGGGTCGATGGACCCGACGGTTTCGCGCTCAAGACCGGTGCGATCATCGACAAGAACATCCTGCCCTTCCGCTCGGCCGTGACCGAGCCGATGCAGCACGGCTCCCTGTTCCTCGCCGGCGACAGCGCCCACACCGTTCCCCCGACCGGGGCGAAGGGCCTCAACCTCGCGTTCGCCGACGTGTCCGTGCTGGCCCCGGCGCTGATCTCGGCACTCAAGGACTCCGACGCCGAGGCGCTGGCCGGGTATTCGCGCACCGCAACCAAACGTGTGTGGAAGGCGCAGAACTTCTCCTACCAGATGACCCGGATGCTCCACTCCGACCCCAGCCAGGATGCGTTCGAAACGAAGCGCAGCCTCGGCGAGCTCAATTCGATCCTCGAATCCGAGCACGGCAGGCGCTACCTCGCCGAGTGCTACACGGGTTGGCCCAAGGGCTGATCCGCTCACTGAACGAATCAGAAGCACCACAACGACATTGCAGCACCGAGAAGAAAGGATTGACCATGGGTGCACAGAAACTCTCCGGCCCGGACGATGCGGCCGAGTCACAACAGACACTGTCTGCCGAGATCGAGACGATCGAGACCGAACACAAGAACGCAGTCGCAGCAGGGAAGCCGGCGGAAACGCAGCCGCGCCTGGACTACCCGCCGTACCGGTCCTCGATTCTGCGGCATCCGACGAAGGACCCCAGGCACACTGACCCGGAGACGATTGAACTCCTCTCCCCCGCCTTCGGCCATCGTGACTTAGCGAACCTCGAATCCGATCTGACCATCCAGGCCGGCGGGGAACCGATCGGTGAACGCATCAAGGTCACCGGCCGTATCCTCGATGGCGACGGCCGTCCCGTGCGCAATCAGCTCGTTGAGATCTGGCAGGCCAATTCCGCCGGACGCTATATCCACAAGCGCGATCAGCACCCAGCCCCGATCGACCCGAACTTCACCGGCGTCGGCCGCACCCTGACCGGCGACGACGGCTCCTACTCGTTCACCACGATCAAGCCGGGCCCCTACCCATGGAAGAACCACCACAACGCGTGGCGGCCGGCCCACATCCACTTCTCGCTCTTCGGCACCGAGTTCACCCAGCGCATGATCACCCAGATGTACTTCCCCAGTGATCCGCTGTTCGCCCTCGACCCGATCTACCAGTCGATCACGGACCAGAAGGCCCGCGACCGCCTCGTCGCCACCTACGATCACAACGTCACCGAGCACGAATTCCTCATGGGCTACAACTGGGACATCGTGCTCACCGGAGCCAACCGCACCTGGATGGAAGAAGAGGACGATGACTGACCAGAAGCTCACCGCAACACCCGGCCAGACCGTCGGACCCTTCTACGGCTATGCTATGCCGTGGCCCGGCGACAACGAACTCGTTCCCCCAGCCAAGGACGGAGCAGTCCAGCTCCACGGCTACGTCTACGACGGGGCAGGCGCTCCCGTACCCGATGCGATCCTCGAGATCTGGCAGCCCGATGGCAACGGCGACGTCTCCCGCAATTCGGGATCGCTGCGCCGCGACGGCTTCACCTTCACCGGCTTCGGCCGTAACGCCGTGGATCCAGAGGGACGCTTCGTCTTCTCCACGCTCAATCCTGGCCCCACGGAGGCCGGCAAGGCTCCGTTCATCAGTGTTGTCGTCTTCGCCCGCGGGCTGCTCAACAGGCTCTTCACCAGGATCTATCTCCCCGAGGACACCGCAGCGCTGACGGCCGATCCGCTGCTGTCTTCCCTCGATGAAGCCGACAGGAATCGTCTCATCGCCACCCGTGAGGCTGACGGATCGCTGCGTTTCGACATACGGTTGCAGGGTGAGGACGAGACCCCGTTCCTGCGGTTCCCCAGTCACGAAGACTGAGGAGGGTCGCACTGGCTACTCAACCGCGACCGCTGCGGCTGGAGAGGACACACAATGACTGACACCGTTGCCCATACGCGCCTCCTGTTCGCCCCGGGCGATCTGCGAGGCGCCGAGGCCATCGACGATGTCGCCCTCGTGTCCGCACTCGGCGATGTGGAGACGGCATGGATCAACGCTCAGGCTCATGCCGGGCTGATCTCCGCCGACGCCCGCGCCGAGGCGGTGGAGGCAATCGCAGCCACCACCAGGTCGCTCTTGGCTGACTCTGCCGAACTGGAGACGTTGGCCGCTGACGCCGAATCCGGCGGCAACCCGGTCATTCCCTTCCTCAAAGCCGTGCGTTCACCACTCGGTGAGGATGCATCCCGTGCCCTGCACAAGGGCCTGACCAGTCAGGACGTCATGGACTCGGCCCTCGGGCTGCTCATGGCCCGCGTCGCCCGTCAGACTCATGCACGCCTCGACGTCATCGCCGAGCTGCTCGTCGGCCTCTCCGAGGCCCATGCCGACACTGTGTGCCTGGCCCGCACCCTGACTCAGCCCGCGCTGCCGACGACTTTCGGGCTCAAAATCGCGTCCTGGGCCGCCGAAGTTCACGAGGTCCAGAGCCTGACCCCGCGCATAGACTACGTTCAGGTCGGTGGAGCTGCCGGGACCAGGGCCGCAATCCGCGAGTTCGCCGGGACTCAGACCGAGACGCTGCTCCGTGAGTTCCATGTGCAGCTGCGCGGGCCCGATGCCGCGCTGACCAGCATTCCCGTGCCCTGGCACACCGACCGCGTCCGGGTCCTCAACTGGGCCTCCCACCTCACCCAATGCGTGACGGTCGGGGCCTCGATCGCCCGCGATGTGCTCATCGGCACCCGCCCTGAGGTCGGCGAACTGGCCCTGGCCGCAACCGGCGGGTCCTCGGCGATGCCGCAGAAGCTCAACCCCACTTCGGCGGTGCTGCTCCACCGCAACGGCATGCGCGCTCCCGGGCTCATGGCCACATTGACCTCGACCGCCGCGGAGGCGATCGAGGAGCGCTCCGACGGAGCCTGGCACGCCGAATGGCCTGCCTTGTCCGAGCTCATGGGCCTGGCGGTCTCGTCTCTCATCATGCTGCAGACGATGGTCGAGGGCCTGAGCGTCAACCCCGAGGCGATGCGGAAGAACGTGGACGCAGCCAGCCCAGGCATCTTTGCCGAACGCCTCAACATCGCCTTCGGCGACCGACTGTCGAAGGCCGAGGTTCAGGAGATCATCAACCCTGGTGGTGTCCCTGTTGCCGCACTCACAGCGGCCTTGGAGAAGCACCCGACTGAGGACGAGGAGACACTCGACCTGGCTGGCTTCTTCTCTCCCGAGAACTACCTCGGCGACGCCGAGGACATTCGACAGTCCATCATCGCCACCATCAACGGACCCGAGCCCGTCTCCCCGGGCCTCCTCCCCTTCGCCTCGAGAAAGTGACCTGACGTGGAACTCACCGCAACAATCCTTGCAGCACCAACTGCACCTGCCGCCGCAAACCCGCGCGTCCTCATCGTCCTGCCCTCGCTGGGCACCTCGGTGGGTGCACTGTGGCAGTCCGCTGCCACCCACCTCGGCGAGGTGGACCCGGCGACGACGATCATCGGCATCGACCTGCCGGGCCACGGCCGTTCGGCACCGGTCGACGTCTCTGCGGGGACGTCGGAGTATCCGCAGCTGACGATGAGCGACCTCGCCGAGGCGGTCCTGGCCACCATCGACCGGGTCCTGCCCGACGTGGCCGGTTCCGCTGACGCGAGCGCCGCCAGCATCAGCGTGGCCGGTGACTCGATCGGTGGTGCGATCGCACTGCAGCTGGCCCTTGACCACGGTGATCGCTTCGACCGCGCCGCCGTGTTCTGCACCGGCGCGAAGATCGGAGAGCCCAGCGGCTGGCTCGAACGCGCCGAGGTCGTCGCCACCTCGGGCACGCCCACGCAGGTCACCGGGTCGGCCCAGCGCTGGTTCGGTGAGGGCTTCATGGATCGCGAACCAGAGGCCTCGGCCGCTCTGCTGCATTCCCTGCAGGACGCGGACCGCTTCTCCTACGCCGCGCTCTGCCACGCTCTGGCCTCCTACGACGTCCGCTCTCGCCTGGCCGAGATCACCCTGCCGGTGCTCGCTGTGGCCGGGTCCGAGGATCAGCCGACTCCGCCGACCAAGCTCGCAGAGATCGCCAACGGCGTCTCCGGTGCCCTCCTCGAGGTCATCGAGGGTGCGGCCCACCTCGTGCCTGCCGAAGCACCGGCCGTCGCCGCGGGACTGCTCCACGAATTCCTGAATCCCGACGCTGCAGGGGCCACCGGCACCGGTGAGCAGAACTCGGCAACACTGCCGACGGCCTCCGGTCCCCGCGAAGCCAGCCGGGACGAGGTTCGTGAGGCGGGAATGACCGTGCGCCGTCAGGTCCTCTCCGATGCCCACGTCGATCGCGCGAATGCGAAGGTCGATGACTTCACCGCCGACTTCCAGGACCTCATCACCCGCTACGCCTGGGGTGAGATCTGGACCCGTCCGGGCCTGGAGAAGCGCATGCGATCAGCCATCACGCTCACGGCCATGATCGCCGGCGGCCACGAGGCCGAGCTCGCGATGCACGTCAAGGCAGCGGTGCGCAACGGTCTTACCCGCGACGAGATCAAGGAAGTCCTGCTCCAGTCGGCCATCTACTGCTCGGTGCCGAGTGCGAACACCGCGTTCTCCGTGGCTTCGCAGGCGCTGGCTGAGATGGACGACGAGGGCTGAAACTTCAGCGTCTGAGCTGATGCTGTTCGGATGGTCACATTATGTCTCTGGGGCTATCGGTGGTCAGCGCTGGGCAATAGGCTTGTTCGGTTGCGGTGATTCGCTCGGTTGCGTCTGCGACCGCGCGAGCCGCAGCTGATCACACCACTCACTTCGCCCGAAGGGACTTCATGAGCGACGCCCCAGTGTCCCGCCGAGTCTACAAATTCGCCGTCTTCGCGCTTGCGATCGGCGCTTTTGCCATCGGTGTGACCGAGTTCGCCACGATGGGTCTGCTGCCCCACATCGCCCGCGAACTCGGCATCACCGTGCCCCAGGCGGGCCATGCCGTGTCGTTCTATGCCATCGGCGTCGTCGTGGGCGCACCGCTGATCACCACGATCGCCGCGCACATGGACCGCAAGCTCCTGCTGCTGTGCCTCATGGGACTCTTCGCCCTCGGCAATCTCGCCTCGATGCTCGCCCCCGACGCGACCCTGTTCAACATCGCCCGCTTCTTCAGCGGTCTCCCCCACGGCGCCTACCTGGGCGTCGGCGCCATCGTCGCGTCCTCGCTCGTGGCACCCCACCGTCGCGGCCGAGCCATGGCCCGCGTCATGCTGGGCCTGACGATCGCGAATATCGTCGGCGTGCCGATCGCCACGGCACTGGGCAACATGTTCGGCTGGCGCAGCGCCTACGCACTCGTCGCAGCGCTCGGCGTCCTCACCGTCATCATGGTCGCCGTCGCTGTGCCGAAGGTGAAGCTTGCCGGGGTGCCCTCGGCTCGCGGTGAGATGAAGGCCCTGGGCCGCCAGCAGATCATCCTCACCCTCGTCGCCGGGTCTGTCGGCTTCGGCGGCATGTTCGCCGTCTACACCTACGTCACTCCGACCATGACCGATGTCGCCGGGGTTCCCCAGGTCGCGATCCCCTGGGTCCTGGCCGTCTACGGCCTGGGTATGACCGCCGGCTCCCTCATCGCCGGCCCCCTCGTCGACAAGTCCATCGAACGCTCGGGCATCGGCGGCATGATCCTCTCCGCGATCGTGCTCGCCGCCTTCGGCGCCTTCACCCACATCGCCGCGATCGCGATCATCGCGCTCTTCCTCATCGGCATCGCCGGCTCCATGATCACCACGGCCCTGCAGATGCGCCTGCTGCGCGACTCCCACGACGCCCCGAGCCTGTCCGCGGCCATGAACCACGCCGCGTTCAACCTCGCCAACGCCCTCGGCGCCTGGCTCGGCGGCATCGTCATCACCGCGGGCCTGGGCTACCGCGCCCCGGCATGGGTGGGCGTGGGCCTGTGCCTGCTCGGACTCATCGTCCTCATCATCGCCATCGCCCTGCGCCGAGGTGACGCCTCCAACCGCTCGACCGTCGAGGTCTGAGGTCTGAGGCCTGCCCAGGTCGGGCAAACGAGTTGTGCAGATCACTCGGACATACAAGTAATCTCAGCTTCTGAAACCTGCGGGTCGCACCTGATGAGACAGGAGTAGTGTCGAGCAGTCGTCGTTCACCCCTGTGTCCGGCGACCTTCATCTGACACGAGCACCATCCGCCCGTGCCTTCGTATCTCGACAACAGCGGAGCACAAAAGAAATGTCCACCGATACCCAGCCGGGCTCCCCGAACATGCAGCCCGGACCCGAGTCCGAGTCCGATGTCATCGCGGCGACTCGGAAGAACAACACCCGAGGCAAGGTTCTCACCGCCTCGATGGTCGGCACCACGATCGAATTCTTCGACTTCTACGCCTATGCGACAGCCTCGTCACTGGTGTTCCCGGCCCTCTTCTTCCCCAACCAGACATCGACGACCCAGCTGCTGAGCTCGTTCGCGATCTTCGGCGTCGCCTTCGTCGCCCGCCCCCTGGGCTCCATCATCTTCGGCCACTTCGGCGACCGCATCGGACGCAAGAAGACACTCATCGCCTCCCTGCTCATCATGGGCATCGGCACCTTCCTCATCGGCCTCCTCCCGACTGCGAGCACTCCGGGCTGGGTCGTACTCGCCCCGCTGCTCCTCGTCCTCCTGCGCTTCTGCCAAGGCGTCGGCCTCGGCGGCGAATGGTCAGGTGCGGCACTGCTGGCCACCGAGAACGCCCCGAAGGGCAAACGCGCCATCTGGGGAACCTTCCCACAGCTGGGCGCCCCGGTCGGCTTCATCATCGCCAACCTGCTCTTCGTCGGACTCAACAAGTGGACCTCCCCCGAGGCGTTCCTCGCCTGGGGCTGGCGCATTCCGTTCCTGCTCTCGGCGCTCCTCGTCGCCGTCGGCCTCTACGTTCGCATGTCCCTGATGGAGACTCCCGCCTTCCAGCTGGTTTCCCAGAAGCAGCAGATCTCCAAGGCCCCGCTCGCCACTGTCTTCAAGACGAGCTGGAAGCCGCTGATCCTCGGCACCTTCATCATGTTCGCGACCTACGTGATCTTCTACTTCATGACCGCGTTCACCCTCACCTACGGCACCTCACCGGCGACCACGGATCAGGCGAAGACCGCCGCCGAGGCGGCCGGCACGAGCTTCGATCCCGCCGGGTTCGTCGCAGGGCTGGGGTACACGAAGAGTGAGTTCCTCACCTACCTCATCATCGGCGTCGTGTTCTTCGGCATCTTCACCGTGGTCTCCGGACCACTGGCCGAGAAGCTGGGCCGTCGAAAGATGCTCATGGGAGTTACGGTTCTCATCGCCGCCTATGGTCTCGTCGTCAATGTGCTGTTCAATGCCGGAACCCCAGGCGTCATCATCGCCCTGATCGTCGGCTTCATCCTCATGGGGCTGACCTTCGGGCCGATGGCCGCGTACCTGCCGGAGCTGTTCCCCGCCAATGTCCGCTATACGGGCTCGGCGATCTCCTACAACATGTCCAGCGTCATCGGTGCAGGTCCGGCGCCGTTCGTCATGGTGGCCCTGTGGCAGGCCGAAGGTGGAACGATCTTCTACTGCGGCCTCTACATCATCGGGGCTGCGATCCTCACGCTCATCGCCCTGTTCCTGGCCAAGGACACCTCTGACCTCGACATGGAGGCTCAGCTGAGCTGAGACGTCCGGCGTCTCGATCCTCGGGCCCGGCCCCAGCGCCGGTACATGCCCTAGGATCGAGACGAGGACAGCCGGCTCACCCAGGAGGACGACCATGGCACTTCCGCCGCACCTGCAACCCTTGATCGGCACTTGGCGGGGCACCGGATCCAGGCATGAGCGTAGGAGGGGACGTTGACGATGGTCACCGATTCGGCTCGACCATCACGGACAGCCACCTCGGCGACGATGAGCCCGATGGGCGTGTCCAAACGGATGCGCGTCACCGGCTCTTCCACTCTCACCATGCCGGTCTCCACAAGCACGGTGGCCACGGCGATGGTGCCGGCGCCGCACATCGGGAGCACACCGGTGACCTCGATGAACAGCACGCCCCAATCGGCATCGGAGCGCGTCGGCGGCTGCAGGATCGCCCCGGAGAGCCAGCCGTTGCCGCGGGGTTCGCACATGAGGAAGGTGCGCAGGTCATCGGAGTTGGCGATGAACCAGTCCCGGCGCTCGGCCATCGTGGCCCCGGGGAAGGCACCGACTCCCCCGGTGACGACCCGCACCGGCAGACCCTCGGTGTGGGATTCGACGGTCTGGATGAGTCGATTCGTGCGCATGTTCGCCTACTTCTTCGCCTCGAGCCGATCCTTCGGGAGGATGACACGGTAGCCCAGCCGAGCGTCGTAGCCGTGGATCTCCCTGGTGTCGAGGGCAGCCATGAAGTCGAGCACCTCGGCGGTGATGATCTGACCGGGCACGAGCACGGGGAATCCCGGCGGGTAGGGCGTGACGAACCCGGCAGAGACCGGCTGGTCCCCGGACTCGACCCGACGGCCCAGCTCCTCCGGGAGGACGTGTTCGATGTTCCAGCGGCGCAGTCCCGCGTAGTAGGCGGTGCGCAGGTCCCCGTCGGGCAGCTGCTTCGACGGATCCTCAGCCGGCACCTCGGCGGCGTAGGCCGGGGCGAAGGCGCTGAAGTCCGGCAGCGGAGGCATGATCTCGGCCGGCTCGTCGAGGGAGTATTCGGCCTGGAGTTCGTGCGGGTCGTTGAACTTCTCGGCCATCTTCACGAGGACCTCGATGAGGTAGGCCACGGCCGAGCGTGACGTGCCGATGTTCGTCATGAACAGCACTGTGTTGCGGCTCGTCTTGTTGACCTGGATGCCGTAGCGGTCCATGAGGAAGTCGTGTTTGAAGGTGTCCCCGTCGACTCCGGTGCCGCTGATCTCAATGGTGATGCGGCTGGGATCGACGACGAACTCGTCGGTCGTCCACGCATGCCAGAACGTCGCCAGACCATCGCGCAGAGGCATCGTGCGCTCTGTCTGCCGGTACTCCTCGGGGATGAGGTCGGCCGCGGTGAGCACACGGAAGGTCTTCTTCAGCAGCGGATGGCGCGAAACGGCGGAGGCCAGGCTCATCGCCAGGTCCAGCTGCTTCTGTACGAGGGCGAAGCCCTCCATCTCGACCTGCCGGCGACCGAGATCCAAGGACGCGAGGATCTGGTAGTTCGGTGAGGTCGAGGTGTGCGTCATATACGCCTCGTGGAACGACTCCTCCGCTCCGTGGGAGAACTCCTGGTCATAGACGTGGATCATCGAACCCTGACGCAGCGAGGTCAGCGTCTTGTGCGTCGACTGGGTCGCGTACACGCGCAGGACCGCGTCCGGCGGCGGGAGCAGCGACTCGTTCAGCCACACCTCGTCGGGGGCTGGTTCACCGGTCTGGGCATCGAAGAGCCGTGTCTGCTGATCCCGATACGCCGTGGCGTGGGCGTCGGTGGCCAGACGGTCTTCCAAGTGTTCGGCGGCGACCATGGCGGTGCGCTTGCGGGTGACCGGGTGGAAGCGGGCGAAGGCGAACCACGCCTCGTCCCACAGAAACACGAGATCGGACTTGATCGCCAAGCACTCGGCCATGACCTTCTCCGGGTCGTAGACGATTCCGTCGAAGGTGCAGTTGGTCAGCGTGATCATTCGCACCTCGTCGAGGCGACCGGCTGCCCGGTAGTCCAGCAGCAGCTGTTTGATCCGATTCAGCGGCACTGCACCGTAGAAGGCGACGTCGTTGAGCGGGTAGGCCTCGAGGTAGGCGGTCCTGGCGCCCGTGAGCATGAGGGCGTGGTGGTGGGACTTGTGGCAGTTGCGGTCGACCATGACGACCTCGTCGGGTGAGACGACGGCCTGATGGACGATCTTGTTCGCCGTCGACGTTCCGTTGGTGACGAAGTAGGTCCGCTTGGCGCCGAAGGCTCGCGCGGCCAGGGACTGCGCCTTCTTGATGGTGCCGACCGGTGCAAGCAGGGAGTCGAGTTCGCCCGAAGTGGCGCTCGTCTCGGCGAGCAGCAGATTGAGTCCGTAGAAGTCGACGAAGTCGCTGATCCACTTCGACCCCACGACCGAACCTCCGCGAGAGACCGGAAGGGCGTGGAAGACGCCGGCAGGGCGACGTGCGTGCTCCCGGATCGCGGTGAAGAACGGTGTGTCATAGAGGTGCTGGACGCGGCGCAGCAGCGACAGATGCAGTTCGAACTGGTCCTCACGGCGAAAGACGCGCCGGAACCGATGAGTCAGCGCACCAGCCAGGTTCTCAATGTGGGCTCCGGCCATCAGGTAGAGATCAAGTTCCGGGCGCAGACCGGCCAGAGTATCGGCCAGACGCAGCACACGACGGACCGAGTTGAGTGGGCTCATCGGAGTCGTGGGAGACGTAGCCGTGCCCTCATGGGCGAGCGCAACGGTACTGCGCAGGTCGCGACTGAGCACCTCACGGGTGTGGTCGGTGAAGCCGGGGCGGATGACGCAGGCGAGCAGATTCGGATTCGTCAGCGCCGCGACGACCGCATCATCGGCGGTCGGGACGATGACGTAGTCGTAGATGAACTGGTCGGAGGCATTGCGCAGCTTGAGCAGGTCCGTGTGCAGCTCATCGCGGCCGCCCTCGGTGGTCTCATCGACGATGAGGACCTCGAAACGGGGGCGCGGGTCCTGCCGGTCCTTGTGTTCGGCACGCTCATCCTCATTGAGATGGTCATCATCGGCGACATCGGGGACCGTGGTCCCACGCAGCCGGTTGACGGCCCGTGTGATCATGTCGTGGGCCTTGTCGAACTCACCGTTGGAGAGCAGCTCGGCGATGTCCTCGACATAGCGCTGACCGAATCCGCCCCAGTACAGTTCGATCGTCTTCAGCGAGCGCAGCGAGCGCCAGACCTCACCGTCGGCGGCGATCATCGAGAAGTCCCCGCCGCTGATGGCCAGGCGCTTGATCGCGAACTTCAGGTACTCCCACGCGTCCGAGCGAAGGCGCCAGGTGCTCGCAGGCATCCCCGGGTCGCGTTCGAGCTGGGACTGCTTGGGCCGAGACCGGAATCCGCTCTCCGACTCTCCGGAGTCCAACCGCTTTCGGGGTGTCCCTCCGGCGGCTGACGGTCCAGGCATGAATGCTGCCTGTGCCGAATATTCGTCGGAGTCGGTGCCGGTCATACTTGAGCCTCCTGGCGATGAAGTGTCTCGTTGTCGAGCGATCCCTGCGGAATCCGTTGTGCCAAGATCATACGGTGTCCGACGACCGAATGTTCAAGAGTCTGCCCACATGAGACAAAAGAATGATAAGCATGAAGCCATGGACAACTCAGCGCCACTCTCCGCCGGCCATCTCCTCGTCAAGGAGCTCGAAGCCCACGGTGTCCAGCGTTCCTACCTGGTCCCGGGCGAGTCCTACCTCGACGTGCTCGACGGCCTCCACGACTCGACCATCACCCCCATTGTCTGCCGTCAGGAGGGCGGAGCCGGCTACATGGCAGTGGCCGAGGGCCGCATGACAGGTGTCCCCGGGATCGCCATGGTCACCCGCGGCCCCGGAGCCTCGAACGTCATGGTCTCCATCCACACAGCCTTTCAGGATGCGACGCCGCTGGTCGTCTTCGTCGGCCTCATCCCCACCGCTCAGCGTGGCCGTGAGTCCTTCCAGGAGTTCGACCTGAGCGGCTGGTTCTCGACCACCACGAAGAAGGTGCTGACCCTCGATGACCCGGACAAGGCCGCCGAGGTGGTCGCCGATGCCATGCACACGGCCGTGACCGGCCGGCCCGGTCCCGTCGTCGTGGGTCTGCCCGAGGAGATCCTCGTGAAGGCCAGCAGCGGCACAGTCCTGCCCCCGCGCACGCATGGTTCGGCTGCCCCGTATGCCGGTGACGTCACCGAGCTGCGGGCCCGCATCCTGCAGGCCGACCGGCCCGTCCTCATCATCGGCGGGGAGGACTGGTCACCGGTGACCTCGCGGCGCATCGCCCAATGGTCACGCGACCGAGGCCTCGGCGTCATCGGGACCTTCCGCGCCTACGACGGCGTCGACCACGACTCCCCCAACTTCCTCGGCATCCTCGGCTTCGGTGCATCCGAGGTCGCGAAGAGGACCTTCGCCGAGGCTGACCTGCATATCTTCCTCGGCTGTGTCCGCACCGATGTGGCCACCAACGGCTTCACCATCGGCACCGACGCGAAAACCGTCGTCATCGGCCCCGATGCCGATGCCCACGGGCACTTCGGAAGCCTCGACCAGCACATCGTGACTCCGGTGAACCGATTTGCCCAGGCCCTATTCACAGAAGACGGTGCCCGCGCCTACTCGGTGTCCTCCGACGGGTCAATCGATGAGCCTGCCACCGGCGATGAGCACCTGGCCGACAACGACGAGCCCGTGCCGCTGCCCGAGTGGATCCGCGATGCCCGCTCCGAACTCGAGGAGTGGAGGGTGCCGGTCACCGGTGGAGCCACCTCGGCGAACTCCGGTTCTGGTGCGGGCTCCGGCTCAGGCGATGACGGCGACGGCTTCGTCGACATGGATGAGGCCTTTGTCCATGTGAAGGAGCTGTTGCCGGACAACGCGATCATCACCTACGGGGCCGGGAACTTCTCCGGCTGGGCGACCAGGTTCCTGCCCACGCACGGGTTCCCCTCGGCGCTGGGACCACGGAACGGGTCGATGGGCTTCGGCCTCCCGGCCGCCGTCGCCGCCGGCCTCGTCCATCCCGAGAGGCCTGTGTTCTGCATCGCCGGGGACGGGGACTTCCTGATGAACGGTCAGGAGCTGGCAACCGCCGCCCAATACGGGGTGAACCTGACCGTCGTCGTCAACGACAACTCTGTCTATGGGACGATCCTCGGTCACCAGGATCGCGAGTATCCGGGCCGCGCAACAGGCACGTCCCTGTCCAGTCCCGATTTCGCGGCCCTGGCCACGGCCTTCGGCGGTATGGGGTTGACAGTCGAACGCACGGAGGACTTCCGGGATGCCTTCGAGAAGGCACTGGCTCACAAGGGTCCTGCGCTCGTCCGCTGTCTCACCGACCCCGCGATCCGCGGAGCCCGGGTGTGAGCGGGCCGATGCGCTCCCTCCTACCGGCTGCACAGCCACGGACCCAACGGTTGGTGACTTCTGGTCGAAAATTCGCTTCGGATCGACCAGGAGTTACCAACTGTTGGGCGCTGGGACCGCGTTCCGTGCTCTCCGACGCCGCGGCGGCCTCGGTCGCCGCGCAATCCGCGCTCTCTCGCTGTAACTGATTCCTACGCTGTAACTGATTCTGACGCTGCAAAGGTGACACTATGAACATCGACGCGATCTTCACCGATCTTGATGCCCACACTCTCGACCCGGCACGTCCGCGGGCGAAGAAGATCGGCGTCTTCGCCGGCCGCATCATCGGCTTCGACGAGGAACTCGACGGCGTCACCGCAGATCGGGTCGAATCGCTGGGCGGGGCCACCGTGCTTCCGGGCTTCAACGACGTCCACTGCCACACCGCATGGTTCGGACTCACCTTGGCATCCATCGATGTCACAGCTCTGCCCGGCGGTCTGCCCGATGTCTACGCCGCGCTCGAGAAAGCTGCAGCGACGACACCGGCCGGCGAGTGGATCAACGCTACCGGCTACGCCCACCGCGACTATGACGGGCAGTACCCGGAGCTCTCCCGCCTCGACGAGATCACCGGCGACCGGCCTCTGTTCATGCGCCAGACCTCAGGGCATGCCGCGATCGTCAACACCGAGGCGATGAAGCGAGCGGGGATCCTCGACCCCGGCTTCAGCGACCCCGTGGGCGGCAAGGTCGTCACCGATGCGGCGGGCCACCCCACCGGTCTGGTCGAAGAGACCGCGCAGGGCCTCGTCCAGGACCTCATCCGCCCCTACTCACTCGACACGATCGTCGACGCCATCGACCTTGCGACTGCGTACTACGCAAAGGAGGGCATCACCTCCTTCGGTGACTGCGGCGTTGCCTACGGGTGGATCGGCCACTCCCCCATCGAGGTCTCTGCCTATTTGCGTGCCCGGGAAGAGGGCAAGCTGCGCGCCCGGGTTCAGCTGTTGCCGCAGGCCGATGGTCTCCACGAGATCGCAGCGAACTCCGCAGACGGCTTCGGAATCGGCCTCGACGCGGGAGTGCGCACCGGCCTCGGCGATGACCTCGTTTCCCTGGGACCGGTCAAGTTCTTCATGGACGGGGCGCTGAGCGGGGAGACCGCTGCTCTGCGGGAGAACTACGAGGGCAAGGACCATCCCGGCTACCTGCAGGCCGACGCCGAGGTGCTGCGCAAGCAGATCCTGGACACCTACGCCTCCGGGTGGTCCGTCGCGGTCCATGCGATCGGCGATGCGGCCGTGGATGCTGCGGTGGCCAACATCGTCGACGCCCAGGCCAAGTACGGTCGTCGAGCCGTTCCCAACCGGATCGAACACGCTGCCCTCGTCCATGATGAGCACCTGGCCACCTTGGCCGACAACGGCATCGTCGTGACCCCGCAGTCCGCGTTCGCCGAAGGCATCGGCGATGGAATGAACGCCTCGCTGGGGCCCGCGCGCCGCTCACTGATCTACCGCGCGAAGTCCTTCATCGACGCCGGTGTGCTGCTGGCCGGCAGCTCGGATCGCCCCTGCGCCGACGGCAATGCGCTGCGCGGCATCGAAGCCTTTGTGACGAGGAAGACCCGCGACGGCGACATCATGGGCTCGGCCGAGGAATGCCTGAGCACCGATGAGGCGATCGCCGCCTACACCTCGGTCGCCGCCGAGGCCTCCGGGCACGGCGCGGACAAGGGAACACTGTCACGCGGGAAGCTCGCGGACTTCGTGGCCCTCGACGCCCACCCCGCAGACGTGGCTCCTGAGCAGATCTCACAGATCCCCGTCCGCGCCACCGTCCTCGGCGGCGACTTCACCCACGACGCCCGCTAGAGCTCAGCGGGAGAAGTCGAGGTCGGTGAGCACCTTCTCGAAGACGCCGAGGCCGGTTTCGAGGTCCTCTTCGCTGATGTTGATCGGCGGGACCACATGGAGACGGTGGTAGTTGTTGAAGGGCACCACCCCGTGTTCTTTGAGCGCAGCCACCACCGAGGCGACCTCGGGTGAGCCGCCCCCGTAGGGTGCCAGCGGTTCCCTCGATTCCTTGTCCCAGACCAGTTCGATCGCCCAGAAGGCACCGACTCCGCGGACTTCGCCGACATGCTTCGAGTTCTCCGCGATCTGGCGCAGCCTGGGCCCGATGATCTCCTCACCGATGCGCTCGGCGTGCTCGATCATGCCCTCCTCGTCCATCGCCTTGAGCGTCGCGACTGCTGCGGCACAGGCCAGCGGGTGGCCCGAGTACGTGAGCCCGCCGGGGTAGGCCTTCTGCGCGAAGGAACCGTAGATCTCCTCGTCCATGATCACTCCGCCTAGGGGCACGTAGCCGGAGTTCACGCCCTTGGCGAAGGTGATGATGTCGGGCACCACATCGAAGTGTTCGAAGGCGAACCATTTGCCGGCCCGCCCGAATCCGGCCATCACCTCGTCGGCGATATAGATGATGTCGTGTTTGTCGCACAGGGCTCGCACGCCCTGCATGTACTCGCTGCCAGGCAGCATGATGCCGGCCGTGCCGGGGATGGACTCGAGGATGATCGCGGCGATCGTCGACGGACCCTCGAGTTCGATGGTGCGCTCGAGGTGGCGCAGAGTCCTCTCGGTCTCCTCCGCCTCGGTGGTGGCCGAGAATTCGGACCGGTAGAGGAAGGGCCCGAAGAAATGGACGACACCGGAGTCGCCACGGTCATTGGACCAGCGGCGCGGGTCACCGGTGACGTTGACGGCCGTCTCCGTGCCCCCGTGATACGAGCGGTATCGGGAGAGGATCTTGTGTTTGCCGGTGTGCAGCCGGGCCATGCGGATCGCATGCTCGTTGGCATCGGCGCCGCCGTTGGTGAAGAACACGTGGTCCAGACCGGCCGGGGTGCGTTCGGTGATGAGGCGGGCGGCTTCGGACCGGGCGGCGTTGACGTGGGCGGGACTGATCGTGCACAGCAGGTCCGCCTGGTCCTTGATGGCCTGGACGACCTTCGGATGCTGGTGGCCGATGTTGGTGTTGACGAGCTGTGAGGAGAAGTCGAGGAACGACTGTCCCTGACCGTCGACGATGGTCGACCCCTGCGCGCGGGAGACGGTCATCGGGTCGATGAGCTCCTGGGCTGACCAGGAGTGGAAGACATGCGCTCGATCGAGTTCGTAGGCTCTGGCGGATTCGTCCTTGATCGCCGAGATTTCAGCTTCGCTGAGCTGCTGCACAACGCATCACCCTTTCACCATTGTTCAGGTTCGTCCGCTCATCGTAGATCAGATTCCGGCGAAACGGTCCCGGCCCGTGCTGCCGGGATCCGCGTCAGTGGTCTTCGGTAGAGTGATCGGCATGCCCTACCGCACGATCGCCGCCCCCGTTGAGACCGAGATCGAGATCAAGAAGTCACGCTTCATCGGCTTCCTCGCGCCGGTCGCCGACGAGGCAGAGGCTCGGGAGGTCATCGCCGAGCGCCGCAGCGCCCACCCGAAGGCGCGCCATCATTGCACCGCGTTCGTCCTCGATCCCGATTCGCGCACACAGCGCTTCAGCGATGACGGGGAACCAGCAGGAACGGCCGGGGCGCCGATCCTCGACGTCGTCTCCGGCCACGGGCTGACCTTCGTCGTTGCGGTCGTGACCAGGTACTTCGGGGGAACTCTGCTGGGCGCGGGAGGGCTCGTCCGCGCTTACGGCCAGGCCACCTCGGCGGCCTTGGAGACGGCACGCATCGTGACGAAGCATGAGCTGGTGCCGGTGCGAGCCGAGGTGGACTACGCCCAGGCCAATGCCCTGGATCGGGCGGCCGGGAACCGGGGCTGGACGACACGGTCACAGTACGGTGCCGCCGTGCATCTGGACATGATGGTCCCCGTCGCCGAGGTGGACGCGGCCCTGGCGATATACGCAGACGTCACCGCCGGTCAGGCAGAGCCCGCCGTCGGTGACGTCGAATGGGCGTGATCAGTGCTGAACTGATCAGTGCTGAACTGATCAGTCCAGAGCTGCGATCTTCCCGACCTGTGCATTGGTCAGCATGACGAGGTCCTCGGGACGGATCTCGATCTCGAGGCCACGGCGGCCTGCGGAGACGAATACCGAGGAGTGCTCGAGTGCGGTGCGGTCGATGACGACCGGCACAGCATGACGCTGCCCGAACGGAGAGACTCCGCCGACCGGGTAGCCGGTGCGGCGCTCGGTCTCGGCCACGCCTGCCAGCTGAGCCTTCTTCGCTCCGCGTGCCGACGCGAGACCCTTGAGGTCGAGCTGCCCGGACACGGGGACCAGGGCGGTGACGGGTTCGCCGTCGACCTGGATCATCAGGGTCTTGAACACCTGGTCGGAGCCGACGCCGAGCTTATCGGCTGCTTCGGACCCGTAACGGCGGGTGCTGGGGTCGTGATCGAAGCTGTGCAGGGTGTAATCGATGCCTGCCAGGTTGAGTACACGGACGGCCGGGGTAGCCGCGCTTGTCGGTTTGGATGCCACTGTCATAAAGGGGTCGTGCCTCCTGCCCGTAAATCTGCGAGGACACGCGGAGCACTTCTGCCCGGGGCATTCGCCCCTGTGTTCCCGCGTCGATACGGACGGAATGTTGTATCGAATGCTGATGGGTACCCGCCCACAATAAGCGAAGTCCCGGCTCAAGCGCCAATCAATGACGGGTGATGAAGCACCTGCCACCGCCTACGACCTGGGGTGACGCTGGACTTCACCGTCGCTTGCGGGGACTGCGGAGGGGCGTCTGGGTTCAGCCCCAGCCGATCTCGTGGAGGCGTTCGTCGTCGATTCCGTAGAAGTGGGCGATCTCGTGGACGATGGTGATGACGATCTCGCTGCGCAGGTGATCGCGGTCCTCGGCAAAGGAGATGAGGTTGTCGCGGTAGAGGAAGATGTTGTCCGGCAGTTCGAGGCCGGAGATTCCCCGCTCCCCCACCGGCGTTCCGTCATAGAGGCCCAGCAGGTGCGTGTTCCCATCCTCGGGTCGGTCCTCGACGAAGAGGGCGACATTGTCGAGTTCGTCGGTCACGCCCGCGGGAAGCTGGTCGATTGCCTCATCAAGGATCGTTTCGAACTCTTCATCACTGAGGTCTTCCATGTCCCCAGCCTAATGGGAGGGTCTCCGAAGCGGCTGTGGACTGCCCTCTCGATCACCGGTTCGCTGGCCTTCGAAACAGTGTGACCGAGGACACGGGTTGCCGGTTTGCGCTCAGCAAAAAGGTTGGGATAAGCTTAACGTCGTTGCCCTGGGGGAATCCGAGGACAACCTGGGCCCCCATCGTCTAGAGGCCTAGGACACCGCCCTTTCACGGCGGCGACACGGGTTCGAATCCCGTTGGGGGTACGGTGTAGGATTGGAAAGTCCGCCACCACAACGGATACACTAGTTACACCAGTTAGGCCCTGTAGCGCAGTTGGTTAGCGCGCCGCCCTGTCACGGCGGAGGTCGCCGGTTCGAGTCCGGTCAGGGTCGCGGAGCACAAGGCTCTTCTTCGGAAGGGCCTTTGTTTCTCTCAGCATACTTCGGTATGTTGACGGCCTGGCTCTGTAGCTCAGTTGGTAGAGCGTTCGACTGAAAATCGAAAGGTCACCGGATCGACGCCGGTCGGAGCCACAAATAGCGAAGCCCCTGCTACGGCGGGGGTTTTCGCATCTCTGAACCATCTGTCACGCTGACTCACGATTGACCTCACTTCCATCCTCTGCGTCATAGAACCGTTCCACCGTCCTACGAGCCGCCTGCTTCCCCGCAGTCGTGTACAACGACGTGACCGCGAGTGAGCTGTGCCCCATGAATTCGCGCACGTCGTGGGCAGGTATCCCCATGTCCAACCAGGTTGTCGCAGCGTGGTGACGGAGATCGTGCCAACGCAGGCCAGGGCGCACACGGGCGCGGACTTCCCGCCACTTCAACTCCCGAGCAAGGTTCGAGGGATGCAGCGCCTTGCCCCGTGGACTAGTCGTCAGCAAGTCCCGCGGATCGGACGATGCCAAATCAACGTCGTGCGCCTCGATGTAGTCGAGCAGCTCGGGCAGGATCGGGACGTACCTGGGCCGACCGGACTTCGTCGTGACGCGCTGCCCCTGCCGGTCCAACTGAGCGTTCACGAGCAGCAGACGCCGCTCCACCTCGACCTGCCCCACCGTGACCGCCGTAGACTCCGAGAGCCGCAGCCCCGCATACGCCTGCAAGGCGAACAGCAGCCGATACCGCCGAGGCACCACGATGAACAGCTCACTGAGCTGTGCAGGCGCGAGCGCGTACGAATCACGCGGCTCCGTCTTCTGGCGCGGCAGCTCCATCTGCCGAGCAGGATTCGCCCAAATCAGCCGCTCGCGCACCGCACGCTGCAACACACGCGAGAGCACAGCCCGTGCATCAGTCTTCGTTGACCGAGCACCAGACCATGCGAAGTACGCATCTTCCAAGTCCATCGGGGACAGCTCATCGAGCCGGTAATCACCTAACGACGGCAACACCCTTATACGCCAACCGATCTCGTAGGAAGCCCGAGTCGACGGAGCCACCTGGCGAAGCACCGCAGGCAGGTGATCAGCGCCGAACTCTGCAAGCGTGGGAACCGCCGCAGTCATAATGGAAGCTCCCAGCTTCCGCTGTCACTCTCGCACTGGCCCAGGTAGAACTCAGTCGCCTCCGAGACCTTTCGATAAAGCGCCATAGCCTCCGCATCACCATTCTGATCCGCCCACTCATGCAAGGCACGCAGTAGCCGGCCCCGCTCAACCCCATCGAGCCGGTGCAACTCAAACCGCATCTCATCATTCACTTTGATCTCCTTCCGCACTTCCGCCTAGGCAGCGGGCCGCACCCCCGACCCTTCGGGCCGAGGCTATTGATTGGATCGTTCCACCAGCACGACGTCCAGGCAGTCAGCCACTCGCTCGGAGAGAGAATCCGATTCCTCATCTCCCCAGCAGGACAGGGCCGCCAAAATTATCCCCGCCTGTTCTGCACTCAACGCCGTGTAAACCCGTTCAGACATACTCATCAGCCGCCTCCTGAATAATCCTCTCGGCCACGCTTTCCGGGATGAAATGCGCACGGACCTTCCTGTACTCAGCGCCGGTGTCGATCAATGCCAGACCAGGCATATCCGTGGGGAAGTTCAGCGGCGATAGGTCAGGATCATCCGGCACATCACCCAGCGCGGCCCTCACGGACTCTGTCGTACGCAGCCGCAGCGCGAGCCGTAGATCAGCCACATCACGAATAGCAGTCGGCAGGGCATCACTCGTCGGCTTCTGAGTCATCACAATGGTGAACATGCCCACTGATCGACCCCTTTTTAAGAGGTCGATGAGCGCCTCAGTAATCCTGCCGACCTCCTTTTTCTTTTCCTTGTCCTGCCCTGCGACTCCCGAACCTACATAGGTCTGGACCTCATCCACGACCGTGACGCACACGGGATGCTCAGCAGTCGCGCCGAGCTTCTCATCCCAGAAATTCGAGCTGCCGCGCGCCTCTTTCTGAGTCCTGAGCCGGTCACGCATTATTTCCACACGCGTTTCGAGCGCATCGGCAACCATCTTTAGATCGCGATCCTCGACGCTGTAAACGTCAGCCAGCCGCTGAACGAACGCGAGATCGCTTCCACCTTTTCCGTCCCACACCGCTACGTTCGCGGCAGGAGAAAGTAGCAACGGCCCGAGGACCACCGACATGAGCGCCGTTTTCCCGGCACCGGGCAGACCAGCGACCACGCAGCCGGAAAGGCCCGACATTTTCAGTGCCGCAGGTTCGCCCTCAGTGTCACGGCCATAGGCGACGGTGCCCGTCCCTGCATCGAACGCAGGAAATTTGGAAAGCACAACACCCTGAGCGAGCGGATCGCCCTCACGGATCCGAAGCACGACGTCTGCCCCCTGGGGCTTCGCCGTAACTCTCGTCTCTCCACCAATCAGCTCACGAATCGCCTGTTCTAAGTAGCGAACCACACCGGCATCGGAAAGAGACATAGCATCCTGCTTGACCGCACGCCGACGGACGATCAGGACCAACCCCGATCCGTCAAGCTTCCACGACCTGATCTTCGGAAACTCCACGTAATCCGCGCCAAGTCGTAGCAGACCGGCAACCCCGAAAACCAGACGCAGCATGTCAAACACCGACGGCCCCTCACTGATCTGAGCACCCTGATGATCGACGCGAACCCGCCGCAGCTCCTCGCGTTCCGCATCCTCGCGCCGACGCCCAAGCCCCGCAGAGGAACACAACGACTGCCAGTAGTACAGGACATTCTCCGTCGCCGAGGCCGACGCCCACGGAACGCGCCGAGTCCGGCGTATCCACCACGTTCTCACCACCCGTCGTGCCGGAAGCGCGACAACCGCGTAGAACGCCACGAGCAGTACTAACACGACACCGGCTGCAGCCGACTGACCCGCCACCGCGAACAGCACGGTAGCCAGCAGCACGGCGACCGACAGCCGCAGAACATACGGGTACCAGCGAACGACTCGCCTCACTACCGTGCTCACGACTCAACCCCGCTGAAATATCGAGTGAGTGCCCGTGATCCACTGGTCCGCACGGTCAGCCAACAGCACGACTCCCGGCAGAGCCAAGTACAATTGCGGCGCCAAGTCACCAAAGAACAGACGGACACCGAAGTCCAGGCAGTCTGCGAGCATTAGCCCTCAGCCCCTGGCTTCGATCCCTGTCGCCCACTCCCAGACGCCGGAGAGACGCCAGCGGCAACGAAGGCAACTCCCGACTTCCCGTTGAAGTTCCACGGAATACCCGCAAGCCCCGAGAAGGTCACAGGCCCATCAGCCTCAGGCCTCGTGGACGACGCTACGCTCACGTTGAGGAGTTCGCTCGCCTCCTCTGCATCACCGCGCCTCAACACCTCGACCGACCAGACCGGCAATCCGTCGGCGTTGCCTTTCTGGTGGGGTTCTCCTTGGCCACCATCCGGACGAATCATCTTCGGACGCACACCCACAGCCACAAGACCGCCGAGCGCCGCCTGATCCACTGGAATCTGTCGCATGTCAGTTCTCCTCCTTCAGGACTTCACTCACTCGATCAATCAGCCACGTAGTCGGCCGCACAGTATTGACTCGACGCCCACGACCCGTGCCGCTCACTTTCACTTCGAATTCCAGAAGTTCCCCATCGACGGCGGAGATCGCACGGCGAATAGTGGGCTTACTGGTCCCCAACTGCTCAGCTAAGTGCGTCACGTTGACCGGCGCAAAGCTCTCCGTCAGTCCGATCCGAGAAATCACGGCCTGCACCATGAGCTGCTCGTATGGCGACCCCACCTCCTCTGCGCTCCCTTCGAACTCCTGCAGGACTGCGTAGACCGCCCCCATCTCCCTCAGCGAGGCACCTGAACTCTTCATGTCTTCCTTCCCGCCTGGGCCACTCCCAAGCTGACACGTTCACTGTAACACCATGTTCCAGCTCAAGCAATAGCTAATATGCTACACCGTGATCTGCCCATCGACCAGCAGATGTTCCAAAATTCCATAGAGGTCAAGCGCGCGCGTCCCGCGCGCGTGCGCTAACCTGCGCGGGCCTGCGAGCCACCTGCGGCCGGGGGCTTGCGCTTGCGACTTCGTCGTTCGCGCCCCCGGTCCTCGGCGTCTCTCCGGCCTGCTCGGGCGCAACAACACATCGGAACGGCGCACAACCCCTCCGGGATTCGAACCCGGACATGACGAAGTGCCGTCCTGACACTCAGCTCTCAGAACGGCTCAACACTCCGACTACTGATCAGGGCACAGACCCTCCAGACCCGTACACACCCGTCAGGAACGCCTCCCGATGGATCGCCAACGCCTCAGCGAAGCTCATCGACTCGACACCCCTGTCGCCTTCACAGCTGGCATCGCCCAGATGCTCCTTCGCCCATACACGTCGCTGTTCTTTCAGTGTCTTTCGGCGCAGCACAGACCACTCCTTCGACCGCGACACCGAGTGAGACCCGGCGCCCAACGACCGATGCCGACGATGCCCACACGAACGACCGGCACACTCCTTCGTGCAAGCCATGTCATCTCGCGCGGCAGTATGCAGCGCCTCAACATGCGCAGTCGCCTCCGCAGAGCGATTCTCCACCGCCTCAATACCGAGGTCCTTCACCACGTAGCCCAAAATCTTCCCTAGATAGGCAATCGCCTTACGCGCCGATCCACCGTCTAGACCGACCACTTGAACATCAGACTGCCGACCCCACCGCCAAGAACGCCCCTCGTCAATCGGGCTCGGCGCAACGACACCGGCACAGGTCTGCTCGATCAACGACACCAACGACGCACGAGGCATCGACATACCCTCGACACGAATAAGGCAATGCATATGAAGCACTCCGCGCGCCTGCCACTCACGCACCGCAGCCACCTCGAACCGATCCGGCAACGCACGATGCAGCGCGATCTGCGAAAACCGCCAAAGTTGGCCCATATCGCGATTAAACGCGGCCTGAGCGGCATAGTCATACGAGCCAGGACTCACCGGCACACCACGCAGCACACGATCACGCTCCGAATGCTGCCGACCACACGCACACCGCGACACCGACCGCCCAGCCTTCGGCACTCGGTGAACTTTCCCAAACGAGGGAGCCGTCAGAGTCAGCAACACGAACACCTCTCGCCCCGACCCAGCACCCCGGACACCATCGGACAGGATCGCCTGCCAGTCACGCCGGTACACCCGAGCGCACTTTGGGCAGGTCAAGAAAGAACGCGACCCGCAGTTGACCATCTCCCCCGAGGCCGTCATGACCTTCCTCGCGCACTTACGCCGAGCGACCACACGCGCTAACGCCACCTGCTCAGCCGCGACCATCAGCGCTCCACTCGGGACGAGAATGAGACTGAAAATCGAAAGGTCACCGGATCGACGCCGGTCGGAGCCACCACACAATGAAAACCCTCGCTTCGGCGAGGGTTTTCGTGTATCCGCAGCCGGCCCACAGCCGCCCAAGCTCAGTCAGCCCTCGCTGAGCGCGGGCAGGGATGCTTCGGGAACCTGCCGCCGATTGCGCGGTGGGAGGATCGTGCCGCGTCGATGAGCCATCCAGACGAAGACGGCCCCTGCGAGAATGCAGATTGCAATGGAGAGCACACTGCCCTCGGGGCCGAAGTCTCCGCCGGTCAGAAGCACCGGGCCCGACATCGTCGCATCCAGCAGCCCCTGCGGAGTATCGGCCCCGGAGACTTCGGTGCTGAAGACTCCGCCAGCAGCGATGTTCCATCCGAAATGCAGACCGATCGGAACCCACAGTCGTCTTGTCGCCATATAGGCAGCGGTGAGCATAAAGCCGGCCTCGACCGCGATGGCGATCGCACCGAAGAGTGAAGCGTTGGGGTTCAGCAGGTGCATGAGGCCGAACGCCAGTCCGGCGACCACCATGGCGATCCATGACCCGGTCCGCTCTTCGACGACTCGGAACAGGACACCCCGGAAGATCACTTCCTCGGTGACCGCGGCTGCTGCCATGAGACCGAGCAGCCCCAACAGTGCTCCCGGAGATCCGAGTCCATCAACCGTGTACCCGCCGAGGAGCGCAATGGCAGCGATCGAAAGACAGAACAGGCCGATGCCGATGAGCGCTCCGAGGCTGAGCGCCCGGAGAGCACCTGCCGACGACACCTCGACGACCGGGCGATGTTCAGTGCGCCGCACGACAGCGCGGTAGACGATGAGCGTGAGGGTGGCAGTGATCAGCCCTGCCAGGAGAGCAAACACCCCGTTTCCTCCGACGATATTTGCCGCGACTCCTCCGAGCGCGGTGACTGCCACAACGGCGACAAGCTGTTTGATGAGACGCACGACATTGACTCCATTCATAGGATGACCGGAAGCGTTCGCCCCGTCCATCCGCGACGATAGGGGGCACGTGTCTGGGCCGACATCACTCTGGAGAGTGAAAAGAGAAGAGACCAACTGGTTACGAATCGGTAACTATGGCATGTATTGTGATGTCAGTAACAGCGCCCCCAATCGAACCATGCGCTGAAACTCGAGCTGCAAAGGAGCAAACATATGACCCGCGGTACCCCAATCGAAGGTGCACGAGTACTGATCACCGGCGCCGGCAGCGGCATCGGCCGTCTGATGGCACTCGACGCCGCAGCGCGTGGAGCAGCGGAAGTTCTCATCTGGGATCTCTCAACTGAGAGCGGACAGCGCGTTGCCGACGAGATCGCGGCAACCGGCACCAACGCCCGGTCCTTCACCGTCAACGTGGGCAACTCCAAACAGGTCACAGCAATCGCCGAAGACACCGGCCCCGTGGACGTCCTCATCAACTGCGCCGGAATCGTCACCGGCACGAAGCTGCTCGAGGCCGATGAGGCCGCGATCCGCCGAGTCTACGATGTCAACACCCTCGCCCTGTACTGGGTCACCCGTGCCTTCCTGCCCGGAATGCTCGAGCGCGACCGGGGCACGGTGGTCACCATCTCAAGTGCTGCAGGAATGGTCGGCGTAGCCAGGCAGACCGACTACTCGGCGAGCAAGTACGCCGCGGTGGGCTTCACCGAATCGCTGCGTGCCGAACTGCGCGCCGATGGTCACAACGTCAACACCCTCGTCGTCTGCCCGTTCTACATCAACACCGGCATGTTCGAAGGCGTCAAAACCAAGTTCCCACGTCTCCTGCCCATCCTCGAAGAGACCAACGTCGCCAACGACGTCCTGGACTCCGTCGAATCGGGTCGTGAGCAGCTGGTCATGCCGTCGTTGGTCCGCATCCTGCCCGGGGCGCGACTGCTGCCAACACGGGTCTTCGACAAGGTGATGGACTTCCTCGGCGTCAACAAGACCATGGATCACTTCACCGGCCGCCGCCCCGTGATCGCAGAACAGAACACTGCATCACCGGCCGCCGAGCTCAACGATGCCGACCCTGTCTCGGCACCCGCACCGCGCTGAGAAACAACACGGCCCACTCCTCTCATTGTCCCCGCCCCTGCGGGTAGACAATGAGAGGAGTCCCGTCGGCACGAGGGTCGCCGGGATACCGAGGTCTCTGAGGAGGAGTGCGTCATGGCCGTCACCGATCTGGTCCTCGAAGGCGGGGGCGCCAAACTCCCGGGACTCGTCGGCGCGGTCAATGCGCTGAGCTCGGCGAACTATTCCTTCAACCGCATCGCGGGAACCTCGGCCGGCGCGATCGTGGGCGCTCTGACTGCCGCAGGATTCCCTCCGGAACGACTCATCGAAACGATTCTAGGCAAGGACTTCACCGACTTCGAAGACCTCAGCCCGGCCTTCCGTCTCGCGCCGTGGCTGGGGAAGATTCAGGGGCTCGTGTTCCATAAGGGGATGTATCTCGGCTCGGCCCTCTATGACTTCCTTGACGAGCTCCTCGCCGCGCAGGGCATCCGAACCTGGGGCGACCTGCGCCTGCACGATGCCAACAGTGCACTTCCGCCGGAACGCCAGTACCGCCTCGTCGTCATCGTCTCCGATGTCTCACGTGGTCGCATGCTCCGTCTGCCCTGGGACTACCGCGAGGCACTGGGCGTCGACCCGGATTCGCAATCGGTCGCCGAGGCGGTCTGTGCTTCCGCGGCAACTCCGTTCTTCTTCCGGCCCCGCTCCCTGCAGGCAGACCCGCATACCGCCGGCGGTGCCTCGGTGCTCGCGGCCGATGGTGGCCTGCTCTCGAACTTCCCCGTCGACATCTTCGATCGCAGAGACAGCCAGCCTGCACGCTGGCCCACCCTGGGGGTGATGCTCTCGGCCAAGACCACGGCCGAAGCCGAATGGCGGCCCAATGCGAACACCTACCAATATGCGCTCTCGCTGCTGTCGACGATGATCAATGCCCACGACCGGCGCCATATCGATGAGCCCTCGGTCACCGATCGCACGATCTTCGTCGACACCGGTGCACAGAGCAGCACCGACTTCGATCTGACGATGGCGGACAAGATGGAGCTCATCGGGTCAGGTGAGGCCGCGGCCGAAGAGTTCCTCAGCGCCTGGGACTGGCAGGCATGGAAGGAACGCTACGACCGCAGGTGATCGCACCACCTGCGCACCGCCCGCTGCTCGTGCAACAATGTGAGCGTCGACAGACACGACCACCACCGAAGGAGCGATCATGAGCGACAATCCCAACGATCCGACACAGTGGCAGGACGAACCCGAGATGGGTGCACCGCTGATGGATGACCCCACCCTCGACGAACCCACGGCCGATGAGCTCGATGATCCGGAGCTCAATGCCGCCGAGGCGGAAGCCGATGACGTCGACCCGGACCTCGATGTCGAACCCATCGACGCCGAACCCGGTGCCGATGGCCCCGAGGGCACAGGCATCGAAGGTGCCGATGATGCCCTGCTCGAGGACTCGGGTGAGGGCGACGAACTCGATGCCCCGGACATCTCCGGTGAGTTCTCCACGGATTCAGCCACCGCGGCCGATCTGGGGAATCGTCCCGGTGATGAGATGCTGACCGAAGACGAGGACTGAACCGAGAACTGACCTGTGGTTAGTCGCCCAGCTGCGAGACCGTCCGGTAGGTCAGCACATTCGCTGTCTGCGCCGGGCGGTCTTCTCTCAGCCCACTCAGTGACTGCGCTGCCGCCGAGATCGCGGCCCGGTAGAGCAGCGAACCGGTGCTGATCCTGGCCACCCCCACCTCGGCGAACTGCCCACGTGAGTACCGCGGACTGGCGAGAACGTTGACCGGCAGCGGACTCGCGTCCACGATCGGCTTAACGACTGCCAGATCTAGGTCACCGGGAACGAAGATCCCATCTGCCCCGGCATCGACATAGCGGCGCATCCGCTCGAGGGTATCGCCGAGGCTGTCCTGACCGGTCCAGTACGTGTCGATCCGCGCGTTGACGAAGAGATCCGGGAATCCCTCCTTGATCGCGGAGACCTTGCCCACCAGGGCCAAAGGTTCGACGAGGCGCCCGCGAGCGGAATCCTCGATGTTGATTCCGTCGATCCTCAGGTCGGCGCCCTCTCCTGCGAAGGCGCCTCGCAGAGTTTCAACGACTGTGGCCGGGTCGTCACCGTAGCCGTCTTCGAAATCGCAGGTGAGCAGGGCATCGGGCAGTGACCGTCTGATGTTTTCCAGCAGGTCCGCCATCGCCCTGAGCGTTTCACGATCCTCATCGGCGACGCCGATTCCGGCGGCCACACCCAGACTGGTGGTGCCTACGGCAGGGTGACCCGCCTCGGCGAACAATCGCGCACTTGCCACATCCCAGGCACAGGGCAGGATGAACGGGTTTCCGGGTATGTGAAGGCTGTGGAAGGTCCGGTGCGGGTCGGTAGTTGTGCTGGTCATAGCTGTGTCACCTCGGTGGTGAGAATCCAGTCGAGTTCGTCCCGACCGGTCGGTGTGAGTGTGAGTGCGCGAGAGCTGCGACGGCGGACGATCCATTCCCGGTCGAGGAATTGTGCGCAGATGGCATCTCCCAGCCACCCGCCGAGGTGGGTGCGTCGTTCCGTCCAATCGAGGCAGGCACGTGTCAGCGGGCGAGAGATTGAGGCCGCGGTGGGGACATCGATTCCCCATTCTTCTGCCAGGCCAGAAATTCCCGGCTCGGTCACGGTCGCGGTGTCATCGGCCCATCCTCTCGCGGTGACTGCCGCCCAGATCTGGACTCCCAGATGTCCGGCGATGTGCCGGTAGCAGGTTCGTGCCTCAAGGAGGTGCCGGTCGCGGGTCTTGGCCGCCAGGCTCGGGGCCGATTCGATCCGCTCCCCCGCCAGCGCACCCGTGTGTTCGAGCCAGTCGGCGATGTCTCTCGAGGCCAGCTGCACATAGCGGTGCCGACCCTGCCGACGTTCGGCCAGTACGCCGCGAGCGATGAGGATGCTGACGTGTTCGGACGTCGATGACATCGGCACCTGCAGGGCACGTGAGAGCTCCGTGAGCGTCCATGCTCTACCGTCGAGGAGGCTCGTGCAGATCATGACGCGGGTGGGGTCGGCGAGCGCCGAGGCCAACGCGGCGATGTCCGGTGCCGATTCCGGGTGGCTCCTGGTCATAGCTCGATGGTATGCCCCTGAATGTTCGGGCTCGGCCGAACTGTGTTAGAACGAGAGAGGAAAGGAGGCGCTCTTGTCGTCATCGCCCTATCCCCATCGACAGCAGTTCGACTTGCCGCATGCCGGTTCTGGTCGTCCTGTTCACCGCCTCGGCATCATCGCCACTGTTGCGACCTTCGGCGGTCTCCTCTTCGGCTATGACACCGGAGTCGTCAACGGCGCTCTTGAGCCGCTGAGCGAGGACTTCAACCTCACCGCCCTCTCCGAGGGCCTCGTCGTCGCCAGCCTCATGGTCGGTGCCGCTTTCGGTGCCGTCTTCGGCGGTCGCGTCGCCGATGCCTATGGCCGCCGGCACACGATTCTGCTGCTCGCCGGTGTCTTCATCATCGGCACTCTCGGCTGTGTACTCGCCCCGGGCGCGGAGTTCCTCATCGGCTCGCGCTTCATCCTGGGCATCGCCGTCGGCGGGGCCTCTGCCACCGTGCCTGTGTATCTGGGCGAGATCGCGCCCTCGGAGAAGCGCGGGTCGTTCGTGACCCGCAATGAGCTGATAATCGTCGCCGGACAGCTGGCAGCGTTCATCATCAACGCCGTGATCTTCAACATCTGGGGCCACGTCGACTCCATCTGGCGCTGGATGCTCCTCGTCGCCCTCCTACCCGCGATCGCCCTGCTCGTGGGCATGATTTTCCAACCCGAGAGTCCTCGCTGGCTGATCTCGAAGGGCCGCACCGAGGAGGCTCTCGCGGTCCTCAAACAGGTCCGCTCCCCCGAACGCGCCGAGGCGGAGCTCGCCGAGGTCACCCACCTCGCCTCCGAGGACGCCAAGCAGGCCACCGGTGGGCTCTCCGACCTCGGAACCCGTTGGGTCCTGCGCCTGGTCATCATCGGTGCGGGCCTCGGTTTCTTCCAGCAGCTCACCGGCATCAACTCGGTCATGTACTACGGCACGCAGCTGCTCACCAATGCCGGACTCGACTCCGGGGTCGCCATCATCGGCAACATCGCCAACGGCGTCTTCTCCCTGGCCGGCATCTCGGTGGGCATGTTCCTGCTCAACAGGCTGCCGCGTCGAGTCATGTTCCTCACCGGCTACGCGCTCATCGCGTTCTTCCACATCCTCATCGCGCTCACCGCGGTCGTCATTCCACCGGGACCGGCCCAAGCCTGGACAGTCCTCGTCTTCCTCGTCCTCTTCGTCTTCTCCATGCAGGGCACGGTGGGACCGCTGACCTGGCTGATGCTCTCAGAGATCTTCCCCATGAAGATCCGCAGCTTCGCCATGGGCATCTGCGTTTTCGTGCTGTGGATCATGAACGCCGTCGTCGCCCAATTCTTCCCACCGCTCATCGAGGCGATGGGCATGACCGCGACCTTCAGCATGTTCGCCGGCTGCGCCGTCATCGCCTTCATCTTCCTCTACACGCTCCTGCCCGAGACGAAGGACAAGGACCTCGCCGAGTTCGAGCGCGAGTTCAAGGCGAAGTACGGCAGAAAGTAAGGAGTCACCATGTCAGTTGCGGTTGCAGTCACCGACAGCCCCGAAGGCCGCACGGCCTTGGACAGTGCCGTCGCCGAGGCCCGAGCCCTGGATACCGGTCTGCTGCTCATCAACCTCACCCTCCACGATTTCACCGACGACGAGATCCCTGCCGATCTCGATGTCACGCTCATCAACCGTTCCGGACGCGGTGACCGTGATCCGGTCACGGCCGTCCTCGATGAGCTGTCCGACCACGCCGAGGTGGATCGACTCGTCCTCGGTGTGCGCAGTCGGTCCCGGGTGGGCAAGGTTCTGCTGGGTTCCGTCGCCCAGCGCCTCATCCTCCGCTCCCCCGTGCCCGTGCTCACCGTCCGGGTGCCGGAGGCTGCCCGGCGTTGAAGCGGAAGCTCAACCGGCCGAGAGTGTTCGTTTGACCCCGAGGATCGTCGCGGTCGCCAGGCCGAGGATGCCGGCGAGGAAGAATGGGGCGCCGTAGCCGCCCCAGACAGAGATGGCGGTGCCGACGTAGACGATGAACAGGGCCGCTGAGACCCACACCATCATCCGTTCAGACTCCCGAAAGACGGACTGCGCGTTCTCTGCGGTCACGACGACCGGGAAGTTGAGCATCTGCGGCCGAGTGGACAACCATGAGGTTGCGGCGATGAGCACACAGAGCAGACCGACGAGGACGAACAGAGTCCAGCTCGGACCGTAGCTGTCGGCCCTGCCCGCAAGGTCGAAGTGAGTGGGAATCAGATCGGGCAGAAACGGGTAGCCGGCCAGCAGAACCGCGGAGAGCACTCCAGTGGCAAGCAGCGTCGAGCGTCGCACCCACTTGGTGAGAGTCCCGGTCACATAGTTCGTCGCGTAGTTGTCGTGCCCCACCATATAACGATCGTACCCGTCACCAGCGGGCCGCTTTGGGCCCGGCGTCTCACGGTGACATAGGCTGGACAGCGATCACCCGGGCCCCGGACGCTAAGGAGCAGTCATGACTGATATGACGGTGGAGAACTCGGCGGCCGACCGCCTCGAATCCGCGCTGTCGGGACGCATCGACCGGGCCGCGATGGACGAGATCGCCGAACTTGCCCACCAGGTTCCCCTCCCCGAGCTGACCCGCCTCGTCCACACGAGCACACCCCTGCAGTCGGCGGTCCTTTTCCGCATCCTGGATAAGGATGAAGCTCTTGCCGTCTTCGAGAACCTTCCTCCGGGTTACCAGGCGGAACTGATCCAGAGCCTGCGGGAACCGGAGGTCGCCCACATCGTCGAGGGCCTCGACCCCGACGACCGTGCCGAACTCTTCGGCGAACTTCCCGCCAACGTCGCCCGCAGGCTGATGAGCGGACTCGATGCCGAAGAACGCGAGATGACCACCGCGGTCCTCGGCTACCCGAAGAAGGCGATCGGCCGGTACATGTCACCCGAGGTGCTCAGCCTCCACGAGGATTGGACCGCCGCCGAGGCGATGGAGGTCGTCCGCGCTCGCATCGACGGTCCCGAGACCGTCTACCTCCTGCCCGTCGTCGGGGTCGGTCGTGTCCTCTTGGGCGTGGTGTCACTGCGTAACCTCATCGCCGCCGAGGCCGAGGCTCCCGTCGGGGACCTGGTGCGCGAATCCATCAGCACGCAGGCGCTGACCGACCGTGAGGTCGCCTCCCGCCAGTTCCTCTCCCACCGGCTCATTGCGATGCCGGTCGTGGACCAGGAGGACCGCCTCGTCGGGATCCTGACCATGGACGACGTCCTCGACATCGTCGATGAGGAGGACGCCGAGGACATCGCCCGCTCCAGCGGCTCCGAACCCCTCGACCGCTCCTACCTGTCCTCGACGATCTTCCGGCTGGTCAAGAGCCGCATCGTGTGGCTGCTCGTCCTCGCCGTCTCCGCAATCCTCACCGTCCAGGTTCTCGAGGTCTATGAGGATCGGCTCGACCAGGTCGTCATCCTCGCTCTCTTCATCCCGCTGCTCACCGGCACGGGAGGCAATACCGGCAACCAGGCCGCAACGACAGTGACCCGGGCACTGGCCGTGGGCGAGGTGAGAATCCGCGACCTCGGGAAAGTCATCTGGCGCGAGCTGCGGGTCGGTGCACTGCTGGGAGCTGTGCTCGGCACCCTGGGCTTCATCGTCGCCGGTCTGGTCTATGGGTGGCCGATCGGTCTGGTCATCGGACTGACTCTGCTGTCAGTGTGCATGATGGCCGCGACCGTGGGCGGACTGATGCCGATCATCGCGAAGCGCGTCGGGGCGGATCCGGCGGTGTTCTCCAACCCGTTCATCTCCACGTTCTGCGACGCCACCGGCCTGATCATCTACTTCACCATTGCCACGACGATTCTGGGGCTCAGCTGATCGCAGTTCGTCTCGCGGCCGGTGAAAGATCCAATCACCAAGTCTTGTCAAGGTTAAGTTGACACACCAGGAGTGTCAACTTAACCTTGACGCATGACTTCATTCAATTTCTTTGCAATCACCGAAGACCGCCCCTCGACCCGCTGGCAGTCACTGTTCGATGCCGTCTGGCCCGGCTACCGGGCGTGGTACCTCCGCGACGGGGATCTCGCTCGGCCCAGTCTGGCCACAGCCGAGGCCAAACTGCGCGAACACATGCCCGAACTCGTCCCCACCTGGCAGCGCCTGGTCGAACTCGCACGCGGGGACGAGACCGCGGCACGCATGCTCACCCTGTGGAACCCGCCGCGTTTCCTCCCCGGCTGTTCACAGGTTGCCTTGCAATCACATGAGCCGGCGCTGGTGCGCAACTATGACTACGGGTTGGAGCTGTTCGAACAGGTCCACGCCTCGACTCGCTTCGGCTCACGCCGGGTGATCGGGACCTCCGACTGCCTATGGGGTCTCCTCGATGGGATGAACGAGGACGGACTCGCCGTCTCCTTGGCCTTCGGTGGGCGTCCAGGCGACGGTGACGGCTTCGCCGCTCCGCTGGTCGTGCGCTTCCTGCTGGAGGTCGCCGACTCCGTGCCGGAGGCCCTGCGCCGACTCGAGACGATACCGGTGTCCATGTTCTACAACCTGACCATGATCGATGCCGACGGCACAGCAGTGACGGCCTACGTCGGTCCCGGGATGGCCCCGGAGGTCATCGATGATCCGGTGGCGACGAACCATCGCGGTCGCCACCCGGAGTTCCCCGAACATGCACGACGATTCCGCAGCCTCGAGCGACAGGACTTGCTCACCGAGGCAGTGGAACAGGGGTGCGATGTGCAGGAGCTGGCCGAGAGAATGCTCAGCCCCGGAGTCTTCAGCGACGACTACGACAACGCCTTCGGCACCCTGTACACTGCCGTCTATCTGCCGCTGCGAGGCGAGGTCGAATATCATTGGCACGACCGCACCTGGACCCGCAGCCTGAACTCTACCGAGGAGATGATCATCGTGACCCTCGATGAAGACAGCCCCGAACCGATACCTGTCGACGGGCAGCCCGAGAACCAGCCGATCACGGACCCGGTCAGGGAATTCGCGGGCTCCGCTGTGGCCGATCTGCTCGACACAGCACGGCAGGCCGTCCACGATCTGTCCCATTCGCCGGACCCCGAGGCGTTTTCGGCTCTGCTCAGCCTCTCCGCCGAGGTCGGTGAGGCTCTGGGGACCAGTGCTCGCACGATGGCCGAGCACAATTCCTGGGCCCGGGTGGCCGAGATGGCCGACGTCAGCCGTCAGGCAGCCTGGCAGCGCTGGCGCTGAGCGTCCACGCGCCCCGGCCGCAACATCACGCCGACCACGCCGACCACAGTTGGGCGTAACGGCCACCTGCCGCGACCAACTCCTCGTGCGGGCCCTCTTCGACGACCCGTCCGTGCTCCATGACGAGAACCCGGTCAGCGGTCTCGGCTTGGCTGAGGCGGTGGGCGACGACGAGGGCACCACGTCCGGCGAGGGCGGAACGGGCAGATGCTTCGAGCACGTGAGCACCGGCGGATCCGGCCTCCGCGGTCGCCTCGTCGAGGATCGCGAAGTCGGGGTCGGCAAGCACCAGCCTGGCCAGGGCGATCGACTGGTCCTCAACGGCGCTGAGGCGTGTGCCGCCGTCACCGACCTCGGTGTCCAGCCCGTGCGGCAGTGCGGTGGCCCAGCTGGCACCGACCGTGTCCAATGCCGCGATGATCTGCTCATCCGTGGCCGCCGGGACCGGCAGCGCCACGTTCTCACGCAGGGTCCCGGTGAACGTGTGCACCTCCTGGGCGACCATCGTGATGTGCCCGCGCAGCCTGTCGTCGGGCAGCTCGGTCAGTGACACCGACCGTTTCGTCTCCCCCGCCGAGGTGGTTGTGCCCCTGGCGAGTTCAGCTCGGCCGCGGGTGGGTGCGGAAAGTCCCGCAGCGATCCGGGCCAGCGTCGACTTCCCGGCCCCGGTGGTGCCGACGACGGCGACGACCTCACCGGGGTTCAGACGCAGACTCACACCCTTGAGGACATGATTGCTCGATTCGGGATCCTCATCGTAGGAAAACCATAGGTCCTCCAGCACCAGGGCAGGACGGTCGATGCTGATGTCGTTCGTCCGCCTCGGCGAGCTTGCTGCCTCATCGATGACGCCGACCATGCGGGTCAGTGAGGCACCTGCGGATTGGACCTGGTCGAAGAGGCCGACCAGGGCACCGATCGGGTTGAACAGGCGGTGGAAGACCAGGGCCGCGGTGGTCACGGCACCAGCGGTCGTCTCCCCGAAGTAGACGAGGGCGAATCCGGCGATGAGGAGCAGAGAGAGCACAACAGCCTCGGCGCGGTTATTGCGTGAGAAGGCGCGGGTGAGGAAGCTGAATACGCCGATCGAGAGGTCCCGGGCCTGCCCTGAGGCGGCGTCGATGCGGGAGAGCTCCCCGGACTCCGCACGGTAGGCACGCAGGGTTCGGGCACCGGTGAGTCCACCGAGGAGACGTCCGGCGCGACGCCCGAAGGCAGCGCGCTCCTCCTTGTAGAGCGGTTCCGACCTGGGCAGATACCAGCGCAGGGTGAGCCAGTACATCGGCAGGGCGACGAGGCCGACGATGCCCAGGCGCCAATCGATCGCGGCCAGACCGACAGCGGAGACGATGACGATGAGGAGTGATTCGACGACGAGTGGCAGCACCTGCGCTGCGGCCTCACTGATCTTGCGGGAATCGTCGGCGACCCTCGAGACCAGGTCACCCGTTCCCGTCGATTCGATGCGCTGTGCTTCGAGGGTGAGCGCGGAGTCGACGACCTGTGTGCGCAGGTCTGCGACGACGGGCATCGCGATATGGGCCAGCGCCCACGCGCCGATCCAGGTGCCCAAGGCCATGACCACGCCCGCGATGGCCACGGCGATCGCGCACGTGATGACGACATCTGAGCCGGCTCCGGCAGGGAGTTCGTCGACGAGGCGGCCGATCGCCCACGGTCCCACGAGTCCGGCACCGGCGTTGGCGATTCCGGCGAGGATGAGGACGATGAGCCAGTTCCAGCGGGCGCGCAGCAGCGGAGCCAGATGGGCGAATGAGCGACGCCGAGAGGCGATCGCCAGTGTGGTCTGAGGAGACTGTTCACTCATCGGGTCACCGCGTTTCGGTAGGCTGCGGCGGCGTCTGCAGCAGAGTCGTCCGCGGCGGCGAGGAGCTCGGCGTGCTTGCCCACGAGGCTGGGGCCGGTGGTGGGCACGAACACGACCGAGTCGGCGGCCGCGAGGAAGGCCGGTGAGCTGGTGAAGATGAGCGTGGCGGCACCACCGCGTGAGCTGCGCAGGTCCTGAAGGCCGGAGGCTATGCGTGCTTCGGTGACGGCGTCGACCGCGGTCGTGGGTTCGTGGAGGATAAGGACCTGCGGGTCGGCGTGCAGGGCCCTGGCCAGGGCCACCCTTTGGCGCTGACCACCGGAGAGGTTGCCGCCGAGTTCCTGGATGCGGTGGTCGAGTCCATTCTCGACGAGACCAAGGAGTTCGTCGACACCCGAGGCGGCCAGCACCTCGGCGCTCACAGGGGCCTCGCCGGCACCCGGGATCATGGTGATGTTGGAGCGGATGGTGCCCTCGAACAGGTCGACCGTGTGCGGTGAGACGAGCATCTGCCCCACCGTGGTACCGCGGGCGTGGGTGCTCAGGGCGGCGAGAAGCGCCGACTCCGGTGCGGGGTCCTCTGTGACGATGCAGGTCAGGGTGCCGAAGTTGGTGGTGACGTCGACCGTGCGCTCCTCCCCCACGGACCAATCGCGGATGCTGATCGCCTCGTCGTCGATATCGACGGTCGGTGCTGGTGCGTCCGACGGTGCTGTCGTCGGCTCGGCATCGTCTATGTCGTTCAGCAGTTGGGTGATCCGTTGGGCTGCTCCGTGGGATTGGGCGAAGAGGCCGACGATCTCGGCCAGCGCGCGCATCGGTTCGGTGAGGAATGCGGTCATACCGAGGATGCCGATGAGTGCGCCCACGCTCATCTGTCCGTCGATGAGGCGCAGGCCGGCGACGATGAGGACGATGGCGAGCACGACCGACATGACGAGTGCTCCGAGGCCGGCGAGGCGGCCGGTCCTCTCACCGGTGGCGATGCCGGCGGTCGCGGCCTCGTCCGAGGTGTGACGGTAGCGGTCCACGGCCCAGGTTTCTCCGCCCATGGCCTTGATCACGCGCAGCCCGTGCATGAGGTCGGAGGCCGACCGGCCGGCTCGCGCCACGGCCTCGAGCTGTGCGTTGGCCTTGGTGGACACGGATCGTCCGGGCAGGGCAACGATGAGCAGCCCGATGGGCACTGCAATGAGGACGACGAGTCCGGTCACGGGGTCAGCGATGAGGAGGAAGACGGCGGCCGTGATCATGCCCAGCACCGAGGCGATTCCTCGTCCCAGCTGGGCGAAGGACTGGGCTGCCGTGTCCGCGTCTGCCGAGGCGATCGAGAGGACCTCACCGGAGGCGCGGTCGGGTGGAAGGTTCGCCGAGGTGAGAGCTGCGTGGGTGATTTCCACGCGCAGGGCGTGCGCCTCATGTTCGCGGGCAAAGTTGCACAATCGTGCACCGAATCTGTAGCCGAGGCTGAGCACGGTGAAGAGCAGGGCGATGCCGAGGATGGAGACGAGGAGCATCGGGAGGGAGAGCGGGATGATCGCGACGTCGACGACGATGCCGATGGCCACGGGGACGAGTGCCTCACAGACCTGCCACAGCGACATCGTGATGACGCCGGGAAGCAGGAAACCGAGCCGCCGGCGGACGGCTCTGCGGAGAAGCATCGAACCTGATGAGGGAGTCTGCGGCACGAAGGCTACCCTAACATTTTGCGAGGAGTCATGAACGTCTCACTTGGGCTTACGATGGCCTTATGGGCAATAGGCTCGATGGCAACATCGCATCAGCGGCTGACCGCACCATCGTCATCACCGGTGGCAACAGCGGAATCGGCCGAGGCACAGCGTCCATGCTTGCGGGCATGGATGCACATGTCGTGCTGGCGGTGCGCAACCTGGACAAGGGACGGGCCGCGGCGAAGTCGATGCGCGGACCTGTCGATGTGCGAGAACTCGACCTCGCCGATCTCGCCTCGGTGCGTGCCTTCGCCGAGGAATTTTCCGACCCGATCGACATCCTCATCAACAATGCGGGGATCATGGCCCCGCCCCTGGGGCGCACTGCTGACGGGTTCGAATCCCAGTTCGGCACGAACCATCTGGGCCATTTCGCCCTGACAAACCTGCTTCTTCCCCAGATCCGAGATCGGGTGGTCACCGTGTCCTCGATCGGACATCGAATGGGGACCATCGACTTCGATGACCTCAGTTGGGAACGCAGACCGTATAAGCCGATGCCGGCCTACGGGCAGTCAAAGCTGGCGAACCTCCTCTTCACCTCCGAACTCCAGCGCCGGCTCACCGAGGTGGGCTCGTCCGTCATCGCGACCGCTGCCCATCCGGGTCTGGCGGCGACGAACCTCTACCGACTGCAGGGCAACCGCCTGCTTGCGTCCGTCACCGAGGCTGTGATCGGTCTGATCTCGCAGGACGAGCAGCAGGGTGCGGTGCCGACACTGTGCGCAGCGACAGCCGACATCCCGGGCAACAGCTATGTCGGGCCGCGCCGTTTCAAGGAGACCTTCGGACAGCCGAAGCTCGTCGGCCGCTCTCGCGAGGCGCAAGACGCCGAGGTGGCACGGCGCCTTTGGGCTGTGTCGGAGGAGCTGACTGGGGTGGAGTTCCCCGAGCTCTGAAGCGGGCCACACCCTGATGATGAACTTGTCGCGCTCAGCCCAGCCGGCTCATGCGCTTCGCAAGATCATTCATCTGAGTAGCGATGGATCGTGCTGTTTCACTCAGATCGGTCGCATCAGCCGCACCGTTTTGCGGAAGTGAAGTCTGCTTCGGCGTCGATAAAAGTCGGCTTCCGGGGGGATCTGAAATCGCCTCAACGTCGAAGACCACACGATCAGCGCGATGCCAGGTGCAGAAGTACTCGATGGCATTGCCTTGGTCGTCACAACTGGTGCCTTCGAGCACCAGGAGCGGCGCGGCCAGCGGCACCGCGAGCGACGCGGACAATTCTGCCGACGCCGATACAGCCCGGACTTGACGATGGCCTGCTGTCACAGGGATTCCGAATCGCGCGCGCAGGGTCTCATGCAGAGACGAGTCCACCAGATCTTTCGCTTCGAGTCCTGGCACAAGGCTGAGCGGAAGCCAAGTATGAATAATGGCAATCGACTCGCCATCGACACTGCGGCGGCGGTTGAGCGCGAGCAGTTCTGAAGTGCCCAGCGCCTTTTGGGCACGTGGATCAGCTGCACGTTCGAGCGAGATGATCTCCGTCGTGACGGAATCGCCAGAGTTCGAGAATTGAGCGGAGAGGCCAGACATCTTCTGCACGGCCCGGTGGTGTTCATGCTGCGGAGCAACGACGCTGCCACGACCACGTCCGCGCTGGATGAGGTTGTCATTGGTCAATGCCGCCATCGCTTGTCGAACGACGGATCGTGAGATTCCGAACTTACCCTGGAAGTCTGCTTCCGTCGGCAGCCGCGTGCCCGGAGGAAGCGCACCTTCCGCTATGCCTTGCCGAATCACTTCGCTCAGCTGCCGGTGAAGAGGCTCGTCCCGCGAAGAATCGAGCACGCCCGAAGGTAGGCCATCGATCCACATTGTCGTTCCTCTCCATGCGCGCAGACTCAGCGTAACAACAGTCTCACATTGCTTGAGCCGCGTCCCAGACGACGCCCCATTCAGGTGCCAGAGTCGCAGCACGCTCGATCGACAGAACGAGACTGGCCTCGCGGGCGATGCCCTCTCCGGCAATGTCGAATGCGGTGCCGTGGTCGACTGAGACTCGCACAACCGGCAGACCGACGGTGATGTTGACTCCGTCATCACCATAGACGGCTTTGAAGGGGGCGTGTCCCTGATCGTGATAGCAAACGACCACGAGATTGTAGTTGCCACGCACAGCGGCCGGAATGAGTGCGTCTCCTGGCAGCGGGCCGACGACATTGAGTCCGTGTTCCTGTGCGGCCTCGACTGCGGGAGTCAGCACATCAGCGTCCTCATCACCGAACAGGCGGTTCTCACCTGCATGCGGGTTGAGGCCCGCGAGCCCGATGCGCTCTTCGGGTGTACCCATTGACTCTGCGAAGGCACCGGCCAGCTTGAGGACGCTCAAGGTGCGGTCGAAGGTGATGTTCTCAATCGCCTGCTTCATTGAAACGTGAGTAGTGAGGTGGAAGAAATAGAGATCGCCGGCTGAAAGTACGAGCGAATAGTCTTTGACGCCGAACTCATGTGCAAGAAGTTCAGTGTGACCGGGGAAGTTATGGCCTCCTGCGTGCATGGCTGCCTTATTCAGCGGTGCGGTGACGATTCCATCGACTTCACCTTCTCTGGCGAGGCGGCAGGCCTCAACGACGAAACGGTAGGAACCGTCTCCTGCTGCTGCACTGAGTTCACCGACACCAACCTCCGCGAGAGAAGGGCCCACCTGGATAACCTCGATGGTCCCGGGAATGTTCTTCGCCTCCCCCGGGGCGCTGATCTCACGCACTGCTTCAACGTCACCGCCGACGAATGCGACACCGCGCTTGACCGAGGCGATGTCACCGATGACAACCGGAGTGCACTTTGTGCGCAGATCATCATGGCCGAGAAGTGACTTCGCGGTGATCTCCGGTCCGATGCCTGCGACATCGCCGAGTGTGATTGCCAATACGGGGAGAGTCATTGCGTTGATCCTTCGTTGTTGTGCAGAAGCTCTGCTGCGATTTCTAAGACGTCTGATCGGCGGCCAAAGCCTCCGGCTTTTGTGATGACAGTTGCGCCATGGGCCCTGCCGCCCTCAATGGCCCCGATTGGCATACCTTCGCGCACCGTTGAGTGGATGCGCAGGCTCACGGCGCCGAGGCGGTTGAGCACGGCGCGTGCTCCTTCCCCGCCCAGCAGCATAAGACTTGTGGGAACGGAATCGCGCATCAGCGTTGCGGCCGCTCCGGCAAGCAGGTCGGCGACGAGGTCCGTGGAACTCGTCCTCTCCTCCGGGGCATCGACGATGACGATAGGGGTCGATGCTGTGGATGACACGGTCTCCAGCCAAGCAGACCGAGCCGCCTCGTCAGAGAGTGCGGTCAGATCGGGAGTCAGGACTGTAACCTCGGTGGCCTGAACTTCAGGGGGCTCGACGTCGACGAGGGCCTGCACCTGTTCTCGAGTGACAGTATGGAGTGAACTGGCGACGATGATGACTCGCTCGCATGTGCGGTCTGATTCGGCCGGGGCAACGAGGCCTGTCCCCCATTTGACAGCCAACGCGGCCGCGAGACCTGCCGACCCGACGGGGACGACGTCGTCACCGAATTCGACAGCCGCCTCGGCGATGACATCAAGATCTGCCGATTCACCGGCATCGATGATGATGATCGGCGAGGATGCCCGTGCAGTTCGGATCGATGCCACCAAAGCCGCAACCGTGAACGTTTCACCGTGCGGCTTTGTCACGGTGGCAGAACCGGGGAGAAGCTCGGAAAGAGAACTCGTCGACACTGGCGTGACGGGATCACGGCCAATCACAGTGTCCTGCACCGGCGTCCCGTTGACCAGCAGCTGTCCGTCGCTGACGGTGCGCCCCATGGCAGGGTAGGCCGGACAAACGAGGGCAAATGCTCCTGGATGATCTTGTTGCCAGGCTTCGAGAGCGCCATCTATTTGCGATGAGATCGTGCCTCTCATGGTTGAGTCGATCTTCAGGTAGAGGCGAGTCGCAGCATCGTGTCCTGACAACACGGCGGCACGTGTGCGATTCTGCGCCTCGGCTCGGGTGAGAGCTCGCGCATCGGTCACCAGTGCGCTGACGGCGCCAGGTTCCCGGTGCGTCACGCTGTCCTCAGACAGCAGGAGCTGTGTCTTCCACCCAGCGTAAGCGAACTGGACGGAAGAGTCCGTGGCTCCGGTGAGGTCATCGGCCACAACCACCACAGAAGGCGCATCGGGCGACTGAGGCTTAAGTTCTTGGGTCACAGTCCTTCAGACCTCAGGGGTGACGTGTCCTCGGCTCCCGATTCGGTGTCTTGTTTCTTGATTCCTCCCTGGCGCTTGAGCACCCAGGCTGCCAGCAGTGGAGCCAGGATTGCTGAGACGAGAACGGCGGAGGCGACCTGAGCAGTGGCAACTTCCATGTAGGGCTCGAAGGCCGGATCGGCCCCGGCAATAATGGCTGGCGTTGCGATCGCGTTGCCTGCGGTCGTTGCCGAGGCGATGCCGATGCCCGACTGGCTGCCACGGCGAAGAATCCAGCGGTATCCGAAGTAGGCAAGGGTACCGGTGATGACCGTGGCGATCGCGCCGACGACGAGACCGGAGAGTCCACCGGTGACGACATTGCCGAGGTCGATTCCGGTGCCGAGCGCGAAGGCGAAGAACGGAATGACCATGTTCGGGATCGGTCGCATGATCTCGGTCCACTTCGCGTCAAGGTTTCCGACGATGATGCCGATGATCAGAGGGATGACAGCCGCGAGCAGAAGGGTGTAGGGAATGTCGGCCAGACCGGCTGCTCCCAGGAAGAGCATCGAGAAGAACGGTCCGTCATTGATCGCCGACGCCATGTAAGCGCCGCGGTCGCGTGCGTCTCCATAGCGACCGGTGAAGGCAAGCCATAGTCCACCATTGCTGTTGTCCATCATGACGATGAGCGCCAAGATTGAGACGCCCAGAATTCCCTCGATGCCGACGAACTGGCCCAACAACACGACGAGGCCAGCTGGGATGATCGACTTCGTCAACAGGATCGTGCCGGTGGTCGCAAGCACGGGGCCCGAGGTTTTCAGGGTGATCTGCATGCCCGTTGCGAAGATGAGTATGCCGATGAGAGGCAATGCACTGTCGCGGAACAGCGCCGAGGTGAAGTTTCCCAGTTCGAGGAAGCCAGGGAAGAATGTTCCGACGATGGATCCCAGGATGAGCGGAATCAGCATGATGCCGCCAGGAATTCTGTTCATCCCGTCGAAAAGCGGAACGCGACTGGTGATCTGTGATTCGGCAGCCATGACGAATCCCCTTTGTGTGAGCAGTTGTGAGCACATAGTCGTCTATGTAGGTACTTAGTGTACGTACATATTTACGAAGCGGCAAGAGTCTCCTGCCGTGGCATGAGGTGCACGAGGCGAGTTGCGTCATCTCGTCTGTGCCCCTACCCAACTGCGATTGCTATCAGAACTGCTGTCGATCAGTGGGTGCGATCGCTGATCACCCGCGCCACCTCGCGCAGTACACTGGAAGTAAGCGCGAGGGGGCGATGATCATGGTCAGCGGGTGCCAATGGAGTTCGATCCGCAGCATGGAGAGCGCACAGCTGTTCGTGGACGAGGCTCGTATGCAGACGGAGCTGCGTGACGAGCGAGCACAGCGCCGGCGTGAGGCTTTCGACTATTGGTGGTCGCGTTTCCGAAGCCTCATCTGCAGATCCGCCTGATGCGACTCTGCCGCGCGTGGAAAGCTCGCCCTACCGGAACGCCTGCTCACCCGTGATGTGACGACCCAGAATCAGAGTGTGCACCTCATCGGTTCCCTCGTAGGTGCGCACCGATTCGAGGTTGTTTGCATGCCGCAGCGGTGAGTATTCGAGGGTGATGCCGTTGCCGCCGAGCATCGTCCGGGCTTCCCGGCAGATGGCGATGGCCTCTCTGCAGTTGTTGAGTTTGCCGACCGAGATCTGGACAGGGTCGAGCGTCCCGGCGTCCTTGAGGCGACCGGTCTGCAGTGCCACAAGAATCCCCTTCTGGATCTCGAGGACCATGTTCACCAGCTTCTGCTGGGTGATCTGATAGCCGGAGAGCGGCTTGTCGAACTGCATTCTCTCCTGCGCATACTTCAGGGCCACCTCGTAGGAGTCGCGAGCGGCGCCCATTGCGCCCCACATGATTCCGTAGCGGGCCTCATTGAGGCAGGAGAACGGCCCCTTGAGTCCACGCACATCGGGCAGGACAGCCTCGGCGGGCAGTTGGACATCGGCGATGTCGATATCGCACTGGATGGAGGCGCGCATCGACAGCTTCTGTTCGATCGGGGTCGCGGTGAAGCCTGCGGTGTCGGTGGGGACGAGGAACCCGCGGATGCCTTCGTCGGTCGCGGCCCAGATGACGGCGATATCGGCGATGGAAGCCAGGCCGATCCAGCGCTTGGCTCCGTTGAGGGTCCACGAACCGTCGTCATTGCGTGTTGCTGTGGTCGCCATCGATCCCGGGTCGGATCCGGCGGTGGGCTCGGTCAGGCCGAAGCAGCCGATGATCTCGCCCTTGGCCATGCCCGGCAGGTACCGGTTCTTCTGCTCTTCGGAACCGAACTTGTGGATCGCGGACATCGCCAGCGATCCCTGGACGGAGACGAAGGTGCGTAGGCCTGAGTCACCGGCTTCGAGCTCCATGGCTGCGAGGCCGTATTCGACGGCGGATCGTCCCGGGCAGCCGTAGCCGTGCAGGTGCATGCCTAACAGTCCGAGCTCGCCCATTTCGCGCACGATCTCGACGGGGAAGTGCGCGTTTTCATACCAGTCGGCGATGCTCGGACGGAAACGCTCATCGACGAAGGCTCGCACCTTGTCGCGAAGTTGGATCTCGACCTCGCTGAGGAGGCCTTCGAGGTTGAGGAGGTCGGACTTGTCGAGGTCGGCGGCGTCCTGCGCAGTGGCGGTCGTAGTCATTTCAGGCTCCTGTGGTGGCTGGGTGTGGGTGGTCGGCGGCGCCGAGGAAGTCGTGAGTATCGGCTCCGAGCTCCGGTGGCGCGGAGCGCACGGGTGGGCGGACTCCGTTGAAGTTGACGGGGAATGCCACCTGCCGTATTGGTCCGGCGGAGGGATGGTCGACCGTCTGGACCATCCCGAGGGCTTCGGTCTGCGGATCGGCATAGACCTCGTCGAGGTGTTTGATCGGTGCAGCGGGGATCTCGGTGGTCGAGAACCTCTCGCACCAGTGCTCGACGGTGTTCGTGCGCAGGGTGCGGGAGAGCTCCTCGTTGAGGTATTCGCGGTGCTCGACTCGACCGCGGTTGGCCGACAGGCGTTCGTCATCGCCGAGGTCGGGTCGCTCGATGGCGGTGCACAGGCGCTGCCACAGGGAGTCGTTGCCGATGGCGATGACGAAGTAGTCATCGGCGGCCCGATACGCCTGGTAGGGCACGAGGTTGGGGTGCCCGGATCCCAGCGCATGTGGGCGATTGCCGTCGGCGAAGTAGTTCGTCGCCCAGTTCACGTGCAGTGCCAGCTGTCCTTCGTAGAGCGAGGTCGTCAGGTATTGGCCCTTGCCGGTCCGGCTGCGTTCGAAGAGTGCGGAGACGATTCCGATGATGCCGAACAGCCCTGCACCCAGGTCACCCATGGCGAACCCGGCCTTCATCGGCGGTCCCCCTGCCTCACCGGTCAGAGACATGAGCCCACCGCGAGCCTGGGCGACCATGTCATAACCGGGTTCGTCGCGCATCGGCCCGTGATCGCCGTAGGCGGAGATGCGGAGGATGACGAGGTGCGGGAACTTCGCTGCCAGTTCCTTGTAGTCGAAGATCGTCTGCAGTGAGCTGCCGGGTCGGAAGTTTTCGACGAGGACATCGGCCTCGGCCAACAGCTCGTGAACCTGGGCCTGTCCTCGTTCGGATTTGAGGTCGATCGTCACGGACTTCTTGCTGTGGTTCGCTGCGTGGAAGTACGTGGCATCGGCACCGACCATGGGTGGACCCCAGGCACGAGTCGGGTCTCCCCCATCGGGGTGTTCGACCTTGATGACCTCGGCACCGAGGTCAGCCAGAGACATCGTGGCATAGGGCCCGGCGAGGATCTTCGAGAGATCGATGACGCGCACACCGGCAAGAGGGCCTGCGAAGGACCCACCTGCCGCGGTGCTCGTATCGGGCGTGGATTCTGTTTCTGTGGTTCTCACGACTTACTCCGGTGTTCTGTGACTTCAGGCCACGGGTGCGGGTGTGGGGACGACGTCGGTTGAGACAGCATCGCGGGGCACCGTTTCGCCATCGACGATGTCTTCGAAATGAGTGAGTGTGTCGACCACAGCATTCTCATCGGCAGTGATGTTGCTGCCGATGAAGGCCCTGGCGACGAGCAGCTTGCGGAAGTTGTCGTCACGGCTGACTTCGGCATCGGCCTGCTCGAGCAGCAGGGCAGCCATGATCAGGTGCGCCAAATCGTCGGCATAGCCGCCGATGAGCGCCTCGGCAGCATCCGACTCGACGCTCAGGATCACGTCACCGCGATCAACGATCGCCGTCCACCTGGTCAGGAGCTCACGGATCTCAGGACCCGCCTCGGCGAAGGTGATCGTGTTCAGTTTCTGCGTCATCGTCTCGGCCAGGAGCTGGTGCGTGTTCTGTTTGCGCATGCAGCGCAGGACATCGAGGGCGATGACGTTGCTTGAGCCCTCCCAGATCGAGCCGAGGTGGGAGTCGCGGACGAGGCGGGCGTCGGGGAATTCCTCGATGTAGCCGCGACCGCCACGGACCTCCATCGCCTCACCGGTGACGAAGCGAGCACGTTTGCAGATGTAATGCTTGGCCAGCGGCGTGAGTACGCGAATCTGCGCAGCCGCGGAAGCATCGCCGGCATCGGCCTTCTGGAGCATGTCACCGCAGTAGAAGACGAGCCCGAGCGCTGCCTCGGCATCGGCCTGCAGCGGCAGCAGAGTCATGCGCATCAGAGGTGCCTCGATAAGGGCCTTGCCGAAGACGACGCGCTGGCGGGCGTGGGCGAGCGCCTCGTTGATCGAGCGGCGCATGAGGGCGGTGGCGCGCATCGCGTTGGACAGGCGGGAGGTGTTGACCATCTCCGCCATCTGCCGGAATCCGCGCTCGAGCGCCCCGACCTGGACGGCATAGGCTCCGCTGAGGGTGACCTCGCCGCTGGGCATGGACCTGGTGCCGAGCTTGTCCTTGAGCCGGTCGATGACATAGGAGTTCTTCGTCCCGTCCGGGCGGTGCTTGGGCAGCATGAACAGTCCGACGCCGCGTGTGGTGTCATCGCCGCCGGGGAATCTGGCGAGGGTGAGGATGATGTCGGCGTCCGGGTTCGAGGCGAACCATTTGCGCCCGGACAGGGCCCAGTTCTCACCGTCGCGTTCGGCCACCGTCGAGGTCTGGGCGATGTCGGTGCCGGCGTGGATCTCGGTCATGAACATCGCTCCGGTGAACCGATGATCGGGATCGGTCGAGATCAGCCGGTCGATCGCCTCGGCGATCTGCTCTCCTTCGCCGAACTTCCGCAGGGTCCTCGCAGCTGCATCGGTCATCGATACCGGGCAGGCCAGACCGAACTCGGCTTGGACGAAGACGTAGGAGAGGATGTACTTCACCAGGTGCGGTGGCACGTCGTCCCAGCCGTGGAGTCCGCGGTGCGAGAGTGCGGAGAGGCCGTACTCCTCGTAGGCGGCCTTCTGCAGCTCCTGGTAGCTGTGGTGGTAGTCGATGGTGTCGACCCGGTCGCCTTCGCGGTTGAACTGCTCGAGCCTCGGCGGGTTTTTGTCCGCGACGTCGGCCAAAGGGGCGAGGCGCTGCGCGGCGTCGGCCCCGAGCGCAGTGAGCACCGGGGCGAGCAGCTCTCGATCTGCCGATTCAAGGTAGGACTCGATCAGCGGCTGCAGGGCGGGGTCGAGGTCGACGTAGTTCATGGTTCCTTACTGTTCCACTTGTATTACGCGGTGTCCAAGACGTAATATCATGGTTATTATTTGCAATTCATTATCAATGCTTGGCTGACAGTGGATAGAGCCGGTCAACGACGAAAGCGAGCACCATGGAGCTGCGGCACTTCTCGGCGTTCCTCGCCGTCGCGCAGGAGCTGCATTTCGGGCGGGCCGCGGAGACCCTGCACATCGCCCAACCGGCATTGAGCCAGATGATCCGCTCGCTTGAGAAGGACCTCGACGTGCAGCTGTTCGAACGGACCACGCGTCGGGTGCGACTGACATCCTCGGGTGAGGCGCTGATCGAGCCCGCTCGGTCGATCCAAGCGCAGGTCGAGGGTGCACGTCGCATCGCTCGTGCTGCGAAGGAGGGTGTGGTCGGCCGGGTGCGGATCGGGTTCGGCGGGACGAGCGGCTATTCGATCCTGTCCCTGCTCGCCAGGGAGGTCGCGCACCGGCAGCCGGGCATCAGCCTGGAGATGCACCCGCAGACGTATTCCGGTGAGTCGGCGCTGGCCGTTCGCGACGGGACCATGGATATGGGGATCATCTCCCCGCCGGCACCTGCGGGCATCGCCGTCCACGTCATCCGGCAGGAGCGGGTCATGGTCGCGGTCCCCACCAGCCACGAGCTCGCCGATGCGGAGAGCGTGTCGATGGCTGACCTGAAGGAGCAGCCATTCATCACGTATGCGCCGTCACACGGTTCGCAGGTGCGGGAGGCGATGATGCGCCTGGCCGATCAGGCCGGCTATCTTCCGCACATCGCGCAGGAGGCACCTGATCCCTACAGTCTGCTCGCGCTCGTGGGCGCGCAGGTCGGGATCGCGATCGTCGTCGAGTCCTCGAATCACATCCGCATCGACGGGGTCACCTATGTTCGTCTCGCCGAGGGTGGGGATGCGTTCACATTGGCGCTCGGTTGGCGCCGCAACAATCCCTCGAAGGCTCTGGCTCGGGTCGTCGAGATCGTGCAGGAGATCCTGCCCGAGGCGAGTGAGGGTTGAGGTGATGGAGATGCCGATTGATGACAAGGCTTATGCGGCGAAGATGCGCGGATTTGTGGATTCAGGCACCGACCTTGAGGTCGATGTTCGCTTCATCGACATGATCGTTGATCGCGAATCTCGCGTTCTCGATATTGGATGCGGTATCGGGAATGCTGTCAACGGACTGCAGGCCAGAGGCCATGACGCGTTCGGGATCGATCCGAGTTCCGAGGTTTTACAAGTGGCCGGGGAACTCTACGACCCTTCGTGGTTCCGGTTGATGAGCGCCACCAAAATCTCGGCTGAGTCCTTGGCCGACGAGGGCTTGCCGCAACTCTATGATGTCGTGCTCATGTCGGGCAATGTTCCTGCGTTCCTTCCCGAGCTCGGAGATGTGTTCAAGCGAATCGGGGAGGTTCTCCGACCAGGTGGAATCCTCATCATCGGTACCACCACACACGTTCAAGGCGGTCCGAGCGATCAGGATTCTGCGTGTGAGGCGAGCGCTCTCCGCTTGAACCAGCGCTTCGGCGATTGGCACCTCGGCCAGTTCGACGAAACGTCGCCATGGTCAGTCAGCGTCTTTTCGAAGCCCGGCCCTCGCCCGGCACCGGTTTCGCCGGATGGAATGTTCGTCCTTCCGAGTCCACCTCACTAATTTGCCCGACGTCACTAAAACTCCCCGGCGCCACGCGAAAATCGTGACGTCGAGGAGTATTAGGGAAACGGACCGGCTGCGGACTCGCGAGCGGCCGCGCCGGGAGAGCAGCTGTTACCAGCTGATCACGTGGGGAACGCTGACGTGCTTGAGGCCTTCGATGCCGAACTCGAGTCCGAAGCCGGATTTCTTCACGCCGCCGAAGGGGATGCGTGGGTCCACGGCGCCATGCTTGTTGATCCACGTCGATCCTGCCTGGAGACGAGCCGCGACCTTTTTGCACTCCTCGAGATCGCTGCCCCAGACCGATGAGCCCAGGCCGACCTCGAGCTCGTTGGCCCAGCCGATGGCCTGTTCGAGGTCGGTGTACTTGATGATCGGCAGGGCCGGGCCGAACTGCTCCTCGGCGACCAACGGGTTGTCGTTGTCGATGTCGGCCACCAGCGTGGTCGGGTAGAAGTAGCCCGGCTGGTCTGCAGCGGGGTCACCGCCGGTGAGGACACGGGCGCCGGAGTCTTTGGCGGCCTGCACGAGTTTGGCGACGATGTCGTATTGCTGCTTGTTCTGCAGCGGTCCGAGTACGTTCTCCTCTTCCAGGCCCACACCCATCGGTGACTGCTTGGCCACCTCGACGAGGGCTTCGCAGACCTGGTCGTAGAGGGATTCGGGAACGTAGAGGCGCTTCATCGCCGCACAGGTCTGACCGGTGTTGATGAACGCACCCCAGAACAGGTCGCCGGCAATGGCGGCAGGATCGGCGTTCTCGAGCACGATTCCTGCGTCGTTGCCTCCCAGCTCCAGCGTCAGCCTGGCCAGGGTGTCCGCGGCCGAGCGCATGATGGCCTGGCCGGTCTTTGTCGATCCAGTAAACATGATCTTGTCGATGTCGGCGTGGGAGGTCAGGGCCGCACCGACCTCGCCGCTGCCGGGAACGACCGTGAGAACGTCTGCAGGCAGGACCTGGTTGATAACTGCGACGAGCGCCTGCACGGACAGAGGCGTGTACTCGGAGGGCTTGAGGACGACGGTGTTGCCCATCTTCAGCGAGGGCGCGAACTGCCAGACCGAGATCATCATCGGCCAGTTCCAGGGACCGACGGCACCGACGACTCCGACGGGCGCGTAGTGGAGTTCGGCGTGGGTCTCCTCATCGTCGACGAGGACCTCTGGCTCGAGTTCGAAGGCGGCGTTGGCGCGCAGCCAAGCGGCGCATGCTCCGACCTCGAAGCGGGCGTTGGGTCCGTTGAGCGGCTTGCCCTGTTCGCGTGAGAGCAGCTCGGCCAGCGCTTCGGCGGAAGCTTCGATTGCGTCGGCGGCCTTGTTCAGCAGCTCGCTGCGTTCGGCAGAGGTCCGCGCTGCCCAGTCGGACTGGACCTTGCGGGCGGCAGCGACAGCGGTGTCGATGTCGGCGGGGCTGCCTTCACGGGTACGACCGACAACCTCGCCGGTGGCGGGGTCGAGCAGTTCGCGGCCTTTGGGATCATCGACGGATGACAGCAGTCCGGCGAAGGTGGTGAGGTCGGTGCTCATGATTCTCCTTTTTCGAGGGTGGATCGAGTGATTGCGGGTCGGTTGAGTCGGGGCCTCATCCCAGGCTTCCACCTGTGCCGATGCCTGCATAGACCTGTGGGCGACTCGACCGGAGGACGAGTGCCCAGATGGTCCCGATGATGCCGGGCACGAGCACGATGGCGGGCAGCAGCCAGGACAGCACCGAGGTACCTTCAAGTCCGATGAGGACGTTGAAGTTCACGACGATGGAGATGAAGAGGATGAGCAGTCCGATCGCTGAGAGACCAGGTGCGATTGCTCTGGTCCACAGCGAATATTCGTGTGAGTGAGAGCGCAGGAATCCGACGACGGCCAGCGCAGTCAGAGCCATGAGCAACACGAGCCCGAAGGCACCCATATTCGTCAGCCAGGTGAAGAGGGTGACGACGGGAAACAGCGGGTCCTCACTGCCCGGACCGGCAATGGCGAAGACGAGGATGACGACGAGTGCCAGCCCTGACTGGGTCAGAGATCCGGCAATCGGGGCACCCGTACGACGCGAGGTCCTGGCGAGAACGCTCGGCAGCACCCGATCACGCCCGAGGGCGAAGAAGTAGCGGGCCACGATGTTGTGGAAGGCCACGAGTGCGGCCAGGAGCGAGGTGAGGAAGAGCAGGTTCGCGAGGTCGACGAACCAGACCGGGGCATGTTCGCCGAGGAAGACGAACATGAGGTCGGGGCCGAACTCCTGCGATCGCCCGACGACGTTCGAGGTTCCTTCGGCCACGGTCATCGCCCAGGCGGAGAATGCGTAGAAGACGGCGATGATGCTCACCGCGATGATAGTCGCCCGTCCTGCCGTGCGCTTGGGGTCCTTGACCTCTTCGTTGTAGATGGCACCCGATTCGAAGCCCATGAACGCCGCGATCGAGAACGCCAGGGCCGCGCCGACTCCGGGTGCGAAGAGTTGGTCGGGAAGCATGCCACCGGCGGTGACGCCCTCGGGGCTGTGGCTGAGACCGATGATGTCGTAGATGATGACGACGAGGAATTCGGTGCCGACGATGATCCCGAGGACCTTCGCGGAGAAGTCGACCCGCAGGACACCCATGATTCCGACGATGACCCAGGCGATGAGTGCACAGACCCACCAGGAGACCTGCAGGCCGAAGATCGAATCGAGGAAGGAGGAGAAGACGAAGCCGAACATTCCGGCGATGCCGATCTGCATCGAGTTGTAGGCGACGAGCGCGGTGACGGCCGCGCCCATCCCGACGGGCTTGCCCAGGCCCTTGGAGATGTAGGCGAAGAAGGCACCGGCGTTGTGCACGTGCCTGCTCATCGCCGCATAGCCGATGGCGAAGAGGACGAGAATGATGCCCAGAACGACGAACGACAGTGGGATTCCGAGGAGACCGGTGATCGCGAAGTTGCTCGGGACGCCGCCGGCGACCACGGTCAACGGCGCCGAGGCGGCAATGATCATGAAGACGAGCGCCACGGTGCCGATGCGGCGGGCATCGAGACCCGTGGTGGTTGGCTGGTCGGATGCGCTGTCAGGTTCGCTTCCAGTGCTGAGATTCACGCCCATGTGATCCCCCTTGCGATAGTGGCTGTATCGTCAGGTTCTCCCATCGCCCCCTGCCGCGTCTTGGCTCTGGGGGCAGGACTCTTGACTTTCGGCGCAGTCAGGTCAGCGAGCTGCGGCGGTACTGGGCCGGTGGCCGGCCGACGACGCTGCGGAAGAGTCGCGAGAAATGGGCCGGGTCGCCCAAGCCCCAGCGGGCACCGATGGCGGCAACCGGCACCTGCACCTGTGCCGGATCGGCCAGATCCTGCCGGCAGCGAGCGATCCGGCGACGACGAATCTCGCCCGACACCGTCTCACCGCTGCCTTCGAAGACCTGGTGAAGGGCTCGCACGGACATGAAATGCGCGGCGGCAATCGTCGACGGTGAGAGCTGCGGATCGGCCAGGTTCGCATCGATATAGGCGGTGATCTGCGACCACAGGCGCTGCCGCTCCCCCGGCACCTCCGCCTCGGCGAGTTCATCGGCCATGACTGTGGTGAGCAGGTCGACGACGTTGCCAGCCAACCTGATTCCGATGGACCTACTGAGTGTGGGCAGCATGGCCCCGGCCTGGGTGATGATCTGCGTGGCCACGGCGCCCAGCTGATGCTCGGCGCCGATCGAGGTGGCTGTGAGCTCACCGACGGTGTCGGCGGGCAGGTTGACCCGCGACTGCGGGAACATCATGACGTAGGAGGAGAAGTCGCAGTCGAAGCTCAGCGTGTAGGGCCGGGAGGTGTCGTAGATGGCCAGTGAGCCCGGTGCCAGGGAGACTTCCCGCCCGTCCTGGATGAGCAGTCCGTGGCCCTTGAGCTGGAGGGAGACCTTGTAGTAGTTGTTGGCCGCCGCGGCAGTGCCATCGGCCGGTCCTGCCGTCTCGCGGGAGATGAGACTCGGTGTGCGCAGCACGGCGTGGGGGTTCGCACTGATGTGGGACATAACGACGGAATCGTAGTCGCGGGCGCTGATGGTCCCTTGGAAACCGCCTCGGCGCTGGGGTTCCGTGTCCAGCGGCACGAACGAGTCCGAGACGAGGGACTTCCAACCGTCGAAATCAGACGCTGTGCTCTCTAGTAACATCTTCGTCCTCTGCAGAAACGACCGATCGTCGACCTCTGCGTCGGCGATCACTTGGCGCTCACTCTATCCCCAACTGAGCAGGGAGTCACGAGCCGGTCTGGAATTACCGACCAATTGGTCACGAGTTCGGAACATTGACCGTCATGCGGTCGATGACATAGTCGAGTTGGGTGCGGAAGCCTGCGAAATCGGTGTTCTCGGCGCCGATCATCGCGGTCGTCTGCGCACCGAGCAGATAGGTCAGGAGGACATCGGTCGCAGGCTCAAGAACCACCTCGGCGGCCAATTCTCCGTCCGTGCGGGCCTGGTCGAGCCACTCCACGATCCACGCTCGCCACTGCGTCATGGTCTTGCGGGTGGTGCGGGCATGATCGGGACTCTGGGCCACCTCGGCGAAGAAGGACAAGACGATCCTGGCCTCGTCCTGGAGTTCGGGCGTGACCGGCAGGACTTCGGCGGCGAAGGCGCGCAGGGCGTCGATTCCGCGCAGGTGCGAGGTCGAGAACTCGACGCGGCGGTTCGTGGCCTCAAAGACGAAGAGGTAGGTGGCCGCGAGCAGGTCGGATTTGGAGGCGAAATACGACTTCATCGCACCGTTGGCGAATCCCGCCTCGGTGGCGATATCGCGCATCGTCGCTCCAGCCAGCCCCTGCCTGAGGATGATCCGCAGAGTCGCCTCGACGAGGTCGCGCCGACGCTGGTCGTGATCGACGATCTTGGGCATGCTTCCTCCGGTGCAACACTCTTGACTTTAATTTCTACAAGTGTAGATTATTACGTGAGTCAGCACACATATACCACGTTGCAAAGGTGCACACATGTCCTGCCATTCCACTCCCGCTGAACCATCCTCCCGGACCGAACTCACCCCGTTCTCACTGCCGAGTCAGGACGAGATCGCGAGCGTGACCTCGGTACTGCGCGAGGCCGGGCACTTCCCCGCCGAGGCGCGCATGGCCTACGTCGGCCTGCTCGATCCCGTGCGCGGTCAGAAGCGCACCACCGCCGAGGTGGACCGTCGTTTCCGTGCCCTCGTCATCGACAAGTCCGCCGGCACATCCCGCGACATCATCGTGTCCGCAACGCATGCCCGGGTCGACTCAGTCGCGGAGGTGGACTCGACGTCTGAGGGTGAGTTCCCGGTCATGGAAGAGGAGTTCGAGATCGTCGAGGAGGTCCTCGCCGCGGACCCGACGTGGCAGTCCATCCTCGCCCGACGTGGCCTGCCCGTCGAGCAGGTCCGTGTCGCTCCGCTGTCGGCCGGTGTCTTCGAATACCCGGAGGAATCGGGCCGACGAATCCTGCGTGGCCTGGCCTTCCTTCAGCCGAACGAGACCGATTCGGCCTGGGCACACCCGATCGACGGCCTCGTTGCGTATGTCGATGTGACCAATCGGAGCGTCGATCAGATCCTCGACCTCGAGGATGTTCCGGTGCCCACCGAGCACGGAAACTACACCGATCCCGAGCTCACCGGTCCGCTGCGCACCACGCAGAAGCCGATTGAGATCACGCAGCCGGAGGGCCCGAGCTTCACGCTGACCGAGGGCAACCACATCGAGTGGGAGAAATGGTCCTTCGACGTCGGCTTCGACATGCGTGAAGGTCTCATCCTGCACAACATCGCCTTCACCGACGGCGAGACCGCCCGCACGATCCTCGACCGGGCCGCGATCGCTGAGATGGTCGTGCCCTACGGCGATCCCTCACCGGTGCGGTCGTGGCAGAACTACTTCGACACGGGCGAATACCTCGTCGGCCAGTGGGCGAACTCGCTCGAGTTGGGGTGTGACTGCCTGGGCGACATCACGTACCTGTCTCCGTGGGTGGTGAACAACCTCGGCGAGCCCCGGCAGATCAAGAACGGCATCTGCATGCACGAGGAGGACGCCTCGATCCTGGCCAAGCATTCGGACCTGTGGTCGGGTGTGGACTACACCAGGCGCAACCGTCGGTTCGTCATCTCCTTCTTCACCACTGTCGGCAACTACGACTACGGGTTCTACTGGTACCTCTACCTCGACGGCACGATCGAGTTCGAGGCCAAAGCCACCGGCGTCGTCTTCACCTCGGCCCTGCCGAACGGATCAACGGACTTCGCCTCCGAAATCGCACCCGGCTTGGGCGCCCCGTTCCACCAACACCTCTTCGGGGCACGTCTCGACTTCGCTCTCGACGGCGGCAAGTGCCGGGTCGAAGAGGAGGACGTCGTGCGCCTGCCGACCTCGGAGACGAACCCGCGCGGCAATGCCTTCAGCCGCAAACGCACCGTACTCGGTACTGAACTGGCAGCTCAGCGGGATGCGGACCAGTCGAAGGCCCGGACCTGGGTGGTGACGAACCCGGAGTCGACCAACCGCCTCGGAGAACCCGTCGGGTACAAGCTCCATCCCACAGGCCTGCCGACGCTGCTCGCGGCCGAGGACTCCTCGATCCACCGGCGGGCGACGTTTGCGTCGAAGGCGCTGTGGGTCTCGCAGTACCACGAGGACGAACGCTACCCGACGGGTGATTTCCCGAATCAGCATCCCGGGCATTCGGGCCTGCCCGGATGGACCGCGGCGGATCGCAATGTCGACGGCGAGGACATCGTGCTGTGGCACAGCTTCGGCCTCACTCACTTCCCCCGGATCGAGGACTGGCCGATCATGCCCGTGGACACGGTCGGCTTCAAGCTGCGACCCGAAGGATTCTTCGACCGCTCCCCCGTTCTCGATGTTCCCGCGCCGGCCTCGGGCGGACACTGCGGTGACTCCGACGGCGACTGCTGCGAGGGGTGAGTGATGAGCGATCCTGAGCAGCCATGGGCGGAGACCACGGTGCTCAAGACCTATTTTAAGGGAAATCTGGTCTACGAAGCGTGAGCACCAGCCGGGCTGCGGCAGGAGTCCTGATACAACTGGGAGCAGACTGCAATCACCCAGCCTGATCAGGAGCACTGCGATGACGCCCCTTCCCTCTGACATGCACGGACCCGCGTTGTGCTCGCATCTCAGAGCCGATAGCTGATGCCGTCCGTGGGCAGGCTGGGCAGGAGAGGTGCGTTCTGGGCCTCCGCCTCGGTGCTGGCTCTGGTGCTGTGGTCGAGTGGGGCGCCGAGCGTCCTCTACCCGATCTACGCACAGAAGTGGGGGCTGAGCTCGGCGATCGTCACGCTGGTGTTCGCCTCCTACCAGCTTGCGCTGATCGTCGTCCTCCCCCTGTTCGGCAACCTCTCCGATCAGTTCGGCCGCCGTCTTGTGATGATCTGGGGAGTGGGACTGATCGCGGCGTCGGCCATCGCCTTCGCGATCGCCCCGAACGTCTCGTTCCTATTCCTGGGACGTGTACTCCAGGGCGCCGGTTCAGGATTGGCGATGGGTGCCGCGACAGCGTCCTTGGTCGAGAACAACACGACGGGCAATGCCAGATTCGCCAGTTCTCTGGCGACTGTCTCCACCGCGGCCGGGCTCACCGTGGCACTCGTGCTCAGTGGAGTATTCGCCCGCTTCGCGCCCATGCCTCTGTTCTGGAGCTACATTCTCCTCCTGGCGCTGACCGTCTGTGCTGTGATCGCACTCGTCCTCACCCCGGACGATCGCCCCACCCTGACGCACAAGTGGCGGCCTCGAGCGATGCGCCTTCTCCCCGAACTGCGCCTGAGCTTCTCGCTGGCGACCCTGTCGGTGTCACTGGCCTACTGTGCAGGGGCGATTTTCCTCTCGCTGGGTGCACACATGATCGGACAGTTCGCAGGCACTTCGGACACAGCACTGGTGGGAGCGCTGCTGGGATGCTCATCGGCAACGATCGGACTCACCGGACTGTTCCTCGCCCGAGTTCGACCGCACGTTGCCCTGCTGGTCGGAACACTTCTGACACTCGTCGGCCTGGCGCTGATGGCCGCGGCGGCGGCATTCGGCTCGCTCGGCATGTTCTTTGCTTGGTGCCTCGTCGGCGGAGCCGCCTACTCATTTGCCTTCACGGGCGGCCTGGGCGTGATCAACCAGGCCGCGCCGGTGCGCCATCGTGGTTCGACTCTGTCCCTGCTCTACCTCATCGCCTATATTCTGCAGGCCGCCATCGCAATCGGCATGGGCGCACTCGCCACCGCCAGCACACTGGGAACAGCGGTCGGCGCCGCCGCAGCAGCACTGGCTGGGCTGAGCATTGTCGTCCTGGTGCTCAGCTATATCGATGCGCGGGCTCGACGCCGACCTTGAGTCTGAGCCTGACTCCGAGAATTCTGCGGGAATGCAGCCTCAGAGGCAGATTCAGAGTCAGCCTCAGAGCTGGCGGAAGAAGTCGTCGGTCGTCGCGTTGGGGTGCTTGGCCAGAGGCGTGACCTTGACGTTCATGTAGGCGAACATCGGGAAGCCCTGGAAGGTCGCGTGCAGGAAGTCGAGATCGTCGACATCGTAGATCGAGATATTGGAGTACTCGCCGACGATGCGCCAGATGCCCTTCATGATTCCCCGTTCCTGGAGATCGGCGGAATAGGCCTTCTCCTTGACCTGGAACTCGGCCTTGGTCTCATCGGTCATCGATTCTGGAAATACGACATCCATGCGTGCAACGAACAGCATTTCGCCTCCTGCTCCGTCTGTGTGAGTGTTTCGATGGCCACTATAGGGCCTTGCCGGTATGGACAGTTCGGCAGTCCATTATTGTGTCCGCCTGATTGACCCTCCACGCACCGGCAGTGTCCAAACTTGTCTGTTCGTGCAGAGTTCCGCTCTTCCCCTGTTGCCGCATCAACCCGCTCACTAGCCTGGCGTCATGAACGCCACCACCGCAGACAGCGCAGTCAGCCCGACCGACCTTCCCAACGAGCACTTCGACTATGTCGTCGTCGGTGCCGGATCTGCAGGGTGTGTGATCACCCGCAGGCTCATCGACGCAGGTAAGAAGGTCTGCCTCATCGAGGCTGGCGGGGACGAGACGAACCCGAACATCGATCACCTCAACACCCTGGGCCTGATCTGGCATTCGAAGCAGGACTGGGACTATTACACGACTCCGCAGCCGGCCGCGATGAACCGCAAGATCCACCTGCCTCGCGGCAAGGTCCTCGGCGGCTCGAACGCCCTCAACGCCGTGATCTGGGTCCGCGGCGATGCCTGGGACTACGAGCAGTGGGTCGAATCCGGCTGCCCCGGCTGGTCCTGGGACGAAGTGCTGCCCGTGTTCAAGGCCATCGAAAACTATGACGGCGACGTCACGGAAGCCCGCGGCACCGACGGACCCATGGACGTGCGCATCGACTACCCCCGCAACCCCATCCAGGAGGACATGGTCGCCGCCGGGCAGCAGACCGGCCTGGACTACAACCCGGACTACAACTCCGGCAGCGTCGAAGGCATCTCCCGGATCCAACTCAACGTCCGCGACGGCAAACGATTGAACACCTGGCGCGCCTATCTCAAGCCCCGCCTCGGCGATGGGAATCTCACGATCCTCACCTCGACACATGCTCGTCGTCTCCTCATCGAGGACAAGACCGTCACCGGTCTTGAGGTGGACTTCCGCGGTCGCGTGGGCACGGTCACCGCCGACGAGGTCGTCCTCACCACGGGCGCGCTGGCCTCACCGGAACTGCTCCTGCGTTCGGGCATCGGACCCGCCGAGGAGCTGCGCGAGGTCGAAGTCGATCCCATCCACGACCTGCCGGGTGTAGGCAAGAACCTCCAGGATCACTGGCTCTCCCCCGTCATCTTCACCACCGGATCCGAGCCCGTGCCGATGGGTGAGGTGGCACCCGCCGAGGTGCATCTGTTCTGGAAATCGAACCCCGACCTTCCGGTGCCCGACACCCAACCACTGTTCTTCTCCGTGCCGATGTACGCCCAGGATTCCGCACCGAACGTGCAGACCGGACCCGACAACGGCTTCACTCTCCAGGGCGGAATCGTTCGCCCCGAGTCCCGTGGCGAGGTCACGCTCAGCGGCCCGAATCCGCAGGACCCGACCCTGGTCAACCCGAACGTCCTGTCCGAACAGGCCGACGTCGACGCCCTCGTGGCCTCGGTGAAGCAGTGCCGGGAGATCGGTCGCGCCGATGCCCTGGCATCGTGGCAGCCCACGGAGATCTTCCCCGGCGCCGAGGTGGCCGATGAGGATCTCGAAGAATATGTCCGGGGATCTGTGGTGACCTACCACCACCAGGTCGGCACCTGCCGGATGGGACAGGACGACACCGCCGTCGTCGACCCGCAGTCGTTCAAGGTCCACGGACTGACCGGCCTGCGCATCGCCGACGCCTCGATCATGCCGCAGGTGCCCACGGGCAACACGAATGCGCCGACGATCATGATCGCCGAGCGCGCGGCAGCCGTGCTCGTCGGCTCCGCTGTCGGGGGGATCACCGCACCAGGGAAATGACGCCAGCCCACCACTGGGCCGCCTGCTGGTAGTCTTCGATCTCGTCGGCCGGACTGCGAACGAGAGGGGTGTGGCAGTGACCGAGAACACCGATTCACCTGCTGCCGCCCAGGAGCTGCTGGTCACCATCGGGGCCGGGCTGCTTGCGGGTGGGATCTCCTCCGTCGACGTCGAGGACGCCCTGACCGGCCTCGCCCGCACCATGGGCATCAGAAAACTCCGCGTCGCCGCCCTCCCCCGCGGCCTGTTCCTCACCTCCGGGTCCGGGGATTCGACGAAGTTCGAACGCATCGGCCCCGACCTGCGCTTCGACCAGACGGCGAAGCTACTCGACATTGTCGACGCCCTGCGGGCCCGGCGACTCACTATCGAAACCGCCAGATTAAAGATCGAAACCGAGGTCCACGCGGCACCGCCGCGCTGGCCCGGGTGGCTCTCCAACCTCGGCGCCGTACCCATCGGCATCGGGCTGTGTCTGCTGCTCGAGCCCGGCCTGGTCAACCTGGCCTTCGCGGCCTTCGGCTCGCTCATCGTCGCCGGTGTCCTCGCCATCAACGGCCGGTGGCCCAATCTCAATCCGCTGCTGCCGGTGAGCTCGGCGTTCATCGTCTCCGTCATCGTGCTCATCGGCTACCGGCTCGACTGGCTCGAAAGCCCTCTGCGCACGATCGTCGCAACGCTTGCGCTGCTGCTTCCGGGCAGCGCCGTGGTCACCGGGCTGACGGAGATCTCCGCCGGAGCGCTCTCGGCCGGCAGTTCACGGCTCGTCTCGGCCTCGGTGCAGCTGGCGATGTTCATCGCCGGCGTCGCCGGTGCGGCCGCGATCACCGGCACCGGCGCCGAGGCGCTGCGGAACTCCCAGCTCGCCGACTCGGCCTGGCAGCTCTCTGCCCTCGGGGTCCTCTGCGCCACGATCGGATTGATGCTCTACCTCTACACCCCGCTCGAACACACGGTGCCGATCATCGTCACCATCGCGGCCGCCGCGACGGCGCAGCTGGGCATCGGCGCCGAGTTCGGGGCCGCAGTGGGCGGTCTCGCTGGAGCACTGGCCGCCTCGCTTGTGGCCGTCATCCTCTCCCGCCTGCCGCGCGGACCGATCTGGCGAATCAGCTACGTCCCCGCCTTCCTCATCGTCGCCCCCGGTTCATTCGGCCTGCTCAATGCCTCTCAGCTCGAGTTCGGTGACGGCAGCGGAGTCGCGGGCAGCATGCTGGCCGCTGGAGCAACGTTCTTCTCGATCGCCATCGGCACGGTTATCGGCGCAGCCGTCGCCCACACCGTCGAACCCAAGGACGAGATCGTCGCCTGAGACTCCTCACCGCCGGGAAGCGGTGAACGAAGCCTCGTAGTCCTGCCGCTGATTCTTGCGCGCCAACAGCTGGTTAGGCACCATCGCCCCGAAGAGTCGGTCGCGGATCGCCAGCGGCAGCAGATTGGCCACCTTGACGGCCGGGCCGATGAAGCCGGGCACGGTGATCTCGAACCGGGGTCGAAGTGCGGACTTGACCACACTGCGGGCCACCTCGGCGGGGGTGAGCAGTTTCGCCGCACCACTCGAGGTTCCTGCCGCCAGCGCCGTGTCGACGACCCCAGGCATGATCGTGGTGACCACAACGCCGGTGCCGCGCAACTCTGCGCGGATGGCCTTGAGGTAGCCGAGCACGCCGTGCTTCGTGGCAGCATAGGTCGCCTCCCCCGGGGTGGGCAGGATGGATCCCGCCGAGGCCACGGTGATGAGGTGGCCTCGACCGCGGGCGACCATGGCCGGTGCTGCGGCCTTGATCCCGTTGATCACGCCGAGCAGGTTGACCTCGATCTGTGCCCGGGCTGCCGAGTCCGGCTCCTCGGCGAAGGGACCGACCCACATCAGGCCCGCATTGCCGATGAAGATGTCGATTGGCCCAAGCTCGTGGGCCACCTCGGTGAGGAACGCGTTGAGGCATTCCGGGTCTGAGACGTCGAGCCGGTAGGCACTCACACCCAATTCCGCGGCAGTCTCCTGGGCAGCGTCGAGGTGGATGTCGCCGATGGCCACCTTCGCCCCGGCGGCCGTGAACTCGGCGGCGATCTCCCGACCGATGCCCTGGGCGCCGCCGGTGATGGCCACTACCTGTCCGTTCAGGGAACGCTTCTCACTCATGCCGCCACCTTTCCTTTGCGGGGGGTGCGTTGCCGCCCCGTTCGCGTCTCACGATCAAGTTCTCGCAGATAGTGGTCGAAGTCGACCTGCATCGTGTGCCGGGGCGAATCGTAGAACTGCCGCTTGTTGCGACGATCGTCCTCGTGCATCCGCCGCACCATCTCCTGCCGGTCCGGCAGCACGTATTCCCCGGTGAGCGACTTGACGGCCAGCCTGGACTGAGCTTCGGCCAGCGGCATCACGGCCCCGACGGGCTGTAGGAGACCGATGAAGAACAGGCCCGGTCGGTCGGGATGGACCATGCGCTTGAACAGCGGCAGATCGTTGCCCTCGGCAGAGATCAGGTCCGGATCGAAGAACGGAAATTTCACCCGATAGCCGGTGGCCCAGACGATGAGATCGGCCGGTGCCTCACTTCCATCGGTGAAGACCACCCGGTCCCCGTCGAGTCGTTCGATGCCCGGATTTACCGTGATCGCACCGGCGCCGAGGCGGTCCCTGATGGCATCCGACTGCACCGGATGTGATTGGCCGGGTGTGTGTTCTGGGACGGGCAGACCGTATCGGCGCAGGCCCCCGGAGAGCAGTGCGGCGATGCGCAGTCGTGCCGCTGTCACCCACCACGGCGCCCAGCCGGGCAGGGCGATCTGGTCGGCGGCGAGACCGAAGAGAGTCTTCTTCATCACCCATTGACCACGGCGAATGGAGAGATTGACGGAGCGCGCCCGATGAGAGCCCTCGACGGCGATGTCCATCGCGGAGTTGCCGGCACCGACGACCACAACGTCGCGGCCCTCGAGCTGGTCTCCGCTGCGGTAGTCGTGGGCGTGGATCTGCTCTCCGTCGAACTGGCCCGGGTAGCCGGGGTCAGGCCAGCGGGCATCCCAGTGGTGGCCGTTGGCGACCATCACGGCATCATAGTGGCGGGTCTCAGTCACCGCTGACTGGCCCCCGGTCTGGTCGTGGGCCGAGCCGGCAGAGGACCGGATGTCGACATCCCAACCGCCGCGCTCACCTCGGCGGACGTGGGTGACTTCGGTATTGAAGGTGATCGTGTGGCCGAAGCCGAAGTGGTCGACATAGTCCCGGAAGTAGGCGTAGACCTGATCGTGGCTGGCGTAGTGCGGGTAGTCCGCGGGCATCGGGAAGTCGGAGAAGGCCATGCGCGGGCAGGAGGTGTTGATCTGCAGGGTTTCGTAGCAGGCGCTGACGCCGTTGGGGTTGTCGAAGAGCCAGTTGCCGCCGAATTCGCTGCCCTTCTCAAAGCAGTCGAAGGGCACACCTGCGGTGTAGAGGGCTTTGGCTGCGGCGAGTCCGGAGGCTCCGGCTCCGATCACGCAGACCTGCGGCAGTGCAGGGTCTGGTCGGATCTCCTCGGTGATCGCTGGGGCTCGATGTTTCTGTCTGACGTTGTAAGGCATGTCACAATACTGCCGTTGAAAATCAGAATTTTCACTATACTGGGGGAATGAATATTCCTGCTCCCGACAATTCCGCCGACACCGACTCGGCGGGATTGTGGCGTGGGACGTCCCGGACAGACCGCGACGGGGCCCGACGCGACAGGCTCCTCGCCGCAGCCCTCGAACTGTATGGAACACGCGGCTTTCGCGCGACGTCGATCCAGGCCCTGTGCCAGGAGTCAGGGGTCTCGAGCCGCTCCTTCTACGACCTCTTCCCCGCCCGCAGATCAGACGCCGGGCAGGAGTCGCTGACGGCACAGGAATCGCTGCTCGAAGAGCTCTACATCATCCTCAACGAGGAGATCGGGCAAGCCCTGACGACGCTGACGATTCCGGCCGGGACCAGCCTCCTCGAGGCCACCATCCACATCGTCTCCACCGCCCTGATGCCGATGCTCAGCGACGAGCGCAAGGCCCGCGTCCTCGAGGTCGAGGCCGTCGGAGTCAGTGAGTCCCTCGAAGCCAGACGCAGAGCGACGATGCGCATGCTCGCCGCCGCGGTCGATTCGGCATTCGAAAGTGTGCTGTCCGTCTTCGTCCTGCCCGGATCGACGTCCTCGCTGCGCCCAGACGACGGCGGCCTGACCAGTCTCATCATCGTCGGCGGGATCACCGAGGCCCTGGTCCAACGCGTGCACACCCCGGTTGCTCAGCGTTCTTCGACTGATGACTTCCTCACCGGCATCGCCAAGGTGGCCATGCGCGCCCATGGGGTGTCCCCCAGCGCTGGCGCGTGACACGATTGGCCTGTCAGCGATCTGGAAACGCATAGTCGTGCAGGAGAGACAATGGCTGTCGGTAAGTCGTGGGCGGGACGGGGCACAGGAGCCGCCGTCCTGGCCATCGTCGTGGCACAGTGGTTCGGAACGTCCCTGTGGTTCAGCCCCAGTGGTGCCGTCGACGGCCTCTCTGCCTGGCTCGGTTCGACACCGGCACAGTTCGGTTGGCTGATTGCGGCAACTCAGATCGGCTTCATCGCCGGGACGCTGTTGAGCGCGGCGACCGGGATTGCCGACCGCTTTCCGCCCGAACGCATCTTCATCGTCTCCAGCCTCGTCGGTGCTGCGCTGAACTTCGTGTGGACGCTCGGCCCCTCGGACCTCGTTCTCGTCTGGATCTCCCGCTTCGCAGTCGGAATGAGCCTCGCAGGCATCTATCCGATGGGAATGAAGATGATCGTCAAGCGGGCCCAGGCGAAATCTGCGCAGGCTCTGGCCTGGCTCGTGGCCATGCTCACCCTGGGCACCGCGATGCCGCAGTTCCTGTCGGCAGTCGGCGCGGCCCTCCCCTGGCAGTCGATCATGTGGGGTTCATCTGCTCTGGCCGTCCTGGGAGCCGGACTCATCGCAGTGATCTCTCGTCGCGGGACAGCGATCTCTAATCGCGAGGAGAAGCCGGCGGACGCGACTGTGCCGCCACGTCCCGCGTCGCCAGCTGTCGCCGAAGGCTCGGCTCTGCGCAGACTGTTCAGCGACCGGATGTTTCGCGCCGCCGTCTTCGGATACGTGGGCCACATGTGGGAGCTCTACGCCTTCTGGGCAGTCGTGCCCACACTTGTCATCGCGGCCCTGTCTCACCCAGGCAGCCCCACCGCCCTGGCGACGACGAGCTTCCTCGTCATCGCCTCCGGCGTCCTCGGATGCGTGGCCGGCGGAATCATCAGCCGCCGAACCGGCAGTGCCAAGGTCGCCGCAACAGCACTCGCCGGATCCGGACTGATGTGTCTGATCTACCCGCTGCTGCCCGAGGTCGGCCCGCTCCTCATCGCGGCTCTCGCGCTCTGGGGGCTGCTCGTCATCGCCGACTCTCCCCAATTCTCGGAACTCGCCGCCCGCCATGCTCCCGCAGAGCTGACGGGAACGGGGCTGACGGTGATGAACTCCCTCGGTTTCGCCGTCAGCGTCATCAGCATCGTCATCCTGCAGAGCCTCATCGCAGCGATCGGAGTGAGCGCCGTATGGCTGCTGCTGCCGGGGCCTGTCCTCGGTCTGATCGCGATGCGACCGCTGCTGATCAGGCGAAGGGCGCCGAAGACCGATCCAGACGAGTGACCTCGTCCTCACTGAGGCTCAGCTTCGGGGCTGCCATCAGGTCATCGAGCTGCTCAGGAGCGCGCGCCGAAACGATCGGAGCGGTCATCCCCTTGGCCAACAGCCAAGCGAGCGCCACAGTCGCCGGTGCCACGTCGTGGGCTTCGGCGATGGAGACCACCTCGTCGACGACCGCGAGCCCATCGGCGTTGAAGTAGCCCTGCACCATTCCGCCGCGGCTGGCACCCTCGAGATCGGCCTCGGTGCGGTACTTTCCGGTGAGGAATCCTGCGGCAAGGCTGAAGTAGGTGAAGACGCCGAGGTTGTGCTCGCGTGCCAGCGGAGCCCGTTCGGTCTCGTAGTCACGACGGAAGACAAGGCTGTACTGGGGCTGGATCGCCACCGGTGTGGCCAGATTCTCCGCCTCTGCCACAGCCAACCACTCGGCCAGACGATCCTTGGAATAGTTGGACACGGCGATGTGCTTGGCCTTACCGGCACGCACGATCTCATCGAAAACCCGGGCCACCTCGGCGATGGGGGTCACCTCATCATCGCGGTGAGCGTAGTAGAGGTCGACATAGTCGGTCTGGAGACGCTGCAGGGAAGCGTCGATGGCGGTGCGGATATAAGCGGGGTCCTGCGTCTGGTGCTCGGGATGGTCGCCGACCTTCGTGGCGATGACGACCTTGTCGCGGTTGCCGCGGGCAGCGAGCCAGGTGCCGATGATCGTCTCTGATTCGCGGCCGGTGTTGCCGGGCACCCACGCCGGGTAGGACTCGGCAGTGTCGAGGAAGTTGCCGCCGGCGGCGACGAACGCATCGAGGACGGCATGGGATGTCGCCTCGTCGGCGGTCCAGCCGAAGGTGTTGGTGCCCAGGTTGATGGGGAAGATGCTCAGGTCGGTGCCCGGGATCTGAATCTGCTTCGTCATGATGCTCCTGTGTCCTCGAGGTATCGGTGGGCAGTTCGCGCGCTGTATCGCACGTTCTCACTCACCTCATGCAACGATGACCCCGGGGGCATAAATTCCCTCGTCAGCACACCCGCTTGGGTGTGGAGCAGGCTATTTGAGGAGCCGGTCCATGCGGCGATCGCTGAGTTTCTTTCCGCCGGTCTGGCAGCCGGGGCAGTACTGCAGCGACTGATCGGCATAGGAGACCTCGGCGATGGTCGAACCGCACACCGGGCAGGTCTTCCCTGTGCGTCCATGAACGCGGAATCCGCGCTTCTTCGCCGCCTTGACCTTCGCCGGCGGCAGATCGATGAGAGCCTCGCGGGCGTGGCCGAGGACCTCGCGGATCGTGTCGAGAAGGCTCGGCGCATCGACGCCGTTGGCCGTGGCGAAGGGCGAGAGCTGGGCGGTGTGGAGGATCTCGTCGGAGTAGGCATTGCCGATGCCTGAGATGAGCGACTGGTCTTCGAGCACGGTCTTGATCCGTGCAGTCGATCCGGCCAGCGTCGCTGTGAACTCAGCGGCGTCGATGGACAGCGCATCGGGTCCCGCGTTCGCGATGGCCGGCACCTCGCTGCGATCGGCCACGAGGGAGGCCGCGGCGTTCTTCTTCGTGCCCGCTTCGCTGATGTCGAACCCAGCACCGGAAGCCAGGTGGAGGCGCAGAGCCAAGGGACCTTTGCCCATCCTCACCGGGCCCGTGGGCACCAATTCATGCCAGACCAGCCACCCGGCGCGGGCGAAGCGGCACACCAGCTCGAGCCCGTCGAAGGCGACGATGAGGGACTTGCCGACCCTGGAGACTCCGGTGATCTCGAGACCGTTGAGGGCCTCGAGCGGCGGATCTGCGGTCTTGAGGATGCTGAGTTCACCGATGTCGGTTCGGGTGACGAAATCACCGACGATGCGTGGGCGCAGAAATGTCACCAGTGCGTCGACCTCGGGCAGTTCCGGCATAGGACCAGTATGCGCTTCTTGGCACCGGCGGCACACTACTCTTGTCGGGCCGCAGTCCGAGGGCTAACGTGGACAGACCACGTGAGTGCGTGCACTGCCACCACCGCAAGGAGGTTGACGATGGCTGAAAATGTCGCCCAGAAGCTCATCAGTTCCCATCTGGAATCCGGGACGATGACGCCTGGAAACGAGATCGGGGTCCGTATCGATCAGACGCTGACACAGGATGCAACGGGAACTCTTGTCGCTCTCGAGCTCGAAGCCCTGGGGCTGGACCGGATCCGCACGGACACCTCTGTGCAGTACGTCGATCACAACCTGCTCCAGACCGATGAGAAGAACCCGGAGGACCACATGTTCCTCCGCTCTGCCGCGCAGCGCTTCGGCCTCTGGTTCTCCCCTGCCGGCAACGGCGTCTCCCACCCCGTGCACCAGTCACGGTTCGGCAAACCGGGTGCCACTCTCATCGGCTCCGACTCCCATACCTGCGCCGCCGGTGCCTTGGGGATGCTCGCCATCGGCGTCGGCGGGCTCGAAGTCGCCATGGCCATGGCCGGCGATCCTCTCTATATCGCGGCACCGCAGGTCATGGGCGTCGAACTCACCGGCGAGCTTCCGCCCTGGGTCTCGGCCAAGGACGTGATCTTGGAGATGCTGCGCCGCCATGGGGTCAAGGGCGGGGCCGGCAAGATCATCGAATACCACGGCGAGGGGCTGCGGGGTCTGAGTGCCATGGACCGCCATGTCATCGCCAATATGGGTGCCGAACTCGGTGCCACCGCAACCGTCTTTCCTGCCGATGACGCGGTCAGGGAGTTCCTCGAAGCCAGCGATCGAGGTGAGGACTTCACCCGCATCGTCGCCGATGAGGGCGCCGAATACGATCTCACCGACTCGATCGACCTCTCAGCGCTCGAACCCCTCATCGCAGCACCGTCCTCGCCGGGCAATGTCCGTCCCGTGCGCGAGTGCACCGATGAGGAGGTCTTCCAGGTCGTCATCGGCTCCTCGGCGAATCCGGGACTGCGTGACTTCGCCGTCGTCTCCCAGATCCTCGAGGGCCGCCAAGTCCACGGGCAGGTGTCCCTCGATGTCAACCCGACCTCGCGGGAGATCCTCGCCGATCTCATCGCCGGCGGCTGGTTGACCTCGCTCGTCGGATCCGGTGCGCGCATCCACCAGTCCGGCTGCATGGGCTGCATCGGCATGGGCCAGGCCCCGGCTGTGGGTCGCAACAGTCTGCGGACCATGCCCCGGAACTTCCCCGGACGCTCCGGCACCGACGAGGACGCGGTCTGGCTGTGCTCGCCGGAGACAGCGGCGGCTGCGGCTCTGACCGGGCGCATCACCGACCCCCGGGACCTCGACATGGACTACCCACAGGTGCGGCTGCCGGAGAAATTCTCCGCCAACAGGTCCATGCTGGTGCCGCCGCTTCCCGTCGAGGAGGCCCGCGAGGTCGAACTGGTCAAGGGTTCGAACATCTCCTCGCTGCCGGACTTCGAACCGCTGCCCGAGGACATCGACCTCGAGATCCTGCTCAAAGTCGGCGACAACGTCTCCACCGACGAGATCATGCCCGCCGGCTCCCGTGTTCTGCCCTATCGCAGCAACATTCCCAAGATCTCCGAGTTCGTCTACATCCAGGTCGACGACACCTATGCCACGCGTGCCGCGGCGCACGATGGCGGTCATGCCATCGTCGGCGGTGAGAACTACGGTCAGGGATCCTCGCGTGAACATGCCGTGATCGCCCCGCGCTACCTGGGTCTGCGCATCGTCATCGCCAAGTCTCTGGCCCGTATCCACTGGCAGAACCTCGCGAACTTCGGTGTCCTGGCACTCGAGTTCGCGACCGAGGACGACTACGAGACCCTGTCCCAGGGCGATGTCCTTGAGTTCCGTGGCCTGCGCGATCAGCTCGGTGCCGGTGAGACGATCAGCGCCGAGGCGGGTGGACGGTCGTTCGAATTCCGCCATACGCTCTCACCCCGGCAGATCGACATGGTCCTCGCCGGTGGCCGCATCGCCCAACGTGCCCAACAGGAGGCAGAGCGGAAGAGCTGAGCTCGCCTCGAGGCTGCCCGTGATCAGGGTTCGGCGAGGAAGCCGCGCAGCAGTGCGGCGGTGCCGTCGAGATGCTCGGCCATGGCTGTGCGGGCCGCGGCCGCGTCGCCGGCGAGGATCGCATTGTGGATCCGCTGATGCTGCTCGTGGGAATGGACCAGGTTGGGTTCGATCATCGGAATCCGCTCAAGCAGTTTGTTCGCCCGGGTCCTGCTCTCGACCATGGAGCGCACCAGGCTCGGCGACCCCGTGACCTGCGCCCAGGTCAGATGCAGCTGGGAGTCCAGGCGTCGGTATTCGGCCAGACTCGACTGCCGGCTCGTGTCCATTGCCGCAGCCAGCTGGCCCCGTTGGGGTGCGGTGAGATCTTGTCCGGCGGCCACCTCGGCGACGCCCATCTCGATGACACGACGCCAGGTCAGGGTGTCCTCGACCTCCATTGCGGAGAATTCGGCACCGAGGTTCGCACCTGTGTCGGAGGCGGAGGCGGGAGCCCAGCCGCCTGCGGGAGCGCTGGAGACGAACGTTCCGCCGCCGCGACCTCGGCGAACACTGACCCAGCCGGCGGTCTGGAGTTCCGAGATCGCCTCACGCAGGGTCGCGCGGGAGACCCGCAGCTGCTCGGCGAGTTCGCGTTCGGGTGGGAAGCGCTGACCCGGCGGGATGATCCCGAGGCGGATGATCTGGAGCAGACACTCGATCGTCTCTTCGAAGATATTGCCCGAGCGGGCAGGAGCGATGGCACGCAGCGCCGTCACCTGGCTGCCGGAGGCCTGCGCTTCATCTGCCTGAGTCACTCGCGTTCCCGTCGTCTCATGTCAATGCTGCATCACTCGACATCATGCTATCCCTGCTCACAGCGGGGTCGTGTAGGCGTTGGTCAGCCCTCCGTCGACGGTGAACGACTGGGCGGTGACGAATGAGGCATCGTCGCTGGCCAGGAAGGCCACGGCCGAAGCCATCTCGGACGCCTCGGCGAAGCGTCCCATCGGCACATGCACCAGACGCCTGGCCGCCATCTCCGGGTCCTTGGCGAAGAGTTCGCGCAGCAGCTCGGTGTTCACCGGTCCCGGGCACAGTGCGTTGACGCGGATGCCTTCCTTCGCGAACTCCACACCGAGTTCCCGTGACATGGCCAGCACTCCGCCCTTCGACGCGGTGTAGGAGATCTGAGAGGTCGCCGAGCCCATGAGTGCGACGAACGAGGCCGTGTTGATGATCGATCCGCGACCCTGTCTGCGCATGTGTTTGAGCGCCGCCTTCGAGCACAGGTAGACCGAGGTGAGGTTGATGTCCTGGACCTTGCGCCACACGTCGAGGCTGGTCTCCGTGATCGAGGCGTCCGCCGGTGGGGAGACACCTGCGTTATTGAAGGCGACGTCCACGCTGCCGTGGGTGTCGAAGGCCGTCTGGAACAGGTTCTCCACCTGGTCCGCGTCGGTGACGTCGGTGGACACGAAGAGGCCCCCGACCGCCTCGGCGGCGGCTGTCCCTGAGTCTGCGTTGGTGTCGGCGATGACGATGTTCGCGCCTTCGGAGGCGAGGCGTTTCGCGGTGGCAAGCCCGATGCCGCTGGCGCCCCCGGTGACGACGGCGGTGCGTCCCGGGAGGCGCCGGCAGATGATCTGGTTGTCCCCGCCTGCTGTGTCGTTCATGGTGTGTCCTTTGCCTGGTGGTGGTGTTCGTGGGGAGATTGAGACGGCTCAGTCCGTGGCGATGAAGAGGTTCTTCGTCTCCGTGAATGAGTCCATCGCGTGGGGGCCGAGTTCGCGGCCGATGCCGGAGCGTTTGAACCCGCCGAACGGGGTCGAGTAGCGCACCGCGGAATGGGAGTTCAGCGACAGGGCGCCGGAGTCGACGCCCCGGGCGACGCGCAGTCCGCGGCCGACATCGCGGGTCCAGATCGAGCCCGAGAGTCCGTAGGGCGAATCGTTGGCCATGGTGATCGCCTCGGCTTCGTCACGAAAGCGTTGGACGGTCACGACGGGTCCGAACACCTCCTCGGTGACGATGCGATCATTCGGTGACTTCGGAAGCACGACCGTCGGCGCCATCCAGTAGCCGGCTCCGCTGGGGGCGCTGCCGGTGAAGGCGATGTCGACGCCGTCGAGGAAGCCGGCCACGCTCTCGTGGTGGCCGGCGGAAATGAGTGGACCCATCTCTGCCTCTTCGCGGCTGGGGTCGGTGACGACGACTCCGGAGACTGCGGGTCCGAGGAGTTCCATGAAGCGGTCGAAGACGGAGTCGTGGACGAGGATGCGCGAGCGCGCGCAGCAGTCCTGGCCGGCGTTGTCGAAGACTCCGTAGGGTGCGGTGGCTGCGGCGAGTTCGAGGTCGGCGTCGTCGAAGACGATGTTCGCGGACTTGCCGCCGAGTTCCAGTGTCGTGCGCTTCATCGTCTTGGCCGCGTCGGCCATGATCTTCTCGCCCACCGCGCTCGATCCGGTGAACACGATCTTCGCGACCCTGGAATCGTCGGTGAACGTCTGTCCGACGACCGAGCCCTTGCCGGGGATGACCTGGAAGACTCCGTCGGGGATTCCGGCCTGCAGGGCCAGTTCGCCGAGGCGGATCGCCGTCAGCGGGGTCAGCTCGGCGGGTTTGAGGACCACGGTGTTGCCCGCGGCGAGTGCCGGTGAGAACCCCCAGCCGGCGATCGGCATCGGGAAGTTCCATGGCACGATGATGCCAACGACTCCGAGTGGTTCGTTGAAGGTGACATTGACGCCCCCGGCCACTGGTATCTGATCGCCGAGGTGGCGTTCTACTCCCCCAGCGAAGTAGTTGAGGACGTCGCGGACGTTGCCGGCCTCGCCCCGGGCGTTGCCGATGGTGTGTCCGGCCTCGGCGACTTCGAGTGCCGCGAGGTTGTCGATATCGGCGTCGACAGCGCGGGCGAAGGCGCGCAGCAGTTCGGCTCGCTCGGCTGGTGCCGTGGTCCGCCACCGGGTGAAGGCGTAGGCGGCCCGGCCGATCGCATCCTTCGTCGCCTCGGCGCTGTGCGATTCGACCGAGGTGATGAGCTCCTCGGTCGCGGGGTTGATCACTTCGGTCATCGGTGGGCCTCCGCCTTCGTCTGTGGTGGTGTGGCGTTCAGTGGTGGTGCGGGTTTCGTCTTCTGTGCGCGTCGTGCCGCGGCCTCGACGAGTCCGGTGAACAGGCGCAGATCTTCGAGTGTCTCTTCAGGGTGCCACTGCACCGCGAGCATCGACCCGTCCGGGGTTTCCAGTGCTTCGATGCACCCGTCGGCGGCGTGTGCGCTGACGATCAGTCCATCGCCGAGGCGGTCGATGGCCTGGTGATGATGGCACCTGACTGTGGCACCGGTTCCGATCAGGCCGGCTACGGCGGTGTCGGGCGCAGTCGTCACGGCCACCTCGGCGAATTCGTCCTTCTTCTCTGCCTCGTGAGCGCCGAAGTCCGCAAGGTCGGGCACGTGCTGGTGCAAGGTTCCGCCGTGGACGGTGTTGACGATCTGGGCGCCGCGGCAGATCGCGAACACCGGCACCTTCGCGGTGCGGGCGTGACGGTACAGGGTGATCTCGAAGGAATCGCGACGCACATTGGGCGCCTGGGTGCGGGGATGGGCCTGAGCATCGTAGAGGGCGGGGTCGACGTCATCGCCTCCGGTGAGGATGATGCCGTCGAGTTCGGCCACCTCGGCAAGCGTCCACGGATCTTCCGGTGGCAGGAGGACGACGCGGCCACCGGCCCTGGTCACGGCGGTGACGTAGACGCTGGGCAGGAACGCCGCGTCCCTGTCCCAGACTCCGAATTGGCCGCGGCCGTAGTAGGTGGGCAGGCCGATGAGTGCGCGGTGGGGCCCCGGGTCAGCGGCTGGGTTCTGATCAGAGTCGTTCGAAGCCACGCCGGACCTCCCAATCGGTGACCGCTGCGTCGAAGGCCGCCATCTCCACTTTGCCGGCGTGGGTGTAGTGGTCCACGACCTCGTCGCCGAAGGCGCTGCGGGCGATGTCGGAGGATCCGAAGGCGGCCACGGAGTCGTGGAGGCGACGCGGAATGCTCCGCACGTCCTGTGTGTAGGCATTGCCCTCGAGGGCCTCGGGCAGTTCGAGTTTGTTCTCGATTCCGTGGATTCCGGCCGCGATGAGAGCCGCAGTCGCGATGTAGGGGTTGGCGTCGGCACCGGGGACGCGCTGTTCGAAGCGCAGTGCCGGGCCGTGGCCGACGATGCGCACGGCACAGGTGCGGTTGTCCCATCCCCAGCCGACGGCGGTGGGGGCGAAGGAGCCGTCGGCGAAGCGTTTGTAGGAGTTGATGTTCGGAGCGTAGAGGTAGGTGAAGTCGTGCTGAGTGGCGACGACGCCGGCAACGAAGTGCTTCATCGTCTCGGACATCTCGGTGCCATGGCCTGCAGGAAAGACCGGTGTTCCGTTGGTGTCGCTGAGGCTCATGTGGATGTGGCAGGAGCTGCCTTCGCGGTCGTTGGGCTTGGCCATGAAGGTCACCGACTTACCCTCCTGGTCCGCGATCTCCTTGGCGCCGAGTTTGTAGACGACGTGGTTGTCGCACGTGGTGAGCATGTCGGTGTAGCGGAAGCCGACCTCGAGCTGACCGAGGTTGCATTCGCCCTTCGCGCTTTCGGTGTAGAGGCCAGCGCCGTCCATCTCATTGCGCAGGCGTCGCAGGTAGCCTTCGACCTGGCCGGTGCCGAAGAGCGAGTAGTCGATGTTGTAGGTGCTGGCGGCTTCGAGGTTCCGGTAGTCGTTGCCCATCGCCTCGCGGTAGCCGGTGTTGTAGAGGGCGAATTCGAGTTCTGTGGCGCCGATGGGTGCGTAGCCGAGCGTCGAGAGGCGCTCCAGCTGAGCCTTGAGCACCTGTCGTGGTGAGACGCTCAGCGGTGATCCGTCGAGGAAGGCCAGGTCGCATTGGACCATCACGGTCGCCGGGTGCCAGGGGATGCGGCGCAGGGTCGAGTAGTCGGGGACGAACTTGAGGTCGCCGTAGCCGCGTTCCCAGGAGGTGAGTTCGTAGCCGTCGACGGTGTTCATCTCCACGTCGGCGGCCATGAGGTAGTTGCAGCCTTCGGTGCCGTTGTCCATCACCTCGTCGATGAAGAACCGTCCGGTGATCCTTTTGCCCTGGAGCCTGCCCTGCATGTCTGTGGCGGCGACGAGCACGGTATCGACGCGGCCGGCGGCGATCTCTGCCTGCAGCTGTTCTAAGGTCAGGTCTGATGAAGTCACGCTCATGGTTCCTCTTTTCGGTAGCACGCCCAGGTGACGCGTGCGCATCTTTGCGACGCTCTGCATTCCTGCGGTGATCACGCTTCGCTGCAGTGGTGGCTTGGGAAGACTCTCACATTTAAGGTATGCCACCGAACCATTGATACGCAATAGTCCCGGATAAATTGAGGACAGTTCTGTTTTTAGGTCTGCGCAAATACCTATTGACAAACCATTTCCGCGGTGAGAAGCTCAACGACAGAACAGAGTTGTGAACTGCGTCACGCACTAATTTCGTGACTTCCGCATGCGCCGGTTTCGGGGCCTGCGCCGACGGCGGGCCTGATCCCGACGATGCCGATCGGTCAGCGACGACCACTTCGGAACCGCGGACCGAGCCCTCTGGAAACAATCATTTCGAGAAGAACGGTGTTCTCCATGAGCAATGAAGCCGCACCACCCAATGACCCGACACCAGGTCCAGCCCTCAGCGCCGATGAGGCCAGTCTTGCCGAGCTCGGGTACAAACAGGAACTCAAGCGCGGGATGTCGGGTTTCGGCAATTTCGCCGTCTCCTTCTCCATCATCTCGATCCTCGCCGGCTGTATCACCTCCTACAGCATCGCGCTGGGGTCGGGCGGTCCGGCTGCGATCACGATCGGCTGGCCCTTGGTCGGCGTCTTCGTCCTCTGCGTGGCGCTGGCCATGGCCGAGGTCTGCTCGAAGTACCCAACGGCCGGTGGGCTCTATTTCTGGGCCGGTCGCTTAGCCAAACGCAACAAACGGCATTGGGCCTGGTACGTCGGATGGTTCAACTTCCTCGGCGAGGTGGCCGTGACTGCGGCCATCGACTACGGCGCGGCCACGACCATGATGGCCTTCGCGGCGCTGACCTTCGGTGTCGTGCCCACCGCACTCAACACTTTCATCCTGTTCCTCGTCATCATCACTCTGCACGGTCTGCTCAACACCTTTGGGGTCAACCTGGTCAACCTGCTCTCGGGCGTCTCTGCCTGGTGGCATATCGTCGGTGTGCTCATCATCGTCGCTGCCCTGTGGATCATGCCCACGAAGCACCAGTCGTTCAGTTGGACCATGACGGCCTGGCACAACGAAACCGGGTTCACGTTCATGCCCTTCGTCTTCCTCATGGGCCTGCTGATGGCCCAGTACACATACACCGGCTATGACGCTTCGGCCCACGTGGCCGAGGAGACGAAGAACGCCTCGACCGCAGCGCCTAAGGGCATCGTCATGAGCGTGCTGATCTCGATCATCGGCGGTTGGATCCTGCTGTATTCGATCACTGCCGCCATCCAAGACGGTTCCGAGGCAGGGCTGACCGCGCTCAACGCCACCGCCACGGGACTGCCGCCTGCGCAGGTGTTCCTCGATGCTCTGAACAATCCGACGATGGCGAAGTTCCTGCTCTTCATCGTCTGCGGCGCCCAGTTCTTCTGCGGCATGGCATCAGTGACGGCGAACTCGCGGATGAGCTACGCGTTCTCCCGCGATGACGCGATTCCCGGGTCCAAGTACTGGAAGAAGGTCAACCCACGCACCGGAACTCCCACGAACTCGATCTGGCTGTGCATCGTGCTGTCCTCGGTGCTGACGGTGCCTGCGCTGTTCAATGAGACCGCCTACTTGGCGGCGACGAGCGTGGCGGTGATCGGGCTCTACATCGCCTATGTTGCACCTGTGCTGCTGCGCAGACTCAAAGGCGACTCGTTCAAGCCGGGTCCGTGGAACTTAGGCCGCTGGAGCGCGGTCATCGGGTGGGTCGCAGTCGTCTGGGTGATCCTGATCTGCATCCTGTTCGTCCTGCCGCCCACGCTGCCGATCACCATCTCGACGTTCAACTACTCCCCCATCGCGGTCCTCGCGGTGCTCATCATCAGCGTTGTGCTCTGGTACGCCAGGGGCAAGAAGCACTTCATGCAGCACCTCGACAAGGAGCAGCTGGCCATCGACGAGAAGAAGCTGCTCGACGAGATCGACGACTGAGCTCGCGGGGTCAACACCCCGCCCGCACTGTGCCCACAATGTCAGCAACCCTCCGGGCGCTGAGCAACCTTAAGCGGGGTTGCTCAGCGCCCGGAGGGTTGCTGAGTTGTCAAAGAAGGGCGGGCAACGGCATCAGTGCTGGGCTGATGCCGCTGCCGCCAGCCAGATCACGTGGTTTCGCGACTCACGCGGTCTCGCGACTCACTTAGTCTCGGACTTGTACTTGTCCTCGATGGCGCGGCCGACCTCTTCATCGATGTTGCGCCAGTACTGGAAGACGTTGGAGAGCACGGGCTCTTCCACGCCGTCCTTGAGTGCACCGACGACGGTTTCGATGAGACCCTGACGCTCCTCTTCGGAGTAGACCTCGCGGATCAGTGTGTGTGCCTGACCGAAGTCGTCGTCTTCTGCGTGCAGAGTGGCGGCACTGCGGACCAGCTCACCATCGGACTCCCACCGCGCTTCGACCTGAGTCTCCTCGGCTTGGTACGGACGGCCGTAGGAGTTGGGCGCATAGTTCGGGGCATCACCTGAATGGTGGTACTCCATCTGACCTTCCTTGTCATAGGAATTGGTCTTCGTGATGGGAGCGTTGACCGGCAGCTGGTTGAAGTTGGTGCCGATGCGGTTGCGCTGCGCATCCGGGTAGGAGAAGACGCGGCCCATGAGCATCTTGTCGGGCGAGATTCCGGTGCCCGGCACGGTGTTCGAGGGGCTGAATGCGGCCTGCTCGATCTGCGCGAAGTGGTTCGACGGGTTCTTGTTGAGCGTGAACTTGCCGATCTCCATGAGCGGGTAGTCCTTCTTCGACCAGGTCTTCGTCAGATCGAAGGGATTGAACCGGTAGGTCTTGGCCTCTTCATACGGCATGATCTGAACGCTGACGGTCCATGACGGGTAGTCGCCGCGCTCAATCGCGTCGAACAGGTCGCGACGGTGCATGTCCGCGTCCTCGCCGGCCATCCGTCCGGCTTCCTCGTTGGTCATGTTCTCCACGCCCTGGTCGGTGTGGAAGTGGTACTGGACCCAGAACCGTTCGCCGGCTTGATTGGCCCACATGTAGGTGTGCGAGGAGTAGCCATTCATGTTGCGCCAGGTCTTGGGCAGGCCACGCGGTCCCATCAGGTAGGTGACCTGGTGTGCCGATTCCGGCGAAAGCGACCAGAAGTCCCACTGCATGTTGTTACTGCGCAGTCCCGAATCGGGGGTGCGCTTCTGCGAGTGGATGAAGTCGGGGAACTTCATGGGATCGCGGACGAAGAACACGGGGGTGTTGTTGCCCACCATGTCGAAGTTTCCGTCTTCGGTGTAGAACTTGAGTGCGAATCCGCGCACGTCGCGCCAGGAGTCGGGTGAGCCCAGCTCACCGGCGACGGTGGAGAACCGTGCGAGCATCGGTGTCTTCGTGCCCTTCTGCAGGAACTTCGCCCGGGTGTAGGCGGAGACGTCTGCAGTGATCTCGAGTTCGCCGAAGGCGCCGGATCCCTTGGCATGGGGGCTGCGCTCGGGAACGCGTTCGCGGTCGAACCGAGCCAGCTTCTCAACGAGTGCAACATCGTGGAGGAGGAGCGGGCCGTCTGCTCCGACACTCAGCGAGTGCGCGTCGGACTCTCGTGGGGCACCCGATTCGGTCGTCGAGGGCTTCGTGCCGTCGAATCCTGGATGTTCATGATCAGCGTGTTTAGTCATTGCTTCTCCTTCAACCGATTGAGCGACGGGGAGTCATTCTTCCCGGTCCACTTCATCCATCATAGGACGAACATCGCTCGCCTGTATGCGATGAAGCGAAGGCCGATCACGGCTCCCCTGATATCGAGTTCCTGGCAGCGTGCAGAAGACTGGCGCAACCGATTTCCACGCTATCCAGGTTCCTTACTCGGTACAACCAAGGCCACCCTGCTCAATATTCCTGACCCTCAACCTGCGGCAGTCGCGGCGCTTCCACCGCCTGCAGAGCTCGAGCCGGAACCGCTGCCCACACCGTCACCAGAGCCTCCGCTGGAGCTGGATCCTCCACTCGAGCTGCCGGAGCCAGAGCTTCCTGCTTCACCCTGCGAGCCGGAACTCGAGCTCCCGTCCGTCGAGGTTGCGCCCCCGCCCGAGGTGTCCGCTCCGGCACTGCTGGATCCGCTTGAATCGCTGGCGGCTCCTGCGGTGTCGTCGCCGGTGGTTGTGGATGAACTGGCATCGGTGCCCTGGTCGGTCCCCGTCTGATCTGCAGTCGAGGAGGTGGTGGAGCTGCCCTCGTTCGCCGAGGTGGACTGTCCTTCACTCGTCGACGGGCTCTCGGCTCCGCTGCCCTGATTCGGGTTCTGTCCGGGCTGGGAATCGTCCCCGGAGGAACTGGATTCGGCAGTGCCGCCGCCGTCTTGCGATGTCTCGGAGTCATCACCGGTGCCGGAATCTCCGGTCACTGATCGTGAGATCTGTGAGGTGCCGGGCGAGATGTCGGCGTCGGTGAACGATTCGGCCATGACTACGGCACCCAGGCCGATTCCGAATGTCGCCACCCCGATAGCCACCGGGTAGAGGACGCGTTTACGGCGCAGCTTCTGCCACCACGTCTTCGGTTCCTCGTTGGCCGCCTCGGTGGCATCGGGCGATGGGTGCTGCGCTGACGGAACGTCGACGGTCGTGGCTGCGTCCGCCTCGTCGCTCAGGCTCCCGAAGGTGCTGGTGGCGTGGGATCGCTGAGTCTTGGCACCGAGTGACTTCGCCTTCACTGCCGGAGCGAGCTTCGTGCCGACTTCTTTGATCTTCTCTTTGCCCTTGTCGAGGCTGCTGGTGTAGAGCGTCACCGCGAGTCCGGTGATGATGCTCGCGACCCCTGCACCGACGACCGTTCCGGCCACGCCCAGCTGCCCGCCGATGACCGAGGAGGTGGCGGCGGCTGCGGCACCGGCGACGAGCTGGGTCGCCGAGACCCTGCTCTCGCTCTTCTCCTTCTTCTCGCCGTCGTCGCCCTTCGCATTCTCGGCAACGTCATCCTTCGCTGTCGATTCACCGACTGCAGTGGTGTTCTCCTGCATCATCCGAGTCGCCGACCCTGCTGATACCGGCTGCTCTTCGCGTCGGATCGGATTCGGCGGCATCACCGGTGTGCTCACGTGCGAGCTCGGCGTCGGTGTCGACTGGGTGTTCCTGGCGTGTGTGGCGGCGAGTTCTTCGGTGATCAGAGGCAGGGTCTGAGACGCCTGCGCGGCCGCTGTGCATTCTTGCTCATTCAGTCTGCCTGACTCATTCTGATTCGACACCAAAATACCTCCGATGACTGGTCCCTGAGTTCAGTATCGCCCGTCCATTTTCGGAGTTCCTGACCCACCCCCTCAGAAGCTGGGACAACACTGTGAGAAGGCAGCGCCTCCGTGGCTGTTGACCTGCGATGATACCGACCTGTGTGACGCACAGGACAGGCGCTTTGCAGGATATTCGCAGGTCCAAAACGGGCGCCCACGACGCCCCGTTTTTCAGTGCAGAATGGCCACGCCGAGGTGGCCCGGAAGTACGTTCGTCTGCTCGAGTTCCAGCAGCTGGAATTTCGGGTATCCGGGGCCCGATTCCAAGGTGACTGCGAACAGCGCCGAACCGGTGAATTGTGTCATCATCTGTAGGGCATTTTGCTCCGAGGTGGCCTGGTCATCCGTCTCGACCATGAGGTTGAGCGCGAAGCACGGCTCTTCCAGACTGCTGAGGGAGACGTTCTGCTCCCCACGGAATTTCACCGGCGCTGCCGGCGTCACTGAGTGCACCTGTCCATCGATCTCAAGGGCCACCTCGGCGCCGATGGGGAGGAAGGTCCGCGCCAAGCCCGGCAGCGGCGAGAACGCAGCCGGACGGTCCAATCGCGCAATGCTCAGGCGCCAGCGTCGAAGGTTCGGGGTCAGAGCCTGGGACTGGATGAGTGAGACGAGCTCGGTCGTCTCCCCTGCCCCATTGGCCCACGGAACCGGTTCGAGGTCGTCGAAAGAGGTGATCACGTGCATGTGATCACTCTAGTCTCGACTCAGCTCGAGGCTGCTGGTGAGAACGTCAGTTCAGGACGAGACAGAACGGATGGCCTGCCGGGTCGAGGAAGACGCGGAAGGTGTCCCCCGGCTGGTCGACGGCTTTCCCTGCACCGAGTTCGACCACGGCAGCCTCGGCGACGTCGAGGTCATCGACGACGACATCGATGTGCATCTGCTGCGGGTGGGACTGCCCCGGCCAGCTGGGTGCGTGGTAGTCCTCAACCTGCTGGAAGCAGATCGGGGGCCAGGATTCGGATGTGATCTCTGCCCAGGTGCCATCGTCATCGACTCTGACCTGCCAGTCGAGGAGTTTTCCGTAGAATTCCGCGAGTTCACCGGCGTCGGGAGCATCGATGACGATGACGGGCTGCTTTGCGATAGCCATGGTCGTGAGTCTACGCGCCGCCGATGCTAGGCTCGAAACACCACAGGGGAGCGCCAGAAGACTGACGCTGAGAGTGCGCAAGCAGACCCTTCGAACCTGATCCGGTAAGCACCGGCGGAGGAAGTGAGGAGTGACACCGATGAGCGATGTCGACACGAAACACACGATCAGCAGCATTCGGCTGACCCCAGGAGGGCCTGTTGCGGCGCTGAGAGCGGAGGCGTCTTCCGCTTGGGAGGCCGCGGTCGGGCATAGATTCGTCACCGAACTGTTTGCCGGCACGGTCGACGACTCCGTGATGAGGAAGTACCTGATCCAGGATTACCAGTTCTTCGAATCGTTTCTCTCGATGCTCGGCGCATGCGTTGCCTATGGCGATGCCGTAGGGCCGAAGCTGCGGTTTGCCAAACAGCTCGGGTTCCTCGAAGCCGACGAGGATTCGTATTTCCTCACGGCCTTCGCCGAGGTGGGTGTCCCTGCCACCGACTACGCTGACCCCCAGCTGACTGGGCCGACTGAGGGCTTCCGTGACCTCATGTACGAAGCCGTCGACTCGGCGTCCTACGCGGACCTGCTGGTCGTGCTCGTCATCGCCGAATGGCTCTACCTCGATTGGGGCGAGCGCTCGGAACCGATGCCTGTACGCCGAGTCCATTCCGGGTGGATCGAATTGCACCGTGGTGAGGATTTCCGGGCGTGGGTGCAGTTCCTCATCGACGAACTCGAGCGAGTCTTCCCCACTGGCGAGGACGCGGAATCCGCCGCGGTGCGAGACAGGTTGTCGCGCATCTGGCACCGAGCGGTCGAATTGGAGTTGGCCTTCTTCGATGAGGCGTATGTGCAGGGGTGAGATGCCGAACACCAACGGAGACGGCACTCGCGCCGCAGTGCTCTGCCGACTGCTCTCGCAAGTGCGAGAGTCCGCTGCCGGTGGGCGCAGCCTCGTGGCCATTGACGGCCTCGATGGAGCGGGCAAGAGCGTCCTCGCCGAGGAATTGGTCCAACTGGCAGCCCAGGACGGGCTTCGCCCGGTTGCGTCGCTGAGCATCGACGGATTCCACCATCCCCGCTCGGTCAGATACACCAATGGTCGTGGGCCCGATTCCTTCTACCGGGACTCTTATGACTACGAAGCCTTCATCCGATCCGTCGTCATTCCGTTCAAACAGGGAGCATCGGTGGTTCCATCGTTCTGGGATGTTGATGCCGACGTGACCGTTTTACCCGCACAGCTCGACCTGCCGCAGAACTGTGTCCTCCTCGTGGATGGGATCTTTCTCCACCGGCCCGAACTTCGCGATCTGTGGGATGCGAGCGTGTGGGTGCAGGTTCCTTTTACGGTCTCAGTACCCCGGGGAAACGAACGAATCCCCGGCACATATGATTCGGACCCCGAGTCACAGTCCAACCATCGTTATGTCGGCGGCCAGCGTCTCTATCTCGCAGAATGCTCGCCGTGGAAGTCGGCAACGTGGATTTTCGACAACGAAGATCTCGAGCTCCCCACCCTGCGGCGACTCTCTGAGGAGTCAGCGGGGAACCCAAGGACCGAGAACACAGTTGCCGAGGACTAGGAGACAGCCAACCAAAGCGTGTCAGTCCCCTCCCCTAGACTGAGCCCATGAGCAATGCTGAGGTAGATGCCGTTGTCGTCGGATCCGGGCCCAATGGCATGGCCGCCGCGGTCACCATGGCTCGGGCGGGCCTGTCCGTGCAGGTGTATGAGGCCCAGTCGACCATCGGCGGCGGCGCCCGCACCCTTGACCTGGGACTGGCCCCCGGCATCACCCATGACATCTGCTCGGCCGTGCACCCGCTGGCGATCTCGAGCCCGTTCTTCGTCGACTTCGACCTGCGCGCCCGGGGCCTCGAGTTCACCACCCCCGAGGTCTCCTACGCTCAACCGCTCGACAATCAGCCAGCCGCGCTGGCCTTCCACGATCTCGAGACCACGGTCGACCACCTCGGCGCGGCCGGTCCCGAATGGCGGCGTTTCTTCGCCCCACTGCTCGAGCGCGTCGATGATGCGATCTGGCTGTCGCTGGGCGACAAGCGCTCCATCCCGGAGACGCTGCGCGACGTTCCCGGTATCGCCAATGTGGTGAAGTTCGGGCTGCGGCTGCTGACCCAGGCCAGCCCGGCCTGGAACATTCCGCTGTCCCATGAGACGTCTCAATCCCTGTTCACCGGTGTCGCCGCCCACGCGATCGGCGGGCTGCCATCCATGGGCACAGCCGCCACGGCCACAATGCTCTCGACCATTGCCCACGCCGGCGGCTGGCCCTCCCCTGTCGGCGGTTCGCAGGCGATCATCGATGCCATGGTCGCCGACCTCGAAGCACACGGCGGTTCGGTGACGACGAATGCGCGCATCGATCACGTCTCCGATATGCCGGCGGCTCGCGCGTACCTCCTCGACACCTCGGCGCTCAATGCCGCACAGATCTTCTCCGGTCTCATCCCGGCCAAGGTCGACAGGTCGCTGCGCAGCTTCAAGCAGGGCAACGCCGCGGCCAAGGTCGACTTCGTCCTAAACGGACCCGTGCCCTGGGCCGATCCCAACATCAACCGGGCCGGCACCATCCACGTCGGTGGTACCCGGGCGCAGATGGCCGCCGCCGAGGCGGACGTGATCGCCGGACGCATGCCCGCTCACCCGGTCAGCCTGGTCTCCGACCCCACAGTGTTCGACCCATCGCGCGAGGTGGGCGGCCTGCGCCCATTGTGGACGTATGCTCATGTCCCCTTCGACTGCCCTCTCGATCCGGCCCAGTACATCATCGATCAGATCGAACGCTTCGCCCCCGGTTTCCGCGACACCATCGTCACGTACAACTCGATTCCCGCATCAGAGATGGCCGGGCACAACCAGAACTACATCGGCGGCGACATCGCCACCGGGCTCGTCTCCTTCTACCGGATGATGGCCCGCCCACGCACCAGCTGGGACAACTACGGCCTCGGCGTCCCCGGTGCCTACCTGTGTTCGGCCGCGACCCCACCCGCACCCGGCGTGCACGGCATGAACGGCTGGTTCGCGGCTCAGCGAGCGCTGAAGACGCAGTTCGGCATCACCGAGGCCCCGAGCCTGGCTCCCTGAGGATCTGCCGTCGGCGGCGCGAATGCCTCCGCCACACACCATTGGCCACAGCGACCGCCACGACGACGAGGCCGGCACCAAGTGCCTGGCCCACGGTGAGCTGCTCGCCGAGGATCAGCGCCGCGAGGACGAGGGCGAGCACGGGTTGGATGAGCAGCAGGCTCGCCGTCATCGACGGCACCAGCCGGACGCTTCCCCGATTGATGAGCAGCCAGGCCACCACCTGCCCCAGCAGGGCCAGAGCGATGAGGTACATCCACGCGCTTGGGCCGATCCCGGTGAGATGGAGGCCGCCGGTGAACTGGGCGATGACCGCCGATGTCACCGCCGCCGAGGCTGTCGCCCAGGCCAACGGCTGAATCGTTCCCTCGGCCTTGCGCCTCGTCCCTCGTCGGGTGAGGAACATGTACACGCCGTATCCGATCCCGGCGATGAGGGCGAGAACTGTGCCGAGTACGGCGTTGTCCCCCACCTCGGCCAGGGTCACGATCCCGCCCACCAGGCCGACGCCGATGAGCATCAACGGCAGGGAGATGAGGAACCGAACACTCACACGCTCACGGTCGATGATCAGAGCCAGCAGCGGGAGAACGATGACCTGGACGTTGACGAGCACGGTCGCAACGCCGGCACCCACGAGGTAGATCGACGCCGTCCACGCAATGTAGTCGATGCCCAGCGCAACTCCGGCCGCAACCGCCCAGAGGATGCCCGATCGCGAAAGACCGCCGTGACGCCGACGTTCAAGAAGCGCCAACGGGATGAGTGCAATGACGGCGATCGCGCACCGCAGCACGGCGGTCGTCGCCGCATCCACGCCCGCGAGCTTGACTAGGATCGCTGAGATCGACAGGCACAGCGCACCCGCGAGCACCGCCGAAGCGGCGAGTGCTGTGGGTGCCTCCGGCGCTGGAGCGACCCTGGGTTTGACGGTCATATGCTGACCGTATGCCCGCGGCTGCGATTTGGCACTACCTCAGCCGCGTTTCGTCGGCTACCCGCGTTCGCCCCCGGTCCGGCTCGGTGACGATCGTTGATGATCTCGCTCAGATGTGCTCGCGGAGTATCCCGCCCAGCCGGGTGAGGGCATCGACCATCTCCTCGTCAGACTGACCCGAGTAACTGAACCGGGCATAGTTGCTGCGTTGTTCGGCCGGGAAGAACGATCCTCCGGGCACGTAGGCGACTCCGGCTTCGGGCAGGGCATGTTCGGCCATGAACGCCTCCGCATCGAAGCCTTCGGGGAAGGTCACCCAGGTGAAAAGCCCGCCTTCAGGAGTGGTCACAGCCACCTCGGCGGGGAAATGCTCGGCCATCGACGAGAGCATGAGATCGCGCTTGGCGCGGTAGACGGCACGGGCGCGTTCAATGTGGGCGTCGATGTCGAAGGACTCTAAGAACCTGGTCGTGGCGGTCATGTTCAGGGTCGACGACTGCGTGTCGGCAGCGAGCTTGAGCAGGCCCAGTTTGTCGAGGATCTCCGGTGCCGCGCTCACCCACCCCAGGCGCACGCCTGGGGCGAGGATCTTGGAGAAACTGCCGAGGTGGATGACCCGGTTCTCCGTGTCCAGCGAGCGCAGCGTCGGCAGCTGCTGACCTTCGAACCGGAGTTCGCGGTAGGGCGAATCCTCGAGGATGAGGACGTCGTATTCGTTGGCTAGCTCGATCAGGCGTCGGCGCCGCTCGAGGCTGAGCGTGACTCCCGTCGGATTCTGGAAGTCGGGGATGACGTAGATGAACTTGACGTTCTCCGTTGACCGCAATGTTGCTTCGAGGGCGTCGACGTCCATGCCTTCGGAGTCCATGTCGACGGCGGCGTACTCGGGCTGGCAGGGGTTAAAGGCGATGAGGGCACCGAGGAACGTCGGGTTCTCCGTGACGATGACGTCGCCGGGATTGATGAGGAGTTTCGCCACGAGGTCGAGCCCCTGCTGGGCTCCCTGCAGGACGAGCACGTCGTCGGCATCGGTTGCCGCACCCTGGTTCGACATGCGCTTGGCGATCTGCGCGCGCAGTCCAGGCAGCCCCACAGAGGCGGTGTATTGGAGAGCCGTCGCGCCTTCGTTTGCGAGGACGTCGGCGAAGACCTGCTGGAGTTCTGCGACGGGGAACAGACTCGGATCCGGGTAGCCACCGCCGAATGACGTGATCGCAGGGTCATCACCGTATTTCAGCAGCTCACGGATGGCGGACGGCTGGACCCGAGCGATGCGATCGGCGAACTTCGATGACACTTCTTCTCCCTTGAGAACTGACTGCGAGCATCCGGTCGTCGTGATTGGCTCCCGCGACTCACAGGTGGTGGTGAGGTGATCGTAGCGCCGAAACATTCGCACGGTGAACGGTGTCCGTTTGGCGGTTCACCGGTCAGCACGTCCCCGCGGGGACGTCGGGGCTGGGCTCGTCGACGTCGGCCACGTCTTCGGCGTCTGCAGGAACCACCTCGGCGAGAATCTTCGGTCCCTTCGCAGCCCGCATCCCCGCGCCGAGGACGCCGATGATGACGAGCGCCGCCCCGCACAGCTCACCGAACGACACTGTCTCGCCGAGGAAGAACCAGGCGGCACTCATGCCCACGATCGGCACCAGCATCGAGAACGGAGCAACGACTCCGGCAGGATTGCGCGACATCAACCATGACCAGATGCCGGAACCGAGGATTGTGGCGATGACAACCGTGTAGACGAGGCCAGCGATGCCCAACCAACCGGTCGGGGTCAGCAGCGTCGTCAGAGAGTGGCCGATCGTGCTCGGGCCCTCGACGAAGAGGGAGAGGATGAGCATCGGCACCGGCGGGATGACGGACATCCACATCGTGAATTTCACCGGCTCGACCGAGTGGGCCTGTCGGTTGCAGATGTTGCCGATCGCCCAGCCCAGGCCACCGGCGAGGGTGAGGAGGAACGGTAGGAAGCTCGCGCTCGAATCGAGGCGCTGCCAGCCGACGACACCCAGACCGGCCATGGCCACGATGAGGAATGCCATCTGCGATCCCCGGACCCGCTCGCGCAGGAACGTCATTCCCAGCAGCACCGTGAACGGCCCCGAGGCCTGAAGCACGAGGGAAGCAAGTCCTGCCGGCATACCCGCCGCCATCGCCCAATAGAGGAAGAGGAACTGCAGGAGGCCGAATCCGAGTCCATAGCCCACGATCCACCGGAACTTCACGTCCGGCTTCGGGATGAAGAGCAGAGCGGGTAGCGCGAGCACGGCGAAGCGCAGGGCGACGAGGAAGAAGGGCGGGAACTGATCGAGGGAGAGATCGATTGCGAGGAAATTCAGTCCCCACATGACAGCCACCGAGGCGGCGAGAAGACAGTGCTTGAACGACATGACTCCATTGTTCTGCGCACTGACAGTTAACACAATCGAATTATTCTACACAGACCTTGTAGCTGAACTTCATTCTTGTAGCATGGGCGCATGGATCCCCGGCACCTCGAGCTGCTGCGCCAACTCGACGAACGCGGAAGCGTCACGGCTGTCGCCGAAGCCACGTTTCGCACGCCTTCAGCGGTGTCCCAGCAGCTCAAGCAGGCAACCAGGGAGGTCGGACATCGTCTCGTCGAACCTGCCGGTCGCAGTCTCAAACTCACGCCTGCCGGGCGACTCCTGGCTGCCGGAGGGCAGGACGTGGCCTCGGCACTTGCCCGCGTGGAAGCGGACTGGGAGGACTACCTCGGCGAGGCCTCCGGGGAAGTCCGGATTGCCGGATTGCCCAGCGCACTGACCTACTTGGTGCCCCCTGCGCTCCGGCAGCTGCGAGAGACGAGCCCGAAGATCACCCTGCGCACCGTCGACGTGGACCTGGCCGAACACGAGTTCGCGGGCCTGACCTCCGACGTCGACATCGTCGTCGCCCACAGCCTCATCTCCGAACGACCCGCGGGGACCAACGGGCTGAGCGTCGAGTCCCTGGCGACCGAACCCATCGACGTCGCGGTCGCAGATTCCCACCCACTGGCAGGTCGGGATGAGCTCACGCCTGCTGACCTCGTCGACGTTCAGTGGATCAGTGTGCCCCACGGTTTCCCCTTCGCCACGATTCTGACGTCGATAGAACATGTCACCGGACGCGAGCTCGAGGTCACTCAGCGCATCCGGGACAACCGACTCATCGAGGCGATCGTGTCCTCGAGTGACCAAGTCGCCCTGCTGCCGCGATTCACGACCCCGAAGGGCGCCGGGCTCACGCTTCTCCCGTTGAAGGGGGTAGCGACCACGCGGTGGGTTGTGGCGGTCATGGCCCCCGACACCGCCGAACGCGCAGCCGTCAAACGTGTCCTCGACGCCCTGCGGCAAGACACTTAGCGCGTCACTGGGGACCGGTCAGCGAGTCGCTGCGAACCGCTTCGGCACGAGCTTCTCCAGGGGCAGGAACGCCGCCCAGCAGATGACGGTCGGGAGGAAGTGGATGCCCAGGGCGATGTAGGTCATGAGGTGGAAGAGCATGAAGAAGATGACGGCACCGTAGAGCCACTTGCCCTTGAAGAACAGCACGATCGGCGAGAGGAACTCGAAGACGAGAGTTGCCCACTGCCCGGCGATGAGAAGACCCGGCATCTCGAGGAACGGCTTCGACCATTCGGCACCGCGGCGCATCAGCGCCCAGATGATCACAGCCCCGTTGGCCCAGTGGGTGATGTTGCCCGAGGCGATCCACTTCATCACCACCGAGTAGAAGTAGGTGAGGACGACGGAGATCTGCACGACCCGCAGTGCCCACCCTGCCTTCGCCGAGGTGGCTCCCACATCGCGGAACCGTGCGATTCCGACCGTCGGCAGCACCACGACGGCGATGACGAGTGCCATGTGGTCGTGGGCGACGTAGCCGTAGCCCTGCGTGTAGAACATCCACAGCCCGAAGGTGATCGCCACGGCCCAGCCGCTGATGCGTTGGAGGATTCCGGCGGCCGCCAGCAGTGAGAAGACGATGATCGCGGCCAACAGAATCTGTGCGCCGAGGACGCTGACGGGTGGGATGTGGAGGAATCTGGCCAGCCACAGGGGCTGATAGAGCTCGGGAGTCCAGCCGTGCGGGATGACGTCGGCGGAGATGGTGAGCACGTCGATGATGACGAAGATGTAGACGATGACGCGGAATACCGCGACCCGAGCCAGCGGGAGCTGGGGCGTGAACCAGGCGATGACACGGTTGCCGGCTTTCACCTCGGCGGTGGTGGAATTGCTCACTGCACCTCCCAGGTCGCCAGGATCTTGTGTTCGGGTTCGCCGACGCTGCGGCCGTTCTCCAGCTGAGTCACGGTGCGGCAGAGGATCATCTCCTCCGGCTTCGGCTCATTCGGGTGCAGGCGTTCAAAGGAGTCGGCCATGGTCTGCATCAGCTCGGGGTTGGCGATGACCCGGTCGAGCTGGGATTCGATGTCGCCGCGTTCGATCCCGACGGTGTCCGTGTTGAAGCCGAGCCGGCGTGGTTCGTCCTCGCCGGGGAACTGCGCTTCGATACAGGTCGAGTTCACGGTGCCGTTGAGGTCCTTGGCGGTCGCGTACTGGGTGAGTGACCCGAGCGGGAAGAAGTCGTTGGTGTTGAGGAACTGTCCGCAGGTGAGGATGATCAGGGCCACCGCGGTCGCGCCGAGGCGCCAGGTGATCGACCAGGTCGACATCGGCTTCGGCTTCGTGGCGGTCGCTGCCCTGTCTGCAGGCCCTGGCTCGCCGGCCGTGTCCGATGGCGGCTTCCTGTTCGTCAGGAGTCGACGCTTCTTCTCATCCATGCGCTGTGTGGTTCATTCTCTCGACGCCGCGGGTACGCAGACTATCGTAGCGGCCACTCACGTACCGGCGACTCAGGAGTTGAACGGCTCAGCTCAGGAGCTGCGGGCGTAGAGATTGAGCTGCTCCCACATCGCCGCGTACTTCTGGAAGGAGGCGACCGCGGTTTCGGGGTCGTCATTAGACAGCGCGGTCACCCACGAATCGACGAGCTCCGGTGCCTCATTGGGCCAGAGCACATCGCTCATCCCACCAAGATCGAGTTCGAGCACGGAGTTCATATCGAAGCCGTCGACCCACTGCGCCAAGATCGAGGTCTGTTCGACCATGTCCACGACCTTGGACTTGTCGGCCACGGTCTCCGCCGCCCATTCCATCCTCGCCGAGGCGGCCAGAATGTCCGTACGAATGAGCACTCTCAGCCCGGCATCAGTTTCGTTCGTAATGATCTGGTCTTCGCTCAGAGAGAAGAACAGCCACCATGACGGCGGCACGTCCCAGGCCGAGACTCGGGTGAAGACCCGAGTGTCCTTGGCATCCTGGAGCCACTCGGCGCGACGGCTGGCAGCCCTCCTGCGTGCGGACTTCGGAGCGATGATGTCCAGCGTCGCCTTCGAGGTGTGCTCGCTCAGCGACTCGAGTGCCTCCCACCCGCGAATGTCCTCTTGAGCGGGGCAGTAGCGGTCCACTCCGTCCGAGGTCTGAGACGCTGGAAGGAAGATCGGAGTGTTGCGAAACGATTCGGCTACAGGGCTCGGCGGCAGTGAGATCAAGCGCTGATCGGCATCGGCGGAGACCAGCTCCTCGACCCGGGTACGGTTGTCTTCCACCTGGTCGTCTTGCAATGCGGAATGAACCACGGTGGGTTCGAAGATTCGCAGAGTGACGACATAATCGCGACTGTAGGACATGCCTTCAGCCTATCCAAGGTCGGGCTTCAAAATGGAACTTCCCAGTACGAACAGGTAGGATTTAAGCGCATAGCAGAGATCTAGTCCGGGGCGCTTCGCCCCACATGACGACGGAGGGGGTCACGCCAGTGGGTCGCGGCCGCGCAAAGGCAAAGCAGATCAAGGTTGCCCGGAAGCTGAAATATTACAGCCCGGACACCGACCTGAATAGACTCCAGCAGGAACTGGGTTCCGAGTCGCAGGCGTCCGGTTCGTCAGATCCGTACGACAACGAGCCGGACTATTCGGATTACGCCGACAAGTACAACGTCGACGATGACGACGAAGAAGACGACTATACACAGCGCGAATCTTGACCGATCAGCACTGATGTGATCGACGCTCAGAGAACCTGAGCATCGGATTCGCTCAAGCAAGAAGGCGGAGACTTCGGTCTCCGCCTTCTGCTTTGCCCGAACGCTTTCGTCCGCCAGCCTCAGCCGAGGATGGCGGCTCCGCCGTCGACGCCCTTGGCGCCCTGAACGTAGTCGAGTTCCGAGGCCAGTGCACCGTCGTCGACGCTGACGTCGCCGAGGACCCACGAGCCCGGGCTGGCGGCGAGCACACTGTCGACGGAGTCAGCAGAGGTCACGAGGACCATTCCGACGCCGAGGTTCCAGGTCCGCTCGCGGTCATCCTGCGGGACTCCGCCGAGATCACCGAGGGTCGAGAATACAGGCGGGATCTCCCATGAGGACCGCGACATCTTCGCCACGAGGCCCTTGGGCAGCACGCGCGCCACATTGGCCGAGAGTCCCCCGCCGGTGACATGCGAGACCGCATGCACAGCATCGGGCAGAGCCGAGAACAGGGCATTGAGCTCACCGGTGTAGACATGAGTGGGAACGAGGAGTTCCTCACCCAGGGTGCGACCGAATTCGGGGACATTGCGATCAAGACCCCAGCCCGCCTCGACGATGATGTGCCTGACCAGGGAGTAGCCGTTGGAATGGATGCCCGAGGACGGCAGTCCGATGAGCACGTCACCGGCCGAGACCTTCTCCGGCCCCAGCAGCTTGGACGCATCGACGACACCGGTGGCGGCACCGGCGACATCGTATTCGTCGACGCCGAGCAGACCCGGGTGCTCTGCGGTCTCTCCCCCGACGAGGGCGACATCGGCACTGGCACACGCCTCGGCGATGCCCCGGACGATATCGGCGATACGCTCGGCCACGACCTTGCCGCAGGCGATGTAGTCGGTCATGAACAACGGCTTGGCACCGCACACGATGATGTCATCGACGACCATTCCCACCAGGTCGTATCCGATGGTGTCGTGCTTGTCGAGAGCCTGCGCGATGGCTACCTTCGTGCCCACGCCGTCGGTCGACGAGGCCAGCAGCGGGCGCTCGTAGTCCTTGAGTACGGAGACGTCGAAGAGTCCGGCGAAACCGCCCACCTCGCCGACGACGTTCGCGTTGTGTGTGGCCGCAACCGCGGACTTCATCATTTCGACGGCGCGGTCACCGGCCTCGACGTCGACGCCGGCGGCGGCATAGGTGGTGGACTTAGCTGGATCGGTGCTCAACTCAACATCCTTTTTCGGCGGGGGTGTTGTTGACAGGTATCGGGTATTCGCCCGAGAAGCAGGCGGTGCACAGCTGGCTGCGCTTCTGCTGGGTGGCCTCGACCATCCCGTCGAGGGAGATGTATCCCAGGGAATCGGCGCCGAGGTTGTCGCGGATCTCGTCCATGTTCAGACCGTTGGCGATGAGCTCGGCCCGGGTCGCGAAGTCGATGCCGTAGAAGCAGGGCCACTTGACCGGCGGGGAGGAGATGCGCACGTGGATCTCCTTCGCACCAGCCTCACGCAGCATCCGTACGAGCGCACGCTGGGTGTTGCCGCGCACGATCGAGTCATCGACGACGACGAGGCGTTTGCCCTCGATGTTCTCACGCAGAGGATTGAGTTTGAGGCGGATGCCGCGCTGACGCAGAGTGTCCGAGGGTTGGATGAAGGTGCGGCCGACATAGGCGTTCTTCATCAGCCCCTGTCCGAAGGGGATGCCGGACTGTTCGGCATAGCCGACGGCCGCCGGAGTCCCCGATTCCGGGGTGGCGATGACGAGGTCGGCGTCGACGGGGAATTCGTCAGCGAGCTGACGGCCCATCTGAGTTCTGGCCGCATGCACGGTCTTGCCGTTGAGCACACTGTCGGGCCGAGCCAGATACACGTATTCGAAGACGCAGCGGGCCTGGTCCTGTTCGGCGAAGCGGAAGGAACGCAGACCGTCCTCGTCGATGGCGATGAGTTCGCCGGGTTCGACATCACGGACGAAGGAAGCACCGACGATGTCGAGGGCCGAGGTCTCGGAGGCAACGACCCAGCCGTTCTCCATCCGACCCAGCGACAGCGGCCGCACACCGTGACGATCGCGGGCCGCATAGAGCGTGTTCTCGTCCATGAAGGCCAGTGAGAACGCACCTTCGACCTTGGGCAGAAGGTTGAGCGCAGCCTCGGTGAGGTTCTCGCCCTCTTCCGTGGCGAAGAGCTCGGTGACCAGCGAAGTGTCATTGGAGGAGTCGCGGAAGGGCCGGGTGCGGCTGACCTTCTTCGTCGCGTCCTTGACGACCTGATCGGCGTCATCACGACGACCATCGGCCATCGCCTCGAGCTCATCGAAGTTCGTCAGGTTGCCGTTGTGCGCCAATGCCACAGTCCCGAACGGGGTGGGTCCCAGCGTCGGCTGTGCGTTCTCGAACGAGGGTGAGCCCGTCGTCGAGTAGCGCGTATGCCCGAGCGCGATGTGCCCCTGCAGAAGTTCGAGATCCCGCTCATGGAAGACCTGCGAGACCAGGCCCATGTCGCGGTAGATCAGGATCTGCTTGCCGTTGCTGGCAGCGATACCCGCGGACTCCTGTCCACGATGCTGCAGAGCGTAGAGCCCGAAGTAGGTGAGTTTGGCGATTTCCTCGCCTGGCGCCCAGACTCCGAATACTCCGCAAGCATCCTGAGGTCCGCGGTCCAGGGGGTCAATTTCGTGCGTTAGTTGCCCGTCTCCTCTTGCCACGTGAAAGATTGTCTCACATGACTGAGCCCACCTTCACAGGATGTTCAGACTCCGGTACTCGGCGACCCGTTCCGGGGCTCGTCATCGACACTGCCCTCCGCCTCGGCGACGGGATCGGGCGACGTCTCTGCGGTGGTATCGGGTGACGTCTCAGCGCCGGCCTCCGGTGCTGCCTCGGCGCCGGCATCGGGATCCTCACCATTGGCTTCGGCGATGCGACGGCGCGCGATCTCCTTCGGATCATCGACCATGTCGATCTCTGCACCGACGCGGTACTTGCGTGCTTTCCGCCGGCCCGACCAGTCGAGGATCAGTGCCAGCAGTCCGCCGAGGAACAGCCCGCCGACGCCGAGGATGAGCAGCAGCAGCCCGGCTCCCTTGCCCACGGTGTAGCCGGTGGGGATCGCTTCGGGATCGACGAAGAGGGTGAGCGCACCCGCGACGAGAACGCCGAGAATCGCACCGAGTCCCATGAATACCGAATACTTGGGGCTGCGACGAACGGCGACGTCGATCTGGTCCTTCATGATCTCCTCGGGCATCGGTGTCAGTGGCGGGTCAGAGGCGCCCGCATTTCACGTCGCGGACAGTCTAGTCGAGATCACCTCCGTCGATTCCCAGGCAGTTATCCGACCGATCCCATAAGGTAGAGGCAGGCACAGTAGGACTTCTCACATAGGGGTGGACATGTCTCATACGATCATCGTCGGAGTTGACGGCTCCGCCAACAGTCAATGTGCGCTGCAGTGGGCGATCAAGCATGCACAGCTGACCTCCTCCGAGATTCGCCTCGTCGCGGCCTACACCGTTCCCGGCGTCAACATGAGCCAGGCCGACATCGTCTACCCGGCCGATTTCGACGTTGCGATCAAACGATCGGTGCAGCAGCTCGTCGACGACAGCGCCAGAACCGTCACCGATGCCTCGGTGCCGGTCTCGACCGTGGTCTCCCCCGGGGATGCCTCAGGTGCGCTGGTCGACAACTCGAAGAACGCCGACCTCGCCGTCATCGGCGCCCGCGGTCGCGGCGGTTTCGCCGGTCGCCTGCTCGGGTCCGTGGCCTTGGCGATGCCCGCCCACGCACACTGCCCCACCGTGGTCATCCCCAGCACGTGGCCAGAGCACCCGCTGCCGGAGAGGCCGCTGCCGATCGATCTGCCCGTGCGTTCCTCCTCCGCGCAGACGTCCGCCGCCGAGTCCGGGGACAGGCGCCCGGACTTCACCGGTGAGATCGTCGCCGCGATCGACCCCTTCGAAAGCGACGGCCCTGTCCTGCGAGAGGCGGCAGTGCAGGCTCGGATCTACGGTCTGCCCCTGCACCTGATCGGCATCACCGCCGCCCATGTGCTCTCGCCGGAGTGGATGCCCAGCGAAACACACCTGGAGAAGATGTACGACGAGGCCGTGACTTCGCGTGAAGAGGCGGCGAAATCTCTGGCGGAGGAATTCCCCGAGGTTGAGGTCCGCTGGTCGATCTTCGATGCCCCCGCCACCGAGGTGCTCATCAGTGCCACCTACACCGCCGAGCTCATGATCATCGGCTCCCGGGGCCGCGGCGGCTTCGCGTCCACCATTCTCGGTTCAACCTCGCAGGCAGTCCTCTCACACTCGGCCTGCCCCACCCGAGTCGTGCGCGTGCTCCGCCGAAAGGGTGGGAGAAAGCGCTGACCCTCCACGAGGAGAACTCAGCCGAGGGCGATGAGGCCGATTCCGGCGACGACGACCACGGCACCGGTGAGCTTCATGGCGATGTTCTTCTCCCCGAAGAACCACCAGGCCAGCAGTGTGCCGACGATGATCGAGGTCTCCCGCACAGGGGCGACGAGGGACACCGGTGCCTGCTGCATGGCGAAGAGGACGAGCAGGTACGCCAGCGGGGAGAGGATGGCGACGGTGACCAAGGCTCGTTTGTGGCCGGACACGATCGACCTGAAATCCGCGCGCCGTGACGGACCGCCGGGGATCGTCACGATGCCCAGGGCCATGATGATGGCGACGCAGGCTTCGGAGACGGCGAAGTAGAGCAGCGGTGAATCGGTGATGTGGTTGACGGAGAAGTCATCCCAGAGCGTGTACGAGGCGATGAAAGTTCCGATCAGCCCGCCCCAGGCCAGACCACGCCCCACGCCGTGGCTGCTTGTTGCGTGACCTCCGCCGGCTCCCTTCGGGCGCACGGTCACGACTGCGATTCCGGCGATGACGACGAAGGCGCCGATGGTCTCCGGTGCGCTGGGCCGCTCCCCCAGGAACAGCACGGCGATGATGATCGTGATGATCGGGCCTACCCCACGCGCTGTGGGGTAGACGACGCCCAGGGGTGCATGGTCATAGCCGGACTGCAGGGACACCGAGTAGGCGATGTGGAAGATCGCGCTGAGTGCGGCGGCTCCCAGCAGGCTCGGGCTGAACTCATGTGTCCCTGAGGCGAGCAGCCAGATCGCGATCGGGGCTAGGAGGATCGCTGAGAGTCCGTGATAGGCCAGCACGAAGGCGTAGCCCTTGCCGGAGACGGACTTCGCGGCGATGTTCCACAGGGCATGGGCCACCGAGGCGAAGAGCACCAGCCCGAGGACGGCAGGGGTCATCGAGGACCGTGACCAGACCGCGTCACAGTGTCAGGACCTCACAGCTTCACGACGACGGTCTTCGTCTGAGTGTACTCGTCGAAGGCTTCGATGGACTTCTCACGGCCGTAGCCGGACTTCTTGAACCCGCCGAAGGGCAGTTCGACTCCCCCGCCGGCACCATAGGTGTTGACGAAGATCTGCCCGGCCTCCACCTCGGCGGCGACCCGGTGGGCGCGCGAGATGTTCTGCGTCCACAGCGCCGAGACCAGACCGTAGTCGGTGCCGTTGGCCAGGGAGATCGCCTCTGCCTCATCGCCGAAGGTCATGGCCACGACGACGGGTCCGAAGACCTCTTCCTGTGCGATCTTCGACCCCGGGGACACATTGTCCACAATCGTCGGGGTGATGAAAGCACCCCCGGCGAGGTCGGCGGCGAGCCCCTCGGGACGGGTGCCTCCCGTGACGATCTGGGCGCTGCCGATGTCGGAGAGGAACCCTTCGACACGGGCCTGCTGCTTCGTCGAGATCAGGGGCCCGAGCATCGGATCGTCGGAGCCGTACCCGATGGTGACCTTCTCCATGGCGGCCGCCATCTTCTCGATCACCTCGGCCTGGATGTCCTGAGCGACGATGAGCCGGGACCCGGCCGAGCAGGTCTGACCGGCGTTCTGGATGATCGAGCGCACCAACGACGGGATGGCAGCGTCGACATCGGCGTCGGAGAAGACGATGTTCGCGGACTTTCCACCGAGCTCGAGCACCGTCGGGATGACCCGATCGGCAGCGGCATGGGCGATCTGCGAACCGGTCTGGGTCGAGCCGACGAAGCCTAAGTGGGCGATGCCCGGATGCGCGGCCAACGCCGCCCCCGCCTCGGCGCCCAGGCCTGTGACCACGTTGAACGCACCGGCGGGGAAGCCCACAGAGTGGATGAGTTCGGCCAGGCGGACCGTGGAGCGTGGGGTTTCGTCGGCGGGTTTGGCCACGGCGCAGTTGCCGGTGGCCAGCGAGGTCGCGGCGGCACGGCCGATGAGCTGGAGCGGATAGTTCCAGGCCACGATGTGTCCGGTCACGCCGTAGGGCTCGCGGCGGGTGTAGACGTGCATGTCCTCGGACATGGGGATCGAGTGCCCGTAGTAGGACTCGATGGTGTGACCGTAGAACTCGAAGTAGCGGGCGCAGACGTCGACGTCGGCGTAGGCCTGGGTCAGGGGTTTGCCCGTGTCCTCGGATTCGAGGCTGGCCATCTCATCGCGGTTGGCCCGGATCACTTCGGCGGTGGCGACCAGCAGCTTCGACCGCTGCTCGGTGCTCGAGCGCTTCCATTCCTGCTGTGCCCGGGCCGCGGCCTTGACCGCCCGGTCGACTTCGTCGGCTCCGCCTCGGGAGACATCGCCGAGGTGTTCGCCCGTAGCCGGGTCGACGTTGGCGTAGGTGGTCAGCGAGGGGACGTGGCGTCCACCGATGAATGAGGTGGTCTGGGTGATCTGGGCGTTCATCGCCGGCCTTCCAATTCTGCCGATGTGTACAGCGGGACGAAGTCACTGATGTCCGCGCGGGTGCCCGAGGCGTCGACGGCGCCTTCGGCCAGTGCGGCGGAGAATTCTGTCTTGCCGGTCACGATCTCCAACCACACCTGCGCCGAGGTTTCGACGACGTTGGGCGGTGTCCCGCGGGTGTGGCGGGGGCCGGGAATGCACTGGGTGACGCCGAAGGGTGGGACGCGGACCTCGACGCTGTTGCCCTCCGCCCGTGATGCGAGCTCCTCGAGTGTGAAACGCACCGCGGTGGCCAGGGTCGACCGGTCTGCCGTTGTCGCGTCGGCCTCGGAATGGGCCACCCACATCTCGAGGGCGTTGCGGCCCTCGTCGGGGTCTATTCTTCTGCGAATCGCCATCAGTGACTCTCCCTCTTACCTGATCCTCGCTATATCTTCACCCACGTTGATCTGCCCGACAACTGCCGTCCGCCCCTCGGAATCGATTCCGCCGGTGACGGACTCGGTGATCTCTGCGATGACCTCGCCGAGGAGATCGTCGCTGATGTCTGGAATCGCTCCGGCCTTGCGCAGCAGGGTCAGAGCCACGAGCCCCGTAGCCCGGGAGGACCCGTCGAGGCACTTCAGCGCCACCGAGTACCCGGATTTCGTGGACATGACGATCACGCCTTCGGCCCCGCCCTTGGCGAAGATGCCGAGGCGGTCGATGACCGTGGAATTCGGCCTGCCGTGGCCCTCGATCGCCCAGGGCTCGGCGAAGACGGCTTCCATGAGGGTACGTGCCTCGGCCCTATAGGAGGCAAAGGACTCCATCGCCGAGGTGGTCCCCGAGTCAGCGTCTGTGCAGCCCAACCGCACAACACGGCCGATCCCCCGCGCCAGGCCGGTGAGGCTGAGGGCGAAGACGGGAGCCCCGCAGCCGTCGGTGCCGAGCGCGGCCGGAGTTTCGCCGGCGAAGGCCTCGACCACCTCGGCGATCCTCGCCTGCACCGGATGGGCAGGTTCAAGGTAGGTCGCGGTCTCGGCACCGAGGGCGGTGGCGGCCATGAGGAACGCCGCATGTTTGCCGGAGCAGTTGAAATACAGGCGCGATGTCGGGTCGCCGGTGCCGGCTTCCTGCAGGCTGCGGCGGAAGGCACCGTCGGCGGGATGAGCAGACGGACAGCGGAGGTCGTCCACGCTCAGGCCAGCGGATTCGAGCATCCCGGCAACCGCCTCGGCGTGGCCGGCTTCGCATTTGTGGGACGCGGTCGCCAGTGCCGCCCAGGTGCCGGTCACCTGCTCTGTGAGACTCATCGCGGCAATCGCCTGCAGCGGCTTGAGGCTCGATCGGGTGAACACGGGAGCCTCCGGTGCGCCCAGGCTGATCAGGGGTGATCCATCCGGGTCGAGGACGACGGCGGAACCGATGTGGCGGGATTCGACGAACCCGCTGCGCTCGACGAAGGCCAACTCGGCGGCGTCGGCGGAAACGAAAGTGGAACGAGTCACGCACTCAAGCCTACGACCTTATAGTCTGGTGGGGTGAAGGTTCTTGTCATCGGTTCGGGCTCCCGCGAACACGCCCTCGTCCTTGCTCTCAGTCGCGACCCTCAGGTCGACGCCGTCATCGCCGCACCCGGCAACCCGGGAATCGCTGCGATCGCGCACACCGAAGCCGTCGATATGAACGACGCTGCGGCAGTCACCGCTCTGGCGGAGACGCTAGACGTCGACCTCGTCGTCATCGGCCCCGAGGCACCACTGGTCGCCGGGGTCGCCGACGCCCTGCGTGAGTCCTCGTTCCCGGTCTTCGGGCCCAGCTCCGAGGCCGCGGTCCTCGAAGGATCGAAGGCGTTTGCGAAGGAGATCATGGAGTCCGCGAACGTGCCCACAGCACGTGCCGTGGTCGCCTACACCCCTGACGAGGCGGCCGCTGCCCTCGACGATTTCGGCGCCCCCTACGTGGTCAAGGCCGATGGTCTGGCCGCGGGCAAGGGCGTCGTCGTGACCTCGGATCGCGCCGAGGCTCTGACCCACGCCAGCTCCTGCCTCGAGGTCTCCGACCGGGTCGTCATCGAGGACTACCTCGACGGCCCCGAGGTCTCCCTCTTCGTCCTCTGCGACGGCCAGCACACACTGCCGCTGGCTCCGGCCCAGGACTTCAAACGCATCGGCGACGGTGACACCGGACCCAACACCGGCGGCATGGGCGCCTACTCACCGCTGCTGTGGATCCCAGCCGGCACCGTCGACGACATCGTCACCACCGTCGCCCAGCCTGTCGTCGATGAGATGACCCGCCGCGGCACCCCGTTCGTCGGTCTCCTCTACTGCGGACTCGCCCTGACCTCGAAGGGAATGCGAGTCGTGGAGTTCAACGTCCGCTTCGGCGACCCCGAGACCCAGTCCGTGCTCGCCCGCCTGCGCAGCCCGCTGGGACAGACCATGCTCGCCGCCGCCGAGGGGCGCCTCGACGAGGTCGGTGACCTCGACTGGGATCCGCGCACCTCGGTGACCGTGGTCATGGCCGCCGAGAACTACCCGAGCACACCCCGCACGGGCGACATCATCCGCGGCCTCAACACGGCCGACGACCTCGACGACGTGCACATCCTCCATGCCGGGACCGCCCGCGCCACCGATACCGGCGCCGGGTTCGCTCCCGAGGACACTGTCATCTCCGAAGACGTCGCCGAGACCGGAGACATCGTCACCGCAGGTGGCCGCGTGCTCTCCGTCGTCTCGCTCGGCAACGGCCTCGACGAGGCACGGGCTAAGGCCTATGCCGCCGTGGACGAGGTCAAATGGGACGGCGAACAGCACCGCACCGACATCGCCGAGGTGGCCGCCCGCGGGCAGATCGCCGTGGCCGACATCTACCCGGCCCCCGCAGAAGCAGCCCCCGGAGAAGCGGCGGCAGTTGCTGCAGCGACGGTGGCTGCCGTCGCTCCGTCGATCGGCCCGGAGGTAACGCCGGCAGCGACCGGACTCGGCTCCCAGGCACCCGAGCTTCCGGGCTGGACGCATGTCTACTCGGGCAAGGTCCGCGACCTCTACATCCCCGATACGGCCGCCGATGCCGCCTCTGCCGAGCAGCTGCTCATGGTCGCCTCGGATCGCATCTCCGCCTATGACTGGGTCCTCGACTCAGAGATCCCCGACAAGGGCAGGGTGCTCACCGGCTTGAGCCTGTGGTGGTTCGACCAGCTCTCCGATGTCATCGGCAACCACGTCATCAGCTCCGATGTCCCCCAGGCCGTAGCCGGCCGCGGCCTCATCGTGAAGAATCTGTCGATGCTGCCCATCGAATGCGTGGCCCGTGGCTACCTCACCGGCTCCGGCATGGCCGACTACAAGGCCACCGGGTCCGTGTGCGGAATCCAGCTGCCGGCAGGTCTCATCGAGGCCGACCGTCTGGAGCCCGCGATCTTCACTCCGGCGACCAAGGCGGAACTCGGCGACCATGACGAGAACGTCAGCTTTGATCAGGTCGCTGAGACAATCGGCGCGGACCAGGCTGGAACGATCCGCGATCTCACCATCGAGATCTACCAGCGGGCAGAAGAGATCGCACGCAAGCGCGGCATCATCCTGGCCGATACGAAGTTCGAGTTCGGCACGCTGTCCGACGGCACGATCGTCCTCGGCGACGAGGTGCTCACTCCTGACTCCTCACGTTTCTGGGATGCTTCGAGCTACGAATCGGGCCAGCCTCAGGCGAGCTTCGACAAGCAGTTCGTCCGCGACTGGCTGACAGGTGAGTCCGGCTGGGACAAGTCCTCGGACATTCCCCCGCCGGCGCTGCCCGCCGAAGTGGTCGAGAAGACCCGTGCCCGCTACATCGAGGCCTTCGAGAAGCTCACCGGCCAGAAGTTCCCCGCCTGAGGCTGAGCTCAGCCAACTGGCACAGCCACAACAACGCTCATACCGACACAACGCCGCACCGCCGATACACCGCTGCCCACGCAGTGGTTTCGGCGGTGCGGCGTTGTTTCGTAGGCCGGTCTGACCCCAACCCTGCCCCCGACCCCAGTCAACGACATCGCGCGAATATCGCAGACGTGACCACTGATTCAGCAGGGAAATATGCTGACTGGTCATTGTTTTCAACTCGAATCCGTCTCATACAACGGAATCGGTGGATTCACCCCACCGGTTCCGCTACTCTGTGTGACCAGGGCCACACGGCCCTACAAGGGTCCGCACAGACAGACACGGCCTCACACAGGCCCACACATACGCAGACGTGCAACACGGTTGGAAGTGACGATATGCATTATTGGAATGGCAGCTATCACGAAGGCAGCGGCAGACCCTTCACCCTCGTCAACCCCGCCACCGGTGAGACCACCGGGGAATACACGCTCGCGAACGCTGCCGACGTCAACGAAGCCGTCGCCTCGGCGAAGGCCGCCTATCCTGCGTTCAAGGCTCTGACTCCAGGCGAACGTGCGGAGCTGATGCTCGGTCTCGCCACCCAGCTCGAGGCTCGCGCGGACGAACTCGCCGAACTCGAGTCCATGCAGACGGGCAAGTCCATCCGTCTGGCCAAGGAGTTCGATGTGCCTGGCTCGATCGACAATGCGAAGTTCTTCGCCGGGGCCGCCCGTCAGCTCACCGGTCTGGCCGCCGGCACTTATTGGGAGAAGTCGACGTCGATGACCCGGCGCGAACCCCTCGGCGTCGTCGGTTCGATCGCCCCGTGGAACTACCCGCTGCAGATGGCCGCGTGGAAGATCTTCCCCGCCGTCGCTGCCGGCAACACGATCGTGCTCAAGACCTCGGAGATGACTCCCGGAACCTCACTCATCCTCGCCGAGGCCGCCACCGCCGCGGGATTCGCCCCCGGTGTCATCAACGTCATCGCCGGTGACGGGCTCGAAGCCGGGGAAGCGCTCGTCACCCACCCCGACGTCGTCATGTCCTCGTTCACCGGGTCGACGAAGGTCGGTCGGCGCATCATGGAACTCGCAGCGGCCAAAGGATCCCGCGTCCACCTTGAGCTCGGCGGCAAGGCCCCGTTTGTGGTCTTCGACGACGCCGACATCGAAGCCGCCGCACGCGGTGCCGTGGCCGGGTCGCTCATCAACTCCGGACAGGACTGCACCGCGGCCACCCGCGCCATCGTCGCCCGCGAGCACTTCACCGCGTTCACCGACCGCGTCACCGAACTCATGGACGGCGTGCGCGTGGGCAACCCGACTGACCCCGCCACCGACATGGGCTCCCTCATCTCCCTGACCCACCGCTCACGGGTCGCCGAGGTCGTCGACCGTGCCCGCGAATCCGGGGCCCGGATCCACTGCGGCGGAACGATCCCGACGACGAACCACCTCGGCGAGGCCCTGCCCGGTAACACCGAGTCAACGGCCTACTACGCGCCCACGCTCATCAGCGGAATCGACACCGACGCCGAGGTGTGGCGTGAGGAGATCTTCGGTCCCGTCCTCGTCGCTCTCGCCTTCGACACCGACGATGAGGCCATCGAACTGGCCAACGACACCCCCTACGGCTTGGCGGCGAGCGCATGGACGACGACCACAAACCGGACGATGCGTGCCGCGGCCGACATCGAAGCCGGATGCGTGTGGATCAACGAGCACATTCCGATCGTCTCCGATATGCCCCACGGCGGGTACAAGGCCTCCGGGTTCGGCAAGGACATGAGCCAGTACTCGTTCGATGAGTACACGCAGGTCAAGCACGTGTTCATCGACCAGCACGAGGACCCGCACCACGAATGGCAGGACACGATCTTCACGTCCTGAGCAGTGCTTCGGGCACGAACCGGTAACAGCGGGTCCGTGCCCCTGTGGCCCGGCATCCCGGTGCACATACAATGACAGCCTGGCGAGCGCGTACGGCGCGCCCGCCTCACCTTCGACAAGGAAGTCGGGAGGGATCATGAACCTCGACGTTCTCGACGTCAGCATCTTCGACGGGGACTCCGTCCTGCCTGCGGACCGCATCAGCATCCGCGACGGAATCATCACCGAGATCAGCACCGGAACCGCTGCGGACCCGGCCGACCACACGATCACGGCCACGGGCAAGCTCATCACCCCCGGGTTCGTCGACGCCCACGTGCACACGACCTTCGGCGGGCAGGAGTCCCTGGCCTGTGACCTCAGCGAAGCCCAGGGTCTGCAGGCCTCACTCGACGTCATCCGCAGCTACTTGGCCGCGACGGCCGAGTCTGCCGCGCCCGGCTCCTGGGTCACCGGCGGCGGATGGTCGATGTCCGACTTCCCCGGCGGGGCACCGAGTGCTGCGATCCTTGACGAGCTGAGTCCCGAGCGCCCCATCATCCTCCTCAGCGCCGACCACCATTCGGCCTGGGTGAACTCGAAGGCCATGGACCTCGCCGGACTCGACGCCTCCACTCCCACTCCGCCCGGCGGCGTCATCGAGAAGGACGAATCCGGGACCCCGACCGGGTGCCTGCACGAATCTGCCATGGACCTCGTCTCGGTCCACGTCCCCGACGCCAGCGATGCTGAGATCCGCGCCGGGCTCCTCGCCGGGCAGTCCTCCCTCCATGCCTTCGGCGTCACCGCGTGGATGGACGCCATCGTCGGCGACTACTCCGGGCACCGCTCCCCCCTCGACGCCTACCTCGAAGCAGAGGACACAGGCGAACTGACCGCCGAGGTGGTCGGGAGTCTGTGGTGGCCTCGTGACGTCGAGGACATCGACGCCCAGGTCGCAGCCCTGGTCAGGAATCGGCGAGAACAGGGACAGTTCCGCACCACCTCGGTGAAGTTCATGCTCGACGGCATCGTCGAATCTCGCACGGCCGCCATGAGCAGCGAGTACGCCTGCCCCTGCGGTGGCTTCGGCACCAGCTACTTCACCCGCGAGCACCTGCACGCATCCTTCGCCGCCCTCGACGCGGCCGGCTTCGACATCCACTGCCACGCGATCGGAGACGCGGCCAATAAGGCGGCCCTCGACGCATTCGCCGCCATCGGGACCAGCCCGGACAGCGCCGAGCCTGGGACCAGCGATCGCCGTCACCACATCGCCCATGTCCAGGTCGTCGACCCCGTCGACATTCCCCGCTTCGCCCAGCTCGGGATCACCGCGAACCTGCAGGCTCTGTGGGCATGCCACGACCAGCAGCTGCTTGACCTCAATCTTCCCTACCTCGGGGCCGAACGCAGCACCTGGCTCTACCCGTTCAGGTCCTTCGCCGATGCCGGCACCCACCTGGCCATGGGCTCGGACTGGCCGGTGTCGACACCGAACCCCTGGGAGGCGATCCACGTCGCCGTGAACCGCTCACATCCCGATGCCGGCGACCCGGCCCCGCTCCTTCCCGAGCAGGCCATCGATTTGACCACCGCGCTGCGTGCCTACACCTCCGGGTCCGCGCACCTGCTGCGTTCGGAGGTCAACGGCAGAATTCGCACCGGCCAGATCGCGAACCTCGCATTGGCCAGCGCCGACCCCTTCGACCTCGAGCCGCAGAGACTGGCCGAGGTGCACAACGAAATGACGATCGCAGGCGGCCGCATCGTCCACGACGCCACCACCGCTGAAAGGCAATCATGACCACGACAGCCACTCCCGATGCAACGGCGCCCACACAGCTTCAGCACTTGGAAGTTCAGGGGGTGAAGAAGGTCTTCGGTGACAACACCGCGATCGAACGGCTCGACCTGTCGGTGCGCAAGGGCGAGTTCCTCTCCCTGCTGGGCCCCTCGGGCTGCGGCAAGACGACCCTGCTGCGCATGATCGCCGGTTTCGAGGCTCCCACCGATGGGGCGATCCTGCTCTCGGGCAAGGACATCGTCAGCCTCCCACCGCACAAGCGCCCCGTGAACACGGTGTTCCAGTCCTACCTGCTGTTCCCGCACATGAACATCGCCGACAACATCGCCTACGGTCTCAAACAGTCCAAGACCCCGAAGTCGGAGATCGCCGACAGGGTCCGTGAGGTTTTGGCCCTGGTGCAGATGGAGGACTTCGCCGGGCGCAAACCCGAACAGCTCTCCGGCGGTCAGCAGCAGCGCATCGCCCTGGCCCGTGCTCTGGTCAACCGTCCCCAGGTTCTCCTCCTCGACGAACCGATGTCGGCTCTGGACCGGAAGCTGCGTGAGGAGATGCAGCTCGAACTCAAACGCCTCCACACCCGCCTGGACACGACCTTCGTCTTCGTCACCCACGACCAGGACGAGGCGCTGGCGATGAGCGATCGCATCGTGGTCATGTACAACGGCGTGATCCAGCAGATCGGGACCGGTGAGGACATCTACGCCAACCCGGCCAACGGCTTCGTGGCCGGGTTCATCGGCAAGCAGAACTTCGTCCCCGCCGAGGTGACCGAGATCCACGGCTCCACCGCGACGTTGAGAACGGCGAACGCTGTCATGGAAACACCCACCCTCGACATCCGCCCCGCCTCGGCGACGGGGACTGCTTCGACGTTGAGCGTCGGGGACAAGGTGCGTGCCGCCATCCGACCCGAACGCATGCGCGTGGCTCCCGCCGGGACCGGGGACTTGGTCGCGAACTCTGCTCGCGGTCGCATCCTGTCGGTGTCCTTCCTCGGCGACGTCATCCAGTACATGCTCGTGGCCGGGGACAACGATGAGCTCCTGGCCCGGGTGCCGGCGGCCGGCAATGAGCTGCTGGCCGCCGACGCCGAGGTGGACCTGAGTTGGAATGCCGACGACGTGGCCGTCTACGACTACGAGGGCGGTGTCTGAGATGGCAGGCAGAATTCCCGACGTGCGCTTCCTGGCACCCCGGGCCGCCTCGGCGAGGCTGAGCAGGCGAGCGCTCCTGGCCGGATTCGGTGTTGTCGGTCTGGGCGCGCTGAGTGCTTGTGGCCGGAACACGACGATGGCGAAGTCACCTCCCACCGACGGCGAGCTCGAGTCGAAGCTCAACATGTACTCCTGGGGCGACTACGACAACCCGGACCTCATCGACGCGTTCAAGAACGAGCACGATGTCCTCGTGCAGGTCGACTCCTTCGGTTCGAACGAGGAGCTCACCGCGAAGCTCTCAACCTCGCGTGGAACGTCGGGCTATGACGTTGTGGTGCCGACCGGATCGAATATTCCGCAGATGCTCAAACACGATCTGCTCCAGGAGATCAACCTCGACATGATCCCCAACTTCGAGCACATGGATCCGAACTTCACGAACCAGTACTTCGATCCCGACAACAAGTACTCGATCTGCAAGGCCTGGGGCACCACCGGATTCGTCTACAACACGAAGAAGATCTCCCGGGACATGAGCAGCTGGCAGGACTTCATCGATGTCGCGCAGAAGGAAGCGGCCGGAACCACCTCGCTGCTCGAGGACCCGTGGGAAGTCTCAGCCATCGCACTCGCTGCGCAGGGCTACAGCCTCAACACCCAGGACGAGAAGGAACTCGAGAAGGCACGCACGATCATCCTCGACCAGCTGGCACCGAACACGAAGGCCTATATCGGCAACGCGGCCACGGGCATGATCCAGGGCAGCTTCTCACTGCTGCAGGCGTTCAACGGTGATGCCAGGCAGGGACTGGGCGAGGTGTCTGATCCCGAGAACTGGAAGTTCGTGTTCCCGACACCGTCTGCGAACCTGTGGACGGACTGCTGGGCCATTGCCACCGGCGCCCCACACCCCGATTCCGCACACGCGTTCATCAACCAGATGATCTCGCCGGAGACCGCGGTCGAACAGCTCGACTACATCGGCTACCCCATCGGTACGAAAGGGTTGGCCGAGCAGGCAAAGGAAGCGGACCTCGATCAGCAGGAGCTCATCTTCCCCGCCCAGAAGGTCCTCGACCGACTCGAACCCAGCAAGCAGACCCCGGCCGATCAAATCCGCACGAAGATCTACGCCGATGCGCAGGCAAGGAGCGGAGCATGAGCACGCAGGCAGCCACACCCAACGAGAAGGATTCGACCACGCAACGGCCGAGTCGAAAAACTCAACGACCGACCAAGCCGGCTGGAATGTCGGCGAAGTTCTTCGGCGCCTCGGCCCTGTCGTTCCCGACCTGGGCGTATGCGCTCTTCTTCTTCATCATTCCCGTCGCTCTCGTCATCTTCTACAGCTTCGGCTACAAACCCGACGAGTTCACGGCCGTGGCCACGGACAAGCTCTCCTTCGGCCGGTATCCCGATGCCATGTCCGCCAGCTTCGTGTCCACGTTCTTCGCGACCCTGCGGATCTCGATCGTCGGCACGATCCTGTGCCTGATCATCGCTCTGCCGTTCGCCTACTGGCTGGCCATCAAGGTCTCACCGGCCAGGCGGTCACTGGCTCTGGCCTTGGTCATGGTGCCGTTCTGGACGAACTTCCTGGTCCGCACCCTGGGGTGGCAGATCATGCTCTCCCCCGACGGTTTCCTGTCCAATTGGATGCAGGGCCTGGGGATGCTCGATGGGCCTCTCGACATTCTCTACACACGCACGGCGGTGCAGATCGGTGTCGTCTACAACTATCTGCCGCTGATGATCCTGCCGCTCTTCGTAGCCATCGACTCCGCAGGTCAGAAGCTGCGAGAAGCCAGCTACGACCTCGGCGCGGGTAAGGTCACGACGTTTTTGCGCGTGACCCTGCCGATGGCGATGCCCGGTGTCGTCTCCGGGTGTCTGCTCGTGTTCATCCCGCTCAATGGTGACTACGTCACGGCCACCGTCCTCGGTGGGGCGAGCGGGTCGATGGTCGGTCAGCTCATCGCCAACCAGTTCAATACGGCCCAGAACTGGGCGGTCGGCGCGGCGATGGCGGTGATCCTCATTCTTGCCACCCTGGTGGTCGTCGGGGTCGGCTTCGGTCTGCTCAAGTTGGGGCAGGCGATCGCTGCGAAGCTGGGCAGTGTGCCGCTGAAAGATGGGAGGGCCTGAGATGCCGAAGAAGAATACGTTCGCTCGTCGCACCCCGACGGACATCGGTCTCCACGTGTGGGGAATCCTGGTCTTCGCCTACCTGTTCATCCCGATCGCGGTGATCATCGCGTACTCGTTCAACACCGGCAAGGTGCTGGCGAACTTCCGCGGCTTCGGCCTCGACGCCTACATCTCCGGGATCAACAACGACGTCATCATCTCCTCGGTCGTCACCAGCCTCCAGGCCGCGGTGGGTGCGGCGCTCGTGTCGACGATCTTCGGCACCCTCGGCGGTGTGGCTTTGGCCCGTGCCCCGAAGGGCGCGTGGTGGGCCCTGGGCCTGACCGCGATCCTCGGACTCACGCTGGTCACGCCCGAGATCGTCGACGGCATCGCGTTCCTGCCGTGGTTCGTCACCGTCGGCGTCGATTGGGGCATCACACCGTTGAACAACGGTCTGGTCAGGCTCATCATCTCCCACTCGATGTTCTCCATGGCGATCGTGACGTTCATCGTCCGGGCTCGTCTGGCGGGCATGGACACGCAGCTCGAGGATGCGGCCGCGGACCTGGGGGCCACCCCGTGGAATCGGTTCAAGGACATCACCTTGCCCATCGCGGCTCCCGGCATCCTCGCCGGTGCGCTGATGTCGTTCACCGTCAGCCTCGACAACACGATCCTCTCCAGCTTCGTGCAGCAGCCCGGCTACACCCCGTGGCCGGTCTACATCTTCTCCGCGGTGAAGGTGGCCCTACGGCCCGAGGTGGCGGCGATCTCGACGCTGATGTTCTTCCTCACCCTCTTGGCCTTGGCCTTCGTCGGCTTCGTGCTGCGCAAGGCAGGTGGAAGTTCGACAGAGATCATCAAGACGATGGCCGGCTGATCCCCGGCGCCCTCGCCGAGGTGGGGCCCGGTTCCGCACTCCGGTTCGGTTCGTCTCACTTCACCATCACCCGAATTCTGTGACACGCTCACACTGCGAAGATTGTCGCCTGGCCTGATGAACGCCGCCGGGCAGAAGGAGAAATGACATGGACGTCACCGCCGCATTGGCCGACGCATCCACCGTGCCGTTCTGGCTCGATTCCGATCAGCGTCCCGAGCCCCTCCCGCCGCTGACTCGTGACCTCGAGGCCGACCTCGTCATCGTCGGAGGTGGTTTCACCGGTCTGTGGACGGCGCTGCAGGCGAAGGAACGCGATCCCGGGCGCCACGTCGTCCTGGTGGAGGCGAATTCGATCGGGTGGGCCGCCTCGGGGCGCAATGGAGGGTTCTGCGCCGCCAGCCTCACCCACGGTTATGACAACGGTGAGTCCCATCTTCCCGCTGAGAACGAGCGTCTGGCGCAGCTGGGGTTGGACAACCTCAACGAGATCGAAGCGGCTGTGACCCGGTACGGCATGGACGTCGAGTTCGAACGCACCGGTGAGCTCGACGTCGCCACCGAGGACTACCAGGTTCCCGAGCTGCGAGAGGCTCATGATCCCGAGGCCGGCTTCATCTTCTACGATCAGCAGGAATTGGCGCAGATCGTGAAGTCGCCGACGTACAAGGGTGCACTCTGGGACTCTCGCGAGGTTGCGATGGTCAACCCGGCCAAACTGTGCTGGGAGCTGCTGCGGGTCATCCGGGAACTCGGCGTCGAGGTCTTCGAAGGCACGAAGGTCACCGATGTCAGTGACCGGAAGACGAACGTGCAGATCACAACCCTGGTGACGTCCCAGGCGCTGGAGGACTGTGCAAGCGCTCCGTGCAGCATCATCACCGCCAAGCGGGTGGCCCTGGCGACGAACGTCTTCCCCTCGCTGCTCAAACGCGTCAGCCTGCACACGGTCCCGGTCTACGACTACGCCCTGATGACCGAGCCGCTGAGCGATGAGCAGCTGACATCGATCGGCTGGGACGGCAGGCAGGGCATCGGTGACTGTGCGAACCGATTCCACTACTACCGACTGTCGGCAGACAACCGGATTCTCTTCGGCGGGTGGGACGCTGTCTACCACTACGGGCGGCAGGTGTCGTGGAAGTACGATCAGCGGGCTGAGACCTTCGAGACCTTGGCCGCGCACTTCTACGAGACGTTCCCCCAGCTTCAGTCAGTGAAGTTCACCCACAAATGGGGTGGGCCCATCGACACCTGTTCGCGGTTCTTCTCCTTCTTCACCACGGCCTACGGCAAGAAGGTCGCCATGGCCGCCGGTTTCACCGGACTCGGCGTGGGCGCCTCGCGCTTCGCGGGCACCGTCATGCTCGACCTGCTGTCTGGGCAGGACACCGAGCTGACCCAGTTGGAGATGGTGCGCAAGCTCCCTCTGCCCTTCCCACCTGAGCCGGTGGCCTGGTTGGGCATCCAGATGACGACGAGTGCCCTCATCAAGGCCGACGGCAACGAGGGTCGGCGCGGTCCGCTGCTCAAGGCCCTCGACGCAGTGGGCATGGGCTTCGACTCCTGAGGCTGACTGTGGGGTCCGCGATTCGTGGCATCCGGTTCGTGGCGTCCGCAGCTCGGACCGAAGGCGGGAGTTCCCTCCGTGCTTGATAGACTTTGAGCGAGCGCGGGAGGAACTCCCGAACACTTTCTTGAAGGAGCAGAACACGCATGGCACGTGTCGTCGTTGAGGTGATGCCCAAACCCGAGATTCTTGACCCTCAGGGTAAGGCGATCTCCGGTGGAATGTCCCGACTCGGCTTCACCGGTTTCGGTGAGGTACGACAGGGAAAGCGCTTCGAACTCGAAGTCGAGGGTGAGGTCACCGAGGAGGTTCTCGCACAGGCTCGAGAGGCTGCAGAGAAGCTCCTGTCGAACCCGGTCATCGAGAACGTCGTGGCCGTTCGCGCCGTCGAGGAAGCCTGATGACTGCAGTCGCCACCGACCCCACCGTCGCCGAGGCGGGTGCTGAGTCCGGAGTCTCGATCGGTGTTGTGACGTTCCCCGGGACGCTTGATGATCGTGATGCCGCACGTGCCGTTCGTCTTGCGGGTGCGAAGCCGGTCAATCTCTGGCATGCCGATTCCACGCTTGCCGGTGTCGATGGTGTCATTCTGCCTGGTGGGTTCTCCTACGGGGACTACCTGCGCTGCGGTGCGATCGCGGGCTTCGCTCCGATCATGGAGGCCGTGGTCTCGGCCGCGAACGCCGGAATGCCGGTTCTGGGCATCTGCAACGGATTCCAGATCCTGTGCGAGTCGCACCTGCTGCCTGGTGCCCTCATCCGCAACGACCACCAGCATTTCATCTGCCGTGACCAGGAGCTGGTCGTGGAGAACACGAATACCGCTTGGACCGGTGACTACGCGCAGGGTCAGATCATTCGGATTCCGCTGAAGAACGGTGAAGGCGGGTTCGTCGCCACGGACGAGGTCCTCGACGAGCTCGAGGGCACCGGTCGTGTGGTTTTCCGCTACCAGGGCCTCAACCCCAACGGTTCTCTGCGCAACATCGCCGGCATCACGAATGAGGCCGGAAACGTTGTCGGGCTCATGCCTCACCCCGAGCATGCTGTCGAGGCCGGTTTCGGTCCCGAAGACGGTGGCGGCATCGACGGTCAGGGGTTCTTCTCCTCGGCCGTGCGCACTCTGGTCAAGGGCTGACCTCACCGGCTGGTCCACAAGAGGGTCCCGAAGCACGGCATAGCGCCGAGCCTCGGGACCCTCTCTGGTTCTTGCCTCAGCCGGAGTGACCTCACTCCTGCGGTTCGGTCGGATTGACCGTCACTGATGCCGTGTCCTCGAGATCACCACACGTGGCGACGGCCTCATATTCGCCCGTATCGGGCATGCCGTCCCTTGGCAGGTATCTCACCGATGCAGACTCGTCCTCACCCGCGAGCTGGTTCTTCTCCCAGACCTTCGTCCTGCCGTCCTCGTTCTCCTTGAACACTTCGAACAGGACATCGTCCTTGCTCGAGCAATTGACCATCGTCAGGTTGAGCCCCTCTTGGTAGAGCGACTCGTCGAGCGTCGTCGATTCCGGGTCCATCACGAGGGTGCCGTCATCGTAGTCGCCCCGATCGCCTTCGATGATGTGGACGCGGGCGTCAAACACGCGGTCCGGCTCATCACCGCGTTCGACCGTTACCGTGAACTCGACATTCGTATCGTCGGGCTTCTCATCCATGACAGCTGACCCGTCATACGGTCCGTCCTTCTCCACAGTCCACACCTGGTTGTCCAGGCTCGTGATGACTTCGTCCCCCTTCTTGAGCCCGTCGATCGTGAACTCGATGCCCTTGCCCTGTGTGACCTCGAGGGGTGTCATCTCTCGGTACTTCAACGCCAAGTCTGCTTCCTTCATCACCGAGTCCTGTTTCGAGCCGTCGTCGCCCGACGGGGCGGAGTCCGAAGGTGGCGTGCTGAGTCCTGACGCTGTCGCCGGTCCGGCTCCGAAGGTGGAGAGGGCGAGAGCGATGGAAGCTGCAAGTGCGAGCTTCTTCATGGTGATCATCCTTCTTTCGAATCATGGGTTCATGCCAAGTACGTCTGCCGTATTCGGTTATGCCAGTGACACTACGAAGGTCGGATGCGGGTTGTGGAGTTGTGTTCATTGTGGTCATGACAGGGCTGTCATGACGGATCTGTCACGCTGTGATGACAATGAGACTTGCTTATCGTGGAGCTGAGCTGAAGCTGAGTCGAGGTTGAGACTGCGGAGGCTGAGTCGGCTTGCCCATGCCCCCGAATCGGAACGTCGTTCCTGCTCAGTGCGTTGCGGCAGCCATGTCTGCGAGAGGGAGCTGCGTTTCTGCGTGGCGATGTCCCTGATCTGGGCACAGGTGGTGCTCAGTTTCGGAGTCACACGCTGATGACTTCGCGCGTCGCGCGCGATCCAATCGTTATGGGCATTTTCGAGCCGCTGCTCCTCTCACGGCACAGGTCCGATGCTGCCCAGGCGGCGTGCCTGCGAGATGCTGCCGTCACAGTTTCGCTGCTTGGTTCGTGGCGGGTGAGTCCCATAGAGTGGTGGCATTCCCACCAGGGACTTCACCCCCAAAAATGTGAAGAACCATCGTGGGATCCCGCTAGTAGTTCCGCCAAGAACCTCACGAAAGGCATCCCACGATGGCTGAC
>NZ_FXZB01000017.1 GCF_900169065.1 Brevibacterium aurantiacum | reverse complement strand
CAATGGTCGGCTCGAGCACCTTCGAGGATCGGCACTCGGGTTTCGTAACCTGACTCATTACATCGCGAGGTGCCTACTTGAGTCCGGTGGTTTCAGACCGGTTCTACACTCTTATTTACGATGAGCCACCATAGGCACCTTGCCGCCGTTCACGAAGGGGAGCAGGCTCCCAACCAACGCCCTGTCGAGTTAACCACCGAAGAAGCCCGTCGACGCCGTGGTTCTCGGCTATGTTGAGTAATTCCCACGAGCGATGCTTGATCTTCTTCCACTCCGGGGAAGGCAACACGCACACGGTATCATCGTCGGTTCCCAGCTCCTCAGCCGCGATCTGCTCGTCCGAAACTTCCTCGGCATCCAAGCCAAACCGCTCCCGGAAACCCTTCGCCCACGACATCTGTCTATGTCCCGGCGCGGCCTCCTGCCACTCGTCCCAGATCTTACGATCGTGTTTCTCGGCACTCGCAACTAGGTCTCTGCCAATCTGAAACGGTGTGCGGTTTTTGCTCCGCGCTACCTTATGGGTGCCCTGAGTGACTTCGCGTGACAGACCTCCAAGGTCGGCTCCAAGCTTCGAGAGGTACATGCCAAGGTTGCCGAGACTTCTGCCATCGGCTACCTGCACATCGACCCCATAACCGGGTAGCGCTGTGAAGCCCTTGTGCCCTTTCGTTGCTTTCAAGCCGGACTGCCAGCGTTCAAACATTCGCTGACCAAGTGCAGTCGCGTCTCCGGGACTACCACGGTAGGCGACAACACTGTGAACGTGGACGTGCCAGCCGTGCCTTGGTGAATGTGTAACTTCGACGGCCTTCACCCACCCCGGAATCTCGAAACGCTCCTTATCAGTCAACCAGGGTTTTCCACTCGTTACTCGATGCCATCCACGCGACACCGCGGCCCAGACTTCACGAAGTGAGTCTTCAGCAGTGTGCCGAACAGTAAGAGTCACCAGGGCCAAGTCATAGCCGGCGGTACGAGCATTCTTAAGGACGGTGCCGAGCTCTTCGGCCCGACGAGCAGATATCTTGGCGCTACACACTGGACAGAGCCACAAATTGCCGCACGTCGAGAGTCCAGCGAACCCCGCTCGCCGCCCAGAATCAGTTTCGGCGACCCGCACTCCGACGCCCGACGAAGAACACACCCTCGATCCACACAGCTGAACACTCTTCCGTTTTGCGAACCTTCGGAGACCCTGACGAAATCGGATCTTCTCAGCACGCCGCTGCTGGCGTTCTTGTCGCTGCTCGTTGAGGGTGGGGGTGAAAAGCTGTCCACGATTGACCAAGGGCGGCTCTGCCGCTGTGCCTTCGTCGCTGCTGCGCGCGGACTCCGTCCGTGCTCGCGCTCTGAGGCTTGCAGCATCGCCGCCGCGGCCTGCGGCCACAGAAACCCCACCGAGGAGGCTGCCTTTCGACCAGACCGATCGGCTGTGTCCGTGCTCCTGGATATAGTGATTCTGTGCAGATGACTGCATTCATCTGTAGGTGCTGGGGCTTGTGCCCCCGGCGTGCCCCGAGATCGAAACCAGCGGTCTCGGGGCGTTGCCTTGCAACGTTTGGAACTACCGAAACCGCTACTTATCTAGCAGTCGCCGCCCTCGTAATGAATAGGTCGCGAGTTCGATTCTCGCAGGCGGCTCGGCAACGAACCCCTGTGCCCGGTGAGAATACATCGGACACAGGGGTTTTCTCGTACTTCTGATGGCCCTGCGGAACCGTTCGATGAGGTCTAGGACCGATCGATGAGAGTGCTGAACTTGCGGTCGAAGGCCCGTGTGGCTGCGAGACTACCGAAGAGTGCTGCGGCAAGAGCGACCAGCAAGACAATGGCCGTCGGTACCGCTTCGGCAACCGACTGACTGTTTCCGCCGATGAGCACCCGGGCGTCGGCCCACAGGAAAGAGCGGTTCGGGTCGAGAAGGCCGGACACAGTGAACCAGATGGTTCCGCAGGCAATGACACCGATCGCAACCACGGCTCCGGGCACCACACCCAGGGTGTCGGTGACGGCGAGGACCACGATAGCCACAGTCAGGCAGATGAGGCCGAGTAAACCGATTATCGCGACCATTCGCAGGCCTGGGTACGCGCCGAGGGTGTCGACGATGGATCTCGTCGGCCAGATCGAACTGATCCCGGCCCCCAACGTCAGTGCCAGAGTTCCGGCGGTGGCCAGGCCGAGCTTCTGGGTCAGCAGTAGTCTTCGAGAGAACGGTCTCTGCGGTGACAGTGACCGCCATGGGCCGATGATGATGACCTGCAGCCCTGCTGCTCGGTTGACGACCACCGACGACAATGTCGCCAGGGTGACCGCAGCGAGTACGAGTGCACTGATGATGGCAGAGGTCGTGGCATGCATCGACGGCTGTGTCGCGTCGGGTTCGGCGGCAATAGGATCGGCACCACTGTTCACCGTGTCCAGTCCAGGAGTTGCAGCATTCGACGCGGGGCTGGCGTCGTCGGACGCCTCACTGAAATAGTCGACAGGTGGTGGCCCGCTGACATCCTCGACCTTGGTGGCGAAGGGCCTCTCGAAGGCACGTTCGGCCTCGTCCTGCGAATGTGAGCAGTCCTGGCTGCTGCCGGATTCGCACCCGAATTTCCGGGCCACGATGCGGATCTGCTCGGAGATATGCTCTTCGGCTTGGCGGATGACCTGGTCGCGATACTGGCTGAGGATGAACTTGTCTTCGTTGAACGCCTGCGGACTTGCCAGGACCGTGATCTCATAGCGTGGGGCGTCGATATCGCCGCGATAGTAGGCCCTGATGTCGTCGATGACCTGAGGGGTGAGGTCTTTCGGCAAGATGACTGCGAGCACCGACGTCCCGTCCTCCACCTGAGCGAGGGCGGACTCGGGTGAGAGTTCGCGCTCAGTCGTGGAGAAATCAGGTGCAACCGCACCCTGCTCGAGTCGCGTGAAGAACTCATCGGAGAACGACAGGTAATCCGTCATTGCACTCTGGATCGCCGGCATCTCCTGCGGCTGATCGTGTGTGCCGACCGCAATTGAGAAGTTCGGCGGTGCGCCCGCAGGAGGTTGTGTTGTCGTCGGGGCAGGGGACGGTGTCGGACTTCTGTCGTCGGCTCCCGCCCGCTCGACAGCACCGAAGAGGGGCATAAGGACGGACAGTGCAATGACATACACGCATACCGAAGCGAAGATCGGCCAGAAGTACATTCTGCCGGTGCGTCCCCGAGACAGAATCGAGGTCACCGCAAAGAAGCGACGCATATCTCTTCCTCCTGCCCACCGACGATTCTCATCTGGTTGAGGTCAGCCTACTTCTTCTTCGGCGTGAACGACGTTGAGCGCAATGGAGCCGACAGGCAGGCCGAAGCCCAGGAACAATGCGAGGAGTTTCGACCTCCTGTGGGCACGCATCAGGCTCCCCGGTCCCACGGTCTGGTTTTCGTGTTGACCATCACAGTCAACTGGTATTGAATGGTGACGTGAATGTTACTGAACGATCGATCAGCCGCCGAGGTTGAACGGTCGTCATTGACGTAGCCACGGCCGAGGTCACCAGGGTGATCGTCGGCCGCTCCCTAGGACTGTGAGGAACAGATGAGCGAAGCGTACATCTACGACGCAGTGCGCACACCGCGCGGGAAGAACCGCGGTGGTGCCCTGCACAGCGTCAAGCCAATCGATCTCGTGACAGGGCTCATCGATGCCCTGCGCGAGCGCAATCCCGATCTCGACGACAAAGCGATCGACGACCTCGTCCTCGGCGTCGTCTCACCCGTGGGCGAACAGGGCGGCGACATCGCCCGCACCGCAGCCCTCGTGGCCGGACTCGACGAATCCGTCGCCGGCGTTCAGGTCAACCGTTTCTGCGCCTCCGGACTCGAAGCGGTCAACATCGCCGCACAGAAGGTCGGCAGCGGATTCGAGAACCTCGTCCTCGCCGGCGGCGTCGAATCGATGTCGCGCGTTCCCCTCGGCTCCGACGGAGGCGCATGGGCACAGGACCCGACGACGAACTTCGACACCTACTTCGTGCCCCAGGGCATCAGCGCCGATCTCATCGCGACCACCGAGGGATTCAGCCGCACCGATATCGACGAATTCGCCGAGGAGTCGCAGAAGCGCGCCGCCAACGCCTGGGAGAACGGCTACTTCGAGAAGTCGATCGTCCCCGTCAAAGACATCAACGGTGTGACCCTGCTCGACACCGATGAGCACATGCGTCCCGGTTCGACCGTCGAGTCGCTGGCGAAGCTGTCCCCGGCCTTCACCAAGGTCGCAGCGCAGGCAGGCTTCGACGAGGTTGCTCTCCAGAAGTACCACTGGGTCGAGGAGATCGACCACGTTCACACCGCAGCGAACTCCTCGGGAATCGTCGACGGGGCCAGCCTCGTCATCATCGGCGACGCCGAGGTGGGTCAGACGATGAATATGAAGCCGCGCGCTCGCATCGTCTCCACTGCCGTCACAGGATCCGAGCCGACCATCATGCTCACCGGTCCCACACCCGCGACGCAGAAGGCGCTGGACAAGGCCGGACTGACCGTCGAGGACATCGACCTGTTCGAACTCAACGAAGCCTTCGGTGCAGTGGTCCTGAAATGGATGAAGGACCTCAACATCCCGCATGACAAGGTCAACGTCAACGGCGGAGCCATCGCCATGGGCCACCCCCTGGGTGCCACCGGTGCCATGATCCTCGGCACCGTCCTCGACGAACTCGAACGTCGCGATCTCAAGCGTGGCCTCGTCACGTTGTGCATCGGCGGCGGAATGGGTATTGCGACGATCATCGAAAGGGTCTGACATGACGAACACTGAAACGACTTACTCCAAGTCCACTGACTCGGACGGAATCGTCACCGTCGTCCTCGACGACCCGGATTCCAAAGTCAACACGATGAACGACCATTTCAAGGATGCCTTCGAAGGCATCGTGGACTGGCTCGAAGCAAACGTCGATGACATCACCGGCGTTGTGCTCACCTCGGCGAAGAAGACCTTCTTCGCAGGCGGAGACCTCAACAAGCTGCGCGCAGCCGACCATGAGAACTCGGAAGCCGAAGCCGCACTGACCAACCACATGAAGGCGGTCATGCGCCGCCTCGAGACGCTGGGCAAGCCCGTCGTCGCAGCCATCAACGGCGCCGCACTCGGAGGTGGCCTCGAGGTTGCACTCGTCGCACATCACCGCATTGCAGCGGAGGACGTCTCCAGCCTGCGGGTCGGATTCCCCGAAGTCTCCTTGGGCCTCCTGCCCGGCGGTGGCGGTGTCGCCAGAGCTGTACGCCTCATGGGCATCCAGAATGCACTGCAGAAGGCCATCCTGCCGTCGACGAAGTTCAAGGCAGCCGAGGCTCTCAAGCTCGGCCTCATCGACGAACTCGCCCCCGTGGCCGAGCTCGAAGATCGTGCCAAGGACTGGATCAAGGCCAACCCCGAGGCGACTCAGCCCTGGGACGTCAAAGGCTTCAAGATCCCCGGCGGATCACCCACCTCACCGTCACTGGGCGCGATGCTGCCCGCGCTGCCGGCGCTCCTGCGTCGTCAGACCAAGGGTGCACCGATGCCCGCTCCGCGCGCGGCGATCGCTGCCGCCGTCGAGGGTGCCTACGTCGACATCGACACAGCACTGGCAGTCGAAACCCGCTACTTCGTCCACCTCACCCACACTCCGGTGGCGAAGAACATGATCAAGGCGTTCTTCTTCGACCTCGGACACATCAACTCCGGCGGCTCGCGACCCGATGGCATCGAACCGCGTCAGGTGAAGAAGCTCGGCGTCCTCGGTGCCGGAATGATGGGCGCCGCGATCGCCTACACCGCAGCCAAAGCCGGCATCGACGTCGTCCTCAAGGACGTCAAGATCGAAGCCGCGGACAAGGGCAAGGCCTATGCGCGCAAGCGTGAGGAATCAGCCCTGGCCAAGGGCAAGACGACGGCTGAGAAGAGCAAGGCCGTCCTCGACCGGATCACCCCGAGTGCTTCGGCTGATGACTTCGCCGGAGTCGACTTCGTCATCGAAGCCGTCTTCGAATCGGTGCCGCTGAAGCAGCAGGTGTTCCAGGAGATCCAGGATGTCGTCGACTCCGACGCAGTGCTCGGCTCCAACACCTCGACCCTGCCGATCACCGACCTGGCCACCGGGGTCAAGCGCGATTCCGATTTCATCGGCGTCCACTTCTTCTCGCCCGCGGACAAGATGCCCCTGGTCGAGATCATCCGTGGTGACAACACCTCAGATGAGACTCTGGCGCGCACCTTCGACCTCGTCCAGCAGATCAAGAAGACCCCGATCGTCGTCACCGACTCCCGCGGATTCTTCACCTCCCGTGTGATCGGAACCTTCATCGCCGAGGCGGTCGCCGCAGTCGGCGAGGGAGTGGAGCCGGCAACCGTGGAGCAGGCAGCACTGCAGGCCGGTTACCCGACCGGTGCACTGCAGCTGCTCGATGAGCTGACGCTGACTCTGTCGCAGAAGATCCGGAAGGAAACCGAAGAGGCCATCGAAGCCGCAGGAGGACAGCGCGAGAGCCACCCCTCCGACGCGGTCTTCGACTGGATGGTCGAGGAGGCTAAGCGCACCGGCCGCAAGGACGGCGCCGGATTCTACGAATACGACGAGGACGGCAAACGCGGCAAGCTGTGGCCCGGCCTGCGGGAGAAGTACAACTCCGGCTCCGCCACCCAGCCCTTCACCGACCTGCAGGAGCGGATGCTCTTCGCCGAGGCGATCGAGACGATCAAATGCCTCGACGAGGGTGTGCTCACCTCGGTGCCGGATGCCAACATCGGATCGATCTTCGGCATCGGCTTCCCAGCGTGGACCGGTGGCGTGCTCCAGTACGTCAACCAGTACGAAGGCGGCCTGGCCAGCTTCGTCGAACGTGCCAAGGAACTCGCCGCAACCTACGGTGACCGGTTCACTCCGCCGGCCTCACTCGTTGAGCGGGCGAAGTCGAACAACACCTACGAATAGGAACAACACCTACGAATAGGACCTGCCCGCAGGAATAGCTCGGCGGTCTTTCGGTGTTCATCAGCTATCCACTGATGACTACCGGAAGGCCGCCGATATGCGTGCAGCAGTCTATGACCAGTACACCGACGACTTCGGTGACATCACCGTTCGCGAGGTCGACGATCCGAAGGTCCCGCCGGCATCGGTGCTCATCGAGGTCCGTGCCGCCGGAGTGAACCCGGTCGACTGGAAGCTTGTGGGCGGTCACCTCGATGCGATCATGCCCGTCCAGTTCCCCGTCACCCCAGGCTGGGACGTGGCCGGAGTCGTCATCGGCCTCGGCGCGGACACCCCGGAATTCCAGATCGGCGACGAGGTCATCGCCTACGCCCGCAAAGACGTCCTCGGCGCCGGCACGTTCGCGCAGAAGGTGGCCGTGCCCGTCCACTCGGTGACCGCGAAGCCTAAGAGTCTGAGCTGGGAGCAGGCGGGTGGACTGCCTCTGGCAGGTGGCACCGCGCTGCGCACCCTCGAGGCACTGGGCGACATCAACGGCAAAACCGTACTCGTCCACGGAGCATCCGGGGGAGTGGGCAGCTTCGCGGTGCAGATCGCGAAGTCCTTCGGAGCCCGGGTCATCGGCACCGCCTCGGAGGCCAACCACGAATACCTGCGCGGCCTTGGAGCAGAGCCTGTGACCTATGGCGAAGGACTGGCCGACCGCGTCCTCGAAGTCGTGGGCGGCCCGGTCGATGGCGTCGTCGACTTCGTCGGAGAGGTGCTCGACACGACTCTTGCGGTGCTGGGGGACGGCGGGACACATGCCTCGGTCGCAGATCCTTCGGTGGCCGAGCACGGTGGCCGCTACATCTGGGTGCGCCCCTACGGTTCGCAGACCGCGCGAGTGGCCGAGCTCGTCGATTCAGGTGAGCTCACCGTCGAGGTGGCGCGCACCTTCAGCCTCGACGAGGTGCCCGAGGCCTTCAACACCAGCGCAACAGGACACACACGAGGAAAGCTCATCATCGTCCCCTGATGTTTCGTGCGGCTGGCTGAAGCGTCAGCCGATCCCCAGTGCTGCCCGAGCGGCGGCACGCAATTCGACCCCGACCACCTCGGCGCTTGAGTGCCTGGCCTGGTACGGGGTCGAATTGATCATGCCGAAGACCGCGTGCACACGCACCGTCGCCGCATCCAGCGACCAGTCCGGATTGGCCTGCGCCACGACCTCGGCCCAGTGACTGACATAGCTTCTCTGCAGGCGACGCACAGTGCGCCTCGATGCCTCGGGCAGTGCCGCAAGGTCCCGATCCTGAATCCGAATCAGCTCGGGCTCACTCATGGCGAAGGCGACATGGAAGTCGATGAGCTCGATGAGCGCCGAGGTGGCCCTGTCGTCCTCGTGGCGCGTGATGATCGCGTCCCCGCCCGAGTTCAGATACTCAGAGATTCCGACGAGGAGCTCTTCGAGGACGGCTTCCTTGGACTCGAAATGTCGATAGACCGCCGGTGCGGAGATCCCGGCGCCCTTGCCTAAGTCATCGAGGCGAACACCATGGAATCCGTGTCGGGCATAGAGGTTCTTCGCCACCGACAGCAGCTGTTCGCGACGTGCTGCCTTCGCCGCAGCGCGGGTGGTCCCGGCGGTTCCCGAATCAGCCGTCGTTGAGCGCGCAGGCGCCTTCGGCTCCATCTCCGTCACCTCATCTCCTTGGCTCGCACCCGGCTCGAAGTCCGTTCCATCGTGCGCATTGTGACATTGGGCTTTGAGCAGTATCATAGCAGTCAGTTAACCAATATTAACTGAAATGGGGAGTGGAATGAGAGCAGTGGGAACTGCGGTCAGTCCGGCAACGGGGCAGGCGAACGCCGAGGCCCATGCCGAACTCATCGCTGAACTCCGGGAACGGATCCAGGTCACGGCCCTGGGTGGACCCGAGAAGTCCAGGCAGCGCCACATCGACCGGGGCAAGCTGCTGCCTCGGGACCGTGTGGAACATCTGCTCGACCCCGGAACCCCGTTCCTCGAACTGTCCCCACTGGCGGCCAACGGCATGTACGACGATGCCAGCCCCGGTGCCGGAATCATCACCGGAATCGGACGAGTCAACGGACGCGAATGCGTGATCGTGGCCAACGACGCCACCGTCAAGGGCGGCACCTACTACCCCGTCACGGTGAAGAAGCATCTGCGCGCCCAGGAGGTCGCGAAGGAGAACAGTCTTCCCTGCATCTACCTCGTCGACTCGGGAGGCGCCAACCTGCCCAACCAGGACGATGTCTTCCCCGACCGTGAGCACTTCGGCCGCATCTTCTTCAACCAGGCCACACTCTCGGCAGCAGGCATCCCGCAGCTGGCAGCGGTGCTGGGCTCCTGCACCGCCGGAGGCGCCTACGTTCCGGCCATGGCCGATGAGTCGATCATAGTGAGTGAACAGGGCACAATCTTCCTCGGCGGCCCACCCCTGGTCAAGGCCGCAACAGGCGAGGAAGTCAGCGCAGAGGACCTCGGCGGCGGAGCACTCCACTCACGCGTCTCCGGAGTCACCGACCACCTCGCGGCCAATGACTCCCACGCCCTGGAGATCATGCGCGACATCGTCTCCACTCTCGGGCCCAAGCCCCAGCCCAACTGGGACGTCGTCGAAACTCGGGAACCGCTGCACTCACCCGAGGAACTCACCTCGGTCGTGCCCGTCGACTCACGCACGCCCTACGATGTCCACGAAGTCATCGCCCGCCTCGTCGATGGTTCGGAATTCCACGAATTCAAGGCCGAATACGGCACCAGCCTCATCACCGGCTTCGCCCACCTCGACGGACACCCGGTGGGGATCGTTGCGAACAACGGCATCCTCTTCGGCGAATCCGCGCAGAAGGGCGCCCACTTCATCGAACTCTGCGACCAGCGCAGCGTGCCCCTGATCTTCCTGCAGAACATCTCCGGCTTCATGGTCGGACGAGACTACGAAGCAGGCGGCATCGCCAAGCACGGAGCGAAGATGGTCAACGCCGTCGCCACCGCCCGCGTACCCAAATTCACCGTCGTCATCGGCGGCTCCTTCGGCGCCGGCAACTACTCCATGTGCGGCCGCGCCTACTCACCCCGCTTCCTGTGGATGTGGCCCAACGCCCGCATCTCAGTCATGGGCGGCGAACAGGCAGCCAGCGTCCTCTCGACGGTCAAACGCGACCAGATCGAAGGCCGCGGCGAAACCTGGAGCGCCGAAGAGGAAGACACTTTCAAACAGCCCGTGCGTGACCAGTACGAAGCTCAGGGCAACCCCTACTACTCGACGGCCAGGCTCTGGGACGACGGAATCATCGAACCCACCGACACCCGCCAGGTTCTGTCCCTGGCCCTCGAACTCGCCCGCTTCGGACCTATGGAACGCCCGCTGAACGCCAGCGGCTACGGCGTTTTCAGAATGTGAGCTCATCCATGTTCAACACAGTACTCATCGCCAACCGCGGCGAAATCGCACTCCGCGTCATCCGCACCTGCCGTCGACTGGGCATCAGAACAGTCGCCGTCTACTCCGACGCCGACGCCCAGGCCGCACACGTCAAGGCCGCCGACACCGCCGTGCACCTGGGACCCGCCCAAGCCTCCGAATCCTACCTGCGCATCGACAAAGTCATCGCCGCAGCCAAGACCACCGGCGCCGAGGCGATCCACCCCGGCTACGGATTCCTGTCCGAGAATGCCGACTTCTCCGCTGCCTGCGAGTCGGAAGGAATCGTGTTCCTCGGTCCCGGTGCCGAGGCGATCCGCACTATGGGCGACAAGATCACCGCCAAGAACGCGGTCTCCCAGCGCGGCGTGCCGTTGGTGCCCGGCACCAAAGACGCAGCCATGTCGAACGAATCGCTGGTCACCGCGGCCGATGACATCGGCTTCCCGGTGCTCATCAAACCCTCCGCCGGTGGCGGCGGCAAGGGCATGCACGCGGTCTTCGAACCCTCTGAGCTGGCCACTGCTCTGGACACGGCCCGCCGTGAGGCCGCGAGCTCCTTCGGCGACGACACGCTGTTCCTCGAACGCCTCGTCGCGACCCCGCGACACATCGAAGTCCAGATCATGGCCGACGCCCACGGCAACGTCATCCACCTCGGCGAACGAGAGTGCTCACTGCAGCGCCGCCACCAGAAGGTCATCGAGGAAGCACCCTCGGCGCTGCTCGATGAGGCGACCAGGGCGCGTATCGGCCAGGCAGCCTGCGAGACCGCGAAGTCCGTGGGCTACCGCGGGGCAGGCACCGTCGAATTCATCGTCGGCGCCGACCGCCCCGACGAGTTCTTCTTCATGGAGATGAACACCCGGCTCCAGGTCGAACACCCGGTCACCGAGGAGGTCACCGGCATCGACCTCGTCGAACTCCAGCTGCGCGTCGGCGCCGGCGAGGAACTGCCGCTGAGCCAGGACGACATCACGATGACCGGCCACTCGATCGAGGCCCGCATCTACGCGGAGGACCCCTCTCGCGGATTCCTGCCCACCGGCGGCCGGGCACTTGACGTCGTCTTCCCCGAAGGAGAGGGCATCCGCATCGACGCCGGACTCGACGCCGGGCAGACCATCGCCTCGGACTACGACCCGATGATCGCCAAACTCATCGTCCACGCTCCCGACCGTGCCGCGGCGATCGCTCGTCTCGATGCCGCACTTGCGGCTTCGGCTGTACCCGGGATCGTGACGAACATCGATTTCCTGCGCACCCTGATGGGCCTCGACGAGGTGGTCTCGGGCAACCTCGATACCTCACTCATCGACCGCCTCGGCGAGGACCAGCTGGCACACGCACCCGGCGATCTCGACCGTCAGCTGGCTGCCACGGCCGTGCTCGTCACCGGCGGCCGTGCTGGAACCGAACTGACCGGAGCACTCACGGCAGCACACCTGCCGCAGAACTCGGCCACCGCCTCGGCGTGGGGGAGGCCCTCTGCCTGGCGCACCTCACGACCGGACTTCCGACCCAGCGTCGCGCTGACCTCCGGCGGGGAGAACGTCGACGTCGAAGCACAGGTCGATGACGTCACAATCGATGACGACGGCCTCTGGCACCTGACCATCGACGGTGTCCAGACCACCGCCCGGGTGTTCTCCGATGCCCGCGATCGCAGCATCTGGGTCAGCAGCGACCGAGGGGTCTTTGTCTTCACCCGGTCCCAGGCCGATACGTCCCTGACCCCGGGTCTCGACGGCGCCGAGGTGCTCGCCCCGATGCCCGGATCCGTCGTCGCGGTTCGGGTCGAGTCCGGAGACCACGTCGACCAGGGTGATCCGATCGTCGTCGTCGAGGCGATGAAGATGGAACACGTGCTCACCGCACCTGCGGCAGGCATCGTCACCGTCACCGCCGTCCAAGGCGCCCAGGTCGGACTCGACGAGGTGCTCGCCACCGTCGTCGACGAGGCCGCAGCCGAAGCCGCCGACTCAGCCGCCGCGGACACAGCCAACTAGGCAAACAGCCAACTGATCACGCAATCAACTGACCACTGGAAACTCACTGACCACGCATTCAGCGGGGAGGAAATCATGACAGCTTTCGTTCCGGGCATGCTGCCCGAAGAATACGAAGACCTGCGAGCCGGCGTCGCGAAGTTCGCCGACGAAGAGGTCGCACCCGTCTCAGCCGAACTCGACGCCAAGCACGAGTTCCCCTACGACCTCGTTGCGAAGATGGGCGAGATGGGACTCTTCGGCCTGCCCTTCGACGAAGAGTACGGCGGCATGGGCGGGGACTACTTCGCCCTGACCCTGGCCATCGAGGAGATCGCCCGCGTCAACCAGTCGCTGGCCATCACACTCGAAGCCGGCGTCTCCCTGGGCGCAATGCCGATCTACCGCTTCGGCACCGAAGAGCAGAAGCGCGAATGGCTGCCCAAACTCACCGACGCCTCCGGCCTGGGCGCTTTCGGTCTGACCGAACCCGAGGCAGGCTCGGACGCCGGGGGAACGAAGACCAAGGCCACGCTGGAGAACGGCACCTGGACGGTCAACGGCAGCAAGTGCTTCATCACGAACTCCGGCACCGACATCACCCGCCTGGTCACGGCCACCGCTGTGACCGGAACCCGGACCTCGAAGTCGGGTCGCGAAGTTCCAGAGATCTCGACGATCATGATCCCCACCGGCACCCCCGGCTTCACCGCCGAACCGGCCTATGACAAGGTCGGCTGGAACTCCTCGGACACGCACCCGCTCACCTTCGACAACGTGCAGGTGCCCGAAGAGAACCTCCTCGGTGAACGCGGACGCGGCTACGCGAACTTCCTGCGCATCCTTGACGAGGGACGCATCGCCGTCGGCGCCCTGTCCGTCGGCGCTGCCCAGGGCTGTGTCGACGAATCCGTGAAGTACGCGAAGGAGCGCCAGGCCTTCGGCAAGCCGATTGCCGACTTCCAGGGCATCTCCTTCAAGATCGCCCGTATGGAAGCCCGCGTCGTCGCCGCCCGGTCGGCGTACTACCTCGCGGCTTCGCGGATGCTCGCCGGACTGCCGTTCAAGAAGGAAGCCGCCATTGCGAAGATGATCGCCGGCGAAGCAGCCATGGACAACGCCCGCGACGCCACACAGATCCACGGCGGCTACGGCTTCATGAACGAATACCTCGTCGCCCGCCACTACCGCGACTCGAAGATCCTCGAGGTCGGGGAGGGCACCACCGAGGTCCAGCTCATGCTCATCGCCCGCGAACTCGGGATCTGAGCTCACCGAGACCAGCACACCGCCCGCCGAGGTGGTTCCACGCTTCCGTACGGAAGTGCAGGGCCACCTCGGCGGGCGGTGCTGTCATCTGCTGGGAACAGGCTCAGTTAGTGTGGAGCACAGAATCAGTCGAGGACAGGGAGGATATACGTGGACTACAGCGTCGTGGCGTCGGTCCTGGGCGCGAGTTGGATCGTCATCGAATACGTGGTGAAGATCATCGCCGTCGGCGTCGTCCCCGAGGACCGCAGGCCCTCCTCGTCCTCGGCCTGGCTGCTGCTTATCCTGTTCGTCCCCATCGTCGGGATCCCGCTGTTCCTCATGCTCGGCAGCCCCTACATCAATCGGCGTCGGGCACGCATTCAGGCGCAGGCCGATGAGCTCATGCACGAAGGTGCCGACGACCTGCCCGACGTGCCCCCGTCGCTGCAGACTGCCCCCGGGTTCGTGTCAATCGCTCAGCTGGGGCGCAGGCTCACGGCTCTGCCGATGGTCACCGGCGACAGTCACGGTGTCACCAGCGACTATGAGGCCAGCATCGAACGGATGTCAGAACTCGTCGATGAGGCGCGCGAATACGTGCACGTCGAGATCTACATCATGGCCTGGGATTCGACGACCGACGTCTTCTTCCGCGCACTCGAACGAGCCGCGGACCGGGGAGTGAAGGTCAGGGTCCTCTTCGACCACATCGGCTCGCGGAAGTATCCGGGATTCCACCGCCTCGGCAAGCGTCTGACCAAGGGCGGAATCGACTGGCACCTGATGCTTCCCTTCATCCCCTGGCGTGGGAAGGCCCGGCGCATTGACCTGCGCAACCACCGCAAGCTCCTCGTCGTCGACGGGAAGAAGGCGATGATGGGGTCCCAGAACATGATCGACTCCTCGTACCTGAAGAAGTCGAACGTGAAGATCGGCCGGGCCTGGCACGACATCATGGTCGAACTCTCCGGGCCCATCGTCGCCGCCGTCGAGGCCGTGTTCGCCACCGACTGGTACACCGAATGCGATGAGGCCTTGGGGATCAGGACCTATGATCGTGATGCCTACCTACCGGACGTGGGTGGGCAGACGAGCGCCATGCAGCTCGTTCCCTCGGGCCCGGGCTTCACCACCGAACCCAACCTCAAAGTCTTCACCTCGCTGATATACCTGGCGCAGAAGCGTCTGGCGATCGTCAGCCCGTACTTCGTGCCCGACGAGTCCCTGTTGGCCGCCGTCGTCACCGCCGCCGAGCGCGGCGTCGACGTCGAACTCTACGTCAGCGAACAGGCCGACCAGTTCATGGTCGACTTCGCCCAGGCCTCGTACTACCGGTCGCTGCTGGAAGTCGGAGTGCGGATCTTCCGCTACCCGAAGCCGCAGGTCCTGCACACCAAGTGCCTCATCGTCGACGATGAGTACGCGGTGATGGGCTCGTCGAACCTGGACATGCGCTCATTCGGCCTCAACTACGAGATCAGCCTGCTCACGACAGGCGGTGACCTCGTCCACGACATCGCCGAGGTGGTCGCCGAGTACCAGGCCGAGAGCAGTGAGCTCTCCCTCGACGAATGGGAGCAGCGACCCTACATCCGCCGCTACCTGGAGTCAGTCATGCGCCTGACTTCGTCACTGCAGTGAGTCGAGTTCGCTGAGGCGAGTTGGCTCGGTGTCCCGCGGGGCGCCTCAGGCGGAGCCGGTGGCGTCGGGTCCCAGTGAATCCCGCTGATCGAGGGGGACGTCGAGGAGGTCATGGACTCCGTTGACGATCTCGTTGGGGCGGAAGGGGAAATGGCGCACATCCTCGGCGGTGGAGATGCCTGAGAGAACGAGCACCGTGTGCATGCCTGCCTCCATTCCCGCAATGATGTCGGTGTCCATTCGGTCGCCGATCATTGCGGTGCTCACCGAGTGCGCGCCGATCTGATTGAGTGCGGAGCGGAACATCATCGGGTTCGGCTTGCCCACGACATAGGGGTCACGGTTCGTGGCCTTCGTGATGAGGGCGGCGATGGCGCCGGTGGCAGGGAGGACACCTTCAGGGCTGGGGCCGGTGGCGTCGGGGTTGGTCACGATGAAGCGCGAACCGCCCTGGATGAGGCGGATCGCCTTGGTGATCGCCTCGAAGGAGTAGGAATGGGTTTCGCCGACGACGACGAAGTCCGGATCCTTCTCGGTCATGATGAACCCCGCCTCGTGGATGGCGGTGGTCAGTCCCGCCTCACCGACGACATAGGCGGTGCCGTGCTCGACCTGGTTCGACAGGAAGTCTGCGGTGGCCATCGCCGAGGTCCAGATCTTCGACTCGGGAACGTCGAGGCCGTTCGAGCGGAGCCGAGCAGAGAGGTCTCGGGCGGTGTAGATCGAATTGTTCGTCAGTACCAGGTAGGGAATGTCGGCCTGACGCCACTGCGCGAGGAGCTCGGCCGCGCCGGGCAGGGGATTGTTCTCCTTGACCAGGACACCGTCCATGTCGGTCAACCAGCATTCGATCGAGTCGCGGTCCATGTCTCTCCTGAAGATAGTCGGCGAGCCCTTACGGCTGTCTCCTAGCCTAGTCGGGTTTGAGCGAAAACCCTTGACAGCTCATCACACCGGCGTATTGTAGTAATCCCTTAATTAAGGAAGTGCTGAAATGAACTTGAATGCTCTGTTCGGTGCTCTGGCCGATCCGACCAGGCGGGCGATGGTCGATCGTCTGCGCGACGGTGACCTCAGCGCCGGAGACCTCGCCGAACCGCTGCCGATCAGCCGATCGGCGGTCTCACAGCATCTCAAGGTGCTCGAGGACGCGGGGCTGATCACCCGGGTCAAGAGCGCACAGCGACGAATCGTGCATCTCAACACTGGGCCGCTGTCGGCCGCAAACGAGTGGCTGATGGCAGCACACGAGGACTGGCAGCAGCGATTCGACAACCTCGACCAGGTATTGGCCGAGGAGAAATGATCGACTCAAGGAGGAGAATCATCATGAACCACAACAGCACAGCCGCCGACACCGCGCAGCCGACGACGGAGGAGCCCGGCTTCACCATCGTGAGAGACTTCGCCGCACCACGAGACCGTGTCTGGGAAGCCTGGACCAATCCCGATGTCATTGCCCGCTGGTTCCATCCGGAAACATTGGTCACGCCACGAGAGTCCGTCAGCGTCGACCTGCGCGTCGGCGGTCTCTACACCTACACCATGCGCATCGAGGAGACAGGACAGGAATTCCCCACCGCGGGCAAATACCTGGTAATCGACGCGCCTCACCGGCTCGACTTCACCTGGGGAAGTCCCGACGATGTCGACGACGCTCCGCAGGTCAGCGTCGTGTTCGAGGAGATCGATGCGAACACCACCCGGATGACGTTCGCTCTGACCGGCATTCCCAACGACTCCGGCTCCGACGCCAGCGCCTACGACGGCTGGAACTCCGCCTTCAACGTATTCGAGGCCGAGATCGCCAACTGAGATCGCCAACCGTGCTGCTCGGGTGAAATCGGCAGCTAAGCCGGCCGCAGGCAGTCAGGATCCCACGCAGGGACCCTGACTGCCTGCCGTCGGGCGGCAGACGATAAGCTCGCATCACGACAAGTGGTCAGAGACACACGTGACACAGAGGAGTGACGCATGAGTGAGCAGAAGGTCATCGAACAACGAGGTCTGTGGCTGGACGAGATGGAAGTCGGCGCGATCTACAAGCATGCACCGGGCCGGACCATCACCGAGGCGGACAACACCTGGTTCACCGCCGTGACCATGAATACGCAGGCCCTTCACCTCGACGCGGCCTTCGCAGCGACAGAGCCCTTCGGCCAGCGCCTCGTCAACTCGATGTTCACACTCTCCACCCTCATCGGCCTCTCGGTCACGCAGCTGACGCAGGGCACCATCGTCGGCAATCTCGGCTTCTCCGAGGTCGCCTTCCCGGCCCCGCTCTTCCATGGCGACACCCTGTACGCGGAGACGACGATCCTCGACAAACGCGCGTCGAAGTCCCGTCCCGGCCAGGGCATCGTGACCTTGGAACACCGCGGCTACAACCAGGACGGAACGCTCGTGGCCAAGGCCGTGCGCCAGACCATGATGTTCGACTCCAGCCACGCAGACACAGCGCCCGAGACAGGAAAGTGAGCACCACGATGACATTGGAATTCAAACCGGCCTGGCTCTTCGTCCCAGGTGATCGCCCCGACCGCTACACAAAGGCCGCCGAACGCTCCGACATCGTCATCCTCGATCTCGAGGACGCCGTCAACGACGGTGACAAAGCCGCTGCCCGCGAGTCGATCATCGACTACCCCTTGGACCCCACCCGTACGGTGGTGCGCATCAATGCTCGAGATTCGGACCACCTCGGCGAGGATCTGGCGATGCTGGCGAAGACCGCCTACACGGCCGTCATGCTGCCGAAGGCCGAGCACGCCTCCGACCTCACGGTCCTCGCCGACTACCAGGTCATCGCCCTGATCGAGACGGCACTGGGTGCCGTCAACGTCGCCGAGATCGCCGCCGCTGCCAACGCCTACGCACTGATGTGGGGATCCGAAGACCTCATCGCCGACCTCGGCGGGGGATCCTCGCGCACCGCTGATGGCAGCTACCGCGACGTGGCCAAACACGTGCGCAACTCGACCCTCTTGGCCGCCCGCGCCCACGGCAAGTTCGCCCTCGACTCGATCTGGGCCGACATCCCGAACCTCGAGGGCCTGGCTGAGGAGACCGAGGACGCCGTCCAGTCCGGTTTCAGCGGCAAGGTCTCCATCCACCCCAACCACGTCCCCGTCGTCCGCGATGCCTTCCGCCCCAGCGAAGAGCAGCTGACCTGGGCGAAGGCCGTGCTCGAACTCGCGAAGTCCGAGAAGGGTGCGTTTGCCTACGAGGGCAAGATGATCGACGCACCGCTGCTCAAGCACGCCGAGCTCATCGTCGCCCGCGACGTCTGATTGAGCTGACAGCGTCATGCCCATGAACGATGCCGATGCCCACGTCGCCGCCCAGATCCGCGCCGTCCTCGCCGCCGCTGAAGCAGGCGGGGGAGTGGCCCCGATCGTCGAAGCCGGCGATCCGATCCTGCGGCAGACCACCCGTTTCTTCGACGGGCAGGTCGACGACGCGGAACTGGCCCAACTCGCCGAGGTGATGCGGGCAACCATGCTCGCCGCACCTGGCGTGGGGTTGGCCGGGCCGCAGGTGGGCATCGGTCTGTCGATGTTCGTCGCAGAGGATCCCGGCAGCCTCGACCCGGAGACCGCCGAGGTGCGACAGCGGTCCCCGATGCCCCTGCGCGTCGTCCTCAACGCCGAATACACCCCCGCCACCTCGGAGAACGTCGCCTTCTTCGAAGGCTGCCTGTCGATCCCCGGCTACCAGGCGGTCGTCGCCCGGCCGCGCTCGATTGAGCTCACCGGCGTTGATCTCAACGGCACGCCCATCGCCGAGGTGGTCGCCGGATGGTCGGCACGCATCGTCGCCCACGAGACCGATCACCTCGACGGCATCATGTACCTCGACAAAGCAGAGATGCGATCCCTGTCGACGAACACCTCGGTGGCAAAATTCTGGAACCAACCCTCGACCCAGCAGGCGGCCAGCGAGCTCGGATTCACTCTGCCCAGTTCGATGCTCCTCTGAGACCGGAGAACTCGCCTTCCGGGGCGATTCCCATGATCGGCACAAGCAGCCATGTTTCGATTGACGCATGCATCTTCCCGATATCTCGCCTCGTCATCGCAGTCTTGTCCGTGCCATCGCCGTTGCCGGAACCAGTGCCCTCGCTCTGGTGCGCAGCCGTGACTTCGCGCCTGAACACGATCGTGCGGCACGCTTGGGCAATGCGGTTGCCAATGCGGGGCTGACCTGGATCGTTGGAACGAAGGCCTTCGCGGGACCGCTCGACGGTGAGTTCGACTTGGGTGCAGTGTGGGGGCCTGGCGAGGAGGACGAAGGACAAGCCGTCCGGTACTCGACGGTGGACCCGAGGGAGCAGGCGGAGAAGGCTCAGTCCTTTCGCAATCTCACCACCGCGTTTGCCTCCGGTGCCTTCAGCTGGGCACTGTGGCACCCGACCCAGAACTTCGCCGATACGATTGACGCCAAATTTCCTACCGGTTTCGGGCGAGGACTGGGCGCAGCGGCCAGCGGCACGTTCGTCGCCGCTTGTGCGGCCCTCCTCGACAAGTTCGAGGAGCACGACCAGATCGAGGACCTGGAGTACGCTCCGGTCGAGATCGAACTGCCGGAGCATATCCGCGGAGCAGTCAATCAGCTGCTCGCACAGCCGCATCCGGTCTCTGCCGAAGCCGCCGATACGGCGCGAGCACAGTTCAAATCCGCACGATTCTTCGTGTGGGTGACCTATTCGCGCACACAGCATCCGGGCGATGAACCCATCACCCTGGATGCGCGGCAGCTCGCCGAACTGCTGCGCGACGAGGATGTCTCGAACATCGACGTCTACCCAGAGGCGTCGTCCGCACTGATCGTCCCGGCACAGCAGACTTACCCCGTCGTCGGCACCCAGGACGCAGATGCGTCGGCGCGACTGGAGCTCACGCTCGACATCGTCGATGGTCGTCTCAGCAGTCTCAATCTCTTCGGCACCGATGCCGACTCACCGCCCCGGACGTCCGCCGAACTGTCGACTGCGGCGAAGTCAGGGACGCTGCATCCGCTCGGTCTCGGCGGTGACGGGGTCGGCTATTCGAGCAGTTTCGAGGTCGAGGATGAGGAATTCGACGACGGGCCACTGACTCTCGCCCAGTGGCCTGAGCCCAATCAGCTGACCTTCGTCGCTGACCGCACCAACTGCCACCACGAGCACCAGCAGCAGGCACCGGGTGCGGAAGCGGGAATAACTGGCACACATCATGGTTGTACGGAATATGAGTGAACTTCGTACCCTGACTCTGGGCGCCGGATGCTTCTGGTGCCTCGACGCCGTCTACCAGCGGACCACTGGAGTCACCTCGGTGATCTCCGGATACACCGGAGGCCATACGCCGAACCCGCACTACCGCGAAGTATGTTCCGGCACGTCTGGCCACGCCGAGGCGCTTCAGGTGACGTTCGATCCCGAGATCGTGCCCGAAAGCGTGATCCTGGGCCTCTTCTTCACCGGGCACGACCCCACGAGCCTCAACGCTCAGGGCTATGACGTCGGCACTCAGTACCGGTCGGCCATGTTCTACGCCGACGAGGAGGAGAAGGCGCGCTTCGAAGCCGCCATCGCCGAGGCACAGGGACTCTTCGAGGCTCCGATCGTCACGACCCTTGAGCCTTTGGGTGTCTTCCACACCGCCGAGGCTGTCCACCAGGACTTCTACACCGAGAACCGCAACAACGGGTACTGCCGTGTCATCATTGATCCGAAGCTGTCCCATGCACGGGAGGCGTTTGCGGAATGGGTGAGCTGAATGTCGAAGAAGGCGGGCAAGAAGAGGCGTCAGAAAGACGTCGGCGCCTGTGATGTGACGAGGGATCGCGTGCGCGCGCACTTCCTCGACGGCCAGACCGGCCCCTGGGCGAGGAAGCTGGGCGCAGAGCCGTCGGCGACGGACTCTGCGCCATCGACCGACGCTGAGGCTTCGGCATCCTCTTCATCAGAGACAGCGGCGTCGGCGGCGTCCCGTCCGGTGGGCCCGGACTATTCTGTGCCGAGTTCGATCGACATCGTCGCTGACCCCGTTCTGCACGCGATCTCCACTCGTCGGTCCATCTCGAAGCTCGGTCCGGAGACTCCCAACGACGCCGATCTGCGAGAACTCATCCATGCAGTCTCCTCGGTCGCCGACCACAAAGGGCTCAAGCCCTGGCGGTTCATCATCATCCGCGGACACGATCGGAACCGCCTCGGCGAGGCCCTCGACGAAGCAGGAAACGTCCAGCGCAAGACCGGTGAGATCAACGAGAAGCCGCTGCGGGCAGAACTCCTCTTGGCCCTCGTCGCCTCCCCACAGGACAACCCGAAGGTCCCCGAATGGGAACAGCACGCCACGGCCGCCGGGGCAGGTCACCTGCTCGAGCTTGCCCTGTGGCAGGCCGGCTGGGGCGTCATGTGGCGCAGCGGAAACCTCACCAACGAACCTGCCGTGCGCAGACTCCACCGACTGAAAGAGAGCGAACTGCTCATGGGCTGGCTCTACATCGGTGCGGTCCCCGAACGCTACCGACAGCGTCTGCCCAACAGCACTCGGCCGCTGCCGGACCCCGAGCAGTTCCTCGATACCCTGTGACAGACAACGATGACGCGCAGTTAGAACCGACTGCTTCCTCACGCAGACTCCCGAAGGAGATCTACGTCCTCGTCGCCGCGGCCTTCATCGTGGCGTTGGGCTACGGCATCATCGCCCCTGTGCTTCCGCAGTTCGCCGCGAGCTTCAACTTCGGAGTCACCGCCGCCACGATCGTCGTCTCCTCCTTCGCCTTCTTCCGGTTCGTCTTCTCACCCTCCTCCGGTCGCCTCGTCGACGCCTTCGGAGAACGCCGCATCTACATCTCCGGCCTCCTCATCGTCGCCGCCTCCACTGCGGCCGTCGCCTTCGCCCAAAGCTACTGGCAGCTGCTCGTCTTCCGCGGACTGGGTGGAATCGGGTCCACGATGTTCACCGTCTCCGCCATGGCCCTGATCATCCGGTTGGCACCGATCGACGCGAGAGCCAAGGCCTCGAGCACCTATGCCACGGCCTTCCTCGTCGGCAATATCGCCGGCCCCGTCCTCGGCGGAGCGATGGCCGGGTGGGGCATGCGCATCCCCTTCATCATCTACGCCGTCGGTCTCCTCATCGCCGCCATCGTGGTGCGCATCTTCCTCGCCTCCACTGCCTCGGAAGGCTCCTCGACCAAACTCGGTCGCGCTCGCCTGGAGGCGAGGAAGGACGAGACGCAGATGGAGGTGATGACGTTCAAACAGGCGTGGGCCGACTCTGCCTACCGCGCTGCTCTGATCTCCGCGTTCGTCCAGGGCTGGTCGGCCATGGGCATCCGTGTGGCCATCTACCCGCTCTTCGCCATCCAAGCGCTGCGGGCAGACACCGCGGTCGCCGGTCTGGCGCTGACCATGTTCGCGATCGGCAACGCCTCAGCAGTCACCGTCGTCGGCAGATTCGCCGACACCTATGGGCGCAAACCCTTCATCCAATGGGGGCTGCTCGTCCTCGGTGTGAGCACCTCCGCCCTGGCGTTCACCGACTCGATCTGGCTGTTCTTCATCCTCTCCGTCGTCGCCGGCATCGGTTCGGGGCTGGCCAACCCCGCTCAGCAGGCCACGGTCGCCGATGTCATCGGCCGCGATCGCAAGGGCGGCCGTGTCCTGGCGAAGTATCAGATGGCCCTCGATGCGGGAGCCATCCTCGGACCCATCATCGCCGGAGTCGTCGTCGATCACTTCGACTACTCCTGGGCGTTCATGCTCACCGGAATCCTCGGTATCTTGGCCGCTGCCTACTGGTTCACAGGTCGTGAAACCCGGCCCCGCGTGGTGCGCAAAGCAGAGCAGAACGAGCGGATCGACGACGATCTGAGCTGAGTCTCACGGCACGCGTACACGCTGCTTATCAGCGCGCGGGTAATCAGTTCGTCTGCACAGGTACACGCTGCTCGTCGGCACGCAGGCACTCAGGGTCTGCTCACGTGATTTGGATAGTGTGAATCACTAGTATTGGTTCACGGAGCACCATCCCCCTGCAGTCGATCTCTGCGGGTGCACACCGACTAGAGAGTCACCACGTGAGTTTTCTGACCCGTTTGAGTCTGCGAAATCGTGCGCTCATTGCGCTCATTTCCGTCGTCGCCATCATCTTCGGCATCATCGGGGCGGGAGCTCTCAAACAGGAGCTCTTCCCCTCCCTCGAAAACCCCCAAGCCACGGTCACCTCCTCGTACGAGGGCGCAACCCCGGAGGCCGTCGAACAAGAGGTCACCGACCCCCTGGAAGGTGCGCTGACGGCGCTGCCAGAGGTCGAGGACATGACTTCGACGTCCTCGGCGGGCAGTTCCTCGATCACCGTGAGCACCAAGTACGGCGAGGACTCCGACGACGTCGTCAAGTCCCTCCAACGCGCGGTTTCGCAGGTCCAGGCCACGCTGCCCGAGGGTGTCGAACCCACCGTGAATACGGCCGGAACCGATGACATTCCCGTCCTCGCGCTGTCCGTGACCTCGGACGCCGATGAGGACAAGCTCGCCGCCAACCTCGAGGACATCGCCGAACCCGAGCTGAAGAAGGTCGACGGCGTCTCTCAGGTCATGATCGCCGGTGCGAAGACCAAACAGGTCGAGGTCACGATCCGTCGTGACGACCTCGAAGACGAGGGAGCCAACCTCGACGAGATCGCCGGCATTCTCCAGTCCAACGGCATCCCCACCTCGGCGGGCGAGCTGAAGAGCGATGAGGGCACGGCACCGGTCGAGGTCGGAACCCGCATCCGCTCCGTCGATGCCATCAAGGATCTCGTCATCAGCGGCAAGGACGACCCGATCAAGCTCTCCGACGTCGCCGACGTCAAGATCGAGAACCAGCCCGTCGAATCGATTTCGCGCACCAACGGCCAGCCCTCACTGTCGGTGTCGATCATGAAGGAATCCGACGCCAACACCGTCGACGTCTCCGCTGCCGTGTCCGAGAAGCTGCCCGAACTCGAGAAGTCGATGGGGGACAACACAGAGTTCGTCTCCGCCTTCGATCAGGCACCATTCATCGAACAGTCGATCCACGATCTGCTCGTCGAAGGCGGACTGGGACTGTTCTTCGCGGTCCTCGTCATCCTCGTGTTCCTGCTCTCGGTCCGCGCCACCATCATCACAGCGATCTCGATCCCGCTGTCTCTGCTCATCGCCATGGTCGGTCTGTGGATGGGCGGGGAGACCCTGAACATGCTGACCCTGGGTGCGCTGACGATCTCGGTCGGACGCGTCGTCGACGACTCGATCGTCGTCATCGAAGCCATCCGACGACGGCACGCCTCGGGCGGTGAGAAGTTCGCGAACATCCTTGCCGCCGTCTCCGAAGTCTCCGGCGCCATCACCGCATCGACCCTGACGACCGTTGCCGTGTTCCTGCCGCTGGCCTTCGTCTCCGGCCAGACCGGCGAGATGTTCCGCCCCTTCGCCCTGACCGCGACCATCGCCCTGCTCTCGAGCCTGTTCGTGGCACTGACCATTGTGCCCGTCCTCGCCTACTGGTTCCTGCGGCAACGTGAGGCCAAGGTCAAGCTCACCCGCGCGGAGAAGAAGGAGATCCGGCGCAGCCGCAAGGGGATGCTCTCCGAATGGCGCAGCGAGAAGAAGGCCGCAAAGAAGGCCTCCAAGAAGCAGGACATCCTCACCGCCGGCCGTCACGATGAGCCGAGCACCGAGGCGACCACTGCCGGTGCCGCCACCGCCTCGGCGGAGCCCCACTACGGTGCTACCGATGAGGAAGCAGGCGAGGTCGATGAGCTTGCCGGCATGCATTCTCCGGTGACACGGCTGCAGAAGACCTACATGCCGGTCATCTCGTTCTCCACCAAACATCCTGTCGTGATGATCCTGGTCGCCGTCCTCCTCCTCATCGGGACGGGAGCGATGGTCCCGCAGCTGAAGACCGAGCTCTTCGGCGATACCGGTCAGGACAGTCTGCAGGTCTCGCAGACCTTCGACCCCGGCACCGATCTCGATGAGGCCTCGCAGCAGGCCGAGCCGGTCGAGAAGATCCTCGAGGACAACAGCGACGTCGAGTCCTATCAGCTCTCCGTCGGTGGAAGCACCTTCGGGTTCACTGACGACTCGTCGATCACGGGCACCTACATCATCACCTCCAAGTCGGGAGTCTCGGCGCAGTCGATCTCCGACGAGCTGCAGAAGGAGTTCGACGATCTCAGCGACGTCGGGCAGGTCGAGGTGCAGAGCCAGAGCTCGACGCCCGGAGCCCAGACGATCGACGTCACCCTTTCGGCCTCGGATGTCAAAGAGCTCGACGACGCCACCAAGACCGTCACCGACAAGCTCGAAGGCGTTCCCGGGACTCAGTCGGTGACCAGCGACCTCGAAGCCGTCCAGCCCGTCATCGAGGTCAAGGTCGATCATGAGAAGGCCGCCGAGGAGAACCTCACGGAGGCCTCGATCGGTCAGTACGTGCAGCGGGCGATGCACGGCCAGAACATCGGCGAAGTCGTCATCGACAACGTCTCTCACTCGGTGCTCCTCTTCGACCGCAACGCCGACACAGTCGATGAACTGCGCGACCTCAAGATCCCCGGCAAACCGGAGGAGACGGCGCCCGCTGGTGGCGCTGCCGGTGCCGCTGGTGGAGCAGACGGTGGTGCCGGAGCTGCGGGCGGTGCCGGTGGAGCCGAAGGCGGCGCGGATGCGTCCGGCGGTGCTGGTGGTGCCGGTGGAGCCGGTGCCGGTGGTGACGCTGGCGCGGCCGGTGATCCGGGCGCCATGGCAGGTGCTCCGGCGCTGACGTCTGAGCCTCGGTTCATCGAACTCAGTGACGTCGCCGAGGTGAAAGAGGTCAAGACCGCACCGACGATCCGTCACACGGACTCGCAGCGTTCGACCACGGTATCGGTGACCCCTGCAGGCGATGACCTGGGAACGGTGTCGGCCGATGTGCAGTCGGCACTCAACGACGTTGATATCCCCGACTCGGTCAGCGTCGACACCGGCGGTGCCACGCAGGAGCAGAACGAAGCGTTCTCCCAGCTGGGACTTGCGATGCTCGCCGCGATCCTCATCGTGTTCGTCATTATGGTCGCCACGTTCAAGTCGCTGCTGCAGCCGCTGATCCTGCTGGTCTCGATTCCGTTCGCGGCCACCGGCTCCATCGCGCTGTCGCTGCTGACTGACACTCCGCTGGGTCTGACCTCGATGATCGGTCTGCTGATGCTCATCGGCATCGTGGTCACCAACGCGATCGTGCTCATCGACCTGATCAACCACTTCAGGGCTCGAGGCGTTGATCTGCGGGCGGCGATCGTCCACGGTGCCCGGTTGCGTTATCGTCCGATCCTGATGACCGCGGCAGCCACGATCTTCGCGCTCGTGCCGATGGCGCTGGGTCTGACCGGCGGGGGAGTGTTCATCTCGAAGCCGCTGGCGATCGTCGTCATCGGCGGCCTCATCAGCTCGACCCTGCTCACGCTCATCCTCGTGCCCGTCCTCTACCTCCTGCTCGAAGGAGCCAAGGAACGACGAGCGGAGAAGAAGCACGTGAAGAACATGGCCCGTGGCCAGGTGCTCGACGTCGCCGAGGCGAGAGCCGGGGAGCGCACGGACACGACGCACCGCGCCGACTCAGGCAAGGAGAGGGAATCCACAGCCGAGGCGGGGTCAGTGGCCACGGCCGAGCCTACTGCCGGCGGCGAACAGGATGAGCGGGGCGAGGCGTCATCGTCGGCTTCGGACACCGCGGTTGAGCGTCCTGACCACGATGAGGGCCCCGACACGGGCGAGGAGCCGAAGCACTGACACCTCGCCCATTACAGTGGGATCCATGATGACCGAGCTCGCACCACAGGACAAGAAGCGCCTGTGGTGCGAGCTCGTTCTCGTTGCGGCGCTCTCGCTGGGCCAATCAGCGGTCTATGCGATTGTGCGACTGGCCGACATCACCACGCGTGGCCCGATCAGCGAAGCCCAGGCGAAGCTCAACACCTCGATATCGCCACGCCCGGGCTTCGACCTCGTCTACCAGATCCTCGACATCGGCTTCACCCTCGTGCCGGTGCTCCTGGCGCTCTACCTGCTGACCCGCGACGCGGACGCGCCGCCGCTGAGCATTCGGCTGGGAGTGAACGGCCAGAGGGCGAGGGACCTCGGTCGCGGAACTCTCATCTTCGCCATCATCGGCCTCGGCACCTTGGCCGTCTACGCGGGCGGCAGGGCACTGGGGATCACGGCCGAGATCCAACCGGCCAACCTCGGCGATCATTGGTGGACCATTCCCGTGCTCATCCTGGCAGCGGCGAAGAACGGCATCGTCGAAGAGGTCATCATCTTCGGTTTCGGGGCCGAACGTCTCCAGCGCCTGGGCTGCGGGACATGGCCGATCATCATCAGTCTGGCAGTCTTCCGCGCCAGCTACCACCTGTATCAGGGCATCGGACCATTCATCGGCAACGTCGCCATGGGCATCATCTTCGGGTGGTACTTCATGCGCAGAGGCAGGCTGATGCCGCTGGTGTGGGCACACTTCATCATCGATGCCGTCGGATTTCTGGCACCGGGGATCCTCACCCTCGTCGACATCGGCTGAACTGGTTCATGCGCAGTTCATCGAGCAGTAGTGCTGGGTCCAACTGACCCTGAAAGTCTCGACCTGGTGAGCCCGACTCCGCTTCGCGAGGCAGGGCCGACAGACCCGATCTGAGGAGACAACCGAACCGATGGCACCCCTACGTGAACTTCTGCCTATGGCCGACCACGTCCGTGGCAAGCGCAGCCCCGTCACTTGTGCGCTCAAATGCGACAACGCGTGCACGAAGGCGATCTGCAACACTTCGTCCAACAGCTACTTCCGCGACATCGTCGGGACGCAGCTGTCCCGTCGGGCAGCGCTGGGGGCATCGGCGGCAGGAGCACTGGCCATCGCAGTCACGAGTGCACCGAGCCCGACGTCACGTGCGGCCGCGGCAGCAGCAGGGACCGGAGGTACCCTCGACTTCACCGCGATCGAGCCGGTCCAGCACGAGGTCGACGAGTTCATCGTCCCCGAGGGCTACTCCTGGCACCCCGTCGTCCGGTGGGGCGACCGGCTGTTCCCGGACGCACCGAAGTTCGACCCCGAGAACCAGAGCGTCGAATCCCAGCGCCGTCAGTTCGGGTACAACAACGACTACCTCGCGATCCAGGTCGACGAGAGCGGCGACGGCAACCGGGCTCTCCTATTCTCCAACCAGGAGTACACGAACGATGCGATCATGTACCCCGACAGCATGGACAAGGCCACCCAGAGGGCCATCAGCCGCGACGCACACGGGCTGACGGTCGCGGAACTGGTCCGGTCAGATGAGAGGTCTCCGTGGAAGGTCGACGTCAACGGTGCCAACAATCGCCGCTTCCTCATCGACACCGAATACGCATTCACCGGGCCGGCGGCCGGCTCCGATCTGCTGCGCACGAAGGACTACCCAGGCGGCGATAAGGCTCAGGGCACCCTGGGCAACTGCTCGGGTGGTCTGACCCCGTGGGGCACGCTGGTCTCCGGCGAGGAGAACTTCAACTCCTACTTCAAAGCGCAGGGCACCTCGGCGGCCGACAAACGCTACGGCCTGACCAGCGAGGCCTCAGCCAACGGCTGGGAAGCCGATGTCAAGCGCTTCGACACGAACAACCCCGGCTACGCCAACGAAGCGAACCGGTTCGGCTGGATCGTCGAGGTCGACCCCCGGGATCCCGAATCGACTCCGCTCAAGCACACCAGTCTGGGACGCCTCAAACACGAGGGTGCGAACATCACGATCGCCGATTCGGGTCAGGCCGTCGCGTACATGGGCGATGACGAGAAGTTCGACTACCTCTACAAGTTCGTGTCCAAGGGCAAGTACATTGAGGGCGACCTGTCCCACAACATGACGCTGCTGACGGAGGGCGATCTCTTCGTCGCGAAGTTCACGGGCAACTCCCCGAAGGGCGAGATCGACGGCAGCGGTGAGGTGCCGGCCGATGGTGAGTTCGATGGCAGCGGGCAGTGGCTGCCGCTGATCAAGGACGGCAAATCACAGGTCTCAGGCATGGCCATCGAAGAGGTGCTGGTCAACACCCGACTGGCGGCCGACAAGGTCGGGCCCACGAAGATGGACCGCTGCGAGGACGTCGAACCCAACCCCGTCAACGGGAAGATCTACGTCGCGTGCACGAACAACTCGGACCGGGGTGTAGACGGCAAGGCCGTGGCCGACGAGGCGAACCCGCGCACCGAGAACCGCGACGGACACATCGTCGAACTGACCGAACGCGGCGGGGACCACACCGGCACTGAGTTCGACTGGACGCTGCTGCTGGTGTGCGGTGATCCGAAACAGGGAGACACGACCTACTTCTCAGGTTTCCCCGCCGACCAGGTCTCTCCGATCTCCTGCCCCGACAACGTCACATTCGATTCGGCCGGCAACCTGTGGATCTCCACCGATGGTGCCCCCGACGGCATCGGCTACTGCGATGGACTGTTCAAGGTCACCATCGAAGGCGAACAGCGGGGCCGCGTCGAGCAGTTCCTCTCCGTCCCGCGTGAGGGCGAGGTCTGCGGACCACTTGTCCACGATTCCTACAACTCGGCGTTCGTGGCCGTCCAGCACCCCGGCGAGGACGGAGAATGGTCGGATCAGCACTCGCAGTTCCCCGACTACGTTGATGCCACGGACGTCGACAAGGGCGTGGCCGCGCTTCCCCGCCCGACTGTGGTCCAGGTGATCAAGGGCAGCGGTGAGGAGCCCACCGATCCTCCGACCGAGGATCCGACCGATCCTCCGACCGAGGATCCGAAGGACGCGGGCAAGGACGCGGATGCCGAAGGCAATGAGGACGGCTCGTCCGACGGGTCTGACGGCGGCTCGTCCGAGGGCTCGAAGAGCGGCTCGCAGGACGGTGCCAAGGATGCAGCTGCGGCGGCCGGAGCTGCAGGCGCGAGTGATGCCGGTTCGAACGGCGGATCGGGCTCCGGCGGATCCGGTGGTGGCGGTTCAGGATCCGGTGGGTCCGGTTCGGGCGCGAACGGCGGATCGGGCTCCGGAGGTGGCGGTGAGCTGCCGCGCACCGGCAACGACAGCACGCTGCCGCTCCTCGGCGGAGGCGCCGGTCTGCTCGCCGCGGGTGGTGCGATGGCAACTGCCGCACATATGCGCAAGAAGAAGTCGGTTGAGGGCACCGAGGACGACCTCCCCTCGGAGTCCGCAGAGGTCTGAGCCGACGAAGCCAGGCGCTTGAGTGGTCGTTTTGTGCTGAAAGCAGCTCGGATTTCAGCACAAAACGACCACTCTTCGTCTGTCTCGAGAGCCGCTCGTCTTCCCTAGGAGCCGCTCCTCTGTCTCGGGAGCCGCGAAGCAGAAACGTTGAGGGCAGCACACCGATTCGGTGCGCTGCCCTCGACGTTGTGCGGCGTCAGTCATGACGCGGCTGTTCGGCTCCGTCCCGCGAATGCTGCCCGGCGAATGCCGAACAGTGCCGAACGGTCAGGCCTACAGCATCTCAGATGATGACGGGACCGTTCTTGGCGGTCTCGAAACTGATGGACATGATGCCGGGAGTCCCGTGCGGCGCCGACCAGTCGATGTGGATCTCCGGGATCGGCTTGGGATCCTGTGTCCCCAGCCAATCGCGCAGTCGGTCACGATCCCCGGCGATCTGCAGGGTATCGATGGCGACGTCGCCATTGGTCTTGTAGGACGAAGGGTGCTGGGACGAGTCGGCAGCCCACTTGATGAAGAACGGAAGCTGGGGGTCGGCGATGAGCCCCTTGATTCCGATCTGCAGCCACTTGAGTTCCAGACCTGATTCTGGGGTGCGGTTTCCGTCGACGGCCTTGCGTTCGAGACGGGTCTCCACTCCGGCGAGGTCATCGACCGAGACGCACCAGCCCATCCAGCCGCCGCCGAGCTCGGAACGAGCTCGGACTGCCTGGCCGAAGGGTGTTGACAGCGCGGCCGGGTGCTCCAAGGCTTCGACGACTTCGAGGTAATGACCGTTCGCGAGGGGGAAGATCAGATTTCTGGTACCGAATCGAGGATGCACGCCACCGTCGTAGGGAACCACACCGAGCTTCTCCGAGATTCTCTCGGCAGTCGCTTTGTACCCGTCTGGTTCGCTGGCGAAGGACACATGATCGAGTTTCATGTCTCGACAATCGCATAACCTGGCTCACACTTCTCATTAGGATCACCTAAGTAGTGCGTCACTCCAGGTGCGACAGCCGCGGGTCTGGTGAATGCAGAGACCGCCCGGACGATGACGTCCGGACGGTCTCTGAACTCGGGACGAGGGGATGCTTCACACCACCTCGGCGAGGGTGAACTCAGTGAGACTCTTTGAAGCGCTTGATCGAGGCCTCGACCTCAGCCTCGGCCTCGGCGCGGCCGACCCAGCTGGAGCCCTTGACGAACTTGCCGGGCTCAAGGTCCTTGTAGCGGGTGAAGAAGTGCTCGATCGAATCCAGGGTGAACTGGTCGACGTCGCCGATGTCCTGGTAGCTCTCCCACCGGGGGTCGCCAGCGGTGACGCCGAGGACCTTGTCGTCGCCGCCTGCTTCGTCTTCCATCTTGAACATGCCGATGGGGCGCACATCGATGAGGACGCCGGGGAACAGCGGTTCGGGCAGCAGGACGAGCACGTCGAGCGGGTCACCGTCGTTGCCCAGGGTGTCTTCGAAGAAGCCGTAGTCAGCGGGGTACTGCATCGAGGTGTAGAGGTAGCGGTCGAGCTTGACCCGACCGGTCTCGTGGTCGACCTCGTACTTGTTGCGCGATCCGCGCGGGATCTCGATTGTGGCCAAGAGTTCCATAGTGCTCCTTCAAGCTAGGGTTGCATCACTAGAATAGAGCTTACAAGTCCCCACGAACGACAACCACAACGGCTACGGCGAGGACGGCAGCAATGAGAATGAGAGCCCGCGCTTGAACCCGACCCCGGAGCGGAAGAAGTCGAAGCGGTCGAAGAAGGCCGTCGCCGGAATCACGGCAGGCAGCCTTGCTGTACTGCTGGCCGGAGTCGCGGCACTCGACGCCTACGACGTCTTCCCCGAACTCCCGGGAATACTCACCACCGAGCCTGCGATCGAGGTCCAGGACGTCCTTTCACCCCACGCTCAGGGCAAGGACGTGCCCGCACCCGCCTCGGCGCTCGATGATTCTGCACCGGTGCCCACGGCGATCCCAGACGAGGTGGACAAGGTCCTCTCCGACGCCAAGGTCAAGGGCTTCGGCATCGAGATCCGCGACGGTCTCAGCGATGACATTCTCTACGCGAAGAACGAGAACAAACCGCGCACCCCTGCCTCGGTGACGAAAGTCCTCACCGGCTCCGCAGCACTGCTGACGATCGGCGGCGAGAAGCGACTGTCCACGACCACACAGTTCGACCCGGCGACGTCGACGGTGACGCTGCAAGGCGGTGGTGACTCGCTGCTGGGCGCGGGGGAGTCCCAGCCAGGGGCAGTGAACGGACACGCAGGACTGGCGACGCTGGCCCAGCAGACAGCGGAGTCGCTGAAGAGCCACAACGTCGCCGAGGTGGCCCTTGACCTGGATACGTCCCGGTACTCGGGCAAGGACTTCAGTCCCGGCTGGGAGCGCGTCGACATCGCCAAGGGCGTGATCACCCCCATCCAGCCGCTGATGATCGACACCGGCTACGTCGGCAGCAAGGACAAAGAGTGGCGCGGGCGCAGCGAGCATCCGGCCAAGGACGCCTTCGCCGTGTTCACCAAGGAACTCAAGGCGGCCGGAATCACGGTCTCCAAGGATCCGCAGCCTGCCGATGCCACCGACGCCACCGGCGATGAGGCGAAGCCCACCGAGCTGGCAGAGGTGGAGTCGGCCACGATCTCCGAGATCGTCGAATACGCCCTCGTGCACAGTGACAACGTCGTCGCCGAGGTCCTCGGCAACGAGGTCGCCATCGCTCAGGGCGAACCGGGCAGCCTCGAAGCCGGCCCGCAGGCTGTGCTCGACGCCCTGTCGGACACTGTGGACCTGGGCCAGACGCACCTCGAAGACACCTCGGGTCTGTCCTATGACAACCAGATCAGTCCGCATGATCTGACGACCATCCTGCAGGCCTCGGTCGTCGCCGATGATTCGCTCTCAGACCTCATCGCCGCGATGCCCGTGGGCGGGCTGACCGGTACGCTCACAGACAGATTCACCAAGGACAGGAACGCAGCCGGAGCCGTGCACGCGAAGACGGGAACACTGTCGACCGTGACCTCACTGGCAGGAGGGGTGCTTGATGCCGATGGACGCTATCTCGTCTTCACCCTGCAGATCGACGACGTGGACAAGGACAAAATATTGGAAGCCAGGAAGACCGTGGACGACATCGTCGCAGCACTCGCGATTTGCGGCTGCCGATGATCGTCGATGAGAAGTTCGCCGCCCGCACAGCCCGCGAACTCGTCCCCGCAGCACGTGTGCCCGACACCGATGAGCTCGATGAGCTGGTCGCCGGGCTCAAAGACAATGCGCTCACAGCCCAGGAACTCGTCGTCGACTCCTTCCTCCTCGACCCGGCCCATGCCGATGACGTGCGCACACGCCTGGGCGCCGGCTCCGTGCTCGTCCTGGACCAGATCGGCTGGATCAAGGCCAACGCCCAGTCGCTCAACGGAATGGTCGACGTCGACTCCCTGCCCGCACCCGTCGGCCCGGGAGCGGCGAAGGCCGCCGCCGTGGAGTTGGCGGGGGTGCTCTCGCTCCTGTCCACACGGGTGCTGGGCCAGTTCGATCCGTTCGCTGTGTCCACTGGCAGGCTGATGTTCGTGGCTCCTGCGGTCCTCATTGCCGAAGAGGCCATGAACGTGAACCCACGCGACTTCCGCATGTGGGTGGCCTTGCACGAGGCCACGCACCAGGTGCAGTTCGCGACCGCACCCTGGCTGCACGAGCACATGCGCTCCCTGCTCTCCCAGGTCGTCGCGACCCCGCTCAAGGCCCCGGGCATCCGGGGACTAGCCGACGTGTTCTCCACCGTGGGCAAGATCGTCAAAGGCGATGCGAGCATGGTCGACCTGATCCAGGACGAGGGGATGCGCAGCGCCCTCGACGAGGCCTCGGCGATCCTCAGCCTCCTCGAAGGCCACGCCGACGTCGTCATGGATGAGGTCGGCATCGAAGTGATCCCCAGCGTGCGAAAGCTGCGCCGCAAATTCGAGGCCCGCAGGGACGCCGGGCAGGGCGGATTCCTGTCGAACCTGTTGGGCATGAACCTCAAACTCGCCCAGTACCGTGACGGTGCCGCCTTCGTCCGCGCCATCCGCAAAGAAGTCGGACAGACCGGCTTCTCCGTCATCTACGACAGCCCGGAGAACCTGCCGAAGAGCGAGGAGATCCACACCCCGAGCCTGTGGCTGGACCGTGTCCACGGCTGAGGGGCGACCACCTCGGCGGCCGAGCCTCGATCCGGCCAGCGGCACAATCCGCAACTGCGTCCGTGAGGCCCTGGCCCAAGTAGGTGACTCCCCACAGCAGCCAAGCGTCATCGTCGCTGTCTCCGGGGGAGCTGACTCGATGGCGCTGCTGCACGCCTGCGCCTTCCTCCACCGCCGCGGGGAGCTGCGCGCGCGTGCCGTGACCGTTGATCACGGGCTCCAGCCCACATCCGCCGAGGTGGCCCGACGGGTGATCTCGATCGCCGAATCCTGGGGTGTGCCCGCCGAGGTCTCCAGCGTGAACGTTGAGGCCGGCGTCGACGGTCTCGAGGCTGCCGCCCGGGAGGCCCGCTACGACGCTCTTGAGGCCGCACGGTCGGCAGATGGCGCAGATTGGGTGCTGACCGCGCATACCCGAAGCGACCAGGCGGAGACGGTGCTGCTGGGTCTCATGCGCGGTTCGGGCACGAGGTCGCTGGCCGGAATGGCTCTGCGCACCGGGCGGGTGGTCCGCCCCCTCCTCGATGTCGACCGAGCGAGCACCCTCGCCTCGTGTCGGGCTCAGAACATCGAGGTCTGGCACGATCCGATGAATGTCGATGACTCCTTCGCCCGGGTGCGCGCCCGCAGTCTGCTGGAGTCCCTGGAGGCCGATCTGGGCCAGCCGATCACCGCGAACCTGGCGCGCACCGCCGAGCTGTGCCGCGCCGATGCCGACTGCCTCGACGAACTCGCCGAGCCCTCAGCCGCCGCAGTGCGCGGACGCACCGAGGTGCCGTTGAGCGAGGTGGCGGACCTCGAGGATGCGCTGGCCTCCCGCGTCCTCCGCGAGTGGCTGATCTCCCTCGATGTACCCGCCCAGAGCTTCGGTGCCGCCCGCATCAGCGAACTGCTCGCCCTGATCCGCGATCCCGGATCACAGGGTCGCGCACACACCCGACTGTCGCTGCCCGGTGACACCGAGGTCATCATCACCGGCCAGGTCCTGCGCTTTCGACGCGAAGCGAAGGCCGACTGACCCCAGCTCCAGACCGCCTGAATCCAGCCACAGACCGGCTGCCTCAGGCTTCGGCGCCAACCAGTCGACCGTCGGTGGCCACGAGGCGACCGTCCTTGAAGACGTCACGATCGGCAGGGCAGTCCATGATCGCCGAGGTGACCGTGTCGGCGGGAACCAACATGAAGTCCGCCGGCGCACCGATGCCCAGACCAAAGCGGGCATCATCGACCAGTGCCGTTGCATCCGGTCGGGCACCGGCCATCACCTGAGCTCCACCGCGTGAGGCGATGTCGAGGCAGGCCTCGATGTCCTCATCCCGGCGGTGTCCATTGGTGAATGCCAGCTGCCAGGTCCGGCGCAGCAGGTCGCCGTCGCCGTAGGGGCTCCAGTAGTCGCGCTGTCCGTCCTCGCCGAGGCCGAGCGCTACCCGCTGCTCCCGCAGGCTGTGTTGCGGAAGCACGCCGCCCTGCGGTGCCACTGTCGTCAGAGAGATGCCTGCCTCGGCGACCAGCTCGATGATCCGTTCGACCTCCGGCTCGGGATTCGAACTCAGGGCGAAGGCATGGGAGATGGTCACCTGCCCGGCCAAGCCGAGGGCCTTCGTGCGGTTGGCGATCTCCTCAAAGGTGAAGATGCCCGCACTGCCGCGCTCATGCAGATGGATGTCGATGCCCTTGCCGTGCTTCTCGGCAAGTCCGAAGACCACGTCGAGATGTGCCACCGGATCGCGATCGTACTGGAGTGGGTCGAGTCCGCCGACCAGATCGGCACCTTCGCTCAAGGCCGCGTCGAGAAGATCCCTCACGCCCTTCTCCCGCACGATGCCTGCCTGCGGGAACGCCACGATCTGCGAGTCCAGGACCGTGGCATGATCGGCCAGCGCGTCGCGGACGCCGATGAAGCGCTCGAGCCCGCAGTCGGCATCGATCTGAGTGTGCGAACGGATGCGTGTGCCTCCGGAGGCGACGATCTTCGCGATCACGTAGGCGGCCTGGTCGCGGACGCTGCGCTCGCCGCTGCGCCAGTTCTCCCGGTCGTTCATGATGTAGCCGTGCAGAGTGCCGTCCGCCGTGTGGGGGCGGAAGGTCTGACCCATGCGGTTCGAATCGAGATGGGCATGGACGTCGCCGAGGCTGGGCAGCAGCGCCCGGCCGGCACCGTCGATCTCTCCCGCCGAGGTGGTCCCTGAGCTGTGCGGGGTGAACGAGGAGAAGCGCCCGTCCTTGATCTCGACATCGACGGCTTCGGCATCGGCGGTGCGGGGGAAGAGCCGCACATTTCTCAGAATGGTCATCATCGTCCTTCCATATCGGTGGGAACCCTCGGAGTCGGCGGGAACCTTGCTCTTCAAATGGTATACCGTATTCTTGTTTGGTCCGACCCTGCTTGGGCGACGATCCACCGAGTACGGCAGCGGACCCGAAGACCGAGTTCCCCGAGCGTCTGAAAGGATGAGGCAATGACCTCTCAGCCGGAACACAGTCATCGTACGGGGCGGGGCCTCGATGTACTGGCGCTCGCGGCCCTCATTCTCATCGCCTGCTCCCTGCGTCCGGCCGCCTCGTCGTTGGGCCCCGTCCTCTCCGAGGTCCAAGGTGCCTTCGCTCTGGCTGAATGGCAGACGGGGCTGCTCACTGCCCTTCCCGGGCTGATCTTCGCGATCTGCGGATTCATCGCCGTGCCCGTGCTCAAGAAGGTCGGACTGTTCGGATCACTGGTGATGACGTGCGTGCTCATCACAGTGGGCGTGGGAGCCCGGGCTCTCGTCGACGGCTGGCTCAGCTTTGCCGGGCTGACCGTGGTCGCACTGGCCGGAATGTCCATCGGAAACGTCATCCTGCCCGTCTATGTGAAGACGCGCTTTCCCGACCGAACCAACCTCGGCGCCACCGCATTCACCGTCTCCCTGGGGCTGGGTGCAATGTTCCCCGCCTTCCTCACCGCCCCCATCACGGGCCACTTCGACAACTGGCGGGTGGGACTCGGCATCTGGGCCCTCGTACCGGCCTGCGCACTGGTCACCTGGATCATCCTCCGGGCCGCTCGATCTGTGCCCAGCCTCGATCGACCCGGTGGAGACGCACCTGAGGCGGCCCCACCTCGGCGGCACATCTTCACCTCTTCCAAGGCCAGGTACATGGCGATGTTCTTCGGTCTCCAGTCGGTCAACGCCTACGTCCAATTCGGGTGGCTGCCGCAGATCTACCGTGATGCGGGCCTCGACCCGGTGCTGGCCGGACTCATGCTCACGGTCGTCACCCTCGGCGGGATCCCCGGTGGATTCCTCGCCCCGCAGATCATCATGCGCAGCATCCTCCCGCGCTTCTTCCTCGTCAGCTTCGCACTCAGCGCCGTGTGCGGCTACCTCGGGCTGCTCCTCATTCCGACCACCATGCCCATCCTGTGGGCGATCCTCCTGGGCTACGGCGGATTCGCCTTCCCCGCCGCACTCGCCCTCATCACCGGCCGCACCCACGACGTGGCGATCACGGCGCGGACCTCGGCATTCGTGCAGTCCTCGGGCTACGTGCTGGCCGCGATCGGCCCCCTGGCCGTCGGCGGTCTGCTGGGACTCAGCGCCGGATGGACGGTGCCGCTGTGGTTCATGGTCGGTGTCTCCACGCTTATGGGCATCACCGGGTTCCTCGCCGCATCCCCGGGCACGGTCGACGACGAGCTGGTCCCGACAGGCACCCACGGAGTCACAACAGACCCTCGCGGTGGCATGCCGAGGCGGAAGTGAATCATAATGGAGACACACCCCACCCCAAGCGAGGAGAAACGACTGCAGTGGACATCAACGATCTCGGCAATGACATCGAAAAAGTGCTTGTCTCGGAAGAACAGATAGCCGCACGACTCGTTGAACTGGCAACCGCCATCGATGAAGACTACAAGGGCAAGGACATTCTCCTCGTCGGTGTCCTCAAAGGTGCCGTCATGGTCATGGCGGACCTGGCCCGTGCGATCCACTCGCCGGTCACCATGGACTGGATGGCCGTCTCCTCCTACGGTTCGGGAACCAAATCCTCCGGTGTCGTGCGCATCCTCAAGGACCTCGACACGGATCTCTCGGATCGCCACGTGCTCATCGTCGAGGACATCATCGACTCAGGCCTGACCCTGTCCTGGCTGGTCCAGAACCTGCGCTCACGTGGAGCAGCGACCGTCGAGATCTGCACGATGCTGCGGAAACCAGAAGCCGTCAAGGTCGACATCGACGTCAAGTACATCGGCTTCGATGTGCCCAACGAATTCGTCATCGGCTACGGACTCGACTACGCGGAGAAGTACCGCAACGTTCCGTTCGTCGCCACTCTGGCTCAGCACGTCTACAGCTGAACCCAACGCATGAGCGTTCCGCGCATTGGCTGAGAGCTCGCTGCACCCGGGAACAAAACCGGGTGCATTCGAGCTATGTCAGTGCGAGGTATTAGGCTGTGGGGGATGTTCCCAGGCAGCCTCGGTAGCCTGAACAGGTTGCCCACATCTTTTTCCTGAGAGGACTTATGGCCGAGTCGAATAAGCGTCGCCCACTGCTCAACAAGGCGACGAAAGGCCCATTGGTCTGGATCGTTCTGGCACTCCTCGTAGTGTCCATTGGTGCTCTGCTCTTCAGCCGAGTCGGATTCAGCCAGATCGACACCCAGAAAGGTCTCGAGCTTCTCCAAGACGACAAGGTCGAACAGGCGAAGATCGTCGACAAGGATCAGCGCGTCGACCTGACCCTCAAGGACGACCTCACCATCGACGACCAGGACTTCGGCAAGAAGGTCCAGTTCTTCTACGTGGAGCAGCGTGGAGAGCAGATCGTCAAGGCCGTGGACTCGGCCGAGCCCAGCAAGGGCTACACCGACGAGGTGCCCAAGCAGAGCTGGCTCATGTCCCTGCTGGGAACTCTGATCCCCTTCGTCATCATCTTCGTTGTCTTCTGGTTCCTCATCTCGCAGATGTCGGGCGGGAAGATGATGAACTTCGGCAAATCGAAGGCGAAGCTGGTCAACAAGGAGAATCCGGACGTCACCTTCAAGGACGTCGCCGGAGTCGACGAGGCTCTCGAAGAGCTCGAAGAGATCAAGGAGTTCCTGGCCGAACCGGAGAAGTTCAAAGCCGTCGGTGCCAAGATCCCCAAGGGTGTCCTCCTCTACGGTCAGCCCGGTACCGGTAAGACCCTGCTCGCGAAGGCTGTGGCCGGTGAAGCAGGCGTTCCCTTCTACTCGATCTCTGGTTCGGACTTCGTCGAAATGTACGTCGGTGTCGGCGCCTCACGTGTGCGCGACCTGTTCGAGCAGGCCAAGACCAACGCCCCCTGCATCATCTTCATCGATGAGATCGACGCCGTCGGCCGCCAGCGCGGTGCCGGCATGGGCGGCGGCCACGACGAGCGCGAGCAGACACTCAACCAGCTTCTGGTCGAAATGGACGGCTTCGACGTCAAGACCAACGTCATCCTCATCGCCGCGACCAACCGTCCCGACGTGCTCGACCCCGCACTTCTGCGCCCCGGCCGCTTCGACCGTCAGATCCCTGTCGAGGCCCCGGACATGAAGGGCCGTGAGCACATCCTCGAGGTCCACTCCGAAGGCAAACCGCTCGCGGACGATGTGGACCTGGGACAGATCGCCAAACGCACTCCCGGCTTCTCCGGTGCTGACCTGGCCAACGTCCTCAACGAGGCAGCCCTGCTGACCGCGCGTGAGAACTCGAAGGTCATCGACAACCGCATCCTCGATGAGGCCATCGACCGCGTCATCGCCGGACCGCAGAAGCGGACCCGTCTGATGAACGACAAAGAACGCCTCATCACCGCCTACCACGAGGGCGGACACGCCCTGGTGGCTGCGGCGATGAACCAGACCGACCCGGTCACCAAGGTCACGATCCTGCCTCGCGGTCGAGCCCTGGGCTACACAATGGTCATGCCGAGCGAGGACAAGTACTCCACGACCCGCAACGAACTCCTCGACCAGCTGGCCTACGCCATGGGCGGCCGAGTCGCCGAGGAAGTCGTTTTCCACGACCCCACCACCGGCGCCAGCAACGACATCGAGAAGGCGACGAACATCGCCCGCAAGATGGTCACCCAATACGGCATGAGCGACAAACTGGGCATGGTCAAGATCGGCGATGACCAGGGCGAACCATTTGCCGGACGCGGCTACGGCGGGGGAGACGAGTACGGTGACGCAACGCTGTCCTCGATCGACCGTGAGGTCCGAGAGATCATCGACGCAGCCCACGCCGACGCCTACTGGGCGCTGACGCACAACCGCGACGTTCTCGACGACCTCGCCTACCAGCTGCTCGAGCGAGAGACCCTCGATCAGGCGGCTTTGGCTGAGATCTTCACCCCCATCGTCAAGCGCCCCACACGCGATGTGTGGCTGGCCAACGATGAACGTCCGGTATCCGAACGCGGCCCGATCGATCCGCCGGCACCGCTCAGCGGCGACCGCAGCGGCAAGGGCCACGGCAACTCGGAAGTCGACACCACCGACGTACCGGGCGCCGGTCCGACGGGTGTGAACGGACCTCACGTTCCGCACAACCCCACGGGTCCGATCAACCCCAATGATCCGACCGGACCGACCGGTCCACACGGCGCACCCGGCACCGGTCCTGAGGGTCCGACGAATCCAGGTGGCCCGGACAATTCCGACGGCGGCAGGGAGAGCGGCTACTGATGTCTGAGCTCGAAGGGGTACCGGAGATCCTCGGTGAGGCTCCTGCCGGTACCGGCAACAAGGTCGATCAGGCGAGGATCGCCGCCGCAGTGCGAGAGATCCTCATCGCCGTCGGCGAGGATCCTGACCGTGAAGGTCTGGTCGAAACCCCAGACAGGGTCGCGCGTGCCTATGAAGAGGTCTTCGCCGGGCTCCACCGGGACCCATCCGAAGTGCTGGGCGTGACCTTCGACATCAGTCACGAGGAGATGGTCCTCGTGCGCGACATCGACCTGTACTCGACGTGCGAACACCACCTGGTGCCGTTCCACGGAGTCGCTCACATCGGCTACATCCCGAGCAAGAACGGCAAGGTCACCGGGCTGTCCAAACTGGCGCGGCTGGTTGAGATCTATGCTCGGCGGCCCCAGGTCCAGGAGCGGCTGACGACTCAGATCGCCGATGCGCTCGTCGAACACCTCGAGCCGCAGGGCGCGATCGTCGTCGTCGAGGCAGAACATCTGTGCATGACCATGCGAGGAGTCCGCAAGCCGGGCGCCTCGACCATCACCTCGGCGGTGCGCGGGCAGCTGCGCGAGACGGCATCGCGAGCAGAAGCCATGAGTCTGATCCTCCGGAGGTAGAGGTCTCACATGCCCACACCGGAACGTACCAAGATCATGGGCGTACTCAATGTCACGCCCGACTCCTTCTCAGACGGCGGTCGCTACTTCGATCACGACTCGGCCATCGCCCACGGCCTCGAACTGCTGGATTCCGGCGCCGACATCATCGACGTCGGCGGCGAGTCCACCCGCCCGGGCTCTGTTCGCGTCGATGAGGCCGAAGAGCTGCGCCGCGTCGTTCCCGTCATCCGTGAGCTGGCAGCAGCGGGGGCGACCATCAGCGTCGACACCATGCGAGCCACGGTCGCCGAGGCGTCACTGAATGCCGGCGCCCACATCATCAACGACGTCTCAGCCGGACTCTCCGATCCGACGATGCTGGCCGTTGCCTCGGAGACAGCTGCCCCCGTCGTGCTCATGCACTGGCGCGGGTACCTCGATCGCGCATCGGCGTCCTTCCACTACGACGATGTCGTCGCCGAGGTGATCGCGGAGCTGAAGACGAGAATCGACGAAGCCGTGGCCGTCGGGGTGAAGCTGGAGAACCTCATCCTCGATCCCGGCCTGGGGTTTTCGAAGAACGCCGAACACAACTGGCAGATCCTCGCGGCCCTCGACGAATTCGCGAACCTGGATCACCGTCTCCTCGTCGCGGCCAGCCGCAAACGATTCATCTCCACCCTGCTCTCCCCGGAGGATCCGAAACTCGCCGAGGAATCGGCGAAGGATCAGGCCACTGCCGCGATCTCGGCGCTGTCGGCCAAAGCTGGAGCATGGGCGGTACGGGTCCACGAACCCACCACCTCGGCGATCGCTGCCAAGGTCCTCGACGCCGTGAACTCACATGCCTCGACTGAAGCCTCAGAAGCCTCAGAGGCCTCCTTGGACGAGGGCCGAGCATGAGCGGTCAACGGGATCGAATTGAGCTGCGTGGCCTGACCGTGCGCGGCAACCATGGGGTCTTCGACTTCGAGAAGCGTGAGGGTCAGGACTTCGTCATCGATGTCACCCTGCACACCTCGGTGTCCCGAGCCGCTGCCAGCGACGACATCGTGGACACGATCCACTACGGGGAACTGGCCGAGGACGTTGCACACATCGTGGAGGACAACACCTTCGACCTCATCGAGACCCTGGGGTCGACGATCGCTGATCACTGTCTGACCCTTGCCGAATACGTCGAGGTCGTCGTCCACAAACCCGGCGCCCCGATTGAACGCAGCTTCAACGACGTCAGCGTCACCGTCAACCGCTCCCGCAACGATGCCGAGGTCAGTGCCACCCCACCAGGGGGAGTGGTCGGTGGAACCGCACCGGGCGAGCACGAGGCATACCTCAATCTGGGGGCCAACCTCGGCGACGCTGCGGACACGCTCGACCAGGCGGTTGCCGCGCTCGACCGGCACCCCAAGATCGCGGTGCGGAGGCGATCGTCGCTATACCGCACCGCGCCTTGGGGCGGAGTCGAACAGAACGACTTCCTCAACCTGGGACTCATCGTGACCACCAGCCTTCCCGCCGCCGAGCTCTTGGCTGTGGCGCAGGGAATCGAGGTCGCCTGCGGACGGACCCGAGAACTGCGGTGGGGGCCGCGGACCCTCGACATCGATCTGATTCGCTTCGTCACCGACAACGGTGAGGTCGTGCTCGACACCGAAGCACTGACACTGCCGCATCCGCGGGCACACGAACGAGCCTTCGTCCTCGCCCCCTGGGCCGAACTCGACGAGAATGTGGAAATTCTCACGCCCACCGGTCCGCAGCCGATCGCTGCGGTCCTCGCCGAGCTGGGAGACCAGGAAATCACGCGAATCCCGGCACCATAAGTGCCCAGGGTTTGAGAGACTTGGAGCTATGCAGCGAACTTCGTCGGGCACTCTCGTCATCTGGGCCGTCATCGGTGCGGTGCTGGCGCCGGTGGTCGACGTTCTGCTCGAAAGCCAAGGGTTCTCCCTGCCGGGACTGCCCTGGTTCGCCATCATCGGGATGCTCATTCTCGCTGCGGTCCTGCTGGTCCTGGGCTGGCCGATCAAGAAGTGGAACGAAGGCGACCGCACCAAAGAGATCGACTCGCTGCAAGCAGCCCGCGTAGCTGTCATGGCCAAGGCCAGCGCCCTGACAGGGGCAGGATTAGCCGGATGGTATATGGGAAATGCGGCCTACTATTTCCTGTCAGCACCGGGCATCCGCAATGATTTGGCGGCAGGTATGCTTTTCGCTATGGTGTCAGCCGCAGCGTTGATGATCGTCGGCCTGATCGTCGAGAGCTTCTGCGCACTGCCCCCTCAAGACCCACCAGGAGCTGAAGCAGCATGAGCCGCGAATTCAACTATCTGTCCGGAACAGATGCCGACTTCAACAGGGTCAGCCCCAAATACGGAGTAAAGGAGACGATCGCGACACTGACGATCCTCGTTCCGATGATCATCGTGGCACTCGTCTTCGCCATCATCTTCACCTCCGAGGTGCCATGGCTGCATGCGATCTGGGCCGTGCTCGTGGCATTCACCGTCTTCCTCATCGTCATCACCCTCCGCCAGGCCAAGGCCATCGGCTACGCGGAGAGGGCAGATGACCTCCTCATCCGGCGAGGAATCATGTTCCACAAAGCCACGGTCGTCCCGTATGGCCGACTGCAGTTCGTCGACGTGGATGCCGGGCCCATCGATCGGATGTTCGGCCTGGCCACCGTGAAGCTGCACACCGCCTCGGCGTCCACAGACGCCACCATTCCGGGTCTGCCCCGGGCAGAGGCCGATCGCCTGCGCGACAGCCTCGCCGGCCTGGGCCAGGCCAACTTGGCAGGACTGTGACCATGGCCGAGGAAGGATCGAACGACGAACCAGCTGACCACGGTGCTGCGGAGCCCGACCACGGTGGTGTGACAGCTGACCACGGTGCCGCCGCACCCGAGGTGTGGCACCGGGTCCATCCGCTGACGCCGATTCTTGAGAGCCTCGGCGTGCTCGTGGGTATCTTCATCGCCGCCGCCTACGGTCTGCAGAACTTCATGCAGACCGCCATCGAGGACCTGGCCAGGGGCGATGGTGTGGATCTGGGGTTCGCCGGTTGGCTGCGCAGCCATCCCCTCGTCATCCTCGGCGTGGTCGGTGGACTCATCCTCATCCTCCTCATCACCGCGCTCTTCAGCTGGATGGCGTGGAAGGTCATGGGCTATCGAATCGATTCCGAAGCCATCTACTATCGGCGCGGTCTGCTGTCGAAGAAGCTGCGTAAGGCCCGACTCGACCGGGTGCAGTCGATCGACCTGCAGCAGAAGCTTCTGCCCAGGATTCTGGGAATGGCGGAACTCGTCTTCGATGTCGCCGGTGGAACCGATTCCAATATCTCCCTGAAGTACCTGTCGAAGAAGCGTGCGGAAACCTTGCGCGATGAGCTCCTCTCCGCCGTCCGCGCGAAGAAGCAGGGCGCCCAGCAGGGTACGACAACCTCAACCGCGGGACAGTCCGCCGAGGTGGCGTCAACGTCCGCTCCAGGCATCGTCAATGCGCCCGCGGTAGATCCCTCGGCAGATCCCTCGGCTGGTTCCAGTGAGACGGGTGCTGTCTCCGGCATCGCCGGTGAGCCTGCCCTCGATCGCACCGTGCCCGAACGTCGCGATGACAGCATCGGCGTACGCCTGAGCAAACGCCTCGGGTCCCTGGCCGATGGCGCTTCACACGAGGCAGAGTCGAGCATCAACGAACTCCTGGCTCCCTACCAGGTCTCTGCCAACGTCAACGAGGAAGGCGAGATCATCCGGGTGCCAGTGCACCGGGTCGTGGTCTCCTCATTGCTGAAGTCGGAGACGATCATCTCGCTCCTCGTCGTCCTCCTCGTCATCGGAGTGTCGATCGCCTTGCTCGTCTTGGGCCTGACCGAGGCATTCATCCCGATGATCGTCGCAGTCATCCCCGGCCTCTTCACGGCGTTCTCGGCCTTCAGGAAGAACCTGGACAACGCGAACTTCGTGGTCAAGCTGGGAGAGAACGGACTGGCCGTCAACCACGGACTCGTCTCCACCTCCCGCAAGGTCATTCCCCTCGACCGACTGCAGGCCGTCTGCCTCCACCAGCCTCTGCTGTGGCGGAAGGCCGGATGGTGGAAGGTCGAATTCAACATCGCCAGCGCCGGCGGTTCCGGTGAGTCCAACATCCTCCTGCCCGTCGGTGACATCGACCAGGCACTGCTCATGGTCGGCCTCGCACTGCCCGAGCCGCAGCTGCCGGACGACATCAGCGCAGCGACCCTGGTGCGCTCTGCCATGTATGACCGCAAGTCCGAGGACCCACAGGCGGGGAGGGCAGAAGAACTCTTCCACGGCCAACCGCGTTCCTCACGACTCATCGATCCATTGGTGTGGAAGCGGCGAGCCTACGCGGTGACCGGTTCCCTCCTCGTGCTGCGCATGGGAGTACTCGACCGTCGCGTCGACTTCGTGCCCCACGTGAGGGTGCAATCGATGAGCTACCACCAGGGCCCGCTCATGCGCTCGTTGGGTCTGGGCACGGTCGCCGTGCACTCCACGGCCGGACCCATCGACCCCCGAGTCACCCACCAGAGCGTCGATGAGGCGAAGCAGTTCTTCAGCGAACATTCCGAACGCACTCGACTTGCGCGGCAACGCTACGACGAGGAAGCCCGCACAGCCAAGGAAGGCAGACTATGAGCCACCCGGGAATGAACCAGGACGACGCCCCTCGCCTGGGGATCGGCATCATCGGGTGCGGAAAGGTCGGGGCGACCATCGGAGCCGCCTGGCGAGATGCCGGTCACGCGATCATCGGTGTCAGTGCCACCTCGGCGGCGAGCCTGCAGCGAGCAGAGGAGATGCTCCCAGGCGTACCGGTCCTGCCCCCGGACGACATCGCAGACCGTGCCGAGCTTCTTCTCTTCGCCGTCCCCGACGATGAGATCGAATCCCTCGTCAGCGGTCTGGTGAAGGTCTCCAAGATCCATTCCGGACAGATCCTCGTCCACTGCTCGGGCCGGTATGGAACCGATGTCCTCGAAGCCGGGACCAGCCTCGGCGCCCTGCCGATCGCCCTGCACCCATCACTGTCCTTCACCGGCACCGCCGTCGATTTGGCGCGGCTGCGACAGTCGACGATTGCCGTCACCGCGCCGGCACCGATCCGCCCGGTCGGACAGGCACTGGTCGTCGAGATGGGAGCCGAACCCATCGATGTGGCCGAGGCAGACAGGCCCCTGTACCACGCGGCCATCACCCACGCCTCGAATCACACGATCACGATCATCAGCGAAGCCATGGAGATGCTCGCCGAGGCGGGGGTGAGTGACCCTTCACGTGTGCTCACAGCCCTCGTTGATGCGAGCGTGACGAACACCCTGCAGAACGGGTCGAAGGCACTGACCGGGCCCGTCAGCCGCGGCGACGTGGGCACAGTGAGCGCGCACCTGGCGGCATTGAGTGAGTTCAGTCTCAACGTGTCGAACCCGTCCGCGCGCAACAGCTACATTGCTCTGGCCAGATCCACCACGGCCAAGGCTCTGGGCCTGGGACGCATCACGGACTCACAGGCGCAGGAGATCCTGTCCCGGCTGGACTGACTGCCAGAGTGGACAGAACGCCGGATCGGACTGACCATCGGCGGGGTCGGTGCTCGGCCCGAATTCCCCCGGGGGCCGCGCTCACGGTAACCTTGACGGTATGGCAGATACCGAGTCGAACACGCCCGAAAACGCAGACCTTTCACCCGAACATCTCGATCCTGAGCAGATCCGGATCCGAAAGGAAAAGCGCCAGCGGCTCTTGGACTCCGACACCGAAGCCTATCCGGTCGGAATTCCGCGCACGCATACTCTGGCCGAGGTCCATGCCAGCCACGACGGGCTGGAAGCCGGGGACGAAACCGAGGACATCGTCGGCGTCGTCGGCCGTGTCGTATTTGTGAGGACCACCGGCAAGCTCTGCTTCGTGACCCTGCAGGCAGGAGACGGAACCCGTCTCCAGGGCATGCTGTCCCTGCGTGAAGTGGGGGAGGAGCGCCTCGGCGACTTCAAGACCGACGTCGACCTGGGCGACTTCCTGTTCATCCATGGCAAGGTCATCAAGTCAAAGCGCGGCGAACTCTCTGTGCTCGCCGATTCCTGGTCGATGGCCAGCAAGGCGCTGCGCCCGTTGCCGGGCCTGCACACCGAGCTCGCCGAGGACACTCGTGTGCGCCAGCGCTACCTTGATCTGATCACCCGCGAGGAAGCACGGAAGACCATGCTGACGCGGGCCGAGGTCATGTCGTCCCTGCGTCGTACCTTCGCGGGACAGGACTTCGTCGAGATCGAGACTCCGATGCTCCAGTTCATGCACGGCGGGGCCGCGGCTCGACCGTTCAAGACACACATGAACGCCTACGACATCGATATGTACCTGCGCATCGCGCCGGAGCTCTTCCTCAAGCGTGCAATCGTCGGCGGCATCGAGAACGTCTTCGAGATCAACCGCAACTTCCGCAACGAAGGTGCCGACTCCACTCACTCACCTGAGTTCGCGATGCTCGAGGCCTACCAGTCCTACGGCGACTACCACTCGATCGCAGACCTGACGAAGACGCTGGTCCAGAACGCCGCACAGGAGGCCACCGGATCCCTCGTCGTGAAGCTCGAGGACGGTGAGGACTACGACTTCGGTGGAGACTGGCCCGTCGTCAGCATGTACGAGACGCTGTCGGCAGAATCAGGAGTCGAGGTCACTCCGGAGGCCGGACTCGACGTCCTCGACAAAATCGCTGCCGACAACAACGTCGATCTGGGCGGAGTCTTCCGCTCACACGGAAAATACGTTGAAGAGCTGTGGGAGCACTTCTACCAGGACAAGCTGTGGGCACCGACCTTCGTCACCGACTTCCCCGTCGACACCTCACCTCTGGTCCGCGAGCACCGGACCAAGAAGGGCGTCGTGGAGAAATGGGATCTCTACGTCCGCGGGTTCGAACTGGCCACCGGCTATTCCGAGCTCGTCGATCCGGTCATCCAGCGTGAACGCTTCGAAGCACAGGCAGCCGACGCGGCCAAGGGTGACGAGGAAGCAATGGGCCTTGACGAAGAATTCCTCACAGCCATGGAACACGGAATGCCGCCGACCGGCGGTATGGGAATGGGACTTGATCGCCTGCTCATGGCTTTGACCGGCCTGGGAATTCGAGAAACGATTCTCTTCCCATTCACGAAGCCAATTGCCTCCGGTAATACGGAAATGGCTGAGGAGGGTTGAGCACATGATGGATCTGCTGAAGGCTCTATTGCCGTCGATCTGCGTAGCATTGCTGTTCTGGTACGTAATGAGAAACATCTTGCGTGCGGACCGCACCGAACGCGAACAGATCGATAAATACTATGCAGAGCAAGAGGTTAGCGAATTAGGCGATAATCATGAATCGGATGTTAAGCTGACTTCGTCAAATACATCAGATTATGAAAAGAGTGAACATGGCAAGGGAGATGCGACTCGTTCTCACGGATGATTTCGATGGCTCGGAGGCGTCGGAGACCGTGCGTTTCAGCCTCGACCAAGGTACCTACGAACTCGAACTGTCGACAGAAAATGCCGAAAAGCTCCGTGAAACGTTCGCTCCGTTCATCGCCAAGGCTCGCCGGGTAGCCAACCCCGGTGGTCGTGGGCGTCGCGCAGGATCCAGCTCAGCTGCCGGTCCGAAGCGGGACACCGCCAAGATTCGCGAATGGGCACAGGCAAACGGTTACCAGCTGGGAGATCGCGGTCGTATTCCGCTTGAAATCGTTCAGGCATATGAAGCTGCAGAGAGCTGAACCGATCGGATTCAGTTACAGCCGATAAACGAGGCGGTACAGCGAATCGAACTTCATTGATTCACTAATCGCTTCCTGAAGGGCCAACGGTTCATCCGTTGGTCCTTCAGCATTTCCGCCGACAATTCCTGCCTGCCGGGAAAGTCACTTCAAGGCAGACTCCAATCGTTCCGGAGGAATGCAGTCTCTCTCAGAGAATTCTCAGCGCAGCTGATTGATAAAGAGGATCAGCCATTCAGGTCGTCGCCAGAGTGAAGCCTGCCGGATAGGACTGAATACTCAATTTCAACTCTCGGTATTCGAGGAGTATCTCGATTTCTCGGGGGAGTTCTCCAATGGAACTGAGGCAACTCGAGCCACCTCATCGTCACGCAGTCGAAAAGAGCACAGAGACTCCGGTTTGGTCGATGGTGAGTTGGGCAGACGAGCACTGAAGGCGCGAACCCGGAATTTCGCCCACAGCCAAACGGTTTCGGCTGATGGCGAAACGTGCAATAGATCGTGGCCAATGGTCGTTAGGCTCTAAAGAATAACAAGACCGAGGAGGGTGAATATGTTCGAGCGGTTCACTGACCGAGCACGCCGAGTGGTAGTGCTTGCCCAGGAAGAAGCCAAACTACTCAAACATAACTACATCGGAACCGAGCACATCCTGCTCGGCCTGATCCACGAGGGTGAAGGCCTGGCAGCCAAAGCACTCGAGGGAATGGACATCTCTCTCGAGCAGGTGCGCGACCAAGTCCAGGAGATCATCGGACAGGGGCAGCAGGCACCGAGCGGGCACATCCCGTTCACTCCGCGTGCGAAGAAGGTCCTTGAGCTCAGCCTCCGTGAGGCTCTGCAGCTGGGACACAGCTACATCGGCACCGAGCACATTCTGCTGGGTCTGATCCGCGAGGGTGAAGGCGTTGCCGCACAGGTGCTCGTCAAGCTGGGCGCCGACCTGGGGCGTGTCCGTCAGGAAGTCATCAAGCTTCTGTCGGGCTACCAGGGCAAAGAGCCCGTCTCTGCGGGCGGACGCGAGGAGGGAACCCCCTCCGGTTCGCTGGTCCTCGACCAGTTCGGAACGAACCTGACTGCAGCCGCACGCGAGGGCACTCTCGACCCGGTCATCGGCCGACACGAGCAGATGCAGCGCGTGATGCAGATTCTGTCCCGACGGACTAAGAACAACCCTGTCCTCATCGGTGAACCCGGTGTCGGCAAGACCGCAGTCGTCGAGGGACTCGCCCTGGCAATCGTCAACGGCGAGGTCCCGGAGATCCTTGAGGACAAGCAGCTCTACACCTTGGACCTCGGTTCACTGGTGGCAGGCTCCCGCTACCGCGGTGACTTCGAGGAACGTCTGAAGAAGGTCCTCAAGGAGATTCGCACACGCGGCGACATCATCCTGTTCATCGACGAGATCCACACACTCGTGGGTGCCGGCGCTGCAGAGGGCGCCATCGACGCTGCTTCGATCCTCAAACCCATGCTGGCTCGTGGAGAACTGCAGACGATCGGTGCGACGACTCTTGACGAGTACCGCAAGCACATCGAGAAGGATGCCGCCCTCGAGCGTCGGTTCCAGCCGATTCAGGTTCCCGAACCGTCGTTGGCACACTCGATCGAGATCCTCAAGGGACTGCGCGACAAGTACGAAGCGCACCACAAGGTCACGATCACCGAGGGTGCACTTTCGGCCGCTGTGAACATGTCCGACCGCTACGTCAACGACAGGTACCTGCCGGACAAGGCGATCGACCTCATCGACGAAGCAGGTGCCAAACTGCGCATCTCGCGTCTGTCGGTGCCGCAGGAGATCCGTGACCTGGAGGAGAAGATTCTCGAGGCTCGGCATCGCAAGGAAGCTGCCATCGATGCTCAGGACTTCGAGCTCGCAGCGTCCGAGCGTGACTCCGAGATGAAGCTGCAGCAGGACAAGGACGAACAGACGGAGGCTTGGCGCAAGAGCGGCAAGGACACCTCTGCCGTGGTTGACGCGGAACTGATCGCCGAGGTGCTGGCAGCTGCCACAGGCATTCCGATCTTCAAGCTCACCGAGGAAGAGTCCTCGCGTCTGCTGCGGATGGAAGACGAACTGCACAAGCGCATCATCGGTCAGGACGACGCAGTCAAGTCGATCTCCCGTGCGATCCGGCGGACCCGTGCGGGTCTGAAGGATCCGAAGCGCCCCTCCGGCTCGTTCATCTTCGCTGGCCCCACAGGCGTCGGCAAGACCGAGCTGGCGAAGGCTCTGTCGGAGTTCCTGTTCGGTGACGAGGATTCGCTCATCAGCCTGGACATGTCGGAGTACTCGGAGAAGCACACCGTGTCCCGACTCTTCGGTTCTCCGCCCGGCTATGTGGGCTACGAAGAGGGCGGCCAGCTGACGGAGAAGGTCCGTCGCAAACCTTTCTCAGTGGTCCTCTTCGACGAGGTGGAGAAGGCTCACTCGGACATCTTCAACTCCCTGTTGCAGATTCTCGAGGATGGCCGTCTGACCGACTCGCAGGGTCGTGAGGTGGACTTCAAGAACACCATCATCATCATGACCACCAACCTGGGTACTCGAGACATCTCGAGTGGCCTGCAGCTGGGCTTCCAGGTTGAGGGCAACACGAACAACAATTACGAGCGCATGAAGCAGAAGGTCAACGAGGAGCTCAAGCAGCACTTCCGCCCCGAGTTCCTCAACCGTGTCGATGACACGATCGTCTTCCCTCAGCTGAACAAGGAAGAGATTCTGCAGATCGTCGACCAGTTCCTGGCACGTCTGGACGCCCGTCTGGCCGATCAGGGCATGAAGGTCGAAGTCAGCGATGCGGCGAAGAGCCTGCTGGCCGACCGTGGCTACGATCCGGTCTTGGGTGCTCGTCCGCTGCGTCGGACGATCCAGCTCGAGATCGAAGACCACCTGTCCGAGAAGATCCTGTTCAAGGAGATCGGCAGCGGTCAGACCATCAAGGTCGACGTCAAGGGAGAAGGCAAGGAAGCGGAATTCACGTTCGAAGGCGTGGAGACCGAAAGCATTGCCGCCAGCGGTCCGGATGACTCCGGTTCCGGTGGAGAACTCGCTGGTGCCGGTTCGTCCGGTGGCAGCGGATCGGGAAGCTCTACTTCCTGATCTTCTCCTGGAGCACTGAAGGAGCCCGGGGACACAGCAGCAGCTGAGTCCCCGGGCTTTTTCATGCCTGCGGCCGATGGTGTTGAATGAGGATATGAGCTCAGCCCCAGTCGACTTCGACCATGATCAGGTCTCCACGGATCACCACTTCAACCATTCGCTTCCCGGTGGGCTCTACCTGCGCAGGGCTCGCACATCCGACGTCAAGGGAATCGAGGCCTTGGTCGCCCCGCTGGCCGAAGAGCGCATTCTGCTGGCCAAGGACACCGTCACCTACTTCGAAACTCTGCAGGAGTTCTGGTTGGTGGTCGACCCGCAGCCCGACGGAACTGAGATTCTGGCCGGTTGCGCGGCACTGCACGTCATCTGGGCCGATCTTGCAGAAGCACGCACGGTAGCCACATCCCCGGCCTATCGGGGCCGCGGAGTAGGCAAGGCGCTCATCAGACAGCTCCTGGCAGATGCTGTGGCCATCGGCGTCGACAGGGTCTTCTGCCTGACCTTTGAGACCGGGTTCTTCGGTTCGCTCGGATTTGAGCCGATCAAGGGCATCCCCGTCTCTCCGGAGGTCTACGTCGAGCTTCTGCACTCCGCCGATGAGGGCGTGGCAGAGTTCCTGGACTTGGCCCGAGTCAAGCCCAACACCTTGGGCAACGCCCGCATGATCAAGTTTCTGTGAATCACCGTCGCGGCTCAGCGGATCCTGCAGCCGCGGATCCTGCAGCCGCGGATCAGGCAGCTTGAGACGATCAGCTGGGGAGTTGCAGCACGTTCTTCGTTCGTGCAGCCAAACCGTCTGAGACGAGGTCATCGATCAGGCGTGTGATCCTCTGTGAATCCGCGCTGAGGTCTCGAACTCGGTCGAGTTTCGTCGCGGTGTGCCCGGAGAGCTCATCGAGCATGTCGGGATCAATCTTGGCAGTCGTCGTAGTGAAGAGATCAATGGGAACCGATCCGCCGGTGTGAGCACCGTCGGCATTCTCATGCGCGGATTTGAGTACATCCATGATGGCTCCGCGCAGCTGCCTGTCTGTGCCCGCCCATTTCTGGGTCTTCGGCTTCACCGCCGAGGTGGGACGTCCCGCCTTCTGCCAGGCGCAGATGTCATTGAGCGGGCAGGTCTCGCACTGAGGGTTCCTGGCCGTGCACACGAGCGCACCGAACTCCATGACCCCGGCGTTCCACTGCTTGTGCTCTGTCTCCGGAACGAACTGGCCGGCCCATTCGGTCTCTGCACGACCAGGTGAAGGGGAGGGGCGATCGCGACCTGCGAACAGGCGGATGAGGACACGGCGCACGTTCGTGTCGAGGACGGTGGTGCGCTCCCCGTGGGCGAAGGATGTTACTGCTGCTGCGGTATAGGAGCCGATGCCGGGCAGACGTTCGAGCTCCTTGGCGGTCTGTGGCACGTGACCGTCGAGCTCCTCAGTGATGACACGTGCGGCTTCCTGGAGTCGCAGTGCCCTCCTTGGGTAACCGAGACGGTCCCAACGGTGGAGAACCTCGGCGGTGGGTGCCTGTGCCAGATCTGCGGGTGTCGGCCACTTCTGCATCCACTCCCGCCAACGGGGTTCGACCCGGGACACAGGGGTCTGCTGAGACATGATCTCGCTGACGAGGACGGCCCAGGCTGTGGTGTCGGCATCTCTCCACGGCAGGGGACGCGCCGCGGATTCGAACCAGGTGATGATCGTCTCGCGAACCCGATGGATGTCCGTGTTCGCAACTGCGGGGAACGGGGAATCGGGGCGCGAAGATCTCGATTCGGCAGAGGCTCGGTGTGTCATTTGGATGCTCAAACGCTTCGGCCTAGGCTCAAAGCGATGACTCCTTCCAATCGTGGTTCTCAGCCGAAGAACGGTGCCAGGCAGCCCCGCCAGTCTAGCGGGAAGCTGCCAGCGCACGTGTACCGTCGGCGTCGCTACGCGCTGCTGGTCGCCAGCCTTGTGGTCATCGCTCTGCTGGTGCTCGGGGTCGTCGGAATCGTCAAGGGACTTGGCGGCGGCGATGAGAAGGACCCTGTTGCCGAGGAGACTCCGTCTGCGAGCGAGACGACGGCGGCGCCAGTCCCAGATGAGAAGGCCGCAAGTGGTAAGTGCCCCGAGGAGCAGGTCGGTCTCAAGGCCAAGGTCAACAAGAAGAGCTTCAAAGAAGACGCCAAACCCAAGTTCGAAATGGTCATCGAGAACAACCACACGGCCACCTGCCTGATCGAAGTGGGCACCAAGGATCAGGAGTTCCTGGTCGAGAAGAACGGTGACGTCGTCTGGTCGTCGAAGTTCTGCGCCGCCGATGAGGACGAGAACGCTGAAGTCTCGACCGAGTTCGCGCCCGAATCGGAGAAGACTGCACAGTTCGAATGGAACCGGGTGCAGGTCGACAAGAACTGCAACCGGACGAACCAGGAATTCGGTGCCGGAGACTATGAGCTCATCGTCAAACTCGGCGATGAGGAGAGCAAGCCGGCAAAGTTCAAACTTGAGAAGGACGCTGCCACTAAGGCCAAAGAGAAGAAAGAAGCCGAGGACAAGAAGGCAGAAGACGAGAAGTCCGAAGCGCCCACGGAGAAGCCCTCGGACGAGAAGTCACCTGACGAATAGAAGCCTGGTGCCTGACCAGAGACGGCCGGTCTGCTGACGGCGCCGTGACGCTCAAGTCAGCGCGCGGATTAACTCGTGAGTTCTCAGGCTCCGCGGTAGGAGCCGACTCCCCAGGAATTGCCGTCATGGTCGCGGAAGTCGAACTCCCGACCGCCGTGAGGCTGTGTTGCCACCGGGCGGACGATCGCATGGCCCATGTCGATGACCTCTTCGTAGAGCCGATCGACTTCGCGTTCGGTGTCGACGACGACGTAGATGGAGTTCCCGCCGACACTGTCGAGGGCCGATCCGTCATTGCGGACGGAGCCCAACATGATTCCACCCGTCTCGCCCAGAGCGTATTCGGCATGGACGATGATCTCCGGGTCAGCCTCGTCCCTGATGATGAGCCGCTCGGTGAAACCGAGCGTGACCAGCAGAGCGGTCGTCGCGGCCGCGTCCGTGGTCCTCATCGCGGGAAAAACTGTCGTGGTCATGCTTCCAGGATGCGCCATTTTCGCGCAGATGTCCCGGAATTTTCACTGATTGCTTCCCAAAAGGATCTCGACGGCTTCGGAAACGTGCTCGCATTCTTTGACTCGCATCCCCTGGGGAGTGGAGACATTGCGCAGTGCGCCATGGGCGACGATCGCATGGGTGATTCCCAGACGAGAGGCCTCATTGAGCCTTTGGCCCAGGTTGGGAACATTGCGAATCTCGCCCGAGAGGCTGATCTCTCCGATCGCTACGAATTTCGCGGCCATCGGCTTTCCGATCGCGGCTGAGGCCAGCGAGAGACAGATTGCCAAGTCGCTGGCAGGTTCCGCCAGTTTCGCCCCGCCGACGGTGGCGGTGAAGACATCGGACTTGGCCAGGCTGATGTTCCCGATCTTCTGGCTGAGGACGGCGAGCATCATGGCCACGCGGGAGGAATCGACGCCGGAGACCGACCTGCGTGACTGTCCGCCAGCGGATTCGGTGATCAGCGACTGCACCTCGACCAAAAGCGGACGTTTGCCCTCCTGAGTCACTGTCAGACAGGTTCCTGGAGGATTGCTGCCGCTGCGGGAGAGGAAGAGGCCCGATGGGTCTTCGAGGCTCTTGATGCCGTTTTCCTCCATATCGAAGCAGCCGACGTCATCGGTCGGACCGAATCGGTTCTTCACGGCACGCAGCAAACGTAGGCGCGAATGCCGTTCACCTTCGAAGTTGCACACGACGTCGACGAGGTGCTCGAGGAGCCGGGGGCCGGCGATGGTGCCGTCCTTCGTGATATGGCCGACGAGCACGGTCGGCAGAGACCGGGCTTTGGCCTCACGGATCAGGGCCGCAGCCACCTCTCTGACCTGGGTGACTCCGCCAGGGACTCCGTCGATCTCGGAAGAGGCGAGTGTCTGGATGGAGTCGACGATGAGCATTTCAGGCTCTTCTGCCTCGATCATGCCAAGGACTGCGCCGAGGTCGGTCTCTGCCGCCAGCAGAAGGGTGTCTTCAAGGGCATTGATGCGTTCGGCCCGCAGCCGCACCTGCCCGGCTGATTCCTCGCCAGTGACGTAGAGAACCTTGGCTCCGAACTTCGCGACACGGGAGGCGACATCGAGCAGGAGCGTTGACTTCCCGACGCCCGGCTCGCCGGAGAGGAGAACGACGGCGCCGGGGACGATGCCGCCGCCGAGGACACGGTCGAATTCGCTGACGTAGGTGGTCTTCGCCTGGGCGAGAGTGGAATCGATCTGGTTGATCGACTTCGCACCGCTGGACTTCTTCACCTTCGTCTTTACCGAGGACTTGCCTGCGCCCTTCTCCTCGAGCGTTCCCCAGGCCTGGCATTCGGGGCAACGGCCCAGCCACTTGACGGTTGAATAGCCGCATTCAGTGCAGGTGAAAGACATAGGACAATTCTGACACGGGCCACTGACACAGCTATGTACTCAGCACCGCACACGCAAACGGGCCTCCGACGAACGATTCGCCGGAAGCCCGATTGCACTGCTCGCAGACATCAGTCCAGTGTGGTGAGGATCCTCGGACCATCCTCGGTGATGGCGATCGTGTTCTCCGAATGCGCACCGTTCGAACCGTCGGCCAAGCGCAGGGTCCAGCCGTCCTTGTCGACGGAGAGCTTCTTCGAGGTGAATGACCACCACGGTTCGATCGCCAGCGTCAGACCGGGCTTGAGCACCAAGCCGCGTCCACCCTTGCCGCGGTTGGCCACGTGTGGATCTTCGTGCATTGTGTGGCCCAGGCCGTGTCCGCCGAAGTCGAGGTTGACCGGGATGCGCTGTTCATCGGCGACATCGCCGATGGCCTTCGAGATATCGCCGAGGCGGTTGCCTGGCTGCGCAGCGGAGATGCCGGCTTCCAGTCCGGACCAGGTGGAGTCGATGAGGCGCTGGTCCTCTTCGCTGCCGTTCCCGACGATGACGGAGCGTGCGGCATCGGCGACCCAGCCGTCGATGGACACAGCAAAGTCCAAGGTGAGCAGGTCGCCGTCCTTCATCACGTAGTCGTGGGGCTTGCCGTGGAGGACTCCGTCGTTGACCGAGAGGCAGATGACGTTGCGGAAGGGGCCTTCCCCGAAGGAAGGAGCGTAGTCCCAGTAGCAGGACTTCGCGCCGGCCTCTTCGATGAGCTTTCGTGCCCGCTTCTCCAATTGCATGATGTTCATGCCCGGTTCTGCGAGCTCAGACAGTTCAGCCAATGTCTTCGCGACGAATCGGCCGGTGACCGCCATCTTGTCGATCTCGGCGGGTGTCTTCAGCTCAATCACAGGTGTTCTCCTTCAGTATTCACGGTCTCAATCGCAACTTTAGTCGTTCTGGTCCCTTCCGTCGCGGTCGCACTGTCCTTCCGTGATCAAGCAGACAGCTGCGAGCGAATATGATTGCAAGGCGTCTTGTGGGCAGGTAGATTCCGCATCATGAGGGAAATCATCATGGCGTTCTTCCTGGGCGTGGCATTTACGAACTCCTTGCTCATGGGTGAGGAGTCGCTCAGCGAGGGTGGGCAGGCGTGGATCTTGGAGCTCATCGTCTTCCCGCTCTTCGCATTGGTTGGAATTGGTGCAATGCTGCTGGAGCATAGAAAACGGGCGTCGGCCAAAAGCCGACGCCCGGATTCTCACGACACTGATCAACTGCCAGCACAGTCTCGCTGACTATCGCGCCAACTCTGCGCGGCGATTGCGGCGATGGACGAGCCAGACGACCGATCCGAGAATTGGCGCGACGATGATGAAGACTGCCCAAGCCAATTTGGTCGGGGCATCGACTTTCGACCGAGTCAGTGACACCAATGACCAGATAGCCAGACCGATGACGACGATGACGATCGCAGTCCAAGCGAAGTCGTACCAGGCAGGCAGCAGTGGGTTCCCAGACATGACAGCAGACTATCCCATCTGACAAGTGACCTTCAGAGGAACTCCACGCCCTGCGCCAGCGGCAGCTCACCTGAGTAGTTGACCGTGTTCGTCGCCTGGCGCATATAGGCCTTCCACGAATCGGTGCCGGACTCGCGGCCGCCGCCGGTTTCCTTCTCACCGCCGAAGGCCCCGCCGATCTCTGCACCTGAGGTGCCGATGTTGACGTTGGCGATGCCGCAGTCGGAGCGGGACAGGAACTTCTCGGACTCGGCAAGCTCCGAGGTGAAGATCGCCGAGGACAGGCCCTGCGGCACTCCGTTGTGGATCTCAAGTGCTTCGTCGAGATCGGAGTAGGTGACGACGTAGAGGATCGGAGCGAAGGTCTCCGACTCCATCACCGAGGTTTGGGTGGGCATCCGCACGACCGCCGGCTCCACATAGTGTGCATCGGGTCGTTCGTCGTCGAGGACGCGAGCACCGCCGGTCAGGACGGTGCCGCCCTCGGACTCGGCCTGCTTGAGTGCCGCCTGCATCGCCTCATAGGAGCCCTCATTGATGAGCGGTCCCACCAGCACGCCGTCCTCGGTGGGAGACCCGATGCTCAGCGTCTTGTAGGCCGCGACGATCTTGTCCACGAAGTCATCGGCGATGGACTCGTGGACGATGAGGCGGCGCAGGGTTGTGCAGCGCTGACCGGCCGTACCCGCAGCCGCGAAGACTACGCCCCGCAGCGCCAGGTCGATGTCGGCACTCGGGGCCACGATCGCACCATTGTTGCCGCCGAGTTCCAACAGAACCCGGCCGAAGCGTTCGGCCACGACCGGACCGACCTCACGGCCCATGCGCACCGAACCGGTGGCAGAGACCAGAGCCACTCGCTCATCGCGGACCATGGCATCGCCGATGTCCCGGCCGCCGACGAGGACAGGGACGAGTCCTTCCGGAGCCCCCACCTCGGCGGCGGCACGAGCCAGCAGGGACTGCGCGCCCAGGGCTGCGAGCACCGCGTTCTCCGACGGCTTCCACACCACGGCGTCCCCGGCGACCAGGGCCAAGGCCGTATTCCAGGAATACACGGCGACGGGGAAGTTGAAGGCGGAGATGACACCGACGACCCCGAGCGGATGCCAGGTCTCCATGAGTCGGTGACCGGGGCGCTCACTGGGCATGGTCTTGCCCCACAGCTGACGGGACTGGCCGAGTGCGAACTCGCAGATGTCGATCATCTCCTGCACCTCACCGGCGGCCTCGGACGGGGTCTTGCCCGCCTCGACCGTGATGATCTTCGCGAGGTCCTCCTTGTGCTCGCCCAGCAGCTGTCCCCAGCGCTGGACCAGCTGACCGCGCACGGGTGCAGGGACATCTCGCCAGGCGGCGAACGCTTCGGCGGCTGCGCCGATCTTCTCCGAGGCGGATTCCTTGGTGTCCGCGGCCAGCGTGCCCAAGCTCTGCCCGGTGATGGGGGAGCGGGCCGGCAGACTCGCCGCGGCGGAGGACCCGGCGGTGAGCACGGTGGCGTCGACCCCGCAGGCCTTGAGGCCGCCGGTGAGCAGGTCGGTGATGGTCTGGTCGGTGGGCAATGCGGTCATTGCAGTCCTTTCGCTGGTGCTCCTGGTGAGCGGGAATCTGATGATGTGCGTAAGTCACGGTCGATGGGAGTGAGCAACGGTCGATGGGAAGGGGGTGCGGGGCGTCAGACGATGTTGAGCTCCTTGCGCAGTCCCGAGGTGGCAAACCGACGTTTGTCCAGGCCGGAGACGTCGACGAAGGGCTGATGGCCGGTCATGAGGTCGGCGACGACCTCCCCGACGGCCGGTCCCATGAGGAATCCGTGGCCCGAGAACCCGCAGGCGTAGAAGAAACCGGAGAGCTCCTCGGCCTCACCGATGAGCGCATTGTGATCCGGGGTCATTTCATAGAGTCCCGCCCAACCGCGTTTGGCCTCGACATTGCCCAGGGCAGGAGCACGGGTTTCGATGAGTTCGGCCAAAGTGGGCAGCCAGTCCGGGTTGCGCTTGTCATCGAAGTCCCACACATCCGCCTCGTCCGGGCAGCCGAAAAGCAAGCCGGGACCCTCTGGATGCACGTAGAAGCTCGTGCTGAAGTCGATGGTGAAAGGCATGCGCGCCAAATCGATGCCCAGAGCCGCCTCATCCACAGGTTCGCTGACCATGATCTCGCGGCGCAGCGGCCTGACCGGCAGATCGACCCCGGCCGCCTCGCCGATGAGTCCGGACCAGGCGCCGGCGGCACACACGATCTGCGCAGACTCGATCCTGCCCTTGCTCGTGGTCACCGCGGTGACCCTGCGGGAGTCTGCGCCCTCGGTCGATTCGAATTCGGTCACCTCGCAGTTCTTGAGCACCTGCACGCCCAGGCCGCGTGCGGCGCTGACATATCCGGAGACCACGGCCTCGGGCGTGCAGTGCCCATCGCCGGGGTTGAAGGCCCCAGCAACGATGCCCTCTGTGTCGATGTACGGGGCCAGTTCGGCCACCTCGGCGACGGTGAGCATCCGGGAATCCAGGCCCATGCGCTGCTGGAGTGCGACGTTGGCCGCGAAGGTTTCGGCATCGGCGACGGAGTCGAGGAGAAACAGGTAGCCGTTGCTCACCAGATCGATGTCGACACCGAACTCGGTTTCGAAGTTGCGCAGCACCTCGAGGCTGCGCGTGGCCAGGGCGATGTTGACCTCATCGGAGAATTGGCAACGCACCCCGCCGGCGGCCTTCGACGTCGAGCCCGAGCCGGGGACGTTGCGCTCGACGAGAACGATGTCCTTCGCGCCGTGTTTGGCCAGGTGGTAAGCGATGGATGCTCCCATGACTCCGGCGCCGATGATGACCACCTCGGCGCTCGCCGGGGCTGTTGCTGTCGGTGATGTGCTCTCCAACTTCCACCTCTTTCGTCTCCTGCCGCAGCGACCGTCCTTGGTCGCCGCTGCAGTGGGGAGCGCCGACGTCGATGTCGGCGGAATGCGGCTCTCTGCCCATTGTGGTTCCCGTCACGTTTAAGGACAAGAGCGAGTTCATGAAAACTGTTTTTAGGAAACATGAAAAGAGCTATGCTGTCGCCATGGGATGGACCTTGGGACAGCTGCGCACATTCGTCACCGTGGCCGAACTCGGGTCCATGACCAGGGCCGCGGAGCAGCTGGGCTACAGCATCGGCGCGGTCTCCCAGCACATGAGTGCCCTGCGTCGGGCCGTCGGCTCCGAACTCTTCCTGCGCCGAGGCAGAGGGATGATCCTCGCCGAGGCTGGCCGGACGCTGCTTCCACGTGCCCGCAGCATCCTCGCCGCTCAGAAGCAGGCCGAGATGGCGATGCTGGGCAGGGATTTCCGCAGCGAGGCCATCGTCACGCTCGGCGTCTTCGGCTCCGCCTCGACCAGGGCGCTACCGTCGATCGTCAGAGCACTCGGCGAGCGGCACCCACACATCGAGGTCCGAGCCCGCGAGATCAACGTCGAGACGATGTCGGCGGCCGTCATCGACGGAGCCATCGATCTGGGCATCGGTATCAACTATCCGGCCGTGCCCCTGCCGCCCATGCGGGGGCTGAGCTGGAGAACCGTCGCCAGCGAGGACTTCGGCATCGTCGTGCCCGCGGGTGCACCGCGGCTCACACCGCTGGACCTGGCCGAAGCGGATTGGATCCTGCCGCCGGCCGAAGAGCTCTTCGGGCGAGCGATGCGACTGGCCACCTCGGCGCTGGGCATTGCCGCCAAGGAGACCCACATCGTCACCGACACCGCGGTCGCGCTCGCCCTGGCCGGGACGGGACTCGGCCTGACGCTGGCGACTCCGATCATGATGTCCCTGGGCGGGCCTGACGTCAATCTGCATCCCATCGCCGAGGCGGGCGGCCGGGAGATCATCGTGCTGACCTCCCCGGACCCGGCAGATCCGGTCGCCGCCGTCGCCGAGGTGGTGGCCGAGGTCTTTCGTCCTAGGATGGGGCCATGAGCTTCGATCATCAGTGGAACCGCATCCGTGAGACCAACCCCGACCACTCCGCGAACTACGCCGAGAGGTGGCGCAATCTGGCTGCCTCCGGTCACGACATCGGGGGAGAGGCGCGGTTCGTCAATGCGATGGCACCGCGCGGGGCACGCATCCTCGACGCCGGCTGCGGAACCGGTCGGGCCGGTGGTCTGCTCATCAATGAGGGCCACACCGTCTACGGTGTCGATCTCGACGAGTTCCTCATCTCTGTCGCCGAGGAGGACTTCCCGAGCGGTGAATGGCACACCGGCGACTTGGCCGAATTCGATTTCGCTGGCGCAGGCATCAATGACATCGACGTGGCGTTCTGCGCCGGCAACGTCCTGTCCTTCCTCGATCCGGCCTCACGTCGCCAGACCCTGTCGAATATCAAATCGACGCTGAAACCCGGTGGACGCTTCGTCGCCGGCTTCGGAGCCGGCCGCGGCTATGACTTCGCAGACTTCATCGACGATGTGAAGTCGACCGGCATGATCGTCAACCTCAAGCTGGCCACGTGGGAGCTCCACCCCTTCGAACCAGACAGCGGATTCCTCGTCCTCATCGCCGAGCGCGTGTGAGAGATGCGGCGAATGTGATTTGCTGGAACAGACAGAGCCAATTCGAGATGAAGTGAGGTCAGCATGATTTTCATCGTTGTGAAGTATGACGTGAAGCCCGAAAGCGTCGAGAAGTTCCCCGAAGCGGTGCGCACCTTCACCGAGGCGACACGGTCGGAACCGGGCAACCTGTGGTTCGAATGGTCCAAGAGCCTGGAGAAGGACAACGAGTTCGTCCTCGTCGAAGCATTCACCGACGAAGGGGCAGAACCCCACGTCAAGAGCGATCACTTCGCCGCCGGACTCGAAGCCATGCGCCCCCACCTTGCGTCGACGCCGAAGATCATCTCGCGCAAGATCGACGGCGAAGGCTGGGACGAGATGGGCGAACTCCAGATCGACTGATCTGCACCTTCCTCCCACCGCCTGCATTGCGGCGGCCCTGTTGAAATGGGTCTGGGTTGCCTAGACTTCTCCCATGGCAACCAAAGCGATGAATGTGCAGGCGATCGAGAAGGCTCTCGGCGAACCCTGGGTTGACACTCGGGCCCGCCTCGAGGCGGCTGGGGGAGCGTCGGCGAGTCACAAGGAACTCGCCGACGCCCTCTACCCGCAGTTCGACGGGGTCGTTGAGAAGCACGGGTGGTGGGTTCAGGGCGCGGTCGTGGCCTATGAGCAGGAGATCGGCAGACGTGTGCCGGGCCAGCGCGCCGACGGAACCTTCGACGTCGCGGTCTCGCGCACCTTGACCGGTACGCGAAATGATGTCATCACCCGCTTCGCCTTCCTCATCGACGAGGGAACGCTGGCAGGCGTGGCTCTCGACGGTGAGGCGCGCACCTCGACGACTGAGAAGCGTTCCTTCTGGCGGGCGAATCTCGAGGACGGAACCAAGTTCGAGGCCGCGGCCGAACCGAAGGACGAAGGCAGGACGATGCTGGTGCTCACCGCGTCGAAGCTGCCCAGCACCGAGGCCCTCGAGGAGCGGCGAGCCGCGCTCAAGGAGCTCCTCGGGCAGCTCTGAGTATGCGATCGCCTGTGGCTGGCGGGACCTTCAGTGCCTCAGCCGCCGACGATCGGATTCCACGTACCGAACGCATGCGCGGCCACGATCGCGAGAACGCAGACGGCCACTGACACCGTCACAGCCACACCATCCCCGGCGCCGAAGGTCGAGCGCCTGCGCCAGGTCCGTCCGGGACGACCGAACGCCCTGCCCTCCATGGCCATGGCCAAAGTGGTACCGCGTCGGATCGACTGCACCAGCAGCACGAAGATACCGGCGAAGAGACTCCCCGTGCGCCGCACGATCGAACCCCCGGCGAGGCCCCTGGCCCGTCTGGCCATCGCCAAAGTCTGCCATTCGCTGACAAGCAGCCCGAGCAGTCGGCTCGCCGCGAGCACCGAGACGACGACCACCTCGGGCAGGTGCAGCCGCTGGATGAGCACATCCGCGAGGTCACGAGGATCAATGGTGGAGGCCAGGACGATGAGCGGAATAGCCAAGGCCAAGGCACGCAGGAAGATCGCGGCCGCTGCCTCGAGAGAACCCGTCGTCATCAGGACCGGACCGAGGTCGATGACCACCGCACCGGTCTTCTCTGCCAGAATCGCCGTGCCCCACGCCGCCAGAAGTGCGCCGAGAGGCAGGAACCACAGACGCTTGAGTGCAGCTATCAGGTCCAGCCCCGTCGTCGGCAGTGCGAGCAGGCAGAACCCCAGGACGACTCCCGCCGAGACCATGTCGATGCTCAACAGTGTTCCGACCATGAGGATGAGCGCCACAGCGATCTTCGTCAGCGGATTGCACGTGACCAGTGCCGTGGTGCGCACCAAGGGAATGAGCTGGCCGGGATCATGAACCGCGACCTCGGTGCCCGTGGCGACTGTGGCTCGCCCAGCCGGATCGGTGTGTTCGATCGCGTGCTCACGCAATTCGCTCACCTGCCTTCGTCCTCCGACTCAACTCGACCCGCCTGGCCCCGATGGCGTCGAGGAACGCATGGTCGTGGCTGACCGCGACCACGGCGGACCCGCGGGCAAGGACGTCGATGAACTGCTCGACCAGACCGGCCCAGGTCAGGGCATCCTGGCCGAACGTCGGTTCGTCGACGATGAGCACCTGCGGCCGCGGCGCCATCATGGCAGCCACCGACAGGCGACGCTTCTCACCGCCCGAGAGGCCCTGTGGATGGGCCTCGGCGAGCTTCTCAAGTCCCAGCACCTCGAGGAGTTCGGCGACGCGATCGTCGACCTCGGCACTCGACCATCCGGCCAGCCGCGGTCCCAAGGCCAGCTCCTCGGTCACACTCGAGCGCAGGAACTGATGTTCGGGTTCCTGGAACACCATCCCGATGCGAGGAGCCAGAAACGCTGAGGGCCACCGGAAGGGTCGGGCATGCTTGGCACCATCTCGCAGATTACCGACAGCTCTCACCTCTCCCTCGAATTCCCGGATGAGGCCGGCCAGGGTCAGCGCCAAGGTCGACTTGCCGGCCCCGTTGGCGCCGACGATGCCCAGGGCCTCACCGGACCGAACGGACAAATCGAGGCCGGTCGCCGCCGGAACCTTCGCACCGGGGCGAGCCACACTGAGGCACTCGGTCGTCAGCACGACCTCGCCGTCGGGGTGGGGGAGCGGTTCCGCACCAGGCTGCACCGCAGGGTTGGAGGGTCCGGCCGTCTCCGGCACCCAGATCCCACACTCAACCAGCACCTCGGCGAGCGCAGGATCACCGAAGACCGACCTCGGCAGACCCTGGGCAAGCAGGCCCGCTGGGCCGAGGACGATCACGGTGTCCACGTGATCGAGCCACAGTCCGACCCGGTGTTCGACGATGACCATCGTCGCCGAGGTAGCCGCCTGGGTCTCGAGGACAGCATCCCGAACGGAGGCGGCGGAATCCGGATCGATATTGGCCGTCGGCTCATCGAGGATGATCACCTGCGGTGCCATCGCGTGGATTCCTGCCAGCGCCAGACGCTGCTTCTGTCCTCCGGACAGTGCAGCGGTGGGATGGTCGTGGGGGAGACCCAGGCCCATTGCCGCAAGGGAAGTTGGAATGCGAGCGGCGATGACGTCGGCGGGCAGGCCCAGATTCTCCATGCCGAAGGCGACATCATCACCGACCCGGGAGAAGATCACCTGCGAATCGGGGTCCTGGAGGACCAGCCCGGTCTCACCTCGGCGCGGATCCGGTGGACGGTCACCGATGAGAAGCTGACCATCTGCCTCACCCGACTCGGCAGGCAGAACTCCGGCGATCGCATGCAGGAGGGTGGTCTTACCTGCCCCGGACGGGCCGAGCAGAAGCACCTTCTCACCTGCTGCGATGTCCAGATCGAGGGGACCGACCGCGGGTTCATCACGGTCGGCATGGCGCCACGAGAACCCGCGGGCGCGAATCGGCAGGGCCATCAGCGCGCTCGGCCGGAGGCGAAGGCGCTCAGGGCCCCGGTCTTCGCGATCGCCCGGTAGGCGAACCAGGCGCCGATGCCGGAGATGACGATGCCGGAGATGATCGCGCACACGGCATAGGCAGCCTGGTAGCCGAACTGCCATTCGGCGTTGTACATGATGTTCTCGCTCACGGACATGAACGCGGCGGCCAGCAGCCCGGCCAAGCTCGTGACCCACAGGGTGAACCTGCGATAGCCGAAGGCCGCGAAGATGAGTTCGGCGCCGAGGCCTTGGACGAGTCCGGAGAGCAGAACGGTGGCTCCGAAGTGAGAGCCCAGCACCGCCTCGACGATGGCGGCGATCATTTCGCACAGCAGAGCGGCACCGGGTTTGCGGATAATGGCACCGGCCAGAGGGCCGGCGAGGACCCAGAGGCCGGCGATGAGGCCGATCGATGGAGGGAAGGCCTGGAACCCGAGTTCGAGGACCTTCCAGCTCAGGGCCAGGACCCAGAAGATGAGTCCGACGCCGATTCCCAGCACGGCGGTGACAACGTAGTCGACGACCCGCCACTGCTTCGTCGCCGGTACCTGGGAATAGTGGGGCGCGGTCTTCACAGCGGAATCCGGCGCAGTCATTTCTGGCATAGTGCCTCCTCATATCAAGGAGGGGTAGAAGAGTCTCGACTTCCTTCGGCGGTGCTAGCCGCATCAGGTTCGAGGGTCTGCAGCTTCATCTGCACTCTCAGCGCCCCTTTCGGCGCTCCCCTGTCGTGAGAACCACTGTACCCCAGTCGACGCGCAGAGCTCGTTACGGAAAGTTCACCTGCCGTTGACTCGGCGGTCGCACGTCGGCGGCGGAGCTTTCATTACCGACGGGTAAGAATATTCGGGTGAAAGCACAACACCTGAGATCTCCGATGAGTATTCTGTCCGTTTCGGCACTGCTGGCGGCTCTCGTCGCAGTACCTGTCCCTGCGCATGCCGGGCTCACACCTGCCGAGCCCACGCAATCGCCCTCGACCTCGCCCTCGACGCAGCCAGAGGCGGACGAGGAGTCCGCGATCTCCGATGTGGTGCTGCAGGTCGGGGCGGATGAGAGCTCTCGCAACCTGTCATGGATGAGCGAGAACTCCGGTGACGGCGAGGTCCGCTGGGCTAAAACCTCGGAGCTTGAGGGCTCGGCTCTGCCCGAGGATGCCCATAGCGCCGAGACCAGCGACTCGGGCCTGTCGACCGATCTCAAGCGCCACTACAATCATGCGAGCATGACCGGTCTGGAGCCGGACACCGAATACTCCTACCAGGTCGGCAGCGAAGAGGATGGCTACTCAGCCGTGGCGCAGTTCGACACGGGTGGTTCCGGCGGCGACAGCGAATTCCTTGTCTTCGGTGACCCGCAGGTCGGGGCCGGCGGCGGGCAGCCCGATGACGCGACTGGTTGGGACAGGACCTTGAACTCGGGGCTGGAGACCGCGCAGGATCCGCGGTTCTTCTTCTCACTGGGCGATCAGGTGAACTCAGCAGGTGACCAGGGGCAGTACGAGCAGTACCTGGCTCCGGAGGCGACTCAGGAAGTTCCGCAGGCGACGACGATCGGCAACCATGATGTCGCTTCGAAGTCCTATGAGCAGCACTTCAACCGCCCGAACGTGAGCAGCGACCACGGTGAAGGCGGACTCGTTGCGTCCGGCGGTGACTACTGGTTCATCGATTCGGGGGTTCTGTTCATCAATATCAACTCGAATGACTCCGACACCGACGAGCATGCGGAGTTCATCGATGAGGTCGTGGCCGAGCACGGGGACGAGGCGCGCTGGACGGTCCTCGGGTTCCACCATTCCATCTATTCGACCGCGACCCACAACAGCGACCTCGACGTGAAGCGGCTGCGTGAGGCGATTCCACCGGTGGCTGCGCGCAACGACATCGATCTCGTGGTGTCCGGTCACGACCACATCTACAACCGGACCTTCCTCATGGATGCCGAAGGCAAGAAGGTCGAGTCTTCCGATGCCGGTCTCGAGCAGGAGAAGGAGGAAGGGCAGACGATGTACCTGACTCTGACCTCGTCCTCGGGATCGAAATTCTACGACTATGTTCCGGGTCTGGATTGGGAGGCCAAGAGCGTCCACAACGACATCCCCGCCTTCACCCGAGCGCGGGTCAGCGACGAAGCGCTGCGCGCGACGACCTACGAGGTCCCAGCAGAAGGCGCGCAGCAGGCTGAAGCACAGGCGGCGTCCGAGCAGATCGACGATGTCGAGATCACCCGCTCCGGCGATGACGCACCCGAGCCGGGAACCGACGCCGGAGCAGACGCTGACGCAGAAGACGCTGCAGCAAGCTCCGACGGTTCCTCGGCAGACGCCGACAGTGCTTCGGCGGACGCGGATGGTGCTTCAGCCGAAGCGGACAGCGTGTCAGCTGAAGCCGACGGCGCGTCACCGGAGGCCGACGGCACTGATTCAAGCGACGGCTCGAACAGTGCGGATGCGGGCACCAGCTCGGACGGAGCTGAGTCCGACTCGGACTCGGACTCGGAACGTGCCGATTCTGACGCTGCGACTGCCGGCACGACTGACAACGACGGCACGACTGAGGCTGAAGGTGCGACTGACAACGACGGCACAACCGAATCCGACGGCGCAGACGCGAACGCCGCCTCCGCTGCCCCCGCCGACTCCGGCACAACCTCGGCGAACTCAGATTCAGCTGCGGACGGCGGCGATCTGCCGCGCACCGGTACTCAGCTCGGACTGCCGATCGGCCTCGGTGCGGGCGCAGTCATCATCGGGGCCGTGCTGCTGCTCGTGTCCAAACGTCGCCGCAGCCTGCGCTGACGCAGCCGGCGCTGAGCCACTCTGCGCTGACGCGCTCGGCTCAGCTCGGAACGACCATGACCGGGCCATCGGCATGATGGAGGACTCCGCGTGACACCGAACCCAGAAGTGCACTTCTGACTGCTCCTCGCCCGCGAGTGCCGAGGACGGTCAGCTGTGCGGTCTTCGTGGCCTCGAGGAGTTCCTCGACAGGGTCGCCGATGGGCACCTCGGCACTCACCGGCAGATCGGGGAACTGCTGGGCCACTGCCGCGACTTCGGCCTCGAGCGCTGTCTCGAGTTGCTTCTTCCTCCGTCCGGAGACCTCGGCGCTCAGTTCCAGTTCGGGGTACCAGTAGAGCCACTCGTCTCCGGCTGGGAGGACGGAGACGATGTCGAGGGCGGCACTTCGCGAGTTGGCCACCTCGGCGGCGGTGAACATCGCCAGACGCCCGGCGTCTGAGCCGTCGACTGCGACGACCACGCGAGCACCGTCCGGCTCCGTGCGGTGGTCCGGGACGACGATCGTCGGGCAGTGGGAATGGGCGGGCAGTGCCGTAGACACCGAGCCGAGAATTCGGCCCATGAATCCGCCTCGGCCCCTGGCTCCCACGACCACGGTCCGGGCGTGGGCGCTCAGGTCCCTCAGCACACCGGCCGCGTCGCCCTGATCTGCCCGGTAGGAGACCTTGCCCGCATGGTCTCGCAGGAGTCCGGCTGCCTCGCCGAGGCGCTTCTCGACCGCCCGAAGTGCCGCTTCCTCCTCGTTCTCCTCCGGCATGGAGGCGATGTTCGGATAGATCATCGCGGGAACGGTATACGCGGCGACGACGGTGAGAGGGGCTTTGCGACGCGTGGCCTCGGCTGCACCGTATTCGAGGGCGCGCGCGGCGAGTTCGGAGCCGTCGTAGCCGACGAGGATTCCGAGGTTGGTCGATGTCTGGTCAGCGGAGCGGTTCTCGGCAGTCATGGCAGACCTCCCGTGGGGGCCGACTGTACCCGGACGAGGACGATGGCCCCCGTCATCAGAACCGTCCTCGTGGACTCAGTCTACCAAGGTTCTTCTACGGAGTGTAGAAAAATCTTCAGATCGCGAAGCCCATATGAGCCAGAGCGTAGCGGAGGATGTGCTCCTGGCCGTGGCACATCTCGCCGACGATGTCGGAGCGCAGAGTCTCCTCCGGTGTCAGCCAATCGAGACTCAGCGCATCCGCACGAGGGGTGCACTCGCCGCGGACTTCGAGGATGAAGCACATCGAGATCGCATGTTGGCGGGGGTCGTGGAGGAGCGACGATCCTTCGGTGGGAAAGTACTCGGCGATGTGGAACGGTGCGATCGCAGGCGGGATGACCGGCAGCGCCATCGGTCCGAGATCATTCTCCGCATGGCGCATCAGCGCCGAGCGGATGCTCTCGTGGAAGCGGATTCGCCCGCCGACGACCTCTCGCCCGAGCGTTCCGTCGTCCAGGCTGCGCAGCAGGAGGCCGATTCGCTCGACGTCTCCCGATTCGCCCACTCGCACGGGGATCGCATTGACATAGGGGATCGGCAGTCGCCGTCGCAGCTGGGCGAACTCGGCATCGTCGAACCAGTTCTCGTCGAAGTCCAGAGCAGTGCGCGTCATGGGTCAATTGTGGCACAGTTCACTGGCGGCCCAGCCTGGCAGGCGACAGTGACGCAGGTCACTGCTGTTGGTATTATCGGCAGCATGGTCTTCGCGAATGCAGGCGCCCTTGGGGTTCGACCCGGACAGCGTGACGCCCTGGTTGAGCATCTGACCGCGCGCAGCGATCATCTGTCTCGCGTCGGCTGTCTCAGCTACGAGGTCGGCGTCAATGATGAACAGCCCGACACCGTCTTCGTCGTCGAGCTGTGGGAGAGTGCCGAGGCGCATCGGGCCTCGCTGGAACTCCCTGAAGTGCAGGCCTCGATTGAGGCCGCCCGCCCCATGCTGTCGGGAGAGTTCGGTGGATTCCACTTCGACGTCGTCGGATCCCCACTCCGTGACTGAGCGTTCCACGACCGAGCGTTCCACAAGTTCTCCACGACTGAGTCCTCGCGCCGGAACTTCCTGGAATCACTGCCTTCCACCGCGACTGCCCGACCGAATTTCGGTAGGCGGGACTGGGTGGTGGGATCGAGGTTCCTTCGGGTAAAGTATCTTGATGTCGAGATAAAATTCTGACCAGACCGTGACAGAGAAGTGACGTAGCCTACAGTTGTGTCAGCCACTCTCAGACCTGAACGGTCAAGGACGTTTGAAGGGGTTAACCATGATCGATCATGAAGTCCGCACGTACAAGAGCTCAGAGAACCTGGCTCGTGAAGACCAACTCGCCTGGAAGATCGCCGAGGTCGCCTCAGACCCGACTCCAGTGGATTCAGAGGTCACCGAAATGGTGATCAACCGCGTCATCGACAACGCCTCGGTAGCCGCAGCCTCGGTGCGCCGCTCGGCCCCGCTGCACGCTCGGGAACAAGCACAGACCCACCCCTACTCACCCGGAGCCACGGTCTTCGGTCTGCCACTTGGTGAGCACTTCTCCCCGGAATGGGCAGCCTGGGCCAACGGAGTCGCCGTTCGCGAACTCGACTTCCATGACACCTTCCTCGCCGCCGAGTACTCACACCCCGGCGACAACATCCCACCTGTCCTCGCAGTCGCCCAGCACAAGGGCATCAGCGGTAAGGACCTCATCAACGGCATCGCCACCGGCTACGAGATCCAGGTCGACCTGGTCAAGGGAATGTGCCTGCACGAGCACAAGATCGACCACGTCGCCCACCTCGGCCCATCGGCAGCAGCCGGCATCGGCGCCATGCTCGGCCTCGACACCGAGGTCACCTTCCAGGCCATCCAGCAGGCCCTGCACGTGACCACCGCGACCCGCCAGTCCCGCAAGGGCGAGATCTCCTCGTGGAAGGCACACGCTCCCGCGTTCGCCGGCAAGATGGCCGTCGAGTCCGTCGACCGTGCCATGCGCGGCGAGGGTGCACCCAACCCGATCTACGAAGGTGAAGACGGCTTCATCGCCTGGATCCTCTCCGGCCCCGAGGCCCGCTACACCATCCCTCTGCCCGGTGCAGGCGAGGCCAAGCGCGCGATCCTCGACACCTACACCAAGGAGCACTCCGCCGAATACCAGGCGCAGGCGCTCATCGACCTCGCCCGCAAGCTCGGCGGCGAGATCGAGGACCTGACGAAGATCAAGCGCATCGTCATCCACACCTCGCACCACACGCACAACGTCATCGGCACCGGCGCGAACGATCCGCAGAAGATGGATCCCAAGGCCAGCCGCGAGACCCTTGATCACTCGATCATGTACATCTTCGCTGTGGCCATGGAGGATCAGGGCTGGCACCACGAGCACTCCTACGCTCCCGAGCGTGCCGGACGTCCCGAGACAGTCAAGCTGTGGCACAAGATCGAGACCACCGAAGACAAGGAATGGACTCGCCGCTACCACTCGACCGATCCCAACGAGAAGGCCTTCGGTGGCCGCGTGGAGATCGAATTCGAAGACGGCTCGACCCTGGTCGATGAGATCGCCGTGGCCGACGCGCACCCCTTCGGTGCCCGTCCCTTCGCCCGTGCGAACTACATCGAGAAGTTCAAGACCCTGTCCGAAGGCATCCTCACCGGTGCCGAGCAGACTCGCTTCATCGACCTGGCCGAGAACCTCGAGAACCTCGACGCCAAGGGCGTGGCCGAACTCAGCTTCACCGTTGACGGCCTCGAGCACACCGGCTCGAAGGGCATCTTCTGATGTTGGGGGCAACCACAACGCCGGCTGAGCGCCGCGCGAAGTTCCGTGAGCTCCTCGCCGGTGACCAGATCGTCCAGTTCCCCGGAGCCATCAATCCGATCAACGCTCAGATCATCGAGCAGACCGGATTCGAGGGCGTCTACATCTCCGGAGGTGCCTTCTCCGCGGCCATGGGCCTGCCCGACATCGGTCTCACCACCCTCACCGAGGTGGCCGATCACGGACGCAACATCGCCCGGGTGACGAACCTGCCGACCTTCATCGACGCCGACACCGGCTGGGGTGAAGCCATGAACGTGGCCCGCACCATCCAGGAATTCGAAGACGCCGGAATTTCGGGGATGCACCTCGAAGACCAGGTCAACCCGAAGCGCTGCGGCCACCTCGACGGCAAAGAGGTTGTCACCGCTGCTGAGATGTCCAAGCGCATCAAGGCCGCCGTCAAGGGCCGTCGGGATGAGAACTTCGTCATCAGTGCCCGCACCGACTCCCGCGCAGGCGAAGGTCTGGACGCGGCGATCGACCGCGCGAAGGCCTACGTCGACGCCGGAGCGGACCTGATCTTCCCCGAAGCCATGCGGGACCTCGGCGAATTCGAGAAATTCGCCAGCAGCGTGGATGTTCCGATTCTGGCGAACATGACAGAATTCGGAAAGAGCGAACTGTTCACGACCGAGCAGTTGGCGAACGTCGGAGTCAAAGTCGTGATCTACCCGGTCACAACTCTGCGTCTCGCCATGGGTGCGATCAAATCGGGCCTGCAGACCATTCGCGACCAGGGCACACAGGTGGACCTGCTCGAGGGAATGCAGACCCGTGCGGACCTGTACGACACGATCGACTACGCTGCGTACAACGATTTTGACGCGGCCGTATTCAACTTTTCACAGGAGGGTCACCAGTGACCGAAGAAATCAAGAAGGGCCTCGCCGGCGTCGTCGTCGACACCACGGCCGTTTCGAAGGTAGTCCAGGAAACGAACTCGCTCACCTACCGCGGCTACCCCGTGCAGGAGCTCGCAGCCAACTGCAGCTTCGAGGAAGTCGCCTATCTGATCTGGAACAGCGAACTGCCGACCAAGGCTCAGCTCGAGGAATTCCAGGCCCGCGAGCGTGGGCAGCGCGGAATCGACGACAAGCTCGTCCAGCTCATCCTCGATCTGCCCAAGGACTGCCACCCGATGCACGTGGTGCAGACCGCGGTGTCCTACCTCGGCGCCGTCGATCCTGATGCTGATGTCGAAGGCGAAGAGGCCAACCTGGCCAAGGCTGAGCGTCTCTACGCACAGCTGCCGACGATCGTGGCCATCGACCACCGTCGCCGCCACGGCCTCGACCCGGTCGCGCCGACGAAGGACCTCGGCTACGCCGCGAACTTCTTCAAGATGGTCTTCGACGAGGTTCCCGACGAGGCGGTCGTGCGCTGCTTCGACATCTCGATGATCCTCTACGCGGAGCACTCGTTCAACGCCTCGACGTTCACCACCCGCGTCATCACCTCGACGACGGCTGACCTGTACTCGGCAGTCGCCGGCGGCGTCGGCGCCCTCAAGGGACCCCTCCACGGCGGTGCCAATGAGGCCGTCATGGCGATGCTCGAAGAGGTCGGCACTGCCGACAAGGCATCGGCGTGGATCGACGATGCGTTGGCGAAGAAGGCCAAGATCATGGGCTTCGGACACCGTGTCTACAAGAACGGCGACTCGCGCGTGCCCACCATGCGCAAGGCCTTCGAGAACATGGTCGAGGCCAAGGGCGCAACCGATCTCCTCGATCTCTACAACGCCTTCGAAGAGGACTTCGTGGGTCGTAAGGGCATCTACCCGAACCTCGACTACCCGTCAGGCCCGGCTTACCACCTGATGGGCTTCGACACCGATCAGTTCACACCGATCTTCGTCATGGCCCGCATCACCGGCTGGACCGCTCACATCATGGAACAGCAGGCCAACAACGCTCTGATCCGTCCGCTGAGCGCCTACGACGGTCACGAGCAGCGCGAAGTTCCCGCAGACCGGGGCTGAGAAGCTCACGCTGAAAGGCTGTGCACATGACCGTTGACGGCACATACCGTCCGGTCGATCTCGAGGGTTTCGACTTCACCGTCACCGGTGGAGTCGGAACCCTCGTCATCGATCGGCCCGAAAAACGCAATGCCATCTCCCGCCCGATGTGGCGGGCACTGCCGGACATCATCGCCGGTGTCGACGCCGATGACTCGATCGGTGCACTCGTGATCACGGGTGCCGCCGGGCACTTCTCCGCCGGCTCCGACATCGCCGATCTCAATGTTCCCCTCGATGATTTCTGGGAGCTCAATTCCACCGCCGAGGCGGCTGTGGCCAACTCGCGCACCACGACGATCGCGGCCATCACCGGCAACTGCGTCGGTGGAGGGACCGAGATCGCGGCGGCCTGCGACATCCGCATCGCCGCCCCCGGTTCGATCTTCGGGGTCACGGCTGCGAAGCTCGGGCTCGTCTACCCTCCCGGTCCGACTCGGCGTCTGGCGAGCGTTCTCGGTGACGCCTGGGCCAGGTATCTGCTGGTCACCGCATCGATCGTGAAGTTCGACCAGATGCGCGAACTCGGCTTCTTCCACGAAGTCTCCGAGGCTCCGCTGGCGTCGGCACAGACGATGGGGGAGAAGATCGTCGGTCTCTCACGACTGTCCCAGCTGGGATCCAAAGCAGTCCTGTGCGGGGAGCTGACGGAGAGCGCCACGGCCGATTCCGCCTTCAACCCACCGCAGTGGCTCGATGAGGCCTACCAGGCAGAGATCGCCCGCGGACAGGAGGCGTTCTTCGCCAAGCGCCCGCCCGAGTTCGGCTTCCGGGGCACGGACTGGGTCGAGGAATGAATTCTGAGGTTAAACTGATCGAATGCGCCTAGCAGTCCTCGATATCGGGTCCAACAGCGTCCACCTCCTCGTGGTCGACGCTCATGTCGGAGCCCCTCCCTTGCCCGCGACCTCCCACAAAGAGGTCCTGCGCCTCGCCGAGTACCTCGGCGACGACGGCATGATCGACGCGGCCGGTCAGGAGCGACTGCACAACTTCATCGCCGAGGCGGTGGAGATCGCCGAGGACCAAGGATCGGAGCAGATCCTGGCGTTCGCCACCTCGGCGGTCAGGGATGCACCGAATGGTGCCGAGCTCATCGACTCCATCAACGCTCAGCTCGGGGTCACCCTCAACGTGATGTCGGGCAAGGACGAAGCACGGGTGACGTTCCTGGCCGTCAGGCGCTGGTTCGGCTGGTCGGCGGGGAAGATCCTGCTGCTCGACATCGGCGGCGGCTCCCTCGAGATCGCGGCTGGGCAGGACGAATACCCGGAAGCCGCCGTGTCGGTGCCGTTGGGGGCCGGTCGGACCTATTCCGACTTCATCCCGGATCCGCTGCCCAGTGCCGAGGACATCCACAGCCTCCAGAAGTACGCCCGGTCTCAGATCGGCCGTATCGCCGGCAAGATCAACCGCGTGGGCACAGCCGACCAGGTGGTGGGCTCGTCGAAGACATTCCGCTCCCTGGCCCGGATCGCCGGTGCGGCACCCAGCGGTGACGGCATCTACGCCCCACGCAAACTCTTCCGCCGAGACCTCGCCGGGATCATCGAAACCCTGTCTTCGCGGACCCCCGAAGAACGCGCGACGCTGCCCGGAGTCTCCCAGGCTCGTGCCGGCCAGGTCCTCGCCGGAGCCATCGTCGCCGACGCCGCCTTCGCCATCTTCGACGTCAATGTGATGAGCATCTCCCCGTGGGCGCTGCGTGAAGGCATCATCATGCGCAAACTCGACCTTCTGGACTCGGCAGAGACCTCCTCGGCGATGCGGGTCGAGCTGGTCTGAGGCCTTTCGCAATCGGTCTGAGCCCTTTCGCAATTGTGCGGTGTGTTTCGCTTCTGCGCATTGCCTGTTAGATTTTTCCTAACTGCCGCGCACGGACCACCAGTTGGGACTGGTGCGCAATAATGGTGGGAACGCACACGCTCTGAGAAGGAAAAGAACTGTCAATGCGAAATGGCGAGCTGTCCCCATCGTTCCGCGATGAAGCCCTGCACACCCTGGAGAACACCAGCCCGGACGATCCGCTCGACGTCTTCGTCGTCGGCGGAGGCGTCACCGGAGCAGGTTCCGCCTTCGATGCGGCCACCCGCGGGCTGAAGGTCGGTGTCGTCGATGCCAAGGACTGGGCTTCCGGCACCTCGTCACGGTCCTCGAAGCTCATGCACGGCGGACTGCGCTACCTGGAGATGCTCGACTTCAAGCTTGTGGCCGAGGCGCTGAAGGAACGCGACCTGCTGCTCCAGCACACAGCGCCCCACCTCGTCGAACCTGTTGCCTTCGTCTTCCCCTTCGAACACCGGCTCATCGACAGGGCATTCATCGGTTCCGGCGTTCTGCTCTATGACACGATGGCCACCCGTCCCGGACGCAAACGTGCCGTGCCGATGCACCGCCACCTGGGAAAGAAGGCACTCACCGCCCATTTCCCCGGCCTGGCCGACGATGCAGCGGTCGGTGCACTCGAATACTATGATGCGAAGGTCGACGACGCCCGTTTCGTCATGACGCTCATCCGCTCTGCTGTGGGCTACGGCGCCGCCGCGGCCAATCACGTCTCCGTCATCGACTACCTCCACGACGGGGACCGGGTCTCCGGAGTCCGTGCCCGTGATGAGATGACCGGCCGAGAATTCGACATCCACGCCCGCCGCACCATCCTTGCCGGGGGAGTCTGGACCGAGGAGCAGCAGGACCTGGCCAAGGCCGACGCCGGCCTCCAGGTGCTCGCCTCCAAAGGTGTGCACATCACGGTCGAGCAGGACAAGATCAAGGCAGACCCGAACACGGGCATCATCTCGAAGACGGAGAAGTCCGTGCTCTTCGTGATCCCGTGGGAGGGCTACTGGGTCATCGGCACCACGGACACCCCGTGGGACCAGGATGTCGACGCACCGGTGGCGAACTCTGATGACATCGACTACCTGCTCAAGCATGCGAACGCGATCCTGACCGAGAAGCTGAGCCGCAACGACGTCATCGGCGTCTACTCCGGTCTCCGACCTCTGCTCCAGCCCGTGGTCAAGGAAGGTCAGGCCTCGACGAAGGTCTCCCGTGAACACACGGTGATGGAGATCGAGCCCGCTCTGGCAGCGATTGCCGGCGGCAAGTTCACCACGTATCGCGTCATGGCAGAAGACGCCGTCGATTTCGTCCTCGGCGATGACGCGAAGGACCGCCGCTCCCTGACCGAATCGATCCCGCTGCTGGGTGCTCAGGGCGTCGGCGCCGTGCGCCGCGGCCAGTCCGGCATCGCCGAGAAGCACGGGTGGGACGAAGACCGGGTCAGGCGACTCATCCGCCGCTACGGCACCCTGCTCGAAGACATCCTCGACCTTATCGACGAGGATCCCGAACTCGGTCGCCCGCTGCCCGGTGCCGAAAGCTATCTGCGCGCCGAGGCACACTATGCGGCGACCTCGGAAGGTGCCGTCCACCTCGGCGACATCCTCGAACGACGGATGCGGCTGAACTATGAGGTCAGGGACCGAGGCAAGTACGCCGCCGAGGCGGTTGCGGCGATCGTCGCCCCGATCCTCGGGTGGGACGACGAACGGGAAGCGAAGGAGATCGCTGACTTCAACGCTCACGTCGACGCACAGATCGCCGCTGAATCCACCCACGACGATGCCGCGGCTGCGGCACTCGTCGAGGAAACACTCAAACCGTAAATCCGCTAAGCAGGACAAACATAGGAGTTTGTGAGATATGGGTACTATTTTCCTTTATGAGATCGGCGGAACGGCGATGCTCATACTGCTCGGCGTCGGCGTCGTCGCCAACGTGGTGCTGGGCAAGACCAAGGGCAACGGGGGAGGCTGGCTCCTCATCTCGTTCGGCTGGGGCCTCGCGGTCTTCGCCGGTGTCTTCGTCGCCTTCAAGACAGGTGCGCACCTCAACCCGGCCGTGACCATCGGCATCTTGTCCAGTGGAGCCGAGGAATACGCTCCCGGCATCGCCGTGAACTTCGGCAACACCATCGCCTACCTCGCGGCCGAGATGATCGGTGCCATGATCGGTGCCTTCCTCGCCTGGGCCGTGTACAAGAAGCACTACGACGAGGAGAAGGAAGCCGGCAACATCCTCGGCACCTTCTCCACCGGTCCTGAGATCCGCAGCTACGGCTGGAACTTCGTCACCGAGGTCATCGCCACCTTCGTCCTCGTGTTCGTCATCCTCCTCTTCGGCGGAACCCCACACGAGCTCGGACCCCTGGCAGTCGGCCTCCTCGTCGTCGCCATCGGTGCCTCACTGGGCGGACCCACAGGCTATGCGATCAACCCGGCCCGTGACCTCGGGCCCCGCATCGTCCACGCCCTGCTGCCGATCCCGAACAAGGGCAGCTCGGACTGGTCGTACTCGTGGGTCCCGATCGCCGGACCTCTGGTCGGCGCCATCATCGCCGGACTGCTCTCCCGGGCCTTCATCTGAGCAGGTGGGGCGAGCCCATCAGACCCTCGTCTGAGTCACCAGCAATCCACAGCACCACCTCGACATAGGAGTCAGTATGAGTCAGGAAAAGTTCATCCTCGCCGTCGACCAGGGCACCACCTCGTCGCGGGCCATCGTCTTCAATCACTCAGGGCAGATCGTGTCCTCGGGTCAGCTCGAGCACGAGCAGATCTTCCCTCGGGCAGGCTGGGTCGAACACGACCCGATGGAGATCATCAGGAACACGAACGAGGCGATCGGTCAGGCCCTGACCCGCGCCGACATCAACCGCCACCAGCTCGAGGGCGTCGGCATCACGAATCAGCGTGAGACCACGGTGATCTGGAACAAGAACACCGGCAAGCCGGTCTACAACGCGATCGTCTGGCAGGACACCAGAACACAGAAGATCTGCGACGAACTCGCCGGAGACGAAGGTCCCGACAAGTACAAGGACCGGGTCGGTCTGCCCCTGGCCACCTACTTCGCCGGGCCGAAGGCCAAGTGGGTCTTCGACAACGTCGAGGGCGTCAAAGAGTCCGCTGAAGCCGGAGACCTGCTCTTCGGCACCATGGACACCTGGGTGCTCTGGAACCTCACCGGCGGCGTCAACGGCGGAGTCCACGTCACCGACGTCACGAATGCGTCCAGGACGATGCTGATGAACGTTAAGACCCTGGACTGGAACGAGGAGATCGCCGGTGAGATGGGCATCCCCGTCTCGATGCTCCCGGAGATCAAATCCTGCTCCGAGGTCTATGGGTACGGTGCGAAGAACGGCCTCATCATCGACACCCCGATCTGCGGCATCCTCGGTGACCAGCAGGCGGCGACCTTCGGTCAGGCATGCTTCGAGAAGGGCCAGGCCAAGAACACCTACGGCACCGGCAACTTCATGCTCATCAACACCGGCAACGAGCCTGTGGCCAGCAAGAACGGTCTGTTGACGACGGTGGCCTACAAGATCGGCGACGCCGAGGCTGTCTACGCCCTCGAAGGTTCCATCGCCGTCACGGGGTCCCTCGTGCAGTGGCTGCGTGACAACCTCGGAATCATTGCCGATGCTCCCGAGGTTGAGACGCTGGCGAAACAGGTCGAGGACAACGGCGGCTGCTACATCGTGCCGGCCTTCTCCGGCCTCTTCGCCCCACACTGGGAGTCCGATGCCCGCGGCGTGATCGTGGGTCTGACCCGCTACGTCAACAAGAACCACATCGCCCGTGCGGCTCTCGAATCGGTTGCATTCCAATCCCGCGAGGTCCTCGACGCCATGGACCTCGACTCGGGTGTCGCACTCACCGAGCTCAAGGTCGACGGCGGCATGGTCGCCAACGAAACGCTCATGCAGTTCCAGGCCGACCTCCTCGGCGTGCCCGTCATCCGCCCCGAGGTCGTCGAGACCACGGCCCTGGGCGCGGCCTATGCGGCGGGCATCGCCGTGAAGTTCTGGAACGGCGAGGACGACGTGAAGGCCAACTGGCGCGAGGGCAAGCGCTGGGAGCCGTCCATGGACAAGGACAAGGTCGATCGCGTCTACCGACTGTGGAACAAGGCCGTCGACAAGTCGAAGACCTGGGTCGACGAGGACGTCGAAGAACTCTACGGCTGACCTTCGGTCGAGGTCGATACTCGCCGAGGTGGCCCTCAGCCGAGTTCGACCGTGAACATGCGCTCTGGCACCGCTGGAGACACCCCGTCGAAGACGTGGGTGATCTCCGTGCGGTGCCAGCCGTGTTTGGCATAGAAGCGCATCGCCCGCTCATTGCCTTCGGCGACCATGAGATAGGCACGGGTGAAGCCCTGCCCACGCAGCTCGTCTTCCAACGCGTGGAGGAGGACGGCGCCGACGCCGGTGCCGAAGGCGTCGGGATGCAGATTGATCGACGCCAGCTGCCCGAGACCCGAGACATCGGGAAGCGAAGCGAGCACCTCGGGGCTATCCCTGGGCGGGCACACCCCGCCGAACCCGAGGATGCGCTCCGTCGCGGCCGAGTCTTCGACTGGCTCCAGCGCCACCAGCGTCGACATCGGATTCGACTCCTCGCCGAGGTTTCTCGCCCAGCCGGCGGTCTGGCGGTCGATGTTCAGGGAGTCGAGAATCTCATCAGCCATGATGCCGCGATAGGCGGCCGTCCACGCAGCGATGTGGACGTCGGCGATCTGGGCGGCATCAGCGACGCGGGCCCGGCGAACTCGAAAATCAGCCATTGATCCAGCTTAACGATTTCACGGCTTATGCTTTCTGAGGGAATATGGAATCTTCGGGGACTAAACTGGATGGAATGAGCAGTGTGAATCGGTCGAAGTCATCACGGAAGGTCTATACCGCGAAGAATTCAGCGCGGTCCAATTTCCGACGCCACCGTGAGTACTTCGACAAGCACGAGGTCTACGACCACGACACTCAGCACAGTTCCGAACACACGATCCGGATCGGTCTCTCCAGCTCCTCGGTCTCGCCGATGACCGTGGCCGAGACCTTCGCTCAGGCCGCCAAGCACGGCTATGACGGCGTCGAGATCATGGTCACCCACAATGCCGAGACCCGCGACGTCGACCTCATCAACGGTCTGGCCGCAGAGACGGGCCTCGAGGTCATGTCCCTGCACGCACCGACGCTGCTGTTCCTGCCCCGCGTCCTGCACAAGGACCACTGGGAGAAGCTGCGCATCACCGCGAACCTGGCCAAGGCGGTCGGTGCGAAGACCGTGGTCCTGCACCCGCCTTTCCGCTGGCAGGGGGAGTACGCACTGGGCTTCGTCGAGGGTGTTCGCCAGGTGTCGGAGGAGACCGGAGTCGTCCTCGCCGTCGAGAACATGTACCCCTGGCGCGCAGGCGTGCGCGAGATCCTCGTCTACTATCCCGACTGGAACCCTCTCGACGAGGACTATGACGCTCTCACCTTCGACTTCTCCCACGCCTCGACGGCCGGAATGAACGCGCTCGAGACCGTCTCAGAGATCTTCGACAAGCTCCGTCACGTCCACCTCACCGACGGCTCCGGATCCCTCAAGGACGAGCACCTGATCCCAGGCGCAGGCACCATGCCTGTGGCCGAGACGCTGCAGTACCTGGCCAAACACGACTGGTCCGGCGACATCGTCGTCGAAGTCAACACTCGCTTCGTGGCGAAGAAGTCCACGCGAGAGCAGATGCTCGCAGACTCGCTCGCCTTCGCGCGCGAGCATCTCGGGCTCGCATCTGAGGCCAGCCACCGCAATGCCTCCAGTCATGTCCGCACGAGCGAGGTCCGCACAAATGGAAACGCCGCGCGCGAGAACCCCGCGAGCGAGATTCGTGCGAACGACGGCCAGCCGAACTCCTGAACGCACCACACGCACCACAAAAACGTGAACAACAGAAAGGCAGGTCTGATTTGACCTCCATCGCCTCCATCGGCACCGGAAACATGGGTACGGCACTGCTCAAGGGAATCCTCAGCGCCGACGAGAAGCTCGACGTTCGAGCGACGACGAATTCGGCCGCCTCGGCGAAACGACTTGCCGCGGAACTCCCCAATGCCACGGTCACCTCCGTCGAGGACGATGCCGAGGCCAACCGGAAGGCGGCCGAAGGCGCTGACTTCGTCTTTCTCGGCGTCAAGCCGTGGATGATGGCCGAGACCGTCCGCGACCTGGCCCCGAGCCTGAACGCCGACTCGGTCCTCGTCTCGATGGCCGCCGGTGTCGCCATGGCCGATCTGGCCACCCTGGCACCGCAGAACCCGATCGTGCGGATCATGCCCAACACCCCTAGTTCCATCGGGCACGGCGTCATCGCACTTGCTCCCTCCGCCGAGGTGGACGACACCATCGTGGACACACTGCGGACGCTGCTGTCGGGAGCCGGACTCGTCGTGGCCTTGGACGAATCCGAGATCCCCGCGATGACAGGGATCTCAGGCTCCGGTGTGGCCTACTTCTTCCTCCTGGCCGAGACCATGATCGCCGCTGGTGTGAAGATGGGGCTGAGCGAGGAGACCGCCAAACAGATGGTCGTGGCCACCGCGGACGGAGCAGGACGCCTCCTGACCGAGAAGCCGGACCCGAGCGCGCAGCGTCAGGCTGTCTCCAGTAAGGGCGGCACCACACTCGCAGGCCTGCAGACCTTCATCGATGCGGGACTCTTCGACACCACCGAGGCGGCAGTACAGGCTGCCGGCAACCGTTCCCTGGAGATGGAGAAGGAGAACTCCGAGGTCATCAACGGCTGAGTGTTCGAGCCAACCCGGCGGCCCAGACCATCGCCGCCGGGATCAGGGGAGCGCCCCAGCTGACCTGGCGATGGACACCGCCTCGTGCCGGGTGCCGGCAGAGAGCTTGACCATGGCCGTGTTCAGGTAGGACTTCACAGTCGACTCCCGCAGCCCCAGCCCCTCGGCGATCCTGGCATTCGACCATCCCAGCGCCACATGCGAGAGGATGTCGGTCTCCCTGGGGGAGAGGCTGATGGTCGGTGTCGGGTTCGGAAACAGCTCCGAATTGTGGCCTGAGAGGATATCGGCCAGTCGGTTCTCCACCGCAGTCAGACGCTGCCGCATTTCGTTCTCGTCGACACCCGAGCGAATCGAACGCAGCTCCGCATAGGTCCGGCGCAGCGCTTCACGGCTCGAGGACTCGAGATCGGAGTACAGGCGCTCTGGTTCGACCGGTACCTCGGCCGGTCGGGCCTGGCCGAGCCGCCCCAGGTCCACCGACAGCTGCCTGACTCGTTTGACGAGGTCACTCGTCTGCGGTGCCGCAGAGTTGTAGTTCTTGCGGTGACCGCAGTAGATCATGCCCGTGACATCGCCGCCGCGCAGAGTCGGGACAGCGATGAGAACCTGGATCCCCTCGCCGAGGACCTCCTCGTCATAGTGATGAGTGATGAAGGGATCGAGCCCGTAATCCTTGGTCAGCTGGGGTGTACCCTCGGTGAGCGCACGGCCGCCGAGCCCCCGTCCTGTGCTGACGATGAGTGAGGCAAGGCGATCTTTGCTGCCCCCGGCAACTGCTTCGACGGCGACTTCGTCGTCCTCGACCGCTCCGCCGAAGACCACATCACCGGTCCCGCTGCGATGCAGAGAGTCGATGGCTTCAACGAAGAGTCGTCGAGTCTCGGCCTTCAGTGCCCGAGATTCTCTGGTTTTGGCATTCATGTGAACAAGCTACCAACTTTCGGTGGTATTCCCCAGCGCCAACTGACCGTTAGTTTAAAGCTGTGTGATTCAGACCACTGATGCTCGACGCACGTTTCGAATGGAGAAGCAATGACCGATCCCGTCAGTACTCGGGTCGATTTCCTCGTCGAAGAGGAGAATCCCGAATTCAAAGCACTCAAGCGCAAACGGTTCTCGGTGGTGATACCACTGTCGATCGGATTCATGGCGTGGTACTTCCTCTACGTCATCCTGAGCACCTACGCGCACGATTTCATGTCCACGAAGGTCATCGGTGAGATCAACCTCGGGCTGATCCTCGGACTCCTGCAGTTCGTGACGACCTTCGCGATCACGATGTTCTACGTCTCGTTCGCGAACAAGAAACTCGATCCGCCGGCCTCGGCGATCCGTGAACGCCTCCAGCAGCAGTCGGAAGGAACCACCCCATGAGCACAGTCGCCATAGGAGACCTCTTCGCTTCCAGTCTCGACAAAGTGTCCCAAGGCGTGACCGAGGTCGAGAACAACCCGGTTCTCAACATCACGATCTTCGCGGCTTTCGTCGCGGTGACGATGTTCATCGTCCTGCGAGCCAGCCGGAACAACAAGTCGGCCTCCGACTACTACGCGGGCGGCAGGTCCTTCACCGGCCCGCAGAACGGATTCGCGATCTCAGGTGACTACCTGTCTGCGGCCTCGTTCCTGGGCATCTGCGGCGCCATCGCGGTCAACGGCTACGACGGCTTCCTGTACTCGATCGGCTTCCTCGTCGCCTGGCTCGTCGCCCTGCTCATCGTCGCAGAGCTGATGCGCAACACGGGCAAGTTCACGATGGCCGACGTGCTGTCGTTCCGCCTCAAACAGCGCCCTGTGCGGATGGCGGCAGCCCTGTCGACCCTGGCGGTCTGCTTCTTCTATCTACTGGCCCAGATGGCCGGAGCCGGTGGCCTGGTGTCGCTGCTCATGGGCATCGACGGCAAGGTCGGCCAATCGCTGGTCGTCGCCGTGGTCGGTGCGCTCATGATCATCTACGTGCTCGTCGGCGGGATGAAGGGAACGACCTGGGTGCAGATCGTCAAAGCGGTGCTGCTCATCCTCGGTGCCTTCGCAATGACCATCTGGGTGCTCGCGCTCAACGGCTTCAACCTGTCGACGCTGCTCTCTTCAGCAGTCAACAATTCGGGCGTGGGCGAGGCCATCCTCGAACCGGGACAGAAGTACGGTGAGAATCCGCTCGACTTCATCTCCTTGGCGCTTGCGCTGGTCCTCGGCACCGCCGGTCTGCCCCACGTCCTGATGCGCTTCTACACGGTGCCTTCAGCGAAGGAGGCTCGTCGTTCGGTCGTCTGGGCGATCTGGCTCATCGGTGGGTTCTACCTGTTCACCCTCGTCCTCGGATACGGTGCGGCAGCACTTGTGGGTGCTGACGCGATCGAGAACGCACCCGGCGGAGTGAACTCGGCGGCACCGCTGCTGGCCCTTCACCTCGGCGGGCCCATTCTCATGGGCTTCATCTCGGCCGTGGCCTTTGCCACGATCCTGGCCGTGGTTGCTGGCCTCGCGATCACCGCAGCCGCGTCCTTCGCTCACGATATCTATGCGAGCGTCATCAAGAAGGGCAAGGTCGAAGACCCCGATGCCGAGGTCAAGATCGCGCGTCGCACCGTCATCGTCATCGGTGCTGTCGCGATCATCGGCGGCATCGGAGTGCAGGGACAGAACATTGCGTTCCTCGTGGCACTCGCCTTCGCCGTTGCGGCCAGTGCGAACCTGCCGACGATCGTCTACTCGCTGTTCTGGAAGCGCTTCACCACTCGCGGCGCCGTGTGGTCGATCTACGGCGGTCTGGGATCCGCGATTCTGCTGATCGCCTTCTCCCCGGTCGTCTCCGGTTCCGAAACCGCGATGATCCCGGGAGCAGACTTCGTGCTCTTCCCACTGTCGAACCCCGGAATCATCTCGATTCCCCTCGGCTTCATCCTCGGCTGGATCGCGTCGATCACCGATAAGACCGTTGAGAGCCCCGAGCTGGCAGCGGAGATGGACGTTCGTGCCCACACCGGATTCGGCGCCGAGGAGGCTGTCGAACACTGAGTGTGAGAAATGTTGCTCGTACGACGTGATGTTCGTGCGACATGATGCTGAGGGGGTGGCTGCGGCCGCCCCCTCAGTCGTGCGCGAGGGTTGGGCAAGTCTGTGGGGAATCACAGCCGAGCATATACACTGGGGGAGTTGTCGCGATCACCGCATCACCGTGGTTTTCAGTTCGCCGTACGACGGTGCTCGGTTTCCCTCAGCAGGGCATCTGCGCTGGTGATAACGGGTGATGTGAGGATATGCGGGCGTAGCTTAATGGTAGAGCCTCGGCTTCCCAAGCCGATGACGCGGGTTCGATTCCCGTCGCCCGCTCACATTGTGTCGTGGCTTTCGTCGTCGCTCTAGTCGTGGCTTTCGTCGTGGCTCTACGGATGTCTGGCGAAGCGACCGAGAAACTTCTGACCACGCTGTCCTGTGGCCATGTCAGTGCTGCCACATACTCTGTCATCAACGTCGTCGCCGGCCTCGCACAGATGCGATCGGACGCAGCCGCGACGAGTCGACGGAGAGAGTCTCAGTGAACAACAACGAACAGTTCTTTCGCGTGGCACGGCTGCATGCCGACCTCATGGCGGTCGATCGGGAGCTGCAGAAGATCGGGCGTGTTTCCAACGAGCAGGCAGCGATACGTGCGATCGCCCTCCACCTGCCGATTGACGACGCTGATGCGAAGGCCCTTGACGCTGCGGACGAGAAACTGGCCGAAGACAGAGCGGAACTGCTCAGGCGTCGCAGGGGACTGGTTGATCGATTGTGGCCGGACTTCCTCGATTTGGCCGACAGCGAGGTGGAACGGTTGGATGCGGAATGTGGGGCAGGCGGCTGGAACGACCTGCCCGCACGCTGCTTCGACACGCTGGAGACCGTGACGTTGTCCTTTGCTCAGCGGTTGGAGGACATGGTCGCTACCTGGAATCACGTGGGTTCGGTCCTGACCGAGTTTTCGCAGGGCCTGCCGGTCAACGACAGCACGCAGACGACTCCGCTCGGTGACTCACCAATCACACGGCTGGGACCGCGCGAGCAGGGCAGCTACGCCGGGGTCGTTATCAGAGGACGATCGATCGCGTTGGTCAGCAGACATGAGACTCTCGAATGGTTTCTGTCCGAACTGGAGTCCGAACTGACTGTGATGATGCAGAAAGCTCGTACTCGACTGCTTGCGGGTGATGACGATCCGACAGAAGTCGAAATGGAGGCTGCATGGTAGAAGCCGATCACGACACGCTGCAGTGACCCTCTACGCTGCAGAGTCCCCCTACGGGCAGTGTCCCTCTACGGTCGACCGGCGAAGCGTCCCAGCAGCTCCACATGGCCGGCGACGATGAGCAGATCCTGCTTGCCCACTCGAGTGGTGGGCTCGGCGTAGGTGAAGTCACGGCCGGGGCTCTTGATGCCCACGATCGTGACACCGTACTTGTCGCGCACGCCCGATTCGCTGAGCGTGAAGCCCTGGATCTCCCGCGGAGGCCGCATCTTCACCACGGCGAAGTGGCCTTCATCGAACTCGATGTACTCCATCATCCGTGAGCTCACCAGGTGCGCCACCCGTCGGCCTGCATCGGATTCGGGGTAGAGGACGTGGTGGGCGCCGATGCGGTGGAGGATCTTGCCGTGGGCGGGTGAGATGGCCTTCGCCCACACCTGACCCACGCCCAGATCCACGAGGTTGGCCGTCGTCAGCACGCTGTCCTCGATCGAGGTTCCGATCCCGACGACGGCGGTGGAGAAGTCACCGGCACCCACCTGGCGCAGGGCATCGATGTTCGTGGCATCGGCCTCGACGACGTGAGTGAGCTTTCCGCTCCAGTCCTTGACCAGTTCGGCGCTGTGTTCGATCGCCATGACCTCACGACCCAGCTTGGCCAGCGTGGCAGCGGTCGATGACCCGAAGCGTCCGAGTCCGATGACCAGGATTGAGGTGTGTTCGTTAGCCAACGACCGGCCTTTCTTCGGGATAGCGGTACAGGCGCACCGAGTCCTGCATGGACAGGGCTGCCGCCAGTGTAATCGTACCGAGACGGCCGATGAGCATGATCACGGACAGGCAGTACAGGCCTGCCTCATTGACGGTGGCCGAGACCCCGGAGCTCAGGCCCACGGTGCCGAACGCGGAGATCACCTCGAACAGCACCTTGTCCAAGGGTTCGGCGGAGATCTGAAGCATCGTCAGCGTGCCGATGAAGACGATGATGGCGCCCGTGAGCAGAACCGAGATCGCGAGTTTGATCGTCGAGGAAGTCAGGCGCCGTCCGAAGACATGCACGTCCTGCAGACCGCGAGCTTCGGTGTAGGCGGCCAGCACGAGCACGGCCACGGTCGTGACCTTGATGCCGCCCGCCGTCGATGAGGACCCGCCGCCGATGAACATCATGAGGTCCATGAGCAGGTGCGAGGACTGGCTCATGTCCGCGATCTCCATCGTCGAGAACCCTCCCGAACGCGGCATCACCGCCATGAACAGGACCTCGACGAAGGTGTGTCCGGCGTTCTTGTCACCCAGCGTGTCCGGGTTAGCCGACTCGAAGATGAGGAGGAACAGGAGACCGACGGCCAGAACCACGGTCGTCGTCGTCAGGGTCAGCTTCGTGTGCAGGTCCCACTTCTTGGGATGATTCCACTGCATCGCGATCATGAGCACGACAGGGAAGCCCAGAGCGCCGACGAAGACGCCGAGCATGAGCAGCGAGAGGATCCACGGATCAGAGGCGAAATAGGCTCCACCGCCCGGGTGGATCGTGAAGCCCGCATTGTTGAACGCCGAGATCGAGTAGAACACCGAGTACCAGAGGGCATCGCCGATGCTCTCACCGCGGATGAGGAACCGGGGGAACATCAGCACCGCGAGAATCGCCTCGGCGGTGACGATGGTGATGACGACGGTCTTGAGCAAGGTGCCGACCTGACCCAGATTGAGCGCCGAGGTGGCCTGTTGGGCGATGAGGCGCTGCCGAACTCCCAGCCGCCGGGAGACCGCCATGCCCAGCACCGAGGCGAGGGTGAGGATCCCCAGGCCACCGACCTGGATGCCGGCGGTGATGACCGAGATCCCGAAGTCTGACCAATAGTTCTCCGTGACCACAGGGGTCAGCCCCGTCACGCAGACCGAGGACACGGCCACGAAGATCGCATTGGCGATGTGCTGGGCCTCGGAGACAGACCCGGGGTCGCGCATGCTCGCCGGCAGCATCAGAAGGATCGCGAAGAATGCCACCACTGCGACGAACGAGCCGATCGCCAGTCGAGCCGGCGAGGCAACGGCGAGGTCGTCGACGAAGTCGCGGACCCACCGACCCGGGCGCAGGAGTCGGTCGAAGCGCTGTGGGGAATTCTTGGACACAGACTCTATGGTAGATCCCGCAGCCTGCGAATCTCCGTAGGTGAGCTGTGCCATATAGCATGGTGCTCATGGCCGATAGCGATGTGTATGTCGTCTGGGACGATGCGGTGACCGGATACAACTTCGGACCCAGCCATCCCATGCATCCCCTCAGACTCGATCTGACCGCGACGCTGGCCATGGACTTCGGCCTCTTCGACGCCGACAATGTCCACGTTCACGGCGTCAGCGACGTCGAAGAGGACACCCTGGCGAAGCTCCACGACGCCGACTTCATCGCCGCGGTGAAGCAGATCGGGGACGGAGCCGTGCTCAGCGACGAGGACGCGCGGAAATACGGGATCGGCACCGAGGACGTTCCCGGCTTCGAGAACATGCACGCCGCCTCGGCGATGCTGTTCCAGGGTTCGGTCGACTCCGCGCGGGCCATCATCTCCGGTGACTACTCCCACGCCGTGAACTTCACCGGCGGGATGCACCACGCGATGCCCGACCACGCCAGCGGGTTCTGCGTGTACAACGACATCGCCGGAGCCATCACCGAATTCCTGGGTGCGGGCTACGAGCGCATCGCCTACATCGACCTCGACGCCCACCACGGCGACGGTGTGGAGAAGTTCTTCTGGGACGATCCACGGGTGCTGACGATCTCCATGCACGAATCGGGGAAGTTCCTGTTCCCCGGCTCCGGCTTCCCGGCCGACATCGGCGGACTGCGCGCGGCCGCCTCGGCGGCGAACATCGCACTGCCCCCGCGCACCCTCGACGCGGACTGGCTGCGGGCCTTCGACGCCACCATCCCCGCGATCATCGACGGATTTCAGCCGCAGGTCATCATCTCCCAGCACGGCTGCGACGGACACCGCAGCGACCCGCTGACGCACATGCGCCTGAGCGTGGACGCGATGCGGGTGGCCACCGAGTGGGTGCGTGACCTGGCTGCTGAGCACACCGACGGAAAGTGGCTGGCCACCGGGGGAGGGGGCTACGCGATCATCGACGTGGTGCCCCGCGCCTGGACCAATGTGCTCGCGATCTCCGCGGGACTCGACATCGACCCCGGCACCCGCATTCCGGGCCGGTGGGCGCACTATGCGCAGACGAAGACCGGACGTGAGGCACCCCTGTCGATGACCGACGGCTACGACGGCTCATACAATCGCTGGTCGAACGGATTCGACCCCGAATCCGAGCTCGACCGCGCCGTGATGGGGACCCGGAAGAACCTGTTCCCATTCTTCGGACTCGACCCCTACTTCGACTGAGGCCCGCCTCCGCGCGGATCGTGCTATCGAGTGCTGTGGAACTGGACACAGTTTTGGGAAAGCAGAGGCCCAGGCGATAGAATCGTACGGTTAGTTCAATGGGTGGGCACCTGATGTTCACCTCCACCGACGATCACAAGGGGTACCCGCGTGGGCTCAGTCATCAAGAAGCGCCGCAAGCGTATGTCGAAGAAGAAGCACCGTAAGCAGCTTCGTAAGACACGTCACCAGCGTCGCAACAAGAAGTAAGACCGCGCAGGTCCTACGCCCCGTTCGAATCTGATTTCGGCGGGGTTTGTTGTCGCCCGAAGAGGAGTGTGCAGTGGTCACTTTGACCTTCCTGACACGCGCCGACTGCCACCTGTGCGAGACCGCCAGGAAGGCCATCGCCGAGGCGGTGGCTGGCAGAGACGTGAATGTGGACGAGATCGACATCGACTCCGATGACGATCTCTCCGGTCAATACGGTTGGGATGTCCCAGTCGTGTTGCTCAACGGTCGCCAGCACAGCTTCCATCGGGTCGATACGGACCGGCTGTCGAAGGCCCTTGCGGCCTTGGGCGCATGAGATCGATTGAAGGAGTGACGCGTTTACGTGGGCGAGATTCTGTCCGCCAACAGCATTGAGGGTGTCGTCCGCAAGGACGTGCCCGAACGCGTCATCTCCCGACTCCCGATCTACCTGCAGACGGTTGAGACGATCGCCGCAACGGGCCAGTCAACGGTGTCCTCGGAGACCTTGGCGGCCCGCAGCGGCGTTTCGTCGTCGATTCTGCGCAAGGACCTGTCCCAGCTGGGACGCTCGGGCCGGCGCGGAGTCGGCTACTCCTGCGAAGACCTCGCCTCGACTCTGCGCACATTCCTCGGTCTCGACCGAGCGCGCACCATCGCCATCATCGGCGCCGGTCGCCTGGGCTCGGCCCTGGCAGACTACGCAGGATTCAAACGCCGCGGACTTTCACTCACCGCAATCTTCGACACCGATGAGGCCAAGATCGGAACCGTGATCGGCACTCTGCCGGTCTCCGACCTCAACGAACTTGCCACCTGGCCCGAGAGCATCGACCTCGTCGTCATGGCAGTACCCGCAACCGCGGCACCGGCGGCGGCACACATCGCCGCCGAAGCCGGCGTGCGCGGCATCCTGAACTTCGCACCCACCGTGCTCGACGCCCCGGACTCCGTCCGTGTGCATCAGGTCGATCTGGCCAGTGAGCTGCAAGTACTCGCATACTATTCGGCGCTTGAATCGGCACCGCTCAACCCAGGTTTTGAGGAGCACAGGAATTGACTCTCTTGGTTCTCGGCATTTCCCATCAGTCGGCCCCGATCGACATGTTGGACGCTCTGGCATTCGGCACCGGCGAGGTCGGAGCACTGCGCGACGACGCACTGGCCGGTGACAATGTGGAGGGACTGGCAGTCCTGTCCACGTGCAACCGCCTCGAGCTCATCGCCGATGTCACGGCCTTCCACGGCGGACTCGCCGACCTCGGCAACGCACTCGTGTCCTCCATCGACAAGGAATGGCAGGACATCGCCGGGCACTTCTACGCCCACTACGACACTCAGGCCCAAGAGCACCTGCTCAAGGTCTCCTGCGGTCTCGACTCGATGGCGATCGGTGAGGCCCAGATCTTGGGACAGCTGCGCTCGACCTTCACCGAATCACTGTCGGCCGGAGCACTGACCTCCGACCTCTCCCACGCCCTGCAGCAGAGCCTGCGGGTGGGCAAGAGAGCACACTCGGAGACCGGCCTCGACGAGGTTGCCCGCTCACTCTTCAGCGCGGCGCTCGAAGCCGCCCAGGCTCACATCGGCTCCCTGCGAGCTGCGAATGCCCTGGTCATCGGTGCCGGAGCCATGTCGGGTCTCGTCGTCTCTGGACTGCACAAGGAGGGCGTGGCTCAGACCACCGTGCTCAACCGGACCGTGGACAAAGCAGAACGCCTCGTCGCCGAGGTGGGCGGTCGTGCGCGCGAACTGACCTCCCGGATCCTGGCAGAGGAGATCGCCGACGCCGACCTCATCATCTCCTGCACCGGTGCCCGTGAAGTCGTCGTCACCCGCGAAGACATCCAGGCTGGTCTGTCCCAGAACCCCAAGGGTGCTGCGAACAAGGCCTTCGTCGACCTCGCCCTGCCTCACGACATCGATCCCACGGTGCGCGAGTTCGAGCATGTGGCACTGTTCGGCCTCGGTGAGATCAGAACCATGCTCACCAGCTCAGAGAACCAGCGCGATGCTGCGGTCGTCGAAACCGTCGAAGCCGTGCGCGCAATCATCACGGAGGAGCTGGCCAAGCTCGAATCCGGAGCCAAGGAACGCGCCGTTGCGCCCACCGTCACCGCTCTGCGCAGCCACGCCAAGGACGTTCTCGCTGCGGAGACGAAGCGCCTGGAGAAGAAGATCGGCGCCGATGTCGACGACAAGGCCTTCGCCGAGATCCGCAAGTCCCTCCACCGGGTCGCGGAGAAGCTGATCCACACGCCGACGGTCAAGGTCAAGGAGTTGGCCGTGACCGACTCGGACGTCGACTACGCGCAGGCGCTCATGCAGCTCTTCGACCTGCCGACGAACAAGGTCGCCCATTCGATCGCCAAGCCGGAGACCAAAGTCGCCACGGCCTCAAGCGCGAATCACGTCGAGGCCGACGGTGTGCGTCCGGTCGCTGACCACACCCTCGACGTGGTCGAACCCGAGCATTTCTCCGGTCGCACGATCCGTCTGGGCACCCGCCGGTCGAAGCTCGCTCGCTCCCAGTCCACCGCGATCGCCCACCAGCTGGCGGCGCTGACCGGGTGGCGCGTGGAGATCGTCGAGGTCGTGACCGAAGGTGACGTCAACATGTCGCCCCTCACCGGCTTCGGCGGCACCGGAGTCTTCGTCTCCGCCGTCAGGCAGGCTCTGCACCAGGGCAAGATCGACATCGCCGTGCACTCGCTCAAGGACCTGCCCACCACCCCCGAGGCGGGCATCCAGATGGCTGCGATCCCGCCCCGTGTCGATCCTGCCGATGTCCTCATCGGCCGGGACGGTCTGAGCTTCGCCGAGCTGCCCGCAGGCAGCGTCGTCGGCACTGGATCGCCGCGTCGTGCCGTGCAGCTGCGTGCCGCCCGCCCCGACATCGAGGTTCGCGGAGTGCGCGGAAACGTCGACACCCGCATCGCCCACGTCCGCGACGGTCGACTCGACGCAGTCGTGCTCGCCGCGGCTGGAGTCCGTCGCATCGGACGTCTGGCCGAAGCCACCGACTCCCTCGATTTCGACACCATGCTTCCGGCCCCCGGTCAGGGAGCCCTGGCGGTTGAGACACGTGGAGCCGACAGCCCATTCGCCCTCGACAACGAGGTGATGGAGGCAGATGCCGAGGTCCGCACTCAGCTCAAGCGCCTCCACGATGAGACCACCGACCTGGCCGTGACCTGCGAGAGAGCGATCCTCTCCCGTGCAGAGGCCGGATGTTCGGCCCCCATCGGCGCCCTGGCCACAATTCAGGGCTCGGACTTCGTCGTCGACGCCGTCATGGCCGATGACGACGGCAAGCTCGCCCGTACCCGACAGGTCGCCCCGCTGCCCACGACTCCGGATGTGGATCTGGACTCCGGCAGCGCGAACCAGCTGTCCATCACAGGTAAGGAACTCGCTCGGCTCGCCGATGAACTCGGCACCGCAGCCGCCGAGGACCTGCTGGGTCAGCTCGGCATCGATCCCGCCCAGTCCGCGGATCACCTCACCCCTGTAAAAGTCCAGGAGCAGGTATGACAACCGGTCAGGTCCAGCCCCGCCGCCTTCTGCCCGTCTCACCCCGCGTCGTCTTCATCGGCAGCGGCCCAGGTGAATCGGGTCTGATGACGATCCGCGGCGCCGACATCCTCGCCAACGCTGAGATCGTCGTCTACGACACCCATGTGCACTCGGAGATCGTCACCGCCTACGTATCGCAGGCCACGGAGATCATCGAAGCCGCTCAGCTGGGCGCAACCGCGTCCACCCGGGGCCGTAAGCTCGCGGAGCTGGCTCGACCCGATAAGACCGTGGTGCGACTGAGCTCCGACGACGGCATCCTCTTCACGACGACGACGGCCGAGGCCGCCGTGTGCCGCAAGGCCGACGTCGATGTCGAGATCGTGCCCGGAGTCGGACTGTCCGCGGCCACCTCCGCCTACACCGGCACCGCCCTGACGACGAACCGCGTCCGCTCGGTCCGCTTCATCGAGGCCGGACCCCAGACTCATGTCGACGTCTCCCGCCACCGCAACACCACACACGTGTTCACCGGCACCGCCGCAGACCACGAGCAGGCGATTCGCGCTCTGCTCGACGACGGCTGGGACGTCGACACGAAGGTGCTCCTGGGCTGGGGCATCTCCACAACCGATCAGACGAGCGTGGAGACCACTCTGGGCCAGGCCCTGACGATGGCTCAGAGCGGTGGAGATCGTATGGTGGTGATCATGGGACAGGGCGTGGAATCGCGAAGCGAACTCAGCTGGTTCGAGACCAAACCGCTCTTCGGCTGGCAGGTCCTCATTCCCCGCACGAAGGAACAGGGAACCTCCACCGCCGAGGCGCTCGGAGAGTTGGGTGCCGTCGGCACCGTTGTCCCCACGATCGCCGTTCAGCCCCCGCGCACGCCGACTCAGATGGAGAAGGCCATCCGGGGTCTCGTCGACGGCTCCTATGAATGGGTGGGCTTCACCTCGGTCAACGCTGTCCGTGCCGTGCGCATGTGGTTCGAAGACTTCGGCCTCGACTCCCGTTCGCTCTCGGGCGTCAAGGTCGCCGCCGTCGGCGGACGCACCGCCGCCTCCCTCATCGACTGGGGCATCACCCCCGACCTCGTGCCCGACGGCGAGCATTCGGCCCGCGGTCTGGCCGCAGCCTGGCCCGACTACGTCGATGACATCGACCCCATGAACACGGTGCTGCTGCCGCGTGCGGATATTGCCACCGAGGTCCTCGTGGCCGGCCTCCTTGAGAAGGGCTGGGACCCTGACGACGTCACGGCCTACCGGACCGTGCGCGCCTCGCCGCCACCGGCGCCCATTCGCGAAGCCATCAAGGCAGGCGACTTCGACGCCTTCCTCTTCACATCATCGTCGACGGTGCGCAACCTCGTCGGGATCGCCGGGAAACCGGCATCCACCTCGGTGATCTGCTGCATCGGACCGGCCACGGCCAACACCGCGGCAGAGCACGGCCTGCGCGTCGACGTCCTCGCAGAAGAAGCCAACCTCACCTCCCTCATCGACGGATTGGTCGAATTCGCGATGTCCGCACGTGAAGACGACCTGGCGGCGGGAACCACCCCGACGCGCCCCAGCCAGAAGCGCCGCAGAAAGAAGGCCTGACATGACAATGGTCCCCGGAACCGTTCGGCCCCGCCGCCTGCGGACGACACCGGCCCTGCGCCGGCTCGTCACCGAGACGCGCCTGCACCCGGCCGATCTCATCCTGCCCATGTTCGTCAAGGAGACACTGAGCGAACCGGCGCCGCTGACGAGCATGCCCGGAGTCGTCCAGCACACCCTGGACTCCCTGCTGGAAGCGGCCAACGAAGCCGTCGATGCCGGAGTCGGCGGACTGATGCTGTTCGGGATCCCAGAACACAAGGACAACGAGGGCTCCCAGGCCGATGATCCCGAGGGCATCCTCAACCGCGCGTTGACGCTGCTGCGGGACAACCTCGGCGATGAAACGGTCATCATGGCCGATCTGTGCCTCGACGAATTCACCTCCCACGGACACTGCGGAGTCCTCGACGCCTCCGGCGGCGTCGACAATGACGCAACCCTGAGCCGCTACGCATCCATGGCCGTGGCACAGGCTCGGGCCGGAGCCCACGTGCTGGGACTCTCGGGCATGATGGACGGTCAGGTCGCCGCCTGCCGCGAGGCGCTGGACCTCGAAGGCTTCACCGACGTCGTCATCATGGCCTACTCGGCGAAATACGCCTCGGCGTTCTTCGGCCCCTTCCGCGAAGCCGTGGACTCGGAGCTGCAGGGCGATCGCAAGACCTACCAGCAGGACCCCGCCAACGGACGCGAGGCCATGCGCGAACTCGACCTCGACCTGGCCGAAGGTGCCGACGTCGTCATGGTCAAGCCCGGCCTGCCCTACCTCGACGTCCTCGCCGAGGTGGCCTGTGAGTCGCCGGTGCCGGTGTGGGCCTACCAGGTGTCGGGGGAGTACGCGATGATCGAATTCGCGGCCGCAGCCGGAGCCATCGACCGCGAACGCGCGATCGAGGAGTCCCTCATCGCCTTCAAACGCGCCGGCGCCGATGCCGTCCTCACCTATTGGGCCACGGAAGTCGCTCAGCGTCTGAACTCGGAACAGTCGGGTGGAGCACGATGATGAGCGAGCCACGCTGGCTCAGCGGCCCCGATCAACGGGCTTGGAGGAGCTATCTCACCGGTTCGCAGCTGCTGACCACGCAGCTGGACAAGGAGCTGCGGGAGAACCACAGCATCGGTATGCCCGAGTACGAGATCCTGGTCCGCCTGAGCGAACATGAGGATCGGACGATGCGCATGGCTCTGCTCGCCATGGATACGACGATGTCGCGCTCGCGTCTGACGCACAGTGTGGCGCGGATGGAGAAGAAGGGCCTCCTCGAACGCTTCTCGATCCCCGAAGACGGGCGCGGAGTCAACTGCCAGATGACCGAGGCCGGCTGGCAGCTCCTCGTGTCGATGGCCCCCACCCATGTGGGAGGCGTCCGCGACCATCTCGTCGACCTCCTCGAACCGGAGGAGATGGAGACCCTCGGCCACATCTTCGGCAAGGTCACCGCCCATATGCGTGCGATCGGCGAGGGCCCGGTCGACACACCGCCGTCAGACGCCGAACCCACGACTCCTGCCACCTGAGCGCAGCCACTCAACTATCATCTGAACCGACCACCGATCCGGCGACTTCTTCAGGAGAACCCATGAAACACGAGACTGCGAAGTCGGCCGCGCTGTTCGAGCGCGCCGAACACGTCATCCCCGGTGGAGTGAACTCACCGGTGCGGGCCTTCAAAGCCGTCGGAGGCACCCCGCGCTTCATCACCTCGGCGACCGGAGCCTGGCTGCGCGACGCCGACGGCAATGACTACATCGACCTCATCGGTTCGTGGGGGCCCATGATCATGGGCCACTCCCGCCCCGAGGTGCTCGCGGCCGTGCAGGAAGCCGCCGTCAAGGGCTTCTCCTTCGGCACCCCGTCGACCGGTGAGGTCGAACTCGCCGAGGAGATCGTGGCCCGAGTCGATCCCGTCGAGCAGGTGCGCCTGGTGTCTTCGGGCACCGAGGCGACCATGAGCGCCATTCGCTTGGCTCGCGGCTACACCGGCCGGGCGAAGATCGTGAAGTTCGCCGGCTGCTACCACGGACACGTCGATGCGCTCCTGGCCCAGGCCGGTTCCGGCCTGGCGACCTTCTCCCTGCCCGACACCCCTGGCGTCACCGGTGCACAGGCCTCGGACACGATCATCGTCGACTACAACGATGCAGCCGGTCTGGAGGCCGTCTTCGCCGAACATGGTGACGAGATCGCCTGCGTCATCACAGAGGCCAGCCCCGGAAACATGGGCGTAGTGCCCCCGCGCGAGGGATTCACCAACACCATCCGCCGCCTGACCAAGGCCCACGGCGCGCTGATGATCAGCGACGAGGTGATGACCGGATTCCGTGTCTCGGACGCCGGTTGGTACGGCTACGAATCCGCACAGCTCGGCTACCCGGAGGGACTGGCCGACCTGTTCACCTTCGGCAAGGTCATGGGCGGCGGCTTCCCCGCCGCGGCCTTCGGCGGACGCGCCGACGTGATGGAGCATCTGGCACCGACTGGCCCCGTCTACCAGGCGGGAACCCTGTCCGGAAACCCTGTGGCCACGGCCGCCGGTCTGACCACGTTGAAGCTGACAACCGAACTCGATGTGTACTCACACATCGCCCGCGCCGCGGACATCCTCAGGCCAGCGGTCGCCTCGGCGCTGGAGACCGAAGGTGTGGAACACACCATCCAATCGGCGAACTCGATGTTCTCCGTCTTCTTCACCGACCGTGAGGTCATCAACTACGACGACGCCAGGACCCAGAACGTCGACCGCTACTCCGCGTTCTTCAACGCCATGCTCGATCAGGGCATCCACATGCCGCCCAGCGCCTTCGAAGCCTGGTTCCTGTCCTACGCCCACACCGATGAGATCCTGGACCGGATCATCACGGCCCTGCCCGCCGCAGCCAAGGCCGCGGCGAGCGTACCGAACACGCAGGGGAACTGATGACGACGATCCATCTGGTCAGGCACGGGGAGGTCGACAACCCTGACGGCATCCTCTACGGTCGGCTGCCGAACTTCGGACTGACCGAACGCGGCCATGAGATGGCCCGACGCGTCGGCGAGCACTTCGCCGCAGCGGCGGTCACTCCGGTCGAGCTGGTGGCATCCCCGCTGCTGCGGGCACAGCAGACAATCGACCCGCTGCACCAGCGGCTGCAGCTGCCCGTCTTCACCGATGACCGTGTGATCGAGGCCGCGAACTCCTTCGAAGGGCAGAAGGTCAACGCCAGACGAATGGCTGAGCCGCGCAATCTGGTGCGTCTGTACAACCCGCTGACACCGTCCTGGGGTGAGCCCTACAAGCAGATCGTGCTGCGCATGCAGGCAGCCATGGCCAGCCTGCGTGCCAAGCTGGCCAAACATGGTCCCGAGGCCGAAGGCGTCATCGTCTCCCATCAGCTTCCGATCTGGATGACACGTCTGGCAGGGGAGCAGCGCTCCCTGGTCCACGACCCCCGGAAACGGGAATGTGACTTGGCTTCTATCACCAGTTTCACATTCGAATCGTCCACACTTGTTTCCGTGAGTTACGAGAGCATCTGTGCAGATCTGCAGCCCAAGCAAGCGGTGTCGGGAGCATGAATGCCCGCAATCCACTGAACCGCCGCACCCTCCTGACCGGCCTGGTCGCCGGCACCGCCATGGTGCTCAGCGCCTGCAGCGAAAACGACGAACTGGCTGATCAGGCCGGATCCGATCAGGGGTACGTCTCCGGATCCGGCGTTGTGTCACAGGTGGCCAAGGACAAGCGCGGGGAACCTCTGGAGCTGAGCTTCGAAACACTCGACGGCAAGTCGATGTCGCTGGCTGACCTCCGGCCCACCCCGGTCGTCATCAATCTTTGGTACGCGGCCTGCCCGCCGTGCCGGAAGGAAGCGCCGGCGCTGAAGACCCTGGCCGAGGACTTCGGGGACGAGGTTCAGTTCCTCGGTGTCAACGTCCGTGACCAGGAGGCAGCGGCCAACGCCTTCATCTCGAACTACCAGGTGCCCTACGCGAACATGCTCGACACCAACGGTGACATGGTGGCGCTGCTCTCGGGTGTCCTCCCGCCGCAGGCCACACCCTCCACCGTCGTCCTCGATGCGCAGGGCCGTGCCGCGGCCCGCGTCGTCGGCGAGGTCGACGAGTCGACGCTTAAGGGACTCATCGAGGACGTGCAGGCGGAGTGAGTGGAATCGGGGCGGACTTCGCCCAGACGGTTCTCAACGGGCCTCTGCTGCTGGCGGCCGGCGCGGCCGCACTGGCGGGACTCGTCTCCTTCGTCTCACCCTGCGTGCTGCCGCTGGTCCCCGGATACGTCGGCTACGTCACCGGCCTGAGCGGCTCGTCCCTCAAGGACAAGGAAACCTGGCGGGTCGTCGTCGGGATCGCCCTGTTCGTCCTCGGGTTCACGATCGTCTTCGTTCTGCTGGGAACCGGGTTCTCGGCCCTCGGCGCACTGTTCTCACAGTGGCAGGGCGTGCTCATCAGGATCCTCGGCGTCGTCGTCATCATCGCCGGCTTCATCTTCATGGGCGGTTTCGGTCTCCTCCAGAAAGAGCACCGGATTCGCGCTCGACCCAGGGCCGGACTGTGGGGTGCACCGGTCCTCGGTGCGACCTTCGCTCTCGGCTGGGCACCGTGCGTGGGACCGACGCTGGCCGCGGTCATGTCGATGTCCGTGGGCTTCGGCGGCGATGGAACGATCTGGCGCGGGGCAATGCTCGCATTCGTCTACTGCCTGGGACTGGGCATTCCGTTCATCATTCTGGCCGTGGCGATCCACAAGGGCGCCGGACGTCTCACCTGGGTGCGCAGACACCAGACGGCGATCGTCCGTGCCGGCGGCATCATGCTCATCGTGTTGGGTGTACTCATGGCCACAGGGCTGTGGAACGCGTGGATGACCTCTCTGCAGGGTCTGATCCTTGATTTCGAAGTGGTGATCTAGTGGCGAAGAAGACCGCCGACAAGAACGCTGTGACCCAGCCGCAGCTGGGATTCATCGGCATGTGCCGGTGGGCGTGGCGTCAGCTGACGACGATGCGAGTGGCACTGATCCTCCTCCTCGTCCTGGCTCTGGCCGCGATCCCGGGCTCCCTGCTGCCGCAGCGGATCCAGGATCCGGGCCGGGTGAATACGTTCCTCGAGTCCAACGGCGCCTGGGGCCAGTTCCTCGACACGATCCAGATGTTCGACGTGTACTCCTCGATCTGGTTCTCCGCGATCTACCTCCTCCTGATGATCTCGCTCATCGGCTGCGTGATCCCACGTTCGGCCCAGCACTGGAAGGCCATGCGTTCGGCCCCACCCAAATCGCCGAGGCGGTTGGGTCGGATGCCCGGATACGAAACCTTCACCTCGGCGACGGGATCCGCGGAATCTCGCGAGAGCGCGGATCAGGACTTCCTCGACACCGCCCAGGCGCGCCTGAAGAAGCTCGGCTACCGCACAGTCCGCCACGATGACCATGTGGCCGCCGAACGCGGCTACCTGCGCGAGACAGGCAACCTGGTCTTCCACATCGCACTCCTCGTCGCGACTCTGACGATGGCGATCGGTTCGCTGTTCGGCTATCAGGGGCAGCGGATCCTCGTCGAGGGCGACACCTTCACGAACTCCTTGGTCGCCTACGACTCGTTCGAACCTGGCTCCTACTACGATGCGGACAACCTGCCGGACTTCCGGCTCAAACTCGACAGCTTCGAATCCACCTTCGACGATCAGGCCCCAGGCAGCCAGTTCGGCCAGCCCCGGACCTTCGATGCGGAGGTCACGGCCACCGCTGACGGGAAGAGCGAGAAGCACACACTGCGGGTCAACGAACCTGTACGCGTCGGCGGGACCGGGGTCTACCTGACCGGCAACGGCTACGCTCCGGAGGTCACGGTCAAGGATGCCAAGGGACAGGTCGTGCAGTCCGGCCCGCAGGTCTTCATCCCCGACGGTGGAGACCCGGGCTACACCTCGGAGGGCGTCGTCAAGGTTCCCGATTCCGCAGGAACCCAGATGGGATTCGTCGGTGTGTTCCTGCCGACGGCGACCCAGAATGAGAACGGCGAACTGGTCTCGAGCTTCGCCGAACTGCGCAACCCCTACCTGGTGATGAGCGGCTACACCGGCGACCTCGGACTCGATGACGGAACTCCGCAGTCGGTGTACACGATCGATGCCGAGAACATGACTGAGATGACCGACGCCTCGGGCAATCCTCTGCTCATCCAACTGGCAGAGGGCGAGACCCAGAAGCTGCCGGACGGCGGCTCCGTGACCTTTGACGGAGTCAAACGCTACATCGCCGTCGACATCTCCCAAGACCCGACACAGGGTCTGATGCTCGTCAGCGCAATCGCCGTGCTGCTGGGACTGGGCCTGTCGCTGTTCATCCCACGCCGCCGCATGTGGGTGCGCATCAAGGACGGCCAGGCCGAGGTCGCGGCTCTGGCTCGCGGTGAGGATCAAATGGTCGAGCGGGCGGCGAAGGACCTGGCGAAGGACCTTGCTGACGAACCCGACGACGATCCCTACGATCCCGAAGGCGATTCGGACGAAGGGCCGGACTCTGGCCCCGGCGCTCGGAGTAGACAGGGTTGAAGTGCAGGCGGAGAGAAATGATTAGCTTTAGGTACTACGCGGAGTAGAATTGTCGCGGGCCGAAACTGAAACAGGCGGCTCGAACACAGTTACACGCAGCAACACGGCACTGAGACAACGCAGCTAGTCAACGCTGCGAGAACGCAGCAACAGCCACGACGCAATGGAAGAGCACCGCTGGTGCGGAGGATGTATGGACGTCAACACTGACCTCGCAATGTGGTCGAACCAGCTCATCATCTCGGCGATGATCGTCTACGCCGTCGCCATGATCTTCTACGCCTTCGACCTCTTCGGTGGGCGCGAGCTCAAGCAGACGGAAGCCAGCGCCAGCAGCGCCGCCAAGCCCTCGAACGTGCGACGGACGAACCGGAAGACCACCACGGCCCTCCTCGATCCGCCGCAGACTGACGTTTCGGCCGAGGCCACGACCAGTTCGGGCAAGGACAAGCCTCGCCGCGGGGCGAGGATCGGCACCGCACTTCTCGTTCTCGCTGCCCTCCTGCACGTGGCCGCTGTGCTCACTCGCGCGCTGTCAGTGATGCGTGTGCCGTGGGGCAACATGATGGAATACGTCCTCACTGCGACCGTGATCACCGTCATCGTCTTCCTGATCGTCAATATCAAGAAGGACATCCGCTACCTGGGCACCATCGTGGCCGGGGGAGTGCTCCTGTGCTTGGGCCTGGCCATCACGGTCTTCTACACACCAGCTGCGAAGCTCATCCCGGCGCTCGACTCCTACTGGATCGCCATCCACGTGCCGATCGCCATCCTGTCGACCTCGCTGCTCTACATCTCCGCGATCCTCGCCGTGTTCCAGATCCTCAAGAACGCTCAGGAGACCAAGAACCCGAAGTGGCTGCGGTTCATGCGCCGGATGCCCGCGAGCATCGACCTGGAGCGGTTCTCCTACACGATCGCCGCGGTCGGATTCATCACCTGGACGTTCACCCTCATCGCCGGCGCCATCTGGGCAGAGGTGGCCTGGAGCCGTTACTGGGGTTGGGACTCGAAGGAGATCTGGACGTTCGTCGTCTGGGTCATCTACGCCGCATACCTGCACGCCCGCGCCACACGCGGTTGGGGACCGACGAAGGTCGCCGTGCTCAACCTCATCGGCATCGCCACGGTGATCTTCAACTTCACCGTCGTCAACATGTACTTCAACGGCCTGCACTCGTACTCGGGCCTCAGCTGATCCATCGCCGAGGCTGAACTGCGGTAGGCGTGCACCGCGCGGTGGTGCCGGGGTGGCCCGTACGATCATGCCGCGCATGCCGCGGTGGCTGTATTGATGTTCGGTGGGTCTAGATTGGCCTGAACCGCGCCACTGGGTAGAACCGGGTGACAGTGCTGGAGCGGGCTGCACAGCGCCGCGTGGCTGAACTACGACACGGGCTCTGTACTGCCCACAGACGTAGCGCTACCAACCTCGATGACTATCTACGAAGCCGAGCTCGACTGCCCACGAGGGCCCGTGCACAACCGACCACGAGTACCGGACTACCGGACTACCGGACGAAAGTCTGCGTAGAAGCTCTTCTATCCAGAAGTAGAAAGCTGCCTACAAGGTCTATCCGGATGCCCCAGCGCAACTAATGAAGCACTAGGGACAGATGACTTCCGACTGCTTCAGTTCGAGTGGCCGCGTCCGTCACCGGTGGATCCGCCGGAACCGTGGTCATCGGTATCGGCGGAACGAGGATCGGAGTCGGGGGAGGAGCTGTCTCCGGAGTCATCAGCGTCGGGAGTCTTGTCCTCGGGCTTCTGCGCCTCGGGAGCGTGCTTGCCGAGCTTGACGTCGCGATCAACCTTGCGCAGGTAATCCTCGTCATCATCAGGGGCGCTGGGCCCCTGACGGCGCGGTGCTGCAGTGGGCTTGTCCTCAGACCCGCGGCCGAACGCGTACCAGAGCACGAAGCCGATGACGGGGATGAGAAGAATGATGATCGCCCAGACGGGTTTGGGCAGGACTCGGATCAGACCACGATCGCGCAGAAGGCAATCGAAGAGTCCGTACAACGTAACCGCTGCCGCAAGGACAATCGCGGCAATGAGTATTCGAGCCATGCACCCAGGATAGTCCACTAACCTGAACAACCGCCCACATGGGCAGTGATGAATCACTGATGTGGACGGACTAAAATAGGTGCAATGCGCAACTTCTGGATCTACACATTGGCTCGCCTGGGCATCATCGTCGCCGTAGGGCTGATTCTGGAGCCATTCCTCGGACTCAACCTCGTGATGGCCATGGCCGCGATCATCATCGGAGCCATCCTCAGCTACATCTTCTTGGGCGGCATGCGAGCCAAGGTGGCGGAGGACATTGAGACCCGCGTGGCCAAGCGCGCCACACCCCCCAAGCGCAAGAACGTCGACGAAGAAGCGGAAGACCGCATCGTCGACGACGAAAACTGATCCTGGCTACAGGGCCCAGCTCACCGCTACAGAGCCAGGCCGAGTCCCATCAGCGCGGCGAAGGCAAGTGCGGTGAGGCCGGTTGATTTGATCGGGGGAATGAGCCCGGGACCGGTGGTTCCCCGCAGCACCGTCTTCAGCGGATTGAGGGCAGGTACCAGTGCGAGGATGGCCAGCGCCACCGCCGGATGCCCATCGAGGATCGCCAAGACCAGCAGTGCGAAGGGCACGAGGACAAGGCTGGCATAGGCGATGCGTGCCCGATGCTCGCCGAGGCGGACGGCCAGAGTGATCTTGTCCGCCTCGATGTCGGTCGGGATGTCGCGCAGGTTGTTGACCATGAGCACCGCCGAGGCGAGCGAGCCGATGGCCACAGCACCGGCCCAGCCGCTGAGGCTGAGTCCGCCGACCTGCATCCACATCGTGCCCAGGGTGGCGACGAGGCCGAAGAAGACGAAGACGAAGACTTCGCCCAGACCCATGTAGCCGTAGGGCTTCTTGCCGCCTGTGTAGAACCAGGCTGCCGCCACGGCGGCGGCGCCGACGATGAGGAACCACCACGCCTGAGCGATGACGACGAGGACGACTCCCGCAACTCCGGCGATGCCGAAGAACAGGAAGGCCGCACGTTTGACTGCGCTCGGCTCGGCCAGACCCGTCGCGGTGAGACGCACGGGACCGACGCGGACGTCATCTGTGCCGCGAACCCCGTCGGAATAGTCATTGGCGAAGTTCGACCCGATCTGCAGGCAGAGCGAGACGAGGAGGGCCAGCACCGCACGCAAGAAGATCTGCGGCAGCGAAAAGTCGTGGCCGTTGCGCGTGTAGTCCCCGATGATGAAGGAAGTGAAGCCGCCGACGGAGCCGATGGCGGCGCCGGTCCCGATCAGGACAGGGGCAACTGCCAGCGGCAATGTTCGTAATCGGGCTCCGGAGATCCACTGCGCAGCAGTTGCCATTGGGCGGGATACCTTCCTCACAAAAATTAGGATCGTCTCATATTACCGAGTGTTCACTTATTAAGGTATTCGGGATCTTCGTCTCTCGGCTGCAACCAATTCGGCCGCTAGCCGGGACGCAGCCATCCGGTCGGGTTTGCCGATCGAACGGTTGGGGATCTCGGTGACGGGAAAGGCCAACCGCGGAAGCGGCTGCCCACCCATCCCATGATCGAGTCCGCCCAGATGCCGCGCCAACTCACGCGATGATCCCAACGCTGCTCTCATGGCGGGCGACACCTGGTCCTCGAGGCGAACGAGTGCGACGAGCAGCTTTCCCCACTCATCATCGGGCACCCAGGTCACGAGCACCTCGGCGATTCCATGGTGCTGCCAGGTGGGCAGCAGCCCGGTCTCGAGCTCGTGAGGAGAGACGTTCGTGCCGCCGGAGACGATGATGTCATCGGAACGACCGAGCACCGAGAGCACCCCATCGTCGAGCCGACCCAGGTCGCTGGTGCGCATCGTGCGTGAACCGTCATCGTCGGTGGTCAGTCCGGGATTGTCCACAGGACTGATCTGACCGTCGGCGTTGAATTCGACGTAGGAATCGGCGACGACGGGACCGCGCAGGTCGATCGTCGAAGTATCGGTGATCGTGATCTCGACACCGTCGAAGGGAACGCCGTCGTAGACGCAGCCGCCTGCGGTTTCGCTCATGCCGTAGGTGCGTACGATGCTCAGCCCGTGTTCATCAGCGCGCTCGAGTAGGGCCGGTGAGATCGCGGACCCGCCGAGGAGGATCGTGTCGAACTTCGCCGCCGCAAGCGTGGCCCGGTCATCGGCCAGGACCCGGTGCAGCTGGGTGGGCACCAGTGAGGTGTAGCTCGGCCGGCTGCCGCCGCGTGCGAACAGACTCTCGACCTCCTCGGCGAAGGATTCGGCCGTGAAGGACGCCGAGGTGGTCCTCACCGGCTCCCGTCCCGCGAGCCGGGCCCGCAGCTCCACCTGGAACCCTGCGATGTGGTTGGTCGGCAGGGTGAGGTGCCAATCTCCGGGGCCGGCGAGGAATCGTTCGGTTGCCCGCGCCGAGGTGGTCAGGGCGTCTGCGGACAAGGCGACGGCCTTGGCCGTGCCCGTCGAACCCGAGGTGAAGAGGATCAGCGCCGGAGCCCGGCCAGCACCTCTCCACTGGCTGGGGGCCACCTCGGTGATGGAATCGTCACGATTGCGGGGCAGGACAAGGATCGACCGGCCGGCCAAGGCTCGATCGATGGCTGCCGGCAGATCCTCAACGGTCTGAGCGGTCATGCGGACTGTGCGTTCATGCGGACTGAACATTCATGGAGTGGAGGTGCTCAGTAGTACCAGGGGTAGGGAGACCAGTCGGGGTCGCGTTTCTCCAGGAAGGAGTCGCGGCCTTCGACCGCCTCGTCGGTCATGTATCCCAGGCGGGTGGCCTCACCTGCGAAGACCTGCTGGCCCATGAGACCGTCGTCGAGGAGGTTGAAGGCGAACTTCAGCATCCGCTGGGCGTTGGGAGACTTGCCGAGGATCTCCTTGGCCATGGTCAGCGCCGCGGTCTCAAGCTCTTCGTGGTCGACGACCTCGTTGACGGCGCCCATGTCTGCCATGTCCTGGGCCGAGTAGGTGCGGCCGAGGAAGAAGATCTCGCGGGCCTTCTTCTGGCCGACCATCTTCGCCAGGTAGGCGGACCCGTAGCCGGCGTCGTAGGAGCCGACATCGGCATCGGTCTGCTTGAACTTCGCATGCTGGCGAGAGGCGATGGTCATGTCGCAGACGACGTGGAGGCTGTGGCCGCCGCCTGCTGCCCAGCCGGGAACGACGGCGATGACGATCTTGGGCATGGTGCGGATGAGTCGTTGGACCTCGAGGATGTGGAGGCGTCCGGCGCGGGCCGGATCCACGGATTCGCGGGTCTCACCGGAGGCGTACTGGTAGCCGGAACGTCCGCGGATGCGCTGATCGCCGCCGGAGCAGAAGGCCCAGCCGCCGTCGCGTGAGCTGGGACCGTTGCCGGTGAGCAGGACTGCGCCGACGTCCGAGGTCTGGCGGGCATGGTCGAGGGCACGGTAGAGCTCGTCGACGGTGTGAGGGCGGAAGGCGTTGCGAATATCGGGACGGTCGAAGGCGATGCGCACGCAGCCCAGGTCGGTGCCGTCGGGTTTGACCGCGCGGTGGTAGGTGATGTCGGTGAAGTCGAATCCGGAGACTTCACGCCACTGGGAGGGGTCAAAGATTTCAGAAACCGTCATGACCCCAACCCTATCGCCTGTCGACTGGCCGATAGGGTTGCCTCATGGCTGATGTGCAGCAGTTTCCGGAGTCGATCGCCGAGCTCGTGCCGAAATTCCACGTTCTCAAACTCCCCATGGTCACTCGATTTCGGTCGATCACCGAACGCGAGGTCATGCTCTTCGAAGGCCCTGATGGGTGGGCGGAGTTCTCCCCATTCACCGAATACGGTTCAGTCGAATCCTCCCGCTGGCTGCAGGCAGCCCTCGAGTTCGCGGGTCTGCTGCCGACTGCTGAGGTTGAGCCCAGCGCCGTCGGATCTGCGGCTGAAACAGTCGGCCAGAGTGTTGCCGTCAATGCGACCCTGCCGGCGTGTGCGACCTCGGAGGTAGGGCCGATTCTTGCTCGCTACGGGCCGGTCGGCACAGTCAAGGCGAAGGTGGCCGAACACGGGATCGACTCGCTGCCGGAGGACTGGGACCGGTTGCGCGAATTCCGTCGGCTGTTTCCCGAGACGACTCTGCGCCTCGATGCGAACGCCGGCTATGCGCTGCCCGAAGCGCTTGCGGCCTGCACGGAATTCGCGGAATTCGACCTGCAGTACTTCGAGCAGCCGGTCGCAGCAGTTGAGGACATGGCGCGACTGCGTGAGCAGCTCTCGGCCCGGGAGCTGCCCGTGGTCTTGGCCGCAGACGAGTCGATCCGAAAGGCCGAAGATCCGGTGAGAGTGGCCGAACTGGGCGCCGCCGAGGTTGTCATCGTCAAGGTCCAACCGCTGGGTGGGATCGCTGCCGCACGCTCAGTCCTGGAAGCCTGCGGACTGCCGGCCGTTGTGTCATCGGCGTTGGAATCCTCCGTCGGGCTAGCCGCCGGAGCCCAGCTGGCGGCCACGCTGCCGCGCACCCAACGAAGCCGGGAGCTGCTCGGCGAACACCCTGCGTGCGGTCTGGGCACGGGTCGGCTCTTCGCCGAGGATGTTGTGGAGCCCGCTCAGAGCCTGAGGCCCGTCGACGGGCAGATACCTGTTACGCGAATCGTCCCGGACCCACAGCGACTGGAGACGCTGGCGGTGGATCCGGGACGATTCGACTGGTGGGAGAAGCGGCTGCAGGAGTGCTGGACTGCTCTGCTCAGCCGGCGTTCTTGACCGCGTCGACGAAGGCCGCCGCGGTGTCAGGAACGATATTCTCATCGCCGGTGTCGGCGATGTTGGCGGCGGTGACGATGTTGTTGCCCACGCGGCTGGTGACGGTGTCGGTGTTGAGGACGGTCTGCCCACCAGCTTCGATGTTGGCACGCACGCCCACGGTCTCGTCGGCACCGTCAACGGTGGCGTCGAAGGTCTCGTAGGACATGTTCATCTCGATGCCCTGGGACTTGATGGTCACATCACTGCACTTCTCGGCGATCTTGGTCGAGTTCTTGAGCTGAGAACCTGCGGCATCCTCATCGGCCAAGCTCATCAGGGCAACGCTCAACGTGTTGTCTGCGGAAGCTCCTGCCAGGGTGGTGCCGTTGCTCGACTCGCTGGCGTTGAGCGCAGACATTGCCAGATCCTTGCATTCGGCAGGCTCGTATTCGGCACTTTCGAGAGCCTTGATGGCTTCGCTGCCTGAGGCATCTCCGATGTCGACCGACTTGAAGGACTGGCCGCCGGCATTGGTGGATTCGATGATCTTCATGAGCTGAGCCTCGTCGAGCTGCTTTGCTTCGGGTGTCTCGGCGGCTGCGGACTTCTGCTCTCCTGCAGCCTCTTCTTTTGCGGGCCCGGATCCCGAACAGCCTGTCAGGGCCAATCCGGCGATGAGAGCGATGGCGGGGAGTACGCGTTTCATTGGTGACCTCTCGGAGTCAACGTTCATTCAGAAGGACGAAGGGCGGTCACGATGTTGTGACCGTTATAACCATAAACAGAAGTTGCGGTGGATTTGGCATCGACATGTGCCGAATCCGACACATCTGTTGTTTTGACTGCCGGCTCGTCGTTCTTCGCCGAGGCGATGCGCACTGTCGTGACCTCGGCCTGGCCCACAGTCGTGAAGTGCTGAGTGCGCTTGCCGGGGATGATCGGGTCGTGCATGGCCGCGGCCAGACGACCGGTGAAGGTCAGACGCCCCTTCTTGTCAGCTCGCTGCGGATAGTCGTTCGTTCCGGTGGGTCCGACGACGGAGATGTCGTAGCGGCGGCCCGGTTCATACAGGCCCGGCGTGCGGACTCGGAAGCTTCCGGTGCCGGTCAGGGAGAAGCCGGCTGCGCTGACCGAGCCGAAGCACACGATCTGGGCCCGACGCCGTGAGATCTCGACTCGCCACCCGTGGATGTCGAAGAGCGCATGACCTGTCAGATACGAGAACTCACCACCATCGGCCACCCGGGGACCACCTCGGCGGCGGTCGGAGTTGTTGACCGTGGTGGACTCGGGACGAGGCGCATCGTGATCCTCGACGATGCTGCCGCTGGGTTCGAGACTGCCACCTCGGCGTTCGAGATCGCCACCTCGGCGTTCGACGCTGCGGTGGTCGGAGCTGGCATAGTCGCGTTGGCGGCGCAGGGTCTTCAGCCAGGCTCCCAACTCTCGTTCCCAGCTGATCCAGTTGTGCAGGCCGGTGGTGCGGGGGAACCACGAGTGGCGGATGCCGAGTGAGTTCAATCGCGCGGAGAAGCGTTCTCCCTGCTGGTTGACCATGGATTCGAGGAGGTCACGGTCCTTTGACTCCTCGAGGCTGCCGGAGCCGGCACTGAGCCAGAGGTGAAGACCCTGCAGGTTCTCCGCCAGACCGTAGGGGGAGTTCGCGATCCATTCGTTGCGGTCGGCGACGGGATCACCGAACAGGGTCATCGACTTCGCACCCTCCCGCATGGCGATGATGTCGAAGGCCGGTACCGCAGACAGCGGGTCGAGCGGTGAGGAGAAGGCCGCGGCCCAGCTGTAGCGGTCCGGATGCCAGGCGGCGTACTTCATCGCCCCGTAGCCACCCATGGACAGTCCAGCCAGGAGCTGGTTATCCGGGGCGAAATCCACCGAGAAGTTCTTGGCCAGGAACTCCGGGATCTCTTTGGTGTGGAAGGTCGGCCAGTCGTGGACCTCGCTTCCGACAGCCACCCGGGAGTAGGTTCCTGCTCCTGCATCGGGCATGACGACCAGGTAGGGCGAGTTGAGTGTGAGTTCCTCGGCTGCACCGAAGTCAGTCCAAGATCGGAAGTCATCGCCGCCGCCGTGATAGAGGTGGATGACCGGGCTGACCTCCTGCGGGATCCCGGGCAGCAGCACGCGCACACCGACGGTCCGGCCCAGCGCGGGGGAGTAGATGAAGAACTCCCGCAGCCGGTTCGACAGCTTGCGTTTGTCGCGGATGTGCCATTTCCTCGCCTCCTTGCCGCGAGGCTCGGGACCGAGGAACGAGCTGTTCTGGTCGAGGGTTGGGAAGCGTCCTCTGTTGGAGCGGGCAGCAGTCAGCGAACGGATTGCACGCGCCCCAACCGCGAAGAGAATCGATCGGCGCATGGGACAACCGTAGAGAGTCAACGTGAACCGCAGGTGGGTTAGTGGTTGAATATCAGGTGATGTTGAATTCGAGCGCAGTGGCGCAGCAGATTGCCCGTGGGTTGGCTTCGTCCGGAGTCACCGAGGTTGTCATCGCGCCTGGTTCCCGGTCGGCGCCGTTGATCTATGCGCTCGCCCCCCTCGCCGAGGCGGGGGTGATCCGTACGCACGTGCGCATCGATGAGCGTGATGCTGGGTTCTTGGCACTGGGGCTGGCGCGGGGTCTGCGCGCGAAGCAGAGTCGTGCTGGTGGGGTACGGACGCGTGCCGGTACCGCGGGGGGCCGAGACGGAGCAGTGGCCTTGGTGACGACCTCAGGGTCGGCGGTGGCGAACCTGCATCCGGCTGTGCTTGAAGCCTCGTACGGTCACCTTCCGCTCATTGCAATCACAGCGGATCGTCCGGCCCGACTGCGAGGGACCGGAGCCAACCAGACGATCGACGACCAATCGCAGGTGCTCAGCGATGTGCGTGTCCGCATCGATGTGCCCGCAGGAAGTGCTGACGCAGGTCAACTCTTCGCCGAGGCGGTCGCACATTCGCTTGGCCTGGTCACGGATCCGGGCTCGGGCAGAGATTTGGTCACGGGCGCAGCTTCGGACACGGAGTCCGAGTCGGGTACGGGGGAGGTCGGCCCTGTCCAGTTCAACGTGCAGTTCGACGTGCCCCTAGTGCCGACAGTCACGGAGCTCGCCGAGTGGAAGGCAGCAGTGCAGTCATTGGCGGCGAAGAGCGCGAATGAAGCCTCGAAGTCTGCGTTCGCAGGCTCAGATGCTGTCTCGTACTCGGACTCAGCCAAAGATATCTCAGTGAGAATTCTCCCGGGAACGGTCATCGTCGCTGGAGATGCAGGAGGTCACGCGGCCACCGCGTTGAAGTCATTGGCCGAGGAACACGCGATCCCCGTTCTGGCTGAGCCCTCGAGCCCTCTGACTTCCGAGTTGCGAGACTCGAGTGTCGTGGTCCCGGCGCACGCGAGGGTGCTCAGCGAACGCGAGGATCTGCGCACAGCGATCAGAACCGTGATCGTGCACGGAAAACCGACTTTGACCAGGCCCGTTGCTGCTCTGCTTGCCGACTCCGAGGTACTGGTCCAGCGTCTACCTGATGACGTCGACGCCGTGTCACTCTCGGCCAGGTCGTCGGAATCACCTTCGGTCGACGAGGTTGCCGGCAGCGGCGGCGACAGCACTGTCTCCGACGTTGCGGCCGCCCCCAACACCGTCTCAGGCGGGACACCCCTTCACCCGAGCATGGACACGGGTTGGCGAGATGAGTGGGTAAGGGCCGGTGAAGCTATCATCGCCGAGTCGCGTCGGACACGTGAGGTCGAGTCGACGCAGTCGAGCGCACGGGCGATCACCGAAGAGTTGGCCAACCGGGATATCAACCTCTTCGCAGCGAGTTCAAACACGATTCGCTATCTCAGCGAAGCCACCGATGTTCGCGCGCACGTTCACGCGTCGCGCGGGCTGGCTGGTATCGACGGCCTGATCTCCACAGCGACTGGGCTATCCCTTGGTCTTGGTGAGCAGGTGGTGCTCGTCATCGGCGATATCGCAATGCTCCACGACGTCGGCGGTCTGCTGACGCCGAGCGCAGAAGAGGGTGGGGATGTGATCATCGTCGTACTCAACGATGATGGTGGTGCGATCTTCTCCGGGCTCGAACATTCGCAGGAGCATGTGGCGCCGTACCTCGAAAGATACTTCACTGTTCCTCACGGTCGAGATTTCAAGAATCTTGCTGTGGGCTATGGATGGGAGTACTCGCGGGTGGGATCCCGCAAAGAGTCCAGCCTGCTCGACGATTTCATCGCGGAGTTCGACTCCAACTCAGAGGTCGATTCCACTTCAGAGATCGGGACGGCCGCGCGTGGTGTCGACGGATTGGAATCAAACCAGGTGACGCGGATGCGTCGCGGCCGTCGGATCATCGAAGTTGACCTGACCTGATTGCACCCGCCCCGATCTGATCTGGCCTGACCCGATCTGACTCGATCTGACCTGACCTGACCTGATCTGAGGTCGGGGTGATCCTGGACTGCGCAGTATGAGTCGCAGAAGTGCTCACGTCCGCAACATCGAGCCCCGCTGTTGCCAATAATGCAGCTTCTCAGCCGCGATGCGGGTTCAGCCTGTATCCCTGAGGACCAGCTTGTCGAAGAGCTCTTCTACGGGACTCGGAGCGGGGAAGTCGACAACACCATCTCTCGCATTCTCGGTGGAAGACGAACTCGGACCTGGCGGTGGGTGACTGAACTTGGTGACGAATGGGGGAGTGGCAGTTTCAAATTCTTCGCCGGTGGGGGTGGAGACGGTGAGATCATCGGCAGTTGCCTTGTGCTTCCACCCGGGGTGTTCCTTGGCGTAGTTGCAGGCAGCGCAGAGTCCGGATGCGTTGGACCACTCTGTTTCTCCGCCCTCGGCGACCGGAGTCACGTGATCGGCGTGCTTGATCGGGGCGTCGCACCACGGAGTCCGGCAGACATCGTCACGGAAGACGACCATACGTCGCAACAGACCACGGAAGGTGCGTTTGCGCGAGTCCATGCTGACCAATTGTCCTGTGTCCGGTGAAGTGAACATGCGCCGAATGAAAGTTCTGGCTCTATTCGCCGCCACGAAGTTCCGTGCCGTCTTCGCAGGGAGCGGGCCATAGCTCGGAATCCACGCAGGAACCCGACCGTCCGAGAAGAGACTCTCGGCTTCCATGACGACATGGACCTCGGTGGGTACGTTGTCGGCAGAGTCCTGACCGGTAAGACGTTCCACGAAGATATCTGCCATCAGCTGATTGCGAGTACGGTCGAAGTCTTGGCCGATCATCCCGCGCTCGGCGGCGGTGGCCTCCAAACTCTCATAGGCGGCGACAGCCTGCTGCAGAGGCAGCGTGGCACTGAGCTGAGCCATGCCGTTGTTGAGCGCCTTCAGAGACACATGGCGGTCCGCCCTCGCTGATTCGGCCCTCTCATGCGCATTGTCGGACGACACATTGGCCGCCAGCGCGCGAGCTTCTGTACGCAGCCGGCGACTGCCGGCTGCCGTAGCCCGGTCTTTGAGTTCCTCGTCGACGAACTCACGCTCTTCGGGAGTGAGCCAGGCGGTCTCATCGGCGATGATGCGAGCTTTGGCTTCGGAGATGGATCCGCTGGCCAGAGCCTCAAATGTGCGGGGCAGATCGTTGACCACAGCCTTCGAGGTCGACAGAAATTTTCGTCCTGTCGAGGGTGAGACTCTCTTGGCCAAGGCGATCTCATTGCCGGCGTATTTTCCCTGCTCTCGCTTGGGCACATCATTGGCGGCATCTTCGCGTTGGCGGTACTGGTGAAAAGCCACAGCCTCACGCGCTTGAGCAGCTGCCGCGGCAGACGTGAGCTCCTCGAGAGCGCGAATGCGCGTCTGAGCCTCCCACGCATCATCTGCTGGTTCGAGGTCACGCAGCGTCTGACACCACCGATCGATATCGGTGGTGATGCCCGGTGTCCGGGCCCACGAACCAGGACCCCGATATTCGGGGTGGTCCGGGTCGTTCGCGGGATGCGTGAACATGTGACAAGGGTATGCCGAGGCACTGACACAGCCACTGACACGAACCGCCAAAACCTTGACACAGTGTCAATCTTGCGAAGCAATCAGACTGTTATTCCAACCCCAGCGCCGGGTTATTCGGCTCATCGTAAATAAGAGTGTAGAACCGGTCTGAAACCACCGGACTCAAGTAGGCACCTCGCGATGTAATGAGTCAGGTTACGAAACCCGAGTGCCGATCCTCGAAGGTGCTCGAGCCGACCATTG
>NZ_FXZB01000018.1 GCF_900169065.1 Brevibacterium aurantiacum | reverse complement strand
GGTGCCCCTTTCTTGAACGGGAATGTTGACTTCGAACATCATCATTTTCCCAGTTCAGAAGGGGCATTTCCATTTCACGCGCGGCTTGATCCGGCTACTCGCATCGGTGGATCAAGGTTAAGCGCTTGGAGTCTGTCGCGGTGCCCGGGCGGTTCTGGAATGTCGTCAACGAGCTTGCGCAACCGACTGCTGGACGCTTTTGTGTAGATCTGCGTCGTAGCAACGGACGCGTGGCCAAGAAGGTCTCGCAAGCCCATAAGGTCGGGGTTGAGCTCGAGGGCGTCGACGCCGAACTTGTGGCGCAGCGAGTGTGCATTTCTTCCGGGTTGGAAACCAAGAAGATGCCGAACACGTCGACCGATTGAACGGGGCAACATGTGTCCCGAGGGGTTCCGGTCCGAAGGGAAGAAGTATCCGGTTGGGAATTGTGGCAACAGTTCCTGCATGAGGGGGTGGAGGGGGACGAGGCGTTGTTTGTTGCCCTTGCCGAGTATGCGGAGTTCCTTGGTGGGAAGCATGACGTCGTCGGAGTGGGCTCGAGAGATCTCACCGGCTCGCATTCCTTGGAGTTCGCCGAAGAGGATCATCAGTACGTCGATGGGGCGTGTTGCTCGGTCGAGGGCTCGTTGAATGTCATCAGTCGGGCACGGGTTCGGGATTCCGACGCTGTTGCGCATGCTGGAAAGCTTGCGCGCAGGGTTCTTCTTGATCTTGCCGATCGTTTCGGCCCATTCGTAAAACACACTGAGGGTAGAGCGGGCAGATCGTTTTGTGGAGATTGCTGGGCCAACGTCTTTGGAAAGCCAAGTGTGGAAATCTTCGAGGGTGAGTCTGAGGACAGAACCGTGCTCGGTGGTGTCCTGAGCCCATGTCATGAGCCGTTGGAGATAGTAGCCGCGTAGCTCGACTGTGTATGGAGAGCGGTAGGTCGATAGGGCGGTCGTGAACGCGTCGTGGATCGCCTGGTGTGGTTTCGACAGCTGGAGGTCTGACATGGGATCTCACTTTCGAATAGGGGAAGTGAGATTGTTTTTAGCATGCCCTAACTTGTTCGGCTTTACTGAGGCCTGCCAAGGAGTGCTCCGAAGAGGAAGAATCCGATCGTTCCGCCGATGGCAGCTAGCCAAAGTGGACCCGATGATTCGACCAGGAAAATTTGGAGGAAAGATGCTGCTGCTAATGCGGCACAGGCGAAGAAGGCAAGCCTGACAGTTATGCCGAGGACGCCGACCAGTATGAAGCCTCCGATTACTAGCGCAACGATGACTCCGAAGTCCATGGTGACTTCTCCTTAGACTTGAGCTGCGGTTTGTATCCAGCAGGCTATTGCACGGTGCTGACGCGGAGTTATCCATGGGCAGGTATCGCAACGGAGCCGCGGCTCCAATCGTCATGGTCCGGCATGGGTGCTACTTCTAAGCCGCGTTCACCGAGAATCGCGCGCACAGTCCTGCGGCTGTCTGGTTGGCCGGCAATCCGAACGTCAAATTGTTCGACACGATGCCCGGTGTAGCGGCCACCCATATGAGAGCCAGACCGGTTGATGATCGTGAAACTGAGCTCTGAATAGTCGAACCCTGCACGCGTGAGGATTGCCTTCTCGGACCGGATGGTGAGGTGATTCGTTTTCATTGGTCGTCAGCGCCTTCGATCACCAGGTTACGGAGTGCGACAACCCACGATGCGGCAAGTAATTGCCCAGTGCCACTAGGTTGCGAAGCGAGTTCACGTCGGAGTCGAAGCATGTCTGCTTGGAATCTGTTAATCGTGAGGTCGGGGGATCGAGTCCCCCTCCCGCTACTTCGACGAAAAGGACCTCCACTGTCCGGGTGGGGGTCCTTTCTGATTCACGACCCAGGATGCTCACGACTCAGCGTCCGTACGGCTTAATTCCGCAGCCTCGGCGAGACATCCTCCGCATCCGGCTTACAGTCCGCAAACTTGCGAAATGCAGTGGCGAGCAACCAGTAGATCGCCGCAGACACGGGGGCGACCAGAATGACCTGCCACCAGGACAGATCCTGTGAGCCCCAGCCGAGGAGCTTGAAGCAGGAGTGGACGCACAGAACGAGGGCCATCAGGATGAGCGCTTCTCGCCGGTTGCGCCGACGGTCGGAGGTTGGCTCCTTCATAAAAAACAAGGCTACCTGAATAATTGAAACTTCAGTGTGTCTATTTTCGATGGACCAGGGGTAGGTGCGGGACTAGGATGATCGTTGCTCAGCCAGTTGACCGATGGAGCCTATGATGAAAGACCTCTTCCCCCGCCGTCACGAAGCGAACGAACTCGGTTGTCGGCCCTCGTGCGGTCGGGTCCTGATGACGGTGACGCTGTGAGCGGCGATCCCAGCCTGCCGCTGCGCTACATTGCGATCGGCGACAGTCTCTCCGAGGGGGTGGGTGACGAGCCCTGGCCCGATGGCAGCCCGCGAGGCTGGACCGATCGCCTGGCATCCCTGCTGACTGCGCACTACGGACAGCACCGGGCCATCCACTATGCGAATCTGGCCGTGCGCGGTTACAAGACGGCCCAGGTCGTCGACACGCAGATCCGGACGGCCATCGCGCTGCGGCCCGATTTCGTCACGCTGACCGCCGGGATGAATGACATCATGCGACCCCGTGTCGACTTCGGCGCGCTGAAGTCCGCCCTCATCGGGATCGTCGAGCCACTGACGGCTGCTGGCACCAAGGTCTACGTCGTCCCCATCCCCAATATCGCCGGAGTCTCGCCAGCTGGGCCGCTGATCAACACCCGTCGACTGCGTCTCAATGCGATCTATCAGCACCTCGTCGATTCCCACGGAGTCCTGCCGCTGACCAACACCACCAATTCGGTGTTCGAAGATCCCCGTGCATGGGACGAAGATCGCCTTCACCTTGCCGCGCTGGGCCACGAGCGGCTCGCCTGTGCCGCGGCAGCGAGCTTCGGCGTCCCGATCGACTTCGATTTCCTCAGCCCTCCTGAGGGTCCGGCGCCGGTGCGCACAGCCAGCATCGAGGCACAATGGTGGTGGAAGCACGTCAGGCCGTGGATCTATCGACGGCTGACGGGCAAGTCCTCAGGGGACGGACGAGTGGCCAAGCGCCCTGAACTGGGCCCGATCGTCGACGAATAGTAGTCGTCACCGACGAGTAGTAAGGGGCTGCCTGCCGGGATCTCGACTCATCACCACGACGGTTGCTCCGGACGTAGACTCGGTTTCACACATGTGCCCACCGTAGGGAATCAACGATGATTGACACTCGGCTCAGCAACTGGCTCCTCGACTCCGACCCGGCACTGCGCTGGCAGGTCGAACGCGACCTGTTGGACCGTGACGAAGACATCTGGCAGGCGACTCGGGCGAAGGTGCCGAGCGAGGGGTTCGGCCGTGAGCTTCTGCGTCTCCAGGACGCGGACGGGCAGTGGGCTGGAGGCGCATACTTTCCGTCGGACTTCAGGGGCGAAGGTCCGCAGCCGTGGACGGCCACCACATGGGCGCTCAACCAGCTTCGAGACTGGGGAGCTCCCGCCTCGGCGCTGGAGGGTACCGCTGAGAAGCTGATCCCGGTGCGCTGGGAATACGAGGACATGCCCTATTGGGGTGGGGAAGTCGACGTGTGCATCAACGCGATGACGCTGTCGAACGGCCTGTGGCTCGGTGCCGACGTCGACGCGATCGTCGACTGGTTCCTCGACCATCAGCTCGACGACGGGGGCTGGAACTGCGAATGGGTGGAAGGGTCGACGGTGGCCTCCTTCCATTCCACGCTCAACGCACTGATCGGCCTCCTCGATTATCAGGTGCGCACCGGCGACACGGAGCGGGTTGCGGACGCTCGCGCCCGCGGAGAGGAATACCTGCTGCGTCGCGACCTCTTCCGCAGGCTGTCGACAGGGGAGCCCTTCTATGACCGCGTATTCAGCCTCGCCCATCCTCGGCGGGCCTATTACAACGTCCTCGCCGCAGCCGACTACTTCCGGGAGGCCGACAACACCACCCCAGATCCGCGCATGGGCGAGGCGATCGAGGTCATCAGGTCTCAGGGTCAGAGCGACGGAACCTGGCTGCAGGGACACCGACTGGACGGTGATGTCTGGTTCCACATCGACGCGCCGACCGGTGAACCGTCGAAATGGGTGACCCTCCAGGCAACCCGAGTTCTGCAGTGGTGGGACGCGGCGCAGTCTGCGCCGCGCGACCGGCAGGTCTGATCGATCCACAGGCCCGAGCGATCCACAGGCCTGACATAGGAATGCCACAGTTCGTGGCCAGAGCCGGTCCGCACGATGGAGTCATCAACATCCACCGAACGAAGGACACACCATGGCTCGAGTACCAGAACCAGAGGAGACCCCCGACGGACCGACCTATGAAGGGCGGCTCCTCGATCACCCCGACGAGGAGGTCGTCGACCAGGGCGCGGCGTTCGACATTCGCACCCTCTTCAGCCGTCGCAGCGTCCTCGGGGTCGTCGGCGCCGGCATCGGAACGGTGGCGCTGGCCGCCTGCGGAATGAACTCTGCCTCCGGCAGCGACAGCTCAGTGACGGAGATCCCCGATGAGACCGCCGGCCCCTACCCGGCTGATGGCTCAAACGGTCCGGACATCCTCGAACAATCGGGAATCGTGCGCTCCGACATCCGGTCGAACATCGACGGCAGTGAAACGGTCGAGGGCGTGGCACTGACCTTCACCCTCAAGGTCACCGACATGGCCAATGACAACAAGGCATTCGAAGGGGTGGCCGTCTACGCCTGGCACTGCGATGCACAGGGCCGCTACTCCATGTACTCCGAGGGCGTCGAGGATGCGACCTGGCTGCGCGGTGTCCAAGTCGCCGACGAGAAGGGGGAAGTCACCTTCACCTCGGTCTTCCCCGCCTGCTACACCGGAAGATGGACTCACATCCACTTCGAGATCTACCCGGACGTCGACTCCATCACCGATGCCGACAACGCCATTGCCACCTCACAGATGGCTCTGCCCGAGGACGCCTGCAACGCGGTCTTCGAACTCTCCGTCTACGACGGATCGGCCGAGAATCTGTCCAACGTCAGCCTCGACGATGACAATGTCTTCGGCGATGACGGGGGAGAGCACCAGATGGCGACGATCAGCGGCGACACTGACAAGGGCTACGTAGCCTCGCTGGACGTGCCCGTCGACACAGGCACAGAGCCGACCGGAGGAGCCGAACCCGGAGGCGGCGGCGGGGAAGGCGGCGAACCTCCGGAAGGCGGAGCACCACCCGAGGGCGGCACGCCTGCGGAAGGTGGAGCCGCCTCGGCGGAGAAATAGACGAGCAACCGAAAGGACTTCAGATCATGCTGCACAATCTCACGGGCTGGCACGCCCTCATCGTTTTGGCCATCATCATCCTCGTCTTCGGCGCCGCCAAACTCCCGGCCCTGGCCAAGAGCCTCGGCCAATCGATGCGCATCCTCAAGGACGAAGCATCCGATCCGAGAGGCGACGACAAGAAAGACAATGACAAGAAAGACAACAGCAAGACGGCAGACCAGTCGGCCAACCCGCATGAAGCGGTGACCGACCCCATCGCGCAGCGGCACTCATGAGCACCGCCACCGCCGCACACGCGCCCTCGCCTGCTGAGCAGAAGATGCCGCTGGCCGCGCACCTGAAGGAGGCCCGCACCCGGGCGATGCGTGCGGCGGTGGCACTGCTGGTGGGCACCATCATCGGCTATGTGCTCTCGGAATCTGTCCTCGACGTGCTCCGGGCACCGATCACAGAACTGGCCGAATCTCGCAGCGCATCCTTAAACTATGACAGCGTCACGAGCGCATTCGATCTGCGGCTGCGCATCGCCCTGTATTCGGGAGTCATCCTCTCCAGCCCGGTCTGGCTGACGGAGCTCTTCGGCTTCCTCACACCGGGACTGACAGCCAAGGAGAGGCGCTATGGTCTCGGCTTTCTCGCGGCTGCTCTGCCCCTGTTCGCCTCCGGGTGTGCGACCGGCTTCCTCATCTTCCCGCGCATGGTCGAGGTGCTCACCTCATTCGCCTCGGCCGAAGACAGCACCATCCTGCAGGCCGCCTACTATTTCGACTTCATCATGAAGACCGTTCTGGCCAGCGGAGTAGCCTTCGTCCTGCCGGTCTTCCTCGTCGTCCTCAACCTCATGGGCATACTTTCGGCGTCTGCCATCGCGAAGAGCTGGCGACTCAGCGTCGTCGCCATCGTGGTCTTCGCTGCCTTAGTGACTCCGGCGGCTGACGTACTCTCGATGGTCTTCGTCGCCGCGCCCATGGTGCTGCTCTTTCTCACCGCCCTCGCGATCACCTGGATCCACGATCGGAAAGGAACAGATCATGCTCGGTCTCAGCTTTGAGAAGATGCTGATCGCCGGCCTCATCGCCGTCATCGTCATCGGCCCCCGACGCCTGCCCCACTATGCCCAGAAACTGGGCGAGCTGATCCGCATGTTTCGGGCCCAACTGACAACTGCGCAGACTCGGGCGGCCCAGTCGGTGGGGGCCGAGGACTGGGAGTCACTCGATCCCAGACGCTACGACCCACGGCGAATCGTGCGGGAGGCGCTGCACGAGCCCGCACCCGATCCCGCGCCTGCGCCCGATCCCGCCGAGGCAGGGGATCGGGCCGTCGTCACCGGCTCATCCGGTCATCCCAGGAGGAAGGCTTAGAAGTCGACTTCCTTCTTGTCGAGACCGGGGAACTTGACCTCATACTTGATCATGTTGTCTTTGTGGTCGACGAGTTTGACCGTTCCGAAGTAGGTCTTCTTCTTCGTCTGAACTTCACAGCTGGTCAGTCCCCACCAGTCCATGACCTTCATATCGTCTCTGCACTCGACAGCATCGACGTCCATCTTGAACTTGTTCTTGAACAGGTCGTCGATATCGGCCTGAAGTGATGCCTTCGGGACTGTTCCGTCACCCTCTTTGTTGACCTTGATCCCGTCATCGCTGGCCCACGAGGTGGTTCGGGGAGCGTCGGCGAAGAGATCTTTCGACTTGCTCGGCTCAGGCTCGGCAGATTTGCTGGGGTCCGGGGCCGATGCACTCTCCGACTCGCCTGGGGCCGCCTTGCCCTGCATGCCACCGCCGTCATCGGCCTTCTCGGTCTGCGCCGCCTCATCGGTCTTCTTCTGGGATTCGTCCTTGTCACCGCCGCAGCCAGTCAGCGCCAGGGCGAGAGCGACACCGACCGCGGCGGTGATCGTCCGGGGTGAGAATGCTGCCTTGGTCATCGGTTTCATCGTCATACTCCTCGTGGAACATCGCTGGTGCCCGGTGAGCGATCATCTGGCAATCACGGGCGTCGTTCGTACACAGTCGATTCTGCCATCACCGGGCCCCGATCCGGGCGCTGAGCGTGTGCACATCCGGAGACACATGTGTCGATCCGGGCACATGAGTCACAGAGCCTCGACTAATATGACCGAATGATCCCCACGACGACACTGGCCGATGGCACGGAACTTCCACTTCTGGGACAGGGCACGTGGCACATCGGTGATGATCCTGGGCGACGTCGAACCGAGATCGCAGCATTGCGCCACGGCATCGAAGCCGGAATGACCCTCGTCGACACCGCGGAGATGTACGGATCCGGCCGCTCCGAAGACCTCGTCGGAGAGGCGATCGCACCGGTGCGCGATGAGGTGTACCTCGTCGACAAGGTCCTACCCACGAATGCCTCGGAATCCGGGACCATCGCGGCCTGTGAACGATCCCTGGCCGTCCTCGGCACCGACCACGTCGACCTCTACCTCCTCCACTGGCCCGGCCCGCACCCCGTCGAAGAGACGATTGCGGCCTTCGAATCACTCCGTGCCCGGGGCCTCATCGGCGGCTGGGGCGTGAGCAACTTCGACCCGGCCGAGATCGCGGAGCTTCCGGTAGCGCCGCTGGTCAACCAGGTTCTGCTCAACCCGTCGCGCCGCGGTCCGGAGCACGATCTCTTGCCCGCCCACCGCGATCGTCGCCCCCACATCACGACGATGGCCTACTCGCCGATCGAACAGGGCCGACTGCTTGAGGACCCCACCCTCGCCGAGGTGGCCCGCCGTCACGAAGTGAGCACCGCCCAGATCCTGTTGGCCTGGGCAATGCGCTCCGGTGATGTCATTGCGATACCCAAGGCCTCGACACCCGACCACGTGAAGGCCAATGCCGAGGCAGTCGACATCGCACTGACGAGTGATGACCTCGCCGACATCGATCGTGCATTCCCCGCCCCGACATCGCCGATGCCACTGGAAGTGATCTGAATGCCCCTGCCATCGATCGGTCTCATCTCCCACGGCACCTCGTCGGCAGAAGGGCGCCGGGTCATCGAGGCACTCGCCGCCGCCGTCACCGAGGACCTGGTCTCACGTGGGCTGGCCGCCGAGGTGATGCTGGGACACGTCGATGTTCAGCATCCCGATGTCGCCGAGGTGCTTTCGACCCTTCCGTCTGATTCCCCGGTTGTCCTTGTGCCGCTGCTGCTCTCCCCGGGCTATCACGTGCATGTCGACCTGGCTGAAGCCGTCCGTGCCGCGGGAGGTGCTGATGGAAGCAAAGCGCAGGGAACAGAGACTCGTGACATCCGACTGACGCCGACGCTGGGACCGGATCCTCGTCTGGCCCAGATTCTGGCCGAGCGTCTGCCGGATCTGGGAGACGAGGACCACGTGGTGCTCGCGGCCGCCGGATCAAGTGACGAACGGGCCAATGATGCCTGTCGGGACATGGCTGAATCTCTGGCTCATGAGCTCTCAAAGCCCGTCGTTGCAGGGTTTCATGCCGGTGGGGGAGACCGCTTGAGCGATATTGTTGAGCAGAAACGAAGGGCAGGTGGACGGGTAGTGCTCTCGAGCTACCTTTTGGCCCCGGGCTTCTTCCAGGATCTCGCCTCGGCTCTCATTTCTGACTCCAGCGACATCCTTGCTCCACCGCTGCTCCATGACGGCGCGAAAACCCCGCCATTGCTGGTCGACGTCGTCCGCGACCGCATAATCTCAGCACTCTGACCGGGCGTCAATTTTCTCGACTCGCAGCGTCATCGTCTGACTTATGACGTCGTGCGTCATGAAACGACATGATTGGACACCCTAATTTGTTGAGCAATCTATTTCTCTTGTAGCGTGACTCACCAAAGGTTCACCGCAGCGTTTGGAGACGATCGTGTCCGCACATGTAGACGAAATCAAGCAAGTTCCGAGGTCCGGGGCTTCCACGCGTCCGGCCCGACCGAAGAAGTCCAACGGTCAGTGGAAGGTCGACGGTCAGGAACCGTTGAACAAAAACGAGATCGACAAGGCCGCAGATAACGGTCTCAACGTGCGCACGCGCATCGAAGAGGTGTACTCCAAGGGCGGTTTCGCCTCAATCGATCCGGATGACCTGCATGGTCGTTTCCGCTGGTGGGGGCTGTACACCCAGCGCAAACCCGGTATCGACGGCGGCCGTACCGCGAAGCTCGAACCCCACGAGCTCGAAGACGAGTACTTCATGATGCGCATTCGCACCGACGGTGGAGCGCTCAATCTCGAGCAGCTGCGCACCATCGCAGAGATCGCCGAGGAGTTTGCCCGTGGCAGTGCGGACCTGACAGACCGTCAGAACATCCAGCTGCACTGGATCGAGATCGAGAACGTGCCCGAGATCTGGCGCCGCCTCGAAGCCGTGGGCATGCAGACGACGGAGGCCTGCGGAGATGTTCCGCGTGGCTTCCTCGGTTCGCCGGTAGCCGGAATCGCCGCGGATGAGCTCATCGATCCCACCCCAGCGATCGAAGAGATCACTCGCCGCTATATCGGCGACCCGAGCCTGTCGAACCTGCCGCGCAAGTACAAGACTGCGATCACCGGCCACCCCAGTCAGGACGTCGTCCACGAGATCAACGACTGCTCGTTCGTCGCCGTTGATCACCCCGAACACGGCATCGGCTACGACCTGTGGGTCGGCGGGGCATTGTCAGTTGTTCCCCGCTTCGCCGAACGCCTCGGTGCCTGGGTCGCCCCGGACCAGGTCGTCGATGTCTGGCTCGGCGTCACGGAGATCTTCCGTGACTACGGCTATCGCCGCCTGCGCAACAAAGCCCGCATGAAGTTCCTGCTGGCCGACTGGGGCCCCGAGAAGCTGCGCGATGTCCTCGAGACCGAGTACCTCGGCTACCGACTCGCAGACGGTCCGCCCCCACCGAAGCCCATGGTCTCCGGAGACCACGTCGGCGTCCACCGGCAGAAGGATGGAAAGTACTTCATCGGCACCAGCCTCGTGGCTGGGCGCGCCTCAGGCACGCTGTTCCACCAGATGGCTGACCTGATCGAAGAGTACGGGATCGATCGGATCCGATTGACCCCGATGCAGAAGATCCTCGTGCTCGATGTCGACGAGACTGATCTTGATGATGTCGTCGCCCGCCTCGACGCCCTGGGACTGTCCAGCCGCAAGGACCTGTTCCGGCGCTCGGTGATGGCGTGCACGGGAATCGAATACTGCAAGCTGGCTATCGTCGAGACGAAGCAGACAGCCATCGACGCCGTCACTCGACTCGAAGAACGCCTCGCTGACATCGACCTGCCCCACCCGATCAGTCTCCATCTCAACGGCTGCCCGAACTCCTGCGCGCGCATCCAGACGGCTGACATCGGACTCAAAGGTCAGATCGTGACCACTGACGAGGGCGAACAGGTCCCCGGGTTCCAGGTCCACGTCGGCGGAGGTCTGGCATCGAAGGACCGTGACGAAGCAGGCTTGGGCCGCACGGTGCGTGGACTCAAGGTCACTGTCGACGGTCTCGAGGAGTACGTCGAGAAGATGGTCCGCCGATTCCTCGACGGACGGTCCGAGTCCGAGACATTCTCCGAATGGGCACACCGAGTCGAAGACGAGGAGCTGGTATGAGCACGACACCATCCCGAACCGCAGCACCGCTGCCCACGCCCACCCGCCAGCGTCGCGACATTGACGAGCTCAAGTCCCTCGCCGAGGCGGGGGCTAAGCAGCTCGCGGGCGATCCCGACAACGGCGTGGCCGAGGCCAACCCGGCCGACGTCATCCGCTGGGTCTCACGAAACTTCGACACCTCCACCTGCGCGGTGGCCTGCTCGATGGCCGATGCGGCCCTGCCGCACTATGTCGCCCAGTACCTGCCGGGCGTCGACGTGCTCTTCCTCGACACCGGCTACCACTTCAAGGAGACCTATTCGACCCGCGACGAGGTGGCCAGCAAGGTCGACGTCAACATCGTCGACGTCCTCCCGGAGCAGACCGTGGCACAGCAGGATGCGGAATTCGGTGCCGAACTGTTCAACCGCGACCCCGGCCTCTGCTGTGCCCGGCGCAAGGTCGCACCTCTGAAGAAGTCGCTGGCCGGCTACGAACTCTGGTTCACCGGAGTCCGCCGGGACGAAGCACCGACGCGGGCGAACACACCGCTGGTGACCTTCGATGAGAAGAACGGGCTGGTCAAGGTCAACCCCCTGGCCGCCTGGTCCTTCGACGATCTTCTCGACTACGCCGGTGCCTTCGACGTGCCGGTCAATCCACTGCTGTCGCAGGGGTACCCGTCCATCGGGTGCCAGCCCTGCACCAACCCCGTGGCCGAGGGGGAGGACCCCCGTGCCGGCCGTTGGGCTGGAACCTCGAAAACAGAATGCGGGCTGCACGTATGAGCATCGATCACACACCACTGTCCACACAGAAACCACTGTCCACCCTCGACGTCCTCGAATCCGAAGCGATCCACATCATCCGCGAGGTCGCCGCCGAATTCGAGAAGCCCGTGCTGCTGTTCTCCGGCGGCAAGGACTCCGTCACCGTCCTCCATCTCGCGGCCAAGGCCTTCTGGCCCGCGAAGATCCCGTTCGGTCTTCTCCACGTCGACACCGGTCACAACTTCCCGGAGATCCTGAAGTTCCGCGATGAGACCGCCGCCCACTACGGCATCGACCTGAAAGTGGCGAAGGTCCAGGACTACATCGACGACGGCCGTCTGCGCGAGCGCGCCGATGGAACCCGCAACACCCTGCAGACCCAGCCCCTCATCGACGCGATCGCCGAGGGAGGATACGACGCGGTCTTCGGCGGCGCCCGCCGTGACGAGGACAAGGCCCGAGCCAAGGAGCGCATCTTCTCCCTGCGCGATGAATTCGGCCAGTGGGATCCGAGCAACCAGCGCCCCGAACTGTGGAACCTCTACAACGGTCGCCACGTCAATGGCGAGCACGTGCGCTTATTCCCGATCTCGAACTTCACCGAACTCGACGTGTGGAGCTACATCGCCCGGGAGAACATCGCCCTGCCTCACCTCTACTACGCCCATGAGCGCGAGGTCTTCCAGCGCGACGGCATGTGGTGGTCGACGGGTGAGTTCTCGGCCCCGCGGCCCGAGGAGTCGGTCATCCGCAAGTCGGTGCGCTACCGCACCGTCGGCGACATGAGCTGCACAGGTGCCGTGGAATCCGAGGCCGACGACATCGCCTCGGTCCTCGCCGAGGTGGCTGTGACCACTGTGACAGAACGCGGAGCGACCCGCGCCGACGACCGGATCTCGGCCGCGGCGATGGAAGACCGCAAGAAGGACGGATACTTCTGATGACCACAACACCAGACACCACCGCTGCCACACAGACGAAGACACTTCTGCGCTTCGCCACGGCCGGTTCCGTCGACGACGGCAAATCGACGCTCGTGGGCCGCCTCCTCCACGATGCGAAGGCGATCCTCGCCGATCAGCTCGAGGCCGTGACGCGCACCAGCGAGGAACGCGGCTTCGTCGGCGGCGAGTTCGACTTCGCACTGCTCACCGACGGTCTGCGGGCCGAACGGGAACAGGGCATCACGATCGACGTCGCCTACCGCTACTTCGCCACCGACAAGCGCTCATTCATCCTCGCCGACTGCCCCGGACACGTGCAGTACACGCGAAACATGGTTACCGGAGCCACGACCGCCGATGCCGTCGTCGTCCTCATCGACGCACGCACCGGTGCGACCGAGCAGACCCGTCGCCACCTCACGGTCGTTCACCGTCTGGGCATCAGGCACGTCATCCTCGCGATCAACAAGATCGACCTCCTCGACTACGATCATGCAGCGTATGCGAAGGTGGAGGCCGAGATCGAAGCGCTGACGGCAGAGATCGGCCTCGACTCGGCCCATCTGATCCCCGTCTCGGCACTGGCCGGGGACAATGTGGCCGAGGCTTCGGCGAACACACCCTGGTACCAGGGCCCCGCACTGCTGGAGCTGCTCGAGAACCTGCCCAGCAAGGAAGAGGACACGGCCGACCTCGAGCCCTTCCGCCTCGACGTGCAGTCGGTGCTGCGCCCGCAGGGCGGACTGGCACCGGGACTCGACCCCGATGAGTTCCGCGACTACCGGGCGGTGACCGGACAGGTCACGTCAGGGCGGATCCGCCTCGGCGATGAGATCGACGTGCATCCGGCCGGTCTGCGGACCACTGTGGTCGGCATCGACACGGCAGATGGCCCGCTGGAGACCGCGGGTGCCCCGCTGTCCGTGGCGCTGCGCCTGGCCGATGACATCGACACCGCGCGCGGCAGCGTCCTTGCCGCGGCCGGAAGCCTGCCTGAACCGCGCAAGGCTCTGCGGGCCGAGGTCTTCCCCTTCACCTCGCAGGGACTGCGCTCCGGTGACCGGGTGCTCGTCAAGGCCGGCACCTCGACGGTCAAGGCGATCGTGACGATCGAATCGAAGCACAACCTGCTGACCGCCGGATCCGAACCCGCCGAGGTGCTCGCCGGCAACGACATCGGCACCGCCGAGGTGAAGTTGGCGACCGCTCTGCCGCTCGCGGACTTCCGTGAGCACGGACGCGCAGGTGGATTCCTCATCATCGATCCGCAGACTGGGTCCACCGTGGCCGCGGGAATCCACACTCCCGAAGACGCTCACACTCCTGAGGGCGAACAGTCATGAGCCTCTTCACTCTTCAGGCACCGGGCAGCGTGCTGCTCATCGGTGCCGGACCCGGTGATCTCGGCCTGCTGACCGTCAAAGGTCTGCGCGCATTGGAATCTGCCGAGGTCATCGTTGCCGACCGCCTCGGCGCGCGTTCGGTCATCGACCAGCTCGAGACCGAGCGCGGGGAGTCACTCGACGCCGAGATCATCGACGTCGGCAAAACCCCGGGACACCACCCGGTTCCGCAGCAGCGCATCAATGAGATCCTCGTCGAACAGGCTCGCGCCGGGCGACGTGTGGTCCGACTCAAGGGCGGAGACCCGTTCGTCTTCGGCCGTGGCGGCGAAGAGCTCGCCCACTGCCACGAAGCCGGCGTCGACGTGCAGGTGGTGCCGGGAGTCACGAGTGCGAACTCGGTTCCCGCCGTTGCCGGAATCCCGCTGACGCACAGGGGACTGGCCACCGCGTACACGGTCATCACCGGCCACGATCAGCTCTCCGAGCTCGGCGGAGGACGCGACCACACGGTCGTCGTGCTCATGGGCATCGGCACGCTGGCACATTCGGCGATGATCCTGGCCCGCGGTGGACGCGGGGGAGACTGCCCCGTCGCGATCATCGAAGACGGGTTCGGAGACAACCAGCGGGTCACCGTGGGCACACTCGATACGATCGCCTTCCAGGCCGCCCGCCGAGGTGTCCGCTCACCGGCCGTCGTCATCGCCGGTGACGTCGTGACCCTGAGCCCGTACGCCGTCGGAGCCTTCGCCGCAGCGCAGGTGTCCGAGCCAGAACTCATGAGGAATCCATGACCTACATCATCGCCCAGCCCTGCGTCGATTTGAAGGACCGGGCCTGCATCGACGAATGCCCCGTCGACTGCATCTACGAGGGCAGCCGCTCGCTCTACATCCATCCCGAGGAATGCGTCGACTGCGGGGCCTGCGAACCAGTCTGCCCCGTCGAAGCGATCTTCTACGAAGACGACGTCCCGGACGAATGGGAAGCCTACTACTCGGCGAACGTCGATTTCTTCGACACCATCGGATCCCCGGGAGGCGCCGCCGCGCACGGAGTCATCGACGGCGACCACCCCTTCATCGCGGCACTGCCGCCCCAGAACACTGACGACTGACTCTCCTGAGGAGAACCATGACGACGAATCCCTTCCGCGTGGCCATCGTGGGCGCGGGCCCCGCAGGCATCTACGCTGCCGACCTGCTGACCAAAGCCGATCGTGATTTCGAGATCAGCATCGATCTCTTCGACCGGCTGCCGACCCCGTTCGGGCTGGTCCGCTACGGAGTCGCACCTGATCACCCACGCATCAAGGGCATCATCAATGCCCTCATCAAGGTCCTCGACCGTGGTGACATCCGCCTGTTCTCGAACGTCGAGTACGGTGCCGACATCGCCTTGGGTGAGCTGACAGATCGCTACGATGCGGTTATCTTCTCCACCGGCTGCTTCATCGATGCCTCCTTGGATCTGCCCGGAGTAGATCTCCCCGGCTCCTACGGTGCCGCTGACTTCGTCAACTGGTACGACTCGCACCCTGACGTGGCCCAGACCTGGCCCCTGGACGCTGAGAAGGTTGCCGTCATCGGCAACGGCAACGTGGCCCTCGACGTGGCACGCGTGCTGGCCAAGCAGGCCGATGACATGCACACGACCGAGATCCCCGATCATGTCTACGAGGGTCTGAAATCCTCGAAGGTCACGGACGTGCACGTGTTCGGTCGGCGTGGTCCGGCACAGGCGAAGTTCACGCCCTTGGAGCTGCGTGAGCTCGGCCAGGTCAAGGACGTCGATGTCATCGTCTATCCCGAGGACTTCGAGTTCGATGAGGGTTCGCTGGCCGCGATCGAGGCGAGCAACCAGACCAAGCAGGTCGCGAAGACTCTGACCGACTTCACGATGAGGGAGCCGGTGGGTGCCAAGCGTCGTCTGCACCTGCACTTCCTCCACGCACCGGTCGCCATCCTCGGCGAGGATGCAGTCACAGGACTGCGCACGGAGCGCCAGGAATTGGACGGCACCGGGGGAGTCAAGGGCACGGGAGAGTTCATCGACTGGGACGTCACAGCCGTCTATCGCGCCGTCGGCTACGCAGGCACTCCGCTGCCGCAGCTGCCCTTCGACGAGACCAAGCGCGTGATCCCGAATCACGAGGGACGCGTCGTCGACACAGGGCAGCAGGCTTCGGCGGCCGAAGCCGATGTGGTCCAGGGCGTGTACGCGACCGGGTGGATCAAACGCGGACCGGTCGGCCTGATCGGTCACACGAAGGGTGATGCGCTGGAGACGATCGGGCACATCCTCGATGACCGCGCCGCCGGTGTACTCACCGAACCGCTGTTCCCCGACGAGGACTCGATCGTCGAGCTGCTTGAGTCCAAGGGCGTCGACTTCGGGGACTGGGAGGGCTACCACCGACTGGAGGCCGCGGAGAAGGCATTGGGCGAAGCCGAAGGCCGAGAGCGCGTGAAGCTCGCGACCCGCGAGGCCATGCTGCGTGAGGCCCGTGATCATGTCAGAAGCGAATCCCACTCCGGCGCCTGAGCCGAATCAGCCGCTGAGCCGAATCGCCATCTGAGCCGAACCGCCATTACGCCCCGTCAGTCACTATTCCTCCCGTTGCACGTGTAGGAACAGTCACCGGCGGGGCGTGATGTGTTTCTGACGGTTGTGTATGGCACGGGCGGGAGGTATCGGCTCTAGCGGGAGGTATTGGCACGGGCGGGAGGGCGTAGGCTCGAGGTGATCAACAGCCACTGTGCAAGGGTCGCACTGGTCAGAATCCAAGGTTCGCACTCGTCAAAGGAGACGCACTGCCGTGATCGACACATCAGCTCGGGTTGCCGTCATCGGCGGTGGAATCGCAGGCGCCTGCGTTGCCTTCGGATTGGCCTCACGAGACGTCAACGTCACCATCTTCGACGAGGCCATGGCCGGTCAGGCGACCGCTGCCAGCGCCGGCATCATCGCACCCTGGGTCTCGACGAGCACCGGCGCCTACTACGCAACCTATGCCGCCGGAGGCAGCTACTATCCCGAATTCCTCGACCGGCTCAGTGCGCTCGGCATCCCCGAGCTGGGGTACCGCAGATCCGGTGCACTCGTCGTCAACGAGGACCCCACAGCGCTCGCCGAGGCGGCCCGACTCATCCGTGAACGTGCCGCGGGTGCCGGGGCTGTCGCTGGCGAGGTTCATGACATGGACTCGGCGAATCTGCGCGAGATCTTCCCGCCGATCGCCCCGGATATGACAGGGCTGTTCATCTCCGGGGGCGGTCGAGTCGATGGGCGTACCCTGCGCGATGCCATCCTCACCGGAGCGAGGACCTATGGGGCCAGGCTGGTGCACGATTCGGCGAGAACCATCACCAGCGAACACGGCGGGTCCACGAATCCAAGCGGCACATGGAAGGTGGGGACCACCTCGGCGGTGGAGGACTTCGACGCCGTGGTCATCGCCGGTGGAGCGCGCAGCTCGGAGATCCTCGAACACCTCGGGCACACGGTGGCGATCACCCCGCAGCGCGGGCAGCTCATCCACCTGAGCCTGCACGGAGCCAACACCTCGCCGTGGCCGACGGTCCATCCGCTCGACCACCACTACGTCACGCCCTTCGACGGCGGCAGAGTCGTCATCGGAGCCACCCGTGAGGACGACGTCGGCTTCGACGTGCGAACCACGGCAGCCGGGCAGAAACAGGTCCTCGACGACGCACTGAGAATCGCTCCCGGATTGGCCGAGGCCACGATCCTCGAGACACGAGTCGGCGTCAGGCCCATGTCCACACGACCCGGCGGTCTGCCCTATGCCGGAGCAGTCCCAGGGGCACCCGGTCTGTGGCTGGCCTCGGGCTTCGGTGCCGGGGGACTGACCATGGGACCGTTGATCGGCGAGGGCCTGGCCGCAGCGATCCTCGGCCAGGAAGCACCCCAGATCGCCCACCTGGGGCTGTGACCATCTTGATAGCCTGAGTCCATGAGTGCGGTGCTGCCCCGAGCCTTTCGGTGGTTCTGGGCGGGCGAAACCGTCTCCGGTTTCGGCACCTGGATCACCTTCCTGGCCCTGCAGGTCATCGTCGTCGACCATCTGCACGCGGGCACCGTGGGCCTGGGGTGGATGAACGCGGCGAGGTGGCTTCCGTACCTGCTGTTCGGACTCGTGCTCGGTGCACTCATCGACCGCGTCCGACGTCGACCCGTCATGATCGCCAGCGACCTCTTCCGCGCTCTGCTGCTGTGCGCCATCCCGGCGCTCTGGGCGTTCGGAGTGCTCAGCCTGGGGCCGCTGCTCCTCATCGTGGCCCTGCTGGGTACAGCAACGCTGGTCAACGACAGCGCCTCGCAGGCATTCGTGCCCCGCCTCGTTCCGCGCGGCGGCCTGCAGGCGGCCCACGCGCGAATCGACGGCACGGACGCGGTTGCCCAGACAGCGGGGCCGGCTCTGGGCGGGGGACTGCTTGCCGTGATCGCGGCGCCGATCGCCGTCCTGGTCAATGTGGTGACCTATCTGTTCTCGGCCCTCGTCGTCTCCCGGATTCGAGTTGAAGAGCCGAGACTTCCCGACAAAGAGAATGTGGGCAAACCGAACCTGCGCAAGGAGATCGCGGCGGGACTGAAGTGGGTGTATTCGACGCCGAGCCTGCGTGACCTAGCGATCTGGACCCACGTCTGGTTCACTGCGCAAGCCATCCTCGCCGCAGTCAGCGCGGACTACTTCCTCAGAGTCATCGGCATCGACGCCTTCTGGTTCGGCATCGTCATGGCCGGAGGCGGGTTGGGCGGCATCGTCGGCGCACTGCTCTCGCCGCGGTTGGGGGAGTGGCATGGCAGCGGGCGAGTCGTCATCCTCGCTCACCTGTGCTCGGCCGCTGGTGCGCTCATCCTGTTTGCGGCCACACCGCTCGCGGGCCGACTACACGGCGACATTGGGTCAGTGGTCGTTCTCTTCGCCGGGGTAGGGCTGCACGGATTCGCCATCGGACTGAGCAACTCTCACGAGATGGCCTACCGACAATCGATCACGCCAGATGCCTTCCAAGCACGGACGAACACGACGATGCGCGCGATGAACCGGGCAGTCATCGTCGTCGTCTCACCGCTGGCAGGAATGCTCGCCGCAGTCACGAACACGCAGCTCCTGCTGGTCAGCGCCGCGATCATCTTCGCACTGAGTGCGATAGGCCTGTGGTTCTCTCCGTTTCGGACGGCCCGGAGCGGCACCTGAGCCAGTCAGGCACCTGAGCCAGTCCGGTGCCGACCTGAGGTTCACACAGGGCTGGACTGATCAGTCGACGACTGGTGTGCTGACCGACTTCGCCAGGGCGTCGAAGGCGCGGATCGTGGGGAACAGCTTGCGCGCGTCCTGAGGCAGGCCCCAGCTGGAGAGCTTGACGCCGACGAAATTGGCTCCCGGGTTCATGTAGATCATCTGACCGTGGATGCCCAAGGCCAGGAAGCCATGCGAATCGGGGAACGGGAACCAGAACTGGTTGTGGTACATCCCACCGGGCATCCGATTGTCGTCAGGACCGTCGGCGAAGGCCTTTCTGATGTCAGCATCGCCGGTGAGCGTATCGCCGATCCACGAGGTCGGCACCACCTGTTCGCCCGTGAGCGAGGCACCGCGGTTCGCATACAGGTAGCCGAAGCGGGCCAGATCACGCAGCGTGGTGTTGATGCCGCCGTCGAACATGCCCACGCCGTACTGGTCGGTGGCGATGAGCGCATCGTGTTCGGCTCCGATCCGCGACCACAGCACGCGAGACATCAGAGTCTGCATGCTCTCGCCTGCGATCTTCTCGCACACCCAACCGAGCACATCGGTCTCACACGAACGGTATTCGTAGACGCCGCCGTGCTCGGATTTCGCCTCGAGCGTGGTCAGGAAGTCATACATTCCCGTGGGCTGTCCCGCGGGCTTCGTCTCCGACCAGCCGATCGCCTCTTCGATCTGCCTGACCTCGGACTTGGGGTCGAGGTAGTTCTCTGAGAACTTGATTCCCGAGCGCATGTCGAGGATGTGACGCACGGTGGCTCCGGCGTAGCCCGAAGCGGCGAGTTCGGGTACGTAGTCGGTGACCAGCCGGCTCGGATCGAGATCGCCGGCCCCGGCAAGCACCCCGGCCACGGTGCCGACGAGCGATTTGCTCACAGACATCAGCAGATGCTCGGTGCCCGGACCCATCGTGGAGAAGTACTCCTCGGTCAGGACCGTGCCGTTGTGCATGACCAACCAGGCATCCGTGTCGCTGGCCTCGATGACGCTGCGCACGCTGCGAGCCTCGGAGAACTCAGTCTTCGGGACCTCGACGCTGCCCAGATCCTGCAGATCCGCAGGCAGCTGAGCCACTGGCCCGGTCCCACGCGAGATCGGCGTCGTGGGCAGCACCTGATCGACGTGCTGGAACGACCAGCGGACATTGTCGGCATCCTGCCAGTTGTCCTTGTCGATGACAGGGGCGTCGGGCACAGTCTGGTCCGGCGACGTCTCAGTCACTCTTCACCTCTTTGCAGTCGTTTCGGGAAGTCCGTGATGAGATTATCACCACAGGAAGATGTCAATCGCCCTTGGCGCCCGGGCCACCCAGCGCCGGAGACGGATCCTCAGCCGCGACGGGAACACCTGCGTACATCGCTCGAACGGAGTCGATGAAGTGCTTGGCCCTGATGCTCAGGGCGTTCGGCCCTCCGGCCTTCGTGTGCAGCGGGTTCTTGGTCACGAGCACGCCGAGGTCGGCGCCCTTCCACCGGTATTCGCCGGCTCCGTAGATGCGCAGGAAGAACACCTCGTTGCCGTTCTGCAGGGGGTGCCAGTCAAGCGCGGCACGCTTGTATGTCAGGGTCCCGAACTGGTCGAGATAGTACTGACCGGTCAGCGGCGAGTGCGTGATGTACTCGGTGATGTCAGCGGTCTCCTTGATGACCATCTGGCTCCACTCGTCAGCTCCGGAGAGCTCCTCCCAACGCTCGTTGATCTCATCGACGTCGAGATCGAATTCGACGTCGAGGTACTCAAGCAGGTGGAACAGGAACAGCGGGACGTCGGCATAGGCGCCGGCCGTGACGTTCGTGATCGCCGAGGCGCCGGAGATCCGCGGATTGAGCTCGCCGAGCCAGACATCGTCGGTATCGAGGTCGACGAGCACATCGACTTCGAAGAAGCCGCGGTAGCCGCGCTTGCGCAGCCCCTCACCCATGCGCCGGACCAGTTCCCTGGCCCGTGTGCGCTGGTCTGCGGTGAGCACATCTGGGGTCATCTCGTTGCCGCACCAACCGCCCTTGTACGGCGTGAGCTCGGCGAAGCCTGCCAGCTCGGTGAGGAACGGGCCGACGACAACTCCGCTGCTGGTGATCACGGCTTCCACCGCCACCGGGGTGTTGTTGATGCGCTTCATGATCTTCAGCTGCTGGCCGATGATGTCGTGCTTGTGACGGTTCCAATCCGCCTCGGCGGCGATGAAGAACGTCGTCTTCCCCGAATCGCCGTACGGGGTCTGGACGACGAGGTCGGTGCCCAGATCCTCCTTCTTCGCCTCTGCGTTCAGCTGTGCATAGGTATCGGCTGTGGTGAGCACGTTGGGCACGGAGAAGGCACCGGCTTCGTTGCCGAGCTTCGTCGTCTCGATCTTCGAATCGAGCTGATTGCGCAGATCCGCGGAGGGCAGGATCAGGTCGTAGCCGAGTTCACGGCAGATGCGTTCGGTCTCCTCATCGAAGAAGACCATGGCCACCTTCGGCCTCTCTCCGTGGGGCACGTTCGCCGTCATATGGGCACGCACCTCGGCGTTGAGGAGGAGCCAGTTGTTGATCGCCTCGCCGCTGTCGAATTCGACGAACGGCTTGTACCGAGGGGAGAAGACGCGCGGGTGCCCGCCGTCCCAGCCGTCGTAGTACGTGATGTAGGAGAAGTTGCGAACCCACCGGTCGAGACCGAGGAGGTTGAACGGGGTTGCGCCGATGAAGTAGATCGGTGTGATGTTGGTGCGGAAGAAGTGGCGGACCTCGGAGATATTGCGCAGGGGGCGGCGGATCTGGACCCGCTCTGCCTCTTTGCCCGCATAGGCGGCATCGGTGCCGACATGGACCTCGACATCAGCCGGATCCGGCGCCGAGGTGACAGCCGGGGCAGGCGTGGCAGCGACCTGAGGGCGAGCTTCGGCCGTATTGAGACCGCGTCCTGTGCTGGGAACTGCGACGGCGTCCTTGACCACGCGCTTGTTCGTGCTGGTTCCTGAACCGGTCTGCGGGCTCGGCACGTCCTTGTTCCCAGCTGTCTTCGACGCGGTTGAGTCTGCAGGGTTGTTCGTCATCGCACTACTCCTTGTGAATACATCTGGCCTCACTGCTCGCAGTCACCTGAGCCGCCCGTCCGCGTCATCGCGGTGATGATTCGGAAGCCGAACGTCAAACGTGATGTGGACAACAACTTATACCAGTTTTCGGGGGCTGAGGACGATCGTGCACCAAATGAGTGAACCCGATGCGAATTCGTGGTCAATTCCGCGGTGGGAACCACCGGCCGGGAGAATTCCCCTCCCATGAGGGCAGGCCGCTAGGCTGGGATCACGACGTCTTATCGAAAGAGAGCCACTATGCCGGTGAATACCGATAAGCAGGGGACCAGCTACTCCCTGCCCCGCCCCTACGAGGTGTCGCGGGAGGCCGTCGCGGAATTCGCGTTGGCCACCAATGCCACGGCCGACTACCACTTCGAGACCGAGGCGGCGACCGCCCTGGGCTATCACGACGTCGTGGCACCGACGACGTTCGCGGTGATCATCGCGCAGAAGTCCGAAGCGGCCTACATCAGCGATCCCGACTCCGGAATCGACTTCTCCAAGGTCGTCCACGGTTCGGAGCAGTTCAGCATCACCCGGCCCATCGTCGCCGGCGACTCCCTGGCCGCCACGACCCATGTCGACGGCGTGCGCGCCGCGGGCAGCAACGCCATGATCACCACCCGCACCGAGATCACCGACGCAGCGCAGCAGCCGGTCGTGACCGTGACCTCGACCATCGTCGTGAGAGGAGACGGAGAATGAGCGTCAACGATCTCTCCCAACTGACCATCGGAGACACCGTCGTCGAAGCCGAGATCCCCCTGTCGCGGGCCTCGCTCGTCGACTACGCGGGTGCCTCGGGCGATCACAACCCGATCCACTGGTCCGAACGCTTCGCCACCGAGGTGGGCCTTGACGGAGTCATCGCCCACGGCATGCTCTCGATGGCCGTCGTCATCGCCCCCATCGTCGAATGGGTCGGCGACCCGGGCGCGATCGTCGACTACCGGACACGCTTCTCCGCGCCGGTGCTCGTCCCCGACGCCGAGTCCGGCACGCCGGCCACACCCACGGCCACACTGTCGATGACCGCAGTCGTCGGAGCCGTCGACAGCGCAGTGGGCACCGCCCGCATCGACGTCACGGTGAAGTCCGGAGACCAGGATGTGCTCAGCCGCACCCAGATCCGAGTCTCACGGTGACCTCGGAGCTGGCAGACTTCACGACGTTCCACCTCGGCGGCCCTGCAGTGAATCTGCATATCGCGGAGACCCGGGACGAGCTCGTCGAATTCTCTCGTGACCATCCCCTGAGCCTCTCGGCTCGTGAGAACGCCGATGTCCTCTTCATCGGCGGCGGGTCGAACCTGCTCATCTCCGACGACGGCTTCGCAGCCGACGTGTGCGTGGTCGCCACCAAAGGTGTGACGATGACCGAGACCTCGGAGACGGAGACCCGTGTGACCGCCGAGGCGGGGGAGAACTGGGACGAATTCGTCGCCTTCACCCTCGACCGCGGTCTCGCCGGCCTCGAAGCCCTGTCAGGTATCCCCGGCTCCGTCGGGGCAACCCCGATCCAGAACGTGGGCGCCTACGGGACCGAGGTCGCCGAGCTCATCACCTCGGTCGAGGTCTTCGATCGCCTCGCCGGCCAAGTCCGCCACCTCAGCGCCGTCGAACTCGAGTTCGGCTACCGCACCTCGGCACTCAAACGTGCACAGCAGAGAACGGGCAGCGCCCAGTACCTGGTGCTGTCGGTGACCTTCGACCTCCACCGCAGCCCGGACTCCCTGCCCGTGCGATACGCACAGCTCGCCTCGGCGCTGGACGTCGAGATCGGGGACACGGTGCCGGCCACCCAGGTCCGCTCCAGTGTGATCTCCCTGCGCAGGTCCAAGGGCATGGTCGTGGATCCAGGCGACCATGACACCTGGTCAGCAGGATCCTTCTTCACCAACCCAATCGTCGATGACCCAGCCACGCTGCCCGCCGAGGCACCGCGGTACCCGGTCACGGACCCGCTGAGCGGGTCGACGATCGAGGGGCAGACGAAGACCTCGGCCGCCTGGCTGATCGAGCATGCGGGATTCTCCAAGGGCTTCAGCGTCGGGGCCGGTCGGGCAAGCCTGTCGACCAAGCACACCCTGGCGCTGACGAACCGCGGTGCTGCCGAGACGAACGACGTGCTCGAGTTGGCGCGGACCGTCGTCGACGGAGTCAATGAGAAGTTCGGCATTGTCCTCGAGCCCGAACCGACGTTCATCGCCTGCTCTCTTTGAACCGGTTGTCTCCCGTGTCGTCTCGTCGGAGAACCGCAACGCTGCTCATCCTCATGGCTGTGGTCGCAGTCGTGACCCTGCCGTGGGCGCTGTTCTCTGCGCGAGCAGATCTCAGCTTCGGTCCTCACGAGGCCCGTTATCAGATCACCGCCGACTCTCGGCTGACCGTAGACTTCGGGCCCCTTGGCAAGCTGCTCATCCCCGCGGATGAGTATCTACCGCTGGGGCTCGGGCTCACCGTCGACATCGGACAGATCCCTGTCCCTGGAGCCGCTGACGACGACTCTCACGCCGGTGCCTCTGAGCGGCGATCCGATCGAGGCTCCTCCGAGGGATCAGACGGTGCCGGACCGGATGCGGGCGTCGGGGGAGGGGCAGTCGATGCGCTGGGCGGCGACATCGCCTCCTACGCCTCCCTGTTCTCGGCACCGCAGGCGCAGGTCGACGAGATCGTCAACGGACTCACGACCGCGATTCTGGCCCGCTGGGCCCTGGCCGTGTGCATCATCAGCGGTGTGGTCGTGGCCACGGCGTTCGTTCTCGGCCCCGCTCGACTGGCCGGAATCGGCAGAGCCTTCGTCGGCAAGGAACTCATCAGCATCGGACTGGTCACGGTCCTCGTCCTGGCCAGCGTGGGCACAGCGGTCCTCACCAGACCCAAGCCCCTCGTCGCCGACCCCGCTTTCGACGGCACTCCGCTGGCGGGTGCCCAGGTCACGGGCCGCCTCGGCGGGGTCATCGATACCGCGTTCACCGCGGTCAAAGACTTCTCTGAGGACAACGACGCCTTCTACGATCAGGTGCTGGCCAACCTCAACGAACAGTGGCGCACGCGCCCTCTGACAGGCAATTGGTCGGATCAGGGAATGGTCCCGCCTGCCCGGGGAACAGCCCAGGAGACGAACGCCGACGTGTCCACGTTCGTGTTCGGCTCTGATCTGCACTGCAACATCGGCATGGCCCGGGTCGTCGGCGCTGTGTCCCGAATGAGCCACGCGGACGCGTACATCGACGGGGGAGATGCGACGATGACGGGCACCTCGGCGGAGAACTACTGCCTCGACGTGCTCGATGACGAACTGCCCGAGAAGCTGCCGCGGATGATCGTCAAAGGCAACCACGACTCCACCGAGACCACGAGCCACGCGCGCAGCAAAGGCTGGAAGGTCCTCGAGGATTCGAGCGCGGAGATGAGCGGGGTGACGTTCTTCGGCGGCCCCGACCCCAGACGCACCGTGTTCGGATCCGGCCCGCAGCTCGAGACGGATCTCACCGCCGACCAGTACGCGCAGAAACTCAACGACGAAGCCTGCGCCAGCGACTTCGACATCATGCTCATCCACGATGCACGGGTCGGGGCGCCGTCCCTGCGCTCCGGATGTGCCCACTACAGCCTCAGCGGACACTGGCACCGACGGGTCGGCCCTGAGACCTTGGGCAGCGGAGTCCGATATGTGAGTTCGACGACAGGAGGGGCACTGGCGAACGCACTGACCCCGGGGCCGCTGAAGATGGTCGCGGAGCTGAGCATCGTGCGCGTGGACAACAAGACCAAACGGCCCATCGACGTCCAGATCGTCACGGTCAGCCCCGACCAGTCGGTCACGATCGAACCTTGGAAGACCTTCCCGGAACCGGTGCCGCTCATCGCTCGGCCGCCGCAGGAACAGCCCGCCGCAACCGAGGAATAGGGGCAGTGACGATCGAATTTCGGCAGCTCTCGGTGGCCGGTTCGACTAACGGCGGTCACAGACGGTATGCTCGTTTCTCGTGGTTGGACACGACTCGGGGAACACGAATCGAGGGTGTCGAATCGAAGGGGTGTGGCGCAATTGGTAGCGCAACGGTCTCCAAAACCGTAGGTTGCAGGTTCGAGTCCTGTCACCCCTGCGCAGTTGATATCTGCTTGAGTCATATCGGCGTAACGCCGTCCTCGACGGGCTTGAACAATTGTGCTGTCCCAATGGAAACCGACCGAGTGAGGATGTGTGAGCGACACACCGGCAAAGAAGACTGGAGATACGCCCAAGGGCGCCAGTCGTAAGCAGCTCGGGTTCTTCGGACGAATCCTGCAGTTCTTCCGCGAAGTCATCGCGGAGCTGAAGAAGGTCGTCACCCCGACACGTAAGCAACTGGTCAATTACACCCTGGTTGTGCTGGGCTTCATCCTCTTCATGATGCTTCTCGTGGTGGTCCTCGACCTCGTGTTCGGCAAGCTCGTCGGATTCGTCTTCGGCGGAACACCCCTGTGGCCATTGTGGTGAATCACCAACAACGGTGATCACTAGGATTTCAAACACGTTGCAGACCCTTCACTCCCATATGGGAATCACTACACGCGAAGCGAGGAATTGATCGGTGTCGGATACCAGTTCACCTGAGCAGGAAACCCCTGAGACACAGAACGCCACTCCAGAGGAGTCGAGCGTTGCACCAGTGGTGGAAGACGTGGACAACGAAACCTCCGCTGTGAGCGCCGACGACGCACAGGTCGAAGACGCTTCTGCTGAGGAAGCCCCGGTCGCCGAGGCTGCCTCCACTGAGGACGCAGTCGACGAGGTCGTCGCAGACGATGCCGAGACCGATTCAGAGTCGGATTCCGACGAAGAGTCCGAGTCCGACGAAGACGGTGCCGCAGCCGACGAGGTCGACCCGGCCGAGGAGTTCAAGTCGGAGCTGCGCATGCAGGAAGGTGACTGGTACGTCATCCACTCCTACGCAGGCTACGAGAACCGCGTCAAGCAGAACCTTGAGAACCGTTCCATCAGCCTCAACCTCGAAGAGTTCATCTTCGAGTCCCAGGTGCCGATGGAAGACGTCGTCGAGATCAAGAACGGCCAGCGCAAGCAGGTCCGCCGTGTGCGCATCCCGGGCTACGTGCTCGTGCGCATGGAACTCACCGATGAGTCCTGGGGCGCGGTCCGTCACACTCCCGGTGTGACCGGATTCGTGGGCAACGCCTATGACCCGACTCCTCTGTCCATCGACGAGGTCTTCACGATGCTCGCTCCGATCTTCGAAGAGCGCCAGGCCGAGGCCGCCGCCGCTGAAGGTGTGCAGGCGGAGCAGGCAGCGAAGTCCGCACCCATCACCGAGGTGGAGTACGAAGTCGGCGAGTCCGTGCTCGTCAAGGAAGGTTCCTTCGAAGGCCACCCCGCAACAATCCAGGAGATTCGTCCGGAATCGCAGAAGCTCACCGTGCTGCTGTCGATCTTCGAACGCGACGTTCCCGTCGAGCTCAGCTTCGATCAGGTCTCCAAGCTCTGAGTCGATTCTCAACATCAGCAAGGGCCCGGTGGATACCGGGCCCTTGCGCCATTCACCACCAGTGATCTGGCTCACCGGCATTTGCTCCCAGGTCTGCGGGCATGGAATACTGGTGTGGTTTGATCGCGGCTCTTATCGGAGGCCGCTATCGAACGATGCGCCGTATTTCTCTGGCGCATCGACACTTCAAGATTAAGGACCGAATATGCCTCCCAAGAAAAAGGTAGCCGGCCTCGTCAAGCTCCAGATTCAGGCAGGTGCCGCTAACCCGGCACCTCCGATTGGTCCGGCGCTTGCCCAGCACGGCGTCAACATCATGGAATTCTGCAAGGCCTACAACGCCGCAACGGAATCCCAGCGCGGGAACGTCATTCCCGTTGAGATCACTGTGTTCGAAGACCGTTCGTTCACCTTCGTTCTCAAGACCCCACCGGCTGCAGAGCTCATCAAGAAGGCTGCAGGCGTGAAGTCCGGATCGGCTACTCCTCACACCGACAAGGTTGCTCACCTGAGCGCCGACCAGGTTCGCGACATCGCGAATGTGAAGATGCCCGACCTCAACGCCAATGACCTGGATCAGGCTGACCGCATCGTCGCCGGCACCGCTCGCTCCATGGGCGTGACCACCGACATCAAGGGCTGAGACCAGACATTTCACTGTGGTAGGGCTCGCGCAGCCCGGACCACGACTGCAAGGAGAGAAGCAGATGGCAAAGCGTTCAAAGGCCTATCAGGCCGCGGCAGAGAAGATCGCCGCAGATGTGACATACGAACCGGCCCAGGCAATCGCCCTGGCCAAAGAGACCACGGTGGCCAAGTATGATGCCACCGTCGAGGTCGCTCTCCGCCTGGGTGTCGACCCACGCAAGGCGGACCAGATGGTGCGCGGCACCGTCAACCTTCCGCATGGTACCGGTAAGACCGCTCGGGTCCTGGTGTTCGCTGCCGGCGACCGTGCTGAAGCTGCCCGTGAAGCAGGTGCCGACTACGTTGGCTCCGATGACCTGCTGGAGAAGGTGGCCAATGGCTTCACCGACTTCGACTCGGCTGTTGCGACCCCTGACATGATGGGCAAGGTCGGCCGTCTGGGCAAGGTGCTGGGTCCTCGCGGCCTGATGCCGAACCCCAAGACCGGCACCGTGACCATGGATGTCGCCAAGGCCGTGACCGAGATCAAGGGCGGAAAGATCGAATTCCGCGTCGACAAGCACTCGAACCTGCATTTCATCATCGGAAAGGTCTCCTTCTCCGAGGAAGCCCTGCAGGCGAACTTCGATGCTGCCATCGAAGAGATCGTGCGTCTGAAGCCGAGCTCCTCGAAGGGCCGCTACATCTCGAAGGCAACCGTGACCACATCGAACGGTCCTGCCGTTCCGATCGACGGTTCGTCGATGCGCGTGGTCTGATCCCTGTAAGGGATTGAACCGCACACAGCGAGACTGGGCGGGAAGTGAGACTCTCACTTCCCGCCCTTTCTGTTGTCGAAGAGCCGGAGCGGTCTTGCCCGGATGAGGTATCGCGGATAGATTATGATCACCGACGACCACTGTGTGACAACTGCCGATGGGGGTGGACAGCTCCGCCATGCATTCGACTCCGTTGCTTCGCGATGACTATCAGCGCATTGTTCGCCGCGCCCATGACAATTTGGCGTCACTGACCGCACAGGAGACCTCGGGTCCCGGTGTCCGCCCGGCCGTCCTTGAGTCCTGGAACCGATCGCTCGGTCGTCTGCGCGATCCGGCCGGAGTGCGTGTGCGCATGGCCTATGAGGCGGATCAGCTCGCCGAGGTGAGGCGCCGTCATCCGTTCCACTCCATCATGGGCCTGCTGCAGTCGCATCTGATCGAACCAGCCAAGGAGGCAGGGCTGCTCGTGGCGCTCGGTGATGAGCAAGGGCGTCTGCTGTGGGTCGAGGGTGAACGAGCCGTCCGGAATCGTGCCGAGTCGATGGGCTTCGTGCCGGGCACCGACTGGTCGGAAGACGTTATGGGGACCTCGGCCCCCGGACTCGCTCTGCGCTCGGGCAGTGCCGTGCAGATCAGTCAGGCCGAGCACTTCTCCGCAGAGGTGCACTCGTGGAGCTGCAGCGCAGTGCCGGTGAGCCATCCGCTGACCGGTCAGGTCCTGGGGATCATCGACGTCACCGGCGGTGATGACGCGGTATCGTCCATTGTCCTGCCGTTGCTGAATTCCACGGCACAGGCCGCGGGAGTCGGTTTGTCGAAGCTCTACGCCCCGGGCTCCGGCGGGCAGTCTCCTGCCGGTGCTGGTGCCTATCTCGAAGTCACCAGGTCCCGTCCTCAGCTCTCGAGCCCTGACGGCACCCGAATCACGCTGTCGGGACGACATGCTGAGATCCTGTTGCTCCTGGCGCGCAACCCCGGCGGCATCAGCAGCGCCGGGCTCGCCGATCGGCTATGGGCGCTCGGCGGAAGTGAAGTCACGGTCCGGGCGGAGATTGCGCGGCTGCGCAGAACGATTGACGACCTCGGCGACCTGCGGCTCGATGCCCGCCCCTACCGGCTGCGAGGAGACATCGACAGCGACGTCGAACGCACGCATCGGGGCCTGGCTCAAGGCGACGTGGAGACGGCGCTCAACTTCTATCAGGGGCAGGTGCTGCCCGATTCCAACGCCCCTGGAATCCGGGAGATCGGTGCTGAGCTGCAGGCGCTGATTCGGGAGAGCCTGCTGCAGAACGGGACCTGGCAGCAGCTGTGGCGCTATGCGGGATTGGCCGAAGCTCGCGAGGATTCGGAAGTGCTGATGTCGGTGCTGCGCCTGGCCCCACCCGAAGCACCCGAACGCAATGCGGCCGTCGTGCGACTCGAAGCTCTCGGATACTGACGCTGATGGTGCTCGACAAGGCTTTCGGAAGGGCCGCGGACGCATCGCGATAGGGGCTCAGACAGACAGGCCTGTATGTGTGATGCAACCCACTTGCAACGTTGCCTTGCGTAGCGTGTGGAGCAATCGGAGACAGACATCCGATCGCCGCATACGCATCAAAGGAGTTGCAATGACTGTTTACGCTCAGCCTGGTCAAGACGGATCGCTCGTCACCTTCAAATCACGGTATGAGAACTTCATCGGCGGACAGTGGGTCGCTCCCGTCAACGGGAACTATTTCGAGAACCCGACACCGATTACGGGCAAAGCGTTCTGCGAAGTGCCCGCCAGCACCGCAGAGGACATCGAACTCGCACTCGACGCCGCCCACAAGGCGGCTCCCGCCTGGGGCAAGACCTCGCCCGCGGAGCGCGCCGTGATCTTGAACAAGATCGCTGACCGGATCGAGGAGAACCTCGAGATGATCGCGGTGGCGGAGACTTGGGACAACGGCAAGGCAGTCCGCGAATGCCTCAACGCCGACATTCCTCTGGCCATCGATCATTTCCGCTACTTCGCCGGGGCGATCCGGGCGCAAGAGGGCGGCCTCTCGCAGATCGATGACGACACGGTGGCCTATCACTTCCATGAGCCGCTCGGCGTGGTCGGCCAGATCATTCCCTGGAACTTCCCGATACTCATGGGCGTGTGGAAGATCGCCCCAGCGTTGGCAGCAGGCAATGCCATTGTCCTCAAGCCTGCCGAACAGACTCCGGCCTCGATCCTCGTCCTCATGGAACTCATCTCGGACCTGCTTCCCGATGGAGTCCTCAACGTCGTCAACGGCTTCGGCCTCGAAGCGGGCAAGCCCCTGGCATCGAACAAGCGGATCTCGAAGATCGCGTTCACCGGTGAGACGACCACGGGCCGCCTCATCATGCAGTACGCCTCGCAGAACATCATCCCGGTCACCCTGGAACTCGGTGGTAAGTCCCCGAACATCTTCTTCGATGACGTCAATGCCAAGGATGACGCCTACTGGGACAAAGCCCAGGAAGGCTTCACCATGTTCGCCCTCAACCAGGGCGAGGTCTGCACCTGCCCGTCCCGTGCACTGGTCCAGGAATCGATCGCCGATCCCTTCCTCGAGGCGGTTGCGGAACGGGCGAAGAGGATCGTGCAGGGCAACCCTCTCGACACCGACACGATGATGGGTGCGCAAGCCTCGAACGACCAGTTCGAGAAGATCATGTCCTACCTCGACATCGGAAGGCAGGAGGGCGCCGAGGTGCTCACCGGTGGAGCCCGGGCGGACCTCGGCGGGGACTTGTCCGGCGGCTATTACGTGCAGCCGACCATCTTCAGGGGCAACAACAAGATGCGAATCTTCCAGGAGGAGATCTTCGGCCCTGTCGTCTCGGTAGCCACCTTCAGTGACTACGACGACGCCATCTCCACCGCGAACGACACTCTCTACGGATTGGGTGCCGGAGTCTGGTCGCGCAATGGCAACACCGCCTACCGCGCGGGCCGCGACATCCAGGCAGGTCGTGTGTGGGTCAACAACTACCACGCCTACCCGGCGCATGCGGCCTTCGGCGGGTACAAGGCATCTGGCATCGGACGTGAGAACCACCTGATGATGCTCGACCACTACCAGCAGACTAAGAACCTGTTGGTCAGCTACTCGGAGAACGCCCAGGGCTTCTTCTGAGCAGAAACCGCTGCACCGCACCAGAAGTGCTGCGATAAGAGAGACCACCACAGAGATAGAGAACATCGTCACAAAGGAGCGAATGATGTCAGAAATGAAAGCAGCAGTAGTTGAGGGATTCGGACAGGATCTCGTCGTCGGAGACAACGAGATCCCCGAGCCCGGACCCGGCCAGGCATTGGTCAAACTCATCGCCTCGGGGGTCTGCCATACCGACCTGCACGCGGCACACGGCGACTGGCCGGTCAAACCGAAGGTTCCTCTCATCCCCGGCCACGAAGGTGTCGGAACCGTCGAGAAGGTGGGGCCCGACGTCACAGATGTCAAGGTCGGGCAGATGATCGGAAACGCCTGGCTGTGGAGCGCCTGCGGAACATGCGAGCACTGCCGTCAAGGGTGGGAGACGCTCTGCGAGCAGCAGGTCAACGGCGGTTACGGAATCGACGGATCGTTCGGTGAGTACATGCTCGTCGACACGAAGTTCGCCGCCATCATCCCGGAGGGGTCCGACCCATACGAGATCGCACCCGTGCTGTGTGCCGGCGTCACCGTCTACAAGGGACTCAAGCGCACCGAGGTGAAGCCTGGGCAATGGGTCGTCATCTCCGGCATCGGCGGGCTCGGCCACATCGCCGTGCAGTATGCGGTGGCGATGGGGATGCGCGTCATCGCCGTCGACGTCGCCGATGACAAGCTGGCGCTGGCGAAGAAGCACGGAGCGGAGATCACGGTCAATGCCTTTGCTGAGGAGCCGGCCGACATCATCCAGGAGAAGGTCGGAGGCTCACACGGAGTGCTTGTCACAGCGGTGCATCCGAAGGCATTCGGGCAGGCGATCTCGATGACCCGCCGAGGCGGCACGATCGTCTTCAACGGGTTGCCTCCAGGTGAGTTCCCGGCTCCCATCTTCGACATCGTCCTCAAAGGACTGACGATCCGCGGTTCGATCGTCGGCACCCGTCAGGACATGGTGGAGGCCTTGGAATTCTACGCAGCCGGCAAGATCCATCCGACCTACAGCAAGCGTCCGCTCGAGGACATCAACGCGATCCTCGATGAGATGATCCACGGCAAGATCGACGGCCGAGTCGTCATCGAATACTGACCCGCTCGCCGGCTCAGCCACCTTCCGGGCGCTGCGCAACCTGTCTGCAGGTTGCTCAGCGCCCGGAATGTTGCCAGGCTTGTCGTAGAGGTCGAGATCGGTAGAGGTCGAGATCGGCTGAGCGAGCGATGTGTTCAGCATCTCTGCGGTCGATTGGACTTGGCGCGAGCACCTTCGATAGACTTCAACTACCCAAGACCGTCGGTCTTTCCGGAATCTGCAGAATTCGCAATCGGATCCTGTTGCCCGGAAACGAAGACTCCAATGGAGTGACCCGCGCAGGTGAGCACGAGATTCTTCCGGTGAGTTCCTATGAACTCATCATCTGAAGCGTTTCACGCATACCTGCGTGGAGCGCTTTTTTGTTGTCGGGACACGATCGGCGACTGTACGAAAGGAACTACCATGGCGAGGCCAGACAAGGCAGCCGCAGTAGAGGAGCTCAAACAGCAGTTTGAGAACTCCGATGCTGTGTTGCTGACCGAGTACCGCGGTCTCACCGTTGCGCAGATGAAAGATCTGCGCGTTTCACTCGGTGAGAACGTCAGCTACGCCGTGGTAAAGAATACGCTCACTGCTATTGCAGCCAAAGAAGCCGGAATCAACGACCTCGATGAGTTCCTCAACGGACCCACCGCGATCGCATTCGTCAACGGTGAACCACCAGAGGCTGCAAAGGCATTGCGTAACTTTGCCAAGGCGAATTCTCAGCTCGTATTGAAGGGCGGCTACTGGGATGGTGCCGTCCTCAGTGCTGAGAATGTCAACAAACTCGCCGACCTCGAACCACGCGAAGTGCTGCTTGCAAAGGCAGCTGGCGCAATGAAGGCAAGCCTCCACCAGGCGGCTTACCTCTTCACCGCTCCGATGGTCAAGGCCGTGCGCACTGTCGACGCTCTGCGCGAGAAGCAGGACAACGCTCCTGCCTCAGACGCCTGAGCAACACCCCATAAACCCGGTCACTCACCGTGACCACCAAAGGAAGGACTGGCCACCATGGCTAAGCTCACCCCCGAAGAGCTCATCGAAGGCTTCAAAGAGCTCACACTGATCGAACTCTCCGACTTCGTCAAGAAGTTCGAAGAGGTCTTCGAAGTTGAAGCTGCTGCACCTGCCGCTGCTGTTGCCGCTGCACCTGCTGCCGCTGCTGAGGCTGCCGAAGAGCAGACCGAATTCGACGTCATCCTCGAATCGGCCGGCGAGAAGAAGGTTCCTGTCATCAAGGAAGTTCGTGGGCTCACCTCCCTCGGACTGAAGGAAGCCAAGGACCTCGTCGACGGCGCTCCTAAGGCTGTCCTCGAAGGCGTGTCCAAGGACGCAGCCGAGAAAGCCAAGGAAACACTCGAGGGCGCGGGCGCAACCGTCACCGTCAAGTGATTTCGCTGGCAGCAGTCTGACTGCTGCCGCTTGAAAGAACCCCACAGCTGATGCTGTGGGGTTCTTTCTATCTGTGCTGCAGTGCCCGAGGCATGGGTGCTGGGCCGACAATGTTGCAGACTCGGAACCAATGAGGGCGGGTTCGGCAAGTGGCTCATATTGGTCTTGTCAGGTGACCGAAAGTCGACTGTTGGAAAAGCTGCGATCGCGCATCCGCTCAGCTTGGGATGACGATCCGCTGTTCATCGACCCGATCGTCGAACCGGGACTGACAGCGAACCAGCTGAGCGCACTGCGACGTGCCGCAGACGAAACCGAGAAGTCCGGCATTCCCTATTTCATCGCCATCGTGCCGAAGATGCGCGATACCGTCCGTAGTCGTGATGTCTGGGACAGATTCACGGCCGACCTCGCCTTCCGCGTCCACGAAGCCGGTCGTGCCGAGCAGAGCATCGTCCTGTTCACCATGGCGGAGTCCTCAGCGAAGACGTTCGCCTACGTCGTTGACGACAACGGACCCGCGATGCCTCCCGACTCAGCGATGTTTGCTCGATCGGCCAGCGACGACTTCCTGCCCCTCGAACTGTCCGTTCCCCATCATCTCCGTACCCTCGTTGCGACAGCGCAGGGGGAGGAGCTGCCGCCTCCGCCGGACTTCGACACTCGAGACGTCGGCGAACGCGATGAGGACTACATCGAAGCCACGGGCCTGGACAACGGCAACCCTGATGCGCTCGTATTCGGGGCGGCTGCCGTAACGGCACTCGGCCTGAGTGTGTGGCTGATGAGGCGCCGCGCCAAATATTCGTGGCGGACGAGCCTGACTACGAGCCCCGATCCGGTGAAGGACGAGCGATTGCCCCAACGTGTGGACGGCGCACTCGAACCGCTGCCCGAGCCGTCTGAGTCCGACGACGAGCTGTGGCGGATCTACGACCGCGGCAGACGAGTCCAGGACGCGTTGACAGCAATCATGGATGAGCATCCGGACTGGGCGGACGACAGTGATTTCTCCCACCGCTTCGGTGTGCAGAACCTGCTGACGACCCTCGAATGGGTGCGTAAGCGGCTGCGGGGGACCGCCTCGAAAAAGTCCGAGGCACCGCGGTTCTGCTTCCTCTTTCCCCACCATCGGCACGGGATCGAGAGATTCGCCCTGCGGCAGCGCGGAACCGCGGTCACGGTCGATCTGTGTGCGAAGTGCCGCAGCGAGATCAACGACGGACATGATCCCGAATGTCTCATGGTTCCTCAGCGGCCCGGAGCCAAGCGGTCGAAGCCCGTGCCGTACTTTCAGCGCAGTGACGTGTACGCAGTCGCCGGCTTCGGCAGCTTTCAACCTCTCGAGGATGCCGTGCTCGACGCACACGGAGCTGTCTCTGCGAGAGGACGGCAGCGATGAGAACGTGGATGAGATGGACGCTGGCGCTGCTGGTCTTCGCCGCAGTGGTCGTCGGAACGACGATGTACAGCTCAGCGAAGTTCGACGAAGCGAAGTCTGCGCGGATCGAGGCGGAGAGTGGCGATCAGATCTCCGTCGACTCGATCTACTCGGATCGCGTCGCGAGCCGATACGATCCCGACTACGACAGAAGCCGCTACCAGCAGATTGCGAAGGCACTCGAGACGGACCCGGTCTTCATCGACGAATACCAGGTGGTCGGTGTCGAGGACTCCGAGCTGGCAGCAATTCGCAAGGAGGTCGGTGATCTCACAGAGCCGATTTACGTGGCGATTCTGACCACCTCGCAGCTCGACGCCGCAGACGGTGATGGCGAGCTCACCGCCGCCCGGATCGCGACAGAGCTCTCCGATGATCGTGCCACGGTGCTCGTCGCCAATGAGGTCCACGAGGACCTCGGCCACAAAGGAATCGTCCGCCAGCTCGACGATCCTCTGGAGCTCGACCATGATGCCACGGTCTCACGGCGAGCCCTCGACTATGTTCGGGCGCTGAAGTCCACCGAAGCAGAGGATGCCGAGGGTTCCTATGCAAGGATGATCGATGACAACGGCGATCCCATCGTCGTGGACGTGGACAACTCAAGCGATCCGCGCGACCTGACCTACCCCACGGGCGGAGGAGCCGTGGCAGGCATGGTCCTGGGACTCATCGTCGGAGGCGGAGTCGGCATCATCGGAGTTCTGATCTGGCGATCTATCGGAAAGAGGCTACTAGGACAGTGACAGTCGACGCAGAGCAGGTCGCGAAGGCGCTGCAGACCGATCCCGTCTACATCGAGGAGTCCTTGGCGGGGTCCCTCAATCCCGCCCTCATGGACAAAGCCGAGGCCACGATGGGCAATGTCGACTACGACGTCTACGTCATCGCCGTCGACCAGGATTTTCTCGACAGTGACCTCCTTGAGCAGATCAAGGTCTTCAACGGCGGTGAAGGCGTCTACGTCATGATCAACGGGGGCAGCGCTCTCACCGTCGATCAGCATTTCGAGGACCAGCACGAGCTGCAGATGCAGGTCATGGAACAGCTCTCGATTGCCCGCGACGAATGGAATGTGGGCACGCCGTCGACGACCAAGCTCAACACCCTCCTCGACCTCTATGCGGATCCGCAGACGAAGACCGAGGAGGAAGCCGGCACCGCACAGGAGGCTTCGGGCAGCGAAGTCCAGACTGTCGACGATTCGGGATCGTTCGCTCCGATGTTCCTCGGAATCGCCGTGCTGGTGTTGGCGATCGTGATCGCAGGAATCTGGTTCACACGATCATGGCGGCAGAGGTCGACGAAGAAGCGTTTGCAGAAGAAGTACCAACTGCCGGACCGGCTGCTCGAACGGGTTGATTCTCTGCAGCGTCGGTCCCTGCGCGAGACGATCAATGCCGACACCACTCAGATCGCCGACGAGATCGATCGTCTGCAGACGCAGAACCTCGATGCACCCGATTCCGAGAAGGTGGAGAGATCCCTCGACGCCTATCAGATCGCACGCCGGATCGTCGACGACGAGGACTCCGAACGCATCGACCTGGCCGGAGCGATGGTTCTGCTCCGGCAGGCAGGACGAGAGATCGCCGAGGTGGGAGCGGGCAGGACGAAGAAGGCTGGGACACGGGGACGCAGCAAGCTCCCGCAGAGTCTGTGCACGATCAATCCGCTGCACGGAGAGGCACAGTCGACGACCCGCCTCGATGCCGATGGCACAGGGGTCCGGGTTCCCGTGTGCCGCAGCTGTCAGAACGATCGGCAGGCCGCCAACCAGCTGCAGTGGATCTTCGACGGTGACCGTCCCTATGTCGAAGGCGACAGCGTGTGGGCTCAGACGCTGTTCGGTGCCATCGGCTCAGACCTCGTCACCGCTCTGCACCGACAGGGAAGATGACCCGTTCGCGGGGGAGTGTGCGGTCATGGTCACCGGGCATGACACGGGCAGGCAGAGCCACCTCGGCGTCGGCCTGATTCACCCGCAGCCCCTCGAGGTCCGCGAGCTGACGTTCGACGAATTCCCGGTCAACAGGCACCCCGTGACCGGGCACGAAGACGGTGGCCTCGGAAAACGACAGCAGCGTGTGCAAGCTGGTCACCCACTCACTCAGTGAGGCATCATTGCCAGCCTGCGGGGGATCGCCCTCCTCGATCAGGTCACCGGCGAACACGATCCCCTGATCGATCAGGCGCACGACGAGATCCGCTGTGGAATGCCCGCCCAGCACATGGAACTCGACCCGACATTCACCGAGATCGATCCCCGAATCTGCTCCGGGCGCATCGACGGGGGAGACGTCGACGAGGAGGTCGCCGGGATCCTCGGGCAGCTCGGCGGCGAACTCCGCGGTCTCGGGTGCATTGCGGACGGCGTCGAGGGCGATCCACGCGCTCGCCTCCTGATCTCCTGCGAAGGACTGAGAACCGTGGAAGGTCTCAACCCCTGCTGCGGCCAGGGTGGCGTTGCCGAAGAAATGATCCCAATGGTCGTGAGTGATGACGGCCGCAAGAGGATTGACACGGCCGGTGGCCTCGAGGCTCAGCTGCTGTGCCCTGGCCGCCAGCTGCTTCGCGGCGCTGGGCCCGGGGCCCGAGTCGACGATGAGGCTGGCGTTCGAGCCGGTGATGATTCCGCAGTTGACTGCGGCCGGATTCTGGGAGAGAACACTGACATTGACCATGTTCGAAGTCTAGAATGTCCGTTCATGGAGATCACTCACATCCCCGCCGGATCTCGCCCTGCGAACGAGATCGAGGAGATCCTCGCCGAGGTGGTCGCCTTCGATGCGCTCATCAACCGGGCATCGGGTCTCGGCGATGATTTCGATCCGCGCGCGGACGAGGTGCGCCAGGAGCTGCTCTCTCCGAACGAGTACACGAGTCATCAGACCTGGATCGGTCGCCTCGGCGGAGCGATTGTGGCCAAAGGCATCGCCTACCTGACCTTGCAGGACAACCTCGATGTCGCCGATGTGTGGTGCGCGGTTCACCCGGACAAACGACGACAGGGCTTCGGCGCCGAAATGCTGACTGCGATGGAGACGAGCCTCGTCGCACAGGGGCGCACCCAACTGACCAGCTACTGCGAAAATCCCGAGTCGGTCCGTGCGTCCGAAGTGCGCAGTGCCCACCTGGCAGCGGAAACCGGTGCGGGAAGCCTGCCCGCCGGGCAGCCGGATGTCGCGTTCCTGAGCCATCATGGATTCGCCTTCAAGCAGCTGGAGAGGTGCTCGGTGGCGAAGACCGCAGTCGCAGCGAGCTTGCCTCATGTCGAACTCGATCCCGGCTATACGATCGAGACCTGGAGCGGTCCGACTCCTGAACATCGCCTCGAACAGATCGCCTGGCTGCACCAGAAGATGTCCACGGACACTCCGGGAGCCGAGGAATTCGGCGAAGAGGAGAGCTGGGATGCTGAGCGGGTCCGCGCCCTCGATGAGAAGCGCAGGAAGAATCGGGAGCTGCTGGGCACAGCGCTGGCACTCAAAGGGGACAGCGCCGCCGGATTCACCGAGGTCGCCCACTTCGACGAACGCCCCGCAGTGGGATGGCAGGGGTCGACGCTGGTCGCGCGTGAACATCGAGGGCACGGACTCGGCGCAGCCCTGAAGATCGCCAATCATGTGGCGCTGGGGGAGTCGAGCAGAGTGGAGCGAATCTACACGTGGAATGCGGTGGAGAACTCCTGGATGCTGGCCATCAACGATCGAGGTGGATTCGAAACCTGGGCCTGGGTCGGTCTGTGGAAGAAGCGTCTTGCATGACTTGACCGATTGCTATAAGCTTGATATTTGCGTTGATCTGCCTGTGGCGTGCCTTCATATAGCGGGGGGCACCTCATTTCCACTCAAGTGAACCACGTTGTCGCCCGGTGTCGAAATCTGACACACCAGCGGTCGTCTGCGTGACTTCGGGTGGAGGGTCAACCTATCAATTGGTGAAGCACTCGGAAGGATCCCATTGGCCGCCGCCAACGATAACACCAGGACCGCTAACGCCCCCAAGAGAATCTCCTTCGCGAAGATTCGCGAACCGCTCGAGGTTCCCGATCTGCTCGGTCTGCAGACAGACAGCTTCGATTGGCTCATCGGCTCGGAAGCGTGGCAGGACCGCGTCGCCGAAGCCATTGAAATCGGAGACGATTCCGTAGCAACCACCTCGGGACTCGAAGACATCTTCGAAGAGATCTCACCGATCGAGGACTTCGGTGGATCGATGTCACTGTCGTTCCGGGAGCACAGGTTCGAAGCCGCTAAGTACTCCATCGATGAGTGCAAAGAACGCGACATGACCTACTCGGCGCCACTGTATGTGACCGCCGAATTCATGAACAACAACACCGGCGAGATCAAGAGCCAGACCGTCTTCATGGGTGACTTCCCCCTCATGACCGACAAGGGCACGTTCATCGTCAACGGCACCGAGCGTGTCGTCGTCTCGCAGCTCGTGCGTTCGCCCGGTGCCTACTTCGAGTCCAGCGTCGACAAGACCACTGACAAGGACATCTTCACCGCGAAGATCATCCCTTCCCGTGGTGCTTGGCTGGAGTTCGAGGTCGACAAGCGCGACCAGGTCGGCGTTCGCCTCGACCGCAAGCGCAAGCAGTCGGTGACCGTTCTGCTCAAGGCCCTCGGCTGGTCCGAAGCGAAGATCCTCGAGGAGTTCGGCGAGTTCGAATCGATCCGCGAGACCATGGCCAAGGACACGGTCAACACGCAGGACGAAGCGCTGCTCGACATCTACAAGAAGCTGCGCCCGGCAGAGCCCGCGACCGCTGAAGCGGCACGCAACCTGCTCAACAACCTGTACTTCAACCCCAAGCGCTATGACCTGGCCAAGGTCGGCCGCTACAAGGTCAACCGCAAGCTGGGTGTCGATGCGCCGCTGAGCGACTCGGTCCTCTCGACCGACGACGTTGTCGCCACCATCCGCTACCTGGTGTCTCTGCACGCAGGCGTGGACACCTCCAAGGGTGTGCGTGACGGCGAGGACATCGAACTCAGCGTCAAGCTCGATGACATCGACCACTTCGGCAACCGTCGCATCCGCGCGGTCGGCGAGCTCATCGAGAACCAGGTCCGCACGGGTCTGTCTCGCATGGAGCGCGTCGTTCGTGAGCGCATGACGACCCAGGACGTCGAAGCGATCACGCCTCAGACCCTGATCAACATCCGCCCTGTGGTGGCTGCGATCAAGGAGTTCTTCGGCACCTCGCAGCTCTCGCAGTTCATGGACCAGAACAACCCGCTCGCGGGTCTGACCCACAAGCGTCGCCTCTCGGCTCTGGGACCTGGTGGTCTCTCGCGTGACCGTGCCGCCATGGAAGTCCGTGACGTCCACCCCTCGCACTACGGACGTATGTGCCCCATCGAGACCCCTGAAGGCCCGAACATCGGTCTGATCGGTTCGCTGGCCTCCTACGCCCGCATCAACCCGTTCGGCTTCATCGAAACGCCGTACCGCAAGGTCGTCGACGGTGTCGTCACGGATGACACCGAGTACCTGACTGCCGATGATGAGCTTGAGTTCAACATCGCACAGGCCAACGCGCCGCTGACCGAAGAGCAGCGTTTCGCCGAGGTCGAGGTTCTCGCACGTCCTAAGGGCGGCGGCGGCGAAGCCGAGCTGGTGCAGTACGACACGATTGACTTCATGGACGTCTCCGCACGTCAGATGGTGTCGGTCGCATCTGCGCTGATTCCGTTCCTCGAGCACGACGATGCGAACCGCGCCCTCATGGGTGCGAACATGCAGCGTCAGGCTGTGCCGCTGGTGATGTCGGAATCACCAGTCGTCGGAACCGGCATGGAATACCGTGCCGCTGTCGACGCCGGTGACGTCATCACCGCCGATCGCCCAGGTGTCATCACCGAGGTGTCGGCTGACTTCGTCACCGTGCTGGCTGACGACGGCACGATGCAGACTTACCGCGCCGCGAAGTTCAAGCGTTCCAACCACGGAACCTCGTACAACCAGCGCATCATCGTCGACGAAGGCGATCGCGTCGAGGCAGGCACCGTCCTGGCTGACGGACCGTCGACTCAGAACGGTGAGATGGCACTGGGCAAGAACCTCCTCGTGGCATTCATGTCCTGGGAAGGCTACAACTTCGAGGATGCGATCATCCTCTCCCAGCGTCTCGTCCAGGACGACGTCCTGTCCTCGATCCACATCGAGGAGCACGAGGTCGATGCTCGCGACACCAAGCTCGGTGCCGAAGAGATCACCCGCGACATCCCGAACATCTCGCCCGACGCCCTGGCAGACCTCGACGATCGCGGAATCATCCGCATCGGCGCCGAGGTCACCGACGGCGACATCCTCGTCGGCAAGGTCACCCCGAAGGGTGAGACCGAGCTGACTCCGGAAGAGCGCCTGCTGCGCGCGATCTTCGGTGAGAAGTCCCGCGAAGTCCGCGACACCTCTCTGCGTGTTCCTCACGGCGAGATCGGCACCGTCATCGGTGTCCGCGTCTTCGACCGCGAGGAAGACGACGAGCTCTCGCCGGGCGTCAACCAGATGGTCCGCGTCTACGTCGCCCAGCGCCGTAAGATCACCATCGGTGACAAGATGGCCGGTCGTCACGGCAACAAGGGTGTCATCTCGACCATCCTGCCTGTTGAGGACATGCCGTTCCTGGCCGACGGAACCCCCGTCGACATCATCCTCAACCCGCACGGTGTTCCACGTCGTATGAACATCGGCCAGGTATTCGAAGTCCATCTCGGATGGATCTCGAAGCAGGGTTGGAAGATCGAGGGCAACCCCGAGTGGGCTGCAGAGCTGCCGGAAGCCGCTCGCGAAGCCGAGGCCGGCACGAACCTGGCCACCCCGGTCTTCGACGGTGCTCACGAGCAGGAACTGCGTGGACTGCTGGACTCAACGACCCCGAACCGCGATGGGGACCGCCTCATCGACTCTTCGGGCAAGGCCCAGCTGTTCGACGGTCGCTCCGGTGAACCATTCCCGTACCCGATCGCTGTCGGCTACATGTACATGCTCAAGCTCCACCACCTCGTCGACGACAAGATCCACGCGCGTTCGACCGGTCCGTACTCGATGATCACCCAGCAGCCGCTGGGCGGTAAGGCACAGTTCGGCGGCCAGCGCTTCGGTGAGATGGAAGTGTGGGCCCTCGAGGCCTACGGTGCGGCTTACACGCTGCAGGAACTGCTGACGATCAAGTCCGATGACATCCCAGGCCGTGTGAAGGTCTACGAAGCCATCGTCAAGGGCGAGAACCTGCCTGACCCGGGAATCCCGGAGTCGTTCAAGGTCCTCATCAAGGAGATGCAGTCCCTGTGCCTCAACGTCGAAGTTCTGTCTTCGGACGGAGCCGAGGTTGAGATGCGTGACGGCGAGGACGAGGTCTACCGAGCAGCTGAAGAGCTCGGCATCGACCTGTCACGCCGCGAAGCCCAGACCGTAGAAGAAGTCTGAGGACTTCCACTTCAACCGACACAACTTCGCGATGAACGGGATGTTCATCGCCAGGAAAGAGGATTTACGTGCCTGACGTCAATTTCTTTGATGAGCTACGTATCGGTCTTGCCACTGCGGAATCCATCCGCGGCTGGTCACACGGTGAGGTGAAAAAGCCTGAGACCATCAACTACCGCACACTCAAGCCCGAAAAGGACGGACTCTTCTGCGAGAAGATCTTCGGTCCGACCCGCGACTGGGAGTGCGCCTGCGGCAAATACAAGCGTGTCCGCTTCAAGGGCATCATCTGTGAGCGCTGCGGCGTCGAGGTCACCCGCGCCAAGGTTCGCCGTGAGCGCATGGGACACATCGAGCTGGCCGCACCGGTCACTCACATCTGGTACTTCAAGGGCGTCCCCTCGCGCTTGGGCTACCTGCTGGACCTGGCACCGAAGGACCTCGAGAAGGTCATCTACTTCGCCGCCTACATGATCACCTCGGTGGACGAGGATTCTCGCCACCGCGATCTGCCCAGCCTGCAGAACAAGATCGACGTCGAAAAGCAGCAGATCGGCACTCGCCGTGACGCTGACATCGATCGTCGTGCCAAGAAGCTCGAAGAGGATCTCGCAGCTCTCGAGGCCGACGGCGGCTCCGCCCCGGCCAAGAAGAAGCTGCGCGATGTCGCCGAGAAGGAAATGGAGAAGCTGCGCAAGAACGCCGACCGTGAGGTCGACCGCCTTGAGCAGGTGTGGGACCGGTTCAAGAGCCTCAAGGTCAACGACCTCGAAGGCGACGAGAGCCTGTACCGCGAGATGTTCCACCGTTTCGGTCTCTACTTCACGGGTGCCATGGGCGCCGAGGCGATCCAGAAGCGTCTGCTCGACTTCGACCTCGAAGCCGAATCCGAGAAGCTGCGCGAACTCATCGCCACCGGCAAGGGCCAGCGCAAGACCCGCGCCCTGAAGCGTCTCAAGGTCGTCAACGCGTTCCTGACCACTGATAACAACCCCGAGGGCATGGTCCTCGACGTTGTTCCCGTGGTGCCGCCGGAACTGCGCCCGATGGTGCAGCTCGACGGTGGACGTTTCGCCACGTCTGACCTCAACGACCTCTACCGTCGCGTGATCAACCGCAACAACCGTCTCAAGCGTCTGTTGGACCTCGGTGCTCCCGAGATCATCGTCAACAACGAGAAGCGGATGCTGCAGGAAGCCGTCGACTCACTGTTCGACAACGGCCGTCGCGGCCGTCCGGTGACCGGACCGGGCAACCGCCCGCTCAAGTCGCTGTCGGACATGCTCAAGGGCAAGCAGGGACGTTTCCGTCAGAACCTCCTGGGCAAGCGTGTGGACTACTCGGGCCGTTCGGTCATCGTGGTCGGTCCGCAGCTGCACCTGCACCAGTGTGGTCTGCCCAAGACCATGGCTCTGGAGTTGTTCAAGCCCTTCGTGATGAAGCGCCTGGTCGATCTCAACCATGCACAGAACATCAAGTCGGCCAAGCGCATGGTCGAGCGTCAGCACCCTCAGGTGTGGGACGTCCTCGAAGAGGTCATCACCGAACACCCGGTGCTGCTCAACCGTGCACCGACCCTGCACCGTCTGGGCATCCAGGCGTTCGAACCGCAGCTCATCGAGGGTAAGGCCATCCAGCTGCACCCCCTCGTCTGCTCGGCCTTCAACGCTGACTTCGACGGTGACCAGATGGCAGTCCACCTGCCGCTGAGCCCCGAAGCTCAGGCAGAGGCACGCGTGCTGATGCTCTCGGCCAACAACATCCTCAAGCCTTCGGACGGCAAGCCCGTGACCATGCCCTCGCAGGACATGATCATCGGTCTGTACCACCTGACCTCCGAGCGCAAGGGCCTGGCCGGCGAGGGACGCTCCTTCACCGGTCTCGGCGAAGCCATCATGGCCTTCGATCGTGGCGAACTGGACCTCGGTTCGGTCATCACGATCCGTCTTGAGAATGTCGTCCCCGGCGACGATCTTGAGGTTCCCGAAGGTTGGGAAGCCGGCGATCCGCTGGACGTGCAGACCACACTGGGCCGCGCACAGTTCAACGATTACCTGCCTGCCGACTACTCGTTCATGAACTCCACGATCGACAAGAAGGCACTCAGCCGCATCATCAACTACCTGGCTGAGGAATACCCCAAGGTCGAGGTCGCGCAGACCCTGGACAACTTCAAGGCCGGCGGCTTCTACTGGGCGACTCGTTCGGGAATCACGATTTCGATGTCCGATGTGGTCTCACCCGAGGCCAAGACCGAGATCATCGACGACGCCGAGGCGTTCGACACGAAGGTTCAGCAGCAGTACGAACTCGGTGCACTCACCGACGACGAACGCCGCAACGAACTGGTCAAGCTGTGGACCGAGACGACCGAGAAGGTCGACCAGGTCATGCGGACGAACTTCCCGGAGGAGAACTCGGTTCTGCGTCTGGTGGAGTCCGGTGCATCCGGTAACTGGATGCAGGTCCGTCAGCTGGCCGGTATGCGTGGACTGGTGACGAACCCGAAGGGTGAGATCATCCCTCGCCCGATCGTCTCGAACTACCGTGAGGGACTGTCGGTCCTCGAGTACTTCATCGCCTCGCACGGTGCTCGTAAGGGTCTGGCCGATACCGCTCTGCGTACCGCTGACTCCGGTTACCTGACCCGTCGACTCGTCGACGTGTCGCAGGACGTCATCATCCGCACCGCTGAAGCCGATACCAACAAGGGCATCACGCTGCCTGCAGCCGAGCGCGACCACGAGGGCAACCTCGTGCCGCACGAGTATGCAGAGACGAGCCTCTACGGCCGCCTCACGGTCTCAGACGTCTCCGACGCCGATGGCAATGTCATCGTGCCGGCGAAGACCGACGTGACCGCAGAGACGATCGATACGCTGGTCGCTGCCGGGATCGAAGAGCTCAAGGTTCACTCCGTGCTCACCGCCGATTCCGACACTCAGATCTCGGCCATGCACTACGGTCGTTCGATGGCCACCGGAAAGCTCGTCGACATCGGCGAAGCAATCGGCACCGTCGCTGCCCAGTCGATCGGTGAGCCGGGAACCCAGCTCACCATGCGTACCTTTCACACGGGTGGTGCGGCGGCGTCCACGGGTGACATCACCCAGGGTCTGCCGCGTGTGACCGAGCTCTTCGAAGCTCGCACACCGAAGGGCTTCGCTCCCATCGCCGAGGCGACCGGACGTGCCAAGATCGACGACAGCCGCAAGACTCGCTTCGTCGTCATCACCCCCGATGACGGTGGCGAAGAGATCGAGCACGCAGTCTCCAAGCGTGCCCGCCTCCTCGTCGAGGACGGACAGAACGTCAAGGCCGGCGAGCAGCTGGTCATCGGCGCTGTCGATCCGAAGCAGGTGCTGCGCATCCGCGGTCGCCGTGAGGCCGAGCGCTTCCTCGTCGAGCAGGTGCAGAAGGTGTACCGCTCGCAGGGCGTGGGCATCCACGACAAGCACATCGAGGTCATCGTGCGGCAGATGCTGCGTCGCGTGACCGTGATCGAGTCGGGCGACACGAACCTGCTGCCCGGCGAGCTGGTCGACCGTGGCCGTTACCAGGCCGAGAACCGCCGTGTGGTCGCCGAAGGCGGCCAGCCGGCATCGGCTCGTGACGAGCTCATGGGCATCACGAAGGCCTCCTTGGCCACCGATTCGTGGCTGTCCGCCGCGTCCTTCCAGGAGACGACACGCGTCCTCACCGAGGCCGCCATGGAAGGCAAGTCGGACACGCTGCTGGGTCTCAAGGAGAACGTCATCCTCGGTAAGCTCATCCCTGCCGGCACCGGCCTGCAGACTCACCGCGACATCGTGGTGGAGCCGACCGAAGAGGCGAAGGCCGAGATGTTCACGAACAGCTACGGCGACTTCTACGCAGGCATCGGCTCCGATTCCGGATCCGCCATCCCGCTGGAAGACTACGACTACGGCGCCTTCAGCTGAAGCGCCTCATCTGAGTCGCGTTCCTGTCGCTGAGTCTCCGGACTGAGCCGACAGGCACAGCAAGAGGGGCACCCACCAACTGGTGGGTGCCCCTCTTCGCTTATTCACACGGAGCCTGCGTCCGCTAGCCGAAGAGGACCTGAGCCTCTTCCCAGCGCTGGAGCGGAACTGATTTGAGGCGATCGACGGCCGAGGCCATGTCGACCGAGACGATGTCGGTGCCCTTGAGACTGGCCATCTTGCCCCAGTCGCCGTTGTGCGCGAGATCTGCCGCAGCCATCCCCAGGCGCGTGGACAGGACCCGGTCATAGGCCGTGGGGGAGCCGCCTCGCTGCAGGTGTCCGAGGATGGTGGCACGGGATTCGATTCCCGTGATCTCCTCGATCTTTGGCGCCAGGAAGTCCGCAATACCGCCGAGGCGGGTCCGGCCCTTGTTGTCGACACCGCGGTCGGCGACCTGTTCGTCGAGACCCTCGGGAATGAAGCCTTCGGCCACGACGACAATCGGGGCACGACCACGGTCCCTGGCCGAGGTCACCCACTCTTCGATCTGGTCGAAGGAGACGGGAAACTCGGGCATGAGGATCGCGTGGGCGCCACCGGCCATTCCCGCATGCAGTGCGATCCACCCGACGTTGCGGCCCATGACCTCGATGACCATGCACCGGTGGTGGGACTCCGCCGTTGTGCGGAGCCGGTCGATGGACTCGGTCGCGATGGCATGGGCCGAGTCGAAGCCGAAGGTGTAGTCGGTGCCGCTGAGATCGTTGTCGATGGTCTTCGGGACGCCGATGATGTTCAGACCCTCTTCGTGCACGAGTCGGGCGGCACCGGCCAGAGTTCCCTCGCCGCCGATCGCAACGATCGCGTCGATGCCGTGGGCGCTCATCACCTCACGCATCCGCTCCGGCCCGCCGCCCTCATAGGGGTGGGTGCGCGAAGTGCCGAGGATGGTGCCGCCGCGGCCGGAGAGTCCACGAACGTCGAGCATCGACATGTCGAACACATCGTCTTCGAGCAGGCCGCGCCACCCGTCGCGGATTCCGACGAACGTATCCTCGTGGGAGCGAATGCCCTTGCGGACGATTCCGCGGATGACCGCGTTGAGTCCGGGGCAGTCACCGCCGGAGGTCAGTACACCTATCTTCATTCCAATTGCCCCTGATCCTTTGCTCGGTAACCTTTGGCCAAATGCACGTCATGACCAGCCATGAAGGACACGCCCTTGAGGACGAGGGTCCCGTTCGAACCGTCTCCTTTGGCGGAGCCGCGGATCTCATTGCCGGCCATGATGTTGATCGTGTCGTCGCGGACACGCACACCCGGGGGAACGTAGATGTCGTGGCCGGCCATCATCGAATACGAGGTCAGTGACACTGTGACTCCCGGTCCCATCACGTCGCACAGGTCGATGTTGTCGCCGCCCATGAGCGAGTAGGTCGTCACCTCGGCCGTGCCGGCGGGCACATCGAGTTCGCGCCCCGACATGATGGCCACCGAGTTCATCGGCTTCGCTGAGCCCGGTTCGGCCATAGGAGCCAGTGAGGCGGGTCCGGCGCTGCGGGCCAGTGATGTCCCCGCTGTCGTTCCACCACCGGTCTGGCGCTGCAGGGTGCGGTAGAGCTCGTGTCCTTCGGGCAGATCGACGATGAGCGGCAGCAGCTCGTCTAGGTACTTCGCAGAAATCGCCTCATCCTGACGTTCGGCGGTCTCCTCCGGGTCGAGCCGACCGTTGCTGACAGCGTCGGTGATGACTCCGAGAACGGCGTCGCGGTCCTTGTCAGAAGCTCGAATGCGGGGCGCGGGCGAGTGCGGGGGATCTTCTTTGGCCATGACGCCCAGTGTAGCGGGGACCACACTTCGGCAGGAGCGATAAAGGCTATGCGACAGCGATAGGGACTCTCCGACTCCCACAGGCTGGCCACAGCTTCGACCAATGCTGGGCCTAAGACCGAGCGGAACTGTTGTCCTCATGAGACAGCACAGCATCCCTTGGGACCAGGCAGGTCCCCTCGCCCACCCGTTCACCGCGACTCACGACGCCCCAACGTCCACGAACGTCGATCTCGTCGTTCCCGTCTACAACGAGGAGGCCAGCCTGGCGACATCCGTCGCAACGCTTCTGAGGGCCACGAGCGAAGGGGACAGCCACGTCACGATCATCATCGCTGACAATGCCAGCACCGACGCCACCCCCACCATCGCCGAGGCGCTCGCTGAGAAGCATCCCGACGTGCGGTATGTGCGCCTGGAGCAGAAGGGCCGCGGCCGCGCCCTGTCGAAGGTGTGGTCGGCCTCTGACGCCGACGTCGTCGCATACACCGATGTGGATCTGGCCACCGACATCCGCGCGCTGGATCCGATGGTCGAGGTCATCCGGTCCGGTATCGCCGATGTCGCCATCGCCAGTCGGCTGCTGCCGGGCCTCGACATCAGCCGCGGGGTGAAGCGAGAGGTCATCTCACGCTGCTATAACCGCCTCCTGAGACTCAGCCTGGGAGTCGGCTACAGCGACGCTCAGTGTGGGTTCAAAGCGATGTCCGCGGAGGCCGCGAAGAAGCTGCTGCCGCTGGTCGAAGACACGGCATGGTTCTTCGACACCGAACTGCTCACCCGAGCCGAATGGGCCGGGCTGCGCATCCACGAATTCGGCACAGACTGGGTCGATGACCCCGATTCCTCAGTCGACGTCCTCGCCACCGCATGGGCCGATGTGAAGGGCATCCACCGACTGCGGAGAACGATCCTCCGTTCCGGGGGACAAACGCTGGGCATCGACGACGTTCCCGCTCCGAACACCGGTGCCCAGATCCTGCACTTCATCGATGTCGGCATCGTCAGCACCCTGTTGTATGCGGTCCTCTTCCTCTTCGGCGTGCAGATGTTCTCACCCACTGTGGCCAACCTCGGCGCGCTTCTCATCTCAACTGTGGCCAATACCGGCCTCAACCGGCGACATACCTTCGGAGTCCGGTCGCCCCACCATGGTCTCGCGGCTCAGATCAAGGGTTTGGCGTCGTTCGCGCTGTGTCTCGGGTTCACCTCGGCGGGGCTGGCCATTTCTGCGAACTTCACCGGGCCCTTGGCGTCGGTCGGGACTCTGGCGGTGCTGACGTCGGCGAATCTGTTGGCCACGATCGTGCGCTTCGTGCTGCTGCGGACCTGGGTGTTCGCCATCGGCGCACACCATAACTCGAGGAGTGCACACCATGGATGAGAACCCTTCTGCGAACACCGGGGACAGGCAGCTGCGCCGGTTCTGGTACCCGGCGGCCCTGACCCTGCTGACCTTGGTCACGATTGCGGGGTTCCTCACTAATCTCAGCGCCAACGGGTGGGCGAATTCCTTCTATGCGGCTGCCGTGCAGGCAGGATCACAGAACTGGGAGGCCTTCCTCTTCGGCTCCCTGGACTCCGCGAACGCCATCACCGTCGACAAGCCTCCGGCGTCCCTGTGGGTGATGGCGCTGAGTGCGCGCGTCTTCGGGTTCTCCTCGTTCTCGATGCTCCTGCCGCAGGTGCTGCTGGCCGGAGCGAGTGTGCTGCTGGTGGCCCATTCGACGAGGTTGGCCCTGCACGGACACACGAGTGCCACACTCGAGCGGCTCGCCGCGCTGGGCGCAGGCCTCGTGCTCGCGCTCTCACCGATCGTGGCGCTGATGTTTCGGTTCAACAACCCGGACGCTCTGCTGGTCACCCTCATGGCGGCAGCTGTCGTGGCGACGCAGCATGCGCTGAAAGCCGTGGGCAGCACACCTAGGACTGCGATGCGTGATGCCATTCTGTGGCTTGGCCTCGCCGGCATCTGCCTCGGCTTCGGCTTCCTCACCAAACAGTTCCAAGTGCTGCTCATCGTGCCGGGACTGGCCGTGGCCTGGGTGCTCTTCGCCCGCCGTTCATGGCTGCACCGGTGCCTTCTGCTGCTGGTTCCGATCGCATCAATGGTCATCAGCGCCGGCTGGTGGATCGCCCTCGTCGAGCTCACTCCCGCAGCCGATCGACCCTATGTGGGTGGATCACAGAACAATTCCTTCCTCGAACTGACCTTCGGCTACAACGGCTTCGGAAGGCTGACGGGCAACGAGGCCGGTTCCGTCGGAGGTGGTGGAGGCGGCCAGGGCGGTGGCGGTTGGGGAGAGACCGGCATCGCCCGACTGCTCACCGGCAGCTTCGGTGCCCAGATCGCCTGGCTCCTGCCGACCGCTCTGCTCCTGCTCGCCGTGATCGTCGTTCTTCTCATCCGCGCCGAGGTGGCCCGACGTCGCCGTGACCGCAGCACAAACCTGCCGGTTGCGCGGACATCGGGCAGTCTGGAGGCTGCCGTGATGATGTGGGGCGCATGGCTGGTGGTGACATGGCTGGTGCTCAGCAACATGAACGGCATCGTCCACGAGTACTACACGGTGGCTCTGGTGCCGGCGATCGCTGTGATCCTCGCCCTCGGAGTCGCGCTGCTTCTCACCCGGGCAAGCTACGGCGCCGTGCTCCTGCTGGCCCTGGCCTGGGCGCTGACGGGGGCGTGGCAGTTCATCCTCACGGCCTCGATGAGTGGAATCCCCGGCTGGCTGCGCTGGGGCGTGCTCATGGTCTCCATCCTGGGCGCACTGTTACTGATCGGCACCGGCCTCAGGTTCCGAGCGGGCCAAGACGGCCTCAGGCGCAACCGCGCTTTTATGTCGGCAGTGGCATCGGTAGCTGTCATCGCCAGCCTGGTTATCCCGGCACAGCTGAGCGTGCGCACGATCGCAGCCTCGACCGAAGGGTCGATCGTTACGATCGCCGGAACGAACTCGGGCATGGGCGGCCCGGGTGGCGGAGGCGGAGGCCCTGCGGGTGGAGGCGGTGGCCCCGCAGGTGGGGGCGGACCCGCAGGCGACGACGGTGGCCGTGACGGCGAGGACGGTGGCGCCGGAGGCGGCGGGATGGGCGGTCTGCTCAGCGGAGCCACCCCCTCAGCCGAACTCACCGAGCTCCTCGGCGAGGACGCGTCCGACTTCACGTGGGCAGCGGCAGCGACCGGCGCCAACCAGGCCGCCGGCTTCCAGCTGGCTGTGGAGGAACCCGTGATGGCCATCGGAGGATTCAACGGCATCGATCCCTCCCCAACTCTCGCAGAATTCAAGCAGCTTGTCGCCGAGGGGCAGATCCATTGGTACATCGGCTCCGGATCGGATGGCCAGGGCGGAGGACCCGGCGGAGGCGGAGGCGGGTCATCCACCTCGGCGGAGATCTCCGCATGGGTTGAGGCGAATTTCGAGGCAACGACCGTCGATTCCGTTTCGCTCTACGATCTGAGCGCCGGACGAGGGGGATAATCGAATCATGAACGCGACTCTCACAGGCGCCGACACAGTACCGGCACGTGTGCTCATCGTCGATGACGAAGCCAACCTGGCCGAGCTCCTGGTCATGGCCTGCCAGGTCAAAGGCTGGGAGGCGGCGAGCGTGGGCACCGGCAGGGATGCGGTGGCGCGGGCCAGGAATGAGCATTTCGATGCGATCGTCCTTGACGTCATGCTGCCCGATCTCGACGGATTCGCCGTCATCGAGAAGGTGCGCGGCGAGGGCATCGACACTCCCGTGGTGTTCCTCTCAGCTCGCGACGAGGTCGATGACCGGCTCACCGGGCTGCGCCTGGGCGGGGATGACTACGTGACGAAGCCATTCAACCTCGACGAGGTCATCGCCCGGGTCGAAGCCAGGCTCCGGCGCAGCGCACCGGTCATCCCCAGCGGTGATGAAGATCTGCTGCGGGTGGGCGACCTGGAGCTCGATGTCCGCTCACACGAGGTGAGCAGAGCCGGTCACCCGATCGATCTCACGGCACGGGAGTTCGAGGTGCTGCTGCTGTTCATGCGCAACCCACGGGCCGTGCTGTCGAAGGCGCAGATCCTCGACCGCGTGTGGGACTACGACTTCGGCGGCAACGGCAACATCGTGGAGTTGTACGTGTCGTATCTGCGGAAGAAGATCGACGCACCGTTCGAGGATCTGCCGAACCTCTTCCACACCAAGCGCGGAGCGGGCTACATCCTTCGGGCCGATCAGTGAAGGCCATTCCTCCTGTGCGCCGGTGGCGGCTGCAGACACGGCTGATCGTCCTCGCCAGCCTCGTCCTGATCCTGGTGGGAGCCGGGATCGGGGCCGCCTCATGGTGGAGCGTGCGGACCTCCCTGATGTCTGATCTCGACAGTCAGTTGGCCGGGATGACCCATCATGCCCGAGTCGATCCCGGGCCCGGACAGAAACCGGGGAACCCTCCAGCCTCGGATGAGACTGATTCCTCCACCTCTGTTGACCAGGCATTGCGCTACCTCTTCCAACCGGGAGTCGGCGACGGTGCTCTCGTGGTCGTCGGCACCGATGACTCTGCCGAAGGCCTGATCGCCGAGGCGGGGCGCGAGCAGCCGCAGACGCTTCCCACAGATGCGGTGGATGCTCTCCTCAACGTCGACGCAGCCACCGGTGGTGAGGAGCCGGACGGGGATCGCAGCGGTGAAGCGGCTGGTCCGGGGGAGGGCGGCGCATCCACGGGGCATCGTTCTGTCGACGTTCCCGGCTTCGGCACCTATCGTGTCGCGGCCTTTGACAACGAAGGAACGACGACTGTCTACGGGGTGCCGCAGAACAGCGTCGATTCGGCGCTTGAAAGAACGGCTTACACGACGGCACTCGCGGTGCTCATCGGCGTGCTCGCCACGGCACTGCTCATGGCCGTCATCATCCACAGGCAGCTGCGCGATCTCAGAGATGTTGCACGCACAGCCAGAGAAGTGACCGACCTCGAGCTGGCGCTGCGAGTGCCCTCAGAACTCGCGGTGCCCGGCACCGAGGTCGGTGACGTCGGCGCGTCGGTGAATCGGATGCTCGACCACGTCGGCTCCGCTCTTGACGAACGATATCGCGGGACAGAGCAGATGAGACGATTCGTCGCTGACGCCTCACACGAGCTGCGGACCCCGATCGCCACGATCAGAGGATGGGCAGACCTCACCCGGCCGTATCGGGACGAGCTTCCTGTCCAGGTGCAGACATCGCTGGGCAGGATCGACTCGGGGGCGATGAGGATGTCCTCGCTCGTCGATGACCTGCTCCTCCTCGCCAGATTGGAAGCCGGCCGACAGCCGACCAAGAAAGACACCGTGGATGTGTCTGCACTGCTTTTGGAACTCGTCGAAGATGCGCACGTGCTCAGCCCGGACCATGAGATCCACCTGGATCTGCCCCCGGATGCCTTGGAGATCCGCGGCGCCGCCGATCAGGTGCGCCAGGCGGTCGCAGTCATACTCACCAATGCGTGCGTGCACACGCCAACGGGCACGCGAGTCCACGTTGAGGCCGAACACATTGAGGAGGCTGGGGCTCAGCAGATGGTGGCCGTTCGCATCAGCGATGACGGGCCGGGCATCCCCGAAGACATTCGCGACACAGTCTTCGACAGGTTCGTCCGCGGTGACGCGGCACGAACCAGAACTGAGGGAGTGCGCGGAGGCTCATCCGGCCTGGGACTTTCCATCGCAGCCGGACTCATCGAACTTATGCACGGCGAGGTGTCGATGACGACCTCGGAGGGCGGCACCGTGTTCGAACTCCGCTTCCGAGCTGCCTGAAGGTCTCTGGTCGCACCCGCGCTCAACTGCACAGGCTGGACACAGCCTCGACTGAGATTGGCGACAGCACGGCACACGACAGTGGAATCACTGACAACCAAGGAGATTTCATGACTGAGAACCAGAATCAGAACCCTGCCGACTCTGCCGCCCGATCCGACGCTGCCGCCCAGCCCAGGCCTGCCGGCCAGAACAGCACAACGGGTCCGATGATTTCGAACGGCACGAGCGGCACGATGATTTCGAACAGCACTGCCGGCACCATGGATTCGAACGATCGGAAGAAGAAGCGGCGCGTTCCGCTGATCCCCGCCATCCTTGCAGGTGCGGCCCTGTTCATCGTCGGTGGACTCGCCGGAGGAGCGGTAGGAGCTTCGACAGTGCTGATGTCGAATGACAGCGGCACAAGCCAGGGTACGGGTGGTCCCGGCGGCCAGCCGGGAGGCGGCCAACAGGGTGGCGGCCAACAAGGTGGTGCAGGACCAGGCGGAGGAATGGCGCCGGGCGGCCAAGCCGGAGACGGACAGGACTCGAACAGCCAAGACTCGAACGGCCAGGACTCGGATGGCCAAGACTCGAACAATCAAGGTTCGGACGGACAGTCGTCCCAAAGTTCGGATGACCAGACGGCCGATGACACCTCGGCGGTGGACGACAGCAGCGAAGAGAACGTTGCTCTGACGGGGCTGAGCTCGGTGTCGCAGGAAGCGGCGGTCCTCAACCGAGAGTCCTGATTCTCTCTGCCGCGACGGAGTACTATTCAGGTCCGGAAACAACTGTGCCCCCACCGATTGCGGTGGGGGCACAGTCATGAGCGCTCAGAACACTCTGCGGAGGAGGCCTCCGTCAGCGGTGCAGATCGAAACGGTCTGCCTCGACGAGCTTGCTCCAGGCCTTGACGAAGTCGTTGACGAACTTCTCCTTGGCATCATCGGAGGCGTACACCTCGGCGAGGGCACGCAGCTCTGAGTTGGCGCCGAAGAGGAGGTCGATGCGGCTGCCGGTCCACAGCTTCTCTCCGGTGGGGGAGAAGCACTCGTAGACGTTGGCGGACTCGGACGGGCCGACTGGCTTCCAGACATTGCCGAGCTCGAGCAGATTGACGAAGAAGTCGTTCGTCAGCTCGCCCGGGCGATCGGTGAACACACCGAGCTCGGAGTCTTCGTAGTTCGCGCCGAGGACGCGCAGTCCGCCGATGAGCACGGTCAGTTCAGACGGGGTCAGGCCGAGGAGGCTGGCCCTGTCCAGGAGAAGGTGCTCGGCCGAGAGCGGAAGGCCCTCTGTCAGGTAGTTGCGGAATCCGTCGTGAGTCGGCTCCAGGAAGGAGAACGAGTTGACGTCGGTCTGCTCCTGGGTGGCGTCTCCGCGGCCCGTGGTCACCGGGACGCTGACATCATGACCGGCTGCCTTCGCTGCGGTCTCGACGCCGACGGCACCGGCGATAGCCAGAACATCGGCGAAGGAGGCGCCGTTGTCAGCTGCGATGCCCTCGAGGACGCTGACGACCTGATCCAGCTTCGCCGGCTCGTTGACGTCCCAGCTCTTCTGCGGCTCGAGGCGCAGACGTCCGCCGTTGACGCCGCCGCGGAAGTCCGAGCGGCGGTGCGTGGAGGCCGCGGCCCAAGTGGTGGACACCAGCTGGGAGACGGTCAGGCCTGAGTTGCGGATGGCGGCCTTGACTGCCTCGAGGCCAGCCTCATCAAGCGGGGTGCCTTCTGGGACCGGGTCCTGCCAGATCAGCTCTTCTTCCGGAACCTCGGGTCCGAGGTAACGGGTGGCCGGGCCCATGTCACGGTGAGTGAGCTTGAACCAGGCACGAGCGAAGGCATCTTCGAACGCCTTCTGATCGTCCTTGAAGCGACGCGAGATCTTCTCGTAGATGGGATCGAAGCGCAGGGACAGGTCGGTCGTGAGCATGCGGGGCTCACGACGTCCGTCGCCCTGTGCCATCGGCACCATGTCATCGCCGCCGCCGTCGACCGGACGCCACTGCAGGTGTCCCCCTTCGTTTTCGAAGACTTCCCATTCGTAAGCGAAGAGGATGTGGAAGAACTCGTTGTCCCAGCGGGTCGGGTGATAGGTCCAGGTGACCTCGATGCCGCTGCCGACGGTGTCGTTGCCCTGTCCGGTGCCGAAGTCGGACTTCCAGCCCAGTCCCTGCTCTTCGATCGGTGCCGCTTCGGGGTCGCCGCCCTTGTGCGACTCCGGGGCTGCGCCGTGGGTCTTGCCGAACGTGTGACCGCCAGCGATGAGAGCGACGGTCTCCTCATCGTCCATGGCCATCCGAGCGAAGGTTTCGCGAATGTCGAGCGCGGCGGCCAGCGGATCGGGCTTGCCTTCCGGGCCTTCCGGGTTGACGTAGATGAGACCCATGGTGGTTGCGGCCAGGGGCTTCTGCAGTTCGCGGTTGCCCACATAGCGCTTGTCGGTGCCCAGCCATTCGGTCTCTGAGCCCCAGTAGACGTCGTTGTCGGGCTCCCACACGTCCTTACGTCCGCCTGCGTAGCCGAAGGTCTTGAAGCCCATCGACTCCAGTCCGACGTTGCCGGCGAGGATGAACAGGTCGGCCCAGGAGATCTTCTTGCCGTACTTCTTCTTGACCGGCCAGAGCAGGCGACGAGCTTTGTCGAGACCCACGTTGTCTGGCCAGGAGTTGAGTGGGGCGAAGCGCTGCTGTCCCTCGCCGCCACCGCCGCGTCCGTCCTGGACACGGTAGGTGCCGGCTGAGTGCCAGGCCATGCGGATCATGAATGGGCCGTAGTGCCCGAAGTCGGCAGACCACCAGTCGGCGTTCGTCTTCTGGAGCTCTTCGATATCGGCCTTGAGCGCGAAGTAGTCGAGGCTGGCGAATTCGGCATCGTAGTCGAAGCCCTCGTCCATGGGGTCGCGTGCAGGCTGGTTCTTGGCCAAGATCTTGAGATTGAGACGGTTGGGCCACCAGTGCGAGTTCGCGTCGCCCTGGCTGGGAGCGGCCAGCGACTCGGCCTCAGGCGCAGGCGACGCCGAGGTGGTGTGTGCGACTGGGCAGCCGCCTGTGGAGCTTTCGGTCATTGTGTACCTTTCACGGTCGAGCCCCGTCGGGCTCGGTTGAAGACAAAAGGGGTGAGGCTTTGTCGAAGGATGGATCGGCTCAGGCCGCCGAGGTGGCCCCGGAGGCTCCAGCAGGAGATGCTGATCCCGACGGCGATGCGTTGCAGTCGGGGCACAGTCCCCAGAAGGTCACCTCGGCCTGTTCGATGACGAATCCCGCGTCGTGCGAAGGTGTCAGGCATGGAGCCTGCCCGACCGTGCAGTCGACATCGACGATGAGATTGCATGATCGGCACACGAGGTGATGATGGTTGTCCCCGATGCGCCGTTCGTAGCGTGCCACGGACCCGGACGGCTGAATGCACCGCACGAGCCCAACCTCGGTGAGGGTGTGCAGTGAGTCGTAGACGGCCTGATGCGACACCTCGGGGAGCTGCTCACGGACGGCGCGAATGACTGTATCGGTGTCTGCATGCTGATGTTCACACACAGCTTCGAGTACCGCGACTCTCTGTTTCGTCACACGAAGGGAACTGTTCCGCAGTGCTGCGGTCGGCTCCGATTCGTGTCCATGCTTCTTCTCAGCCACGGCTTCAGCTTGCCGCCTTTTCTTGAATCAGTCAAGGAAGCGTGTCGAAGAGTTGTTTTGAGGAAGCGGTAGGCGAGGAGCGGCAGATGAGCAACTCTGACGGGGGAGTGGCGGGTATGTCGCCAAGCGCACAGGCGCTGGTTTTGACCAGATGCACGGGGCCGCGATATTCTAGGATGCGACTGATTGTGTTATCTGCGTTCGCGAATGACCATACCGGATGTTTTGTGAGATCCGGACCATTGTGAGAATTCGTCAGAAGCAGGCCGCCGACGTGTCATTCTGCATAGGTCGTGTGTCATTGCGACACACCCGAGTGCAGGGTTCACTGCGTCGCGCGAATACTGGCATCGGGCGTGAAGCTTCACCCGGTGTTCAGTCGGATATGTCCCACGGTTCACAAGCATGGCTGATGCCATGGCCAATGTGGGAATTAGGTTTATCGAGAAGCAAACGGAGAACGCTTAGTGCCGACAATCCAGCAGCTCGTCCGCAAGGGACGACATGTCAAATCCGCAGGATCCGACGCTCCTGCGCTGAAGAACAGCCCGCAGCGTCGTGGGGTGTGCACCCGTGTGTACACCACTACACCCAAGAAGCCGAACTCGGCTCTTCGCAAGGTCGCTCGTGTCAAGCTTTCGAGCCAGATCGAAGTGACTGCCTACATTCCAGGCGAAGGACACAACCTGCAGGAGCACTCGATCGTGCTCGTGCGCGGTGGTCGTGTCAAGGACCTGCCAGGTGTGCGCTACCGAATCGTTCGCGGTTCGCTTGACACCCAGGGTGTCAAGGGCCGCCAGCAGGCACGCAGCAAGTACGGTGCGAAGAGGGAGAAGAAGTAATGCCACGTAAAGGTCCTGCACCCAAGCGACCGATCGTCATTGACCCGGTCTTCAGTTCGCCGATCGTCACGCAGCTGATCAACAAGATCCTGCTCGACGGAAAGCGTTCGACCGCTGAGCGCATCGTCTACGGTGCTCTCGAAGGTACCCGTGAGAAGAACGGCAATGACCCAGTTGTCAACCTGAAGAAGGCTCTCGACAACATCCGTCCGTCCCTCGAGGTTCGCTCCCGCCGTGTCGGCGGCGCGACCTACCAGGTTCCGGTCGATGTTCGTCCGGTTCGTTCGACGACTTTGGCACTGCGCTGGCTCGTGGCTTACTCCCGCCAGCGTCGTGAGAAGACGATGACCGAACGCCTCATGAACGAGATTCTCGATGCAAGCAACGGCCTCGGTGCTGCTGTGAAGCGTCGCGAAGACACCCACAAGATGGCCGAGTCCAACAAGGCCTTCGCCCACTACCGCTGGTAATCGTTCCTCCCTGGAACCCTGGCCGGTCGGCGTCATAAGGCGCCTGCCGGCCAGGCAGCGGGAGTCGATCACATCATCGAGTGAGAGAGAGACACCGTGGCACTTGACGTGCTCACCGACCTGAACAAGGTCCGCAACATCGGCATCATGGCCCACATCGATGCCGGTAAGACCACCACAACCGAACGCATCCTGTACTACACCGGTGTGAACTACAAGATCGGCGAGACCCACGACGGTGCCTCGACGATGGACTGGATGGATCAGGAGCAGGAACGCGGCATCACGATCACGTCGGCCGCCACCACCTGCTACTGGCACGACAACCAGATCAACATCATCGACACCCCGGGCCACGTCGACTTCACCGTCGAGGTTGAGCGCTCGCTGCGCGTCCTCGATGGCGCCGTTGCCGTCTTCGACGGCAAGGAAGGCGTTGAGCCGCAGTCCGAGACCGTGTGGCGTCAGGCTGACAAGTACGACGTGCCGCGCGTGTGCTTCGTCAACAAGATGGACAAGCTCGGTGCTGACTTCTACTTCACCGTCGACACCATCCGCGAACGCCTCGGAGCCAAGCCGCTGGTCATTCAGCTGCCCATCGGTTCCGAGTCTGACTTCGCCGGCGTCGTCGATCTTCTTGAGATGAAGGCCTACATCTGGCCTGATGAGTCCAAGAAGGGTCAGGACATGACCGAGATCGAGATCCCTGAGGATCTCCAGGCCAAGGCCGAAGAGTACCGTGCTCAGCTCATCGAAGATGTTGCTGAAGCCACTGATGAACTCATGGAGAAGTACCTTGAAGGCGAAGAGATCTCGACTGCCGAGATCAAGGAGGGCATCCGCTCTCTCGTCGTCAACTCCACAGCCTTCCCTGTCATGTGCGGTTCGGCTTACAAGAACAAGGGCGTCCAGCCCATGCTCAATGCCGTCATCGACTACCTGCCTTCGCCTCTCGAGGTTCCTCCCATGATCGGTGAGAACCCTCGTGACGAGGACGAGAAGCTGACTCGCAAGCCTTCCAAGGACGAGCCCTTCTCGGCCCTTGCGTTCAAGGTCGCGACCCACCCGTTCTTCGGCACGCTGACCTACGTCCGCGTGTACTCCGGACAGGTGAAGTCGGGCGAGGCCGTTCTCAACTCGACGAGCGGCAAGAAGGAACGCGTCGGCAAGCTCTTCCAGATGCACTCCAACAAGGAGAACCCTGTCGAAGAGGCCATCGCCGGCCACATCTACGCGTTCATCGGTCTCAAAGAGACAACCACCGGTGACACGCTGTGCGACCCAGCGAACCCGATCGCTCTCGAGTCGATGACCTTCCCTGAGCCGGTCATCTCTGTGGCCATCGAGCCCAAGACCAAGAGCGACCAGGAGAAGCTGTCGGCAGCCATTCAGAAGTTCGTCAGGGAAGACCCGACATACCGGGTCGAACTGGACGTGGAGACCGGCCAGACCGTGATCCGCGGAATGGGCGAGCTTCACCTCGACATCCTCGTCGACCGTATGCGTCGCGAGTTCAAGGTCGAGGCGAATGTCGGCAAGCCGCAGGTCGCCTATCGTGAGACCATTCGTCGCACAGTCGAGAAGTTCGACTACACCCACAAGAAGCAGACGGGTGGATCGGGACAGTTCGCGAAGGTCCAGGTCACCTTCGAGCCTCTCGAGGTCGAAGGCGATACGATCTACGAGTTCGAGAATGCCGTCACGGGCGGACGTATTCCGCGCGAGTACATTCCGAGCGTCGACGCCGGTATCCAGGACGCCATGCAGCTCGGTGTCCTCGCCGGTTACCCGATGGTCGGTGTCAAAGCGACACTGATCGACGGTGCCTACCACGACGTCGACTCTTCGGAGATGGCATTCAAGATCGCCGGTTCGATGGTCTTCAAGGAGGCCGTTCAGAAGGCGAAGCCGGTTCTGCTGGAACCGGTCATGGACGTCGAGGTGCGTACACCTGAGGAATACATGGGTGACGTCATCGGCGACCTCAATTCCCGACGTGGCCAGATCCAGTCCATGGACGATGCTTCCGGTGTGAAGGTCGTCAAGGCTGTGGTCCCGTTGTCGGAGATGTTCGGTTACATCGGTGATCTGCGGTCGAAGACCCAGGGCCGTGCGGTGTACTCGATGACTTTCTCCAGCTATGCGGAGGTCCCCAAGGCAGTCGCCGAGGAGATCGTCCAGAAGATGCGTGGCGGAGAGTAATCTCCGGTCCCCGGTCGCCACGGTGAGCAAGAACATGTTCACCGAAATGAAAGATAACCAACAAAGGTCTAAGATATGAACCGCATATCTTTTGCCAACCACGAGGAGGAACCCAGTGGCAAAGGCTAGTTTCGATAGGACTAAGCCGCACGTCAACATTGGCACCATCGGCCACGTTGACCACGGAAAGACCACCTTGACCGCCGCAATCACCAAGGTGTTGGCGGACAAGTACCCAGATCTCAATGAGGCTCGCGCCTTCGACCAGGTGGATAACGCACCTGAGGAGAAGGAGCGCGGCATCACCATCAACGTCTCGCACGTTGAATACCAGACCGAGAAGCGTCACTACGCTCACGTCGATGCCCCTGGTCACGCCGACTACATCAAGAACATGATTACCGGTGCTGCTCAGATGGACGGCGCAATCCTCGTGGTTGCCGCTACCGACGGTCCGATGCCGCAGACTCGCGAGCACGTTCTGCTCGCCCGTCAGGTTGGCGTGCCTTACATCGTTGTCGCACTGAACAAGTCCGACATGGTCGATGACGAGGAGCTCATCGAGCTCGTCGACTTCGAGGTTCGCGATCTGCTCTCCAGCCAGGACTTCGACGGCGACAACGCTCCCGTCATTCCTGTCTCCGCTCTCAAGGCGCTGGAAGGCGACGAGAAGTGGGTCAAGAGCGTCGAAGACCTCATGCAGGCCGTCGATGACAACGTTCCCGAGCCGGAGCGCGACATCGACAAGCCCTTCCTCATGCCCGTGGAAGACGTCTTCACGATCACCGGTCGTGGAACCGTCGTCACCGGTCGTGTCGAGCGCGGCGTCCTCCTGCCCAACGATGAGATCGAAATCGTCGGCATCAAGGAGAAGTCGTCCAAGACGACTGTCACCGCAATCGAGATGTTCCGCAAGACTCTGCCTGACGCACGTGCGGGTGAGAACGTCGGACTGCTGCTTCGCGGAACCAAGCGCGAAGAGGTTGAGCGCGGACAGGTTATCGTCAAGCCAGGTTCGATCACCCCTCACACGAACTTCGAGGGCCAGGTCTACATCCTGAGCAAGGACGAGGGTGGACGCCACAACCCGTTCTACTCGAACTACCGTCCTCAGTTCTACTTCCGCACCACGGACGTCACCGGCGTCATCACGCTGCCTGAGGGCACCGAGATGGTTATGCCCGGCGACAACACCGACATGTCGGTCGAGCTGATCCAGCCGATCGCTATGGAAGAGGGCCTCCGCTTCGCTATCCGCGAGGGTGGACGTACCGTCGGCGCTGGTCGAGTCACCAAGATCACCGCCTGATACACCATCGATCATTAAGGCTTCGGCCTTGAGTTCGGAACATCGGTTCTGAACGATCGATTCGGAACCCCGGTCCATTGGGCCGGGGTTCCGTGCATTCACAACGTGGGACCGCCTCGGCGAGTGACCTGTCTGACTCACACCGGCACCCGATGATGAAATGCCTCACAAGTGAGATGCCTGGAATTGCGCGGATGAAGTGCTATGTGACAAGATAGTGAAGTTGCGTTTTGGACGTTGACCCCTGCACTGCGGTAGAGATACCGCGAACAGTCCGGAACACTATCGGATCGATGAATCTGCGTGAAAGCGGGTTCGGACCGAGCAGCCAATGAGTAAAAGCGCCGTCGGCCCAGAACGAGGATTGAAAAATCCTCCGCAAGGATTAGCCGACACGCCCGACCTCGGGGGTCGGTCATGGTCAGCCGGCACAGACCACAGACGATTTCGATCGACTGTCGGTTGATGGCCGGAAGTAACTAAAGAAAGAGACGACGCCATGGCGGGACAGAAGATCCGCATTCGGCTCAAGTCGTACGACCACGCTGTGATTGACAGTGCTGCACGAAAGATCGTGGACACCGTCACTCGCGCAGGTGCGACTGTTGTGGGCCCCGTGCCGTTGCCAACGGAGAAGAACGTTTACTGCGTCATCCGTTCGCCACACAAGTACAAGGACAGCCGTGAGCATTTCGAAATGCGCACGCACAAGCGTCTGATCGACATCGTCGATCCGACGCCGAAGGCAGTCGATTCGCTGATGCGTCTCGACCTCGCTGACGACGTCAACATCGAGATCAAGCTCTAAGGGAGGCAAACATGGCGAACAATCGTTCATCAGCTCTCCCTACCACCCGCAGGGTCAAGGGCCTTCTGGGAACCAAGCTGGGCATGACCCAGGTTTGGGATGAGCAGAACAATCTCGTACCGGTGACCGTAGTGGCCGCCGGCAGCAACGTCGTGACGCAGGTCCGCAACGAGGAAACCGATGGTTACCCCGCAGTGCAGATCGCGTTCGGCGAGATCGATCCGCGTAAGGTCAACAAGCCGACCGCAGGCCACTTCGAGAAGGCCGGCGTGACCCCACGTCGTCACCTTGTCGAGCTGCGCACTGCAGACGCTGCTGACTACTCACTGGGCCAGGAGCTCGGAGTCGACACGTTCGACGCCGGGATCAAGGTCGATGTGACCGCAAAGACCAAGGGTAAGGGAACCGCCGGTGTCATGAAGCGTCATGGCTTCCATGGTGTCGGCGCCTCCCACGGACAGCACCGCAACCACCGCAAGCCGGGTTCGATCGGCGGAGCCGCGACCCCAGGTCGCGTGTTCAAGGGTATGCGCATGGCTGGCCGTATGGGTGCAGTCAAGCACACCACCCAGAACCTCACGATCCACGCCGTGGACACCGAGAACAACTTCCTGCTCATCAAGGGTGCCGTACCTGGTCCCAAGGGTGCAGTCGTTCTCGTTCGCTCGGCCGCTAAGGAGGGCTGAACGTAATGACTGATGTCAAGACAGTCGACGTCGTCGATGCCGCTGGTGCGAAGACCGGATCCGTTGAGCTGCCTGCCGAGATCTTCGGCGTGCAGACCAATGTGCCGTTGATTCACCAGGTTGTTGTCGCTCAGCTGGCAGCAGCCCGTCAGGGTACACACAAGACAAAGACCCGCTCCGAAGTACGCGGTGGCGGTCGCAAGCCCTACCGTCAGAAGGGAACCGGTAACGCCCGTCAGGGTTCGATCCGCGCTCCTCAGTACAACGGTGGTGGAGTCGTGCACGGGCCGGTTCCTCGCGATTACTCGCAGCGGACCCCCAAGAAGATGAAGGCAGCTGCTCTGCGCGGCGCGCTCTCAGATCGCGCACGTCTCGATCAGGTGTTCGTTGTGAAGAACCTGATCACCGGCGAAGCACCGTCGACCAAGCAGGCGAAGCTCGCCTTGGCTGGCCTCTCCGATCGCAAGAACACCCTCGTGGTGCTCGACCGTGACGATGAGCTCACCGAGCGCAGCGTTCGCAACCTGCCTCACGTTCACGTGCTCACCTCCGATCAGCTCAACACATACGATGTGCTGATCGCAGATGACATCGTGTTCACCGAGTCAGCGCTGGAGACGTTCCTGGGCGGATACCGCAAATCGGAGGACGCATCATGAGTCTGAACTTCAAGGACCCGCGCGACATCATCGTCGCTCCGGTCGTCTCGGAAAAGACCTACAGCCTGATGGACGAGGGTAAGTACACCTTCATCGTCGACCAGGGGTCGAACAAAACTGAGATCAAGAACGCCATTGAATCGATCTTCAATGTGCAGGTCGCCAAGGTCAACACCCTGAACCGTCAGGGAAAGCGCCGCCGCACTCGCACCGGTTGGGGAAAGCGCAAGGACACCAAGCGTGCCATTGTCGCCCTCAAGGACGGATCGATCGACATCTTCGGTGGATCGCTCTAAGCGATCCTTCGTAAAAGAAGGACAAGACTCATGGGAATCCGTAAGCACAAGCCGACGACCCCGGGCCGCCGTGGCTCATCGGTCGCCGACTTCGTCGAAGTGACCCGGTCTACACCGGAGAAGTCACTTCTGCGCCCACTGCCTAAGCGCGGTGGCCGCAACAGCCAAGGACGCGTGACCACTCGCCATCAGGGCGGCGGCCACAAGCGTCAGTACCGTGTCATCGACTTCCGCCGCCATGACAAAGATGGCGTACCGGCGAAGGTCGCACACATCGAATATGACCCGAACCGCACTGCGCGGATCGCTCTTCTGCACTATGCAGATGGCGAAAAGCGCTACATCCTCGCCCCGCAGAACCTCAAGCAGGGCGCACAGGTGGAAGCCGGTCTGGGTGCAGACATCAAGCCGGGCAACAACCTTGCCCTGCGCAATATCCCAGTCGGTACCGTTCTGCACGCAGTTGAAATGCGTCCAGGCGGCGGTGCCAAGATCGCTCGCTCTGCCGGTTCGTCCGTGCAGCTCGTTGCGAAGTACGGCCGGTTCGCTCAGCTGCGGATGCCTTCGGGCGAAATCCGCAACGTTGATGCGCGCTGCCGTGCGACGATCGGCGAGGTCGGCAATGCCGAGCAGTCGAACATCAGCTGGGGTAAAGCAGGCCGCATGCGTTGGAAGGGCAAGCGCCCATCCGTCCGTGGTGTCGTCATGAACCCGATCGATCACCCACATGGCGGTGGCGAGGGCCGTACTTCGGGTGGTCGTCACCCAGTCAGCCCGTGGGGTCAGTCAGAAGGCCGCACTCGCCGGCCGAACAAAGAGAGCGACAAGTACATCGTGCGCCGTCGCCGGACCGGCAAGAAGCGCTGATTGGAGTACTGACTTATGCCTCGTAGCCTCAAAAAGGGTCCTTTCGTCGATGAACACCTGTACCAGAAGGTGGCTCGTCAGAACGAGAAGAACTCTAAAAATGTAATTAAGACATGGTCTCGTCGCTCGATGATCATCCCGGATTTCCTGGGACACACCATCGCAGTACATGACGGACGCAAGCATGTTCCAGTCTTCATCACTGAAGCCATGGTCGGACACAAGCTTGGCGAGTTCGCACAGACACGGACGTTCCGTGGCCACGAAAAGGACGATCGCAAGGGTCGCCGCCGCTGACGCGGGGCACTCTTACGATCCTAGACAAGAGAGAAGGAAGCGATGGAAGCCAAGGCTAAGGCGCGTTACCTGCGCGTCACGCCTCGCAAGGCTCGGCGCGTCATCGACCTCATTCGTGGTCAGCAGGCGACCGAAGCACTTGCAGTGTTGAAGTTTGCAGAACAGTCGGCATCAGATCCGATTTACAAGCTCGTTGCCTCAGGTATCGCCAATGCGCGTACCCGGGCCGACGAGGAGGGCATTGCGTTCGACGAGAACGAACTGGTCATCTCCGAAGCATTCGTGGACGAGGGACCAACCATGAAGCGGTTCCGCCCGCGAGCTCAGGGTCGCGCTTTTCGCATCGAAAAGCGCACAAGCCACGTTTCAGTGGTCCTGGCCAGCGGTGACGACCTGCCTCAGCGCAAGAGCCGGAAGGGGAACCGTTAATGGGCCAGAAAATCAATCCGAACGGATTCCGACTCGGAATCACCACGGATCACAAATCAAAGTGGTTTGCTGACTCGACTAAGCCGGGACAGCGCTACAGCGACTACGTGCTCGAAGATGTGAAGATCCGACAGATGATGACCAAGGGCCTAGAGCGCGCTGGCATCTCCAAGGTGAACATCGAACGCACACGTGACCGTGTCCGAGTTGACATCCACACTGCCCGCCCGGGCATTGTCATTGGACGTCGTGGAGCCGAAGCCGACCGCATCCGCGGCCAGCTCGAAAAGCTCACCGGCAAGCAGATTCAGCTCAATATCCTTGAGGTGAAGAACGCAGAGATCGACGCGCAGCTCGTGGCTCAGGGAGTTGCCGAGCAGCTCGCCAGCCGCGTGGCATTCCGCCGCGCTATGCGCAAGTCGATCCAGAGCGCCCAGCGCGCAGGTGCCAAGGGCATCCGCGTGCAGTGCTCCGGCCGCCTCGGCGGTGCTGAGATGAGCCGTTCCGAGTTCTACCGTGAAGGTCGTGTGCCTCTGCACACCCTCCGCGCGAACATCGATTACGGCTTCCACGAAGCACACACCACATTCGGGCGCATCGGCGTCAAGGTGTGGATCTACAAGGGCGATATGACCGACAAGGAGCTTGCTGCCGAGCAGGCTAAGGCTCCTGCAGCTCGTGGCCCCAAGGGCCGTGGGCGCGGCCGTGGAGGCCGTGGTCGTGGTCAGGAAGGCGCAGCAGCACCGCGCCGGAACGACGCAGCGCCGAAGACCGAGAACAACGCCGAAGCCCCCGCGGCTGAGGCCGGATCGGAGGGCTGACACATGCTGATCCCTCGTCGGGTTAAGTACCGCAAGCAGCACCACCCCAAGCGGGGCGGCGCAGCCAAGGGCGGCACCAAGGTGTCTTTCGGTGACTACGGCATCCAGGCCACTGAGCCTGCCTACATCACCAACCGGCAGATCGAAGCCGCACGTATTGCCATGACGCGTTACATCAAGCGTGGTGGCAAGGTGTGGATCAACATCTACCCAGATCGACCGCTGACGAAGAAGCCTGCCGAAACCCGCATGGGTTCCGGTAAGGGTTCGCCGGAGTGGTGGGTCGCCAATGTCAAGCCGGGTCGGGTCATGTTTGAACTCGCCGGTGTGTCCGAGGAAGTTGCTCGCGAGGCGCTGCGTCTCGCGATCCACAAGCTTCCGCTCAAGGCCCGTATCGTGGCCCGCGAAGGTGGTGAGTGAGTATGGCAATCGGTTCGAAGAACCTTTCCATGGACGCACTTGACGGTTATGACAACGAGCGTCTGCTCGAGGAGCTCAAGAAGGCCAAGGCCGAGCTGTTCAACCTGCGCTTCCAGTCGGCCACCGGCCAGCTGGAGAGCCACGGTCGTCTCAAGGCCGTGCGTCGCGACATCGCTCGTATCTACACCGTGCTCAATGAGCGGGAATTGGACATTCGTCCGAACCCTGCTGACGCTAAGGAAGAGGACAAGTGATGGCGGAGACCACCAAGCCCGAGGCAACGCCTGCGGACCGTAACTCCCGCAAGACTGCGCGTGGTTACGTTGTTTCCGACAAGATGGAGAAGACCATCGTCGTTGAGGTTGAGGAGCGCAAGACGCACCGCCTCTACGGCAAGGTCCTCCGCCAGTCGGTGAAGTACAAGGTTCACGATGAGGAGAACGCCGCTGGAATCGGCGACCTCGTCCTCGTGTCCGAAACGCGGCCGGTTTCGTCCGCGAAGCGCTGGCGGCTCGTCGAGATCATCGAACGCGCCAAGTAAGCCGACGCCACCCCTCCCACCCGGTCCCGCCCACGGTCTCCAGCAGATCGTGGGCGGCTACCGGGAACGGGGTGAAATGTCATTAATCCGTTCCGCAAGGCTCATCCAATCGTGTGAGAACCGGCGCGACGACAGGAGAAAATAGTGATTCAGCAAGAGTCGCGACTCAAGGTCGCCGACAACACTGGTGCCAAGCAGATCCTGGCAATCAGGATTCTGGGTGGTTCCGGTCGGCGTTATGCCTCGATCGGTGACACCATCGTGGCAACCGTCAAAGACGCAATTCCTGGTGGAAACGTGAAGAAGGGTGACGTCGTCAAGGCTGTCATCGTTCGCACCGCCAAGGAACGCCGTCGTCCCGATGGTTCGTACATCAAGTTCGATGAGAATGCAGCAGTCATTCTCAAGACTGATGGCGAACCACGCGGAACCCGTATCTTCGGACCCGTGGGACGCGAATTGCGCGACAAGAAGTTCATGAAGATCGTCTCCCTGGCACCGGAGGTGTTGTGAGCATGGCGAACAAGCTCAAGATCAAGAAGGGCGACCTCGTCCAGGTGATTGCAGGCGCCCGTCAGTCACGTGGTGGCGATCGTGGGAAGCAGGGCAAGGTTCTTGCCGTGTACCCGGAACGCAACCGTGTCCTCGTTGAGGGCATCAACCGCGTGATCAAGCACAAGAAGGCAACGCAGACTCAGGCCGGCGGCACTGCCGGTGGCCGTGAGACTCACGAAGCCCCAATCCACGTGTCCAACGTGGCGCTCGTTGATCCCAAGGACAACAAGCCCACCCGCGTCGGATACCGCGAGGAAACCGTTGAACGCGATGGTCGCAACAAGACCGTTCGCGTCCGCGTCTCGCGTCGCACCGGGGAGGAGATCTGATGACGGAAACAACAACGAGCCGTCCAGCGCCACGCCTCAAGCAGGTTTACCGCGATGACATCGTGGCGAAGCTGCAGGACGAGTTCAACTACGCAAACCCCATGCAGGTTCCCGGACTGACCAAGGTCGTCGTGAACATGGGTGTGGGTGACGCAGCACGCGATTCGAAGCTGATCGAAGGCGCAATCAACGATTTGACTCTGATCACCGGTCAGAAGCCAATCGTGACTCGGGCGAGGAAGTCGATCGCCCAGTTCAAGTTGCGCGAAGGCCAGCCCATTGGAGCCCACGTCACCATGCGCGGCGCCCGTATGTGGGAATTCGTCGACCGTGTCATCTCTCTGGCACTTCCGCGTATCCGCGACTTCCGCGGCCTCTCGGATCGTCAGTTCGACGGGAACGGTAACTACACCTTCGGTCTCACGGAACAGTCCATGTTCCACGAGATCGACCAGGACCGGATTGACCGTGTCCGAGGTATGGATATCACAGTTGTGACTACAGCGAGCACCGACGACGAGGGACGTGCTCTTCTGCGCCACCTCGGGTTCCCGTTCAAGACCAAATAATCGCTACGTCGCAGGTCCAAGCGCGCACTGCGCGGGCGGAAACCGTGACGAGGAAGGGCTAGAGCCCAAATGACAATGACTGATCCAGTCGCAGACATGTTGACACGTCTGCGTAACGCCAACTCGGCTTATCACGAGGACGTCAGCATGCCGTTCTCGAAGCTGAAATCCAACATCGCTGAGATCCTCAAGAGCGAGGGCTACATCACCGGTTGGAGCGTCGAAGACGCTCAGGTCGGTAAGACCCTGCTCATGGACCTCAAGTTCGGTCCTAACCGTGAGCGTTCGATCGCCGGCCTGCGCCGTGTGTCGAAGCCCGGACTGCGCGTCTACGCGAAGTCGACCAACTTGCCCAAGGTCCTCGGTGGACTCGGCATCGCCATCCTGTCGACATCGTCAGGTCTCCTGACCGATCGCCAGGCCGCCAAGAAGGGTGTGGGTGGGGAAGTCCTCGCCTACGTCTGGTAAGGAAGGAGAGAAGAATATGTCACGTATTGGCAAGAACCCGATCTCCGTCCCGAATGGCGTAGAGGTCAAGATCGACGGCCAGGATGTCGCCGTCAAGGGACCGAAGGGCGAACTGTCCGTCACCATCGCCGAGCCGATCACCGTATCGCTCGAAGACGGCGTCGTGACAGTGGCCCGTCCGAACGAAGAGCGCGAATCGCGTTCTCTGCACGGACTGTCCCGCACGATGATCAACAACATGATCGTCGGCGTGACCGATGGCTACTCGAAGGCTCTCGAGATCGTCGGCACCGGTTACCGCGTGCAGGCCAAGGGATCGAACCTCGAGTTCGCTCTGGGCTACAGCCACTCGATCACCGTCGAACCTGCTGAGGGAATCTCCTTCACGGTTGACGGACAGACCAAGCTGGCAGTTCACGGCATCGACAAGCAGCTGGTCGGAGAGACCGCTGCCAACATCCGTAAGCTGCGCAAGCCTGAGCCTTACAAGGGCAAGGGTGTGCGCTACGTCGGAGAAAATGTCCGTCGCAAGGTCGGAAAGGCTGGTAAGTAGAGATGGCCTTTGGCAAAAAGGAAAGCTACGGCAAGGGCAGGGCTGCGGCCCGCAAACGTCGTCACGCTCGTCTGCGCAAGCATGTCAGCGGTACGCCGGAACGTCCTCGCCTGTCAGTGACTCGCTCCACGCGCCACGTCTTTGTCCAGGTCATCGACGACACCGTCGGCAAGACCTTGGCATCGGCCTCCACCATGGAAGCCGACCTTCGCACACTCGAAGGTGACAAGACCGGCAAGGCCCACAAGGTCGGCGAACTGGTAGCCCAGCGCGCCAAGGAAGCCGGCATCGAAGCCGTCGTATTCGACCGTGGCGGCAACGCCTACCACGGCCGTGTGCAGGCAATCGCCGAAGGTGCACGTGAAGGAGGATTGGCCCTATGAGCACTGAAGAGAACAAGGAACAGCAGCCAGCTGCTGAAACCCGTACCGATAACAACAGTGATCGCTCCTCACGTGGTCGCGGTCAAGGCGGTCAGGGTGGTCAGGGCGGCCAGGGTCGTGGACGCGGCGAAGGCCGTGGACGCGGCGGTCGCGGTGACCGCGAGGAGAAGAGCCAGTTCATCGAGCACGTCGTCACGATCAACCGCGTGTCGAAGGTCGTCAAGGGTGGACGTCGGTTCTCCTTCACCGCCCTCGTCGTCGTCGGTGACGGAGACGGCATGGTCGGAATGGGCTACGGCAAGGCGAAGGAAGTTCCTGCAGCCATTGCCAAGGGTGTCGAGGAGGCGAAGAAGAGCTTCTTCCGCGTCCCTCGCATCCAGAAGACCATTCCGCACCCGATCCAGGGCGAGACCGCTGCCGGTGTCGTCATGCTTCGACCTGCTGCTCCCGGTACCGGCGTCATCGCCGGTGGTCCGGTGCGTGCGGTCCTCGATGCTGCCGGCGTTCAGGACATCCTGTCCAAGTCGCTGGGATCAGCTAACGCAATCAACATCGTTCGCGCGGCGATCAAGGCTCTCCAGAGCCTCGAACGCCCAGAGCAGGTTGCGGCACGCCGTGGTCTGCCTGTGGACGAGGTCGCCCCTCACGCATTGCTGCGGGCGGCTGCTGAAGGCGAGAGGAAATCCTGATGGCAAAGCTCAAGGTAACCCAGCGCAAGTCCGATATCGGTGGCAAGCCGAACCAGCGCGCGTCGCTGCGTTCGCTTGGACTGAAGCGGATCGACGATGTGGTGGTGTGCGAAGATCGCCCCGAACTCCGGGGAATGATCAACGTCGTGCGTCACCTCGTGACTGTGGAAGAGGTGGATTGATATGTCGAACGATGACTCACTCAAGGTCCACGATCTCCGTCCTGCTCCCGGAGCGAAGACCTCCAAGACCCGCGTTGGTCGTGGTGAAGCTTCGAAGGGCAAGACAGCCGGACGCGGAACCAAGGGCACACGTGCCCGTTACCAGGTTCCTCACGGCTTCGAGGGTGGACAGACTCCGATGCACATGCGTCTGCCTAAGCTGCGTGGGTTCAAGAACCCCGCGAAGGTGACGTTCCAGGTTGTCAATCTTGACAAGCTGTCGGCCTTGTACCCAGAGGGCGGCGACGTCACAGTCGCCGACCTGGTGGCCAAGGGCGCCGTGCGTCCGAAGCAGCCAGTGAAGGTTCTGGGCACCGGTGAGATCACCGTGGCTCTGAACATCACTGCAGACAAGGTCTCGGGTTCAGCACTCGAAAAGATCAAGGCTGCAGGCGGAAGCGTCAGCGAAGCCTGAATGACTCCCGCACAGCGGGTCTGAGGATTTCTCAGGAAGGGGCGGTCACGCAAGTGACCGCCCCTTCGTCGTCCCTGTTTCACGGCTCTGAGGACCGTCACCACAACCGGTAGAAGTGGGTGAGGACACAGTCCCGCCGACAACGGGCCCTACCCGCGGCCCAACGGGCCTCTCGGTTTCAGCCTGACGGTCATACCCTGGTAGTCTTTTGCAGGTATTTGACTCGTTCGCCAGGTCGTATCTGCGACCCTGACTTTTTCATCCCCCAATGAGGAGGACGCTTGATCGGCGCAATTCGGAGGGCCTTCAGAACGCCCGACTTGAGGAACAAACTCCTCTTCACCCTGGGCATTCTTGTCATCTTCCGCCTCGGTTCGTTCATTCCCTCGCCGGGAATCGACTACACCCAGGTTCAGGAGTGCGTGGCATCCCCTCAGCTGAATGAGGGCGGGTTCGCAATGATCAACCTGTTCAGCGGCGGCGCACTGCTGCAGCTGTCGATCTTCGCTCTGGGCATCATGCCCTACATCACCGCCAGCATCATCGTCCAGCTCCTGCGCGTGGTCATTCCGCGTTTCGAGTCCCTCCACAAGGAGGGCGCCTCAGGTCAGGCCAAGCTCACTCAGTACACGCGCTACCTCACCATCGGTCTCGCCGTGCTCAACGCCACCACACTGGTTGCGACCGTGCGCTCCGGTGCCCTCTTCGGCCGGATCGAAGGCTGCACCGACCTCATCACCAATGACACCTGGTGGGGCATCTCCGTCCTCGTCGTCACTTTGGTGGCAGGCACCGGCCTCATCATGTGGCTCGGCGAGCAGATCACCGAGCACGGTGTCGGCAACGGTATGTCGCTGCTCATCTTCACCTCCGTGGCATCGGCGTTCCCCTCCTCGCTGGGAGCCATCTTCCGCGAGCAGGGTGTCGACATCTTCCTCATCGTCATCGCAGTCGGACTCGTGCTCGTGGCACTCGTCGTCTTCGTCGAGCAGTCCCAGCGACGCATTCCGGTCCAGTACGCCAAGCGCATGGTCGGACGCCGGATGTTCGGCGGAACTTCGACCTACATCCCGATCAAGGTCAACATGGCCGGCGTGATCCCCGTGATCTTCGCATCCTCGGTTCTCTACCTGCCCAGCCTGATCTCGCAGTTCTTCGATCCGGAGAGCAAGTGGGTGGAGTGGATCAACACCTACTTCACACGCGGGGACCACCCGATCTACATCGCCACCTACGCACTGCTGACGATCTTCTTCGCATACTTCTACGTCGCGATCACCTTCAACCCGGAGGAAGTCGCGGACAACATGAAGAAGTACGGCGGCTTCGTCCCCGGCATTCGTGCCGGACGACCCACAGCCGACTACCTGAGCTTCGTGCTCAGTCGTATCAACTTCCCGGGCTCGCTCTACCTGGCCTTCATCGCGCTGATCCCACTGATCGCGCTCGTGCTCATCAACGCGAACCAGAACTTCCCGTTCGGCGGCACCTCGCTGCTGATTGTGGTGGGAGTCGGCCTCGAGACCGTCAAGCAGATCGACGCACAGATGCAGCAGCGTCATTACGAGGGCCTGCTGCGCTGACCGTTCCCGACCCGCGGAAATCTATTGGAAGGACACACACCTTATGAGCTCACGCATCATCCTGATCGGCCCTCCCGGCGCCGGCAAAGGCACCCAGGCCGCGCGCCTGTCTGAGGCGCTGAACGTCCCGGCCATCTCGACCGGCGACATCTTCCGTGCCAACGTGAAGGGCGAGACCGAACTCGGCAACCTTGCCAAGCGCTACATGGACGCCGGAGAGTACGTTCCCGACGAGGTGACGAACTCCATGGTCGCTGATCGTCTGGGCCAGCACGACGCTGCCGAGGGATTCCTCCTCGACGGCTACCCGCGTACCAGCGCACAGGTCGACGAACTCGATCGGATCCTCGCTGCTGAGGGCCACGAGATCGAACAGGTCGTCGAACTCACTGCAGACGTCGACGAGGTTGTCGCTCGTCTGCTGGCGCGTGCACAGACCGAGGGCCGCAGTGACGACAGCGAGGATGTCATCCGTCACCGTCTCGACGTCTACGCCGAGCAGACGCAGCCGCTGACCGACATCTACCGCGAACGCGGTCTGCTGCGCCAAGTGGACGGCCTCGGCGAAGTCGCCGAGATCACCGACCGGATCCTCGACTCCATTCGATGATCTTCGGTCCCCGGATCGAGCTGAAGTCACCCGAGCAGCTGGTCACGATGCGCCGGGCCGGTCTGCTCACGAGCGCAGTGCTCAAAGCCGCCCGTGAGGCGGCTGTGCCAGGCGCAACCACCGCCGAGGTGGACGCGGCTGCCGAGGCTGTCATCACCGAGGCCGGGGCCCAGTCCAACTTCAAGGGTTACCAGGGTTTCCCCGCCGTCGTGTGCATCTCCGTCAATGAGGAGATCGTGCACGGCATCCCTGGGGACAAGGTCCTCAAGGCCGGGGATCTCGTGTCGATCGACGGCGGAGCCATCGTCGACGGTTTCCATGGGGATTCGGCATTCACCATGATCGTCGGCGGCGACTCCGCCGGCTCGAGCGCCGATATCGCGCTGTCGCGGGCGACGGAGAAGGCGATGTGGGTCGGCATCGCCGCGTTCGCCGCCGGAAACAAAGTCAGCGACATCGGTGACGCAATCGACGATCATGTCTCAAGCGAGGCTCCTGAACTCGGGCTGGTGGAGGAATTCACCGGCCACGGCATCGGCACTGCCATGCACATGCCGCCCGAGGTGCTGAACTATCGTGCGAAGTCGAACGGACCGAAGATCAAATCCGGAATGTGTCTGGCAATCGAGCCGATGCTCACAGCCGGCAGCAGCGAGACCATCACCCTGGCAGACGACTGGACCGTCGTGACAGAGGATGGTTCGCGTGCGAGCCATTGGGAGCACAGCGTCGCCAAGCATGATGGGGGAGTCTGGGTACTCACTGCTGAGGATGGGGGAGTGGCGGGACTGGCACCGTTCGGAATCACACCAGTCCCTCCGGCAGGCTCCTGAGTCCGAAGAACGACCAGGCAGCCGTGCCGATGGTTCGGTTCACGGTTGTGGAGTTCGCTGCGTTCGTTTGAGATCGTTCGTCGTGACGATGTGTATGATGACGAACAGTGCCGAACCTGACATGAGGCTCAGCGCGAACATCCACGCTGCAGTGACCTGAATGTCGAAACCTGCGATCATGAAGGCCACAAAGGTGATGAACGCTGTGATCGATGCGGTCAGGACCGCGGTGGTCCGTGCCCTCTGAAATACTCGTAGATTCGTTTCGTATGCCTCGTCGTCCATGACGCTGCTCCTTGTGTTCGGGGCCGATTTCAGCGGCCGTCTCAACACTATCGTTGTGATTTCACGTTAGGATCTGGTCATGACGGGTGTCCACGATCACACGAAACGTTCGGCAGATGTGGGCGATCGGTATCGCCTGACCAGGATCGCCTTTGACGTCATCTCTGCTTTCGGCTGTCTCCGCGCGCAGGGACTTCCGGGTCCTGTCATCGTCGGGATCCTCGATGAACACGGCTATTCGTCCTCAAGCGTGCACAATCAGCTGGTGAGGATGGTCCACCGGAGCATTCTGACCAGTGAAAAGGTCGGTCGGGTGACGGTCTACCGGTTAGGCGAACGCATTCTCTCCGGATTCATGGACATCGCGGGTGACCGGGAGGCGCCGACGTTCGATGGCTGTTTCCATTCTGCCCTGTACTCGATTCCAGAGACCTCGCGGATGCTGCGCGACCGGTTCCAATATGTGGCCAGGATGCTCGGATATCGGCAGCTGCGCCCGGGCCTCCTGCTGTCCTTCGCCGATCTCTCTTATGAGCTCTCCGCGCAGCTGCCCGAGGTCGCCGAGCCGGGGTGGTGCGAATTTGCGACGATACGGCCCGAGAGCCAGGAGGCAGCCGTACGAATGACCTCGCGGGCCTTCGACCTGGAGGCGGCGTCTCTGCAGCTGCCACGCCTCGAGGATGCTCTTGCCGCCTTGAGCCTGAACGACAGACAGCCGGGAGCCGGACATCCGGACATGTCGCTGGTGAAGTTCTTCGACATCTACTTTCAGGTCGCCCAGGCGGTCATGTCCCATCCGATACTTCCGCCCGCGCTGGTGGGACCGGATCAGCCGGCTCTGCGTTTTCGCACGCTGATGGACCGGTGCAATCTGGAGTACTACCTGAGGTTCGATCAGCAGCTGTTGGAGCGCGCAGACGCCAGTTCGGCCTTCGACCTCATCGAATGGCTGCCGAACAGATAAGACAAGCTGGCAGACGCCGGCGACCTCAGCTCAGAGCGCAGAGGCGATGCGTTCGATCGCTCCGGTCAGGAGCGGGCGGGGGAGGGCGAAGTTGAAGCGGATATGGCCCTCTCCGACCTCGCCGCACAGTCGGCCTTCCGTGATGGCGACGTGGGCACGTTCGTTGAAGTGCTGAGACAGACCGGTCTCGAGACCGTATCCGCGCAGATCCAACCAGGCCAGGTACGTCCCCTCAGGCGGGAGGAATGTGGCATTGGGCAGATGAGCGGAGACCAGATCGGTCAGCAGTTCGCGATTGCCTTTGAGATAGGCAGTGATCTCATCAAGCCAGTCTCCGGACTGGGTGTAGGCGGCCGTGGTGGCGAGAATGCCTGGATTCGATGCAGCGCCGGAGACGAAGTTTCCCTTCTCGGCCCAGATCTCTCTGTCCTTCTCACTGCTGAGGATGAGCTGCGCGCATTTGAGTCCGGGGATGTTGAATGCCTTGGAGGCGGCGGTCGCGGTGGCGGTATGCCCCGCGGTGGTCTCATTCAGGCTCGCATAGGAGATGTGACGGGCCGGCGCATAGACGAGGGGTGCGTGGATCTCATCGGAGAACACACGCGCACCATTGCGCTCGACCACCTCGGCGAGGGCCAAGAGCTCAGCTTCTGTGTAGACCTTGCCGATCGGGTTGTGGGGATTGCACAGCACCAGAGTGGCACCCGGCACCAGGGCCGAGTCGAGGGCGTCGAGGTCGACGGACCAGCCGGTCTCGGAGCGGATCATCGGCACCTCGAAGAGCTCGCGCCCGGTGACCTTGGCGACGTCGAAGAAGGGCATGTAGGCAGGGGTCGGAAGGACGATCGGGGTGTCTGCCGGGGTCAGGTGTGTGAGGATGCCCAGGAAGCTGGCGATGACGTCGCTGGCCAGTTCGACGTGATCGGTCGGGAACTGCCAGCCGTAGCGTTCGGCACAGAACGCCGAGGTGGCCGACTTGAGGTCGGAGACGATCGACTGCGGTGCATAGCCGTAGAGGTCACGCTCATCGACTTCGCGCAGTGCCTGACGCACACCCGGTGCGACTCCGAAGTCCATTTCGGCGATGAATGCGCCGAGGCTGCCCGGAAAGCTCGACCACTTCCGGCCGCCCTTGGCGATGAGTGATTCTTCTGTGATCGAATCCAGGTTCTGCACGTGATGCTCCTTCGATGGCCGGTGTGCGACTGTCGGTTTTCACGCTAGCAGGGCAGGCAGCCGTTTTGGCGCCCGTTCCGACATGCACGGTCACGGACTACAGTGGAACCGGCGGCACGAGCCGCTGCCACGATGACAGCCCATGAAGATGTGGAGGCCGGGATGCCAGCACAATCGCACTCTGTCTTCCGGCGCAACCAGTGGGCGCTGAGTCTGGCACAGCTCTTCTCCGGCATCGGCATCGCCACGGGGTTCGCCGTCGGTGGGATCCTCGCCGAGCGTCTGACCGGTCGGACCGAACTCGCCGGATTCGCGCAGACTGCGTCCATCCTCGGCGCGGGGCTCCTCGCGGTTCCCCTGGCGAAGCTGGCCGAGCGCAGAAGCCGCAGACTGGCACTGGCCAGCGCCTACGCGATCGCCCTCTGCGGTGCCATTCTCATCGTGTCGGCCATCCTCCTTGGCATCGACATCGCCTTCTTCATCGGCATGGGCTGCTTCGGCGCAGCGACGGCCGCGGGACTGCAGGGACGCTATGCGGCCACCGATGCCGCTCCCGACCACCTCAAGGGCTCCGCCATGTCCGTCGTCATCTGGGCCACGACCATCGGCTCCGTGATCGGACCCAACCTCTCCGGCCCTGGTGCCGGCATCGGGCGAGCCCTGGGGCTCGATCCTCTGGCCGGGCCCTTCGTCATCGCCATCGCCGGCTTCGGTCTCGCCCTGCTCAGTGTGCTGTTCCTGCGCCGGCTCACCCCCGCCACCCGGGACAGTTCCTCGACCTCCCCGCGCCGAGGCGGCACCTGGCAGGCCATCCGACGATCCCCGAGTGCACTGATGGGACTGCTGAGCGTCGTCACCGGGCACATGATCATGGTCGCGACCATGGTGATGACGCCGCTGCACATGGACCATCATGGGCTCGGCCTCGAACTGATCGGCATCACAATCGGCGGTCATATCCTCGGCATGTACGGGCTTTCGCCCGTCTTCGGCTACCTCACCGACAAGTACTCCGCCGGACGAGTCATCCTCGGTGGGCATGCGCTGTTCGCGCTGTCGCTGGTCCTCGGGCTCATCGATGCGCTGGGGGAGTCCTCGTTCCTGCGGCTGTCGGTGGCCCTCTTCGTTCTGGGACTCGGATGGAGCGCGTGCCTCATCGCCGGATCCACCCTGCTGACGAAGGAGATCGACCCCACCCATCGCATGTCGGTCCAAGGACTCTCCGATGCGGGAATGAATTTCGGGGCTGCCGCGCTGGCGGCTCTGTCGGGGCCACTGCTGGCAATCGGCGGGTTCGCCGCGATCACCCTGATGGGCTTCGTCGTGCTTGCCGTAGCCGTCATTGCGAGCATCCGGGCGGGGTACGGCACCGCGCATACGACGTGAGCTCGGGCCAGCCTCGGCGATGGTGGCGGTGATTGTAGGGGAGTTCGCGCGGGGAATCCAGCACCGTGTGGAAGAATATCCGACGATAGTGTAGGGTTGTTGATTGGTCTGTTCTCACTCAACTCACCCTTTTTCAGTTGTGGGCGGCATCTGCCATCCGCAACTTTTCATGTGGTGGGGTGAAACGCAGACCATGGGGTCGTCGGGGTAAATCGACGATACACGATTACGTCGAACGCGAAGTTTTCGCGGGAATACGAGGTTAGCGAACGATATGGCCAAAAAAGAAGGGGTCATTGAGATCGAAGGCTCTGTTGTCGAAGCCCTCCCGAACGCATCGTTCCGGGTCGAGCTGAGCAACGGACACAGGGTGCTTGCGCATATCTCAGGGAAGATGCGACAGCACTACATTCGAATCCTGCCCGAGGACCGGGTCATCGTGGAGCTGTCTCCATACGACCTCTCGCGTGGACGAATCGTTTACCGCTACAAGTAAGGATCTTCGATCATTCGTACCCGCCCCTGCGCAGGGGTAAGGGTCGGAAGAAGGAAAAACCATGAAGGTTAAGCCAAGCGTCAAGAAGATCTGTGAGAATTGCCAGATTACCCGCCGTCACGGCCGGGTCATCGTCATCTGCTCCAACCCGCGTCACAAACAGCGCCAGGGTTGAGCAGCTCTTCGAGCAGATAGAGGCACCCGCAAGGGGCTTCAGCAGCACCACACCCGCGCAGACCTCGCCAGCACCACCGCCTTCTGAGGCAGTGACAGGGCGACACCTTCGGTCGGGGGCCGAGGACCTTGGGAAACCAGGGACAGGTCTGCATCAGCACCTCCGGAACTACAACAGGAGATAGTACCTATGGCACGACTTGCCGGAGTCGACATCCCGCGTGAAAAGCGCGTGGAGGTCGCCTTGACTTACATCTATGGTGTGGGCCGCACCCGTGCGAGCCAGACCCTGACAGAAACGGGAATCAGCCCTGATACCCGTGTGAAGGACTTGAGCGATGCCGAGCTCGTCCAGCTGCGTGACTATATCGAGGGCACATTCCAGGTTGAGGGTGACCTCCGCCGTGAGGTTGCTGCCGACATTCGCCGCAAGGTGGAGATCGGAAGCTACGAAGGCCTGCGTCACCGCCGCGGTCTCCCGGTTCGCGGACAGCGGACCAAGACGAATGCGCGTACCCGTAAGGGACCGAAGCGCACCGTGGCCGGTAAGAAGAAGTAACATGCTCACCCGGTTGACCAGCATCAACCACCTCGATCAGGAGTAAAACACATGCCTCCCAAGTCACGCGCCGCTACAGTGCGCAAGCCTCGCCGTAAGCTCAAGAAGAATATCGTTGCCGGCCAGGCACACATCAAATCAACGTTCAACAACACCATCGTGTCGATCACTGATCCGACCGGTGCTGTCATCTCCTGGGCCTCCTCAGGTGAGGTCGGCTTCAAGGGTTCGCGCAAGTCGACCCCTTACGCCGCGCAGATGGCCGCGGAGTCCGCTGCCCGTCGCGCACAGGAGCACGGCCTCAAGAAGGTCGACGTCTTCGTCAAGGGACCAGGTTCGGGACGCGAAACCGCGATCCGTTCGCTGCAGGCCGCCGGTCTGGAACTGGGCACCATTCAGGATGTCACTCCAGTTCCGTTCAACGGCTGCCGTCCCACCAAGCGCCGCCGCGGCTGATCCTTCCGTGTATCTGCAACCGATGACGGGCCTTGCCCCGGCGTCAGTCGCAGGACGGATTCCAAGATAAACCGAACCGTTCTTCATGGCTACGGCCATGACGTGCAGTGCGAACGTCATATAGCGGATGTTCGCTGAAAGGAAGCACACGTGCTCATTGCACAGCGCCCAACGCTCACGGAAGAAGTCGTCTCCGAGAATCGCTCACGGTTCGCCATCGAACCACTCGAGCCAGGATTCGGCTACACCCTCGGCAACTCGCTTCGTCGTACCCTGCTGTCGTCGATTCCAGGTGCCGCCGTCACATCCATTCGGATTGATGGAGTGCTCCACGAGTTCAGCACCGTTCCAGGAGTCAAGGAGGATGTCACTGAATTCATCCTCAACCTGAAGTCCCTGGTCGTGTCCTCGGAATTCGACGAGCCGGTCGTTGCCTACCTGCGCAAGCAGGGCCCAGGCACCGTGACTGCCGCCGATGTCTCCGCTCCTGCCGGAGTCGAGATCCATAACCCGGATCTGCATATCGCCACGTTGAATGGTGAAGGCCGTCTGGACATGGAGCTGACCATCGAACGTGGACGCGGTTACGTTTCGAGCGCTCAGAACAAGAATGCGGATGCAGAGATCGGTCGGGTCCCCGTTGACTCGATCTACTCGCCGGTTCTCAAGGTCACCTACAAGGTCGAGGCTACTCGTGTTGAGCAGCGCACCGACTTTGATCGCCTGGTGCTCGACATTGAGACCAAGCCGTCGATGACCCCTCGTGATGCGATTGCATCCGCGGGTAAGACATTGGTCGAACTCTTCGGCCTGGCTCGGGAACTCAACGTCGAAGCCGAAGGCATCGAGATCGGACCCTCGCCGGTTGACGCAGCCCTGGCTGCTGATCTGGCACTGGCCATCGAAGATCTCGATCTGACCGTGCGCTCCTACAACTGCCTCAAGCGCGAAGGCATCCACACGGTCGGCGAACTCGTTGCTCGCAGCGAAGCCGATCTCATGGATATCCGCAACTTTGGTTCGAAGTCGATCGACGAAGTGAAGGCCAAGCTCAACGAGCTGGGTCTGAGCCTCAAGGACAGTCCCGCCGGGTTCGAAGCCGGTCTCGTTGATGAGGACCAGTCCTACGTCGAAGACGAACAGTACTGATTAAGACCTAGGAGTAAGACACTATGCCAACCCCAACCAAGGGTCCTCGTCTCGGAGGCTCCCCAACACACGAGCGCATGATGCTCAACAACATGGCTGCTGCCCTGTTCGAGCACAAGAAGATCACCACGACCGTGACCAAGGCCAAGCGCCTGCGTCCGGTTGCGGAGCGCATGATCACCCACGCTAAGAAGGGCGACCTCGCCGCCCGTCGTCGCGTGCTCGGAAAGATCGGCGACAAGTCGATCGTGCACGAGCTGTTCACCTCGATCGCCGAAACCATGGCCGAGCGTCCCGGTGGATACACACGTATCACCAAGATCGGTCCTCGTGCCGGTGACAACGCGCCGATGGCCGTCATCGAACTGGTTCTCGAGCCCTACTCGCCGAAGCAGGCAACTGTGAAGGAAGCCGAGCAGGCCACCGAGACCGCTGCGACCACGAGCAAGACCGAAGAGGTCGTCGAAGAGGCTCCTGCAGAGACCACCGAGGAAGCAGCCGATTCGGCCGCAACCGACGAGGTCGCTGAAGAGGCAACTGACGAAAGCGCTGAAGAGACCAAGTAAGGACTCTTTGACGCAACATCTCAGGCGGGCACCCAATGGGTGCCCGCCTGATGTGTATTGTGGGTGCGTTTGGAAGATTCAGCCGGACAGGCGCAGCCACGTGTCTCCTCGTTGGAGACGAGCCGTGACCTCTTCGGCCAGCTCTATCTTGGGGAGATCGACTGTGCCGGCATCAACGAATACCACCGCCCGTGGCCGGCCGAGTCCGCCGAGCACATCATGGACCGAATTCATGATCTCCGAGGCAATAGACGAATCGTCGACTTCGAAGTCGACTGCTCCGGATGCTTCAGGAACAGTGGCCACGACCGCGGCGACAGCACGGCCGAGGCCTTCTCGGCGAATGACCAGTGCGCTGGAACTGTGCACAAAGGGATGATCGTCGATGACGTTCTCGACCGCAGACAGAGAGATGAGCTGACCGGAGATCGAGACCAGATCATCGAGCCTTCCGTGATGGATGACCTCTCCCGTGGTGGAGAACGTGACGCGATCGCCGGTCGCATAGCGGTCGGGACCGAATCGCTGCTGTTTGTCGCGAGTCGACGAGCTGCCGGGTCCCTCCCAGCTTCGCACCTGTCCAGGTAACGGCGTCGTGAGCACCATCTCCCCGGTCTCACCCGGTCTGATCGTCTGCCCATCGTCGGCGATGACGTGGAGCCCACAGTCCGGCATGGTTGCGGAGGCATGCCGAAGGTAGACAATGCCGCCGAGGAGGACCTGCCCCCATCCGTCGATCACTTCAGTGCCGTGTGCCTTGAATCTCTCTCGCAGCCATGCCTTGAGCTCGGGTTCCACCGCTTCCCCCGCAGTGATGATCCGCCGAATTCCGGAGTTCGCCTGATTGTGCGATTCGTCCTCCCATTCACGAATGCTTCGCATGACTGAGGGGGCGGTGAGGAAGGTCGAGACGTTGAACCTTGAGATGATCTGTCCTGCGCGGTCACGGTTCGGGATATCGAGAGTGCCTTCATAGAGAATGGCGGTGTCGCCGAAGAGCAGTGGGCCCAGCAGGCCATGCCACTGGGAGACCACCCAACTGGCATCGCCGGCACACCAGAGGTTGCCCGGCCCGCGGATCGCCCTGTGAAATGCCGCGATGTTGGGCAACAGCTGCCCCACGGTATGCGAGGTCAGCAGGGCTGGTGAGTCGTGTGATGCCACGAGGGCACGGCAGAGAGTAGTGTCCACGTCGACTGCCGATGTCGGAGAGACGAATCTTGCGGCATGCCTGCGGTCCCTGTTCGACTCCAGCAGGTCGGAGTACCAATGGTCACCGACGAACCATGCGACATCCATTCCCGTCCGCCGCACGACGATCGTATGCTCGACACTCTCGATTGCGGCGAGGGCATCGTCAACCCGGTGCTTGGTCGGAATGATCGACCCGTGTCTCCATGCGCCGTCCTGGGTGACCACAAGAGTCGGATTGAGTTGGGCGAACTTCTGGGAGAGCGCTTCGACGGGTAGTGAAACAGGGATGAGAGTCCACGGCGCACCCAACCCAGTGCAGGCAAGCATGGCGACAGCGGTCGACGGAAGCCACCCGGTATGGAGAGCCACACGGTCTCCGGCGCCGACTCCGAGTTTCTGCAGTGCGGCGGTAAAGGTCGCCACGTCATCTGCCAGCTCACGGTAGGTCAATGATTCGCGGTCACCAGGTTCTCCCTCCCAGTGGAGGGCGAGTCGATCGGAGTGCGTGTCCAGATGGCGCAGGAGCAGGTTGTGAAGCGCGTCGATTCTGGCTCCCGGGAACCATGTCCCACCTGTTGGATCCGGTCGGAACAACTCATCAGGTTCGACTTCCCAGTCAAGGGTGTTGATGATCGGTCGCCAGTTACTCTCAATGGAACTCACGTGATTGCCGATCATATCTGCGTTCTGTCTGTCAGGCATGGATGATGGTCCTTCCGCAGGTCATTGCGGTCCGGGCGAGTGCCGCACCGGTTCGGTCGATCTGAGCGGCTTCTGCAGCCGACTCGACATCGGCACACAGCGCCGCAACGACCATGCCTGAGGCGTCGCGGATCGGCACCGCAACCTGTGCAGGATGGACCATGTCCTGGCTGGGCACATGAATGTAGTCGGCCCGAGCCCACACGTCTCGATCAGTGTCCGAGATCTGCGGATCCTCCTCGATGACCCTCGACCAGTGATCCGCGGGGGCATGGGACAGGAGAACTCGGCCCGGAGCTGACCTTGTTACGGGTTGGGTGGTTCCCGGGGATCTGAATGCCCCCCGATCATCGGCATCGATCTGATCAATGCACACGACTTCGCCGTCGACGAGGATGTGGATCGAGACCGTCGCGTTCAGCTGGTTGCGCAGAGAGACAGCAAACGGGGCGAAGGCAGTCGCGACCGGATGGCGCGACACGAAGTGGTTTGACAGGCGAGTCAGCTCCGGCCCGAGGCCATATCTCGCGGTGGTCGGATCCTGACTGACGAGTTTCGCGATCGTCAAGGAGCGCAGGAGCCGATGAACAGTGGGAACTGACATCCCCGACTCCTGAGCTAGTTCTGTCAGGTGGTGGAAGGCGGGCCCCTGTGCCAGGAGCTCGAGGAGTCGGCTGGCGTTTCTGATCGTGCCCAGACCGCCTCGGGCACCGGACTCGTTGTCGGTCATTTGTGCACCTCTGATCGCCGATTGCTTCTTTGGAAGCTTAACTCTCGAGAGACGATTCTGACAATAACAACACGCTTTCTCCAAAAGGTATTGCATTTCACATAGTGACAAACTACGATCACTAGTGAAGTGAATGTCGTCACAGTGAAGCGGCGCATTCGTTCCCGTCATTCGAATGTGAGGAGACCAAGTGCGCACACGTGCCTATCAGCACTCGCTGAGTGGGAGTTCGATGCCTGCCGGGCAGCCATTGCTCGAGGTTGAGGCGCTGTCACTGGCCTTTGGCGGAGTCAAGGCGCTGTCCGAGGTGTCATTCACCGTGACGAGTGGTTCGATCCACGCGGTGATCGGGCCGAACGGAGCGGGAAAGTCCTCGCTGCTCAACTGCGTCTCGGGACTGTATCGTCCCACTGCCGGGTCGATCGTCCTCAACTTCGTGGCCGGCGAAGAGGGCCGCAAGCGGACACAGCGGATGTCGGCATCCTCTGACGAAGACGACGCTGCGGAAAAGTCCATCGAGCGACGCGCACTGACTCGTCTGAAACCGAATCGTGTCGCTCGCCTCGGCGTGGCCCGCAGCTTCCAGAACATCGAACTCTTCGACCAGCTCAGCGTCTTGGAGAACATCATGTTGGGCCGCCACATCCATATGAAGCAGAATCTTGCGTCGGCGTTTCTCTGGACGGGCCCCGCGAGGAAACAGGAGATCGCCCATAGGGTGATCGTCGAAGAGGTCATTGATCTTCTCAAGCTGCAGGCCGAACGTTCGAAGCCGGTAGGGACGCTCGCCTACGGAATCCAGAAGCGCGTCGAGCTGGCACGAGCACTGGCAATGCAGCCAGCGCTGCTTCTCCTCGATGAGCCGATGGCGGGGATGAACGCAGAGGAGAAGGAGGACATGGCGCGATACATCCTCGACGTTCATGAACTCGCCGGTGTGACGATCGTTCTCATCGAACACGATATGAATGTCGTCATGGACATCTCTCAACAGGTCACTGTCCTTGATTTCGGCAGAGTCATCGCTGATGGAACGCCCGATGAAGTCATGAACAACCCGGCCGTCGTCGAAGCCTACCTGGGGGCCCAGAAATGATTCCACGCACGATCGAGACGCCTCCTGCAGATTCCGCAGGCGGACGGGGTAGCCAGGGCAACGCGGCGTCTTCCATCACAGAGACCATGCCGCAGCACCTGAGGAATTTGGCCACCACCGATCCCACCGGTGTAGCAATGCAGGAGAAGCGGTACGGGATCTGGCAGCCGATGACCTGGCAGCTGTACTACCAGCGCGTCCGGGAATTCTCATCTGGTCTGGCCGAACTGGGTGTCATCCGGGGCGACATCGTAGCGGTCCTCGGCGACAATCGGCCAGAATGGCTCATCGCCGAATTAGCTGCTCAGACGTTGGGGGCCAGCGTCGTGGGAATCTATCCGACCTCGATCGGCGATGAGCTCACCCATATCCTCGAATCCTCGGCAGCTCGAGTCGTCGTGGCAGAAGACCAGGAACAGGTCGACAAGCTTCTGGCGCTCAAGACTGCTCAAGAGGCCGCGGGCCTGGCCTTCGGCATCGACACCATCGTGTTCTACGATCCGCACGGACTCGAACAGTACACCGACAGCATTCTCCTCGACTTCACAGAGGTCGAAGCCAGGGGAGCGCGGGCGCTTGCCACGAACTCGGACTGGCTGGATTCCCAGATGTCCCAAGGCGATGTTGATGACATAGCGGTCATCTGCACCACGTCCGGAACCACCTCGAAGCCGAAACTCGCCTACCTCAGTCATGCGAATCTGCTGAGCATGGCAGCGAATCTCGATTCGATCGACCCGATCACACCGAACTATCGCTACGTCTCGATACTGCCTTTTGCGTGGATCGGTGAACAGATGCTCGCCGTGGCATGCGGGCTGCTCAAGGGGATGGCGATTTCGTTCCCCGAAGACGCTTCGACTCAACGAGCCGATATGCGCGAGATCGGGCCAGACATCATGTTCGCCCCTCCTCGCATCTGGGAGTCGATGCTCTCGGAGGTTCAGGTTCGCATCGACGAAGCCGGCAAACTCAAACGGGCCGTCTTCGGCTGGGGATACCAGATCTCAGACCGCATAGCCGCGGAAGCAGCCTCTGGTCGGCGCGCGGGAACCGGGCTGAAGATGCTCGGCAAACTTGCGAACCTCGTGGCCACACGTCCGATTCGCGAACAATTGGGCCTGACCCGAATGAAGCGCTGCTACACCGGCGGTGCCCCCTTGGGGCCCGACGTGTTCCGGTTCTTCCATTCGATCGGTGTCAACCTCAAACAGATCTACGGCCAAACAGAGATCTGCGGAATCGCAGTCGTCCACCGCGACGACGACATCTCCTACACCTCGGTCGGCACTCCGATCCCAGGAACCGAGATACGCTTCTCCGCCGATCATGAGATCCTGCTGCGGTCGTCCTCGGTGTTTCGCGGATATCACCGGAACCCGGAGGCCACGGCCGAAGCCGTCGATACTGACGGATGGCTGCACACATCTGACGCAGGATATCTCGACGAACATGGTCATCTCGTTGTCGTCGACCGTCTGAAAGATGTGAAGTTCGCAGCCGATTCGACGATGTTCTCCAACGCCTTCATCGAGAACAAACTCAAGTTCTCTCCCTATGTCGAAGAATCGGTGGTCTTCACCGACGGTGCGGCGGTCACCGCCATCATCACCCTTGATCCCTCCACCGTGGGTGCATGGGCAGAGCATGCGAAGCTGCCCTACACCACCTATACGGATCTGGCGGCCAAACCGGAGGTCTTCGACCTTGTCGCCGAAGAGATCGTTCGTGCCAACGAAGATCTGTCCGAGGCCATCCGCGTCTCCCGATTCGTTCTCCTCCATAAGCAGTTCGACCCGGACGACGACGAGATCACTCGAACTCGCAAAGTCCGCCGCTCGGTCATCGCACAGAGGTATGGCCCGATCATCGACGCACTGGATTCCGGAGCCGAAGACGTCACAGTCGATTCGACGATCACCTACCAGGACGGGACCACGCTTTCCCGCGAGATCCCGCTGCGAATCTATGACCTCTCCACTTACACGATGCCCACCGATGCGGCTCGCCGCCAAGTTTGGAGCGGACGCAAATGAGCACCTTCGTCTCTCTGTTCATCTACGGTCTGTCCGAAGGCGCCATCCTCGCGCTCGCCGCACTCGGATTCGTCCTCATCTACAAAGCCACCGGCGTCATCAACTTTGCTCAGGGCGAGTTCCTGCTCATCGGTGCCTACACCTTCTACACGGCGTTCGTGATCCTCCGGCTGCCGATCGTCGTGGCCGCGCTCGTCGGTGTGGTCGCGGCCGTGATCATCGGCGTGCTGGTCGAGCGATTCATCCTCCGGCCCATGGTCGGGCAGAGCCACATCTCGATCATCATGGTCACGATCGGACTGGCAGGACTGCTGTCCGCTCTGGTGCAGATGTTCTTCGGCACGCAACCCAGATCAATGCCGCCGCTGTTCCCTCGCACCCAGCTCGAGATCCTGGGGGCGCACATTCCCGCCAACCGGCTCTGGGTGCTCCTGGTCGCAGGGATCGTGCTCACATTGCTGACGCTGTTCTTCCAACGATCGAAGCACGGAATCGCGATGCGCGCGGTCGCCGACGATCAGCAGGCAGCGATGACGGTCGGCATTTCAGTCCGGCGGGTCTTCGCACTGTCCTGGGCTCTGGCGGCAGTATCCGCCCTCATCGCGGGAATACTGCTCGCGGACGTCACCACGGTGGAGATGAATCTCGTCAACTTCGGACTCCTTGTGTTTCCAGTCGTCATCCTCGGTGGGCTCGACTCGGTGCCCGGCACGATCGTCGGTGGGCTGACGATCGGTCTGATCTCCCAATTCGTGGCCGGATACTTGGATCCCGGCCTCGCCGAGGTGGCACCCTACATCGTCCTTGTCCTCATACTCCTGGTTCGCCCCTATGGCGTATTCGGTGAGAAACGCATCGAAAGGGTCTGAAAATGGCAGCCGTCGAAACAGGCCGGTATCACCGGACATACGAATCCCAGCTGAGGCTGTGGCACACCCGTCCGCAACTGATACGAATCGGCGCAGTCGCGGTCATCGCAATCATCGTTCCCTTTGTCTTTGACAACTATTGGCTGTCCCTGGCCAACACCGCACTCATCGCCAGCATCGGCGCAATCGGACTCAACGTCCTCGTCGGCTATACGGGGCAGATCTCTCTGGGCCAGGGCGGGTTTCTCGCAGTCGGTGCATTCACCTCGGCGATCCTGACAGATCGTATGGGGGTTCCGGCTCCGCTCTCGATCCTCATGGCCGTGGTCACAACCGCCGTGATCGGAGTGCTCTTCGGGCTTCCTGCGCTGAGACTCAAAGGGCTGTATCTTGCGATTGCGACACTTGCATCACAAGTCGTCATCCTCTTCATCGTCAGGCGCTGGAACTTCCTCACCGAGGGGCAGGGCTTCGTCGATGTGTCCCGTCTCGAAGTCTTCGGCTTCAAGATCGAACGATCCACGTTCGAACAGCAGTGGTACATCATCCTCATCATCGTCACGATCCTGGTCGCGATCACCGCCACCAATCTGTTCCGGACCAACATCGGACGCGCGTTCATGGCTGTCCGTGATCAGGACATCGCGGCCTCGGCGATGGGCGTCAACCTCACCCGAACAAAGCTCACCGCCTTCGCCGTCTCAAACGCCTATGTCGGATTGGCCGGTGCACTGCTGGCCCACTACTCGGAGATCATCTCGTGGGAGAAGTTCACCATGGACGTCTCCATCCTCTACCTCGCGATGATCATCGTCGGTGGCCTCGGTTCAATCGCGGGTTCGATCTACGGTGCAATGTTCATGACCTTCCTGCCAATCGCGGTGCGCATGTTCGGCGAAGTCATCGGGGGAGTGGTGCCTCAGGTGCAGAAGCAGCTGCCTGCGGTCGAGCACGCGGCCTTCGGGCTCGTGATCATCATCTTCCTGATCTTCGAACCACGCGGACTCAACCGCATCTGGCAGCGGATCAAAGACTTCTTCGGCTTCTGGCCGTTCCGATACTGACCACACAATCTGCACTGCAGTTCTTCCACCACAGTCGACACAGCAGTCGGCACTAATACAAGGAGAAACCCATGAAAGCAACCAAAGCAACGATGCTCTTGGCCGGGATCGCAGCCTCGGCGCTGGCGATGTCCGGGTGCGGATCGAGCGGCGGCGGTGAGTCGGACGAGCCGATCCCGATCGGCGTGCTCGCAGACCTTTCCGGAGCCACCGGTGATGTGGGCTCGGTATTCAACGAGGGCATGCTCGCCTACGTCGACAATCTCAACGCCAACGGCGGAATCAACGACCGCCAGCTCGAGGCGATGAGCAATGACTATGCCTATGAGATTCCTAAGGCTGAGGAACTCTACCGCAAATACGTCAACGACGAATCGGTGGCGATCCAAGGGTGGGGAACCGGCGACACCGAAGCTCTGAGGACCCGCGTGGCCAATGATGAGCTGCCGTTCATGTCCGGCTCCTTCGCCGAAGAGCTGACCGACCCGGAGGAGTCTCCCTTCAACTTCGTAGTCGCGGCAACATATTCGGACCAGGCTCGGATAGGCATGAACTGGATCTCCGAGGACGCCGGTGACAAGACCGCAGTGGCGATTCTCCACAACGACTCGCCCTTCGGCACAGCACCCGTCCAGGATGCGAAGGACTGGGTGAAGGAGAAGGGGCTCGACATCGATGTCACCTCGTACGCTATGCCGGCGGGAACCACGAACTACTCGGGCATGCTCAGCCAGGTTGATGCCGACGGCGCGGACTACATCATGGTCCAGAACGTTGCCAGCCCGGCCGCGCAGCTGGCCAAGGATCTGGCCGACAGCTCTGGAGATCAGAAGATCGTGTGTCTCAACTGGTGTGGCAACGAGCTCTTCGTCACGGCCGCAGGTGAAGCAGCCGAAGGCCACATGATGGTGCAGCCCGTTGCGCCGTTGAGTGCTGACAAACCAGGTCACAAGGAGATCGTTGACTATCTGGAAGCCAACGGCGGTGACCCGAAGACGACTGCGAACTCCTACGTCCAGGGTTGGTACACCATGCACGCCATGGCTGAGGGCATCAGAGCCACCCTCGACGGTGACAATGAGCTGACCGGAGCCAACATTCGTGAAGCACTTGAGACGATGGGCCCGATCAACACCGGTGGGGTATTCGGACTCGGGGAGATCGAATTCAGTGCAGACAGCCATCGGGGATCGAATTCGGCCGGAATGTACACGGTCGAGGACGGAAAGATGGTGGAGGTCGAGGGTGGCCTGACGCCATGACGAACGAACCGACACCTGTGGCCGCAGGCGATGTCCATCTGAGGTCGGCAGAGTCCGCGGCGGCTGGTTCGTCACCGGCGGGCCCAAACGGCGCGGGGACACTGCTGACGATCGACAATATCGAGGTCATCTATGACGAAGTGATCCTCGTGCTCCGGGGTATGTCTTTGGGAGTCGAGGAGGGCAAAATCGTTGCTCTCCTCGGCTCGAACGGAGCCGGGAAGTCGACGACTCTCAAAGCAGTATCCGGGCTTCTGCCCAGCGAACAGGGAGAAATCGCCTCGGGGCGGATCGCCTTCGCTGGCGAGGACATCACTCGACTCGATCCGGCCGATCGGGTTCGTCGTGGACTGAGCCTGTGCATGGAGGGCCGGCACATCTTCGGTCATCTCACCGTCGCAGAGAATCTGCAGGCAGGTGGGTACACGGCCTCCGCGAAAGATGACAGGCTCGACTTCGTCTACGAGTTCTTTCCCAAGTTGGCAGATATGCGCGGTCGGACGGCCGGGTTCCTCTCCGGGGGAGAACAGCAGATGCTGGCGATCGGTCGGGCACTGATGGCGAATCCGAAGCTTCTCATGCTGGACGAACCCTCGCTGGGACTGGCTCCATTGTTGGTCGAGGAGATCTTTTCGACGATTGCGCGGCTGAACGCAGAGACGGGGCTGACCGTGCTGGTCGTCGAACAGAATGCTCAGACCGCACTCTCCGTCGCCCACCACGGTTACATCATGGAACGCGGTCGGATCATGCTCGATGATGAGGCGGCCGCGCTGAGCCAGAACCCCGATGTCAAAGAGTTCTATCTGGGTATCGGAGCCGGTGATAAGAAGAAGAGCTATCGCGATGTGAAGCATTACAAGCGACGCAAGCGCTGGCTGTGAACGGCAGCGACGAAGAAGTCGATTCGATGCAACGGTGAAGAACGATGGAGGGACAAGAAATGGCGGACACCGTCGGAAGCGTGCAGCACCTGGGCCCATTGCTGGCCAAAGCTGCGAGTAACGATCCGAGCCTGGCAGCGCGGTTGGCTTCGGCCGGAATCGAAGCGGAGAATGTGAGCGATCGGGGCGTCCTCGCGACGCTGCCTGTGCTGTCGAAGGACGATCTGATCGGGAGGGCGCCCGCTCAGCATTCGCCGGGAGACGCCATCGCGAGCAGAATCTTCCAATCACCAGGGCCGATCTACGAGGCTCAGCCGCCGGGGGCGGACCCATGGCGATGGGCTCCCGCACTGACCGCGATCGGGTTGGCACCAGGTGATCGAGTCATCAACTGCTTCGGCTATCACCTGTCGCCGGCCGGGGCGATGTTCGATGAAGCCGTGATCGCGGCGGGGGCAACGGTCGTTCCAGCCGGTATCGGAAATCAGATCGCGCAGGTGCAGGCGATCACGGATCTTGGGGTGCGAGGCTACGTCGGACTGCCCAGTTATCTCAAGGCGCTCATCGACGTCCATGCCGACAACGGCGGAACTCGGGAGAACTTCGGAATCGAGTACGCTCTGGTGACCGCCGAACCCCTTCCCGATTCGCTGCGGACCGAGCTCTTGGAGTGGGTCCCGGTCGTATGCATGGCCTATGGCACCGCCGAGGTGGGGCTGATCGCCTGCGAGGACGGAATGGGCCCGGGTCTGCGAGTCGATGAGGAGGTTCTTGTCGAGGTCTGCGAGATCGGGACCGGCGTTCCGCTCACCGAGGGCGAAGGGGAAGTCGTCGTCACAGTACTGCGAGACCTCGCACCCGTTGTCCGATTCGGCACCGGTGATCTGTCTGCGTGGGCGGAATACCCGACTCGCCTGCAGGGAGTGCTGGGGCGTGTTGGTCAGGCGACGAAGGTCCGCGGAATGTTCGTGCATCCCCGGCAGGCGGAGGCAGTGCTGCGTTCGGAGAGCAACATTGTCGGAGGGCGATTCGTCATCACACGAGCACAGAACAAAGATCATCTGCGCTGCGAGATCGTCGTGGGACCGGGCGCAGACGCGGGCAGTGATCGGCTCGTGCAGCGTGTAGAAGACACCGTTCGAAGCCTCATCCGAGTTCGCGCGGAGGTCGTCATCGTCGAAGGAATTCCCTCTGAGAGCCCGGTCCTCGTCGATGAGCGCAGTTGGTGAGAGCCGGATTCCGTGTGCGGATCCCGCGGCAGCCCGATGTGGCTGGGATGAACCGCGTGTGATTGCAGACGCCGACAAGAACGGCGGATCGTTGGTCGCTTCGGAGAGATTCTCAGAATCTCTGGACCGTCACTTCACTCGTGAGAGTTCGACCGACTCGTCGAATTCCTGGTCCGTGTCGGCATTGGGCTTGTACGTGAACTTGCTGACCACGATCGTCACAATCAGGTTGATGGCGAAACCGGGAATGATCTCGTAGATCGAATCTGTCAGCGGTGTGCTCACCTGTCCCCAGATGAACGCCACAGCTGCACCGGAGATGAGTCCGAAGAGGGCGCCCCAGTTGCTGAGCTTCTTCCAGAACAGGGTCAGCAACACGACCGGTCCGAAGGAGGCGCCGAAACCGGCCCAGGCGAATGCCACCAGGTCGAGGATGCTGTTCGATGGCGAGATCGCCAACAGCACGGCGATGACGGCGACGACGAGGATGCCGAGGCGTCCGAGCAGGACATAGGTCTTGTCCTGCAGGGTGCGCTTCGAACCGGTGCGCAGCGCAACGATCTTGTACAGATCCTCAATGAGAGCCGAGGAGGTGACGACGAGCTGCGAGGAGATCGTCGACATGATCGCCGCGAGCACCGCAGCCAGAACCAGTCCCGCGATGAACGGGTGGAAGAGGATCTGAGCCAGATCCAGGAACACGGTCTCCGGGTCGGTGGGTTCCATGTCAGCGTGGTCGGAGAAGTAGGAGATGCCGACGATGGAGGTGGCGATGGCGCCGAGAGCGGAGATCCCCATCCAACCCACACCGATCCGGCGAGCGACGGTGGCGTCAGCGGGAGTCCGCAGCGCCATGAATCGCACGATGATGTGGGGCTGGCCGAAGTAGCCGAGGCCCCAGGCGAGGGCGGAGATCACTGCAAGGTAGGTGGCGCTGGTGCCGCCGGCCCAGAAGGATCCGCTGCCGAAGACATTGAGCAGGCTGGGATCGATCTCCCTGACGTTGGAGATCACGGTTGCCGGGCCGCCGGCGTTGATGACCGCGACGATCGGGACCGCGACGAGTGCGGCGAACATCAGCAGACCCTGGGCGACGTCGGTGAGTGTGGCACCGAGGAATCCGCCGAACAGGGTGTAGATCATGGTGATGGCCGCGACGATGAGCATGCCAGCCAGATAGTTCAGGCCGAAGCTCGATTCGAAGAACTTACCTGCAGCCACCATGCCGGAGGAGACGTAGAAGGTGAAGAACACCAGAATGATGACGCCGCAGACGACGCGCAGCAGACGAGTGTTGTCCTTCAGCCGCTGTTCGAAGAAGCTGGGAATGGTGATCGAGTCGCCGGCCTTCTCCGTGAATGCCCGCAGACGCGGGGCCACGAACTTCCAGTTCACCCAGGCCCCGACGGTCAGGCCCACAGCGATCCATGCTTCGACCAGTCCGGCTACGTAGATCGCTCCGGGCAGTCCCATGAGGAGCCAGCCCGACATGTCTGAGGCTCCCGCGCTCAGTGCGGCAACGCTGGGACGCAGTCCGCGGCCTGCCAGCATGTAGTCGTCGAGGCTGTTCTTGGTCTTGCGGTAAGCGAACCAACCGATGGCCAGCATTCCTGCAAAATACAGGACGATTGCAATTGTGCGGAAAGTGGTTTCCGTCATTAAAGTCGTCTCCTTTTGTAAACCGGGGCGACTCTACAACAGATTCAGCATTGGGTGTGAACTGCCTCTGAGTTGGCTAAACGTTGATTCAAGGCTATGGAAATCTGGTGGCAAATGGGTACTATGCACCAACGCCGAGGCGGTCGGATCAGTTGAAGACGACCGTGCGGTGGCCGTCCATGAGGACCCGTCCCTCGGCATGCCAGGCCACGGCTCTCGCGAGCACGGCTGCTTCGACATCCTGACCGCGCTGGACGAAGTCGGCGATATTGCGGTTGTGATCGACGCGGGCTACGTCCTGCTCGATGATCGGACCCTCGTCGAGATCGGGGGTGACGTAGTGGGCGGTGGCACCGATGATCTTCACTCCCCGGGCATGCGCCTGGTGATACGGTTTGGCACCCTTGAAACTGGGCAGGAATGAATGGTGGATGTTGATCACCCGGCCCTCGAGCCGAGCACACAGATCAGGGGAGAGGATCTGCATGTACCGGGCGAGGACGATGAGCTCGACGTCAAGGTCATCAACGAGTGCGCTCAGTCGAGCCTCGGCAGCATCTTTGGTCTCAGGAGAGATCGGAATGTGGTGGAAGTCGTGGCCGTGGAATTCGGCCAGTGACCGCAGAGAGTCATGATTGCCGGCCACACCGACGATGTCGATGGGCAGCTGTCCCGAGCTCTGCTGGAACAGCAGAGTGTTGAGGCAGTGTGCGGCCTTGGACACGAGGACGAGGGTCCTCGTCTTCTTCTCCACGGGCTGGAGACTGACCGTCATAGTGAAACGGTGAGCCGCCTCGGCGAGGGATGACTGCAGGGTTTCGGCATCGGAATCGTTGTTCGTGACGAATTGGACCCGGAGGAAGAACTGCAGGGAGTCGGGGGAGGAGAACTGCTGGGACTCGGTGATGTTGGCCCCGAGCGAGGCCAGGACCCCAGTTACGGCATGAACGATTCCGGTTGCGTCCGGGCAGGTGACTCGTAGGATCCATTCTCGACTCATGCGCTCGATTCTAGTGGTCGCCCCCGCTGTGCCCCGAAACCGGCCCACCATCCGGATGACGAACGGCCCCTCGGCGTGATCTGGTTCGCTGTTAGCATTGTTTTCGGGTGCTCGCGGAGCCGATCGCGCTGTCCCACTCATCACTTTGGATGCCACAGGAGTGTACACATGACTGATAACTCGATGCAGGCCTCGCTTGCAGACATCGATCCACAGATCGCGGAAGTCCTCGACCAGGAATTGGGCCGCCAGCGTTCGACTCTCGAGATGATCGCCTCGGAGAACTTCGTGCCGCGCGCAGTGCTGCAGGCACAGGGATCCGTGCTGACGAACAAGTATGCCGAAGGTTACCCCGGGAAGCGCTATTACGGTGGCTGCGAATACGTCGATGTCGCTGAGACCCTGGCCATCGACCGGGCCAAGAGCCTCTTCGGTGCCGAATACGCCAACGTGCAGTCGCACTCGGGTGCCTCCGCCAACGCTGCCGTGATGCACGCGCTCGCCCGCCAGGGTGACAAGATGCTCGGTCTCTCCTTGGCTCACGGTGGTCACCTGACACACGGCATGAAGATCAACTTCTCGGGCCGCCTCTACGACGTCGCCTCCTACGAAGTCGATCCCGACACTTACCGCATCGACATGGACAAGGTGCGCGAGCGGGCGCTCGAACACCGTCCAGAGGTCATCGTCGCAGGTTGGTCCGCCTACCCGCGTCAGCTCGACTTCCAGGCCTTCCGCGACATCGCCGACGAGGTCGGAGCGAAGCTCTGGGTCGACATGGCCCACTTCGCCGGTCTCGTCGCCGCCGGCCTGCATCCGAACCCTGTGCCCTTCGCCGACGTCGTGTCCTCGACGGTGCACAAGACCATCGGCGGCCCTCGCTCGGGCTTCATCCTCGGCAAGGAGGAGTACGCGAAGAAGCTGAACTCCGCAGTCTTCCCGGGGCAGCAGGGTGGACCTCTGATGCACGTGATCGCCGCGAAGGCAGTGGCGTTCAAGTTGGCCGCCTCTGAAGAGTTCAAGGCTCGTCAGGAACGGACCGTGCGCGGTGCTCAGATCCTGGCCGAGCGTCTCCTGGCCGACGACGTCGCCAACGCCGGAGCCACGGTCCTCACCGGAGGCACCGACGTTCACCTGGTCCTCGTCGACCTGCGCAACTCAGCCTTGGACGGACAGCAGGCGGAGGATCTGCTGCATGAGGTCGGAATCACGGTCAACCGCAATGCCGTTCCGTTCGACCCCCGTCCGCCCATGGTGACCTCCGGTCTGCGCATCGGCACCCCTGCTCTGGCCACCCGTGGGTTCGGCGATGCCGAATTCACCGAGGTCGCCGACGTCATCGCCGAAGCACTCAAACCCGGTGCGAACGTCGAGGCCCTCAGCGCTCGGGTCAAGAAGCTCAGCGACAACTTCCCCCTCTACGAAGATCTGGAGCAGTACTGATGACAGCACAGATCCTTGATGGCAAGGCCTGTGCGAAGGAGATCAAGGACGAGCTGCGGACTGCCGTCGCGAACCTGGCCGAGCGGGGCATCGTCCCCGGCTTGGCCACGGTCCTCGTCGGCGAGGATCCCGGTTCGAAGTGGTACGTGGCCGGTAAGCACCGTGACTGCGCCGAGGTGGGCATCCATTCCATCCGTCGTGACCTGCCGGAATCGGTGAGCCAGGACGAGCTCCTGTCGGTCATCGACGAGCTCAACGCCGATGACGAATGCACCGGGTACATCGTGCAGCTGCCGTTGCCGTCCCACATCGACACGGACACCGTGCTCGAACGCATCGATCCGGCCAAGGACGCGGACGGGCTGCATCCGACCAACCTCGGTCGGCTCATGCTCAACGTCAACCGGGAGATCACGACCCCGCTGCCGTGCACCCCTCGCGGGGTCATCGAACTCATGCAGCGCAACGGCATCGAGCTGGCCGGCAAGCACGTTGTGGTCGTGGGCCGCGGCGTCACCGTCGGCCGGTCGATCGGCGCACTGCTGACTCGCCGTGAGTACAACGCCACGGTGACGCTGACCCACACCGGGACGAAGAATCTGCCCGAGCTGCTGGCTCAGGCCGACATCATCGTCGCCGCCGCAGGATCGGCCCGGATCGTGACCGCCGATGCGGTCAAGGACGGTGCCGTCGTCCTCGACGTCGGAGTCTCACGCGAAGAGGACCCGGAGACCGGGAAGTCGAAGATCGTGGGAGACGTGGACCCTGCCGTCGCCGAGGTGGCGGCTTGGGTGTCCCCGAATCCCGGAGGAGTCGGGCCCATGACTCGGGCACTGCTGCTCAAGAACGTCGTCGACGTGGCCGAACGCGCTGCGGCGGCCGCCTGAACCGAACGACAGTCAGAGACTGACGGCCTCCCACATCTGTGTGTGGGAGGCCGTCAGTCTCTGTTGTGCTGGTCAGACCAGTGTGTGCGCTCTTCGGCTCACTCCTCGAGGAGTTTGAGTTCGAAGAACACACGCGGATTTCCGGCACCCGCGTAGTCTTCGATGAGTTCACCGCTGAACCCGAGCGAAGAGTGGAATGAGATCGCTGCTGAGGAATCCGGCATGGTTGTCGCCTGCACCGATGAGACACCGAGCTTGCGCGCGTGCTCGATGAAATACTGGTACAGGTGCCGACCGATGCCCTGATGGCGGAAATCAGTTCGAGCCGCAACCAGATGGATGTACGCAGGGCCGTCATGGGGGATGACGCCGAGCAGATAGCCGACGATCTCCGAACGATGCCTGGCAACCAAGCCTGAGGTCACGAACTGATGGAACCAATAGGCATCGTGATCGCCGCTGAGGTCCCTGTCTCCCCAGAAGTTCTTCTGCGCACCGAGCAGGAACTCTCGCATCTCACGGGCGTCTACTTCGTCGAGCGGGCTGATGCTCAGCTGCTCAGAATCGAAAGTCTCGTCTACGGCCATTGCGCCTCCTGAAATATGCTTCTTTCCATCACTGTATAACGCCCAGGCCCGGATGAGTAGTGCGCTCATGCCATGATAGGGCACATGATTCGGATTGCATCAGTCAACGTCAACGGAGTACGAGCGGCATGGAGAAAGGGGATGCCCACCTGGGTCGATACTGCGAAACCTGACTTCATCACGCTGCAGGAAGTCCGGGCAGCCAACGACATCGCCCTCAAGGTGCTCGAGGACACCGGGTACACCACGATCAGCCATGACGCCGAGGCGAAGGGACGTGCCGGAGTCGCCGTCATGGCTCGGAACGAGCCCGTCGAGGTCCGTGAAGGACTCGGGACGGACGGGTACTTCGATCGGGCCGGTCGATGGCTGGAGACGGACTACCGCCTCGGCGACGGATCGCTGCTGACTCTCGTCTCGGCCTATGTCCATTCCGGTGAGGTCGACACTCCCAAACAGGAGGACAAGTACCGCTTCCTCGACCGGATGACGCTGCGCCTGCCTGAACTGGCGAAACAGGCCGATCACGTGCTCATCACCGGTGACCTCAACGTCTGCCACACCGAACGGGACCTGAAGAACTGGAAGGCCAACCGCAAGAAGGCCGGGTTCCTGCCCGAGGAGCGCGCCTACTTCGACGGTTTCTTCGGCGACGTGGGCTACGTCGACGTGCACCGCGACCTCAGCGGAGATGTCGACGGCCCCTACACCTGGTGGTCCATGCGCGGGCAGGCCTTTGACAACAATGCCGGGTGGCGCATCGACTACCAGATGGCGACACCGGCACTCGCGAAGGCGGCAGTCAAAGCAACGGTGGACAAGGCCGACAGCTGGGCCGAACGCTGGTCCGATCATGCGCCGCTGGTCATCGACTACGATCTGCCGGCTCCGAAGTAGTCTTCGCAGGCCGGCCGGCTAGGTGTGTGAGGAGCAGAGAAGCTCTTCCTCACCGTCGGCTCGGCCGGAGTAATCCGAGATCGTCGTCGTTGTGTGCTCGCGACTGCCGCCATCGGCGTCTCGCACGGGGGTGGTCTGCGAAGATGCGGGTGTGAAGTGGCATCATGGTTCTATGATGACTTCTTCTCAGCCACGCACCGTTTCCGGTATTCAGGCCACCTCGGACTCACTTCATCTGGGTAACTACATCGGAGCTCTGCAGCAGTTCGTGGCGCATCAGGAGTCACACGATGCCTTCTACTTCATCGCGAACATGCACGCGATCACCGTGGAGCAGGATCCCACGGATCTGCGCGAACGGACCCTGCGCACGGCGGCGCAGTTCATTGCGGCCGGCATCGATCCGGAGAAGTCGACGATCTTCGTCCAGTCTCAGGTTCCTGCGCACCCGCAGCTGTCCTGGGTCCTCGAATGCACCACATCGATGGGCGAGGCCAGCCGGATGACGCAGTTCAAGGACAAGTCGGCCAAACAGGACCACGTGTCCCTGGGCCTGCTCACCTACCCGGCGCTGATGGCCGCCGACATCCTCCTCTACAACCCTCAGATGGTGCCCGTGGGTGAGGACCAGCGCCAGCACCTCGAACTGACGAGGAACTTGGCCGAACGCTTCAACTATCGGTTCGGAGAGACCTTCGTCGTTCCCGAGGCACAGATCCTCAAGGCCACCGCGAAGATCTACGACCTGCAGAATCCTTCGGCGAAGATGTCGAAGTCCCTGCCCAGCCCTCTGGGGCGCATCGACCTCCTTGATGAGGCGAAGTCCCTGACGAAGAAGATCAAGTCTGCTGTCACCGACGACGGCAAGGAGATCGCCTACGATCCGGAGGCCAAGCCCGGAGTGTCCAACCTGCTCACGATCTACTCGTCCCTGACCTCCCGGTCGGTCGACGATATCGTGGCAGAGTACGAGGGGAAGATGTACGGCCACCTCAAGGTCGACCTGGCCGAGGTCGCCGTTGAGGCGCTCGCACCGATACGTGAGCGCACCAATGAGCTCCTGCAGGATCGGGCTCAGCTCCAGACGATCCTCGACGCCGGTGCTGAGAAGGCCAATGAGATCGCCGAGGTGACCCTGCGAGACGTCTATGACAAGGTCGGCTTCATCTGAGGCACTTCCGGTCCGATCCGACTGCGTTCCAGCCAGACCCCTTTCCAGCCCGACCCGAGCAGACCTGACCCGACGTGCGACGAGTGTGAAGGAAGTACCGTGGCGAAGAAGAAACCCGAAGAAGGACCGCTGAACCTCACTCCGGACATGCTGCACACCGCGGCCCGGATGGAGGACCGTTTCAACGGCTGGCTGCAGAACCGCGCCACCGACCATACCTATCAGCGCACGGTCATCGCCTATGATACCTACGGCGGAACCGGGTGGGTGAGAGTGCTCGGCCGTCTGGTGCTGACGCCGACGGGCCAACCGGCGGCGGATATGGAGGCGAGCATTCGCGGCTGGAGGTCCTTCGTCAGTGTGCCCCTGCCCAATGACACGGCCTGGGTGCGAGTCAACGACGAAGAGCATATGGTCACCGCCGACCGCGGCGGCATCATCGACACGGTGATTCCCGGAGACTTCCAGCCGGGTGAGACTGAGATCGAGCTGTGGACCGACGGGTCTCTCGTCGATTCCGCCAACGTGCGGATCATCGGTGAGGACTCAACGTTCGGAATCATCTCCGACATCGACGACACCGTCATGGTCACCTCATTGCCACGGCCGTTCCTGGCTGCCTGGAACACCTTCGTCCTCAGCGAGCATGCCAGGTCGCCGGTGGCAGGAATGGCTGTTCTCTACGACCGAATCACCTATATGCGCCCCAACTCTCCGATGGTCTATCTGTCCACGGGGGCCTGGAATTCGGCTCTGACCATCAAACGGTTCCTCTCCCGGAACCTCTACCCGATGGGGCCCCTGCTGCTGACCGACTGGGGGCCGACGACGACTCGGGCCTTCCGCTCGGGCAAGGAGCACAAACGCAACTCTCTGGAGCGGCTCTCGCGTGAGTTCCCGTGGATGAAATGGCTGCTCATCGGCGACGATGGTCAGAAGGACGAAGAGGTCTACGGGGAATTCGTGGACAATCACCCCGACAACGTCGCCGCCGTCGCCATCCGCCAGCTCACCGTCGGGGAAGCAGTCTGGGCCGGTGGCCGCTCGAAGCGCCACGGGCGCGGTCAGGGCGTGCCGTGGATCTATGCCCCGGACGGCGCAGGGCTGTCATCGCGCCTGACCGAACGGGGCATCATCTCCACGATCTGAGAGTTCAGGACAACTCAGCCGACACGGACAGCCGTGTTCAGACGAGCGTCGAGCTCCTTCTTCGCGGCCTCGAACTGCGTGGTAAGACTATCGACGAGTTCCGCTGTGGAGCTCTTCTCTCTGAGCACGCCGATGCCCTGGCCGGAGCCCCAGATGTCTTTCCATGCCTTCGAGTCCGAGCCGTCCTTCGTGCCGAAGTCCATCTTCGTCGGATCGGCGTCGGGCAGGTTGTCGGGATCCAGTCCCGAGGCGGTGATCGACCCGCGCAGGTAGTTGCCCTTGACCCCGGTGAAGTAGCTGGAGTAGACGACGTCTTCGGCTGCGGAGTCGACGATCATCTGCTTGTAGTCGTCGGTGACGTTGGCCTCTGCCGTGGACAGGAAGGCCGATCCCACATAGGCGCAGTCGGCCCCGGCGGCCAGGGCTGCGAGGATCGAACGGCCGTGGGCGATGGCACCCGAGAGCAGCAGCGGACCGTCGAACCAGGTCCTGATCTCCTGGACCAAGGCGAAGGGGGAGAGCGCTCCGGCATGTCCGCCGGCACCGGAGGCCACGGCGATGACTCCGTCGGCGCCCTTCTCCACGGCCTTGTGCGCGAACTTGTTGTTGATGACGTCGTGGAGGACGATGCCGCCGTAGGAGTGGACGGCCTCGTTGACCTCTTCACGCGCACCCAGGGAAGTGACCACGATGGGCACCTGGTGGCGAACCACCTCGGCGAGGTCTTCTTCCAAACGGTTATTCGAGCGGTGAACGATGAGGTTCACGGCGAACGGTGCCGCCGGACGATCGGGGTTCGCTGCGGTGAACGCGGCGTTGGACTCCGTGATCTCGTCGAGCCAGTCGGTGAGCATCGCAGCCGGGCGGGCGTTGAGGGTGGGGAAGGAGCCGATGATGCCGGCCTGGCACTGGGCCTTGACCAGTTCGGGCCCCGATGCGATGAACATGGGGGAGCCGAAGACCGGCAGCCGCAGCTGGGGGAGAAGATTGGCGAAAGAATTCATTGTGCCTCCTTTGGGTGGATGAACGTTTCTACTCTAACTGAACGATTGTTAAAAGTGGTCTCCGGAACAGAGACGACGATGGCGCAGACGAGTTCGACTCGTCTGCGCCATCGTTCATCTACTGCTTTCCAGTGCCTGCGGCGAGTTGCCGGGGTCAGACACTGAGGATCAGGAATCCGTGAAGTTCGCGTCCCGCTTCTCGACGAATGCGGCCATTCCCTCGGACTGGTCGTTCGTGGCCAGGCTCGAGTGGAAGAGGCGACGTTCGTACTTCAGTCCCTGCTCGAGGGTCGTTTCGAAAGCGGTGTTGACCGCTTCCTTGACCATCGCCGAGGCGATGCGGGACTTGGACGCGATCGTCTGCGCGATCTCGTTGGCCGTTGACAGCAGTTCCTCGGGCTCGACGATGCGTGCGACTAGACCCGAACGTTCGGCCTCCTCGGCATCCATCATGCGCCCGGTCAGGCACATATCCATGGACTTGGCCTTGCCGATGGCCCGAGTCAGTCGCTGGGAGCCGCCCATGCCCGGGAGGACGCCGAGGTTGATCTCCGGCTGGCCGAACTTCGCCTTCGTCGAGGCGATGAGGATGTCACCCATCATCGCCAGCTCGCAGCCGCCGCCGAGGGCGAAGCCGTTGACAGCGGTGATGACCGGTTTGCGGACGTCGGTGAGGCGTGTCCAACCGGCGAACCAGTCGGCCTTGTATGCAGTGGCGAAGTCGAGGTCTGACATCTCCTTGATGTCGGCGCCGGCGGCGAAGGCCTTGCCGCTGCCGGTGATGATGATCGCCTTGACCTCGTCATCGGTGTCGAAGCCGGCGGCCGCGTCGGTGATGTCGGTGAGCACCTGCATGTTCAGCGCGTTGAGAGCCTTCGGACGGTTGATCGTGATGGTGGCAACGCCCTGGTCGACGGCCGTGAGGATCGTTTCGTAGTCGCTCATGCGAACACCTTCTCTTCGTGGTCGGTGGTGAGGATGTCGTTGACTGTTTCGTCGCTGACCTCGGCGAACGAGGCCGGAGACCAATGTGGGTTGCGGTCCTTGTCGATGACCTGCGCGCGGATTCCCTCTTTGAGGTCCGGCAGTCGGGTCAGGGCGACGGCGGCGCGGTAGTCCTGTTCGAGGACATCGGCCAGGGTCATGTTTGCGGCCTTGCGGACTGCGGCCAGGGTGACCTTCACCGAGGTGGGAGCCTTGGTTTCGATCAGTTTTCCGGTGGCATTGGCATCGGGGTTCTCATGCGCGGCCAAGGCAGCGACGATGTCTTCGGCGCGATCTGCGGCGTAGCACTCGTTGATCCAGCCTGCAGCCTCGGCAAGTTCGTTCTCTGGAGCCTCGGAGGCGTGGCGGGCGATGGTCTCTTCGACATCACCGCCGGCTTCGAGCTCGGCGATGAGTCCTGGGACATCGGCATCGAGGACGTAGTAGTCGGCCAGGCCCATGGCCAGCGCTGCTCCGGCGCCGACAGGCTGTCCGGTCAGCGCCAGGTGGGTGCCCAGTTCGCCCGGGGCGTTGGCCAGCAGGTGGGTGCCGCCGACGTCGGGGAACAAGCCGATTCCGGTTTCCGGCATCCCGATCTTCGTGGAGTCGGTGACGATGCGGTGTGAACCGTGGCCCGAGATTCCCACGCCGCCGCCCATCGTGATGCCGTTCATGATCACCACATAGGGTTTGGGGAATTCGGAGATCGCATGGTTCATCTTGTATTCGCGATTCCAGAATCGGGCGTTCTCATCGGTTCCGGCCACAATGTCGTTGTAGACGGCTTTGATGTCGCCTCCGGCACACAGTCCGCGTTCGCCGCGACCAGTGACCAGAACGGTGTTGATCGAGTCGTCGTCATGCCAGCTCTTGAGGGCGTCATCGATGGCGCCCACCATCTCTTGGCTCAGTGCGTTGATCAGCTTCGGTCTGTTGAGCTCGATCCGGCCCACTCCGTTGGTGATCGAGGTGATCACCGAAGATTCCGTCGGCGGTGCCGAGGTCTCTGTTGTCATATCAGCCCACTCCTGTGCTCTTGCGCGAAATGATCACGCGCATGATTTCGTTGGTGCCTTCCAGAATCTGGTGGACGCGCAGGTCACGCACCAGCTTCTCAATTCCATACTCTGTCAGATAGCCGTAGCCGCCGTGCAACTGGAGTGCCCTATTGGCGACATCGAAGCCCGAATCTGTGGCTGTCAGCTTGGCCATTGCCGAGAGCAGCGAGGTGTTCGGGTCGCCTGAGTCGTAGGCGCTGGCGGCCCGCCACAGGAGGGAGCGGGCGGCTTCGAGTTTGGTCTGCATCTCTGCGACTTCGAATCGCAGGGCCTGGAATGCGGAGAGTTCGGTGCCGAAGGCCTGTCGTTCGCCCATGTAGTCGATGGCCTTCTCCAGCGCGGACTGCCCACCGCCGAGTGAGCATGCCCCGATGTTGAGTCGGCCTCCGTCGAGTCCGGACATGGCGATCTTGAATCCCTGACCGGGTTCGCCGAGGAGGTTCTCCTTCGGTACGCGCACATTTTCCATGATGACCTGTCGGGTCGGTTGCGCACGCCATCCCATCTTCTGTTCGTTGGGGCCGAAGGAGAGACCTTCCATGCCCTTTTCGAGGATGAATGCGGAGATTCCGCGCGATCCGTCCTGACCGGAGCGTGCCATCACCAGGTAGGTCTCGGAGGTGCCGGCACCGGAGATGAACTGCTTGACCCCGTTGAGGACATAGGAATCGCCGTCCTCTCTCGCCGAGGTGCGCAGGGCGGCGGCATCGGAACCGGCGTTGGGTTCGGTGAGGCAGTAGCTGCCGAGGTGGTCCATCGAGACCAGGGGAGACAGGTACTTCTCCTTCTGTGCGGCATCACCGTACTTGTCGATCATCCACGCCACCATGTTGTGGATGGAGATGTATGCGGCGACCGAGGGGCAGGCGGTCGACATCGCTTCGAAGATGAGGGCGGCGTCCATGCGCCCCATACCGGTTCCGCCGGCCTCTTCGCTGACGTAGATTCCGCCCATTCCCAGATCTGCCGAGCGTTTGATGACGTCGACGGGGAAGTGGTGTTCGGCGTCCCACTCCAGAGCGTGCGGAGCGATCTCGGAATCGGCGAATTCGCGCACCATACCGGAGATCGTCTGTTGTTCTTCGGTGAGACCGAACGGCAGGGCAGCTGCTGTGCTGCGGGACATTGTTCCTCCACGGATAGGGCTATTCACGACCGAGGCTGATCGCTGACGTGATGATGTTCACCACGATACGGAGAAATTACTTGGACGTCCAACTAAATCTCGGCAGTCAGCTCCCTGGGGGACTGGAGCAGGAGGAAGGGAGGAGGCTCAGGCGTGGTCTTCGAGCTCGGACCGCAGCGATTCGAGATGGGGGATGAGCTCGCTCAGATCGGCCCGGGCCAGTGCCGGTGAGCTGAAGACCTCGTCGTTGAGTGCGGCAGTTGCGCGGGAGGAGAGTTCGCGGCCGATCTCGGTCAGCTCGACGAGTGTGGTGCGACGATCGTCGGGGTGGCTGCGTCGATTCACGAGTCCGGCCTTCTCCAGCCGGTCGACCGAATTCGTCGTCGAGGTGGCATGGACCTGGAGGCGGGCCGAGATCTTCGACATCGGCAGGGTCCCTGATTTCGTGAAGGAGAGAAGAGTGAGGACCTCATAGCGTGAGAAGGTCAGTGCGAATGGTTTGAGTGCGGCATCGACCTTGGCCAAGAACAGCTGATGGACCCTCATCACCGAGATCACGGTGGTCATGCCATCGGTGGAGTCGTCCCAACCGTGGGCAAGCCACTGTTTCCTGGATTCATCGATCGGGTCGAGTCTGCTCGGTGCTGTCTTTTCGGCCGCCATTGTCGACAGTGTAGTGAAGTGAGAAGATAAGCGCATGTGTGGTCGACTCAATATGTCTCTCGATCCGGCAGATCTCGCCGATGAGCTTCGCCTTGACGTGATCTCCTATGACTACACGCCCAGATATAACGTGCCACCAGGCTCCTTCGTGCCGATCGTCGTCGAACGGCTCGATGACAGCGGACAGCTGACCCGTCGACTGGAGACCGCTTCATGGGGGCTGGTCCCCGGGTGGGCGAAGGACACCAAGATCGGGTTCAAGGCCTTCAACGCGAGATCGGAGACGGTTCTCGAGAAGCCGATGTTCAGACAGTCCATCAAGAGACGACGCTGCGCACTTCCGATCCCCGGCTACTACGAGTGGGAGACCACCGAAGCCGGTAAGCAGCCATGGATGATGTCGGCAGCAGGGGCCGACCCTCTGTTCATGGCGGGCCTCTTCGAATTCTGGAAGCAGCCGGACCATTCCTGGTTGGTGTCGACGACGATACTGACCATGGAGGCGGCAGGACATCTGCAGGACGTCCACCATCGGATGCCGGTGTTCCTCGAACGCGGCGCCGTTGATGGGTGGATCGACCCAGCAGTGCCGAGCGCCGATGTTCCTCCGTTGTTGGAATCGACCCTGGAGCAGGTGGACCCGGCGAGCGTGACTCGTCATAAAGTGGGCAAATCCGTGGGGAATGTTCGCAACGACGGTCCGGAGCTCACTGCGCCCGTTGCCTGACTACTCATTCAGGCCTGCTCACTCAAGAGTGAACAGACTGACCTGCCTCCGAATCGGTCTTCCTCAGCGGTGCCGGACGGGACCGAATAAGCCCGTTTTGCGAAGCAGTCGGGAAGTGTGTAGTGTGTACCGAGTTGCCAGCCCGCAAGGAACGGCAACAGTCGCTCTGATCAGGTTTGATTGCAGCAAATTGAAGATGAACTTCAAGTTGCGAAGATCGAAACAACACTGTAGAGTAAATATCCGCTGGTACGGCGGGCCGCAAGGCAGAAAGTACACAATTGAAACTGACACCCCCAGTGAACACGCCCCAATAATTGGGTCTGTGGTGATGGGTGAGTGTTTGTGGTTTGAGAATCCAATAGCGTGTTTGTTTGAACAAATAGTGATGCCAGAAACATTATTTTTCTGGTAAGACAATCACATGTTCACACATTTGTGGCCTCCCCTCGCCGGGTGGTCACGCCAGCATGTGTGGACATGATTAATTGGTCAGCCTCGGTCACCCCGTGATCGTTGGTTGGCTGTCTTG
>NZ_FXZB01000038.1 GCF_900169065.1 Brevibacterium aurantiacum | reverse complement strand
GTCCACGTCGAGGTCTTTCGGATGGGCAGTGTGAGAACTTCCATCATCGGAAGACCTCGACGTCTATCCGGGTAGCGACTCGCTCTGTTTGAAATTCATCGGTATACACTCTCGTTTGCGAAGAGCCGACAAACGTCTACAAAGTCTTCGGAAAGCGCCAGAACGAGGTCGTCAAGCGACTCGAAGAGGGTGCCGACCGTGACGATCTGACCAAACTCGGAACGGCCGCGGTCATCGACGCGAGTTTCGACGTCCAAGAGGGCGAGATCTTCGTCGTCATGGGGCTGTCCGGCTCGGGCAAGTCAACCCTGATTCGCACACTCAATGGCCTGTGGGCTCCAACATCAGGTTCGGTCGAAGTGCTCGGCACCGACATCGCCAAGGTCGACGCTACGGCCTTGCGCAAGGTGCGCAGCGAACACATCTCCATGGTCTTCCAGCACTTCGCACTGCTGCCACACCGCACGGTCCGCGACAACGCCGCCTACGCCCTCGAAATCCGTGGAATCGCGAAGGCGGAGCGAGACAAAGCAGCTGACCGCTGGCTCAAGGCCGTCGGTCTCGACGGGTGGGGTGACAAATACCCTGAGCAGCTCTCCGGCGGCATGCAGCAGCGCGTCGGCCTGGCCCGCGCACTTGCCGCTGAAACAGACATCCTGCTCATGGACGAGGCATTCTCTGCCCTCGACCCGCTCATCCGACGCGAGATGCAGGAGCAGCTCGTGGAGCTGCAGGGCGAACTCAAGAAGACCATCATCTTCATCACCCACGATCTCAACGAGGCGATGTTCCTCGGTGACCGGATCGCAGTCATGCGCAACGGGCGCATCGTCCAGGTCGGCACCCCGGAGGATATTCTCACTGACCCGGCCAACGACTACGTCGCCCAGTTCGTCCACGATGTCGATCGGGCACGTGTGCTGACTGCCAACAACGTCATGGAGAAAGCACGTCAGACCGTGAGCAGTCACAACGGACCCCGCGTCGCGCTGCGCACCATGCGCGAACACAATGCCTCGGGCGTGTATGTCACAGACAGGGACCGGAAGTTCCTCGGTCTCGTCAGCGACCGCGACTGCCTCGAGCACATCCGGCGAGGAGCCACGTCTCTCGACGAGATCATCAAGCCGGTCTCCCACCCCGCTTCTCAGGACGACCTGCTCATCGATCTCTTCCTTCCGTCCTCGGAAATGCCTCTGCCGGTGCCCGTCACCGATGCCGACGGCGACCTTGTCGGCGTTGTGCCTCGGGCCACCCTGCTTGCCGCACTCGGCAACCAGAACGGCAACGATGAGCAGCCGACGGATGCCTCGGTCGACGACTGGCCAGAGCCCGTCGACACCGGCATCATCGATCAGGTGCTCGCCGAGGCTGATGATTCGGTTTCACCGCAGAACGCCGGCGAAAGGAGTGAGCGCTGATGGAGAACATCAGAATTCCCATCGGGGCCTGGGTCGACACCGCGTTCGACTGGCTCAAAGAAAACGTCGCGTGGTTCTTCGACGCCGTGACCTGGCTGTTCAACTTCTTCATCGAGATCCTCACCGATGTGCTCGTCGACCTTCACCCTCTCGTCATCATCGTTCTGCTGGCACTCATCGGCTGGGTGCTGCGGTCCTGGCAGATGGCTCTGGGCACGGTGATCACGATGTTCTTCATCCTGACTATGGACCAATGGGTGGCTTCCATGCAGACGCTGGCTCTTGTCCTCATCGCCGCCGTGATCGCCGTCATCATCGCCGTACCAGTGGGCATCCTCGCCGCACGCAACGACGCGGCGTCAACGGTCATCAAACCGGTGCTCGACTTCATGCAGACGATGCCGTCCTTCGTCTACCTCATCCCTGCGGTCACCTTCTTCGGCATCGGCGTCGTTCCCGGTCTCGTGGCAACTGTGATCTTCGCACTGCCACCGGGCGTGAGGTTCACGGAGCTCGGCATCCGCGGAGTCGATTCGGAGACGGTCGAAGCAGGACAGTCCTTCGGCGCGACACCCGGACAGATCCTCAGAGGCGTTCAGCTGCCCCTCGCCACGCCGACGATCATGGCCGGCATCAACCAGGTAATCATGCTCGCGCTGGCCATGGCTGTCATCGCCGGCATGGTCGGCGCCGACGGACTCGGAAAAAACGTCGTCGAGGCGATCGCCACCCAGAACCTGCCGCTCGGAGTCGAAGCCGGACTCGGCGTGGTGATCATCGCGGTCTATCTCGATCGCGTCACCGCAGCCCTGGGCAATGCAAAGGACTACCCGAGTTCGCTCGTCGCGGGAATGCGTCGCCGCGCCGCAAACAAAAAGGCGGCGGCAACCGCCTGACCTGATGGACTATCCAGCCTGAATTGTAGATCACTAGAGAAAAGGAACACACAATGAAGAGAAGATTCCTCACCACATTCGTCGCAGGAGTGGCAGCTCTTGGCCTTGCTCTGACCGGCTGCTCGCAGGAAGCAGCGAAGGACGACGGCAGCGGCGGCGGAGACAAGGGCGACATCAAGCTCGGCTATGTCACCGGCTGGACCGACGGTCAGAGCATCTCGCTCCTGCTCGAAGATCAGCTTGGAAAGATGGGCTATAACGTCGAGACCGAAACCTTCAACGACGCTGCCGTCTTGTATGCCGGTGTCGCCAACGGCGATATCGACATGTATCCGTCCTCGTGGCCCGAGGTCACACACAAGCAGTACATCGACGAGTACGGCGACAAGCTCGAAGATCTCGGCGCCTACTACGAGAACGCCGTGCTCACCATCGCGGTGCCGAAGTACATGAAGGACATCAATTCGATCGAAGACCTCAAGGGCAAGGGCAAGGACTTCGACGGAAAGATCATCGGCATTGAGCCCGGTGCTGGTCTGACCGCTGCCACGAAGAAGATGATCCCCGAGTACGGCTTGGACAAGGAGTACGAACTCGTCACGTCTTCGACCGCTGCTATGCTCACCGAGCTCGGCAACGCGACCGACGCCGAAGAGGACATCGTCGTCACCCTTTGGCGGCCGTTCTGGGCCAACAACGCGTACCCGGTCAAGGATCTCAAGGATCCGAAGGGTGCCATGGGTGAAGCTGAGAAGCTGCACTTCACTGCAACCAAGGGCTTCAGTGATGAGTTCTCAGACGCCGCTGACTATGTCGGCAAGATCAAGATGGACGATAAGCAGTACGGCGATCTCGAGGATCTCGTTGTCAACAAGCACAAGGACGATGGAGAAGCAGCCATCGCCGAGTGGCTGAAGGCGAATCCTGACGCCTATGAAGGTGAAATCACCGACGAAGATAAGTGATCCATTTCCACGGAGCTCGATCTTGAACTCCTGAACCAAGCGAAAGACCCTTCGGCTCAAGCTCACGAGCCGAAGGGTCTTTCGTATAGTTTCCCGCCGCCGGCATGCGCTAACTTTGCACTAGCGGAACCAAACGAAAACGGGAGACGCATGACGATGAGTTCAAATGAGGTCGACGGCCCTCACCCCAACGCCGACTCCGCTCAAGCCACGATGGCCACGCCCGTCGGACCTATCACTGTCACGGGCAACGGGCGGTCGATCGTGCGTGTGACGTGGGTCGAGTCCGCCGAGGTCGATTTCTCCGCTGCTCCTCCTGCCTCGGCTGTCTCCGATCCGCTTCTCACCGAGGCGATGCGGCAGCTGCACGCCTACTTCAACGGCAGTCTCACCACCTTCGACCTGCCTCTGGGCCTGGGCCAGATCTCCGCGGTCGCGCGGACGGTGCTCACCACTCTCGACGAGACGGTCGAGAGTGGCACTACAGTCACCTACGGCGAGCTTGCCCGGCGCAGCGGGACAGGGATCCCTGCACGGGCAATCGGCAGCATCATGGGTATGAATCCGCTTCCGCTCGTCATCGCCTGCCATCGAGTCGTGGCCAGCGATGGGCTGGGCGGCTATTCCGGCGGTCGTCGTGGTGAGGGGTTGGCCACCAAACGCTGGCTGCTCGAGTTCGAGGACGCACTCCCCCGCCCACTGTTCTGAACCAGTGACGCACCTGAGAAGGCACTCGCCTCATCCTCTCGCAGCCAGCGCAGTGTCGGCCTCAGCCCTCGAAGAGGCTCTGCCCGATGTACTCCCCTTCTTCGATACCGGGCGGAATCGCCCACACAGTCGACCCGATCGGCGTGGTCCACTCATTGAGCAGATCCACCTCGGCGAGCCGGCGTTGGATCGGCAGAAACTGCCGTTCGATGTCGGCCTGGAATGAGGCGAACAGCAGCCCGGCGCCCTCCTCCGCACCTGTCTCGTAGTTGAACGTTCGCCGATGGATCTGCGCCTCCGGGCCCAGCCCATCACGAGCCCTGGCCACGTGCGAGGCCGCCGAGATCTTCGTCAGACCCCGCCTGTCGACCGCACCGAAGCCGGGAACATCAAACTCGTCTGTTCCTGACAGCGGCGCACCCCGGTCGAGGGTCCGTCCCGTCGCGAACTCACGTGCCGGCCGGTCAGCCTTGTCCCAGGTGTCGAGGTTCATCGCGATGTCACGCAGCACCAAGGTCGTTCCCCCGCGCATCCAGTCAGGCAGATGCGCGCCGAGGTTGTCCGGCGGTTCCCCGCGCGCGGAGTACACCGCATCCGTCCGACCGGTGCCCTGTCCCCAGATGATGCGCGCGAAATCTTCGGATCCGGAACCGGGATTGGCGGTCCCGTCCAACTGTCCGAAGAGGTTCCGCTGGGTCTTTCCCTCTCCCTGGCTGCCGTAGGACCGGCGGAAACCCTCTCTCTGCCAGGCCACCTCGGCGAAGTTCCGGGAATCCTTCCACAGCATCCGTCTCGCATGTGCCAAGGTCAGCGGATCGTCACCGCAGATCTGCAGCAGCAGATCCCCGGTGCACCGCTCGGGATCGAGATCGTCGATGGAGAACTTCTCCAGCGGGCCCAACCACGTCGGCACAAGTTTCTGTCCTGCCAGCTTCACGAGGCCGCGGCCGAATCCGAACGTGACCGTCAATCGCGCAGGGTCGTGGGCGAGTTCGGGTTCGGAGTCAGCCAGCGGCCCGCTGCCCTGAGTCAGGGCGGCCGCGTCTGCGGTGAGCAGTCGCAGCCAGCGGACCACCTCGGCGGCCTTGATTCCGGTCTTCAACGTCAGCGCCAGGAAGTGCGCGTGCGCTTGAGGAGGAGTTTCTACGCCGGACTGGTGAGGACCGTAGAACGGTTCGGTGAGCGGACCGTTTGCCCCGCTGAGATCACGGGACGGCGCGGCCTCGGCACGGTCTGTGACACGGGATCGCCCGATGCCGAATCCTGCGACGGCTCCGACGACTCCCGTCCCTCCGGCCGCAGCCGCCGATGCGATGAGGCCTCGGCGGCTGAAGCCGTGGGGACGGGGCGCGGAGTCGCTGGGCTCAGACTCAGTGGTCACCGTGTTCCCCGTGGTCCATCTCGTCATGGTCCATGTCCCCGTGATCCATGTCCTTGTGGTCGGCTCCGTCGCCTTCGTCGTCGGCCTCGCCCGGGGCGTAGTCCTCCTGCGCACCCGAATAGTCCTTGGCGATGGCGGTGACCGGGAAACTCTGCTGATCGGCGGTGACAAGCTCTAGTGAGATCTCCTCACCGGGTTTGATCGGCTTCGTCAGGCCCATGACCATGATGTGATCGCCACCGGGTTTGAGGCTCAGGGACTCACCCGCAGGAACCGTGAAGCCTCCCTTTTTCTCCTGCATCGACATTCCTCCGGAGTTGTCCTCAAGAGTCTCGTGGAGTTGGACCTGCTCCGCGTCATCGTATTTCGCTTCGACGAGGTTGATGTCCTCATCGCTGTTGTTCTTCAGTTCGCCGAATACAGCGGTCATGCCGTCGTCGGCGGCCTTGACCCAAGCGTTGTCGAGACTCAGTGAGTCGACGCTGACCTGGGACTTACTCGTTTCTTCCGGTTCACTGGCCTGGCTCTGGCCGCAGGCGCTGAGGCCGATCATGGCGGCAACGGACAGGGTGGCCATCAAGGTGGTGTTCTTTCGCATTTCGTCTGCACTTTCAGCTTGTCGGTGCAGCCGGGCACAGGTCTCGACGAATGTCGGCGCGGACGCGTTTAGTCGCGATCGGACGCGGTCTGATTGGTTCCGACGCGGCCCGATGCGATCGGTCGCATGGACGCGATCGGGCACACGGGACGGCTCGTCTGCGACAGTGTGTGGCTGTCACCAATGATGTGTGGGTCGGCGGAGTATCCGCCGGTGGTGAAGTTCTGAGCTCAGACGAGTGCGGGCGGACCGCGTCGGTAGTTCGGGCCGACGACGGCAGAGGTGATCGCCTGCGGCAGATGAAATTCGCCGTGGACGAGTCGGGCCGGGAACTCGGCCAAGACTCCGACAGCCTCGGCGAGGGACCGCAACGCGGTGGCGATCGGTCCCAGAGCCAGCTGCAGGATGGTCAGGATGATGTCTTCGCCGCGTTTGAGGACGACGGCGGTGACTACAACAGCGGCGACGTGGGCGAGCACCATGGCCAGGCCCGCACTCGAGCCGTCACCGGCCATGTGCGACATCGGCTGGGACATCGACCCGGTCTGGCTCAGGTCGAGGGCACCGGCCCCATGATTCATGTGGTGGTGGCCCATAGCGGTTCCGGTCGCCGAGGCACCGCTGGAGGCAGGTGCGGCAGTGAACCAGCCCATCGACAGGTGCATGAGGATCTGTCCCAGGCCCAGCAGCGATCCCAGTCCCAGATAGCCGAGCCGACGACCGGCGAGGATCATTGCGGCCCACAGGGCGAAGACGAAGACGATCGCAATGCCGACGACAGAGATCGAACCCCCGGCACCGACGTGCATGAGTACGGCGAGCAGGGTCGTCATGAGTGCGGCGAAGAGAGCACGCACAGACTTGTTCGACCCGGTCATGCCGCTCCTCTCCTGGGACTTCTCACACGGATGACATCATGGCTGAGCCTCAGAGGACTCAAAACTACTACTCAGTGTAGAACCAAGTGGGCCCCAGACGCCACAGCGATGGGGAGGTTACATCCTCAGCCAGGTATCGGCGGTCTTCTTGATCATGGCCCCGGCGGCCTCGGCCTCGTCCAGCCAGGTCACGGGCTGGCCCTCGAGGTCGATCACCGCGTCGGAGAGGACGATGACGTCGAAGTTGCACACCAGCGCGGCCATCGCCGAGGCGCGGACCGAGCCCGGCAGCTCGCCGGCCACGGAATCCTCAGCAGAGTCTGCGTCACCAGCAGAGGCTGCATCGTCAGGACCATCCGGACTGTCCGCGTCGTCCGAAGCGTCTGCGTCCTCGAGGGCTGCAACAGTGGTCACGTCCCCACCGGCGATGACGATGCGGTCAACGCCCATGTCGTGGAGGCCGGGAGCCAGGTCGCGGATGCCGTCGAAGACATCGGGCTTCTCTGAGCGCAGCACGAGATCTTCCTCGTCGGGGACGAAGATGGACAGTTCCTCATCGTCGATATCGACGAGTTCGTCCTTCGTCGAGGCGAAGATGAGCACACCGCCGACGGTGCGAGTGCGGCCGACGATGTCGACTAAGATCTCGGCGTTCTCGTCGGAGATATAACTGGCGTCGTCGGTGTCTATGAGGAGCAGGGCATCCATGTGTCCTATCGTGCCATGTTCTGTGCCCGGATGCTCATGTCCGCGTTCAGCAGCAGGTACTCGGCGGGCATCCCGGCGCGCAGCAGACAGTGCTCGTCTGCTGCGATGAGCCCGAGTGCTCGCAGGGGCACCAGGCTGGCGGCCTGGACGGCTGCAAGCGGGCTCATCCCCACCTCGGCGACCGCCCTCATCACCGCATCGTCCATGGTCAGGGTCGAACCGGCGATGGACCCCGTCGACCCGTCCTCGCCCAACAGTCGTGCCACCGAATCCTCGACCTGCACCGGCAGCGAACCGAGCATGTAGGCCCCGTCGGCCATCCCCGTCGCGGCCATGGCATCGGTGATCAGAGCGATCCTGCCGGGGGCCAGTTTCGCAAGCATCCGTGCCGGTGGCCCCGCCACGTGGACTCCGTCGTTGATGAGTTCGAGGCTGACGTGTCCGGCATCGACGGCGGCGAGGATCGGGCCGGGTGCCCTGTGGTGGATGCCCGGCATCGCATTGAACGTGTGGGTGAGGATGCGTGCCCCAGCCTCGAAGGCCCGCGCCGCCTCCTCATACCCGGCAGCGGTGTGGCCGATAGCCACGCTCACCCCCGCCGAGGCGAACCGTGAGATCGCGTCGATGGCACCGGGCAGTTCTGGGGCGATCGTGATCTGGGCCAGCCTCCCATCGGCGGCGGCGAGGATCGATTCGACCGCCTCGGGGGTGGGAGCCGTGAGCACTTCGGGTGCGTGCGCGCCCTTGAAGTCCGGGGACAGGAAGGGCCCTTCGGCGTGGAGTCCCAATACGGCGGGGTTGTCGCGACAGAGCCTGGCCCCGGCAGCAAGGGAACGGCACAGGCCAGGGACGGTGTCAGAGACGTAGGACAGGGCGAGCGCCCGAGTTCCGTTCCGGCGGTGGACTGCCAGCACCTCTGCGAGCCCGGGTTCCCCGTCCTCGGCGCTGGAGCCACCGGCCCCATGGCAGTGCATGTCGACGTAGGCGGGTGCCAGATACGCTCCCTCGGCGTCGATGATCTGCACCGTCGCCGAGGTGTTCAGGTCCTTCCAGCCCATCCCACGTCCGCGTGCGATGACGGTTCCCCCCGCCGACGCGATCCAGTCATCGCCGGTGGCCGTCGCGGACCCACCCGGGGTGAACCCATCCGGCGTGGACCCGTCCGAGGCAGGCTCGGTGGGATCGCCGTCGAGGATGACGGCGTTGTGGGTGATCGTGTCTGCGGGCATGATGTCGCTCACCAGAGCATTCTCCAAGGTCTTTGCTGCGATTGAGTCGTCACCCCAGGGCACGGGTGCGTTGGGAGTCGATGTCGAGGACATGTTTGTCGAGGAATGCCAGCACCGTGCGGTACCAGACCTCGGCGTTGCCGCGACCGGTGATCCAGTGGCCCTCGTCGGGGAAGTACAGGAAGCGGTGCTGGGTCAGCCCTTCTGCGTCCAGGGGTGTCTTCGACCGGGACAGCAGGTCGTACCAGAGTTCCTGGCCCTGCCCGATGGGCACCCGGTAGTCCTTGTCACCGTGGATGACGAGCATCGGCACCTCGATCCGGTCGGCGAACAGGTGCGGGGAGTACGTCGACGACTGCTTCCGCATGGCCACGTCCCAGGAGGCGTTGTCCGTGGTCCGGCCCATCGAGGTCGTGTTCCACAGGGAGGCGTGGGTGACGATGCACCGAAACCGCTGGCTGGTGTGCCCGGCCACCCAGTTCGCCATGTACCCGCCATAGGATCCACCGGCCAGAGCGGTGCGCTCGGCGTCGATGTCGGGCCTGGCGATCGCCGCGTCCGTGAGCGCGAGGATGTCCGTGAACGGTGCCCCGCCCAGTTCCTGCTGACCGCGGTCGATCATCGACTGCCCGTAGCCGGTGGAGATCGCCGGGTCCGGCAGCAGCACCGCGTATCCGGCGGCGGTGAACGGTCCCGGATTCCACCGGTACGTCCAGGAGTTCCAGGATCCCCAGGGTCCGCCGTGGGCGAAGACGACGAGTGGGAACGGCCCTTCCCCCTCGGGCAGAGCCAACCAGGCGCGCACCGCGGTGCCGTCGTCACCAACGGCGGTCACCTCGGCAAGGGTGCCCGCCCCATCGATGACGCTCGCGGGGTTGGCGAGCTCGCTGATCTGGCCCGAGACCAGATCGATGACGATGGGCAGGGGCGCGACGTCGATCGCCGATGCGGTCGCCACGACCGTGAGTCCCTGCACCTGCAGTCCCGCAAACGCATATTTCTGGCTCTCACCGCCCACCAGTCGCCGAGGCTGCTCGTCGTTGACGTCACCGATGAAGACACTGCCCCGACCGTGATCGTCCGCGGTTGCGACGAGTGTCGAATCATCGGCCCAGACGGGGGCGAACCAGTGATCGGCATCGGGCCAGACCGGGCTCAGCGACTCGGTAGCGAGGTCGAGGACCGTGAGTGCCGCGGACAGGTTCGTCGTCGACGTCCAGAACTGCTCCCGGGTGAGAAGGGCGCGGGTGCCGTCGGGGCTGATGGCGTCGATGCTGTAGGCGTGGTCGACGGCGGCCTCGATCAGGAGGCGCGGTGCCCCATGTTTGTGCACGTCGATCTGCCAGATCTCGCTGGCCTCGAGCTGACCGGGGATCGGCTTCTCGACCTGCACGAGGACAAAGCGGGCCTCATCGTCAACCGCCCAGTCCACAAGTCGTCCGGGTGGCAGTGACAGGTAGCGGAAGGCCAGGTCCGTGGCGGATGGAATCGCCGAATCCTCGCGGTCCTCGGTGCCGGCGGCGCCTGTGGTTCCGGCACCACCAGCTGTGTTCGGGGTGGAGTCGGCCTCACCGCGCGCGGTGTCGGCTGTGAGGTCTTCGGAGAACTCGTCGGTGATTGTGCTCAGGTCTGCGATCGCCAGGATCTCTTGCCCTGGCCCCAGGTCGTGGTCCCAGCGGCGGATGGGGAAGCCGGAGTGCAGGATGGCGCTGACCTTGGATTCGCTGCGCTCCTGGCTGTAGTCCCGGTGTTCGTCCTCGTTCGCGGCCCAGGTGTGGACGGGGAACTGGACGATCATGGACTGGCCCTTGACCTCGATGCGGGAGAAGCCACCGGAATGGTCGGCGAGCTTGCGTGCCTCGCCCGTCTCCGGCAGCGACCAGAGGCTTGGGCTCTCGGCGTCCTTGCCGTCTTCGCCGGTGCGTTTGGCCGCGAAGTACAGGGTTCCGGATTCGCTGATCGCGGCGGCTCCGATCGACTGGTCACCGCGGGTGAGGCGGCGCGGGTTCTCACCGCCGATGTCTGCGAGATGGGTGAGGTAGGTGCTGCCCTCGGCGTTGAGGAAGGAGTACTGGGCGATCACGCGGCCGCTCTTGTTCGTCAGGAGGCCTTGCAGTCGGCGGGCGTCGAGGAGAGTCGTCACAGCGTCGTTGGTCGTCATGAACCCATCCTAGGATCATCACCGATCTTCCGACCCGCAAACGGCTATTTGAATCTGGGTGTGGGGACCTTCTCGCCGTCGACGGTGATGGTGGGGAGCATCTTCTTGAACTCCTCGGCGGCCTCGGTGTCCGATTCGAGGGCGCGCATGTCGATTTTGATCTCGACCAGGCGCCCGTTGGTCTTGTAGCCGATCAGGACTCCGTACATGACCGTCGACTTCTGGTTGATGGCGAAGATCTCCGTCGGGCCGAGCAGACCCTGGTAGGACCAGTAGGATCCGGCGGCGAGGCTGCCCGAGCGCTGAGCGAGCACCGAGGAGTCCTTCTCGGAGAACGTGTACTTCTTCCGCGAATCGACGAGCGACTGTGGCGTCTCGTCATAGCCCTTGGTGCAGGTGATGAGGGTCATGTCGCTGTCGGCCATCGAGGTGCCGCGCGAGAACGAGTGGAAGTCATCGGTGACCGAGCCCTCCGTCCAGTCATCGGTCATGGCGAGGCTGACGTCGACCGGGCATTCGGCGCCGAGGTTGACCGAAACCTCCTTCATCCCCTCGGGGATGCCGTCATCAGGAGGCGCAGTCGTCGGGTTCTCGCCGGCCTTCTCCTCCACGGCCACACGAAGGGGACCCGAATCGCGTTCCGCGGTGCGGATCTGCAGGGCAGAGCAGCCGCTGAGGACGAGGCCGAGCACTGCTGCTCCCGCCGCGACCGTTCGCACCTTCGCAGCGTGCCTCATCACCGCTCGTCCCTCGACCGCAGCTCCCGGCGGGTCAATGGCTGCGGAACCGAATCAGACTGCTCTCCAGACACTGCTTGTGGTCCGGAATCAGGCTGCTGGGTCTGCGGGGATTGCTCAGGCGGTCGCTGCGGCTGTGGCGGATGCTGCGGCCACGCCTGCTGCGGACCCGGCTGGCTGCCGTAGTTCTGCTGCGGACCGGGCTGACTCCCATACCCTTGCTGCGGTCCGGGCTGACTCCCGTACTGCTGCTGTGGCACCGGCTGGCTGCCCGCTCCCGGCACAGGTCCCGACTGCGGCCCAGACGGCGGTCCCGCCTGAGGAGGTGCCGGTGCGCGTCGCATGCCGGGGCCGGGTTTGAACTGGGAATGCTGACCGGAATCCGGTGGGAACCCACCGCTGACCGACTCTCCGGTCGAACGGTTGACCAGGTTGCCGTCGACTCGTTCCAGGCGACGCTTCGAGGTGCGACGCGGAGTGCCCAGAATTCGGCCCTGCAGCTCGGCCTCGTTCGGCTGCCGAGGCGGCACGAATCCGGGGGTCTGACGCGAGTCGGGAAGCTGTACGGGTTGGACCGGAAGAGACCCGGCCGCGGCGTGCCCGACCTGATCGGCCATCGGCGGCACGGTCACCTGCGCGGCATCGCCGAGCACCGGCAGCACCATCCGCACCGAGGTGCCCACGCCCTCCTGGCTGAACAGCTGCACGGAACCGCCGTGACGAGTCACGATCGCGCGCACCAGGGACAGCCCCATACCGGAGCCGGCCACGGCACGGACTCGGGAGCCGCGTGAGAGTTCGTCCCACACCTGCTCCTGTTCAGTCAGCGGAATGCCGCTGCCCGTGTCGGCCACCTCGACGACGACCCACCTGTGGCTGTCGATGATCTGCTCATTGGCACGCAGTTCGACGACTTCGGCTTGGGAAGAGTATTTGAGCGCATTGCCCAGCAGGTTGAGGATGGCTGTCAGCAGCAGATCTTCTTCGCCGGCGACGTCGGGCAGACGCCAGGGCGCGCGGGCGACCGTGGCCACGATCATGCGGTCTTCGGCCCCGGGAGCCGTCGATGCGTCCTCGACGGCCTGGTGGATGAGACGGTCGAGATCGACTCGGGAGTATTCGATGATGCGAGTCTCGACATCGGCGAGCTTGCGCAGGTCGGCCAGGAGGCGTGCGACTCGCCGGGAGGAGATGTCGACCTGCTTGGCCGAGGATTCGACTTCGGAGATGGACCCGCCCTCGCGAACGACGTCGCGGATGCTCGCGGCCGAGGTGCGCAGAGCGGTGAGGGGATTCTTCAGCTCATGGTCCAGGCGGATGAGCATCCGGTTGCGTTTGGCCAGGGAATCCTCGCTGGCCGCGGTCTCGATCGATTCCCGCAGCGCAGTCTCACGCTTGCGCAGATACCTCCAGGCGAAGAAGGCTCCGACCGCCAGGCCCGCCAGCACGAGGAACAGCAGAAGCAGGAACAGCCAGATCTGGACCTCGAAGACCAGAAAGTTCGTCATAGAGTCCTCTGACCCTCTTCGCCTCGGACCTCACCGACGAACCGGTAGCCGCGGCCCTGCACGGTGGCGATCCACCGCGGTTCGGCCGCGTCCTCGCCGAGGACACGACGCAGTTCGGCCACACGCGAATCCACCGCGCGGGTGCCCACAGCCTCTTCGAAGCCCCACAGGATCTCGAGCAGGCGGGAACGTTCGATGAGCTCGTCCTTGTGGACCATGAGGTATTCCAACAGGGTGAAGCCCTTGGGGGTGATCACGAGTTCACGGTTGCCCATCCAGGCGCGCCTGCCCACACGATCGACGCGCAGACCGAAGCTCGAGGCAAGCACGGGAGCAGTGGCCAGGGGCGGCCCATCGGTGCGGGTCCGTCGCAGCACCGCGCGGATGCGGGCGACGAGTTCGTGCGGGTCGAAGGGTTTGTTGAGATAGTCATCGGCACCCTCTTCGAGTGCCATGGCCCGTTCGACGGCCTCGCCGACCTGAGTCAGCAGCAGAACTGGGACCCAGTTCTCCTCCTGGCGCAGTCGCCGCAGAACCTGCCTGCCGTCGGCACCGGGCATGAGGACGTCGAGGACGCAGACATCGGGATTGTGCCGGTGGATCTCGTCGAGAGCCAGCAGACCGTCACTGGCGGCGAGCACCCGGAAACCGGAGCGTTCGAGGAAGGGGACGACGGCACCGAGGACATCGGGCTCGTCATCGGCGACCAGAACCAGGGGCTGGGGTTCTTGCTGATTGTCAACCGTCATTGGGGTCCGTTCCGATTCCTTTTCTGCGTTCCCACGCGACTTCTCTGGCCTCTGCCCGATCGACCGCCTCGGCGAGCTCATCTCGATACAGCATAGAACGACGCAGGTGCTTGGTGCGATAACCGGCGCGCCCGACCATGTGCGTGGCCACGGGAATCGTGACGAGCTGGAAGGAGATGATGATCGCCAGGGTCGTCACCGTCGACCAGGCCGGATACTGGATGGCGATCGCAACGCACACCATCAGCAGCCCCAACACCTGCGGCTTCGCACTTGCGTGCATGCGTGAGAGGAGATCGCCGAAACGCAGCAGACCCACTGCGGCAGCCAGTGAGAGCACCCCGCCGAGGAGGATGAGCACCGCAGAGATGATGTCGAGGATCATCGGCGGCTCCCTTCGTCGTCAGGTTCGGGGCTGGTGTGAGCACCGTCGTCGGAGTCATCTGGTCCCGCATCCGGGCCCGTTCCCTCCCCCTCGCCGTCGACATCCGGATCCGCACCGTTGGGGTCCTCCGCGGTAGGGCCCTCATCGTCGGGTTCGAACTCGGCGCCGGCATCCTCATCGTCGGAGAGGTCGGCACCGGGATCAGTGCCCTGATCGAGTCCCACGGTCACGGGATGGATCTCCTCGTCCCCTTGGACGGTGATGGCATCGGGACCATCGGAGACATCGGAGATCCCGCGGGCCACATCGTCGGGCCACTCCTCGGTCTCGTCCGCAGTTCCACTCGCGGTCGCGGACGGTGAATCCTTGGGCATGTGCCAGTCGGAGTTGGAGAACTCGCTGAGTGAGCCCACCTCGGCGCCGGGGGTCATGGAATCAGACTTGGACACGTACCGGGAGACGCTGACGGAACCGACGAATCCGAGCATCGCCAGCACGATGAGCACGGGCAGGAGATCGGTGCGACCCGACAGTGCCATGAATCCGCCCAGACCGCACATGATGGAGGCCAGCACGACGTCGGTGGCGATCATGCGGTCGAGGATCGAGGGTCCGCGGACGATGCGGTAGAGGGCGATGATCGCCGAGGCGGCCAGCAGCACCGAAGCCGCAACGACGAGAGTGTCGAGCACGATCTGACTCATCGGGCACCTCCGTACTCATCGGCCAGTGGGTCGGGGGTGATCTTGAGCGCAGCGAGGTCACGGTGGGAGCCGAGAGCTTTGATGAGCAGCTCCTCGATGTGGTAGACGAGCTTCTTGGCTGCGATGACCTTCTCCTCGGAATCACTGTCGAGGACGTGCAGGTACAGGACCCCCGAGGCTCGGTCGCTGTCGACGATGATCGATCCGGGGATGAGGCTGGCGGTGTCGGCTACGAGCGTCATCAGCAGGTCAGAACTCGTCCGCAGGTCACAGGCGATCACGGATCCGGCGCCTACCGCGCGGGGTCGGAACGCGTACCAGGCCACCTCGACCGAGGCGATGACGAGCGAATAGAGGAACCACAGCCCGTAGTTGATGGCGTGGATGATGTTGAACCGCCCGGAGAGCACCACCGGCGGCAGGTAGAAGACTCGGGTCACGAGGAAGGACAAGATCACGCCGGTGATGATGTGCATCAACGACACGGAGTCCCAGAGCATCACCCAGAGGACGACGAGGAAGAACACCAGCACCAGCTGCTGGACGAAGCTGCGGCCCTTCGACATCCGGGGTCGTTTGGCGTTCACTTGTCATCACCGCCCAGAACTTTCGTCGCATAGCTGATTGGAGACTGCAGATTCTGCGCGGCACGGTCGGACAGATCCCACAGCGGACCGGCGAAGACGGTGAGGACGATCGAGGCGACGACCACGACCGTGGTGGCGGCGAACATCGATCCCGGAACGCCGATCTGCGATTTCCAGGGCTTGCCCGCGAGCTTGGCCTTCTTGCGTTCGGCGAATTCTGCGACGAGCTCTTCATTCGGCTCCTCCGCATCCGCAGGGTCGCGCCAGAAGGCCAGGTTGAAGGTACGCCCGATGACGTAGAGGGTCAGCAGGCTGGTCACGGTGCCGGCGACAATGAGAGCGACGGCCAGCCAGTCGTGGTCGGAGAAACCGGCCGCGAAGAGTCCGACCTTGCCGATGAACCCGGAGAACGGCGGAATGCCGGAGAGATTGAGCGCCGGGATGAAGAAGATGATCGACAGCGCCGGCGAGAGCACCATGAGTCCGCCGAGTGACCGCGTCGAGGTCGAACCACCTCGCATCTCCACCATGCCGATGGCCAGGAACAGTGCGGTCTGGACGATGATGTGGTGGACCGTGTAGTAGATCGCGGCAGCGAGCCCGACAGTCGTACCCAAGGCCACTCCGAAGAGCATGTAGCCGATGTGGGAGACAAGGGTGAATGACACGATCCTCTTGATCTCCGACTGGGCGATTGCGCCTAAGATTCCGACCACCATCGTCAATGCCGCGGCGATCAGCAGCGGCACTCGCAGGGAGGATTCGGCGAACAGGAGGGTTTCGGTGCGGATGATCGCATAGATGCCGACCTTCGTCAGCAGACCCGCGAACACGGCCGTCACCGGGGCCGGAGCGGTCGGATAGGAATCGGGCAGCCAGAAGGACAGTGGGAAGATCGCGGCCTTGATGCCGAAGCCGATGAGCAGAAGGACGTGCAGGATCATCTGCACGTCCGGCGGCAGTTCGGCCAGCCGATCGGTCAGCTGCGCGATGTTCACGGTTCCGGTCGACGCATAGATGACGCCGATTGCGGCCAGGAAGATGATCGAGGACACGAGCGAGATGACGACGTAGGTCACGCCCGCCCGAATGCGCTCGGCCGTGGCGCCCAGGGTCAGCAGCACGTAGGAGGCGACGAGGAACATCTCGAAGCCGACGTAGAGGTTGAACAGGTCACCGGCGAGGAAGGCGTTGGCGACGCCCGCGCACAGCACCAGATAGCTGGGGTTGAACACGGAGATCGGGGTCTCGTTCGAATCGTCGTTGGCGTCCTGGCTCAGTGCGTAGATGAGCACGCACAGGATGACCAGGGAGGACACGACGAGCATGAGCGAGGAGAGTCTGTCGGCGACGAGCACGATCCCGGCAGGAGGCTCCCATCCACCGATGGCCACGACCTGCGGACCTTCGGCGTCGACGCCGAAGAGCATGATGAGCGAGATGACCATGACCGCGCTGAGAATCAGGATCGACACGATGTTCTGTGCCCGCGAATGCTTCGACAGCACCAGCGCCAGCCCGGCCCCGATGAGGGGCAGGAGGACGGGCAGCGGCACCAGCACGGGAAGGAGATCGATCATTTCTTCTCCCCCGTCCCGGTTCCATCGGACCCTGTGTCGTTCGTGTCATTCGTGTTCGCCGAGGTGGTGGCCTCACCGACTTCCCGCGCCGAGGTGGTGCCAGCCTCACCGGGTCCAGACCGTTCCGCGTCGACCGTGGCGTTCGGGTCTTCGCGTTCACGAGGTGTGCCGTCATCGTCGAGGTCGATGGCGCCGGTGATCGGGCTCTCGGCCTCGTCACCGAACTCGGTGTCGTCGTAGTCCGTGCTCGCTTCTGCCTCGGAGTCGATCATCTTCGTGATCGCCACCTGAAGGTCGGCGGTGTCGTCCTGCAGCGAATCGGCCCTGACCAGTCGCCAGGAACGGTAGATCATGGCCAGCAGGAACGCCGTGACGGCGAACGTGATGACGATGGCGGTGAGGATGAGCGCCTGCGGGAGCGGATCGGACATGCCCGCTGTGGACAGGTCCTCGCCGTCGGTCAGCGGCGGCCCTCCTCTGCCTGCGGTGAGGATGATGAGCAGGTTGACGCCGTTGCCCAGGAGGATGAAGCCCAGCAGCACGCGGGTCAGTGACCGCTCGAGCATGAGGTAGATGCCGCAGGCGAAGAGGAATGCCATCGCCAGCACCATGATGAAGGGCACAGTCACAGCCGCCCCCCTTCGGCGCCGTTGTCGACATCGAGGTGATTGACACGGTCGAGGATCGAGGAGACGGCATCGTGCTCAGCCTTGGCGCTGAGGTTCTCCGACAGGTGGTAGGACTGGTTGAGCCGGTTGGTCAGCACCATTTCATCGCGCTCCTGGTGCAGGTCCACCTCGGCGCCCAAGGACCTGAGGATGTCGAGCATCAATCCGACGACGATGAGGTAGACGCCGATGTCGAAGAAGGTCGATGTTCCGAAGGACAGGTGCCCGAGCACCGGTATGTCTCCTTCGAAGTAGACGGACTTGAAGACGGCGTCGCCCCAGAACCATCCGCCGATTCCGGTGAGCACGGCCAGGATCATTCCGGTGCCCAGCAAGCCCGACGGGGTGAAGCGGGCCGCCTCGGCGAGTTCGAATTTGCCGCCCGCGAGGTAGCGCACGACCAGTGCCAGACCCGCGACGAGGCCACCGGCGAAGCCGCCCCCGGGATCATTGTGGCCGGCGAACAGGAGGTAGAGGGAGAAGATGAGGACCGCGTGGAACACCAGACGGGCGGTGACCTCGAGGATGATGGAGCGGTTGCGTGGGGCCAGCGTGCGTCCGGCGATGAGCCAGGAGACTCGCCGCTGCGTCACGTCTTCGCGTTCGGGATCGTGTCGGCGTGCCGGTGCGTGGTAGTCACTGATCTCTTCGGGGACCGGTTGGAAGCGTACCCGCCCCTGCAGTTCGGTGCCGTCGCGGCGGGAGACGAACCGGTGGAGGTGTCCTTCGCGGCCGCGGACGAAGATCAGTCCGGCGATTCCGGTGCCGGCCGCGACGAGGACGGAGAGCTCCCCGAGGGTGTCCCAGACACGGATGTCGACGAGGGTCACATTGACGATGTTCTTGCCGTGGCCCATTTCATAGGCGAGTTGGCCGAAGTCGACGGAGACCGGTTCGCTGACACGGGCCCCGGCAGCGATGAGGACGACGAGCATCATGGTCACGCCGACGCCACCACCGATGATGGCGCGCCAGGCCGGTGTGAAGCGCCCGGTGCTCCGACCGATCCGAGCCGGAAGCCTGCGCAGGACGAGGACGAAGACGACGATGGTGATCGTCTCCACCAGGACCTGGGTCAGAGCCAGGTCCGGGGCGCCGACGAAGGCGAAGTACGCGACCATCGCATAGCCGGAGATTCCGGTGACGACCACGGCGGTGAAGCGCTTCTTGGCACGGGTCGCAGCCACCGCAACGACGATGAGGACCGCGGCGACGATGAAGTCGAGTGGAGTGTTGAAGAGGTCGAACTCGATGTTCCAGGTGTCGTTCGTGATGATCGCAAGGCCGAGGCCGGCGACGAGGACGAGGTAGACCACGCTCTGGTAGAACGGCAGCGAGCCACGCTGCGTTCGCGAGGTGACCCACAGCGCCAGCTTCTCCATCGAGCTGATCATCCTGCGGTAGAGGTCGTGGAAATCAAGGCCCGATGGCAGCGTCGACTGGACTTTGGCGAACGAGTCGCGGACGAAGAAGAGTCCGAGGCCGACGGCGATCGTGACTGCCGACAGGGCCAGGGCCGGTTCGAACCCGTGCCACAGAGCCAGATGATAGTCGCCGTCGCCGGGGTCGATGACCGGCAGCGTCGATGTCCAGGCCTCGAAGTAGCCGTCGACGAGTCCGACGGCCGGCCCCAGCGCCACGGTGAGCACAGTGAGCATGACAGGGGAGATGATCAGCGTGATCTTCTCGTCGCGGCGGGCGATATCGTCGACGCCGTCTTTGCTTGAGAACGCACCCCAGACGAAGCGTGCCGAGTAGGCGACGGTGAGCATCGAACCGATCATCACGCCGACCAGCGCGATGATCGCCGCCTTGTCGCCCGAGGCGAGCAGGGTCGAATAGACGGCTTCCTTGGCGGCGAAGCCCAGCAGCGGCGGCAGACCGGACATCGAGGCCGCGGCGATCGTGGCGCAGACGGCCACGACGGGGAACGCCTTCCAGCCCCCGGAGAGCTTCGTCAGGTCGCGTGTGCCGGCCCGATGGTCGATGATGCCCACGCACAGGAACAGACAGGCTTTGAACAGCGCATGTGCGATGAGCAGGGCCAGTGCGGCCTTGGTGATGTCGGGCGTGCCGAATGAGGCCAGAGTCGTGAGGAATCCCAGTTGGGAGACCGTGCCGAAGGCGAGCAGAAGTTTGAGGTCGGTCTGTTTGAGGGCCTGCCAACCGCCTATGAACATCGTGAGCAGGCCCAGCGTGAGCAGGACCTCCGACCAACCGGGCAGAGTGTGGTAGCCCGGTGCCAGACGCAGGATCAGGTAGATTCCGGCTTTGACCATCGCTGCCGCATGTAGGTAGGCGCTGACCGGGGTGGGTGCGGCCATGGCTCCGGGAAGCCAGAAGTGGAAGGGGATCAGCGCGGACTTCGAGACCGCGCCGACGAGGATGAGGATCACGGCGGTGACGATGACGGGCCCGGTGTCCATTCCGAGGCTCGCCCGCTCCATGAGGGTGGAGATCTGACCTGTTCCGGTCACAGACATCAGCAGGATCATGCCCACGAGCATGGCCAGTCCGCCGGCTGTGGTGACGATGAGCGCCTGCAGCGCAGCCTGGCGGGAGCGGCGACGGGATTGGCTGTGCCCGATGAGGAGATAGGAGAAGACCGTGGTGCCTTCCCAGAACAGGTAGAGCATGAGGAGCTCATCGGCGAGGACGAGTCCGTACATCATTCCTGCGAAGGCCATGAAGACAGCGGCGAACCTGGCCAACCCCGGCTCATCGGGCGGGAAGTAGCGGGCACAGTAGACGAAGACGAGAGCACCGACGCCGGTGACCAAGAGGCTCATGATCCAGCCGAGCTCGTCGAGGCGGAAGATGCCGTCGAGGCCGAGGGCCGGCAGCCACCCCATGCTCTCGACCCACGGCGAGCCGCCGGGCCCGAAGATGTCGGGGACCTTGGCCAGACTGAGGATCAGCCCGGCCAGCGGCACCAGCGCTAGGAGGAAGAACCCGTCCCGGCCGAGGCGTCTGACCAGTGGGTACGCAATGACAGCAGCCCCGAAAAAGGCTCCTGTCATGACTATCACCGGCGGACACCTCCGTCATTTATACGATTTGCCAGAATGTAGTTCTCACCAGTATTTTCTCACGACACACCGCGTATCTCCCAATCAATGGGTCGGTATTCGGCAGTCATTCTCACCACGTTTGGCTCGGCTCCCCCACGAATGCTGCGCGCAATCCGCACAAATTCCGGTTGCAGTGGATCGGTTCGTGGGGCCGACCCTGCTCCCTCATCGAGGGAACGAATCAGCTGCGAAGCTGGCTGCTGGTGACGAGGAAACCGGTTTCGTCCAGGCCGGTCCCATCGCTGCCGACGAGCAGCTCCGCGCCGATGCTGTCGACGAGGCTGGCCACCTGGTTGCGCATCCGCCGGAATCGTCTGGTCTGGGCAGGCTGGTAGCGCTTCGACTCGGTGTCCATCCAGTGCACGTGGTATTCGATCAGCGGCATCTGCAGATGCTTGGCGATGATCGGCGGCACCCAGTCGGCTTCGGACACACGGACTTCGATGATGCCGGCCGCTTCGCTGATCTCCCCGAGCGGGACGAGGAGCGAATAGCCGTCGAGGATCACCGGTGCCGAGGAATCGAAGAGCGGATCGTCGATCGTGGCCTGGGCGAGGACCGCCTCGTCGGGGGTCGGCAGCGCCTGCTGGAAGGCATGTGGGGCGTGCTTGCGCACGAGGGAGAGTGCGACCTCAGGTTCGAGCCAGTAGGTCGAATAGAGATAGAGGTCGACCTTTGCCTCGGGGTCGGGCACGAGCACCCGGGTCGGCAGACCCGCCTCGTCCGCCAGGCGAACACCTGTGTGCAGACGTGATGCGACAGACAGGATGAGACTGAGCATCCGCTCTTCTTCACGATCAGGCAGACCCTCGGGGAACGCCTTGTTGAGCCCGTCTGCGTCGCTGAACCAGTCCGGCGGCGGGACCGGTTCGCGGTCTCGAGGGCAGTCGATGACTACTGCGTGATGAGCCCAGTCGGGAACCTCGAGCGCGGCGATCGCGACAGCATCGAGGTCGACTCCCTCACTCAGACGCGAGTGTCGACTCAGCTTCAGCTGGCCTCTTTCATCCAGGCGGGGCGCGAGGTCGGGAAGCCTGTTGTGCACGAGCGCGAGCACATCGGAGACCTCGACCCCTTCGTCGAGGAGAAGCAGATGAAAGCCGCGCAGGTCCGCCGAGACATCCGTGTCGCTGACACGCTCGGCGGCTTCCCGCTGCATCCGCAGCTCTCGGCGGGTGGTCACATGTCCCTCCGGTAGAAGTTGAGGTGAGAACGGGATGCCGTGGGGCCCTGCTGCCCCTGATAGCGGTTGCCGGTGGCCTGCGAACCGTAGGGGTTGAGCGCAACCGAGCTGAGGCGGAAGAAGCAGAGCTGACCGATCTTCATTCCCGGCCACAGCGTGATTGGCAGGGTGGCGACGTTCGAGAGCTCAAGAGTCACGTGACCAGTGAACCCAGGGTCGATGAAGCCGGCCGTGGAGTGGGTCAGCAGCCCGAGGCGGCCCAGCGATGACTTGCCCTCCAGGCGAGCGGCCACATCATCGGGCAGGGTGACGAGTTCGTGGGTGGAGGCCAGCACGAATTCCCCGGGGTGCAGCACGAACGGCTCCCCCGGCGCCGCCTCGACGAAGCGGGTGAGTTCGGGCTGGTCGAGGCTCGGATCGATCACCGGGTACTTGTGATTGTCGAACAGACGGAAATAGCGGTCCAGGCACACATCGACGCTGGCGGGCTGGATCAGAGACGGGTCATAGGGGTCGAGGGCGATGCGTCCGGAGTCGAGCTCGGCGCGGATGTCGCGATCGGAAAGGAGAGTCACGTATCAAATGGTAGTCGCCCTGGGCTCTGGAGTGCAGTGAGCTGGGCTTCCGAGGGGGCGAAAAATGTCACAGACGCCCCGACACGCCGTACTTAGGTAACGACTTGATAACGATAACAGCAGTTTTTGCTGGTTTTCTCCCGTGTGTCTCCCCATAGCCGTTGGTGAATGCTTTAGAGTTAGGAGCTGTACGAACCCGCGCACGATGGTGCCTTCCTCTTCTTAAGCCAAGGAATGCCGGGAGTCCATCGTCTTTCGTGGGTTGACAACAAACGAAAGGCATTACTGTGAAGACCTCGCGTCTTGTGCTTGCCCCCGCAGTAGCCGTTGCATTGACAGGTCTTGCTGGCGCTCCCGCGTTCGCAGCGACAGAGTCCGCTCCGGTGCCGGCAGGCCCGCTCTGTGCGTATGATGACGCACAGCAGTCAACTGACCCCGATTCCAAGGTTCCCGACAGCTCGGACCCGCAGGCGACACTGTCCGCCGCACAGGTGACCCGAGCCGATATTGCTGACCGCAAGAAGGGCATCGGATTCTCCGGTACGGGATTCACCCCCGACAACAAGGCGACCGTCACGGTCGTCGGCACCGATGGGTCCAAGTACTCACCAGAGACCAAGCTGACCGTCGACGAGAAGGGGAAGGTGTCCGGCACCTACTTCTTCTCGGTCACGGACAACGCCAAGGTTCCGTCGGGCAACTACTCGCTCTACCTCACAGACGAGAAGACCGAGAAGGACTCCTCGAAGGTCTCCTTCGAGGTCGTGCCCACTGCCTCGGACATCGATGAAGACGCCAAGGGCCCCGATTGCACCCCTGCAACCGGACCGGCCCCAGCGCCATCCGAGACCAAGACCGAGGAGCCGTCTGAGACCGCCACCTCGACTCCGACCAAGACCAAGACGGAAGAGCCGAGCGGGGACCCCGCAGATTCCAAGCAAGCTCGGAAGCCCGCTGCTCCGAAGCCGGACGACAACGACAAAAAGTCTGACGACAAAGCAGACACATCCGCAGACACTTCAGGCTCCAAAGACACCAACAAAAAGTCTGACGACAAAGCAGACACATCCGCAGACACTTCAGGCTCCAAAGACACCAACAAAAA
>NZ_FXZB01000019.1 GCF_900169065.1 Brevibacterium aurantiacum | reverse complement strand
GTCCACGTCGAGGTCTTTCGGATGGGCAGTGTGAGAACTTCCATCATCGGAAGACCTCGACGTCTATCCGGGTAGCGACTCGCTCTGTTTGAAATTCATCGGTATACACTCTCGTTTGCGAAGAGCCAGTTTTCGGAGCTCGTCTCCACCAACTCAGCCAACACTCCCTCCGTATCCCCACCCAGAGTCGGCGCAGGAACAGCATCAGCCACCGGCGACCCGCCGAACTGCAACGGCACCCGCGGAGCCATCACGCGGCCCACACCTGGCTGCTCGATCTCGCCGAACAGCGGATTCTCCAACGAACACCACGGGTCGTTGTTGACGAGCTCCTCGAATGTCTGGAACTCTCCCTGCAGCACCCCGGCACCACTCAGAGCAGTAGCCGCCTCGGCCACCGTGTGGGCTGCGAACCATGGCCGCAGCACTGCATCGATGGCCTCGCGAGCTTCGAACCGACCGCCTTCGGTCGTGAGATCAACGTCGAGCATGGGCCCGATCATCTCAAGCTTCTCGGACAGCCCAGTCGCCTTGCCCAGTCCGCGCCAGTGCTTGTTCGAGATGACAGCAACCATGATCTCGCGTTCATCCGAGGTCTTGAACGACTGCCCGTAGGCGCCATAAAGGCCATTGCCCAGCGGTCCACGAGTCTTACCGGTCGACTGCACCTCGGCGATGTATCCGAGGTTGCCAACGGTTGCGAGCATCGCATCGGACAGGGCGAGGTTGATCTCCTGCCCCTTGCCCGAGGTCCGACGATCGAGCTCAGCGGCAGTAATGCCATTGGCAATGTACAGGCCGGCGATGACGTCCCACGCCGGGATGGCATTGTTGACCGGACGCTCGTCATCGCCGGTGATGATCGGGAACCCGCTGGCCGCATTGATCGTGTAGTCCACGGCCGGCTTCCCATCATGGGACCCATTGAGACGCAGCATGACCAGATCTTCACGGTGCTGGACGAGATTGTCGTAGCTCAGCCATCCGCGAGCGGGCAGGTTCGTCACCAGGGTGCCCGCCTCGGCGATGAGGTCGGTCGCGATCTTCTGTCCCTCTTCGGACTTCAGATCCAGGGTGACCGAGCGTTTGCCCTTGTTCAGGCTCGCCCAATAGATCGACGTCCCGTCATCGCTGATCGGCCAGCGGTTGGCGTCGATGTTGCCGCCGATCGGGTCGATGCGGATGACGTCGGCACCCAGTTGTGCCAGGGTCATAGCACCCAGGGGTGCTGCGACGAAGGCAGAGATCTCGACGACTTTCAATCCGGTCAGTGGTGCCGGTCGTGTCTCAGACATGGGTGCTCCTCAGCTTTCCGTGGTCGTCACTGTTGCCGCGATCGCGGTCTGACCATCAGGTCCGATGGCTTCGAGTTCATGAGTGTTCGCTCCGGTGCTGCGACCGACGAGGTGGATCTGCTCGTTCGCGAACAGGGGTGACTTCGCGCGGAAGTCGTACGTGGCGACGGTCGCCTCGGGGTGATTCCTCATGAACGCATCCAGCAGAAGCGTGGCCGTCAGCGGTCCGTGGGTGACGAGTCCCGGATACCCTTCGACGCCAGTCACATACGGGTGGTCGTAGTGGATGCGGTGGGAGTTGAATGTCAGAGCTGAGTAGCGGAAGAGCGTAACCTCGTTGGGTCGCACCGAGCGCACCCAGTCCCACCCTTCGGGTGCAGGTGAATCTGCCCGGGCAGGTGCGGCGGAGGATCCTTCGGGCGCCGAGGTGGCTTCCCGGTAGACGATCGTGTGCCGATCCGTTGTCGCGAGGTTTCCATCGGCGGAGACCTCGTGGCGCAGCACGACGAAGCAGAGGGATCCGCTGCCGCCTGTCTTCTCCGTAATCGATTCGATGGTCGTCGTCCGTGACAGCTTCTGCCCGGCGAGAATCGGTGCATGGAACTGCAGCTTGCTGCCGGCCCACATGCGCCGAGGCAGTCCGACCGGTGGCATGAATCCGCCGAGCTTCACGTGACCGTCTGTTCCCAGCTCGCTCATCGGAACGTCGTCTTCGGCGAAGTGCAACCAGTGTCCCACTGGGAACAGCGTCGCTGGCTCGGTCGACGACGTTACGTCCTGTTCGAGCAACGTGGCCAAGCGGGCAGCGCTGGTCGGAGAGGCAATGTCTTCTTCGGTGCTGGATCGGCCGGCCCAGTCCTGCAGATTGATCTCAGTCATGTCAACGTCCTAACAGTTCATCGGAGATGATGCGCATCTGGATCTCAGACGAGCCCTCGAAGATCTTCGTCAACCGGGCATCACGCCAGTGACGCTCCACCGCGAAGTCCTTCGTGTACCCGGCACCACCATGGATCTGCACAGCCTCAGAAGTGACCTTCTCCGCCATCTCCGCAGCCAGATACTTGACCATCGCGGCTTCCTTGTCGCACCGGCGACCGGAGTCGATTTCGGTGCACACGTGATACATCAGAGCCCGGCACGCCTCGATCTGGGCAGCCATGTCGGCAACCTTGAACCGCAGATGCTGGAAATCAGCGAGAGGGTGTCCGAACTGTTCACGCTGTTTCAAATACGCGATCGAGTCCTCGAGCGCGGCCTGCGCCAGACCGATCGATCTCGCAGCTGTGTGGGCTCGACCCACCTCGAGACCAGACACAGCCTGATAGAACCCACGGTCTTCCTCACCCAGCAGGGCTTCGGCGGGCAGGTGGAAGTCATCGAAGGCCAGATCCCAGGTCTTCCATCCGAAGTAGCCGATCTTCTTCACCGCAGTCCCCGACATACCCTCAGGGAAGGAACCACGTTCCTTCTCGACAAGGAACGCCGAGATCCCACGATGCCGCTTCTCTTCGTCAGTGGAAGTACGAGCGAAGAGAATGATGTAATCCGCCTGATCGGCGAATGTGCACCACATCTTCGTGCCGTTGATGACCCAGCCGCCATCTTCAGCACGAGTGGCCTTGCAGCGAATGTTGGCCACATCGGAACCGGCTTCGGCCTCGGACAGGGAGTAAGCGCCGAGGTATTCGCCGGTGGCGACCTTCGGAAGTAGCCTGGCTTCCTGTTCGGGAGAGAAGTTGCCGCCCATCCCGTTGCCACGAGCCAGCAGGCCGCCAACGGACATCCAAGCTCTGGAGAGTTCCTCGGCCACGAGGCAGTACTCGAAGACCCCGAGTCCAAGACCCCCATATTCCTCGGGGATGAGGATGCCGAAGAACCCCATGTCGGCCATTTGTTTGATGAACCAGTCAGGGAACTGCCCCTCGACAGGATCAAGCTCATTCGCGAGGGGCAGGACGACGTCGTGGGCGAACTCGCGGGCGAGAGCCTGGATGCCTTCCCTTTCCTCGGTCATGAAGTGCGGGGTGTTCGGCCTCGGCCTGGGTTTATGAGTCATGGTTCTCCCTCTCTCAGGCCTTGTTTCGGCCGATGAGCTGCTTAGCGATGACGTTCAACTGGATCTCGTTCGTGCCTTCGCCGACGATCATCAGTGGGGCGTCACGGTAGTAGCGTTCGACGTCGTATTCGGTGGAGTATCCGTAACCGCCATGGACACGGATGGCGTCAAGGGCCACCTCGGCGGCCATCTCTGAGGCGTAGTACTTGGCCATGCCGGCCTCCATATCCACGCGCTCACCCGAGTCATAGGTGCGAGCCGCGTGGAGGACGAGCTGCCGGGCGGCCTCGAGCTTCGTGGCCATCTTCGCCAGCTGGTTGCCCACGGCCTGGTGACGCCAAATTGGCTTGCCCATGGATTCGCGCTCCTGCGAGTACTTCACCGCATCATTGAGTGCCGCCTGCGCGACGCCCAACGAACGCGAGGCGACCTGGATGCGGCCGATCTCCAGGCCCTTCATCATCTGCTTGAAGCCCACGCCCTCGACCGCACCGAGCAGCTGGGCCTGCGGCTGACGCAGGTTCTCGAACGCGAGTTCGCAGGTTTCGACGCCCTTATAGCCGAGTTTCGAGAGATCCTGGGAGATGGTGAAACCCTCTCCCTTCTCGACAAGGATGATCGAGATGCCCTTGTGACGCGGTTCAGCTGCGGGGTCGGTCTTGACTAGCAGTGCGATGAGATCGGACTTGCGGGCATTGGTGATCCAGGTCTTCGACCCGTTGATGACGTAGTCCTCGCCGTCCTTGGCCGCCGAGGTGCGCATGGCCTGCAGATCGGAGCCGCCGCCGGGTTCGGTCAGGGCCATAGTCGCGCGCAGTTCACCGGTGGCCATGCGCGGCAGGTACTTGTCCTTCTGCTCGCTCGTGCCGTATTCGGCGATGAGTTTGGCCACGACGGTGTGCCCGCCCATGGCACCGGCCAGGGACATCCACCCGCGGGCCAGCTCCTGCGTGATCAGCGCATACGCCTCGGTCGAGACCTTGCCCATGCCCCAGGGTTCGTCGATCGCAAGGCCGTAGATGCCCATGTCCTTCATGGTCTGGATCCACGCTTGCGGGTATTCGTCGGCGTGCTCAACCCGGTTAACGTGGGGTTTGACGTCGTGGTCGATGAACTCGGCGACCGTGTCGATCATCATCTGCTCTTCGCTGCTGACTGCCATTGCGAATTCCTCTTCCTCTGCTGCTGAAGTTGTGATTGCCTGCCTCGCCGAGGTAACCCGACGTGGCCGTGTTCGTGGTGGTCCGTGGCCGGTTCAGTCCAGCTGGGCGCCGTCCTTGGCCGTTCTGGTTCGTCCGAGACTGATTGTGGTGTCGGATCCGGTGGTGTCGAAGAAGTCGTGGCCCTTGTCGTCGGTGATGATGAAGGCGGGGAAGTCCTCGACCTTGATGCGCCATACCGCTTCCATACCGAGGTCTTCCATGTCGAGGACCTCGACTTCGGTGATGCAGTCCTGGGCCAGACGTGCCGCGGGTCCGCCGATGGAGCCTAAGTAGAAGCCACCGAATTCCGCGCAGGAGTTCTTGACCTGAGCCGAGCGGTTGCCCTTGGCGAGCATGATCATCGACCCGCCGGCTTCCTGGAACTGACGCACATAGGTGTCCATCCGTGAAGCGGTGGTCGGTCCAAACGATCCCGAGGGCATTCCTTCGGGAGTCTTGGCCGGTCCCGCATAGTAGATCGGGTGGTCCTTGAAGTAGTCGGGCAGCTGACCACCCTCAGCCAGTCGCTGGCGCAGGTTGGCGTGGACGATGTCTCGGGCGACGATCATCGTGCCCGAAAGTGAGAGCCTGTCGCCGACTTCCAATTGGCTCAGCTGGGACTGGAGCTCGGGCATCGGCCGGTCGAGGTCGACGGCGGTGACGTTGCCGGATTCGATCTCATCGACCCGTCCCATCGCGGGCAGGAACCGAGCCGGATCGTGTTCGAGTTCTTCGATGAAGACTCCCTCGGCAGTGATCCGCGCGATGATCTGCCGGTCGGCCGAGCAGCTGACGGCAATGGCGATCGGCAGTGAACCGTTGTGGCGCGGCAGGCGGACGACGCGCACGTCGTGGCAGAAGTACTTCCCGCCGAACTGGGCGCCGAAGCCGAGGGTCTGGGTGAGTTCGAAGACCGTGGCCTCGAAGTCGGTGTCCCGGAATCCGTGGCCGGATTCGTCACCTGTGGTGGGGAGGTCGTCGAGGTAGTGGGCGCTGGCGAGCTTTGCGGTCTTGAGCGTGAACTCGGCCGAGGGCCCGCCGATGACCACGGCGAGGTGGTAGGGCGGGCAGGCTGCGGTGCCCAGCGTCGAGATCTTCTCCGCGAGGAAGTCGAGCATCGACTCCTCGTTGAGCACGGCCTTCGTCTCCTGGTAGAGGAAGGACTTGTTCGCGCTGCCCCCGCCCTTGGCCATGAACAGCAGCTCGTAGTCATCGTCCGGGCTGAGGCTCACTTCGATCTGGGCGGGCAGGTTTGTGCCCGTGTTCTTCTCCTCGAACAGGCTCAGTGGTGCCAGCTGCGAATAGCGGAGATTGAGCTCCTCATAGGCGCGGTGGATGCCGGCCGAGAGGTGCTTCGCGTCGTCGCCGTCGGTGAGCACATTGGGTCCGCGCTTGGCGGAGATGATCGCGGTGCCGGTGTCCTGGCACATGGGCAGGATCTCTCCGGCGGAGACCGCGGCGTTCTTGAGCAGGTCGAGGGCAACGAAGACGTCGTTGGCGCTGGCCTCCGGATCGTCGATGATGGCCCGCAGGCTCGCCAGGTGGTCGGTGCGCAGGTAGTGCGAGACTTCCTTGAACGCGATCTCGGCCAAGTCGGAGAGCGTCGATGACGCAACGGTGAGGAACGTCTGCTCGGTTCCGGCCACCTCGGCGTGCACCTGCTCGACTCCGTCGATGTCGAGGCGGCGCATGGCTGGTCCCTGTCCGGCGGTGGGCAGGAGCGGCGTGTAGTCGAAGCTGGGGCCGCTGTCAGGCAGAGCGGTGTTCGACGGTGCCGCTGTGGAATCGGACTGTGCTGTCATGGCTCAGATGACTCCTTCGCTCTGAAGTTCGGCGACCTTCTCAGGGCTGAATCCAAGACCGCCGAGGATGTCGGCCGAATGCTCGCCCACGCCCGGGATCGGGTCCATCCGGGGTTCGACCCCGGACATCTCAACCGGGGGCACGAGCATCTGGATCGGTCCCACCGGGGATCCGACCTCCTGCCACCGGTCACGTTCGACCAGCTGCGGGTGATCGGCGATCTCGGTCATATCCCGCTGCCGTGAGTGGGCAACACTTGCGGTTTCGAGGAGGCCGTCGCACTGCTCACCGGTGAGGTCAGCGAAGACCGCTTCGATGATGGTCTGCAGTTCGTCGCGGTGGGCGTAGCGGTGGGCGGCCCGGTCGAAGCGTTCGTCAGCAACCATGTCCGGGCGGTCGAGGACCTGGGTCGCGAAGCGCTCCCACTCGCGTTCGTTCTGGATCGCGAGCATGATCTGGGTTCCGTCGCCGCAGGTGAATGCACCATAGGGGGCAATGGCGGCGTGCGAGGTGCCGGCCCTGGTCGGGCGGGTGCCGCTGCCTTTGGTGAAGTAGAGGGGGTAGCCCATCCATTCGACGAGGGAGTCGAAGAGGTTGATCTGCAGTGTGGTGCCCTCACCGGTGCGCTCCCGATTGAACAGGGCAGTGAGGATTCCGGAATAGGTGTACATGCCGGCGGAGATGTCCGCCGTTGAGATTCCCGTCTTTGCGGGGTGGTCCTCGGTCCCGGTCACGGAGACCAAACCTGCTTCGGCCTGCACAAGTGCATCGTATGCCTTGGCGTCCTTGTAGGGCCCGTCCGGTCCGTATCCGGAGATCGAAGCATAGATGAGACGGTCGTTGATGCCACGCAGCTCTTCGGCACCGAAGCCGAGGCGTTCGGCGGCGCCGGGGGCGAAGTTCTGGATGAAGACATCGGCCTCGGCGACGAGATCCTTGAGGATTGCCTTGCCCTGGGCCTGCTTGAGGTCGAGGATCAGGCTCTCCTTGTTGCGGTTGATCCACACGAAGTGGCTCGACATGCCGTTGACGGTGGTGTCGTAGCCGCGTGCGAAGTCTCCGGTTCCGGGGCGTTCGATCTTGATCACACGAGCACCCAGATCCGCGAGCTGCCGTGAGGCGAACGGAGCCGCAACGGCTTGCTCACAACTGATGACGGTGATCCCGGACAACGGAAGTTCAGTGTGCAAGAGGCCTCCACAACGAGATTTCACGAGCTGACACCTGAATAATACATCTTCTTAATGACAATGCATTATTGGGGATGAAATATGCTGATCGAGATACACTCGGGGAACATAAGCGAGAGCTGCCGACGGGAGCAGCGCTAGGGATCGCGATATGAGCAGAACGCTGGAGGGCAGTGGATGGACCTGGAATCGGCTTCGACGAAGCGGGACATGATCGTCCTCGGCCTGCGCCGAAAGATCCTCGGCCGAGAACTCGAACGCGGCGAACGCCTGCGACAGGACCAGGTTGCCGAGTGGTTCAGTGCCTCGATCACCCCGGTCCGCGAAGCCTTGCGCATCCTCGAGTCCGAGGGGCTCGTGTCCTCCGAGGCGCACCGCGGTGTGCGTGTGGCAGGCGTTGACGTCGACCGACTCAGATCCCTCTTCATCACCCGCAAGCTGACCGAGACCTTCGCCATCGCCCGTGCCACGACACGCATTTCGCGGCACGAGCTGCGCCAGGCGGAGAGACTCCTCGACGCCCTGGACACTGCCAGCGAAGAGGGCGATGCCATGGCGCGCAACACCCGCAATGAGGAGTTCCACTTCTTCTTCTACGATCGCTGCGGACTGCCGGCCCTGCGCGATGACATCGCAACCAGGTGGCGGGCCTTCCCTTGGGATCTCACCCTCGACTCCTCGGATCGCCTCAACGAGGTGCACAGCGAGCATCAGGCCATCGTCGATGCTGTGAAGCGGCTCGACCCGGACGCCGCGGCGGATCACCTCGGCGATCACATCACGAACGGCTTCCTGCGCCTGGCCGAGTCGACCACAGACGAGCCGATCGCCGATCCCTTCGACTTCGACGCGGACTGAGCGACCTCCTGCGAAGAGAGCCAAGCTTGCTGCGGGCACTGCCATGTGAGGCAACTCGCGCTTCGCGGTCGCTCGTTAACCTGCGTTTGTCTCCGCATATTCCGAAGTCAGCTCCGGATCGATGCGGAGCAGCAGTTGCGCGGCGAATCGCGCATCTGGGTCGTCAAGATCCAGATCGGTGATCTCTGCCAGACGCCGTAGACGATAGCGCAGTGTGTTCGCATGAATGTGGAGGAGATCGGCTGCTTTGCTGACGTCTCCCATACAGGTCAGCCAGGTGTCGAGCGTGAGCACGAAATCAGTGTGATTTCTCAGATCATAGTCATGCAGTCTGTGTACCGGCCCCGACAACTGGTCCCGGCGCATCGACACCTGGTCGCTCAGGTCCAGCAGCAACGAATCGACGTAGACCTGGGAAAGCATAGCCACGGAGTCATTGCGGTCTCTGCGGTCCAAGCAAACACGAAGTGCTCGACGCGCGCCCTCTCTCGCACTGAGCAAGTCCCGCGAATCCGTGACGATCGGTCCGATCCCGCCGCAGACCCTGACCCGCGTTCCAGCTCGAGCCACGAGGTCGCTGACGAATCTCTGCGTCTGGTCCTCCCCAGCGACAACGTCACGGACCGGAAGTATCCCGAAGATGGTGCCGCCCAGGCGCGCCGCGCTGGCCTGGGGGCGCACAGCTGCCAAGTAGACGTTGATTGCGTCGGCAATTCTCTGGGTCTCGATGGCTTCGTCCAGTTGCGAAGTCACTTCCGGATCGACGCCAATTGCGAAGACCGCGATCGGAGACGATTCGACACCCAGCTTTCGGATCGCATATTCGGCACCGTCCCCGCCCTCGAGTGCGGTGGCGAGGAGATCGGCCCGCAGCCGTCGATCTAGTCCGTCGCCTGCGCGAAGCCTGAGCATGTGCAAAGCCGCGATCTTGGCCATGTCCCTGAAGATCTGCGCTCCTTCCTCGTCGATCTCATTCGGTAGTGCTGCCCAGACCGAGCCGAGAATCTCTCCACCGGCACGGACGGCGATCGCCACACGGTTCTTGATCTCAACTCCGTCAACATCGAGCCTGATCGACACTGGATCGACCGAAGAATACAGTTTGGTGAAAAATCCAGCAGATTGCAGTCTGCGCGTGTATTCATCGGGCACTTGCCGGTCGAGGATCGTTTCGATGCGTGGGCCGTCCGCGGCATCCTGCCCCGTGGAGAAGGCGAGAACCCGGGAATTGCGATCCTCGATAGTGATCGGAGCTCCCAGCAGCGAGCCGATCGCATTCGCCACGGCGAAGAGGTCCCCGCCGGGAAGCCCATCGATGGTCTCAGTGTCATCGACCCCGCGCGGATCGACGAGCAGGGAATTGATGAGATTGCTCAACTGCGTCCAGGAAGCTCCTGATACCAGGGTGAACACGCAGATTCCGTGACCGTGAGCGGCCTGGGAGAGTGTCTCCAACAGGTCTCCCGGTCCTCGCACGATAAGCACATGAGCACCTGCTGCGGCCATGCTTCCCAAACATCGCTGGATACCAGCGGCATCAGCCAGTCCGATACCCAAGACGATGGCCCCGGCAGGAATGATCTGATCATCGTGGGGGTCAAAGGCGACCACTCCAGTCACTGCCTGATGCGGATCAGTGACAGTGGTCAGCGGATTGAGCAGAGTCGAACCAAGATCGTCGAGGATTCGTTCGAGTGTCAACTGTGACGACAGTCGTGGCAAAGGCGAACGCGGAGACAGAGCCTCCGGCGACGACCGGGTGTGACGCGATTGCGTAGGTAGATCAGGCACCATCGATTCATCTTAACGGTAGTCTCTGTCAGTTTCATCGCCGTTGCCAGCCACGATGTGCGGCGATCGCCACCCTGCCCACCAGCGGCCCGTTACATCTGACGGCGGGAGACCCTGAGGCCCTCCGACGTATTCTTTCGCCGTTGGTCAGGCATATTCTTCCCCTGTTGGTCACTTGGACAATTCCCCCATTGGATCGCTGGGGGATCCGACGAGGTGGTGGCGGTCATCACCTTGGAATACTCATGTCTGGAGGTACTCACCAACTTAACGAGGAGGTTGGAGTGACAGGACAATCACCTTTGACCGTGCAATCAGCCCCCAGCCAAGCCGCACCCACACGGGCATCAGCTCTCATCGGGCATCCGATGACGACGTATCTGCTGCGGAGATTCGGATACATCCTCATCTCCCTGTTCGTCCTGGTCACGATCTCTTTCCTGCTCGTTCAACTGATACCCGGCGACCCGGCCCGAGCCTCGGCGGGGGAAGCCGCTCCTCCCGAAGCGGTAGAGGCCAGAAGGATCGAGCTCGGCCTCAACAAACCCCTGATCGTCCAGTATCTGGTGTTCTGGAGAGGTCTCTTCTCTGGGGACCTCGGAGACTCGATCAGCCTCCGCATTCCAGTCATCGACGTCATCACGGGGAGGGCACCGGCAACGCTTGAGCTCGCCTTCATCGCCGTGGCGATAGCACTGGTCGTGGCAGTCTGCCTCGGGCTCATGTTCGGTGCCCTCACCCGTTCCGGCAAGCGGCACGGAACCGAGGTCGGATTCACCTCCGTCACCGCTGTCGTCGCAGTAATTCCGGAGTTCCTGGCCGGCATCATCCTCGTCTACCTCTTCGCCGTGAGCATCGATCTCTTACCTGTGGCCGGGCGTACCGGGCCTGCCTCCTATGTGCTGCCGGTCATCGCACTAGCGATCGGCCCGACAGCGGCACTGACCAGGATCGTCCGGGCCGAGAGCCTGACAGTTCTGCGGCAGGACTACATCCGCACCGCGCGCTCGAAACGAATGCCGTCGATCCGTCTGTACGGCAAACATGTGCTGCCCAATCTACTGACCTCGACCCTGACAATCTCCGGCCTGCTCCTGGGCGGAATGATCGCCGGAACCGTGCTGGTCGAAAGCATCTTCGCCTGGCCGGGGCTCGGTGGCGTCATCGTCGATTCCATCCAGGGCAAGGACTATCCGCTCATCCAGGCAATCGTCATCTTCTACGGTCTCGTCGTTCTGCTCATCAACCTGGTCGTCGATATCGCTCTAATCCTCCTTGATCCCCGAACCACATTGGACACAGCATGACCACATCCCGCAGACTACTCGCTTCCATGCGCACACCATTGGGAATGCTCGCCCTCCTGGCGTGCGCGACGCTCTTGTTCCTCGTCGTCTTCGGACCTGTGATCTGGGGAGCCTCGGCCGCCACCACCGACACCTCCAAAATCGCCACCGGTGCGAGTCCGGAGCATCCGTTCGGCACCGACGGCAGCGGCCGCGATATCCTCCTGCGCACGCTCGTCGCCGCCCGCCTCTCCGTGTCCATGGCACTGGCAGCCACCGCGGTCGGTGTCAGCGTCGGAATCGTCGTCGGGCTGCTGCCTCTCATCCTCGGAGGCCGAATCGGTCAGTGGATCGTCGCGGGCATCAATATCGGTGTGGCCTTCCCCGGACTTCTGCTGGCCATCTCCTTCTCGGTGATTCTGGGCCAAAGCGGGCTCGCCGCGACCCTGGCGATCGCCATTGCCATGGTCCCCTCGTATGGTCGGCTCACTCACAACCTCGGTGCCTCGGTGTGGGGCCGTGATTTCATCTCCGCGGCCCATGTCCTCGGAGTGCCGGTCTGGAAGACTGTGCTGCGTCATGTCCTGCCCAACGTCCGTGACCCGCTCATCGTCAATGCCGCGGTCACCGCAGGCAATGCACTGGTCGCGTTCGCCGGTCTGTCGTTTCTGGGCCTCGGCATCCAGGTGCCTCTCTACGACTGGGGGCGGATGCTCAGCGAAGGCATGAGCCGGATCTTCGTGAACCCCGCGGCAGCTCTGGTGCCGGGAATAGCGATCATCCTTGCGGGGCTCACCTTTGTGCTCCTCGGCGAGGTGCTGGGTGCCGTGCTGGGCACCGGGGCCCGCGGTTCGGTCATCGCCAAGTTCCGCCGGCGGCAGAAGGCGCGGGAGGCAGCTCTCAAAGCTCCGTCCTCCTCCATGCTCGCGCATTTGGAGGACGCGGTGTACTCCGTGCGCAATCTGCGAGTCAGCGCATCTGGGCACCGTGGTGAGCCGAACGACCTCGTCAAAGGTGTGTCCTTCGACATTGGCCGGGGCGAGATCGTCGGCATCGTCGGTGAGTCCGGTTCCGGCAAGAGCCTGACGCTCATGTCGCTGGCAGGGCTCATCGAGTCCCCGCTGCATGCGAGTGCCGATTCCGCCCATTTCGACGGGGAGGACCTCACGATCAGTGCCGATGGTACCCCCTCCCGGTTAGACCGCCATTTCGGTGAGAAGCTGGCCATGGTGTTCCAGGACCCCATGGCGTCGCTCAATCCCGCCCTCCACGTCGGTGGCCAGGTTGCTGAAACCGGCCTCCTGCACTTGGGACTGAGTCGTGCCCAGGCACGTGATCGCGCGATCGAGCGCCTGGAAGATGTGCGCATCCCCGAGGCCCGCCGTCGTTACGGCCAGTACCCGCACGAGTTCTCCGGCGGAATGCGTCAGCGCGCAATGATCGCTGCCGGACTCATGGGGTCTCCTTCCCTCATCCTTGCCGATGAGCCGACCACGGCCCTCGATGTCACGGTTCAAGCGGAGATTCTCACCCTCCTGCGTCAGATCAATGCAGAGGTGGGGACATCGATCGTCTTCGTCTCCCACGACATCGCCGTCGTCACATCGCTGTGCACGCGTGTCCTCGTCATGTACCAGGGCCACCTAGTGGAGAACATCTCCGCGGAGGATCTGCGTGCAGGTTACGCAGAGCACCCTTATACCCGGGCTCTGCTGGCCACGGTTCCCACCATGGCGACACCCCGTGATGTGCCGCTGCCGTCGATTCCCGACGGCACGGATTTCCTCGCCGAGGCGGCTGCGCAGTCACCGTCCGATGCGGAGCCTGCTCCCGGCCAGGGCTGCTCGTCGACCGCCAGTTCAAGGCCGGAGACTCTCGACGCATCTGCGCCCATCTTCGAGAAAGAGACAAGATGACTCGAGCACTGAGTTTCGATTCCGTGAGCATCAGCTACGGTCGTGGACCAAAGACATTCACAGCCGTCGATTCGGTCAGTCTGCGCCTGGCCCCCGGGGAGGTCCTCGGCCTCGTCGGGGAATCAGGATCCGGCAAATCAACCTTGGCCAGAGCCGCTGTCGGTCTGACTGAACCAGCAGCAGGACGTATCCGCCTCGGCGACACTGTGATCTCGAACGCTACAGGGACAGCGGTGAGGGAACGCAGACGCATTCAGATGGTCTTCCAGGATCCTCAATCCTGCTTCGATCCTCGCCGGACGATTGGCGAATCCCTCGACGAGGCAATCGTCGCGGCTCATCGCAGAGAGGAGGAACCTCGCCCGTCAGCACGGTCGCGTGCCGCCCGGGTGAGCGAACTTCTCAAATCTGTGTCTCTGCCGGCCGATCGCGCCGCCAGCATGCCGACTGAACTCTCGGGTGGTCAGCGGCAGCGGGTGGCGGTGGCCCGGTCCATCGCAGCCAGACCCGAAGTCATCCTGGCTGACGAGATCACCTCGGCGCTCGATGTCTCGGTCCAGGGCACGGTGCTCAACCTGCTGCGGGAGCTGCAGCAGGAAATCGGGTTCTCGCTGCTCTTCATCAGCCACAATCTGGCTGTCGTTCGTGCAGTCTGCGAACGAGTTGCGGTGATGAGAGGAGGGCAACTGGTTGAAGTGGGCGAAACCCTCGACATCATGGAGTCTCCGAAGCAGGAATACACGCGCGAACTCATCGCCGCCGTCCCCTCACTCTGACGATTCCGGAAGACATTGCAGCCGCCCGGGGCCCCAGATATTACGTTCAGGCTGCAATGCGCTGATCAGGCGGAAAGAGTGTGTGTCCTCACCCAATCGATGACCCGCTGGTTGTAGTCAAGGCGATGCGTCACAGGTCCGTTGAGGATGAACACGTGAGAGCCCTGCGGGTAGACGACGAGCCTGGTCTCTACTCTATTGCCGCGTATTCTCGAATACCACAGCTCCGCTTGGTCGACGGGACAGCGCTGATCGTCCTGACCATGCAGAATGAGTGTGGGCATAGCGACCCGGTCCACGTGGTGGATCGGCGAGAGATGGTCGAAGGCCTGCGACCCGAACTCAACCTCGCACAGGTGCGGCCCCATATCGCTGGTGGCTGCGAACATGTCCAGATCGCAGATGAGCCCTCCAGGAACGGCCGCAGTGAAGCGTTCAGGATGCTTCGATGTCAGCCAACAGGTCATGTAACCGCCGTAGCTGTATCCGGTGACGGCAACCCGATCCGAGTCGACGAGGCCCTCTTCGATCAAGGCGTCGAGCGGTTCGAGGAAGTCCTTCTCATCGGCCTCGCCCCATGCGCCTCGGGTAGCTTTCAGGAACCGGGAACCGTAGCCATCGGAGGCCCGTGGATTGAGAGTGAGGATGTTCCACCCCTCCGCTGCCAGCACCTGATGGTAGATATGTGCGATGTCAGCGACTCCGGTCCAGGCATTGTGCGGGCCACCATGAATGTCGAGCAGCGTGGGCGCTGGCCCTTCCGTCGACTCGGCACGCAACAGCCATCCGTGGACCTCGAAGCCATCGGAGATGGAAAATCTCAAACTCCTCGGCCGGATGAAAGCGGCGTCGGGAATGTCCTCGTCCCAGAAATGCGTCAGCTCGCGCACCTCACCCGATTCGACGTCGAGCGCCATGATCTCACCCGGTCGATCAGCATCAGAGACTCGCATCACGGCAACGGCACCCACCACATCGAGGCCGCTGATGACCGCGGTCTCGGAGATTGGGTGGTGGAGAACCTCCACTCCCCCGCCAGCGCCCCGCGGTGCGTCGAGGTCGATCGACACCAGTATGCTGCGCCCCCTTTCACGCACGCAGAAATAGAGACGAGCGTCCTCACCGAAGACTGGAGCACCCCCGGGGTATCCGGACCCACCGCCCATCACCCCGAGATCAAGGTCATCGGTGAGCACCGTGATCCTTGAGGTGTCCAGATCAAGCCGGGTCAGCCTGGGCAGTTCGATACCCGGAACCATCTGACCGATCGCGATCACGGCGGTGCTCTCGGGCGTCCACACCAGTGGCCCACTCAGGCTGCGCGCGGCCCAGGGGAAACGCAGGCTTCTGGTCACAGCATCGGTGTCGACGAGGCCTATCTCCTGCGCCGGCACTCGCGCTGAGGCGGTGGCGCGGGTGCGCACGAATGCCAGCATGCGTCCATCCGGTGACCACTTCGGGTCAGTGCTGTTGCCATCGGTGAGGATGTCCGTGCTGTCTCCACCGCCGACTGGGATGAGCCGGATTCGGCTGCGTGCCGTTCCGATCCATCCCAGACCATCGATCTTATGAGCAGGTTCGCCATCGACCACCAGCGCAGCCCGAGGCTCCGTTGGTTCCTCGTCGACAAGGCAGGGCAGCGCTATCGTGGTCCCGTCCGGAGAGAACACAGGGGTGCCGAGCGCCGCCAGTCCAGTGGTGTGAATGGTGACCTCACCGCCGCTTACCGGGACCAGGCAGAGATCGGAGCTGCCGGCGTTCGCTCTGAGGAATGCGACCATCGTCCCATCTGGAGACAGTGCGGGCGCGGTGTCATTGTGCCCGGATGTCAACGACCGGGCAGGTCCCACGCTGGTCAGGGGCACGACGCGCAGTTCCGATACGCTTGGCCCTTCCACCGGGTGCCGTGCGGCGACGATGAGCACGCCATCGCCTCCGAGCAGGATTCGCGCGGCCTGCGGATCGGTGATCCGGTTGAGAGTATCGAGGTCGGGGGCCTTCATGGCAGAGGCACCTCCTGCAGACGCGTCCGGTATCTCTCGACCTTCGCCCTATCGACCTCTATGCCCATGCCCGGCCCGCGGGGCACATCGACGATGCCGTCGTGCATTCTGATCGTAGTGGTTGTGATGTCTTCGGCGAAGAAGCGGTCCGAGCCGGAGATATCACCCGGCAGAGTGAACCCGTCGAGGGCGGCGAGCGCAGCATTCGCGGCGCGTCCCAGTCCGGTCTCCAGCATGCCACCGCACCACACTGCGATGCCGTTGGCCACGGCGAGATCGTGGATCTTGCGGGCGGCGAGATATCCGCCTACACGGCCGGGTTTGATGTTGATGATGTCGACAGCACCGAAGGCGATGGCATCCGCCGCAGCTTCCGGGGAGTCAATGGATTCATCGAGGCAGATGGGTGTGCGAAGAGTTGATCTCAGCAAGGAGTGCTGCCTCAGATCGGCTTCACCCAAGGGCTGTTCGATGAGGAGGAGTCCGTAATCATCGAGTTTGGCCAATGTGGTGGCATCGGCCAGTGTGTATGCGGCATTCGCATCAACCTGGAAAAGGAGATCATCGCCGAACTCCTTTCGCACAGCCGCCACCGGAGCGATATCCGCGCCCGGTTGAATCTTCAGTTTGATCCGTGCATAGCCTTCGTCGACGTATCTGCCGATCACTCGCACGGTTTCGACGGTCGACTCCTGGATGCCGATGGAGACGCCGGACGGGACCGTAGTCCGCACAGCTCCGAGATAGTCGTGGAACGATCGACCCTGCGATCTCAAAGCGGCGTCGAGGATCGCCATCTCCATCGAGGCCTTCGCCATGGGCTGACCGATGACATGGGACAACAGGCTCGACACTCGTTCTGGATTGAGGTCTTCTCTCTCGGCGAGCACCGGTGCCAGCCAACGCATGACCACCTCGGCGGCGCCGTCAAGGTGCTCTGCGGAATAGAAGGGTCGGTCCAGGGCCACGTTCTCGCCCCACCCTGTGACGGAGCGTCCATCCTCGGTCTCGACCTGCGCTTCGATGAGGAAGCAACGTTTATGGGTTTGGGTCATAAAGGAGGTGGTGAACGGTGAGACCAAGGGCAGCTCAAGGTGGTGGATACGCAGAGTTCTCAGTTTCATAAGGGTCCTCTCTCAATATTGGTGAGCGGTTGATGGTCACGGGCGGCGCAGCACATACTGACCGTGGTGGGGACTGTGGCGGGAGAATCCGACGACTCGCCAGTTGTTGCCGAGCAGATCGGTGAAGGCGTCCCGGGTGACCAGGCGCCACGCATGTGCCCGGACCGGGTCTTCCTGCCGCAGTGCCTCGATGTCCCACGGAACGGCGATGCTCACGGCGTCGACTCCGACTGTGGGCGGGACGTAGAGAGACGGTGTCCCTCCCCTGTCCTCGATCGCCGAGGTGATGCCTGCGTCAGTCTCAAACGTCGGCGCGGTGGGATCGCAGGTGAGATCCCAGAGGATGAGCATTCGGTCCGAGAGTTCTCCGGCGTTGATCGAGTCCGTCATCTGGCCGTAGAAATTCTGGAGGTATTCGACCGGGATCGCTCCGAGGCGTCCGATATTGAAGTAGGCGTTGCGACACACCAAAGGGTCATAGGTCCAGGTCATCTCCACGATTCCTTTCTCCAGACACCACGCTCGCTGCCGCAGCTTGATCGCATGCCCGAACCCACGTCCTGCAGAGCCTGGGAGAAAGCCGACGATGTGGGAGTGGAACGGAGATCTGGCCGGACCGCAGAAACCCACGGCGGCTCCGACCGCCTCGGCACCTAGGCGGGCCAGGAACACCGGGTTGCCGGCATGCGACATGGCGGTAAGCGCCGAATGGTCGATGATCGGTGCTCCCGGTGTCTTCCAGATCCGGGAAAAGATCTCCACGACTGTTCGCAGATCCTGAGGATCGCGGACCTCCTGGATATCGAGGCCAAGCTCCGCACATCGCGCATCTGCCATGAATTCGGCCTCGAGCACGACGGACCGTGGAGGAGCCAGACGATTCATACTGTGTCCTTTCACCGTAGGAAACTTTGCTCCCAGCATTTCGTGTGCACGTGGCCGCGCACATCGGCGGATCGGAGCAGGGTTCGTGTCTGCGATTGTCGGGAACGACAAAACCGCCTCGTCGCCTACTCCAGACGCCGAGGGCCCTGTCGACTTGGACGAAACAGGTATCGCATCTTTGTCCTGAACTCCGAAGCCGACCCCCGGTGCCTTTGAGGAAGATGAGGATATGATCCTCGACACAGTGATCGGACGACTCGAAGATGAGCTGGGCATCACCTCTTTTGTCCATGCCCGCGACCTTGATCAGGTCCACAGCTCGCATGAAGGCTCCGGAGTCGGAGCCAGAGAAGCAGAGCCCGTGGTCTCCGCTAGCGTGTTCAAGCTCCCGGTGCTCGTCGAAGCCTGCATCCGAATGAGCACTGGCAGCATCCCGGGCGATTATCGGATCAGCCTGACTCCGGACGATTTTCCTGTGCAGGGTGGGACCGGACTGGCGGTCTTCACCGATTCGGTGTCAGTGTCGTTCCGAGACCTCTGCCTGTCGATGATGACCGTCTCGGACAATCGCGCCACCGACGTCGTCATGAACATCCTCGGCCGCACCTCCATCAATGCACGGATGCGAGAGCTTGGACTGACTTCCACCGTGCTCGAAGGAGACTGCCAATATCTCTTCGACACAGCGGCTGCCGATCTGGCGTCCCTGGACCCGCCGGTGGCCTACGATGCACAAGGTGCCAGCGAGGCATGGTCGGAGACTCGAACCCTAGATCCGGATCGAACGAACCGTTCAACTCCAGCCGAGACGACGGCGCTGCTCGCCGCGCTGTGGAACGAGGTGGGCATACCCGCTGCCGCCTGCACAGAGGCCAGGCGGATCCTGGGGCTGCAGGTGTGGCCGCACCGTCTGCGCCGGGGATTCGGCGACGAGGTGTCCGTGAGCGGAAAGACCGGAACCCTGCCTTTCATCCGCAATGAGTCCGGGGTCGTCGAGTTCACCGAAGGCGACAGATACGCCGTGGCTGTCTTCCTCCGCACCCCTTCGTCCCTGTCGATCAATCCCAGATTCGACGACGCCATCGCCGACCTCGCTGCTGCTGCGGTTGCTGATCTTCGCTCGGTTCGAAAACTCACTCAATGAAGAGGACATCATGAAGAAACGTTTGCTCGCCGCCGTTGCCGGACTCTGTGCACTCACTCTCACCGCCTGCGGTGGAGGTGGTGGAAGCGGAGCCTCAAACGGTGAAGGAGACCCCGTCATCGACGGCACTCTCAAGGTTGCCGTCAATGAGGATCCTGGCAATCTGTTCCGACACGTCAATACCTCGGCGACTCTCAGCTATGTCTATCCCTGGGCCTACGAGTCCCCTGTCTACTTCGATGATGATGGCGAACCCCAGGGATGGCTGGCGGAGAAGTGGGAAGAGACTCCGACATCGCTGAGCTTCACCATTCGCGAGGGAATCACTTGCGAGGACGGGTCACAATTGACGGCCGAGACCGTGGCGAACAATTACCGGTGGATCCTCGATCCCAAGAACTCATCCAGCTTCAAGGGCCTCGTCGTCCCAGCCGATGCGACTGTGAAAGAGGACGAGGACGCACGGACCGTGACCGTCACGACGAAATCTCCCAATTCCTTCCTGCTGCCCCAGATGGGAATCCAACCGATCTACTGTCAAAGTGCCTTGGATGATCCGAAGAGTGTGGAGACCGCCACGAACGGCACCGGCATGTACTCGCTCAAGCAGGCGGTTCCCGGAGATCACTACACCTTCGAACGTCGAGATGATTACAACTGGGGTCCCGAAGGTACTCCGACAGGAAAGACACCCGGCGTGCCCAAAGAAGTCGAGATCAGCATCGTCGACAATCCGAGCACTCGCGCCAACCAGCTCATGTCCGGCGAACTGAATATCGCCGCGGTACAGGGTCCCGATGAGGAACGTGTGGCCTCCACCCTCCAACCGTTCTACCAAGACGACCTCATCACCGGCGGATTCGCCTACAGTCAAGCCAAGAGTGCGCCGACAGCCGATGAGAACGTGCGCATCGCCCTCACCGAGGCTCTCGACCTCGACGCGCTCATGCAGGTCCAAACGGCCGGCCAGGGCAAACGCGCCGAACGACTGGCAGTGCTCAAACCGACGATCTGCACCTATGATGCGGCAACCACGAATCTGCCGAAGTCCGATATCGCCGATGCTGAATCACGACTCGATGCGGCCGGCTGGAAGAAGGGGTCAGACGGCAAGCGCAGCAAGGACGGGAAGCCGCTGACTCTCGATTTCGGGTGGTACACGCGTTGGCCCGAAACCTCGTCGACAGCCGAACTCATGGCCGAGCAGTGGTCGAAGATCGGCGTCGGAGTGAAGCACCACGGTACGGATGCAGGTGCCTTCCTCGAGAAGATCAATTCGCCCGGCGCCGCCGAGGACTTTGATGTGATCTGGTTGGCCTCGAACTACTCGGTGCCCAATGTGCTCGCGACCTTCGTCTCCGGTCAAGCACCGCCCAAAGGATCCAACTACGCCGGCATCTCCAACCCACAATTCGACGAAGAAGTGAAGGAAGCATCGAAACTCAGCGGCAAAGAGGCCTGCGGCAGCTGGGAGAAGGCAGAGGCCTCGATGTACCAGTCTGCGGATTATGTTCCCTTTGCTGTGCGACCGGATATCACCTTCGGCCAAGGCGTGAAGAACTCACTGGGCCAAGGCTGGACGAACGTCAACGGCATCACCTTGGTCGAATGAGACGACGCTCGACACAACTGCAATCTGATGGCAATGCAAAGGAGCACCACATGACAGCCCGACTCGATCCACAGATCTTCGATCCCACCCGGTGGGAGGGAATCCTCGCCGATGTCGCTCGCAGGCACCAGGTGCCGGGGATCGTGGCAGGCGTTCTGCACGTCGATCCCACCAGCGATACGGAGCAGCGGTTCGTCGCAGCCACCGGGGTCTCGAATCTGCGCACGGGCGTAGAGACCGATCGGTCGACGCTGTGTCAGATCGGATCGATCACCAAACTGCTGACGTCGACGATGATCATGCAGCTCGTGGACGAGGGGAAGCTGGAGTTGGACACCCCCGTCTCTGAGATCCTCCCCGACCTGAGGTTGGCCGACCTAGATCCCGCCGAACTCACCGTTGCTCATCTGCTCACGCACACCTCGGGCATCGACGGCGACCTCTTCACCGACACTGGCCGCGGAAACGACTGCGTGGAGAAATACATCGCCACACTGTCCGAGGCGAAGTCCCTGTTCAGCCCGGGCGACGGATTCTCCTACTGCAATTCCGGCTTTGTCATCGCCGGCCGCATCATCGAGGTCATCGACGAGGTGACGTGGGATCAAGCCTTGGACATCAGGATCTGTCAGCGGTTGGGCATTGAGCATATGTTCACCCTGGCCGAAGACATCATCTCCCACCGACATCAGCATGGACATGTCGTGGTGCCGGGCACCCGCACTTGGGCTCCTGCACCAGTCTCACAGATCACTCGATCCATGGGTCCCGCCGGACTTGTCACTTGCAGCGCAGACGATCTGCTCAGTTTCGGTGCCGCAATCCTGCGTTCGGGACAGACGAGCACTGGGGTGCCGATCCTCAGCGAAGCCTCCGCTTCGCTTATGGCCGAGCCCCAGCACTCTCTCATCGATCAAGCCGCCAGCACCGCACCTCAGTGGGGGCTGGGATGGATGCTTGATGAGTGGGAAGGCCAGAAGCTGCAGTGGCATGGCGGTACGACCATCGGCAACAACGCCTGGTTCCAGGTCCTGCCGGAGGCCGGTCTCGTGTTCGTCGTCTTCTGCAACGGCGGAGTCGCACCGCACGCCGCGCCCGAAGTCTACGGAGCCTTCGCCCGCACGTTCGCAGGGATCGACGCTCCACCGGCAAACCGCCCCCGGTTGATCCCGCCCACATTCACAATTGCCGAGAACCACCTCGGCGACTATGCCGATGCCAGCACCACGCTCACGGTGATGAAAACCGAAGACGGTACCTACCAGGCACGAATCGGCAGCTCACTCGGCGAAGGTAATGACAGCCCACCGCAGACGATGAATCTGTATCCTTCCGAGTCCGACACATTTGTCTTTGGTCGGCCCGATGGCCTCAGTGCATGGTCACCCTTGGCCTTTGCCAACGTCGGTGGCCGAGAGGTCGCCTACGTGGGTATCCGCTGCCTGCCGCGGGTCGACAGCGCTGCGCCGGGAAATGGAACATCAGAGAAGCCAGCCGAAGAACACTCCACGGAGGCCGGCGCATGAAACCGACGATCATCTTCACCGGCGGACGGTACATCGACCCCGCCAGTAAAGTCGATGAGAACACCGATGTGCTCATCAGGAACGGTCGCATCGCCGAGGTGGGGACTGGTCTGCATCATGTTGACGCAGAGGTCGTCGATGCCACCGGTCTCATCATCGGCCCGGGCTTCATCGATCTCCACTCCCACGTGAATTCCATTGCCGGACAGCGCCTGCAGGCCATGGACGGTGTGACGACTGCACTCGAACTCGAGGCCGGTTTGCTCCCCGTGGAACGCGCCTATACACAAGCCGCGGAGGAGGGGCGCCCCCTGCACTATGGGTTCTCCGCATCGTGGGGTATGGCGCGAGCTGCGGTGCTGTCCAATCTGCACTTCGACGCGGATCTAGTCAGCGGCCTGTCCATGCTCGCTGATCCTCATTGGCAAGCCGACTCAAGTCCCGCTCAGCTCACTCGGTGGCTGGGACTCCTGGAGTCGGAATTGGAAGCCGGGGCTCTGGGCATCGGGATTCTGCAGGGGTACGCTCCCCGCACCGATCCGCGCGAGTATCTGGCAGTGAACGAACTGGCGGCCAGGGCCGGGACACCAACGTTCACCCACGTGCGGGAGATCACCGAATCGGACCCGACGACTCCAATCGACGGCACCGAGGAGGCGGCCAGGGCCGCAATGGAGTTCGGCGGTCAGGTGCACCACTGCCACGTCAACAGCACCTCACGCCGGCACATCGATCGAGTACTGTCCACCATCGACCGTGCACAGGAAGGCGGGGCGAAGGTCAGCGTCGAGGCCTATCCATATGGGGCCGGCAGCACCGGGATCGGAGCGGCCTTTCTGGCGCCGGAGAGGCTGCCAGCCTGGGAGCTGACTCCTAGCAATATCATTCTGGTCACCACGGGAGAGCGCATCCGCGATGAAGCTCATCTGCGTCATGTTCGAGAGGCGGATCCAGGAGCCGCATGCATCGTCGAATACCTCGATGAAGACAACGATGCAGATCGGGACCTGCTGGCGAGGTCACTGGCGTTTCCCGATAGCATCGTCGCGTCCGATGCAATGCATGTGACTTGGCCCGATGGTTCCACGGACACCCGTCAGTGGCCGTTGCCTCCCGGCGGCAGGACCCATCCTCGCACGGCGGGCACATATGCTCGGTCCCTGCGAATGATGGTCATCGATCACGAGGCGTGGACGTGGTCTGAAGCCTTCCGACGGTGCAGCCTGCTCCCTGCGCAGGTGCTCGAGAACACGGTCCCCGCTATGCGCAAGAAGGGCCGAATCGGAGTCGGAGATGATGCCGACGTTGTCGTCATTGACCCTGCAACGTTACGTGATCAGGCGACCTATATCGACAGTACCCGTCCGTCGAAGGGGGTCACTCACCTGCTGGTCGACGGTCAATTCTTGGTCTTTGATTCCGAGCTGGTGCTCGATTCATATTCGGGACAGGGCCTGCGCGCCGAAGTGGGATGAACGCCAAGACGAGACTTGCGTGCGTCTCAAGCAAATGAGGGAAAGGACGCATAATCGCCGTGTAGTCGGCTCAACACTCTCCGCAATTCTCGGACTCACACAGCTCCACAACTGGTGTCGGTGCGACAACGCGATTCGAAATTCCGGCACCATCGGCTCCGCGATACCTCTGGGTTCCCATGCACAGCGAATAATGCATTATTCGTCAGATAATAGCCTGCTCGACGTGGCACGGCCGAAGTCGGGTCGTCGGACCTATGATGCGAAGACCGTCGAACGCCTGGACTTCCTCGTCCGCATGCGCACCTCCGGCGTGGGCATCAGCCAGCTCGAGCGCTATGTCGAACTGGTCCGGGCCGGGACGGCAACGACACCGCAGCGTCTGCAGATCATGGTCGACCAACGCGAACACATTCTCACCCAGATCCACGAACTGGAATTGGCCCTGACCACCACGGAGTACAAGATCGCCAAATACGCGGGCACCGCCGGCGACAACACCCCACCGGCATCCGCACCATCACGCTCCACCGGCTCAGAAGGAGAACCATCATGACAACCACCCGCCTCGGCGACCTCATCGTCTCCCCCATCGGCTTCGGCTGCATGGCCCTGTCCCACGTCTACGGCGGCACCACCGATGAAGCGGCACGGGCCACGCTGGGTGCGGCCGTCGACGCCGGCATCACCTTCCTCGACACCTCCGATGTCTACGGCAAACCCCGCGAAGGAGCTTCCAGACCGGCCGGAACGAACGAAGAGATGCTCGCACCGTTCCTGGCCAAGCGCCGCGACGAGGTGCAGCTTGCCACGAAGTTCGGAATCACCGCTCCCAGGGACGGGACGGATGCCACGGCTAAGCGCACCGATGGACGCCCGGAATATGCTCGCTCAGCCTGCGATGCTTCGTTGGCCCGCCTCGGCGTGGAGACGATCGATCTCTACTACCACCATCGGCCAGATCCCGATATGCCGATCGAGGAGACCGTCGGTGCCATGGCCGAGCTCATCGAGGCGGGCAAGATCCGCCACATCGGCCTCTCGGAGGTCACCTCCGAGGAGCTGCGTCGGGCACACGCCGTCCACCCGATCGCCGCACTTCAGTCCGAATGGAGCCTGTGGTCACGCGACGTCGAGGGCCGTGTCGTGCCTGCCTGCGCCGAGCTGGGTGTGGGGTTCGTGCCCTACAGTCCCCTGGGCCGGGGCTTCCTCACCGGTACCCTGACCAAGGAGCAGGTCGCCGGCGACTTCCGCGGCGGCACTTCCCGCATGGGCGAGGCGTGGGATGCCAATCAGAAGATCGTCGAGATCGTCGCCGAGGTGGCTCGACGTCACGACGCCACCAACGCTCAGGTCGCACTGGCCTGGCTCCTCCACCGCGCCGCCCAGATGGGAGTCTCCGCCGTTCCGATTCCCGGCTCGCGCAAACCCGAGCGTGCGCTGGAGAACCTTGGGGCCGTGGATCTGCGTCTCGACGCCGATGACATGACTCAGCTCGATTCCATCCGGTCATTGGTCGAGGGCAGCCGTAACATCGTCAACAATCCGACGTGGATCAGCTCCGGGAGGGAGTAGTGCCAGCCTTCAGCCCACAGGCCCGGGAAGTTCGAGGACGTGGGAGTTGCGCAGCCGCCACCTGAGCACGCTGATGCCCAACCGGGTTCTGTTGTACCCGGTGAGCGGGTCGTAGCCGAGGCAGCGAGCGAGCTGCTCGACTCTGCCCTGCACGGTGCTGTGATGGAGACCGAGGTCTCTGGCCGCCTGCCTGATCGTCGGTGCCTCGAGGACAACACGCACCGTCGACTCCGCCCAGGGTGCTTCCATGATCTCGTCGATGCGGGCGGCATCGGGGTCGACAGCGTCGGGCGATTCGGCGAGCAGTTCGACGAGGCCGCCGAAGTTCTCCGCACGCACGAGGCCCTCCTCGGGAGGACGGCTGAGACGCAGTGCCACCACGGCGGCGCGCAGCGAACGGGGCAGGTCGCCGATCAAGCCGACGGGGCCAAGGCCAGCCGGTGTCACGGCGATGTTCTCAGCTTGGTCGGCGACGATGAGGACCTGCAGGGCGCCGTACTCGCTGGCGACGACATCGGTGGGACCGGCGGGACGTCTGTCGAAGACGGCAAACAACGGAGCGACGAGCACCCGGTACCCGTGTCCGGCCACGAGTCCGAGCCGAACCGCCGCGGCAACCCGCTCCTCGGTGGGCGCGGTGGTGTCCAATGCGAGCGCCACGTCCCGCGGAGTCTCCAGCTGCTGTCGTTCGAATCCGAACCTCACCCCGATGGCCAGGCCGAACCGTTCGAGGATGAGGTCGTCGTTCGGCAGGGCTTGCCCCTCTCTCTCGAGCCAGACCTCGGAGGCATCCGGCAGGACCAGTGCGCTCACCTCGGCGGGGCGGGCACCCGTGCCCGGGCTCCCTGACGGATCGATGCGCAGCTGTCTGCTCCTGTCGCCGTCGCGAAACCCTGCCGGGCAGCCGGCAAGGGCCGCGGCGGCCGCGGCGAGGGCACGGGAATTGACCTCGCCGACCATGAGTTCGTCGAAGCAGGCGATGACGCGCAGGCCAAGACTCGCCTGGGGGTCCAGGTTGGCTATGCGACCCAACAGTTCCTGCACGTCATCGCCTCCTTGCGGGTGTTCGTCTCATCGCGGAGTCGATTCGCACCGCGATGCGAATCAGCCCTTCAGAGCATCGTAGACCGCTGTCTCCATCTCGAGGTAGCCCCCGACCGATGCCGGGTCCGCGAAGGGGAAGATCTGCGTCGCCCAGTAGCCGCCGATGTTGTTCTCCCGATCGATCCAGTAGAAGAGGTTGGCAAGTCCCGCCCAGGCTACGGCTCCTGCCGGACGCCCGGTCGGCGCGTCCTCCTCGTTGATCATGAACGTGTACCCCCACGACTTCGGCATGCCGGGGAAGAACTCCGCATCGTTGGACAGACTCGGGATGACACCGGGCAGCATCTTCACTTTGAGATCGCCGAGGTGGTTCTTGGTGGCCAGGTCCACCGTTTCGGGGCGTAGAACGACGGTGCCATCGTCTGCCTGACCGTCATTGAGCCACATCCTGATGAACGTGAGGTAGTCGTCGACGGTCGAGAAGAGGCCGTGACCTCCCATCTCCACCTCCGGCTCGGGCAGCATGAAGTCGGTGGCGGCCAGCTGACCGTCGGTGCGCTGGTGCATCGTCGCCTGCCGCTGCCGCATCGACGCCGATGTCCGGAAGCTGCTGTCCTTCATCCCCAGCGGGTCGAGGACCCGAGTCTGCATCGCCTGACCCAGGGTGGTTCCGGTGATGCCTTCGATGACCTGACCGACCCAGTCCATGTTCGATCCGTACTCCCATTGGGTGCCTGGGTCGAAGAGCAGCGGCGTCTGCAGGGCCTGCTTGGTGCTGCTGACGATGCTCGGCTGGCCCTGCTCACGGGCAAGGCGCTCATACTTCTCGTTGAAGAAGTCGTAGCCGAATCCCGCCGTGTGCAGCAGCAGCTGCTTGGTCGTCGGTTCGCTTGCCGGAGCCCGCAGAATCGGGGAGCCATCGACGTCGAAGCCCTCGATGACCTGCACATCGGCCAGGCCGGGGGCATATTCGCGGGCCGGTGCGTCGAGGTCGAGGTCGCCCGACTCCACCAGCTGCAGAGCCACCGTGCCGGTCAGCGCCTTAGTCGTGGAGAAGATCATGAACACCGAATCGGTGGTCATCGGCTGCGGATCGTTAAGCGAGCGGACTCCTGCGGAGGTGAGACTGATCGTCTCCTTGTCGGTGGTGACTCCGGCGACGACGCCGGGGACCCCGCCGCTCTCGACCTTCTCTGAGGCCACACGAGCAACGGCATCATTGACAGCTCGGTTCTGGGACATGGTTGTGCCTTTCGGTCAGTCGGCCAGGACCTTCTCGATCCAGGCCATTCGGGTACTGATCATTCCTTGCGCAAGGTGTGTATGGGCGGCGAAGATGTCGAAGGCGTGGAAGCCTCCGGGCCAGACGTGCAGCTCCGCCTCACTGCCGTCGTTCCACAGCGCCGAGGCGTAGGCAACGGCTTCGTCGCGGAAGATCTCTGCCGAACCGACGTCAATGTAGGCCGGCGGCAGGTCGGAGAGATCGTGGGCGCGTGAGGGCGCGATGTAGGGCAAGACGGCTTCTGTGCGATAGTCATCGCCGAGCATCGCCTGCCAGCCGGTCTCGTTGCTCACCCGGTCCCAGACACCGATGCCGTCGAATTGGTTGGTCGAGGCGGTGATCCCGCGATCATCGAGCATCGGGTAGATGAGCAGCTGACCGCGCAGCTTCGGACCCCCGCGGTCGCGGGCGGCGAGCGCCATCCCTGCGGCCAGTCCCCCACCGGCACTGGCGCCGGCGACGATGAGTCGGTCGAGGTCAACCCCGAGACGCTCGGCATTCTCAGCCGTCCACTCCAGGCTGGCGTACATGTCCTCACGGGCGTAGGGATCCTGGAATTCGGGGGCGAGGCGGTATTCGGGACTGATGAGGATGGCCCCGATGCGCTCGACCCAGTCGAGGTTGAGTCCGAGTGCGCTGAAGCGGTCACCGAACATCAGTCCACCGGAATGGGCGTAGACGATCGTGGGGCGGCGCCCCGTGTCACCCGCGCGCCTGAAGACCGACACGGTGATCGCCTCGCCATGGTGTCCGATCACCTGATGTTCTGAATGTTCGACACTGCGCCCCTTGAGAGTCTCCGCGAGAGGCTCGGACGCATAGGAGATGCGCATGAAATCGATGAGAGACGGGGTGATGGTCGGCGGGAAGACCCCACCGACGACGGACAGACTCGCGGCAAGTTCCGCGTCGAATCGTGACCGTCGTCGTGTCATGTCTCTAAGTATGCAGACTCCGACTCGGTGCCGCTACCGCCACGACAACGCGATTACCGATCCTTCACCCGCCAATTGTCGGGTTGGGTTTCCCAGCCTCGCCTCAGCCCAGTAGCCCCATCACCGACTCCTTGACCTGGAGGACGGCGAGGAAGCCGAACAGCAGGAAGCAGATCGTCAGCAGCACATTCGACACCCCCTTGTTCCGCAGCGCCGCCGGCACCGATGAACGGTTGAGGATGACGAGGAGCGCGATCGCGAGCACGGGCAGGATGAAGGCGCTGATCGCGGCGTAGATGAGGACCAGGGTGACCGGTTTGCCCAGGCCCATGATGACCAGAGTCGCGATGGAGAGGTAGACGATTGCTGCGCGGAATTCGACGGACTTCGCCGACATCTCGTGTTCGAGCTTGTCCTGGTGCGGGTAGCGTCGCAGCACCCGTATGCAGTCGGCAGTGACGTAGGCGATGCCGGAGAATCCGCCGAGCACGCTGGTGTAGACGACGGCGAGGAAGCTGATGAGGAAGAGGATTCGTCCTACTTCGCCGATGCGTGAGACCAGGCTGTCGGCGATGGCGAACAGCGAGTCGTTGTCCGCGATGGTGAAGCCCTGGCCATAGAGGATGAAGGCGCCAACGGCACTCATGCCCACGGCGAAGACGAACACCAGCGCGTAGCTGATGAAGAGATCGATGCGCACGACGGGCTTCCATTCGGCGTCGCGCCAGGACTTCTCGCGGATCCAGAATGAGTAGGCCAGTATTCCAGTGGCCCCGCCGACGCCGCCGATGAGTGACATGACGGTGATGATCGACCCGTTCGGGAAGGTCGGGGCGATGGTCTCGACGGCCACGGCTTGCGCTTCCTGCCCTTGGAACACGGAGATCGCGAGGGCGAGGATGCCGAAGAACATGATGACGCCGAACCCGATCATCGCCTTCTCCACCAGCCCATAGCGTCCGATGCCGACGAGGATCGCAGCCGAGAGCAGGACGACGACAGCGGTCGGCCAGAACGGCAGGACGGGGAAGAGCGCCTGCAGAATGTTCGTCGTCACGGCGATGACCCCGGCGCCGAAGAAGAGGCCGACGAGCAGTTCGGCGATGAGAAACAACGTCGGAAAGAGTCGACCGCCGAATGAGGTCAGGTGCGACAGCAGAGAGCGGTCACCGCTCATCTGGAGCCGGGAGACCGCTTCGGAGAGCACGAACTTGAGGATGATGCCGACGGTGAAGACCCAGATGAGTGCGAGCCCGTACTCGGCCCCGGAATTCATCGTCGTGATCATGTCCGAGGCTCCGACGCTGGCCAGGGCCAGGACGATGCCCGGTCCAATCAGCCGCAGTCGTCCGGTCAATGTTGCCGGCGCCGAGGTGGTGGCGCCCTTCGTCTGCGGTGTGATCTCGGCGGACATAGGCGGGGTGGGGCTCCTTCACGTGTGTTCGTCGACGACGGCACTGGCGTCGTTCGCACGGACGTCGTTCGCTCAGGTGAGTATGGCCGATTTGTGAGATTCCCACGGTCTGGTCTCAGTACCCGGGAAGCCACCCTGCAGCAATGTCGGAGATGCCTGCTTGAGTTCATTCTATCGTTTGGGCCTGGGCTCCGTTGGCAGATTCCGTCTGTATATTCGACCCATGACTGACGCACTCGACAATGGACCGTTCTTCCATGGCACCAAGGCGCAGCTGGAGGCCGGTGATCTCCTGACAGCGGGGTTCAATTCGAACTACCACCCCGAGGTCGTCATGAACCACATCTATTTCACTGCCCTGCCCGATGGCGCCGGACTCGCCGCGGAGCTCGTCGCCCTCAATGAGACCCCTCATGTCTACGAGGTTGAGCCGACCGGGGAGTTTGAGAACGACCCCAACGTCACCGACAAGAAGTTCCCGGGAAACCCCACCCGCTCCTACCGAAGCACTGCACCCTTGCGAATTCTTCGTGAGGTCACCGATTGGAAGCGACTGACCCCAGAGGAACTCCAGACCTGGCGCGACAACCTCGCCAAGCTTGCCCAGGACAAGACTGCCGAGATCATCAACTGAACCGAATCCCTCGCCCGACCATCCAGTATTTTGCCGCAACCATCACGGCCGACGGCACAACAGGAAAGAAAACGACGGAATGCCCCAACGCGTCAGCATCAATCCGCCTGGAATCAGTCACGAGAATCCGATACCCGCCGCCAGCCGCATCGGTCCGTTCCTCGCCTCCGGCGTGCTCACCGGCAAAGATCCCGAGACCGGGGACCTGCCAAGCGACCTGGCCGCTCAGGTGGCCAATGTCTTCACCCAGGTCCGCGGCGTCATGGACATGGCCGGTGGCAGCACCGACGACATCCTCAAACTCACCGTCCACCTCGTCGACTACCGTGATCGGGCTGCGTTGAACGAGGAATGGGAGGCAATGTTCCCCGATCCTCAGAGTCGGCCGGCTCGTCAGGTGATGGCGGCCCAACTGGATCGCGGTGCCCTGATCCAGGCCGACCTGCTGGCAGTCCTGCAGTAACCAGCAGGCTCTCGCGCTGTTTCTCGCCACGCGAGCAGTCCCGACGGCCTCCTCTGCCCGGAGTACAGTGATCCATCGTGAGTGCTGCCGCTGTTCCACATGGTCCGACGCGTCCCCCGTTTCCCGTCTCCGTGGCGGCGTTCGTCAGCAGCTTCGATCGTTTCGCCATCAGCCCCCTCGTCGTGCTCGTCGCCCACGACCTCGGTGCGACTCTCGCCGAGGCGCTGACGATCGCCAGTGCCTACTTCCTGGCGTACGGCATCAGTCAGCCGGTGTGGGGAGTGCTCTCCGACCGCCTCGGGCGCGTCCGGCTGATGAAGGCAACACTTCTTGCCGCAGCCGTGGCGGGAATGGTCGCGACCTTTGCCCCGAATCTGACGATCCTCGTCATTGCCCGAGCCCTGTCAGGTGCATTCTACGGAGCCGTCGTCCCCACCTCGATGACCTATGTCGGGGACACAGTCGCCGAGGCGCATCGGCAGCCCGCATTGACCGATCTCATGGCAGCGATCGCCGTCGGAACCGCCAGTGCCACAGCGTTGGCCGGAGTACTAGCGCACTTCGCCGACTGGCGAATCGTCTTCGCCATCCCCGCTGTCCTCGCTATCGTCTGCGCCTTCGGACTTCGCCGACTGCCGGAACCACCACGGGAAGAACAGGGCGGAGTCCTCGCGACCATCCGAGCCGCGATTACTCATCGGTGGGTTCTCATCGTCATCACCTTGGCTTTCGTCGAAGGTGCTGTGGTCCTCGGCGTGCTGACACTGCTCGCACCGGCCCTGCAGTCACAGGGCATCGGCGCGGCCATCGCCGGCCTTGCCACCGCTGCTTACGGGGTCGGCGTCATCATCACCACCCGCATGGTCAAGGCCCTCAGCCACCGTCTGAGCATGCCGCGGCTCATCGCCATCGGCGGTACCGCCACAGTGATCGCCTTCGGGCTCCTCACCATCCATCTGTCGACGCTGACAGTCATCATCGCAGCGCTTCTGCTGGGAACGACCTGGTCCTTCCAGCATTCCTCGCTGCAGACCTGGGCCACCGGGGTCCTGCCGCAGGCACGCGGAACCGTGGTGTCACTCTTCGCCGGATTCCTCTTCGCCGGCAGCGCACTGGGCACTGCAATCGGCGGATCCCTAGGCGAGGACAATCGCTGGACGCTGCTGTTCGCGATCTCCGGCATCGTAGCGCTCACCCTGACACTGGTCATCGTGTTCAGCCGTCGCGTCTATGACGGTCCGCAGACAGGCTGAAGCGCCCGCGCTCTGACCGCTGAGATCAGCGCCCGAAGAACTCCTTGCACGCCCGCCGGACACGCTCAATCGCCTCGTCGTCAATATCCAGGTGCGTGACCCAGCGCAGCTTCCCGTGTGCACTGCCGGTGATGATGTCACGGTCGGCGAAGAAAGTGGAGAAGGCGTCCATATCGACGCCGTCCGGGGACAGGAAGACCATGTTCGTGCGTGCCTCGCCTGCCCCCAGCTCGGGGAAGTCCGCGAAGATCTCAGCCAGTCGTTTCGCCCGGTCGTGGTCTTCACGCATGCGGTCCACATTGCGCTCGAGCGCAAAGATGCCGGCCGCGGCGAGGACTCCAGTCTGGCGCATGCCCCCGCCCAGAGTCTTGCGGATGCGCTTGGCCCGCCCGACCAGTTCCTTCGACCCGACGAGCAGCGCACCCACAGGGGCGCCGAGGCCCTTCGACAGGCACAGCGAGACCGAGTCGAACCGGTCAGCGATCGCCGAAGGATCAGCGCCGGTGGCAACGGCTGCGTTCATGACCCGTGCCCCGTCGAGGTGCGTCGCCAGACCGTGGCTGCGCGCCAGCTCTGTCGCACCCTCGATGTAGTCGGCAGGCAGCGGCAGCCCGTTGAAGGTGTTCTCCAGCGTCAGCAGCCGGGTGATCGGATTGTGGAAATCATCGGGTTTGATCGCCGAGGTGATCGCATCGAGATCGATGATCCCATCGGGCTCGTTGGGCAACGGCTGCGGTTGGACCGATCCCAGCACTGCCGCTCCCCCACCTTCGTCGCGGTAGGCGTGTGCTGTCTGGCCGACGATGTATTCGTCACCGCGCCCGCAGTGTGCCATGATCCCGGCGAGGTTGGCCTGCGTTGCCGAGGGGAAGAAGAGGCCTGCCTCTTTGCCCAGAATTTCGGCAGCCATCGACTCGAGCCGATTGGTCGTCGGATCTTCGTCGTAGACGGCGTCGCCCACCTCGGCGTCGGCCATGGCCCTGCGCATTCCGGCACTGGGTGTGGTGACGGTATCGGAGCGGAAATCGACTCGGTTGCTCACAGCGTGGTCCTTTCGATGAGAAACGCGGCGGCCACCTAGATGACCGCCGCGTTCAGTGCTCTGTGCTCAGCTGTCCGCGTTGCGAGGGCGGGCGACCGGGTGGTTGCTGGCGATCGAAATTCGGTTGAAGGCGTTGATCAGCGTCACCGTCCATTCGACGGCCGAGATCTGTTCGGCGGAGAGGTACTCGCCGGCTTCGATGGCGATCTCATTGCGATCGGCCGCCTTGTCGATGACCGTCAGCGTTTCGGCCAAGAGCAGTGCGGCACGTTCCTGACCGTCGAAGACCTCAGCCTCACGCCAGGTCGGCAACAGGTCAAGTTTGAGCTCCTCGACACCTGCCTTCCGGGCTGCCGGGGCGTGGATGCTCAGGCAGGTGCGGCAGCCGTTGATCTGGGAGACCCGCACATTGACCAGTTCGAGAAGCCCATCGCTGAGACCCTCCGCACGTGCGACCTTCCGGGACGCTGCCGCGGCTTGGATCATGGCCTTGTAGACCTCGGGGTGGACCTTGTCGATGTAGGGACGATTGACGTTGACTCCGGACAACTCTCAGGCCTCCCGCTTGACGAAATCGATGTCTGCGCCGGTGGCCCGACGGAACTTTCCGCCTTGGGCAAGGTATTCATCGCCGGCTTCACTCAGTTTCCGTACGAACAGTGGGCACACCGGCACCACTGTCACGCCCTGCTCACGGCTGGCTTTGAGCGACTGTGCCACCAGCACCTTCGAGAGTCCGCGTCCACCGAATGCCTCGTCGACCTCGGTGTGGTGGAAGATCCGTTCCCCGTCGGGGGCGGTGAGGAAGAAGGCGCGGCCGGCATCCGTACCGGCGGCGTCCCGGATGACGTAGGCACCGCGGGCCTCGTCGAGTTCGACGGTGACGGTCTCGCCGGTTTTGTCAGTCAGCGCTTCGCTCATTATTTCGTCTCCTTGTTCGGGTGGGTGCTGGGTCAGGATTGGACGTGCGGGGGCGGATTCTTGCGCGCTTTGATGCGAACGTCGGGCAACCTCGGCGCGGGCAGCCTGGACAGGCCATCGGCGTTCTCACCGGGGCCTCCCTTGCCGACATAGCCCTCGACGGCGCCGAAACGATCGCCCTCGGCCTGCCATTCTTCGCGGTACTGGGCGATCTCCTCGTGGGTGCGGCCGATGAAGTTCCACCACATGAGGATCTCTTCGTTGAAGGGTTCACCGCCGATGATGACGAGGCGGGCGTCGGTCTCGGCCCGGTTGCTGATGCGCACTACGGACAGGCCCACACCGGTGTAGCCGAGGGCATTCGTCGGCAGTTCGACGTCTTCGACGGTGATGTCGCCGGAGTCGACGAGGACCCCGTATTCGAACTCCGCGTTGATCGGCAGGTCGATGGTGGCACCGGGACGCAGGCGCACCTCGGCGCCCATGAGCGGGGAATAGGTGGCAACGGGCGAGCGCGTTCCCCACAGCTCGCCGAGGAAGACGAGCATCTCGCCGCCGTCGAAGGGCGTGACCTCGGGAGCGAAGTGCTCGAAGTCCCTGCCCTCTCGATTGCGCACCGAATCGGGCAGCGCCAACCAGAGTTGGACGCCGTGCAGGGCTGTGGTGTCCTCGGTCGAGACCTCGGAGTGGCAGATGCCGCGACCAGACGTCATGAGGTTGACCTCGCCGGGCAGGACCATACCTTGGTTGCCGCCGGAGTCGATGTGTTCGATGGCGCCTTCGAAGAGCCAGCTCACGGTCTGCAGGCCGGTGTGCGGGTGCGGGGCGACGTCCATACCGCCGGAGGTCGAGACGTCGTCGGGGCCGTAGTGGTCGACGAAGCACCAGGGTCCGATGAGGGAGCGTTGGCGCTGCGGCAGGGTCCGGCGCACGCCCATGGCACGTGGTCCGCCCAGTGGGACGTCGCGTGCGGTGAGGATCTCAACCGGGGCTCGGCCCTCCTGCGCGCAGTCGGGCCCGGGCAGTCCGCCGGTCTTGCACACGACCTCGTCGGGTTTCGTCTCCACATTGCTCATGGCGGTCCCACTTTCGCATTCACGATCAGACACCCGCCGAGGCGGTGCGTCCCAGCTCAGACACCGTCAGTCTTCCACATTGTGCGGGGAAATCCAGTGGGGGCTGGGTGGCATGAACCGTGAGAGTTCGGCTCCGCCAAAGGCGGTCACGGCCTGGCTTGGTCGCAATCCTCAGCCGGTAGTGGATCACGCCTGGCAAACTGTCCCGGTCTGCGCCCCTCGCCCGCTGGACCGGCGAATGCCTGCGCGATCTCCATCCACTGTGCTGCCGTCGCACCGACGGTTTGCAGGGACGTGTCAGCGATGTGCCGCCGCTGGGTGACGACGACGCAGAAGTCTTCGATCGGACCGGACACCACATCCTCGGCGTCCTCCGGCCCTGCTGTCCATTCGTGCCCGTCTGGGGTGTCGAGCACGACCCGGACGGGTTGATCCGGAACGTCCAGGCCTCGCGCCGTGAAGCTGTTCGGAAATGTCAGCGCACCGATGCGTGCGACGTGGGGAAGGCGTGGTGACGGCTCTGCGATGACTTCGAGTGCGTCTCGAACATCCTGGCCGTGGGCCCAGGTCTCCATGATCCGCGCCGTGATCTTCGACGGCAGGCTCATCGCCGGTCCGAACCATGGCACTCGAACATTCGGGTCTGCCGCAGAGATCGCTTCGTGAAGCTTCTCTGATTCCTGCGCCCACCATCTGCGCATGTCCTCGCTGGTCCGCGCGAGGTTCGCCGGCCCGATGTGGTCGACGTATGTCTGGAGGTCCGTCATCGTACCCCGGACGTCGATGAACCGCTCCGGTTGGGAAATTGCCAGGCGGGTGACGAAGTCGAAGTGGGCGAGATGGGCGATCTGGTCCTGGATCGTCCAGTTCTTCGCCGGGGTGGGGCGCGACCATTCGGCTTCTGTGATGCTGGCGAGCACTCGGCGAAGCGATTGCTGCTCTTCGGCGAGATCTGCGCTCAGCGAGCGGACTACGTCGGCCTTGCTCTCCGTGCTTGCCATTTCGGGTTCCTCTTCTCCTCACGGACAGTCTGCGGGCAAATCCTCCACGCGGCTTTCCGCGGTTGCGGCGTGAGCTCTGTCCGCCTCAATTCGCGAGTGGTCAATCATCAGTCGAGTGGGATCCGCTTCCGCCATGGCCACCATACGTTTCGTCCGATGTCGTGGACGAGGGCTGGAACGACGAGCGAGCGCACCAGGATCGCGTCGAGGAGGACGCCGAAGGTGACGATGAACGCCAGTTGGAACAGGAACATGACCGGGATGACGGCGAGCGCTGCGAAGGTCGCGGCGAGCACGATCCCCGCCGAGGTGATGACCCCGCCCGTAGCCACAAGCCCTTCCAGTACTCCCTTGCGGGTGCCTACGCGCAGCGACTCCTCGCGGACACGGGACATGAGGAAGATGTTGTAGTCGATGCCCAACGCGACGAGGAAGACGAATGCGTAGAGCGGCACCGACGGATCGGCACCGGGGAAGCCGATGAGGTGGTTGAACACCAGCGCGGAGACACCCAAAGCGGTGCCGAAGGAGAGAACCGTCAGCGCCACGAGCAGCAGCGGGGCCACGAGAGAGCGCAGCAGGAGGATGAGGACGATGGTGATGACGATGAGGATGAGTGGAATCGCCAGGGTCCGGTCCGCCTCGGCGGTGGTGTTCGTGTCCAGGTCGACCGCGGTCTCCCCGCCCACCAGGGTCTCGGAGTCGACCTTGTGGACAGCGTCGCGGATGTCGGTGACCGTGGACTCTGCGGCCAGGGAGTCCGCGGGGTCGGTCAGTGTCGCTTCGAGGAGAACCTGACCGTCGACCTCGGCAGGTGCCGGGGGTGAAGGTGGAGGCGTCGAGGTCGAGTCGGGTGCGCCCTGGCCCTGCGGTGCTTGACCTTGCGGTGCCTGCAGCTGCCCGTCATCGTCGATGGCGATCGTCCCGCTGGGTGACTCTTCGGCGACGACGGTCATCGATTCGACCCCGCCGAGGCTGCCGACCGCCTTCGCCGCATCCTCGAGCTGGTCTTTCGCCACCACGATCTGTGTGGGTGAGCCGGATCCGCCCGGGAAATGCTCGGACAGCACATCTTGGCCATCACGGGCCTCGGAGTCGCCGAGGACGAAGTCGCTCTGCGCGATGCCCGAGGCCTTGAACTGGGGGAACGCGATGAGCGGGAGGGCAAGGAGGACGACGAGACCGATCCAGATTATGCGCGGACGCTTAGCGACCACCTCGGCGATGCGAGTCCACAGACCTTTCTTCGCTGGTGCGGAGCTGGTTGTGCGCACCTGCGGGCGGAAGGGCCAGAACACGGCCCGGCCGATGACCATCAGAGCCGCGGGCAGGAATGTCAGCGCCGCGAGCATCGCCACCAGAATGCCGATCGCCGCCACCGGGCCGAGCGCACGAGTCGAGGCCAGGTCGGTCAGCAGCAGAACCAGAAGACCGGCGATCACGGTCCCACCAGAGGCCGCGATCGGCTCGACGACGCCCTTGAACGCAGCCAGTCCGGCTCTGACTCGATCCCGTTCGGTCAGCAGCGCATCACGGAAGCGGGCGACCACAAGGAGGGAGTAGTCAGTGGTGGCGCCGACGACCAGGATGAACAGAATGCCCTGAACTTGGCCGTTGATGAGCAGGATTCCCGCATCCGCGAGGTGCCAGATGACGAAGATCGAGGCCGAGAGCGCCGCCACCGAGGTGAACAGAACGATGACCGGCAGCAGAGGCGAACGGTAGACGATGATGAGGATGACGAAGACCGCGATGAGTGCGACGAGCAGGAGAATGCCGTCGATCCCCGCGAACGCCGAGGTCAGGTCCGCAGAGAATCCACCGGGACCGGTGACATACACGTCCGCCGAGGTGGGCACTGAGTCGACGTCGCCGGTGGGACTATCGGCGGCGGTGGCAATCGGGAAGGTCCCGGCGATGATCGAGCGGATCTGCTCCACGTCATCGCCGGTGGTGTCGGTGGAGACCGGGAGGATGAGCTCGAGCGCTTCACCGTCCGCGGAGGGGATGACAGGCGAGGCGGCGGCTGCCAACAGCCCTTCGTCGTCGAGTCTCTCGGCCAGGTCTTCGAGCTCAGTCGTACTGTCCTTGCTCAGCCCGTCCTTGTCTTCGAGTACGACGATAGCCGGGACATAGTCGAGGTCACTGAACTGGTCGATGAGCGCCTGAGCCTTCGTGGACTCGGCCGATTCAGGCAGGAAGGAGGACCGGTCGTTCGTGGCGACCTCGGAGATCTTGCCGAAGTAGGGGCCACCGACTCCCGCGATGGCCACCCACGCGACCAAAAGGACGGCGAAGAGTGCGATGAGAGAGCGGCGGGCGGGAATGGGTCCGCGCTGCTTCGTGGGCTGAGCCGAGTCGACGGGAATTTCGGATTCGGGCCGGTGCGGCTCCGGAGGGGTGCTCGTGAGCAGGTGGCGGGGCATGTTCTCAGAGTACGCCAGTAGTCGACCTCGGAAGTTATTCCGCAGCTCTTCACTTTGGTACTGAACCACTGGTACAGTACCATTATGGACACAACAGCACAGGCACCACAGACAGCCAATGCCCGTTCCCTCCTACTGCCCTATGCCCTGACGCTCATAGCCGCCATGATCATCATCCAGTTCGTCGTCGCACTGACCGGCGGTGCAGTGACAATCCTCGCTGGGGCCCTCACCGCGGTCGTCGCCGTCGGCATTGCGGTATGGATCGTGATCAACCGTCGGAAGCTGCTGCATGTGCGCTTCGGACTCGTGATCGCCCATGTCATCGCCTATGTCGCAGTGACGACATCCTTCAACGCCCACGCCGTCGTCCGTGCAGTCGTCGCCGGCAGCGACAACGATGTTCAAGCAGTGGCGCACTCACTCCTCGGGTCCTCCTGGTTCGGAGCAACCTTGGTGATGAGCGCGGTCTGGGGCATCGGTCTGCTCATTCACCTCCTCGGTTCGGTGCTCGGCCGCGGCTGGGAGGACTGAGGTGGCATCACAGCATGACGACGCGACAGAGCCGCTCACTGAAAGCGAAGAGTGGCTGAGCCATAAGGTCGACAGCTGGGTCGAGACCTACAAGAAGTCAATGCTCACACCGGTCACACTGACCATCGTCGCCGAGCATCAGCCGATCGGAGTCGCCGCCATTGCTGAGAAAGTCACCGCTGCCACCGGCTGGCACGTGACCGAGCGCGGTCTTTACAGGACCCTCAAACGGCTGCAGGATTCTGGGCTCCTGGCCAGTGCCGATACCAGCGCCCCGAGGACGGGAGCGAAACGGAAGGACCTCTCGCTCACGCCTCTCGGGACGCGGTATCTTGCCGGGATCGCGGAGAATCTCGTGGAGTTGCCGGGTGGTGTTCCCGGCAAGGAGTGTACTACCTCGCCTGCCGCCCCCTCGCCCATAGAGCCAGCACCCCATCAACAACAAGGAATCCCAGCACACTGATCCCCACCATCGGCAGGAATACCCCGATCGCCACAGCCGAAAGCACAACCGCAGCCACCGACCACCAATGTGCGTTGGCCAGCGCACCACGAACAGGCGTGACGCCGAAGTTCCGGCTCGGATCGTGCTTCGGTCGGCGCTGCCACCACATCACATAGCCCCACACGACCATCGACGCGATCCCAATTGCTAGGCCGACGAGCACGATCTGGCTGGCCAGACCGAACATCGTTCCCATGTGCAGGTCGACGCCCCACCGCGCCAGCTTCGAGGCAAACCCGTAGTCGGAGAAGTCGACACGATCGGTGATCTCCATGGTCTCGGCATCGATCGCCAGGGCATCGATCTCCGTGGGGAAGCTGCGCTGGATCTCCTGGACCACCCAGGCCGAATCATCATCGGCCGGCGGCAGGATCTCAACGAGGCCAGTGTTGACGTTGATGTCGCGTGCCATAGCCAGGGTCATGTCGAAGTCCGCGGGATCGACTCCGGAAGTATCCGACGCATCCGTGCCACCATGACCCGCGTGGCCTTCGTGCCCGGTGTGCCCCTCATGTCCAGCGTGACCGCCGACGTCCGACTCCCCCGCCGAACCACCGCCGGACTCGGCGGAGCCTCCACCCAGTTCCGTCGAGACCGCTGGCGTCGACCAATCCAGTGCCGCTCGCAGCTTCGTCACATTGTCTCCGCCTAGCTGGGACCAGGTGATGCCGGTTGCTGACAGGAACAGCATCCCGATCGCGGCCCACACCCCCACCGAGGCGTGCCAGGAGAATGTGCGGCGCAGCCCCTTGTGCTTCATCGACGGCCGCAGCAGCGCAGTGGCCTTCCTTGCCCGCCGGGCGCGCATTACCCACAGGCACAGTCCGGCGACCGCGATGATGCCCAGCCAAGACGCGGCGATTTCGCTGTAGTACCGCCCGAAATTGCCGAGGTGGAGGCTGCCGTGCAGCTGATCGACCCAGGTTCGCAAGGGCAGGGATCCCGAGGTTCCGTACACGGTCAGGTCCCCCTTCACCTCGGCGGTGGTGGGGTCGATGAAGATCGCCCGGGATTCGCTCTCGCCCAGGTTCGGGTCATCGAACATCACCCGGGTCGTGGCGCCGGGTTTCGGTGCCGGGCGCACCGCGCTGATGCTCTCCGCTCCCCCGGTGTAGGTCGTGGCGGCCGTGACCTGGTCGGCCAGCGGCAGGGCGAGGCCCGTCGCCGAGGTGGTCAGTTCATCCGCGTAGACGACTTTTTCGATCTGCGGGCTGATCGCGTACAGGGCGCCGCTGAGTGCGGCGATGAGGATGAAGGGACCGACGAAGATGCCGGCATAGAAGTGGAGCCGGCGCAGGAGTTGGCCGAGCCAACTGGTGCCGCGCGGTCGCGGATGGCCCTGCCGATTTTCGGGCAGGGATGACAAAGGTGTGGTCATGGTGAAGCTTTCTGTGAAGAGCGCTCGGCGGACCTGAAATTTGGTCAGGCGAGCGCGCGCCAGCGGATTCCCGCGGACGCTGAGGTCAAAGATGGTGGGGTCAGAAAGCTTCCACGGGTGGTCCTCTGGTGAGGACAGGAGAGCGGAGAACGCCAAGGTGGAGAGGGAGAAGTTCGACGACGCCGAGGTGGGGCTTCGGTCCGTTCGGAACCGGCATCGGTCGAACCGCAGTGGGCAGGAGCGCGTGGATGACGAGTCGGAGGAAACTGCCGATCTTCGCCGGCAGCGCTTCCGACCAGTAGATCATGGCGATAGTAAGCACGGCGGCGATCAGGTGCGCCAGCAGCATTCCCGGTGACGCGTGCGTATGCATGCTGGCTCCGGCGTCTGACGCGGAGCCGGATCCGGACATGGTGTGCGAAATGGAGCCGGGCATAGTCTCCGGGCCCGAGTGGTGCATCGCATGTCGCTCAAGTGCGTTCGCAGGACTGTGGCTCCCAGTCATCGGAGCCAAGACTGAGAAGAGCAGGTGGAAGAGCGACTGGCTGACCAGCACAGACAGGGACAGTCTGGGCAAGGAAAGTCTGCGACCGGCGAGCAGAACGCAGACCAGCATCGACAGTACCAAGGGCACCACGACGCCCATGGTTGAAGGCAGCGCGCCGCCGCCGATCATGTGGGAGGCCAGTGCCACGAACGTGGCGAAGACAGCGGCCGCGATTCCCCGCAGAGAACGCTGGTGCCTCAGGCCACGCTGGTACTGCGGCGCATGCAGGTCCTCCGGCTCCGAGCTCACAGGGAACATTCTCACACAATCGGCGGGCTCACCTCGGCGATGGCGGATTTGCTGGAAATCACCGGAACGCCGGCTCGTTGGCTTCCAGTCGAGGAACCGCGACTCCGAGGCGACGGGCGTCGGCGAGGACATCGCGAGGGTAATCTGCCTGCGCCTTGTAGTTGTTGTGTCCGGTGTTCTGGGCCTGGGTCATGATGAAAGTGAACAGGTTGTCGCCGGTCAGCAGCTTCTGCATAGCGAAACCGATGACGCTGGCGGGGATGAATCTTGCTGCTGCTGCGCCGAACCGTGAGGTCCCGCCTTTCGCTGTGAGGACGGGGATCATCTCTCGGATGAGACGGACGACTTCTTTCAGTGCGGGGCGCGATCGGACGAGTGCGTCGAAGCTTCCCATCCGCAGCCATCCGACCATGATTCCGGCGTCGAGGATGAAGTGGAACCAGAGCCAGCTGCGGAAGTCTGCGATGTCGGAGATTGAGAATTCGGCGTCCGTGAAGAGTTCACGGACGACGCGGTGCCGGTCGGTGCGGCTCGACCCGTCGATATCGCCGAGGAAGATGCTTCTGACGATTCCACCGTGCAGGGTGCTGACGTCAAAGCCACCTCCGCCACCAGGGAATCCCCACGTGACCTGCTCACGGGGCAGCCGCGAGATGGCAGCGGCAGGGTCGGCCCAGACGTTGTTGAAGATGAGGATTGTGGCCCCGCCAACTCGGGGTTGGAGGAAGTCGACTGCGCTGTCCAGCTGGTCGTGGTTGACGCTGACGATGATGAGGTCGTAGTCGTGGTCCGGTTCGAGGTCCTCTCGCAGCGTGATGGGCCAATTCTCCTGAACCGGCTTCCCTTTACTAGAGGCACGGCCGTCCCTGATGTCCACGTCGACCGAGGAGCCGAAGTCGGCGGCACGTCCGGGGCGGACATAGAAGTCGACCTCGTTCCCTGCCTTCTCCAGGGCCCATCCGTACAGTGTCGAAATGACTCCGCGGCCGAACATCAGAATCTTCATGTCTGCGTCTCTTCTCTGCGCCGTTCGGCGCTCGTCAACTCTCCACAATATATGGAAGGTGGTTTCCACTTACATGTAGATTAAGCAGTGATCCCATCGCCGCATTCCGTTTTTCCGGAAGTGAGAGAAGAAATGGCCGAGACGACTCAGATCGAAACTCAAGTGCCCGCGCAGAAGCTGCGTGCGGATGCCGCGGACAACAGGGCGCGCATTCTCACGGTGGCGCGGGAGCTCTTCGCCGAACGCGGTATCGATGTGCCCATGACGGCGATTGCCCGCCGAGCAGGAGTGGGCGCGGCAACCCTGTTCCGACGCTTCCCTGACCGCCGGTCCCTGATCACCGAGGTGTTCGCCACCCAACTCACTCATTGCGAAGCGGTCTTCGCCAAGGCTGCGGCCGACCCTGACCCGTGGCGCGGATTCTGCTCGTTCGTCGAAGCTCTCGGCCGGATGCAAATCGAGGACCGTGGGTTCACCGAGGCGTTCCTCTCGGCATTTGCTGAGGGCCAAGGAATCGATGAGAAGCGCATGCATGCGGAAGCCGTCTTCGCAGACCTGGTGGAACGTGCTCAGAAGTCAGGCAAACTCCGACCCGACTTCGACCCCAGCGACCTCATGCTGATCTTCCTCGCCAACGGCGGCGTCAGCGAGGCTCCACCCGAGCATGCACGCGACCTCTCGCGACGACTCATCGCCTACCTGCTCCAGTCATTCGAGACACAGGATTCCCCGACCGCCAGGTCACTACCGACCCCGAGCCGAATGGGACTCAACGAAGTGTTCTCAGCGGCACAGTCGCACTAGCGGCAGCACCGGTCACATCTCTTCGTGGGTCAGGGGGTCCCGGCCCTTCATCCGACCGCGCTCAAGACCGGAGATGGCATCCACCTCGGCGGAGGTGAGGCTGAAGCCGAAGATATCGGCGTTGAGCCGCTGCCTCTCAGGATTCGCCGACTTCGGGATCGGCAGGCTGCCGACCTCGAGGTGCCAGCGCAGGACCACCTGAGCCGGCTGAACTCCGTGGGCAGCCGCAGCCTCGGCGATGGGGGCTTCGTCGAACAGACCCTGGTCGCGGTACAGCGGTGACCAGGATTCGGTCTGGACGCCGATCGATCTGTGGAATTCGATGAGCTTGCTCTGCGGGAAGTAGGGGTGGAGTTCGATCTGGTTGACCGCCGGGGTCACGCCGGTTTCGTCGATGAGTTCCTGGAGCATCGCCTCGGTGAAGTTCGAGACTCCGATCGAGGTCACCAGTCCGCGTTCGCGCAGTTCGATGAGGCCGCGCCAGGTGTCGACGTACTTGCCGACGCTCGGGTTGGGCCAGTGGATGAGGTGGAGGTCGAGGCGCTCGAGTTGGAGCCTGGCCAGGGATTCCTCGGTGCTGGCGATCGTTTCGTCGAAGCCGTGGTGACGGCCCGGGACCTTGCTGGTGATGAAGAGTTCGTCCCGGCCCACCTTGGAGTCGATGACGGCCTGGCCGACTTCGCGCTCATTCTTATAGTTGACCGCGGTATCGAGGAGTCGATAGCCGTTGTCGATGCCGGCGATGATCGCTCCGACGCCCTCTGCGTCGTGCATGGCGTAGGTGCCGAGGCCGCTCTGCGGGATGCTGGCCCCGTCGTTGAGTTCGAGGGTCGGAATCGCTGAGCTGTGCTCTGAAGGGGACATGCCCCAACCCTATGACCGCCGAGGTGGTTCCGGCCAGAGCTTAGTCAGACGGCTGTGCCCTGTGGAGTTTTTCCGTCGAGGATATCGATGATGGCTTGAGCCGCCGCGACCCCGGCGCGTTCGCGTGCCTCCAGCGTCTGCCCGGCGAGGTGGGAGGTGATGACGACGTTGCTCATCGTTCGCAGCGGGTTGTCCTCGACCATGGGTTCGCGTTGCAGAACGTCGAGTCCGGCGCCGGCGATCTCGCCTGTCTTGAGCGCTTCGACGAGAGCAGCTTCGTCGACGAGGGAGCCGCGTGCAGTGTTGATGAGGATCGCCGAGTTCTTCATCGCAGAGAGGCTCGCGGCGTCGATGATCGGGTCACCCTTGCCCGCTCTGCTGTGGAGAGACAGGTAGTCGGCGGCTTTGATTGTCGTGTCGAAATCGGCGAATTCGATGCCCGATGACTGCTCGGAGTCGGGGTGGGCTGTGGAGACGAGGACTCGCATTCCCAGCGCAACACCGAGGGCAGCGATCGCTTTGCCGCTGGGTCCGTATCCGATGACGCCGAGACTCTTGCCCCGCAGTTCGGTTCCGGCCTCGCGTGGCCATCCGCCGTCGTCCACTCCAGCCAGCACGGTGTTGAGTCGGCGAGCGCAGGCGAGCATGAGTGCGAGCGCCAGCTCGGCGACGGCGTGGTGGTTGACCCCTGGTGTGTTGCACACGCGGATGCCGAGCTCGGCCGCCGCATCGATGTCGACGTTGTCATAGCCCACCCCTGCCCGGGCGATGACCTTCAGCATTGGGGAGGTCGCGAGCATGTCACGCGCGACCGGTTCACTCGCAGCGATTGCACCGACGGCTCCTTCGAACAGAGCCAGCTTCTCTTCGTCCGTGCGAGTTCCGCCCGCCGGCGAGTAGACCGGTTCGAGGCCGCGATCTCGCAGCATCGTGTCGACGGTGTCGCCCGGGCGGAGGTAGTCGGTGGTGATGACGATGCGGTTGTTCATGTGTCCGAGAATATCCGGCCTCTCGCCGGCTGCGTCACAGTACCCAGCTGGCGGACGAGGGGTTGCCTAGTCCTTCGCGGGCATTTCAGTCCTTCGCGGACAATTTGCGGACGACACCGGCAGGTGCGGTATTTCGGTAGGAATCGGTGAGCAGATCACTGAGGTCATTCTCGTCGAGGGTCTCGAGTTCCAAGCCGATCCAACCGGTGGGACCCAGGTACATGGGAACGAAGGCATCGGGTCGCTCCATCAGCACCTCGGCGTCCATCGGATCGGGCAAGATGAGCAGGGCTTGCGGATGCTGCTCCATTCCACCGGTGACGAGCTTCCGCGTGCCTCCGAAGTGCGCGAAGATCTTCTTCGTGAAGAACGCGGGCCGCCCATGCGAGACCTTCTCCTGCGCCTCGGGAAGGCTCAGCGCGGTCTTACGCAGGCGGGCCAGCTGCGGGTCGTCGTCATCGAACGTCTGCGGATGCGCCATGAACCCACTTTATTAGCGGTCACGGTCACAAGCTAGGGACGAAGCAGAGCCGAGTGCTCAAGCTTGGCCCTCACTGGTGTACGTGTCTTTGAGGACTGCGTCTGAATCCTCCGATTCATCGACGTAGAAGCGCTCTGCGACATCCTGCTTCTCGTACATATCAAGGTATTCGTCCGCGATGTTGTCGGCTGAGAAATAGGTGCCTTCCTCAATCACTCCGGCAATCGACAGCATGCCCACGTAGACGCCCTGATCCTGCAGCTCATCATGAAGGCAATGAGCGTAACTGCGCAGTCCGGACTTGCCGATGCTCAAAGTGGTCAGGATGGGGGTCACCGTCAGCTCTGAAGCTCCACCACCGGTGAAGAAGATGGTTCCCTGCTTCCGTTCGATCATCTCGGGAATCACCTGCTGCGCGCTGGAGATTCCGCCGATGATATTCACCTGCATGTGCTGGTTCGCGATATCGGCCGTTGTCTCCGCGGCAGATACCGGCGCGATCACCCCGGCGTTGTAGACGAGCACATCGATCTGGCCGAATGTCTCCCGCACCTGAGTGAACGCATCCGCGATCTGCTGTTCGTTCGTCACGTCAGCAGAAAAGCCCGCGCTCTTGATATTCATGTCAGTCAACGAAGCCTGGAGAGTGTCGAGACGATCTTGGTTCCTGGCGATCAAAGCCACATTGAAGTCCTTCTTGCCGAACTTCTCAGCAAGGCTGAGGCCGAGCCCTGGTCCTGCTCCCACAATCACTAAAGTGCTCATCTATCAATCTCTCTACGGGGCGGAATCTGCGGCATGTGCCATTATTCAGCAACCTTGATACTGAGCGGAGTATTCCACTGGTTGCAGCGCCCCTACTTCACAACCCCGAGCACCTCATTGAGTGCCTCCGTCGCCGAGGGGTGGGTGTAGATCGTGTCGCGCAGCTCGGTGGCGGTGACGTTGTGGCGCATCGCCAGGGCCACGGTGTTGATGACCTCCTGCGAGTGCACGTGGACGAGTGCGGCGCCGAGGATGTGGTCCGTTGCCCCGTCGACGACGAACTTCACGATGCCGCGCGGGTCACCTTCGATCTTCGCCCTGGGTGCTGCAGCGATGTCGGCCATCGCCTTCGCTCCGACCTTGACGTCATAGCCCTGCTCGCGGGCGGCGGCCTCGCTCAGCCCCACGCGTGCCACGGGCGGGGTGAGGAACATCGTGTACGGCACTGCGCTGCGGTCCGCGGTCGTCCGCTTGCCGTCGCCGAGCAGCTGATCGGCGAGGATCCGATTGTCGTCGAGAGAGATGTAGGTGAACATCGGTCCGCCATTGACGTCGCCGACGGCAAAGACGCCCTCGGCCGAGGTGCGCAGGTGCTCGTCGACCGTGATGAAGCCGCGCTTGTCGGTCTCGATCCCGGCCTTGCCCAGGCCCAGGCCCTCGGTTGTTGGCGCACGGCCAACGGCCAGGAGGACAGCCTCGGCGTCGACCTGCTTCTCTTCGCCACCGACCTCGTAGGTCACGGTGGCCTGATCGGTTCCATCGGCAACAGCGGTCACGGATGCTTCGTTGATGATCGTGACTCCGTCATCGGCCAGAGCCTGAGCGACCACCTCGGCGACGTCGGCATCCTCATTGGCCAGCGGACGCTCGCCGCGGTCGAGGACGGTGACCTGGGAGCCGAAGTGAGTGAACATCGATGCGAACTCGAGTCCGATGTATCCACCGCCGACGACGACCAGGCGTTTGGGGAACGGGGAGACGTGCTGCAGGGCCTCCGAGTCGTAGATGCGACCGCCGAGCGTCGCTCCGTCGATCGGTGGGATGTTCGCGAGCGAGCCGGTGTTGACGACGACGGTGTCCGCGGTGATCTGCATGGTGTCGTCACCGCCGGTGACGAGGACTTCGCGTTCGCCGGTGAACTCGGCGCGACCGGAGACCAGGAGAACCGAGTCGAGGTCGTCGAGCATGGAGAAGTTCTTCTTCCGCATCGCCCCGGTCAACGTGTCGCGGCGCTTCACGGCCTTCGCGAAGTACTCGTCAGTGTCGTCGTCATCGCGTTTGTTCTCCGCGTCGTGGACCAAGATCTTCGTGGGGATGCAGGCGATGTTGATGCAGGATCCGCCGATCATGGCATCCGACTGCTCGACGACGGCGACGCGCTTGCCGGCTCTGGCCATGGTCCCGGCCAGGGTCTTTCCGCCCTTGCCCCACCCGATGACGAGGAGGTCCACGTGCTCGTGCGAATCGGCGTCGTGGTTGTTCTCGGCCATGATCGGTTCCTTCCAGCAGACGATGCGTTGGTTGACGATGCGTTGGTTGTGAGCCTACCAGCAGACGATGCGTTGGTTGACGATGCGTTGGTTGTGAGCCTACTCCGGAGCGGTGAACCTCAGATGTCGCCGAGGTTGGTCGACGTCAATGCCATCGAGCTGGGGTTTCCCCGGGTGGAGTTCATCGTAAAGCTGGCCTTCCACGGAAGGTAGCGGTCGTCAGAGGACTCGATCAGCGCGCCCGCGCCGGTGAATGCGCGGCGTCGGACTCGCAGCAGGGGTGTGCCGACGGGAACTTCGAGCAGTGTGGCGTCGTCCTCGTTGGCACCGATCGCATCGATGGTTCGCGAGGTTCGGCTGATGTCGACGCCCTGGTCGATGAGTTCCTGGTAGATCGACCCGGAGTCGGTGTCGAAGGCGAGAACGTGGCGCCCGAACTCCAGGGGGTAGTTCAGGCGCTCGACCATGGTGGGCACATCGTCCATGAGGCGGAGCCGGAAGACGGAGACGACCGGGTCACCGTCTGGGATCCGCAGACTTGCGGCCAGCGACTTCTCGGCGGGCCTGCGGGTCACCCATTGGGTGCGCTGGCCTGGGACGATGTCGGCATTGTGGCACCACTGGGAGAAGGAGATGATGTCGTCGAAGGACTGTGTGGGCACATTGTCCAATACGACCGTCCGGCGCCCGCGTCCCGAAGAGATCAGGCCCTCGGTCCGCAGTGTCGACATCGCCTGTCGAACCGGGCCGCGGGAGCTGGTGAACTTCCGGGTCAGTTCCGCTTCCGAGGGCAGTTCGTCGCCAGGCTGGAAATACCCCTCGCGAATCGCTGTTCGCAGATAGTGGGCAATCTCGTCGTACTGCTGTCGCGTGCGCTGCTGAGTCATGTGTGCTGGCCTCGTCGGGGTCGGGGATGGGGACACGTGCTTCCAACTGTGCTGCCGTGGTGCTGTGCTTGCCGTGCTGCCGCGCTGCTCGAGGTCGTCGTGTTCTCCGATCGGCGGCGTCTCTTCCTTCCTATTCGGGGCGAATGAACCGGGAGTGTCGACCGAGAAGCGCAACGTCACGTTCAGGTGAACAATCGCCAAACTTGTACATACATGTGTTCATCGTACGACAACAAGCGACCAAGATGGGGGAATGTCGAAAACTGATCTCATCATCGTAGGTTCCGGAATTCTGGGCCTGGCCACCGCATTCCGCGCACACCGTCAGGGCCGCAGCGTCCGTGTCATCGACCGCTCCGCCCGCCCTGTGGGCTCATCGATCCAGAACTACGGGCACGCCTGCTTCACTGGGCAGGCCGATGACACTCAGGATCTGGCGACGGCATCTCGAGCCGGCTGGCTGGAGGCCGCGGCAGCCACCGGGATCTGGGCGGCAGAGACCGGGTCCTTCATCCCTGCCATGACCGAACCGGAACTGCGCGTCCTCCAGGAGTTCGCCGATCACCGGGGTCCGGATCAAGCAACGATACTCAGCGCCGAGGAGGTGGCGGCGGCCATCGGGAACCCGAGCCTGGGCGCCATCGGCGGAGCTCACCTGCCCCTGGATATGCGCGTCGACCCACGCGAGGCCGCCCCAGCCCTCGCTGAGTGGCTGGCTGGAGAGGGTGTCGAATTCACGTGGAACACTACCGTCACCGAGGTGGGCGACGGCACCGTGTCCACCAACCGCGGCGATGTCCACGGTGAGCAGGTCGTCGTCTGCCCCGGCTACCAGCTCACCTCCCTGTTCCCGGAGATCGCCGAGGCGCACGGGGTGCGAATCTGCACCCTGGCAATGTCCCTAATCGAGCGACCGCAACGGATCCCGAGCGGGTTCGCCATGCTCACGGGCACCTCGCTGGCCCGCTACGACGGGTTCGCCGCCATGCCGGGAGCATCGGCACTGCGTGAGGATCTGACGGAGCGGGAGCCGGAGCTCGTCGACGTCATCGCCAACCTCATGGTCACCGATATCCCCGGCGGACTGCTTATCGGCGACTCTCACGCCTATGACCTCAGCCCCGAACCATTCATCGACGCACGCGTCGGGGATCTGCTGCTTAATCGCGCGACCAGCATTCTCGGCATCGATGAACCCGTGGTTCGCCAACGGTGGCTGGGCCAGTATGCCGACAGCACCGAGACGAACCTGATCCTCGAGCGCCCTGACGCGCGAACGACGGTCGCCGTGGTCACCTCGGGGATCGGGATGACTCTGTCGTTTGGGATCGCGGACCGCATCCTCGGCGGCTCCCCGACTGAGACCGACGCACGACTCTCCGCCTGAGACGGGCACCACACCCGCAGCCACTCGCCCCAACCGCCGATGAAGTTGTCATGTCCGATCAGTGAACAGGATCGAATTGTATAGACATGTTGTTTCGAGATGTCGAAGAATGAAACCAAGCGATCACCCCGACCACTCGAAAGGCAGGCCGCCCATGGCCCTGTTCCCACGCTTCCGCTCCCGCACCGTCCGCTCACTCACGGCCGCAGCGCTCGCACTCCCGCTGCTCGCCGCTTGCGGTTCCTCCGGCGACGACGGCGACACCATCACCTTTGCCGCAGTCCCCGCCGAGTCATCGTCCACGTTGGAATCGACCTTCGAAAACGTCACCGCACTGCTCGAGGAGGAGACCGGCAAGACGGTCGAGTTCCAGAATGCCTCCGATTATGCAGCGGTGATCGAAGGAATGCGGGCCGGCCAGATCGATGCCGCCTCGTTCGGTCCGTTCGCCTATGTCATCGCCAAGGACTCCGGCATCGACATGGAGCCCGCGGCTGCTCCGACGAGCGATCCGAAGAAGGATCCGGCCTACACCTCGCTTGCCTACGTCAAGAAGGGCTCGGACATCAAGGGCCTGAGCGATCTCAAGGGCAAGAAGGTCTGCTTCGTCGACAAGGCCTCCACCTCGGGCTACCTCGTGCCGATGAAGGGGATCATGGATGAAGGTCTCGACATGGAGAAGGACATGGAACAGGTCCTGACCGGCGGTCATGACGCCTCGCTGCTGTCCCTGGACTCCGGCGAATGCGATGCGGCCTTCGCCCACGACACCATGCTCAAGACGCTCGAGGAATCCGACCAGGTCAAGCCCGGCAGCCTGGAGCCCGCGTGGGAGTCCGAGCCCATCACCGAGGACCCGATCGCTGTCAACAACGAGTCTATGGACCCTGAGCTGGCCAAGCAGATCACGACCATCCTGCGTGAGAAGGCCAACGTTCCGGCCATGGTCGACGCCGGCATCTGCTCCTCCGAGGACGACTGCGTCCTACCTGAGGAGATCGAATACGGCTACAAGCCCGTCGAGGACTCAGACTTCGATTCCATCCGCGACATCTGCGATGCCACCCAGGCAGATGCCTGCAAGAACGTCGGCTAGGAGACGCACTCATGACCACTGAACTCCAGCGAGAGATCGACGATATCTACTCAGTCCAACTCGACCATGTGACAAAGGACTTCGGCGGCGGAGTCCTCGGACTCGACGACGTCAACGTCGGCTTCCGCACCGGCCGGGTCACCGTTCTGCTCGGCCTGTCCGGATCGGGCAAGTCGACGCTGCTGCGCCACATCAACGGCCTGCACTCCCCCACCTCGGGCACGGTCCGCGTGCTGGGCCAGGACGTGAACTCGGTGGGGAAACGAGGGCTGCGGGAGCTGCGCCGGAACATCGGCGTGATCTTCCAGTCCTTCAACCTCGTCGGCCCCATGTCTGTGTTGGAGAATGTCTGCGCCGGGCAGCTCGGTTCACTCAAGGGACCGCGCATCTCGCTGATGATGTACCCGAAGTCGGTGCGCCGCGAAGCCATCGAGAAGCTCGACCGGGTCGGCTTGGCCGATCGTGCTTATCAGCGTGCGGATACACTCTCCGGCGGTCAGCAGCAGCGCGTGGCCATCGCCCGGGCGCTCATGCAGCACCCGACGGTTTTGCTGGCCGATGAACCGGTGGCCTCGCTCGATCCCGTCTCCGCGCTCGACGTGATCAACCTGCTGCGCCAGATCGCCGAGGAGGACGACCTCACCGTCATCGCCTCGCTCCACCAGGTTCAGCTCGCCATCGAGTTCGCCGATCGGATCATCGGCCTGCGCAACGGCCAGGCGGTCCTCGACCGCACCACGCAGGGCCTCAGTGCTGAAGAGGCTTCGACGATCTATTCGAGTGTCTCCGGCATGGACATCTCCGACGCCGAGGCTGGGGCAGGTTCCGCATCCACGTCCACTTCCGATTCCGATTCCGTCCGCACCCCGATGTCGAGCGGTGTCACCCGCTGATGTCCATGCTCGCCGAGGCCCCACCTGACGTTCGCGAGGTCCCAGTACGTCCGCGTCCGGCCGGGTCCAGCCTCGCCGCCGCGCTCGTCATGATCGCCTTGGTCGTCGGGGGCGTGTGGTCCGTCGGTGCGCTTGGCATCGATATTGCGACGATCGTCGATTCCTTCGACAATGCGGTGAACTTCTTCGCCCGCATGTTCCCCCTCGACTTCCCACCTGTGGCAGAGACCCTCTCCCTGGTGTTCGAGACCTTGGCCATCGTCTTCCTTGCCACGCTCCTCTCGGTCGCACTCTCCGTTCCCGTGGCTCTGGCTGCGGCCAGACCGACTCGGTGGGGTGTCACCTCGCAGTGGGTTGCTCGCGCACTGACGGTGCTGGCTCGGGCAGTCCCCGATTTGGTGCTCGCGATCATCTTCCTGCGCATGTTCGGGCTCGGAGCCACGGCCGGCATCATCGCCATGGGCATCCATTCGGTCGGCATGATCGCCAAACTCTACGCCGACGCGATCGAAGAACTCGACGACGGCCCACGCGAGTCCGTGGAGTCCCTCGGCGGCAGTCGCGCACAGCAGATCATGGCGGCCATCCCCCAGACCCTGATGCCCCAGCTCATCGCAACGGCGCTGCACAGGTTCGACATCAATCTGCGCACCTCGGTGCTGTTGGGTTATGTCGGCGTGGGCGGCATCGGATTGGCGATCGCCGATTCTCTGCGGACGCTGGACTATCAGCGGGGCATGGCTCTGGCGGTGCTCGTCCTGCTGCTGTGCATCGGCCTCGAGCTCGTCTCCGGCGCTATTCGCGCTGCGCTGATGAGATCGGCCGGGCAGAGGATCACCGGCGGCACCTGGGTCGATCGTCTGCTCAACCACGGCCGCGAGTCCGGTGTCAACGATCTCCACCTGACACCACCGTGGAGTTCGGCCCGGATCAGACGCTTCCTCTCAATCGCACTGATCGTGGTCTTCACTGTCGCTGCCCTGTGGCGCGTGGATGTGTCCTGGTCGGCACTCGCGCAGGGGATCCTCGACCTGCCGCAGACCCTGGCACTGTTCTTCCCGCCGTCGGCCGGCGGGTCCATGTCCAACCTCTTCGAACAGCTGCTGGTGACGATCCAGATCTCGCTCGCGGCCACGCTCATCGGTGCTGTCCTCGCGATACCGATCGGCATCCTCGCCGCTCGAAACGCCGTGGCGAATGCCTATGTGCACCAGACGTTCAGGGTGATCATCGTGATCGTGCGCGGCATTCCCGAGCTCATTCTCGCGATCATCTTCGTCGTCATCTCCGGTCTGGGCGAGGTCGCCGGCACGCTGGCTCTGTCCATCGGGGCGATCGGCCTGCTCTCGAAGCTCATCGCCGATTCGCTGGAGGAGACGGACACTCAGGTGCAGGAGGCGATGCGGGCGACCGGTGCCAGCGAAGCACAGGTGTTCTTCTCAGCCACACTGCGCCAGGCGGCACCGGCCTTCGTCGCCCACACGATGTACCTGCTCGACAACAACATCCGCTCGGCCACACTCCTCGGAGTCGTCGGCGCCGGCGGCATCGGATTCCTGCTGCTCAACGCCTCACGGGTCAACCAGTTCGATGTGGTCACCATGGTCCTCATCCTCATGGCCGCCGTCGTCCTCGCCGTCGAAGCGCTGTCGATGTGGCTGCGCAAAGCCGTGCGCTGACGCCGAGCCATTCGCTGGAGCCCAGCCATTCGCTCGAGCTGCTGCGTTTCACACACCCCGCTTCACATACCCGACCCCACACTCAGTCCCAGCTAAAAGGAGAAACACCATGATTGAACTCGCCATCTTCGACATGGCCGGCACCACCATCGACGACCGTGACGAGGTCTACCGCGTTCTGCGGGAGGCCACGGAACGCGAAGGTGCGAACTACTCTGACGAGGTGTTCCAGAAGTGGATGGGCACGGAGAAGAAGTGGGCGATCGAAAATCTGCTCCACCTCGGCGGTGTCGAAGTCGATGACGAACTCCATGAGAAGACCTGGGAATGGTTCCGGCAGGAACTGCGCCGCACCTACACCGACAATCCGCCGAAGCCGCTGCCCGGGATCGAGGAGGCGTTGGCGACTCTGCGCGAGCAGGGCATCAAGGTCGCTCTGACGACCGGATTCGCTCGCGAGATCGCCGATCTCATCGTCTCCTCCATGGGATGGAAGCAGGGTGAGACCTTCGACGCCTCTTCCTGCGGCGACGAGGTCGAGGCCGGTCGGCCGGCACCCGACATGATCGAGACGGTCATGAAGGAACTCGGTGTCGAGGACTCGGCCGCGGTCGTCAGCGTCGGCGACACCTCGGCGGATGTGCAGTCGGCCCTGCGTGCCGGAGTCACCTCGGTGGGTGTGCTCACCGGTCACCTGAGCCGGAAGGACTTCGCGGCCGAGGGCGCCCACCTTGTGCTCGATTCCGTTGCGGGACTTCCCGATGCTCTGGCCGACCTGCCAGCGTCGGCCGCAACCTCGGCCCCGGTGAACCAGTGAGGGCGGAGGTCCAAACGCAGGCTCAAACTCAGTCACCGGTTCAGGCTTCCCCGGCCGATACCTCGGCGGATGCGGTGGCCTCGTTTGATGCTGAGGTCTTCGCGGCCACGGTCGAAGCCGTCGTCTGGCTCGGCGGGGATCAGTTCGAGACCCAGTCCTTCGACCGCCCTGAACTGGCCGAGGGCGAGAGCCTCATTCGCCTGACCACCGCCACCGTCTGCGGCTCGGATCGGCACACCGTGCGCGGGCGTCGCCCCGGAGCATGCCCCTCCGTGCTCGGGCACGAGGGCGTCGGCGTGGTCGAGGATTCGCGGGCTGGGCTCCCACTCGGCCATCGCGTGGTCTTCTCGGTCACCTCGGTGTGCGGGAACTGCGAGAACTGCCGACGCGGACTCAGCGCAAAATGTCAGTCGGTGGCCAAGGTCGGGCACGAATCCACCGACAGCGGGTGGGCGCTGTCGGGCACCTACGCCTCCCACATCCACCTGCCGGCCGGCGTGGCAGTCATCCCGGTGCCGGATTCGGTGCCAGACGCCGTGGCCGCCACGGCAGGGTGCGCCGTCGCCACCGTCATGGCGATGCTCGAGGCCGCCGGTGACCTGCGGGGCCGTCGTGTCTTCGTCAACGGACTCGGAATGCTGGGGCTCACCGCGGTGGCCGCCGCGCAGTCCCGCGGTGCCGCCGAGGTGCTCGCCTTCGATCCGACGCCGCAGCGCCAGGACCTAGCCCTGTTCGCCGGGGCGAGCACGATCCTGGAAGAGGAGGTGCCGACAGACGTCGATGTCGCACTCGAACTCTCCGGCACCACCGCGGGTGTGGAGACCTGCGTGGCCAGCCTGGGAATCGGCGGCACCGCAGTTCTCGCGGGAAGCGTGAGTCCTGGACCGAACATCGAGATCAATCCCGAACAGCTCGTGCGAGGGTGGCGCACCATCACCGGTGTGCACAATTTCGAACCACACCACCTGCAGGAAGCCGTGGACTTCCTGGCCGCAGACGGCAAGAACATGCCGTGGGACCGCATCCTCGGCGGCCCGATCGGACTGTCAGACCTGGCGCAGGAATTCGCCGACCCCAGCAAGGGACTGCGGACGGTGGTCGATATCGAGGGGTGACTAGCCTCGCGCCGTCGCCAGATCCTCCCGGAACGCGCGGCCGGCAGCACCGATATCCCCCGCCGAGGTGATGAAGCGGAATCCCTGTTCCTTCCGAACCTTGGCTTCCGTACCGTCACCGCAGTGAATGCCTGGGACGATGCCGGCTTTGTCGGCTGCTGTGCGTATCCGCACGAGCGCCTCGGCGTGGGCGTCATTGGGCTGACCGGGCAGTGCGTCGACGGCGAAGGCGAGGTCGGCGGGACCGACGTACACGCCGTCGATGCCTGGGACTTCGCAGATCTTCTCGACATTGGCCAGACCCTCCTTGTTCTCGATCATCACGAACAAGAGCGGACGCTCGTCTCGGGTGTCCTGGACCGCCTTGTGCATGAGTTCGGCGGTCGGACCCCAGGAGCGGTCACCGCCGCGGCTCGGGTAGTCGAGCGCGGAAACGGCAGCTTCGGCCTCGGCGACGTTGGACACGAGCGGAACGATGACGGCTTCGACGCCAGCGTCGGCGAGCATGCCGATCTCGGTGAAGCGGTTCGCCGAGACCCTTGCCGTGACCAGGGCGGATCCACTGGCCCGGATGGCATCGGTCAGACGCAGAACGTCGGTCGGGCGCGTGAAACCGTGCTGCATGTCGAGGCACACATAGTCATAGCCTGCGGCCGATCCGACCTTCGCCAGCTCCTGGCTCGTCGACATCATCCACAGCCCGTTGTAGATCTCTCCGGCGGCGAGGCGAGCGCGATGCGATTCCAATGCTTGAGTCATATGTGCATCGAATCACACGCGGCTCACCGACGCCAGGGATGCCCGGCATCCGGATGAACCCCGGGCTGCATCAGATTCAGGCTCGGCCCACGAGCTCGTCGAGAGCTTCGAGGATGTGGCGATAGGGCTTCCCCGTCGCCCGGGTCATCCCGATCTCACACGTCCTGTTCGTCGACGCGTGAATGTCCGCGCCGATCGACTCAACCTCGGCGGCTTCGTCCTTCGTCGCCGAAGCGGTGAGCTCGGGATGGAGCATGCCCCGGTCCCCTGCGAAGGCACAGCAGCCCCAGGAATCGGGCACGCTGACCTCCTCCGCGATGGACCCGGCGAGCGCGCTCAGGTCCTCGTTGATTCCCAGCTGGGTCGACGAGCATGTCGGATGGAGGGTGATCGAGAGCAGACGGTGTTCGGTCGAGAGTGCTCCGCGATCTTGCAGCGCAGGGAGCAGAGTCTGCGTGGCGAAGGCCACGGCGTCGATGATCTCGAAATCCTCCGCTGCGTCCTTGTCGGTCGACTCGGTCGCGTCGCCGAGGAGCACACGCAGTCCCTCTGTACAGGAGGACGCATCGCAGACGACGGGGATCCGTCCGCCATCGGTGGCCGCCCACAGCTCTCTGCGCACATACTTGCGCATCGTGGCATATCCCTCGGCCATCCCCTTCGACTTCCACGGGGTGCCGCAGCACAGAGAGGGAATGCCCCGCGGCGTACGCAGCGAGATCCCTGCTCTTTCGCACAGGCGGCGGAAGGCACCGGCAACTCCATCTCCGCTTCCACCGTCTTCTGGTCCGAACATCGTGTTCGTGCAGCTGGAGAACCACACGACGTCCGGATTCGACGCCGAGACAGCCACACGTTTGGAACCCCCGGCCGGCAGATCAGCGGAGTAGCTGGGCACGGTGTCATCGCCCAAGATCTTGCGACCGACACCCGTGGCCGCTGCGGGCAGCTGCGTGGGCATCGCCTTCGCGGAGCTCAATGCCACTCCCCCGACCGAGCTGACCAGACCCCACGCCTTGGCAGCAGTGTTCCAGCCGGCTTCTTCGATCGTGTTCGTGTTCTCCTGGCGCAGCCTGCGCACGAGGTCTCCGGTGTTGATGAAGACCGGGCACGCCGTCTGGCACATGCCATCGACGGCGCAAGTGTCGATCCCGTCGTAGTCGTACTCGCTGCGCAGGGTCCGGGTCAGCTCCTCGTCCCCTGCCGCCTCGGCGCGGGCGATCTCGCGTCGCAGAACGATGCGTTCACGCGGAGTCAGGGTGAGGTCGCGGCTGGGGCACACGGGTTCGCAGTACCCGCATTCGACGCACCGGTCGACCTCCTCCTCGGTGGTCGGTGTGGTCTTGAGATCACGCAGATGCGCCTTCGGATCATCACTGAGCAGGACACCCGGGTTGAGCAGGGACTGCGGATCGGTGAGTTCCTTGACCCGTTTCATCACCGCGTAGAGATCGTCACCGACCTGACGCCTGACGAATGGGGCCATGATCCGGCCCGTACCGTGCTCGGCCTTGAGCGTTCCCCCACGGGAGAGGACGAGGTCGACCATCTTCTCGGTGAATGCTTCGTACCGGTCGAGGTCGAAGTTCTCGCCGTCGGTTCCACTCCCGAATTCCTCGGTGATCATGAAGTGGATGTTGCCGTCCTTCGCATGCCCGAAGATCACGGCATCGGAGTAGTCGTATTGGTTGAACAGCTCGCTCAGAGCAGTGCAGGTCTCGCCGAGGCGGTCGACCGGGACAGCGATGTCCTCGAGCAGTGCGGCGGTCCCCGAGGGACGGTTACCGGCGACCGCAGTGAACAGCCCCTTGCGGGTGTGCCACAGCGCAGATCGCCGTCGCGGATCGGTTGTCAGCTCTGCTGGTCGGCTCAATGAGAATGCTTCGAGGACCGGCAGCGCCTCGGACACGACCTGGTCGAGGCCTTCTTCCGTCTCCTCTTGAAATTCGACGAGCAGAGCGCAGTGGGCGTCCACGTCGAGATCCCGGATCTCCTCCGGGCACTTCTCATCACGTTGGGCGACCCGCAGACTCGTGGCATCGAGGAGTTCGACCGTGGCGGCACCCGTAGCGATGATCTCCGGGAGCACCGAGGTGGCCGTGGGCAGATCGTCGAAGACGAGCAGACCTGTCGAGGCGTGGGCCATCAGCGGTACGGTGCGGAAGGTCGCCTCGGCGACGAAGGCGAGTGTCCCCTCGCTGCCGATGACCAGATGTTCGAGGATGCGCACCGGGTCATCGTGGTCGAGGAACGAGTTGAGGCCGTAGCCCATGGTGTTCTTGATGGAGTGGAGCTGCGTGATCCGCGCGACCGCCTCGGCGTCGGCCCGGATCCGATCTCGGAGTTCGGCCAGACCCGCGTGGATAGCTGGTTCCCGTCTCCGCAGCAGCTCATCAGCGTCTGCCGCCGAGGTGTCGAGAACGGTTCCGCTGGGAAGGACGAGCACGGCCGAGTCAAGCGTCTGATAGGTGTTCGCTTCGATCCCGCAGGCCATGCCGGAGGAGTTGTTGGCGACGACTCCGCCGATGGTGCAAGCGATCTCGCTGGCCGGGTCCGGCCCCAGTTTGCGCCCATGCCGCAGCAGCCGCGCGTTCACAGCCCTGACCACGGCCCCGGGCCCGCAGCGGACCCGGGCACCGTCGTCGAGGACGTCGATGTCCCTGAAATGCCTTCTCGTGTCGACGAGCACCCCGTCCGAGACGGACTGCCCGGACAGGCTGGTCCCACCGGAACGAAAGGTCATCGGCACCCCACTTCGCCGTGAGGCCGAGAAGAGTGCCGCCACCTCCTCGCGGTTGCGCGGCTTCACCACGGCCTGCGGTGTCAGCAGGTAGTGGGAAGCATCATGTGCGGCAGCCAGACGATCGCTGGCACGAGCGCCGACCTCATCGACTGCGGACCGCAGCTGGTCGATGAGTCCGGTGTCGACAGGAGAAAGCAGGGACATGTGGTTCCTTCCTAAAGCTGCTGAGTCCGCAGCTGCTCGGCGATGTATTCCGCCTGCCGAATCGCCAAAGCAACGATGGTCAGAGTCGGATTGGCCGCCGCACTTGAGGTGAAGACCGAACCGTCGGAGATGAAGAGGTTCTTCACATCATGGGAGCGACCCCATTTGTCGACCACACCGTCCTCCGGTCGTTCACTCATTCTCGCAGTGCCCAGATTGTGCGTCGACGGATACGGCGGTGTCCGATGCGAGGTCTGCGCCCCGACCGCCCTGTAGACGCTCTCACCTGCAGCGTATCCGTGTTCACGCATTGCCAGGTCGTTGACGTGATCGTCGTAGTGGACGTTCGGGACGGGCAGACCATGCTGATCCTTGACCGTGGTGTTCAGTGTGATCCGGTTGGACTCCTGCGGCAGGTCCTCACCGACGATCCACATGCCGGCCGTGTTGAGGTAGCGATCCATGAGCGCGGCGAAGTCCGGACCCCAGGCTCCGGGATCGACGAACGCCGACATGAAGGCAGGACCCAAGGAGATCGTCTCCATGTAGTAGCCGCCGGCGAATCCGCGATCGGGATCATGGATCGACTCATCGGCGATGACGCCAGCCATGGTCTCGCCCCGGTACATGCGCACGGGCTTGTCGAAGTGACCCCACACTGTCCCGGTGAGGTGGCGCATGTAGTTTCGCCCCACCTGCCCCGAGGAGTTCGCGAGCCCGTCGGGGAAGCTCGGTGTGCCCGAGAGGAGCAGCAGCCGCGGCGTTTCAATCGAGTTGCCGGCCACGCACACCAGCTTGGCGGCCTGACGCTGCAGATTTCCTTCCCCGTCGAGGTAGAGGACCGCGTCGGCGTTCCCTTCTGAATCATGGGTGATCTGGACAGCCTGCGAATCGGGACGGAGATCGAGCAGTCCCGTCTCCGCTGCTCACGGGATCTCCCTGACCAAGGTCGACCATTTCGACTTGTTCTTGTCTCCCTGAAAGTTGAAGCCATCCTGGATCGAAGCGGGACGCCCATCGTATTCCTCGGCATTGGTGGCATAGGGGCCAGTCGCGTAGTAGCGGTACCCGACCTCTTTCGCACCGTTGGCGAAGACCTTGTAGTTGTTGTTCGCCGGCAGGGGCGGACGTCCGTGGACGTGAGTCGAACCCATCGACTTCTCTGCCCGGTCGTAGTACGGAGCCAGCTCTTCGAGCGTGATCGGCCAGTCGAGGAGATTGGCTCCCTCGATGCGTCCATAGGCGCTGCGGGCACGGAACTCATGATTCTTGAAACGCGGAGTGGCGCCGGACCAGTGGGTCGTCGTGCCTCCGACGGCCTTGACGATCCATGCCGGCAGGTTGGGGAAGTCCTGCGCGATTCGCCATGATCCTGTCGTCGTCCGCGGATCCAGCCAGGCCATCTGGTTGAACGCTTCCCATTCGTTGTTGACGTAATCGTCATGTCCCAGATGGGGACCTGCTTCGAGGACGACGACGGGAATTCCCTTGGCCGTCAGCTCATACGCGAGGGTGCCACCTCCGGCGCCTGACCCGATGATGACGACCGCTTCTTCAGTCTGGTCAATGCTGTAGCCGGTGACACTGCCACCGGACGCTGGTTTCGCTGCCATCATCTCTTCACCTCGCCCATTTCTGCCTGCTCAGCGCTCGGCTGATTCGTCGATTCGTCTGCCACGTTGACCGTCTGCGGTCCCAGGTGCGCACCCGGGCCGAGTTCCGGCAGGTCCTCGCCTTCCGGATAGAGGATGCGCGGTTCGGGCAGCCAGTCCAGATCGTTGAATCCTCGATTGACATAGCCGCCGAGGTCGAACGACGGTCCTTGGTAGCCCAGGATCTCCCACACCTCTTCATCGTCGTAGAGGCTCAGCGCTGCGGTGCGTCGGACGAATCCGAAGAACTCCGTGCCTTCGACGCGGCGCAGCACCCGCAGGGCTTCGTCGTCATTGAGTGAGCAGAAGCTCTTGTCCGAGAGCTGATCAAGTGACTGCAGACCCTGGATCAGTGCCACCCGGAACCAGGTCTCGGCGTCGGCTTCGACGAGGATCTTGTCGGCAGTGCGTTCATAAGGGCTATCGGGAAAATTCTCGTGTGGGAATGCCACGCGCAGCACTCTGACAAGAGTCTGTCGGGCCTCATCGGTCATCTCCATCGCGTTCAGCGACGGAAATTTGGCGGGGAATGCCATGTGGGTGCTCCTTTGCTCCTCTGCTGGTGCCCGGGGGTTCCGGGCACCATTGCCGAACCGGTCATAAGCAACCTATGTGATCTGGACCACCGGGCACTATCCTTATTCTCACGAGACGATAAACATGGGAGAGCGAATGTCGAACAGCACCGTCATCAACAGGGTCTTCTCCGTACTCGAGGCGGTGTCCTCCTCGGGAAGTGTCTCCGCGAAGGCCGTGGCCGACCGTCTCGAGATCCCCCTCCCCACTGTTTATCGCCTGCTCCACGAGCTCGAGGACAGCAGCTACCTCGTCTATCTCAAGGACGAAAAGAGCTTCGAACTCGGACCGAAGTGCTTTGAGCTCGGCCTCTCATTCCAACAGCGCCTCATCGCTCCGCAGCCCATCCGTCAGATCACTGATGAACTGCATCGCAGCCTGGGCACGGCCGCCTATTTTGCGATCTACCGAGGGTCGGACATTCTGCTCACCTACTCCTCCGACTGCGAGAAGCACCCCCGTCTCCGCCCGCTTCGGTTCGGCTTCAACGAGGCCGCACATGCCACCGCCTTCGGCAAGATCCTGCTCTCAGCCATGCCGGAGACGCAGCGCACCGAGTATCTCGACGCCCGCGGAATGCCCGTGCTCACCCCGCACACGATCGTGCGCCGAGACCTGCTCGACACCCACCTCGACGGGGTGGCCACACGCGGCATCGCCTGGGAACACGACGAGTTCCTGCCGCGTCAGACCTGCGCGGCGGTGCCCGTCCACAACGGCACAGGCATGCAGGTCGGAGCCATCGCGATCAGCACCCCTTCGACCAAGGCGACGGGACGAGCGAAGGCATTCGATACCGCGCTGCGTGAGCACGCGGGGCTGTGCTCGCGGTACCTGCGCGGCGGCTCCCGCTGAGAAGCCAAGCCCCACCTCGGCGACTTCAGTTTCTCGCCACATGAGAAGGACCGTATTTTCCTGCCGTCAATCGCGCACAGAATGAGCGTACTCACTCAACGACGAGATATGAAGGAGTACAACCATGAGCACGACCACCAGCGTCGCTGTCGTCACGGGGGATCAGCACGAGGAATCGGACAGGGCATCGCACAGCGCCTCGGCGCCGACGGCCACCACGTCATCGTGGCAGACCTGCCCACAATGCAGGAGGGAGTCCAGGAGACCGTATCGACCATCGAAGCCGCCGGCGGCAAGGCCACCGGAGCCGAAGTCGACGTCACCGATCAGGCCTCGGTTGAGGCACTCGTGGCCACCGCCGTCGAGGTGGGCGGGAAGCTCGACATCTTCGTGGCCAATGCCGGCATCGCTCAGATCGAACCCCTGATCGACTACTCGAAAGAGGACTTCGAGAAGATCCTCAACGTCAACATCACCGGCGTGTTCCTGTCCTACCAGGCCGCTGCCAAGCAGATGATCGCACAGGGCAACGGCGGAAAGATCATCGGAGCCGCTTCGATCGTCGCCTTCCGTCCGTTCGCTCTGCTCTCACCCTATTCGGCCACGAAATGGGCAGTGCGCGGACTGTCTCAGGGCGCGGCCATGGAGTGGGCCAAACACGGGATCACCGTCAACGCCTACGGACCAGGCATCGTGGGAACCTCGATGTGGGACCTCATCGATGAGAAACTCGGAGAACAGGAGGGACTGGCCAAGGGGGAAGCGATCAAGAAGTACGCAGGAGACATTCTCCTCGGACGGGTGTCCGTTCCCGAAGACGTCGCGAACCTCGTGTCGTTCCTGTCCAGCGAGGATTCGGACTACATCACCGGCCAGACCATGCTCGTCGACGGCGGCATGCAGTTCTCCTGAGCAGCGTCCCAATCAGCACCAATGCTGGTGAAGACTCCGCCGACCGAACTAGCTGTTGCGGGACGAAAGGTTGTTGACGCTCAGTTGATGAGGGCTTTGGCGGCGGCCTGAGCGGGGCGGGCGGCCCTCGTGTCTCCGGTGAACGCGGCGGTGACGATCGCGCCTTCAGCCAGGAGGCTCACAGGTTCTGCTGGCACGTTCGCGGCAGCCTCGACCCACGTAGCGATCTGTTCGTGGAAGGCCTGCTTGTGTGCACGGACCTCGACGAGGATCGCAGGTGAGGTGGAGCCCAGTTCGCCGTAGGCGTTGATCCAGGCGCAGCCGCGAAAGTCGGGCTCGGCGAACCATCGCTCAAGCCAGTCGAAGATTGACAACACCCGTTCGCGGGGATCCTCGTGCTGCTCCACGTATTCGGTCAGGCTGGCTCGCCAGCGGCGATCTCGTCGCTGCAGAACCGCAACGACCAGGTCTTCCTTCGTTGAGAACATCCCGTAGATCCGCTTCAAGGGCATCCCTGCGGCGGTGCGGATGGCATCCATGCCGACCGCCTGGATGCCGCGTTCATAGAAGAGCGCTTCGGCGGCGTCCAGGAGTGCGGCGCGGCTGCGGGTCTTCTGTTCTTCGCTGATCGGCGCTGGCATGGGGAGTCCTCCTTGACGTTGAGAACGGGCGTTCCCTACGATAGCTGAACACACGTTGAGAACGTCCGTTCTCAACGAGGAAGGAATCATGAACGAATCACGCCCACCGTTCCCTCCGTTCACAGAGCAAACGGCACTGCAGAAGGTGCAGGCAGCCGAAGACGCCTGGAACACGCGCGACCCGCAGCGGGTCGCCATGGCCTACACGCCCGACTCAGCGTGGCGTAACCGCGACGTGTTCGTCACCGGTCGCGAGGAGATCATCCAGTTCTTGACCAGCAAGTGGGAGCGCGAGTTCGACTACGCCCTGCGCAAGAGCCTGTGGGGATTCCGCGAGAATCGCATCGCCGTCCGTTTCCAGTACGAGTGGCACGACGCGACGGGACAGTCGTGGCGCAGCTACGGCAACGAACTGTGGCAGTTCAGCACCGAAGGCCTGATGGAGCGACGCGAGGCCAGCATCAACGACGCGCGGATCAATGAGGCAGACCGGCGAATCTTCGGCCCACGGCCAGAGAGCGAGCGTGGCGTCGAAATTCCCCTCCAGTAGCCAGTCCACCAGCCTTGCCCCTTGAGGAGGCGAGCCTGGTCGTACGCGGCCGGGCCCCCTCCTCGTTTTACAGAAAGCACGTTATTGCCACACTCCAATTCGCCGCTATCCATCGAGGGGCGTCGACGTCTCGTCGAGCGCTGTCGGAGCCGTCCAATCGCCCACGTCGCCGCCGAGATGGGCATCTCCCGGGCTTGTGCCAGCAAGTGGGTCAACCGATATCGCCGCTACGGCGAGCTCGGGCTGTGCGACCGCCCTTCCACGCCCAGGCGTCAGCCCCACGCCACACCAGGCAACGTGGTGGTGCGGATCGAGCAGATGCGACGCGACCACAAGTGGTCGGCCGGCCGGATCACGTTTGAACTCCACGTAGAGGGTGTACCGATCTGCCGCAGAACAGTGAGCCGCCACCTCGCAGCGCTCGGACTCAACCGTCGGCGGTTCATTGACCCTAGCGGGGACCTGAACCGCGAGCCTCGCAAGATCAATGCTCGATGGCCGGGACACATGGTCCACGTCGATGTGAAGAAGGTCGGCCGGATCCCCGACGGCGGCGGCTGGCGCATCCACGGCCGCGGTACCACCCAGGCCAAGAAAGCCGAGCAGGCAAAGAGGAAGACCAAACGCGGCGGCTACGTATACCTCCACTCAGCAGTCGACGGATACAGCCGCCTGGCGTACACCGAGGCGTTGTCCGACGAGAAAGCTGTCACCGCCATCGCGTTCCTTCACAGGGCCAGGGCGTGGTTTGCAGCCCATGGCATTACCCGCATCAACCGCGTCGTCACCGACAACGGTGCGTGCTACCGCGCCGACGCCTTCGCGAGGGCAATGCTCGGCTCACGACACCAGCGGATCACTCCGTACACGCCCAGGCACAACGGGAAAGTGGAGCGCTACAACCGGATCCTGGCTGAGGAGTTCCTCTACGCCCGCGAGTGGACCTCAGAAGACGAGCGTGCGGCAGCGCTCAACGTGTGGAACATCCACTACAACTACCACCGACCCCACGGCGCATCGCACGGAAGGCCGCCTGCATCACGGCTGCCGGTCGGTGTCACCAACGTGGTGGCCTCATACAACTAGCTAGCGTCACACAGAGAAGAGAGGATCCACATGATTTTCATCGTCGTCAAGTTCCAGGTCAAGCCCGAGAAGGCCGAAGAATGGCCGCAGATCACCAAGGAATTCACCGAGGCGACCCGAGCAGAACCGGGAAACAAATGGTTCGACTGGTCACGCAGTCTCGATGACCCCAATGAGTACGTCCTCGTCGAAGCCTTCGATGACGACGCCGCCGAAGCACACGTGAAGTCCGATCATTTCCAGAAGGCGACGGCAGACGGCGGTCCGATGAACAGCGCCCTCGCATCAACGCCGAGGATCATCTCTCGGCAGATCGACGGAGACGGCTGGGACGAAATGGGAGAGCTGCAGGTCGGCTGACCACCGGTCTCTGCTGTGCACTCGACTGAGAAGCGGATCTCTCGAACATAGGGAGGTCCGCTTCTCAGTCTCGAATATCGCTGACTACGCGGAATAGTCCCCTATTGGTCCTCGGCCAGTGCATCGACCACCTTGTGCCGAGAGACCACAAAAGGTCCTTTCCAATCCACGTCGAGGAGCTCAAGATCGAGTCGGCGCGGAAGCAGTGGGCGCCCTGACCCCAAAGTCACCGGCGCCGTCCAGGTGATGATCTCGTCAAGGAGACCCTCATCGACGAACTGACCGGCCACGCCACCACCGCCCATGATCCACAGGTCGTGGTCTCCCGTGGCCATGCACATCTCCACGTAGTAGTCGGCGACCGATCCTTTGGCGAAACGGATGTCCGGATCCTCAGACACCTCGTCCTTCGACGGCTTCGGCAGATCCCGATGGGTCATCACCCACGTCGGTATGGAATACGGCCACGCACCGTCGTGATTGCGCAGCAGCCATTCATAGGTCGTCGCACCCATCACCGTCGCCCCGATGCCGGCGAAGAAGTTGTCATCCGACTCATCGTTGGGCTGCCTCAGCAGCCACTCGAGGGAATCACTCGGGTCCGCAATGTAGCCGTCAAGGGTGGTTGCGGTGTAGTAGACGGTGCGTGGCAAGGTGGGTCTCCTTCTTCGTCGCCCGAGGATCGGGGATGTCCTCCACCACTTTACGGAAGCTCACCTCGTTGACCAGCGCGAACTCGCCCTAGCCCTCCCGGACCTTCGCACCCAGCGCCAACCGCGCGATATCGCGCAGAACGGCCAGCTCCTCGCTGTCATCGAGCAGCGCCTTCAGCTCGACCGCGGCCTGGCTCAGCACGGTTCGGTAGGCTCCCGCAACGTTGTCCGGCTCCCGGGTCAGCGGGTAGGACACGCAGAGTGCGAGGATGGCTCCCCCGACGGTGAAGGCCACGCTCGCCGAGGCGGTTCCCTTCACTCGTGCCTGCTTCGTCGCGTAGAACTCCTGTGGGTTGCCCGGCCCGCACAGTGCCAGTGCACCGGATCCGCCGTCGACGAGTGGAAGGACGGTGCCGACGCTGCGCGAGACACGGAGTTCATGGTCGGCTTCGACGTTGCGCACGCACACTCGATCCTCGCCGACACGGACCCACAGCTGCACCGATTCACTCGTCAGGGTCCGCAGATGCTCGAGCACCGAGTTCGTCGTCGCGATGCTTCGTCTGCCGGGGAACGGCCCCAAGCGCAGCAGTCCGTTGTTGTCACGGACGATGAAACGGTGCGTGCGCAGATCCGCCAGCAAGCGGTAGGTCGTGGACTTGGAATACCCCAGACGACGGCACACCTCGGCGGCCGTCAACGGAGTGTCCTGCAGCGCGGTGAGGATCGCGGCGCTGCGATCGATGACGCCGATCTCCTTCGCCGAGGCAGTGCCACCAGACGAGGCAGACGCACCGGAAGTGCCTGAGGTGTCCGTCGTTTCAGTCATGTGGTTCTCTTTCATGCCACGCTCACATCGGCGAGCAGCTGGCGGCGACGCACCCACCAGCGGAAGATGATCGGTCCGACGATACCCAGGACCATGAGCACGATGATCGACAACGACACGGGTCGAGTCAGCAGCGGCATGAATGATCCGCCCGAGATCTGGAGCATGCGCCGGAAGTTGTCCTCCAGCAGCGGCACCAGGACGAGGGCCAGAATGGACGGTGCCAGCGGGATTCCGCCCTTGTCCATGAGATAGCCGATGACTCCGAAGATGCCGAGGAGCATGAGTCCGAAGAGGCTGAACTCGATCGCGTAGGCACCGATGGCCACCAGGACGAGGATTGAGGAGAACAGGATCTCCTTGGGCATCTTCAGCAGCTTGACGAAGACGCCCACAAGCGGCAGGTTGAGGATGATCAGGGCCACGTTGCCGATGTACATGCTGGCGATGATCGTCCAGATCAGGCCCGACTCGTCGCGGAAGATCAGCGGTCCCGGCTGCAGGCCGTACATGGTGAAGACGAAGAGCAGCAGGGCCGTGGTCGCCGATCCAGGAATGCCGAGGCTGAAGAGTGGAATCATGGCACCGCCGACTCCGGCGTTGTTCGCGGCCTCGGGTCCGGCGACGCCTTCGATGGCCCCCTTGCCGAACTCGGACTTCCGCTTCGAGATCCGCTTCTCCATGATGTAGGACATGAACGAGGCCAGGGACGGGCCGACTCCGGGCAGGATGCCGATGATGAAGCCGAGCACCGAGCCGCGGGCCCAGGGCATGGCCGAGCGCTGCCAGTCCTGTTTCGTCATCCACGTGTCGTCCCCGAAGCTCTGGATCACATCTTTGGCTCCGCGCCCCAGCGCAAGGTTGCGGATCGCCTCTGGGATCGCGAAGAGCGCCATGGCGAAGATCGTGAAGTCGATGCCGTCAGAGAGCAGGCTCATGCCGAAGGTCTGGCGCGGCAGGCCCGTCTGGAAGTCGAGACCGACGAGACCGACAGCCAGGCCGATGAAGATCGAGATGAGGGCCTTCGCCCGTGAGCCCGATGACATGGTCGAGGCCAGCAAGAGTGCTGTGGCCATGAGCAGGAAGTATTCGGTGGAGCCGAAGACATTCGCCAGTTGCACCAGCACAGGCGAGAGGAACGTCAGCCCGATGATCGCCAGGGTGCCGGCGAGGAAGGACCCGAGCGCCGCAGTCGCGAGCGCGGCCTTGCCCCGTCCTCGGCGAGCCATTTCGTAGCCTTCGATGGCGGTTACTGCACTGGCGACCTCACCAGGGGTTTTGATGAGTGTGGCGGTGATCGAGCCGCCGTACATCGACCCGTAGTAGATGCCGCAGAGCAGGATGAGGCCATGCACCGGCTCCATCCCGAAGGACACCGGGATGAGGATTGCGATCGCGGAGATCGGGCCGATGCCCGGCAGCACGCCGACGACGGTGCCCAGCAGGACGCCGAGGAGAGCGAAGGCGAGGCTTAGGGGTTCGAGCGCCGAGGCGAAGCCGCCGCCCAGATCGATGAGAGTGTCCATGCTCGGCCCCTAGCCCAGGATTCCGACGGGCAGGTACACGGCCAGCCCGTAGACGAACGCGACGTAGATGATGACGGAGAAGAGCACCGAGAAGATGAGGTTGCGAATCCACCGGTGCGGGGCATAGATGCTGGTCATTGTCATCAGGAAGGCTGCCGTGGAGAGCAGGAAACCGACCGGGATGAGGATTCCGAGGTAAATGAAGAAGAGCGCGAACTGCAGCACGACCTGCTTCGACTTCGGCTCCTCAGGAGCATCTAGTACGACCCCCGCGGGCTCGTCCTCCACACCGCTATCCGCCGCACCGCTGCCCGACGCCACTCCACTGGCACCGCTACTGGCCGAGGCGGCCCCAGCGGGGACCACCTCGGCGAGTTTCCGGCTCCGGTACACGGCCTGACCGATGAGGAAGAGGCCGAGCACGATGAGCGCGATGCCCACGATCGCGGGGAAGGTCCGCGGGGTGACGATGTTCTTCGTCTCCTGGATCCAGAACGTCGCGATGTAGTAGACCGCGCCGACGAGAGTGACGGCGATGCCGGTGATGACATCACCTCTCAGCGCCGGAGTCAGCGTTCTCATTTGCTGTTGCCCAGATCGGTCTCTTTGACGCCCTCCTCAACGGTGGCGGCTGTCTCTTCGGCGTACTTCTTGGCCTCGTCGCCGGTGAGGAACTCGGGAGCCCACTGGTTCTTCTCCAGGGTGTCCTTCCAGGTCTTCGTCTCGCTGACCTCTTCGAGCGTCTTGGCCCAGTAGTCGACGGCCTCCTGCGGCATTTCGGCCGGTCCGTAGACTCCACGCCAGTTGCCCAGGGTCACGTCGTAGCCGGCATCCGCAGCGGTGGGAACCGAGTCGTAGGGAGCCTGCAGCGGTTCCTTTGCGAAGGTCACGAGCGGTTTGATGTCACCGGATTCCAGTACGGAGCGGAATTCGCTCAGCCCGGCGATGGCGACCTTCGCATCACCGTTGAGCATGGCGGTGGTCTGCTCGCCGCCGCCTTCGTAGTTGACGAAGTTGATGTCCGCCGGGTCGACTCCGGCTTCCTTGGCGAAGAGCGCGAAGGGCAGCGTGTCATCGCCGGAGGCTGCCACGGTGACCTTCTGCGGGTCCTTCTTCAGCGCCTTGACCAGGTCTTCGACCGATTTGATGTCGCCCTTGTCGGGGGTGACGACCATGAAGTCCTCGACGTACATGGTGGCGATGAGGGTGGTGTCCTCGGGACCGAATTCGCAGAGTCCGCGAGCCTTCATCGTCTGGCTGGCCAGCGAGGTGATCGCGATCTGGTCGTCCTTGCCCTTCTCCTGCTGCATCATCGACGTCATCCACGTGCAGCCCGTCCCTCCGGGCTTGTTCTGGACCGGCAGCGGGGTGGAGACGATCTCCTCCTTCTGCAGGGCTTCGACGAGGGCACGCGCGGTGGTGTCCCAACCGGAGCCGGGTTCCGATGGGACGTTGACCGTGACCGGGCCCTTCGGGTAGTCGCTGCCCTCCCCCGGAGGCTGAGCCTTGTTGCCGCATCCCGTGGCTACGAGCGCCAGTGTTGCGAGCACCGCACCGACCTTGATGGCCGGTTTCAATGCCTTCCCCTTCTGCCTCGCCGAGGTGGCCCGTCCTTGTCCTGTGATCACCGTTGACCGCATTGCTTCTCCTTCGAATGCAACTGATATCTGCTGTGGTGGAATGACTGTGGTGCTGCTGGGACTGCCTGTGGTGTTACTGGGACTGCGTCTTCGACTCTTCGACATCGGTGTCCGTGGCGAATGGGTCAGTCGTCGCTGTCTGCCCGGGGTCGGAGTCCGCCGCCGAGGTGTCGGCTGGTCCGTCGCGGTACCGGTTGTTGTGCTCGCCGGGGGTGGGCACATCGCTGCGCAGTCCCAGTCGACGACCGCCGAAGGTCAGCGGCAGCAACGGCACGTCGACCTGGTCACCGCTGGGCAGACCGGTGCTGGCCAGGGCCCCGGAGGCGACGAGGTGGGCGTCGGTGGTGAGGTCGGCCGGGGTGTTGACCGGGGCGACCGGCAGTCCGCGGCGGGTGCACTTCTCCTCGATCTCGGCGAGGTCGAGTCGGGACAGTGCCGCCTGCAGTTCGCGGTGGATGCGATCACGCTGGTCGACTCGTCCCTGATTCGTCTCGAGCTCGGGATCGCCGGCGAGCTGGCTCAGATCGAACTCGTCGCAGAGGTCATGCCATTGCCCGTCGCTGACGGCGGCGACGAAGATCTGGTCATCGTGCTTGTCTCGGAAGATGTCGTAGACGGCCCAGGTGGCCCGACGGGTGGGCATCGGACGCAGCGGTTCCCCGCTGATCTGGGCCTGAGCCATGTGCGTGCCGACGAGGAAGGCGTTGTTCTCGAACAGGGCGGAGTTGATGACCTGTCCCTCACCGGTGCGTTCGCGCACACGCAGTGCAGAGAGCACGCCGATGACGCCGAACATGCCGCCCATGATGTCGTTGACGCTGGCTCCGGCGCGCAGCGGCTGTCCGGGCGGGCCGGTCATATACGCCAGGCCGCCGAGCATCTGCACGACCTCGTCGAGGGCGGTGCGCTGACCATAGGGGCCGGACAGGAATCCCTTGAGGGAGCAGTAGATGAGGCGCGGATTGCGCTGCGCGAGCTCCTCGTAGCCGTAACCCATGGATTCCATCTTCCCGACGCGGAAGTTCTCGAGGAGAACATCGGCGGAATCGATGAGGGACAGGGCGACGTCACGGTCGGCCGCCTCGGCGATGTCGAGCTGCACGGACTGTTTGTTGCGGTTGAAGGCGGGGAAGAGCCCGGATCCTGAGCCGGGCAGGTAGCGGGTTTTGTCCCCGGCTCCGCGCGGTTCGACCTTGATCACCTCGGCGCCCAGGTCGGCGAGGATCATCCCGCAGCTGGGCCCCATGACCATGTGGGAGAACTCGATGACGCGGATGCCCGCCAGCGGCAGCTCCTCCGCACCGACGGTCGAGGATTCGCCCTGCTCAAGCATGGTAGGCCGCCGGGACGGCGGGGATCGAGGAGAGGCTCGACGTCAGCTCGTGGCCTACTGCAGAGGTCAGAGGCTCCCGGATTGCCGAGAGTGCCTCGACGTCGACTCCGGTGTTCACACCTTCGCGGTGCAGGAGGTGGACGAGGTCATCGGTGCCGATGTTGCCGGCTGCGCCCGGGGCGAAGGGGCAGCCGCCGAGGCCGCCCATGGCCGCGTCGAAGTTCGAGATTCCGAGGTCGAGTGCGGCGATGACGTTGGCCATTCCGAAGTTGTAGGTGTCGTGCAGGTGCAGGTTGACCGGATTGCCCGGGAAGGCTTCGATGACCGCCGAGGTGTTCCTGGCCACCAGCGATGGGTTGGCGTTTCCGATGGTGTCGGCGACCCCGACCCCGTGTGCCCCGGCATCGACGAAGGGACGCAGGACCTCGACGAGGTGGTCGGCATCGGTGATTCCGTCGAAGGGGCAGATGAAGCTGACTGCGGTGGCGATGTCGAAGCGCACCCCGTTGTCTTTGGCGAAGGTCGCGGCTTCGAGGAGTCGTTGCGTGGCCTGGGCGATAGGGGCGTCGGAGTTCGCCTGCGAGTGACCTTCGGATGCGGAGAGGACGAGCTTGATGTTCTTCGCCCCTGCGTCGACGGCACGCTGAGCACCCTTGAGGTTGAAGACGAGGGTGAAGAAGTCGACGCCTTCGGCCTCGTGGGACTGGAGACGCTGCAGGACCTCCCCGGTATCGGCCATCTGTGGGACCTTCTTCGGATTGACGAACGATCCGACCTCGATCTCCTTGAGACCTGTGGCGATGAGCTGCTCGCCGAGTGCGACCTTGGCGTCGGTGGGAACGATGGCGTCTTCGATCTGGAGACCGTCGCGCAGCGTTGTGTCGAGAATCGTGACCGATGTGGGCCGAACCATGGTGGGAGCTCCTTCGTTGACCTGCTTCTTTCCCGGACAGCGGGAAGAGATCGGCCTCACGCTCCCTTGCGTGCTGCCGCCTGCAAACAACATAGCTCTTCGCGGGTTCCCCGTGGTGAGCGCGGTCGCGATTTGTTCGCTATGTGAGAAGCAGACGTGAAGTGAAGACGGTCACTCCCGTTTAATGGGACTTATGTTCTCGGCAGTTCAGAAGACCGTGCTTGGTCCTGGGCTGAGGCGTCGCCCAAGACTGTCGTGATTGCTCAGTGGACTGTCGTGATTGTTCAGTCGCGTTCGGGCAGTTTCCCGCCGAGTTGTTCGAGCACTTCGTCGGTGTGTTCGCCCAGATCCGGGCCGAGGTGGTCGATCGGGATCGATGAGCCGCCGATGACCGGGGTGATTCCCGGGAAGGCGACATCGCTGAGCATCTCTTCGCCGGTCGAGACGTCGAGGTGCTGGATCATGCCGCGCGCGGCCAGCTGCTCATCGGCCACGAGGTCTTCGGCGGTGTAGATCGGCCCGGCTGGAACGCCGGCGGCCTCCAGTGTCTCGACCACCTCGGCGACATCGCGCTTCGCACACCAGGCGCCGATGGCCTCATCGAGCTCCTCTCGTCGCTCCCACCGTCCGGCATTGGTCTGCAGGTCGGGGTCTTCGCCGAGGTCCGGGCGGTCGACGGCGTCCATGAGGCGTTTGTAGATTCCGTCGCCGTTGCCGGCGATGACCACGGACTTTCCGCCGGCGCAGAGGTAGCCGTTCGACGGGGCAATGCCCTCCATCCGGCCGCCGGTGCGCGTGCGCGTCTCGCCGAAGGCGGAGTAATCGGGGACGAGGGACTCCATGACGGAGAACATGGCTTCATTAAGGGCGACGTCGACCGTGCGATCGGCCAGGGAACTCCGGCCTTCGAAGCTGTGATCGGAGCCGACGACAGCCTCGGCGGCACCGGCGATCTTCTGGCGCTGACGATCGAAGAGCATCATCACGGCACCGAAGGCGGCCTGCATGCCGGCGATGGAGTCACCGATCGAGATGCCCACGCGCACCGGGGGCCGGTCGGGGTCACCGACGAGCTCGCGGAAGCCGGAGTAGCCTTCGGCGACGGCGGCGAAACCGGGACGTTCGGACATGGGACCGGTCTGACCGAAGGCGGAGATGCGAACCAGGATGATATCGGGATTGGCCTCTTCGAGGACCTCGGGCCCGAGCCCCCATTTCTCAATGGTTCCGGGACGGAAGTTCTCCAGCACGATATCGCTGCGGCGCACGAGTTCGAGGGCCGAGGCTTTGCCTTCCTCCGAGCGGAGGTCGAGGACAACGGACTTCTTATTGCGGTTGATGGTGCGATAGAGCATCGAGGTGGTGCCCTGCTTGAGGCGCCAGTTGCGGAGTTCGTCGCCGCTCTCGGGGCGTTCGATCTTGATGACCTCCGCGCCGAAGTCGGCAAGCATGCGCCCGGTGGTGGGTGCCGCGATGTAGTTGCCGAGTTCGAGGACTCGCACACCGCTGAGTGGAAGACGACGTGCTGTCATGTCGATGCTCCTGTTCGTCGATCGGGCTCGGGTCTGGCTGCCGGCCGGTGCCGGTTTCTGTCTTTCTGCAATAGTGCCAGGTCAGCACAATCAACGGCGACATTTCACCGTCCCGGGAGTCCTCGAGAGTGGTTGTCATGCAGAGGAGTGCGAGGCAGCCGCAGGCGAGCGGTGGTGAGCCTATCTTGTTGAAACGTCATTCACCGCGACTGTTTTCTCCGAGCTTGCTGTGAAGATCGGCAGGAAATGAACAGCCTCTGAGACTTGAGCCAATTTCACGCAATTTTCCTTGCATTCCCTTGTATCAAGACTGTTGATGTCGAAGACTGGCAACCAAACAGCAGGACGCGGCCGTATGTCATCAACCAAGGAGTGAAACATGTCGGAAAACTTTGGACAGGACAACGAGAACTTCGGCGGCGGCGGCGGCCAGGAGCAGCAGGGTGGCGGCTTCGGTGGCGGCCAGGAACAGCAGCAGGGCGGCGGCCAGCAGTCCGAGCAGGGCGGCGGCCAGGGCAGCTTCGGCGGCGGCAACGACAACGAGCGCGGCGGCCAGCAGTCCGAGCAGGGCGGCGGCTTCGGCGGCGGAGATGACCGCAACGAAGGTGGCCAGCAGTCCAGCGGCCAGGAGTCCGGCGGATTCGGCGGCGGCGACAACGAGCGCGGCGGCCAGCAGTCCGAGCAGGGTGGCTTCGGTGGCGACAACGAGCGCAGCGAAGGCGGCCAGGGTGGCGGCGACCAGCAGGGCGGCAGCTTCGGCGGCGACTTCGGCGGCCAGCAGGGCGGTCAGGAACAGGGCGGCTTCGACCAGCAGCGCTGATTCCCACAACTTTACGCGGTAATCGAAGTGGGGCGGTACTCCCGCTCGGGAGTACCGCCCCACTTCTGTAACTCGACTCTAACTCTGTGACTCGATCTTGAGCCCGCAACCACCTCGGCGGTATTACGCTGCCGTCACTGTGTGACGGTCACGGCCTGGCGGTGTCGACCGAGGCTCTCGATCTCCATCTCGACGACATCATCGGCAGCCAAGTATGGGAACTTCCCCGACATTGCCACGCCCTGCGGCGTTCCTGTGAGGATCACGTCCCCGGGCTCGAAGGGCATCGTCTGGCTGAGCAGATAGATGATCTGCCCGACATCGAAGATCAGGTCACGCGTCGACGAATCCTGGCGCACATCGCCATTGACCCAACTGCGCAGTCGCAGGGATCCGGGATCCACCTCGGCGGCGGGCCTGATCCACGGACCCAGAGGCGTGAAGCCGGGGAGGTTCTTCCCCTTCGACCACTGTCCGCCGGACTCCTCGATCTGGAACCTGCGTTCGGACAGGTCGTTGGCCAGCATGTACCCGGCCACATGTGAGTATGCGTCCTCCGCCGAGGCGACTCTGAAGGCTCGGCTGCCGATGACCAGTCCCAGCTCGACCTCCCAGTCGGCCTTCGTAGCGTAGGGCGGCAACTCGAGCGCATCGTAGGGGCCGGCGATCGTCGATGGCATCTTGAAGAAGACGACGGGAGCCGCGGGCGGCTCTGCGCCAGCTTCTCGAGCATGCGCCGCGTAGTTCATGCCCACGCACACCACTGCCGAGGGGCGAGCAACCGGCGCTCCGATGCGCAGATCCTCCGCTTCTTCGAGGGGCACGAGGCTGCCTTCGTCCAGTGCGGTGCGGACTCGTCCGATGCCGTCGTCGGCAAAGAACTCTGGGGTGATGTCGGTGGTCAGGGGGCGCAGATCGTAGTAGACGTCGTTGTCACGCACGACCGGGATCTCGTGGCCGATGGGGCCCAAACGCAGCAATTCCATACGGTTCCTTCCTTGTTCACCAGGCTCCCGCATCCGGCCGTCGTTGGACGGACGCGCTGTGTGAGCCTGTGGGCCCACGCTAGCGGCGTCTCACATCCTAGGTTGGAATCGTTCAAGTATTGGACACTAGTTTTGTGGACCATCGCACAATCTCTTCCGCACTGCGGAATTGCGGGCTGTCGACCCACATTTTCGTCCGTTTCCTACCTGCTGCTTGCCACTGCTGCTCAGCAGAAACGAGGGCCGCCGCCCCCAGCCGTCAGACGACCGCAGCCCCCGGAACTCAGACGGCTGCCGAGGTGTAATCAGACTTCGCCCGCCGTGGCACGACGACGATGGGCACCGGCGAGTGCTGCAGAATCCGCATCGCGTGACTGCCCAGCGACACCCGCTTGAGTGCCCCGAGGCCGGAGGAGCCGAGCATCATGATCTCGGGATCCTCCCATTGGACCGCAGAGAGCGCACTTTCCCAGTCCGACCCTGTCCCGATGGCGACATCGGTCTCGCCGGGCTTGATCTGAAGCCGGTCGATCGAGCATAGGATCTCGTCGGTGTCGCGTCGAATCACGTTGGCCCACTCATCGATCACGCTGGATTCGACATCGAGTCCCACACCTGCCGCCGAAATCACCCGCGACCGGGGAGCGAAGGAGGCGATGCGGAAGGGCACACCGGACTCTGCAGAGACCACGGCGGCCCCGAGGATAAGGCCCGCCGAGGTGGACGATCCGCTGTATGCGGCAGTGAGCCTGCGGAGGCGAGCCTCAGGGGCAACGCGGTAACCGACCGGGGCAAGTGCCACCGGAAGGCTGGCGCTGTGCAGCAGTCCGGTGGAGACGGAGCCCAAGGCGATCCGCCCCGGCTTCCCGTCAGCGGCAGGACCCACGACGAGGCGGAAGGCATTCTCCTTCTGGCACATCTCGAGCAGTCCCCGTCGCGATGAACGGGCACTGTGGACGAGGCATTCGGACTCGATGTCATCGGGAAGGAGCGCCCGCACCTCGTCCAGGGCAGCCTCGGCGACGTTGCGCAGCTTCTTCTGGTATTCGCTTTCGAACAGCGCGGGACTCATCGGCCAGGCGGCGGAGTCGATGGCTACTGCCACCAGCCGGTGTCCATAGGACCGTGCGAGCACGACCCCCAACTCTACGGCCGGCCTATTGTCCTGACCTGGTGCAATGCCGACGACGATGCTCATTGTTTCCCTCCTGCAGGATCGGTTCCGCCAATGCGTTCTTGTTCTGCTCGCTGCTTGCCGAGTACTGAGGACTTGCGACCGAAGATGAAGTACAGGCCGAGGATGACCGCCGTCCAGATGAGGAAGACGACGATCGTGATGATCTGCAGGTTGCTGATGATCCACAGGCAGCCGATGATCGCGAGCACCGGCAGGACCGGGTAGAAGGGCACCTTGAAGCCGCGTTCGAGGTTGGGTTCGCGCACGCGCAGGATGATGACGGCCAGGGACACGACGACGAAGGCCACGAGGGTGCCGATGCTCGTCATCTCGGCGAGGAAGTTCAGCGGTATGAAGCCGGCCAGGATGGCGATGACGACGGTGACGACGATCGTTCCCTTGACCGGGGTGAGCGTGCGGGGATTGACCTCGCCGAAGAGCTTGGGCATCATTCCGTCGCGTGACATCGTGAACAGGATGCGGGTCTGGCCGTAGATCGAGACAAGCGTGACGGAGAAGATCGAGATCACGGCACCGGCAGCGACGATCGTGCCGGGCCACTGGGCGCCGACGATGTTCTCAAGGATCGCCGAGAGCCCAGCCGTCTGTCCCTCGAATTCCTGCCAGGGCTGAGCCGACAGGGCCGCGACGGCGACAAGAACGTAGACGGTGGTGACGATGATGAGGGCGGCGATGAGCGCTCGGGGCATGGTCTTCTTCGGGTTCTTCGTCTCATCGCCGGCTGTGGCCACAGCGTCCATGCCGACGTAGCTGAAGAAGATGAGGCCCGAGCCTGCCACCACCCCGGAAAATCCGAAGGGGGCGAAATCAGCGAAGTTGTCGACGTTCCAGCCGGTGACTCCGACGCAGACGAAGAACAGGAGGACGCCGATCTTCGTGCACACCATGACGGTGTTGATGACGACCGATTCCCCGGTGCCGCGAACCAGCAGGAAGCAGCACATGGCCAGCAGCAGGATCGCGGGCAGGTTGACGATCCCGCCTTCCTCCGGCGCGTAGGCCAGGGCGTGGGGGATCTCGAAGCCGAAGAGGTTGAACAGCAGCTGGTTGACGTATTGCGACCAGCCGACGGCGACCGCGGCTCCCGCGACCCCGTATTCGAGGAGGAGACAGGCCGCGACGCCCATGGCCGGCAGCTCGCCGAGCGTCGCATAGGCGTAGGAGTAGGAGGACCCGGACACCGGCACGCTGCCTGCCAGCTCCGCATAGCAGATGACCGCGAGACCGGCGACGAGGCCGGCGATGACGAAGGACCAGATCACTGCAGGTCCGGCAACGGGCACCGACTCGGAGAGGATGAAGAAGATACCGGTGCCGATGGTCGATCCGACGCCGATCATGGTCAGTGAGAACAGGCCGATCGTACGTTTGAGGTCACTCTCCGGGCTCTCGCCCTGCTGCGGGACCGGCTTCACTCGGAACAGCTGCTGTCGCAAAGTTGGCATTGTCATTCCCCAGACATCGTTGTCTTTCCCGGACATGAGCGCCGGCGTCATCGGCGATGACCCTCGACCCTGATCCGGCACTGTCGCTACAGCGACCATACGACAGACCTGCCTCGCCGAGGTGGTGCTGAGCAGAAATCCTGAGTGCGGAATCGGTCGGTGAAGTGAGAAAATATCCCACTCTTCAGAGCATCGACACTGGTCAGAGGGTTTTTTGAATACCTGCGAAAAACCTATTCAACAAAACGGTTGAATACATGGTCGTGTCGGTCTACCGTTGTATTTAACCAGCAGGTTGATTAACGATTGGAGGCTCGGTGGCAGACCAACTGACAAAGGTGTTCGCGGCCCTGGCCGACCCGACTCGACGAGACATCGTCGCCAGGCTGTCCCTCGCCGACGCCACGGTCAACGAACTCGCCGAGCCCTATGAGGTCAGCGTCCAGGCCGTGTCGAAACACCTCAAGGTGCTTGAGGACTCCGGACTGGTCACTCGCACCCGTGACGCCCAGCGCAGACCGGTCCACCTCGAAGACAATGTGTTCGATCTGATGACGAAATGGATCGAGAGATATCAACGCCAGGCCGAAGAACGCTACCAACGCCTCGACGCCGTTCTCGATGAGATGAACGCGGACGAGGACTCAGAAGAAGAATCAAGCAAAGGAGCATGACATGACCACCACCAATGACACCGACTATTCCACTCTGCAGCTCGACGTGCCGGAAGGAATCCAAACCGTCTCGATCACGCGCGACTTCGCAGCCACCCCGGACAAGGTGTTTCGCGCCCACATCGATCCCGAGCTCTTCGTCAAATGGTGTGGACCGGACTCGATCACGAACACGATCCGCGAATGGGACGCGCAGACCGGCGGGAAGTGGAGCTACGTCTCGACCGATGACGACGGTGAGTACGGCTTCTTCGGGTCCTTCCACGAAGTGCGGGAGAACGAACGCATCGTCCAGACCTTCACCTTCGAAGGCTTCCCGGATGCCGTGAACCTCGAGATCCTCACGCTCACCGACCTCGGCGATGGGCGGACCCGCCTGCAGTCGACATCGGTCTTCGACTCTCTCGAATCGCGCGACGGAATGGTCGCCTCCGGCATGGAGCACGGAATTCGCGAGGGCTACGACAAGCTCGAGAAGATGCTCGCCGAGGGCTGAAGTGAGATTTGTCAGCGCCGGCGCATCCAGCGTCGGCGCTGTCGCATCGTCTGGGATATCCCATAAGCTCGAGGCCATGACCGACTCACACGATCACACGAGCGTGCCTGCCGAAGACGACATCGACCGCTACGATCCGCAAGCCCGCCAGTGGCTGGCCGGAGCCATCAGAGCGGTGAAGTCAGATGCCAACAGATCCTCGGACACGCACCTGCTGCATGTGCCGCTGCCTTCCGACTGGGGAATCGACCTCTATCTCAAAGACGAGTCGAGCCATCCCACCGGTTCACTCAAACACCGTCTGGCCCGCTCACTCTTCCTCCATGCACTGTGTAATGGGTGGATTCGCCCCGGTCGCCCGGTTGTGGAGGCCTCGAGCGGATCGACCGCGGTCTCCGAAGCGTATTTCGCTCAGCTGATCGGCGTTCCGTTCATCGCCGTCATGGCCCGATCGACGAGTGCCCAGAAGATCTCGCTCATCGAGTTCTACGGCGGCACCTGCCATTTCGTCGACAACGCCAATGAGGTCTACGAGGTCGCGGCTGATCTGGCCGCAGAGTCCGGCGGTCACTACATGGACCAGTTCACCTATGCCGAACGGGCCACGGACTGGCGCGGCAACAACAATATCGCCGAGTCGATCTTCGATCAGATGTCGAGTGAGACCCACCCCGAACCCTCCTGGATCATCGCCACCGCCGGCACGGGCGGCACCTCGGCGACCCTGGCCAGATATGTTCGCTACACCGGTCGGGCCACGGGCATCTGCGTGGCCGATCCGGACAATTCGGCCTTCTTCGCCGGCTGGCGCGACCACGATCCGGCGGCGACGACCGATCAGGGGTCCCGGATCGAGGGCATCGGACGACAGCGGGTCGAGGCGAGCTTCATCGCGTCAAGCATCGACCGGATGATGCACGTTCCCGACGCTGCCGCCATCGCATCCATCCAGCTGCTCGAAACACTGATGGGACGTCGTGCCGGGGCGTCGACGGGCACCGGCCTGTGGGCCGCATTCCGCATCGTCTCGCAGATGAAGGCAGCCGGACAGACAGGAAGCCTGGTGTCGCTGATCTGCGACCCCGGCGAGCGCTACCTCGACAAATACTATTCTGCCCAATGGCTGACCGAAGCCGCGATCGACACCACCGGCTACCGTGAGCGCCTCGACGAATTCATGACGACAGGAGTCCTCAAATGAGCAGCGAATCAAGCAGCACACCCGAAGCACGCCTCGAAGAGCGCGGACTGGCGATCCCCGAGGTCGCCGCGCCCGTGGCCGCCTATGTTCCGGCCGTGCGCACAGGTCAGTAAATCTACACCTCGGGTCAGCTTCCCGTGCAGAACGGGCAGCCGATCCACACGGGCAAGGTCGGTGCCGAGGTCAGCCTCGAAGACGCCCAGGCCGCGGCTCGCCAGTGCACCCTCAACGCCCTGGCCGCCATTCGTGCGATCACCGGTGAGCTGTCTGCGATCAAAGGCATCGTCAAGGTCACGGGCTTCGTCGCCAGCGCACCGGACTTCACTGCTCAGCCACAGGTGATCAATGGTGCCAGCGAGCTCCTCGGCGAGGTCTTCGGCGACGTCGGAGTCCATGCCCGCAGTGCAGTAGGTGTGGCGGTCCTGCCGCTGGATGTCCCGGTCGAGATCGAGATGATCGTCGAGGTCTGAACACCCCTCGTTTCTGCGACCGCTTCGCTAGTTCACCTTCTCGGCCATCATGGTGAAGTACGAGTCGCGACTGCGGCGCACGTGCTGGCCCATCACCTCGGCAGCCTTCGTCTCTTGCCCGGCGTCGATGGCGGCGATGATGTCGCGGTGCTCGGGCCAGGCCTGCGGGCCGCGGCGGGTGACGTTGAGTGAGTAGAGCCATTCGATCTTGCCCGAGATCTGGCGCAGCAGGCTGACGAAGGAGAGGCTGCCGCTGAGTTCGGCGATGGCGAAGTGGAAGCGCATGTTGAGCACCGCGAGGTCGTCGTAGCGCTCCTCCCCGATGACGATGTCACCGGCGTCGAGGATCTCGTTGATCTCCTTGCGGATCGTCCGCCACCGCTCGTCGGGAACCTCACCGTTGCTCTGCTGCGCTGCGCGCTTCGCCGCTCGTTTAGCGGTCGCGGATTCTAAGACGATGCGGATCTCGAACAGATCCTCGGCGTCCTCGACCGGTGATGGGGCGACCATGCTGCCGCTGTAGGGCCGTGATTCGACGAGCCCTTCGGATTCGAGGGAGCGCAGCGCCTCTCGAATCGGGATCCGTGAGACGTCGTACTGCTTGGCCAGGGCCGCTTCGCGGAGCTTGCCGCCGGGCGGGTGCACGCCTTTGATGATGTCGTGGCGGATCTTCGCGCCGACCGCGATGCTGTTCGAAGTCTGGTTCGTCATCGTCCCGCCGCATATCCCTGGGCACCGCGCGGGTTCGCCCCTGCGGTGACTCGGCCGGTGGCCGGATCGCGGGTCACACAGGAGAGCCTGCCCAGTTCCCAGTCGCCAGCTTTGGTCACCACGTGGCCGCGCGCGATGAGTCCGTTGATGACGTCCTCGCCGAGGCGGTCCTCGACGACTGCTCCACCCGGCACCCAGGTGCGCGGCCAGAACGACCCCGCCAGAGCGGTCGTGTGCAAGGCAGGCGCGTCGATCGCCTGCTGCGGTGCGTATCCGCCGATGAGCATGCGCAGGATGAGCAGCAGCTGCCACTGTTCCTGCTGGTCACCGCCTGGTGATCCAAGTGCGATGACCGGTTGCCCGTCCTTCGAGATCAGGGTCGGAGTCAGTGTGGTGCGGGGGCGCTTGCCCGGGGTCAGCGCCGAGGGCGCAGTCTGGTCGAGCCACACCATCTGCAGGCGGGTGCCCAAGCAGAATCCGAGTTCCGGGATGACCGGTGAGGACTGCAACCACCCGCCCGAGGGTGTGGCCGAGATGATGTTTCCCCAGCGGTCGACGACGTCGATGTGGCAGGTGTCGCCGTTGTTGACGCCGTTCTTCTGCACGGTGGGTTCGCCGATGCCGGCCTTGGCCATGGCATCTTTGTCCGCGCCTTCGAGCATGAGCGGCGGGGTGAAGGTCGGGACAGCCCCTGTCCGATCAGCACCGGGTCGGAATTCGAGTGAGGCCTCCTCGGTGATGAGTTCGCGACGGCTGGCCGCATAGTCGTCGCTGAGCAGCCAGTCGAGGTCGACGTCTGCGTCACCGTAGTAGGTGTCGCGGTCGGCCATCGCCAGCTTGAGTGCTTCGAGGATCTTGTGCGCACCGATCTCTGTCGAGGGATCGAGTCGCTCATCGTCGAATCCGTCGAGGATCTTCAGAGTCTGCAGCAGCACAGGGCCCTGACCCCAGGCCCCGATCTTCGCAATCGAATAGCCGTGGAAGTCGATCGTCACCGGATCTTCGAAGTGCGCGTCGAATCCGGCGAAGTCTTCTGCCGTCATCACACCTGCGTGGTCACCGCCGGTCGAGTGCCGGTGCGGAGTCGAGATGAACTGTGCGACCGCCTCGGCGACGAAGCCGGACTTCCATTCCTGACGTGCCGCGGCAACTCTGGCTGCGCGACCTTCCGCCTCCTCACCTGCACTGATGAGCCTCCGCAGGACCTCGGCATAGGGACGGTTGAACACGAGGTCACCGGTTTTCGGGATCTGTCCCTCCGGCATCCACTGGGCTGCGGATGTGGGCCAGTGTTCGGTGAACAGTTCTTGGACTCGTTCGATGGTTCCAACGACTCGGCCGAGGACGGGGTGGCCGTTCTCGGCATAGTCGATGGCGAAGTCGAGGACATCGGCAAGTTCCCAGGTGCCGTGGTGTTCGAGCAGGTTGAGCCAGGCGTCGACGGCCCCGGGGACTGCGGCTGCGAGCGCTCCGGCCCCGGGGACCATGTCGAGGCCCTCACCGCGGTAGTGGTCGATGGTGGCAGCGGCTGGTGCCGGGCCTTGGCCCATCATGATCTGCGGATTCGCGGGGTCTTCGGCGGTGGCGAAGACGCCTGTCATGTCACCGCCGGGGCCGTTGAGATGAGGTTCGACGACGTGGAGGAGGAAGGCTCCTGCCACGGCCGCGTCGAAGGCGTTGCCGCCACGTTCTAGCACAGCCTGCGAGGCAGCAGTCGCCAGCCAATGTGTGGAGGTGGCCATTCCGAAATGGCCTTCCAGGGTGGGTCGAGTGGTGAAGGCAGCCGGTGGAACGAATGGCATGATGCCGCCCCTTCTTCGGGTGAGATCGAGGTGCGATCCGAAACTGATCGTTTGCATACAATCTAGTCACTCTTTATCGTTTTGGATACAAACACCTCAGATTTTTCTGATCCCGAGCTCACCGCTGTGCTCGATGAAAGGGACGCAATGACACGTCGACTCGATCTGGCAATGCTGCTCGTATTGACATTCTCAACCGGAATGGTCGATGCGATCGGCTACCTGGGCTTCGACAAGGTCTTCACCGGAAACATGACGGGCAACGTCGTCATCCTCGGCATGGGGCTGGCCGGAGCCGAGGACACTCCCGTCCTGCGACCAGCCCTGGCTCTCGTCTTCTTCATGGTGGGTGCGGCCCTCGGCGGGCGCGTCCTCGGCCGGATCGGCGAGGAATGGCACATGCGCACCACCATCATCTTCGCCGGAGTGGCGATCGGCTGTGCAGGTCTGGCCGTCTATGTCGCGCTCGTGCCCAACCCCGAGCTGGGGCTGGCCGGAACCATCTTCACCTCGGTGCTCTCGGCCCTCATGGGTGCACAGGCCGCTGCGGCACGGCGGATGAAGATCGCCGACGTCACCACCGTCGTGGTCACCTCGACGATCGTCGGCTTGGCATCGGATTCGCGGCTGGCCGGCGGCGACAGCGTCCGCTGGATCCGCCGCGCCCTGGCCGTCCTTCTCATCCTCATCGGCGCCATCGCCGGTGCTGCCACGCTGATGATCAATCAGTGGATCGGCATCGCCCTCGTGGCCGCGGCGATCGCCGTCGTGACCGTCATCGGTCATCGTGGGGCAAAGAAGCGGACCCTCGCCGAGGCGGCCGCCTCCCCCGTGCACGCCTGATGCTTCCAGCCGCGCCCGGGAGGCTCAGTTCGTCTGAGTCTGCCTCAGACTCCGCTCCTGCGCCCGCTGTTTGCGTGTGGTGAGCAGGATGACGAAGAAGGCGATGACCGCGCCCATGGTCGTCTCCAGGGCACGATCAGCGACGAGAGTGCCGGTGGGCCCAGGAGCTACGAATTCGGTCATCATCAGTGCGACTGGGGTCATGAAGACGAGTGCGATGCTGTAGTGGCTGATGACGAATACCTCACCGGCGAACTGGAGGGCGGCGATCAGGAACGCGAGCCCCAGCGGCGGCCACTGGATGGTGAGTAGGGCAGCGGTGAGCAGGACGCCGGCGTAGGTGCCGATGATGCGATAGACGGCACGGACCAATCCGCCCGAGGCTCCGACAGCAGAGATCGGGGCCGCGGCTGCGACCATGGCCCAGTAGTGGTGCCCCAGGCCGGACATCACTCCGATGGACCCGGCCAACCCCAGAGCCACAACGTAGCGACCGGCTTGCGCGTAGATCCGCGACCAGGCCGGAAGCGGCGCTTCGGCCAGCTGGCGATCTGGTTCGGTCCGGCGCGCCCAGAGCCGGCCCATGAAGCCGAGCACGAGGGCGACGCCGACGCTGGCGACGCCGGTCAGTGCGGCTTCCCAGAGCTGTCCTTCAAAGGGGACGGAGGCGGTGGCCATGAAGGCGAAGATGTAGAAGAGCGGTCCCGACGGGCGCAGTCTGAGGACATCGGCGACGATCGATAAGACGCCGGCGATGAGGGTGCCGATCCCCACGAGCGCCCAGCCGTTGATGCCGAAGCCGCCGCTGATGACGCCGCCGACGATGCTCAGGCTCATGAGGATTCCTGCGAACGTCTGGTGCTTGAGCCGCAGCCAGTGGGGTTCGACGCGACCGAAGACACCGGTCAGGGCACCGAAGACCGCGAAGATGGTGAGGTCGGTCCGCCCCATGAGGACGAGGATGATGAGTGGGATGCCGATGCCCGCCGCGACCCGCAGGGCAGGGGTGCGGTGTCCGCGTGGGGATGGGATGCGGAAGAAGTCGCGGGCATAGGTCTTCACAGTTCTCGGGTGCCTCCTGGGCTGAAGTGCTGGTCGCGCCGGTACGGATCCTGCTGGGTACCGGCGGTGCTGGGTACTAGTGGCGCTGAGTGCTACTGGTGCTGAAGTGAGTGCGTGGGCGTCTAGCTGCTCGCGGTGTCTGCTTCGATGCTGATGAGAAGATCGCGCAGGCTGCCTGCAAGCTGTTCCTGAGACTCGAGGCCGAGGTCGGCCAGCAGCCGGTTTTCGAAGCCGAGTACGGATTCGAGGATCGGACGCAACAGGTCCCATGCCGTGTCGGTCAGTTGCACGAGCGAACCTCTGCCGTCTGCCGGGTCCGGGATACGGGAGACCAGACCGGCACTGCCGAGGCGCTTGAGGCGCTTGGTCACGCCGGCGCCGGAGATGATCAGCTCCGTTGACACTCGCGTCGGTGACAGCGTGCCGCCATGTCGTGCCAGCAGGGAGATGACGTCGAATTCCCCACGGGTCACGCCTTGGGCGGCGAGGACCTCGTCGCTTCGGACCTGGACGACCTGTGCAATGCGGGCAATCCGGCCCATGACGGCGACCATCGACGTGTCGAGGTCGGGGAAGATCGTCTCCCACTGGCCGCGCACCTCGGCGATGTAATCGTTCGGGGAGTCCGCTGCATCGTCACTCATGCCTGCCTCGCCCCCGTTTCCTCGTCACGTGTTCTGTTCACTGGTCGGCGTGAATGCCGACATCAATATACTTTACCAGTTAAGTATATTGAGAGCGATGGGTTTTCTGATGAGCCTCATCACGCCCAAGGGGCTACCTCACGTCGCCTGGGGCAGGGTCAGTCGAGCGTTCGCCAGCCTCAGTCCTGGTGCTCTTCGACGTGAACCAGCCATCGGGGTTCTGCCTCATGTCCCAGAACATTCCAGCCATGATCTCCGCACCCTGCTCAAGGATCGAGGTCAGGGCGTGTTCATCAGGGGCGTGCTGATTGCATCCTGGGTAGGAGTGCGGCACCCACACGGTCGGCAGACCCAGCACCTCGGCGAAGACGTCATTGGGGATGGTGCCACCCAGGTTCGGTTCGATCGCGGCCTCGAGCCCGGTCGTCTGCTTGATCGACGCTGCGGCGGCTGCGACGACGCGGGCGTTCGGGTCGAGCCGAGTCGCCGGCATGCAGTGCCCGACGACGACATCGACCCCGTGGATCCCCTGACTCTCCAGATGCGCCCGCACTTTGTCCTCGAAGTCGTCGACGTCGGTGCCGACGACGTACCTCAGCTGCATGTGCGCTTCGGCCTTCCCCGGGATCGCATTGACCACCTGGGCAGGATTGCCGGCGTCGAGGGCGAGGACCTCGATGACGTTGAAGGCGAAGACCTTCTCCGCCGAGGTGAGCCCGGGCTCGCCCCAATCGGGATCGATCTCGGGTGATCCAATTTCGACCACCTCTGGCGGCTTCGCAACGGCCTCGAGCACCGAAGCGGGTGGATCGTCGGGGCGCAGGGCGGGAATCCTGATGACACCGTTGCCATCGACGAGGGCGTTGATGGCCGCGGCGAGGACGGTCGCGGAGTTGCGCAGCTTCCCACCCCAGTTGCCCGAATGATGGTCGCCATCGCGATCGTGGACGACGAGCGTGAACCCCAACGCCCCTCGGGAGCCGAGGAAGAGCGTCGGGTATTCGGCGGCGATCCGGGGACCGTCGGAGGCGAGGAAGAGATCGGCGTCGAGTTCTGCCGTGTGTGCGGCGGCGAATGCCTTGAGTCCGAGAGAACCCGCTTCTTCGGCGGTCTCCATGAGGATCTTCACGTTATAGCCCAGCGTTCCAGCCTCAACGTCACTGACGGCACTGCCCCCGTCGCCGTCGCCGCCGTCGCCGTCGCCGACTTCGCCGCCCAGTGTCTCGAGAACAGTCTTCAGCGCCAGGGAATTCACCGTGTGTTGACCTTTGTTGTCGGCGCTGCCGCGTCCGTAGAGGCGGTCGCCGTCGCGGGTGAGAACCCAGGGGTCGAGGCCCTCAGACCATTGCGAGTCGTGGGCGAACTGCACGTCGCCGTGGCCGTAGAGGAGGACGGTCGGCAGATCCGGGTCCTCAATCCGTGCCGCGATGAGCAGAGGGTGCTCAGCGGACTCCGGGTTGTCGTGGATCGTCGTCGCAAAGCCCAGTGCCGCGAGCTCGGGGGCGACCTCCTCGGCGAGGTAGGCATGTGCGGCCGCGCCGTTGCCCGGCGCCTGACTTTCGGTGCGGCGGGCAACTCGGGCAGCCAGCAGATCGAAGAAGGCCTGACTGCGGACGAACTCGCCCGCAGCCTGGGTGACGGTCTTACGTGTCGTGTCGCGGTTGCCGGAGCTGTGATCTGAGGTCATAGATGAAGAGTGTCGCAGTCCGGCCCAGATTGGAAGACCGATTCGTCCATACACCGGTGCGATTCTTGCAAGGTGACTGTGCATAATATGCACCACCTTTAGTAGCATGATGGCATGACCGACCTGCGCAGCCTCAAGACCCTGTTGGCAGTTGTCGAATATGGCTCCATCCACCTCGCCGCGCGAGCTCTGTTTGTCTCCCATTCGACCGCCAGTCGCCAGATCAAAACATTTGAGGAGCATTACGGTACGACGCTGTTCGATCGCTCGGCGAGCGGAGTCGTTCCCACTGGTCAGGGCCTGGCTCTCGCAGATTTCGCACGGCGGATGATCGCAGAATCCGAGCTTCTCTCCGACTCATTCGGCAACTATTCCCGCGCGGTCGAGACCATCACTATCGTCACCAGCACCGGGCTCGGCCAGACCGTCGTCGCCGACGCCATCAACGATGTCATGACCACCACTGACAGGGTGCAGGTCTCGATCATCGACACCACGTCGCTCGAGGCTGTCCAAGTGCTCAAGAACCGGCAGGCAGACCTGTGCGTGAACTTCTCCGTCCCCGGCCATGATCTCGTCTCGGTTCCCGGTGTCCGGCGGATCAATCATGCCCCGTCTCGGAATTTCGCGGTCTTCGACAAGAAGCACCCGCTTTCCCAGAGAGCCACCGTCCGCGTCCGTGACCTCATCGACTTCCCAATCGCCACGCTGCCGTCGGGCAACAGTGCCCGGATCAGGATCGAACAGGCTGTCCGCGCTCAGGGACAGGTGTTCTCACCGACGATCGAAGCCACCTGCCCCGTGCTCACGATGAGAGCCATCGCCGGAACGACGATGGTCGCGATGATGGCCGAGCGGACGATCCCGGACAATCTCGCCGAGGCGGGCTGCACTGCCGTGGAACTCGACGACCCCGGCCTCGACGACCGTTCCATCCAGATCCTCGCCGCCGATCCGCTGCGGGAGTCAGACGGTCTCGACATGATGATCAAATCCCTGCGCAGGAGTTTGGCACTGCAGTAGTCCACCCCATCGGCGGTCCACATCGTGGATCCGGATTCTGGCTTCCACCGGCAGCAACCGATAATTGTCAGCATGGGCAATGAAGCGCAGACACACGATCTCGACCGAATGAAGATGCGCGGGCGGATCATGCGCCGCTCCGCATCATTCAACGTCGCTCACGCCGTCGACGACCTGGGGCCGGGCACTGGAGCCCAAAGCATCCAACGGGCCCTATCCCTTCTGGGCCTGGTCGGCATCATCAGCAGCGAGAACTCCAACGGTGCGCCCCTCAGCGAGATTGTGGCGATCAGCGGTCGCCCCAAGGCCAGCGTGCATCGCATGCTCAACGCCCTCATCGCCATGGGATACGTCGAACGATGCGAGGACGGCGGCTACCGCCTCGGCGTGCAGTCCCAGATCATGGGACAGCTGGCCCAGAAATCCGCCGACCCCGCACTCGAGGAATCAGAATCGAGTCTGCTCAGGCTCGCCGAGCTCACCCAGGACACTGCCTTCCTCACGATGCGCACCGGCAGCTACTCGATCTGCGCCCGCCGCGAGGACGGCTTCGGCCCGATCTTCAACAACGCGCTGGCCGTGGGTGATCGCCACCCCTTGGGCATCGGCGCCGGAAGTCTTGCCATCATGACCCAATTCACCGACGCCGAGGTGGATGCCACCTTCGATGCCAACTCAAGAATCTTCGCGGACCGTTACCCCGAAGTCTCGGTGCCCAGGCTCAAGGAGATCATAAGCCGGGGCCGTCGTGACGGGTTCGTCCACAATCCCGGGCTCTTCGCTCAGGGATCCTGGGCGATCGGCGTGCCGGTCAGGGTCAAGGGCAGGAAACCGCGCGCGGCACTGTCGATCGCCAGCATCGAGGAGCGCATGACAGGGGCTCGCGTGTTCGAACTCGCCGAGCTGCTCCAGCACGAAGCTCGCCAGATCGCCGAGGCCGTAGCAAGCACGGAGGATGAGTCGTGACGGAATCTGGCTTTCGCCTCGGCGAGCCTGGTGACGTCGTCATCCATGCCGGGCCCCGACTGAGTCCGCGAATCGTCTCGGTGCCGACTCGTCATGCAGAGCATCTTGTCGATCTCGTCGCAGGTGATGACCTCTTCGACTCCGTGACCGTCCTCCTGGAGACACTCGACGTCTCCGGGCTGATGGTGGAGTTCCTTGACGGCGAGTTCGGTCGGATCAACTATGTCTACCCGGCCTATGGGCCCGATGCCGAACACCCCATGTCCTTCACCACCGAGTTCCGCCACGAGGGGCCAGCTGTGCTGCGCCATGCCTCGGCGACGGTGGGTACGAAGAACGGGGAACCATTCGCTCATATCCATGCTTCTTGGTTGACCGAGGAGGGTCTGGCCGAGCGCGGTCATCTGCTGCCCGGCACGCTCGTCGGGCCAAAGGGCATGCGCCTGCGCGTCTTCGCTCTCGCCGATGCGCAGCAGCTCAGCGAGACCGATCGGGAGACCGGGTTCTTCGCGTTCGCACCGACTGCGCGGCACTCCCCCGCCACCGAATCGGCTCAAGAGCCAGAGTCGGCGTCTGCATCGGCGTCGACCGATGCCGTCATTTCCCGCGTCCGTCCCGGCGAGCTCATCGATGAGGCGATCGTGGCCATCTGCCGTGAGGCCGGCTTCGATTCCGCCGAGGTACGGGCCAGTCTCGGCAGCACCACCGGCGCCGTGTTCCTTGATGGAACCGCACCGTGGCCAGCCGTCGAGTTCACTCACCTGACAGGATCAGTCCGTGGAGCCCTGGGTGACGACGCGAAGGTAAGGCTCGAGGCGGAAGTCGTCGATGTTGACGGTGAGGTTCACGCAGGACGGTTGGCTATCGGGGCGAACCCTGTGGCCGTGACCTTCGAGCTCCTCGTCCTGCCGACGACCTGTCCATAGACCCCGAAATGGGGTTCACCGGCCTCATTTCTGGGCCGGTAGGCGGCAAGTGACTTCAGCAGTCGCGAACCGCGCGCGCCGGTGACGGGGTGCAGATCCATGACCGCGCAGCGTGGGATCGGTCCTCCGACCCGAATGCGACTCTCGCCGAATGTCATCTCGCGGCCGTTCCACGTCTCCTCTTGATAGGGGACGTCCGTCTCGACGAGCAGTGTCGCTCTGAACCTTGCCGCTTCGGCAAGCAGATCAGGATGCCCAACTCTCTCGCCGAGATCACGAATCGAGGCTGTGGTCACGATCGTGATCGGCTCCCCGAAGACGACGTCTCCGCGTGGCACATGAGCCAGTCGCACGGGCTTGCCCAGCCAGGCTGACAGCAGCGCATCGTGGGGACCCTGGGTCAGCTCCGCCTCGACGGGTCTGCTCCAGTAGTCGCAGGTCAGCACCTCACCTGATGGCTCCGGTACGGCGCAGACCGAGCGTCCATCAGGCAGTGTGACCTCCAGTTGGGCACCGTGAAGCGCTGCCGCAACCGCGACCAGCGACGGGTGCTGCACGGTCCTCAGGACCTGTCGTGTCTCGGTGTCGACGAGGCAGTAGCGCCGGTCCCCGACGGGCCCGTGCTCATCGAATGAGGCCGCCGGCTGCGACTGGTGCCTGGCCCCCTTGATCGGGGTGAACCCGATGGAGCGGACGTCGAGGACGTCGTCCGGGCGCGAGTCTCCTGACGATGGTGTAGCCGATGAGCTCACGACATCACTGCCCCACCGTCGATGCGCAGGATCTGGCCGGTGGTGAAGGCCGCGCCATCGCTGGCGAGGTAGGCGACCGCCTCGGCGATCTCTGCCGGTGTGCCCATGCGATCCAGCGCCTGGTTCGAAGTGTCGTAGTCCTGACCTGCGGTCAGGGCGGATTCGACCGGGCCCGGTGCCACCGAGTTGCAGCGAATTCCCTGCCGCCCGTACTCCTTGGCCACCCACTTCGTCAGCGCGATGATCCCGCCCTTGCTCGCCGCATACGCCGGTCCCGAACGCGCACCAGCATCACCATCAGACATGGCGCCGCCGTTGATGCCCGAGATCGAGGAGATGTTGACGATCGACCCACTCCCGGCGTTGATCATATGCGGGTGGACTGCAGCCTTGATGAAGTTGAACGTCCCGCCGAGGTTGGTGTCCAGATCACGCTGCCACTGCTCGGCAGTGATCTCATCGATCCCGATGCGGACCGCGGTGCCGGCGTTGTTGACGAGGATGTCGATCCCACCGGAGGACTGAGCGAAGGATCCCACGGCTGCGGTGACCGCCTCGGCGTCGCGGACATCGAGTTCGTACCCGGTGAAGGTCTGTTCGGGAAACTGCTTCGCCAGACTCTCGGCAGCCGCCTCGGCGCCCTTGAGATCAACGATCCCGACCGAGGCTCCGCGCCTGGCCAGCGAAGTCGCGATGGCCAGGCCGATGCCCTGGGCGGCGCCTGTGACCAGGGCGGATTTGTTCGTCAGCAGATAGGGTTCCATGGTTCTCCTTGAAGAGCAGAGAGACAGATCGGGTGGTGTCGTGGACTACGGATCTAGCCGACACCCAGGAGGTCGGGCAGCCAGTTCGAGATCGCCGGGATGTAGGTAATGAGCAGCAGGGCGATGATCGCGCAGATGAGGAACGGCATGACTCCGCGCACCACTTCTTCGAGCCTGACCTTGCCGATGCCGGCCCCGACGTAGAGGTTGAGTCCCACGGGCGGGGTGAACAGGCCGATGGCGAGGTTGACGGTCATGAACACACCGATCGTCGTCATGTCCACGCCGACTTCGAGCAGGATGGGCACGAGAATCGGGATGAACAGGTAGAACGCGCTGATCGCGTCGACGAAGGCGCCGACGATGAGCAGGATGATCGTGATCACCGCGAGGATGAGGAACCTATTGTCCGTGACCCCGAGCACCGCGGCCGACACGGTGTCGGCGATGCCTTCGACGGTGATGACGTAGGAGAAGAGGCTGGCCACACCGACGATGAACATGATGACGGCAGTCGAGACTCCCGATTCGAGGAACACCTTCGGCAGGTCGGGCAGCTTGAATTCGCGGTAGACGAAGAGTCCCACCAGCAGAGCGAACACGGAAGCCACAGCACCCGCCTCGGTGGGAGTGAAGATTCCGCCGTAGATGCCGCCGAGGATGATGACGGGAATGAGCAGACCCGGAATGGCCTTGACAAGGGCGGCGAGGAACTCGCCGAAGCTGCCCTCGGCGTGCGCACCCGTGCCGGACTTGATGCCCGTACCGTCTCCGGTCGTCACCCCGGATCCCGCCGAGGTGGCCGGACCGTTCGTCGAACTCGACGTTCCAGCTGTGCCGGCCTTGAGCAGCCGAGTCTTCGTCGCACCGCTTCCTGCCGCCGTCGACGACGAAGATGCCGTCGAGGACCCAGCGGTCGATGTCGAGGATACGACCGCCTCGGCGCCGTTGGTGGCCCCTGGAGCGGTGCCCGTGGCCAGCAGTCCCGTGTTCCGCTTCGTTCCCTGGCCCGATTTCACAGGCAGGCCCGCCAGTTCGCGGACGCGGGGGACGAAGAGCGCGGCGATGAAGAACGCCACGGCCATGATGACACCGGGCACGATGCCGGCGATGAAGAGTCGGGTGATCGAGATCGACCCGAACTCCGAGGCGACGACGGCGAAGATGATGAACGCGATCGAGGGTGGAACCACGATGCCCATCGAGCCCGAGGCCGCGACGAGGGAAACGGCGTGCTTCTTCTGGTATCCGTTGCGGATCAGTGCGGGGATGAGGATCGCACCGATCGCGGCCACCGTGGCCGGTCCGGATCCGGAGATCGCGGAGAAGAAGAACGCGGAGATGATCGTGACCGCGGCCAGGCCGTGGCTGAAGCGACCGAAGACTAAGAACGCGAGGTCGACGAGGCGCTGGGAGATGCCCGTGTACTGCATGACGATGCCGGCGAGGACGAAGAACGGAATCGCCAGCAGCGTGCCCGAACTCATCGACGGGAACATCACCGAGGGCACCACGTCGAGGACCTGAAGTCCGTCGGTGGTGATGAGGACGGTGACGGCGGAGAGACCGAGCGCGAACGCCACGGGGATACCCAGGGCGAGGAACAGGAAGAAGCTTCCGAACAGCAGCAGCGTGATCATTTGCGGCCTCCCTGACGGTCGGTGGTGTGGGTTTTCAGCTCTGCTTCGTCGATGACGGGTGCGGCTTCTTGCGCCATGCGCTCAGCGACCGCCTCGGCGGAGGTGTCCTCATGCAGCGATACCCGAGCCGCCTGCAGCGTGCGGATGATGCCGAGCAGCCCGGCCAGCGGGATGGACAGGGTGAACAGCCACTGCGGGATGCCCAGCGACGGGGTCGCACGACCGCGAACCATCTGGTGGATCATCATCTCGCTGCCCCAGAAGAGGAGGACGGCGAGGAAGACGATCATCAGGGCCGCGCCGATGATGATGAGGGATCTGCGGATTGCCGGCTTCGCGTTCTCCACCAGGTAGCTGAACCCCAGGTGAGCGCCGAGGCGGATACCCACGACCGCACCCATCATCGTGAGCACGACGAGGAGGTTGATCGTGATCTCCTCACTGAAAGCCAGCGAGGCCTGGAAGGTGAAGCGGGAGACGACGTTGACGAAGGTGACGAGCACGATCACCATGAACGAGGCGATGACCACCCAGTCTTCGAACCATTTGACGATTTTCATCTCAGAGTCCTTCCGGAATGAACGCTTCGGACATGTCCTGGCCCCAGATCTTGCGGTACTCGGCGTACAGCGGTTCCAGGGTGGTGCGGAACTCGTCCTTCTCGGCCTCGGTGAGTTCGTTGACCTCCATGCCGCCGTCCTTGAGTTCCTTGATCAGCTTCTCCTCGCCGTCCCGGTTCTTCTTGATCTGGAACTCGTTGGCGTCATCGGCCAGACGGCTCACGAGCTCTTGGTCCTCGGCGTCGAGGGAGTCGAAGAGGTCCTCGTTGACTCCGAGGACCAGCGGGTCGTAGGAGTAGTTCCACAGGGTCAGGTAGGGCTGGACCTCCTGCAGGTTCGAGGAGTAGATGACGTCGATCGGGTTCTCCTGGCCGTCGATGGCCCCCTGCTGCAGTGCGGTGAACACCTCACCGAAGGGCATCGTCGTCGGGTTGGAGCCCAGCGACCGGTAGAGGTCGGTGTAGAGACCGAATCCGGGGATGCGGAACTTGAGACCGTGAAGGTCCTCCGGGGTGTGGATCGGGTGGTGAGTGTTCGTGAGCTGACGCATTCCCGATTCGCCGAAGCCCAGAAGGTGGACACCGTGTTCGGACAGATAGTCGGCGTAGACGTCACCACCCTTGCCCGCCAATGCCTCTTGGCCTTCTTCAACGGAGTCGAAGATGAAGGGGGCGGTGACGGTGCCGAAGCGCGGGTCGACGCCCGCGTAGATGATCGGCGAGTTGTAGGAGAAGTCCTTCGCCCCGTCCATGAGCTGTTCGACGCCTGCGGTGGCCTCACCGGCGGAGAGTCGTTCGTTGCCGAAGACCTTCAGGGTGATGCGCCCGTTAGTCTCCTCTTCAAGGTCCTTGGCGAACTTCTCGGCCGCTAAGTACCAGGTGCTCGTCGAGCCGACGGTTACGGTCATCTTCCACCGGTAGCGCTGCTTCCCGTCCTCGGTCGTGCCGAAGTTCGTTCCGCAGCCGCTGATCAGCAGGACGAGCGTGACCAGCACGGCGAACCACGCAAGCATGGTCCCCTTCGTCGGTGTTGTCGGCACCCTTGCCTCCATCATTGAGTTGTTCCTGTCTGTCTTCATCGTCGCGACTGCTTCGTCACGGCTGGTTCTGTAAGTCTGTTCGGGCCCGCGCTCTGATCAGATCATCACTCTCAGGTCTTCGGGGTCAGGTCTTCGGGGTTCCGGCGAAGTGGACGAGTCCACCATCGACCGGGATGAGCGTGGAGTTGATGTAGCTCGAGTCTTCCGAAGCGAGGAACACTGCGAGTTTCGCAATGTCCTCAGGCTGGCCCATCTTTCCCGTTGGGGAGAGTGCGTGCCTGGCGGAGAGCATGTCCTCGACCGAGTCGTAGTGGCCGCTGATCGAGTTGTGGATCAGTGGTGTCTCGATGAGTCCCGGAGCGATCGAGTTCGCGCGAATGCCTTCGGACGCGTACTGGGCGCCGATGACCTTCGTGAGTTCGATGAGGCCTGCCTTCGACGCCGCATAGGCCGGATAGTCATAGCCCATGTAGCGCATTCCGCCCACCGAGGAGACCGTGATGATCGACCCGCAGCCGGCCCTGCGCATGTAGGGCAGCGCCTGCTTCATCGCGGCGAATGCCCCGGTGAGGTTGATGTCGAGGGCCTTCGAAAACGCCGTGGTCTCCAGGGAGTCGAGTCCGCCGTTGACGACGATGCCGACGTTGTAATGGAGCACCGTGGGTTCGCCGAGGCTGGACGCGCAGTGGTCGAAGGCCGCGGACAGGGAGTCCTCGTCCCCGACATCGGCGACGACCGTGGTCACCCGTGAGTCCAAGTCGCCGACAGGATCGGCCTCGCCGAGGTTGTCCGACGTCGCATGAGTGGACCCGAGCGCCCCACGTGCGTGCTCGAGGGCCGCCGCGTCCCGGTCGACGATGCAGACCTTTGCGCCGGCGGCGAGGAAGGCCTTTGCCGCGGCGAAGCCGTTGTTGACCTGCCCATCGGGGGTGCCGCAGCCGATGGCCATGATGACCGTGTCCGTGAGATCGCTCATCTCGCGCTTCCTCGTCCTTGAGAATATTCGGCCTTGAGTTCCTTGCGCGCCAGCTTCCCGTAGGCGGTGACGGGCATCGCGTCGACGAAGTGGATCTCCTTGGGCACCTTGTACGCCGCGAGCGTGGACTTGCACAGCGCACGCAGTCGCTCACTCGCTGTCCCGCTTTCACCGGTGGTCGACGCCTCGCTGCCTACCTCGGCATTGCCGGTCGCCGGTTCGATGATCGCGATTCCGATCTCTCCCCACTGCGCATCTGGCACACCGACGACAACGGCCTGGGCCACCTCGGCGTCGGTGAGGAGGAGTTCCTCGATCTCACGCGGGTACACGTTCGACCCACCGGAGATGTACATATCGGACTTCCGCCCGGTGAGGAACAGGAAGCCGCGCTTGTCGAGGTAGCCGACGTCGCCGGTGTGGAAGACGCCATGGGCGAAGGATTCGGCGTTGGCATCGGCGCGTCCGAGGTAGCCGGCGCAGACGGTGGGTCCGGCCACGCAGACCTCACCCTGCTCACCGGGAGCCACTTCGTTGCCCGCCTCGTCGAGGATGATGATGTCGACGCCGGTGCGGGCTCGACCGCAGGTGCCGATGCCGGCGGAATCGACGGGAATCGTCCCGTGCTCTTCGGGACGAAGCACGGTGATCGCACCGGTCACCTCGGCGAGGCCGAAGTACTGCACCAGGCAGGGCCCGAGGCGTTCCAGGGCTCGGGACTGGTCGGTCGCGAGCATCGGGGCACCAGCGTAGACGACGCGGTTGAGACTGTGATCGGCGGGCCCACGATCAGCCGGGTAGCCGGCGACGATGCGGTTGAGGATGGTCGGCACGGTGAAGGCGTTGGTGATCCGGTAGCCGTCGATCGAGTCCCACAGAGTGCTCGGATCAACTTTGCCACCAGGGTGGATGACCGAAGGGGTACCGCCGAAGACCTGGGCGAGCATATGGATCCCCGCCCCGTGTGAGAGCGGCGCGAGCACGAGTGAGGCCCCGTTCTCGTCCTCGACGGGGAAGAGATCGCAACGATGATTCATCAGCACCGCGCCGAGGTGGCGGTGCGTGAACGTCGCCGCCTTCGGTTTGCCCGTGGATCCGGAGGTGAAGAAGTACCAGCAGGGGTCGTCCTCCTCGACCGCGAAGTCTCCGCTGCCCGCGTTCGAGTCGGCCTCGTTCGGCAGTTCCCCGATCCACAGCACGGGCCCTGTGAACCCGGTCTGCTGGAGTGCCTCGACGAAGTCGGCGTGGGCACGGTCGACGATGATCGCTGCCGGGGCGACATCGGCGCTGATGCTCAGCAGTTCCTCGGTCGAGAGTGCGGCGTTGGGTGGGGCGATGACCGCGCCGGCACGGATGATGCCCCAGAAGGACTGGATCACCTCGGCGTGGTTGGCCGAGACGAGAAGGACGCTGTCGCGCCTGCCCACTCCCCCAGCTTGGAGGGTCAGTGCCAGCGCCTCGGCACGATCGTCGAGTTCGCGCCAGGTCCAACGCACCGAGTGATCGTCGTCGATGACGGCGGTGTGGTCGGGGATCCGACGCGCTGTCTGGGTGAGGAAGCGGGAGACATTGACCCCGCGCCGAGGTGTGGGCGTGAAGTCCTTGGCCGGTGAGGTTTGGGAGATGGCCCGCATCAGTGCGCGCGCTCGAGGATCGAGGCGAAGTTGGACACGGCGGCTCCGCCCATGTTGAAGACCCCGGCCAGCTCCGGATCCTGGATCTGGATGCCTGGTGAGCGACCCGTGAGCTGGGCTGCGGCGAGCGCGTGCATGGAGACTCCGGTGGCGCCGATCGGGTGACCCTTGGCCTTGAGTCCGCCCGAGGCGTTGACGGGGAGCCTGCCACCGACGGCGGTAGTGCCCTCGGTCAGGAGACGGTGGCCCTGGCCGGGTTCGGCGAGTCCGAAGGCCTCGTATTCGAGGAGTTCGGCGATGGTGAAGCAGTCGTGAGTCTCAAGCAGGTCGAGGTCGTAGATGCCGATTCCGGCGGCGTCGAGTGCCTGGGCCATCGCGCGGCGGGCGCCTGCCATCTCCAGGGGGTCGCGCTGGGACAGGGGAAGGACGTCGTTGGCGTTGCCCATGCCGCGCCAGGTTACTGCCTGTGGGGCCGAGGCGGCGACATCCTCGGCGGCCATGACCAAGGCGACGGCCCCGTCGGAGACCATCGAACAGTCGGTGCGGCGCAGCGGTTCGGCAACGTAGGGGTTCTTCTCCGAGACCGTGTTGCAGAAGTCGAAGCCGAGGTCCTTCTGCATGTGGGCCAGCGGATTCTGGGAGCCGTTGGCGTGATTCTTCGCCGCGATCCGCGCCAGAGTTTCCGAGTGGTCGCCGTAGCGGTCGAAGTATTGGCGCGCGATCTCGCCGAAGACTCCGGCGAAGGACTTGAAGTGCTCTTCCTCTTCCCGGTAGCTGGCACTGAGCAGGACCTCGTTGACGTCGTGACCCGATGCCTGGGTCATGCGTTCGGCCCCGATGACCAGGGCTGTCTTGTGCCGGCCGGCGGCGATGGAGTCGTGGGCGGAGAAGACAGCGGTGGAGCCGGTGGCACAGGCATTCTCGTGCCGGTGGGCTGGTGTAAGGGACAGCTCGGGGAAGACGACTCCGGGAAGTGCTGCCTCGAAGCCCTGCTTGGACAGACCGTTGTTGTAGACGCCGACGTGGATGACGTCGATGTCGGACGGCTCGAGGCCCGCATCGGCGATGGCATCGCGTGCAACGTCGCCCATCATCTCGGGAAGAGGCGATTCGGAGCGTCCGAACTTTCCGTGGGACCAACCGATAATCGCAGGCTTGGGCATGGACACTCCTTTGAGTCCTCCACCGAGGTGGGGCAGTCGACAGTAACTCCTGCTGTCATACTTTCGTCAGTCCCAGTTATTGGTCAACACGAATCCACCATATGGAACGAGGAGTGTGGGCCCAACTGCGCCGAATCGAGAAAACAGGTGTACGACAAGCCACCCATTCCCGCCAACGCCGGAGCGCCGAGGCACCTGTGCGTACGCAGTGGTCCCGGCGCTCCGGCGTTGTGCCGGTAACTGTGGAGTGGCAGTAGGCGCCCTCACCCCTTCAAACGTGTCATCTCCGGGTCGAAGATCGGCTCGGCAGTGACTGTCGCTGGCAGTCTGCGTCCCAGGTATTCGATCTCGACTCCGTCACCGACACCGAGACTGTTCGGCAGCCAGGCGTAGGCGATGGTCTGCCCGATCGAGTATCCATAGGCCGCCGAGGTGACATAGCCGTCGGCCTTCCCCGATCCATTCCCAGCGTGACCAGCAACCCCAGAGACAGCACCCCCAGCCATGTACACAGGCTCCTTCCCCAGCACGACATCTTCAGGTCGATCAAGCGTCAGACACGTCAGCTTCGTCGTCGCCGCAGCTGCCCGAGCCTCCAGCGCGGCCTTCCCTTTGAAGTCATCAGTCTTCGAGGCCTTGACCGCGAAGCCGAGACCGGCCTGCACGGGCTCGTGCTCGCTGGTCATGTCGGAGCCGAAGGACCGGAAACCTTCCTCCAGCCGCAGCGAGTTGAAGGCCTCACGTCCGGCTGCGATGAGCCCGTATTCCTGACCTGCCTCCCAGAGCACGTCCCAGAGGCGATGTCCCAGATCCGCCGAGGTGTAGAGCTCCCACCCGAGTTCGCCGACATAGGACAGGCGCATCGCGGTGACGGGGACTCCGCCGATGGTGATCGATTTGGTGCGGAAATACTTGAGCCCGGCATCGCTGAGGTCGTCGTTGCTGACCTGGCCGATGACCTCACGAGCCAGTGGCCCCCAGAGTCCGATGCAGCAGGTGCCCTGCGTGGTCTCACGCACGGTCGCCCACTTGCTCGGGTCCGCCGCAGACTGTTCCCGGGCAGCCCGTGAAATCACCGCGAAGTCGATGTTCGAGTTCGCTCCCACCTGATAGGTCTGCTCGTCAAGGATCGCGACGGTGATGTCGCTGGTGATGCCGCCTTCCTCATCGAGCAGCAGGGTGTAGCTGACCGCACCGGGTTTGCGCAGCATCGACGAAGTGGTCAGGCCGTGGAGCAGTTCGCCGGCACCAGGCCCTTTGACCTCGAAGCGCTTGAGCGCCGTCATGTCGTACATGGCGACATTCGTCCGCGTCTTCCATGCCTCGACCGCCGCGATCGGCGAATGGAACAGATCCGCCCACCCCTCACGCTTCGGTGCCTTCCACTCCTCCGGCAGCTCATCGAGCAGGCCGGCGTTGACCTCGTACCAGTGCGGGCGCTCCCAGCCGTTGGTCTCGAGGAAGAATGCCCCGAGCTCCTTCTGCCGGTCGTTGAAGGGGCTGAGTCGCACATCCCGAGGCGAAACCCGAGGTTGCAGCGGATGGATGACGTCGTAGATCTCGACGAAGTTCTGCTGCGAGGTCTCGCTGACGTATTCGGGTGTCGTCAGTGCGTCCTCGAAGCGGTTGAGGTCGATTCCGGACAGGTCAGTGTTCGAGCGCCCCAGGGCGATGAGTTCGGCAACGGCCTTGGCGATGCCGGCACCGTGGGTGACCCAGACCGCCTCGGCGACGAAGAATCCGTCGACCTCACGGGACTGCCCCACGAGCGAACCACCGTCGGGAGTGAAGGAGAAGATGCCGTTGAACCCGCGCTGAATCTGAGTCTGGCGCAGCTCGGGCAGCAGCTCCTGAGTGGCTTCCCATTCGCGGGCGAAGTCCTCCGGGGTGAAGTCCAGGCTCGAAGGCATGACCTCGTCGGTGATCTCATCGGGCGAATAGGTGCGCAGGGTGTCGAGATCGACGGGCATCGGGCGGTGGGCGTAGGAGCCGATGCCGATCCGGTCTCCCCATTCGCGGTAGTACAGGTCCTTGTCCTGGTAGCGCAGGATGGGCGCCGAGGCTCCGGCTGGCGCTTCGTTCTTGCCGACCAGGCTGGGTACCTCGGTCGTCCAGGCGAACTGGTGGCCCAACGGCAGCAGCGGGATCGTGGTGCCGACCATCTCACCGATGCTCGGGCCCCAGAATCCGGCGCAGGAGACGACGATGTCGGCCGGGATCCGGTCCTCACCGGCGAGGACTGCGGTGACCTTGCCGCCGGACTGTTCGATGCCGGTGACGGTGGTGCGGTCGCGGAATTCGACCCCGGCGGCCCGGGCCCGGTCCATGACCAGCTGTGTGCCGCGGGCGGCGAGCGCCAGCCCGTCACCGGGGGTCAGCAGTCCGCCGAGGACCTTGTCGGGGTTGAGCATCGGGAACAGTCGCAGGCATTCCTTCGCATCGACGACCTCGGCGTCGACACCCCAGGACCGGTTCCACCCGGCACGACGGTGCAGGTCTTGCAGCCGATCTTCCTGGGTCGCGATTTCCAGGCCGCCGACGGGCAGGAACGAGCCGCGGCCATCGGGACCAGTGAGCGAGGTGAGCTTCTCGATCGTGTACTGCGCGAACTCGGTCATCGACTTCGAGCCGTTGGAGGAGAAGACCAGGCCGGGTGCGTGCGAGGTCGAGCCGCCGGGGATACTCAAGGGTCCCTGTTCGAGGACGAGGGTGTTGGTCCAACCCAGCTGGGCGAGTTCGTCCGCGAGGTTAGCTCCGACGATGCCGGCCCCGATGATGACCACGCGAGGTGAAGATGGTGAGGAAATCGGCACTGTGTACTCCTTTGTGTTGCAGTGAAAATCAGCGTTGGGTGCTTCAGTTGTGCTGGCGCGAATGGTGCGGTCGGAGCGGGCGGCGAGCCCTCCCCCTCGGGTCAGGCGTCGATGACCAGGTCGCTCGTCGCCGTTGAACAGCAAGGAAGGAACTTCCCGGCATCGATTTCGCGTGCGCGGATGCCGCCCTGATGGTTCATGTCGACCTCCCCGTCGAGCTTGACGACCTTGCACGAACCGCACATGCCCTCTTGGCAGTTCGCCCCGATCTTCACACCGGCACGACGCGCGGCGTCGAGGACGAATTCCTCCGAATCCACGCGGACGTTGAGTCCGGTGCGCACAAAGGACATCAGGTGCTCGCCTTCGCCCACGGTAGCGAAGGTCGACGGGTCGACAAACGTGACTTCGTCACCTGAAGCCTCATCGTCCGTCGCCGAGGCGGGCGCCGGTGCGGTCTCGACAGTGGAGTCGGGCCCGGTGTCCGTTTCAGGCTCGATCCCGGCCACGACCACTTCGACGTCCGGCTCGACCGGGACTTCGGCCAGGGCGTCGACGGCCTCGATCGGCGAAGCGGTGGCCTCGACGGGTCCGTCGACCGTGTATTCGGGCTCGTACATCTCCAGAGCCGCAGGCTGCGCTTCGTAGTATTCCTCGCTGGCCGACGCGATCTCCTCGGCGATCTCACCTGCGATCGCGACCTCCTCGGCGTATTCGGCACGGGTGGCACGGTCGCCGGAGACGAACTCCATGAAGATCGAAGTGTCGTCGACGCCGAGCTCGCGCAGACATTCGGTCGCGGTGTTGAGGTAGCCCTCGGGTCCGCACGCGAACACCTGCCGCCCATTGGCATCGGGCACGACTTCCTCAAGCAGCGCGGTGGAGAGTCGACCGGTCTTTCCGACCCATGTGCTGGCGGCACTACCCGACTCCTCACCCCGCGCACGGTCCCCCAAGGTGTAGATGACCTCGATGCGGAAGTCGGCCTTCTGCAGGAATTCGAGCTCCTCGGCGAAGGCGAAGCGATCCGGCGCTGAGCCGTGATAGAGGAGAACCACGTCGGCCTGGCCGGGCAGGGAATGGATCGTGCGCACCATCGACATCAGCGGGGTGATGCCGGCTCCGGCAGCGAGCAGCAGGTAGCGGGCTCGCCGATCGTAGTCTGCCAAGTGGAATGCTCCCACCGGGCCCAGCATCTCAAGCACGGCGCCGACCCGAAGGGACTCATGCGCCCACCTCGAGACGAGCCCTTTCGGGTCGCGTTTGATCGTGATGGAGAACGTCCACGGTTCGGTCGGCGCACTCGAGATCGAGTAGCTGCGAGATACCGGTTCGGCGCCTGGGCCATGCACCGGGAAGTCGATGTTGATGTACTGACCGGACCGGAATGCCAGTGGGGCACCGTCCATCCGACGGAAGACGAAGACCATCATGTCGCCCGCCTCGGGGATGGTCTCCACACACTCAGCAGAGAACTCCTGCGGGTGCCACGGTCCCAGCGCCGTGGCGGCACCGGCGGGTCCTGTCGTGCTGGAGAGCACCCGGTTCCATGGCATCTCGAGGCCCCGGATCCGCTGCGCCAGCGGAGTCATGGGGTCGGCGAGGCGCTTCATCCCACGTGCTCCCGCATCCGCGTCACGTACCAGTTGATGAAGGCCTCGACCTGGTATTCGCTCTTCATGTACGGGCCCTGCTCGTAGAACGGACTCGTCGCCCCCTGCTGGCAGAGCTCGACGAAGTTCTTGTCCTGCAGGTTCGTCTGCTTCCACGTGTGCGTCAGCGTCTCGAGATCGTAGTCGACGCCCTCCACCGCATCGTCGGCGACGAGCCAGGTGGTGCGCACCAGCGTCTGGTGCGCGTTGATCGGGAGCACGGTGAAGGTCACCACATGATCGCCGAGGAGGTGGAACCAGCTGTTGGGCTGCAGGTGCATGGAACAGCGCCCCAGACGAAAATCGGGAAGATCGCCGAGGAGCTTCTTCGACAGCCGTCGGCCGTCGGCTGAGAACGACTCCCCCTGACCGTCGAGTGATTCGCGCGAGATCCGGATCCCGGCGATGCGGGTGTCGAGTTCCTCGACGACCTCGTAGGGCAATCCGTAGCGTCGGCACCGGTATTCCAGTGCGGCTTGGGCCTGCTGGTTGCGGTCCCAGACGTCCTCGAGATGGGGTGGGATCGTCTCATCGGTCAGTCCCCAGGTCGGGAACAGGGCGCAGGCGAGCTCGGGGTGACCATCGCAGTGGTAGCACTCGCGGTTGTTCTCCATCACGAGTTTCCAGTTGGCCTCCTCGATGATGTTCTGCTGGTAGGCGACCTTCGTCTTCGCCAGCTCATGAGGAGCGACATAGGGTTCGAAGACCGCTGCGGTGTCGTCGAAGTCTGCTGGAGGTTCCTCGGCCAGGCACAGGAAGACAAGACCCGCGGCGATCTTCCCGTGGGCACGCTTGAGTGAATAGCAGGCCTTGTCGAATTCCATCTCACCCGGCGCCGAGGCGTGGATGAGGTGTCCGTCGGGCGAATAGGTCCACGAATGGTAGCCGCAGACCAGGTTGCCGGTGGTTCCGGTGTCCTCGGTGAGGACACGAGCGCCACGGTGGCGGCACACATTGTGGAGGACGTTGACTCCGCCGTCGTCAGTGCGCAGAACGATGAGGGAGTAGGGGCCGTAGTCGAGCGTGACGTAGTCCCCGGGCTCGGGGATCTCCGCGACGCTGCAGGCGAAGACCCAGTTCTGCCCGAAGATCGCCTGCATATCTAGATTGAAGAGATGATCATCGGTGTAGAACGGCGCTTCGAGGGAGAAGCCGGTGCGGCGGGTGTCGAGGAGACGTCTAACCTCGTCGAGCCTCTCCTCGCTGAAGCCGGCAGGGAAACCCTTCAATGTCGGCGCCAGATTCACTGCGGTCAATTCCATCTCCCTTGATGTGCGCTGCACCACGATCCGTGCTGTCACAGACGACATTAGCGAGAACAACACTGCAGGAAAAGCGCGAGATTCTAACTAGATATGTGCGGTTTATCTGCATTATCGGAGGCACAATGGAGCCATGATCGATCCGCGTCTCATCACGCTGCGCACATTCGCCGCCTGCGGCACCGTTGCCGCCACTGCCGAGCTGACCGGCTACTCGCCCTCCGCGGTCTCCGGTCAGCTGCGCGAGCTCCAGCACTCGCTGGGAATGACGCTGCTCGTCAAGGATGGCCGCGGGCTGCGCCTGACGGCGAGCGGGCGGTACCTGGTGCGCCGCTCCGACGCACTCATGGCCGAATGGGAAGACATCCGCGCGGCGTCACTGACTGCAGGAGACCAGGCCCCCTCACAGTTCGGCATCGGCGGATTCTCCACCGCCTCGTCGAACCTGCTGGCCCCACTGGCCGCGCAGCTGCGCGAGGCCCATTCCGACGTCGGAGTCCACGTCATCGAAGCCAGCCCCACGCGCTGTTTCGAGCTCCTCGTCGCCGAACGCATCGACTTGGCCGTGGTGGTTGCGATGCAGGGTGAGGTCCAGGTCGAGGAGGACCCTCGTTTCGAGAAGATCGACCTCCTCGACGATCCTCTCGACGTCATGGTCCACTCGGACCATGCCGTCGCCGAGCGCGACTCGGTCTCACTGGCAGAACTCGCTGGGGAGGAATGGATCAGCGCCGGGCCCGGATCGCCGTATCACGCACTGTTCGTTGCGGCCTTCACCGCCGCCGGCGTCACCCCGACCGTCGCCCACGAGACTATTGAGTGGGAGACCTCCGCGGCACTCGTCGGCGCGGGAGTCGGAGTCAGCCTCATCCCTCGCCTGGCGAGCTCGCTCGGCGAGGCGAATGTGACCCGCGTTCGCCTCAGCGGTTCCGGACGGCTGAGTCGGAAGATCATCGCCGCCGTCCGGGCAGGCAGCCGAGACTCACCGCTCATCAAAGAATCTCTGGCTCATCTGCGAAGGACCTCGCGACACATACTCTCCACCCGCCTCGGCGACACGCCGGCGACGGCCTGACGTGGGTGTCATTCAGCGGACACTGCTGGTCTCAGAGGGCGGGACCGGGCCTATTGACAGAAGTCTCCTGCGACGGCGAGACTGCTCGTAGGTCTGATAAAAGACTGATATTTCAGGAACCGTCGGCGCTTCCTGATCGCCTGTTCGTCTGCTGAGCACGAGACGACGACGCTTCTTGGACATCGACAGCGATGCGATACGAATGGAGACTCAACGATGAGCAACAAGGCAATCAGCTACGCAGGCCCCGGCAAGGTCGAGGTCGTCGACACCGAGTATCCCGAGTTCGTCCTCAAGGACGGACCCGGCGTCCACCCAGCCAATATCGGCCGCAAGGTCGATCACGGCGTCATCCTCAAAACCGTGGCCACGAACATCTGCGGCTCCGACCAGCACATGGTCCGCGGCCGCACCACCGCCCCTGAAGGACTCGTCCTCGGCCACGAGATCACCGGCGAGGTGGTCGAGGTCGGGCGCGATGTCGAGTTCGTCAAGGTCGGCGACCTCGTGTCCGTGCCGTTCAACATCTCCTGCGGTCGCTGCCGGAACTGCATCGAACGCCAGACCGGCATCTGCCTCAACGTCAACCCAGACCGTCCGGGTTCAGCCTACGGCTACGTCGACATGGGCGGCTGGGTCGGCGGTCAGGCCGAATACGTCCTCGTCCCCTACGCCGACTGGAACGTTCTGAAGTTCCCAGACAAGGACCAGGCGATGGAGAAGATCCTCGATCTGGCGATGCTCTCCGACATCTTCCCCACCGGCTTCCACGGTGCGGTCGGCGCCGGAGTCACGATCGGCTCGACAGTCTACGTCGCCGGTGCAGGCCCGGTCGGAATCGCGGCGGCCACCTCGGCGCAACTCCTCGGTGCTTCGGTCGTCATCGTCGGCGATCTCAATGAGGACCGCCTAGGGCATGTCTCCTTTATTGGCGGAGCCATGTCAGGATCGCGCTGATCACGACGGCCGCTCGATAGGTGATGGCGAGCTTGTCGTATCTCGTCGCTAACCCCCGCCATTGCTTGACGTAGGCAAA
>NZ_FXZB01000003.1 GCF_900169065.1 Brevibacterium aurantiacum | reverse complement strand
TGAATCGGTGACGTGTTGGCCCGTGCAGTGCAGGCCGAGTGTGTCGAGGTGGCAGAACGTGGTGAGGTCAGGGGTGGAGAACGTAAGGTGGTGCACGTCGAGGTCTTTCGGATGGTTTGTGTAGGAACTTCCATCTTCGAAAGGCCTCGACCTATTTCTGTGTAGCGACGCGCACCGGTTCTACACCCTCAACTGCGAAGAGCCGAACATGTTCCCCGAGGCGCTCATCTTCGCCATTGCTGTATTGCTCAGCCACCGGCGTTGGGTCGGCTCTGCTGTCGGCACAGTGGGACTGGTCGCCTATCTCATCTCGTGCACCGAGCTGGCGGCCTACGACGGCGGCATTGCGGGGTTCATCGACTTCGGATATGGGTGGCTCACGTACTCACTGATCGGCCTGGCCGCCGGATTCGTCGAACTGAGGATCCAACGTGAGATCCAACGCCGGGAGCGCGCCGCCGTGGAACACCAGCAGGCGGTGGAGTCATTGCGTGCACGCTTCACCAGCGATATGCACGACACAATCTCGAACTCACTCGCAACAGAGGGCGCAATCATCAAGGCATTGGCCAGGGGGTCGCGGGATCTCGGCACAAACCGTCAGCTCGCCGAGCTCGCCCTGGTCAACACCGAGGCGTCGAAGCGCCTGCGTCAGCTCGTCACACAACTCAGTGACGGAGACGAGCGACAGATCAGGATTCGACTGCAGGCCGAGGCGAAAGCACTGGCCACGTCCATTGAGAACGGCTGCGCCGCCGGCGGTGTGTCGTTGACGCTCAATGTCGGCACCCTGCCCCGATTTGCCTCCCCGGTGCTAGGCGCACATTTCACCGCAATTATGCGGGAGCTGGCGACGAACGTCATCCGACACTCCCTGCCGGGAACCGAATCGAGTCTGACCGTGGACGTGGATCGTGGCGAACACGACTCGGCTGTCCTGCGATTCCGTACGGAGAATGAGGCTGCGACCTCGCTGACGCGTCCGCCTCGATCTCTCAGTCGGCGCGCTCAGGCCTTGGGCGGGTCTTGCACCACGGGATCGACTCACCAGGGGCGCGTCGTCGTCGAAGTCGTTCAGCCACTCAGGTTTCACGCCTCGGGTGACGGAGACGAGGTCGACGCAGTCTGTGCCCGCGACGATTTCACCGCGGCGGAGCCCTCCGCAGCGCCTCTCGAAACGAGTGCCGACCGTGACGAATCGGCGACGAAGAGCGAGAGGGTATGAGCGGCTCGGTCGGGTTAGAGAACGACAGCTCGCCAGCAGACGAGCGCATAGTCGTGCTCATCGTCGACGACGATTCGTGGACGACGAGAGCCGTGGCTGCAGCTCTTGTCGACGACGGAGGGTTCACAGTTCTAGAACCTCAGCACTCCGGTGAGGACGCAATCGAAGCGTTCGATCGTCATCGCCCGGATCTTGTCCTCATGGATGTCAACATGCATCCGGGTATGAGCGGAGTGGATGCGGCCAGGAAGATCATGTGTCTCAACCCGGAGGCGACGATCGTTGTGCTGACCACTGTTTCGCCCGGGCCGGGCATCACACGAGCTCTCGAGGCTGGAGCGATAGCGGCGGTGAACAAGTCCGCCACAGATGCCGAACTCGTTCGCGTCGCGCGAGCGGCAGTCGCTGGAGAGTCTCCGGCCCTGCTGCGTTCCTTGGCGGAGGACATCATGATCAGCGGCGATATCTCCGCGGACAGTCCGAGCACGGTGCCGACTCTGACTCCGAGCGAGAAGCTCCTGCTGCGTCAGATCTGTGAGGGGATGGACTACTCGGAGATCGCCGAACGACAAGTTGTCACCGTCTATACGGTGAAGTCCCACGCCAGGAATCTGCGGATCAAGCTGGATGCGAAGAATCTGGCGCAGCTCGTCATCCGTGCCATCCAACATAAGTTCTACGTTCCGGAATGACGGAGTTCATTCGAAAGGCACTGTGGGTTCTCATGTCCGTCGGCGTCGGTTGCTCAGTGTTGGTTCTCGTCGCTGTCCTCTTCATCCGGTCCGACCTCGCACAAGACGTCCTCTATGACAACCAAGATTCGCATGTCGACTGCGATGAAGTGCCCGCGCGGGGAGTCGTCGAGGACTCGCTTGCCGACTTTCCAACGTTCGATGATTCAGATGCCGTTGCTGTGGAACTGTGTTCCGGGGCGATCATCGAAGTGCAGTATGGAAGTCACGAGACGCGACAGAAAGTGGAAGCGTACCTGAGCAGGCACGGTGAGAACGATCCATCGACTGGTTGGCGGTGGCGTTCGATCCCCGTCCAATTGCGGAATGTCTGAAGCACAAACAAGTTCGGTAGTTGACGGGGTCACGAGGTGCGTGGGTGCGCCGTTGACTACAGTGGGTATATGAGTGAAACGAATGCCCTGCGCGTCTCCCGCCTGTTGCGAGAGACCGCGGGGTTTCTGCTTCCCCTGACCCAGACCGAAACCGACGTCGAAGTCACTCGCATCGAGTTCGACCTTGATCTCAGAGCCTCGGCCGGTGTTCTTGGTTCTCCGGCTGGACTCGCGGGGGCCGTTGTCCTCGTCACCGAAACTGTGGACGGTCCGGGCGGGCTCAACACGATTCGCGCGCGGTACTCGGGTGCCGCGGCACTCGTCGTTTCGCCGGGAACGCACGCCCACCTCGGCGAGGGGACAGACACGTCAGCGGCGCCCATTCTGCTGGAACGATCCACCGGCGTGACCTGGTCCGAGGTGCTGGTTCATCTGCGGCAGCTCAACGAGGGTGCCTCGAGTGCCCTGGCCTGGCCAGATGTCGATGATCTAAGTGCGCTGGCCGCGGTCATCGCGGAGATGACGGGTGCGTCGATCACGATCGAGGACCCGGCGTCGCGCGTGCTTGCGCACTCCAACCTCGGCGATGAGATCGATGACATTCGACGCGAGACCATCCTCTCCGGCGCAATCCCCGACTGGCGTATCGCCGAGCTCGAGGAATCCGGATTCCTCGACGTGGTGCGCCGTTCGACCGACGTGGTCGAGCGACCAGCTGCCGGGACCACTCCTGCCCGGTCGGTCATCGCCCTGCGCAGCGAAGGCGAGCTGCTCGGTACGATCTGGGCCGCCTACCCCGACGCGGTGGATCCGGCGTCCCTGCGCGAGGTACTCCGGGATGCCGCCCGAGCTGCAGTCCCGGTGATGCTGCGGACCCTGCGCCGGTCCCCGTTCGAGAAGCGCATCCGCCGCGAGGCCCTCGGCTCCATCCTCGGCGGCTCGCCGGACCTGGGCCCGGCCGCAACTTTGCTCGCGCTGCCCTTCTCCGGGCATTACGCAACCCTGGCCTTCGCCGAGGTGGCCCCCGACCGAGAGCCCGTGCTGAGGTTCCATCTGCGGGCCGCCTTCGCCGATGCCGTGCTCGCCCATGTGGGGACTCATGGTCACCTGGCGGTGCTCGTGCACATGAGTGAGGGCATGTCGGCGATTGAGATCAAGTCTCATGTCGTCTCGACGTTGCAGCGGTCCCTGCCTCCGAGCGAGCCGTTTCACTTCGGGGTGGGCACTGCGGTCGAACGCCTCGACCATGTGGCACGTTCGTGGACCGAAGCCGTGTACGTCGTCGACGCCCTGCTGGCCGGCGGTGCTTCCACGCCTGCGGGAAGCGGATCTGTCGACGCTCAGGACGTGGTGCGTGGGGCGACGGCCGAGGATGTTGCGGCCGAACTCGTGGGCCTCGAAGTCGCCGATGCTCTGCGCTCGGTGGGTCCTCGCATCACGGAGCCTGCCCGGCTGCTCGCAGCACACGATGCGAAGCTTCAGGGGCAGCTCCTCGAGACTCTTCGGGTGTACTTCGCAACAGTTGGAAACTCCGCCGAGGCGTCCCGACGTCTGCATGTGCACACGAATTCCCTGCGTCACCGTCTGTCACGGATCGAGGAGATCACGGGCCTGTCGACGGCGGATCGTGCGGGGCGGCTGTGGCTGGAGTTCGCTGTGCTCGTCTTCGACAGGGAAAGCCACTGATCCGGCACAGACCTGGCTGAGGGGCTCTACGTGTAGGCGGTTTCGAATCGCCATCGACGTCGGCTGTGTGGTTCTCACAAGGCAGTGAGGGAAAGTTTGGCAGATAATTGTTCGTTTGCCCTGGTCGCGGCGTTCTAGAGTGACAGCACATCACGAACGAAGGACGCTATGCACAGAAACCAGTCGGGGCCGGCGGTCCAGGCCAGCCGGGATCGGGTCATCAAGGCCGTGGCGAAGAGCTCAACCCGTGAAGGCGGTGTCGTAGGAACCGGTGCCGAGGCCAACGGTGTTGACGCTCCGTCGCCGATACTCGATGATGCGACTCCGGTGCTCGGACTCATCGACCTCGACCAGATCGCGGGCGCGTACGAGCACCTGGTTTCGGCATTCGCGGGGGACACCGAAGTCCTCCACGCCGTGGCCTGCAAAGCCGTGCCGCTGCGAGCCCTGTTGCGCTACTACGCAGATGTCGGCGCGGGATGCGAGGTCGCCAGTCCCGGCGAGCTCGACCTTGCCCTGGCCGCAGGCTTCGCACCTGAGAGCATCGTCTTCGACTCTCCGGCGAAGACCCTGTCCGAACTTACACGTGCAGTGTCGCTGGGTGTGTCGATGAACATCGACAACTATGCAGAACTCGAACGACTCGATGCGATTCTCGCAGCCGAGGCACCGCTCAATGCAGACGCGAACCGGGCAGGCACACCCTCCGCCGACGCGAACCGGGCGGATGAGCCCGGACCCGGGACCGCCTCGGCGAGGGTGGGGATCCGAATCAACCCACAGTCGGGCACGGGCACGATCGGTGCGCTGTCGACTGCCACACAGACATCGAAATTCGGCATCGGACTGGCCGACCCGGGAGCTCGCGAAACACTCATTGAGGCTTACCTGGCGCGTCCCTGGCTCAACCAGATCCACGTCCATTCGGGTTCCCAGGGCATCAGCCTCGACCAGGCCGCCGCAGGTGTCGAAGCGGTCGTCGAGCTGGCGCAGGAAATCAATGCGCGCGCCGCAGAACGTGAGGGAGGACCCTTCCGGGCGTCATCTCAGGCGGAGAACCGCAGCGACGACCGCCAGATCACCCGCATCGACATCGGCGGGGGGGCTGCCGGTGAACTTCGCCGGCGAGGACATCACCCCGACCTTCGCCGAATACCGGGCTGTGCTCGAAACGCAGGTCCCCGGCCTGTTCGACTTCGACATCATCACCGAATTCGGGCGCGCACTGCTGGCCAAGGCCGGCACCATCCTGACCCACGTCGAATATGCCAAGACCACCGGCGGCCGCCGCATCGCCATGACCCACGCCGGCGTCCAGGTCGCGACCCGCACGGCCTATGCCCCCACCGACTGGCCGCTGCGTATCCTCCCGTTCAACCCAGACGGCAGTCCCAAATCCGCCGAGGCGGTTCCCACCGATGTTGCCGGCCCCGCCTGCTTCGCCGGAGACCTCCTGGCCCGCGACCGAATGCTGCCGCGCCTTGACGCCGGCGACATCGTGGCCGTGCCCGACACCGGCGCCTACTACTTCTCCAATCCGTTCTCCTACAACCTGCTCCCGCGGGTGCCCGTGTTCGGGTACAGGGCCAAGCAGGAGGGAGTCGAGTTCTCCGTCATCCGCCGCGGTCAGAGCAGGGAAGAGATTCTCGCCGAGGCTGGCGAACCCGAGATCGCACCGTATCGTCCGGTTCAGAGCGAAGGAGACAGTTAACGATTCAGCAAACATTCAGTTTGAGAGCATGAATGATGACAACATCCGCATAGTCTCGGAGGGAAGCACCCGAGTGACCAGCACGGCAGCTGGTGACAGTACTTTGACGACGAAGAGGAAACGATGAATATCAGACGCATGACCGTAGCGGCCATCGCCGCTCTCGCACTCAGTCTCTCCGCCTGCGGGTCCGGCGGTGGTTCGGGTGATGGAGGTGAGACCACGAATGACCTCACCTTCGGAACCGGAGGCACCTCCGGAACCTACTATCCCCTCGGCGGCGAGCTCGCCACGATCTTCGAAGAGAATGTCGACGGCACGTCCGTCAACTATGTGGAGTCCGGAGCCTCGGCGGAGAACCTCGGCAAGATCTACCAGGGTGAGTGGCAGCTGGGCTTCACCCAGAGCGACACCGCGAACAACGCTGTCCAGGGTGAGCTCGAGGACCTCGACAGCACGAAGATCGACAATGTCGGGTGGATCGCCTCGCTCTACCCTGAAGCCGCACACATCATCGTGCGAGAAGATTCCGGGATCGAATCCGTTCAGGATCTCAAGGGCAAGAAGATCGCCGTCGGTGATGCCGGTTCCGGTACCCGCGCGATCTCGGACGCCGTACTCGACGCGGCGAACATCGGCGAGTCGGACTACACGCCGGAGATCACTGACTTCGGGGCCTCGACCGATATGCTCGCCGACAAGCAGATCGATGCGACGATCTTCGTCGTCGGCACCCCGGTGGCCGGACTGACGCAGCTGGCGGCGACGACCGACGTCAAACTCCTCGGCCTCGACGAGAAGACGACCTCGGCGATCGAAGAGAACAGTGGTGCCGAATCCTACGACATCCCTGCCGATGCCTACGACTTCCTCGAGGAGGACGTGCCCACGGTGTCCGTCTTCGCCTCCCTGGTGGCCTCCACGGATCAGGTCAGCGAGGACACCGCCTACGGAATGACCAAGGCGCTGTTCGAGCACAGCGATGAGATCACGCTGGATGTCGGGAAGTTGATCACCAAGGACTCCGCCATGCTGGGCATCGGCGATGTGCCGCTGCACCCCGGAGCCCAGAAGTACTACGACGAAGAAGGCATTGACCTGCCGTGAGTGATCACCCGACACCGCCCCGGCCATCTGACAACGCGGCCGGGGCGGTCGCCGAGCAGACCGCGGAAGCGAAGCAGGACTCCGCCGAGGTGCTGCGCAAAGTCGACACCTCGAGTCGATTCCGCACCGACCTCGGGTGGTGGGCGTGGGTGATCGGCGGTATCTCGATCGTCTTCACCCTCTACCACCTCTATGCGGCACTGGAGCGTCCGTTCAACACGTGGATGCACTCGTCCCTGCATCTTGCGGGGGCGACAGCCCTGATCTTCTTCCTCTACCCGGCCAGTAGGCGGCTGCTCGACGCGCCGGCCACTGGAAACCGGGTGGCCGATATCCTCATCGGCCGGGGCAAAGGGATCCCCTGGTACGACGTCCTGCTCGGATTGGCCGGACTCGGCTGCAATCTCTATGTGTTCTTCGACTACACGCGCCTGGTGAGCAACTCGGTGCAGATCCTCGGATACTCCGAACTCGACTTCTTCGTCGCCGTCCTGGGAGTGCTCCTCATTCTCGAAGCGACACGTCGATGCGTCGGCCTGCCGATCGTCATCATCGCCGGAGTCGCTCTGCTCTATGGTCTCTTCGGCAACTACCTGCCGGTGTTCAGGCATTCGGGGCTGAGCGTCGAAGACCTCGCCACAGGCATGTTCCTGTCCAGCGGCGGGGGCATATTCGGCACGCCGATCCAGGTGTCGGCAAATTTCATCTTCCTCTTCCTCTTCTTCGCGGTGATGCTCGTCCACACGAACATCGGACAGTTCTTCAACGACCTCGCCTTCCGGCTGACCGGACGGTACACCGGCGGCCCGGCAAAGGCGGCCGTGGTGGCCTCGGGTCTGCAGGGAATGGTCTCGGGCTCTTCGGTTGCGAACACGGTCGCCTCGGGATCGTTCACCATCCCGCTGATGAAGCGGGCCGGGTTCAAACCCCACTTCGCTGCCGCGACCGAGGCCACAGCATCGACCGGCGGGCAGCTCATGCCGCCGATCATGGGCGCAGCGGCATTCATCATGGCTCAGAATGTGCCCGACCTCGAATACAACGGGCTCATCGTCATCGCCATCATTCCCGCTCTCCTCTACTTCCTCGGAGCGTTCCTCTCCATCCACTTCGAGGCGAAGACCACCGGAATCCTGGGCATGGCGAAGAGCAGCCTGCCCAACGGCATCGAGCTGCTCAAACGCCTCGACCTGCTCCTGCCCCTCGTCGTCATCGTCCTCACTCTGCTGTCCGGCATGTCGCCGATCCGTGCGGCACTGTTCGGCATCGGCACAGGGTTCATCCTCAGCTTCCTGCGCAAGATCACCCGTCTCACTCCGCGGGGGTTCGTCGAGTTGCTCGTCTCGGGCGCACGAACGGCCCTGCCGGTCATCGCGGCCTGTGCGACAGCTGGGATCGTCGCCGGCACCGTCACGGTGACAGGACTCGGCGGTCAGCTGGGCAAGGGGCTCGTCGATCTCGCGGGAGGCAACTTCTTCGTCGTGCTGTTCATGGTGATGATCGCCTGCCTGGTGCTCGGCATGGGACTTCCGACTACGGCGAACTACGTCGTGACGGCCACCATCGCCGCGCCGATCCTGTATAACAACTTCGACGTTCCGCTCATCGCGGCACACATGTTCGTGTTCTTCTTCGGCATCCTCGCCGACATCACACCTCCTGTGTGTCTGGCGGCCTATGCCGGTGCGGGCATCGCGGCGGCCAATCCGATGCGCGCAGGTGTCACTGCACTGCGTATCGCCATCGCGGGCTTCCTCATCCCGTATGTCTTCATCCTGGAGCCGGCACTTCTGCTGCAGGGAACCGTGTCGGAGATGCTGATTGCCCTGGTCACACTGATTCTGGGCATGGTCGGAGTCTCAGCGGGTCTGGCCGGCTACTTCTTCGGTTCGGCTAACGTCGTCGAACGGCTGCTGCTCGTCGCCGGCGGCATAGCCTTGGTCTACCCGAACCTGTGGGTCTCGGCGGTGGGCCTGGGTGCGCTGGTCATCATCGCGGCCGAGCAGAAGCTGCGCAAGGCGACCACCTCCGATCAGATCGCGAAAGAACTCGTGGAGCAGAAGGCCTGAACCCCGAGGCCGCCCTAAGGCCGGGGCCGGGGTCGTCACCCACGACCTCGGCCTGGCCTGGAACATCGCCGACACCGTGGCCGTGATGAAGCAGGGCGAGATCGTCGAATACGACGACGTCGACACTGTCCTTGCGAATCCACGCCACGCCTACACGCAGGAACTCCTCGCCGCAGTTCCCCGAATGGGAAGTCAGAGTCTGGTCAATAATGGATAGCCCATACCTCGACACAGCGCCGCTGCAGGTCGGCGACACCGTTCGTCTCATCGCGCCCTCGGGACCGACGGACGAGGAGTCCCTGCAGCGGGCGATCGCACAGCTCGAATCCTGGGGGCTGAAGGTGGTGGTCGGCGACAACGTCCGCGCTCGCCACCCGCGCGTGAAGTACCTGGCGGGAACCGACGAACAGCGCCGACGCGACCTCGTCGAGGCCTGGTGCGATCCGGACACCTCGGCGGTCATCGCGCTGCGCGGCGGATTCGGGGCGATGCGCCTCCTCGACGGAATCGACTTCGATCTCATGCGCGCCCATGCCCTGCGCGCCGACGGGCGGCCCAAGCTGCTCACCGGCTCCTCGGACATCACAGCGCTGCACCAGGCATGGGACCACCATCTGTCGGTGGCGACGCTGTTCTGCCCGATGGTCGGCAACGACCCATTCAAGAACTCGAGAGTTGTCCCCGCGGAGGTGGCCGGCTGGCTGTTCGAACCCTGGGGCGGCCGCGAACTGGGGTTCCCGGCCGAATCCGCGCACCCCACAAGCTCCAGCCTTCCCAGAGCTGCGAGCGGCGCTGCTGCGAGCGATGGGCTTGAGTGGTCGAAATGGTCCGAAGATTCGCCCGGCGACCGGACCAAAACGACCACTCAAGCCGCGCAGCAGGATGCTGAATCCGGCCCGCTCAGCCGGGCGCGGACTCTGGTGCCGGGGATGGCGAAGGGCCGCCTCGGCGGGGGAAATCTCAGTCTGGTGGCGGCCGGGATCGGGAGTCCGGAGCTGGCCGGAGTGCGGGAGGCCCGTGAGCGATACGGACCTTCGATCCTGCTGCTCGAGGACGTCGATGAGGAGCTCTACCGCCTCGACAATCTGCTCCTGCAACTGGTCCGCGGCGGCTGGTTCGACTCAGCGGACGCTGTGGTGCTGGGGTCCTGGCAGGACTGCGCCGAGATCGCCGAGGTGGAGGAGCTGTTCATGGACTACCTCGGCGAGGCGGGCATCCCGGTCGTGAGTGAGATGGGCTTCGGCCACGATCCCGATGCGCCGAGCACTCCGCTGGGAGTGGCCGTCACGCTCGAGGCTCCGGCCCAGGGCAGACCCCGGATGTGGGTGGACGGAGCGTGAGCGGGCGACGAGGCGTGAGCTGGTGGACGGAGCGTGAGTGGGCTGTGACGCTTGGAACGGTCGAAGAAGGAGAGGAATTCCTACGATGATTGAGGATACGAACATGAGCGACGTGTCGAACACCTGCGAGGTGTCGAATGCGGGCGAGGTGGACTTCGAACGACTGCCGGGGGTGCGATTCAGCGCACTGGCCCACGACATCGACAGCGGCGAACGCGTATTCGCGCACAATGAGAATGAGGAGCTCGACACCGCCAGCATGGGCAAGGTGTTCCTCCTGCACACGGCGCTGCAGATGCACGTGGGCGGCACCCTCAATCTGCAGGAGCGACTCTCACGGCGGCCCTCGGAACGGGTCGACGAATCCGGCATCTGGTACCTCATGGAGCAAAATGACCTGAGCATCTACGACGTGGCCGTGCTCGTCGGAGCCTTCAGCGACAACTTCGCGACGAATGTGCTCATCCGCCGAGTCGGGCTTGAGAACGTTGCTCGCCAGGTCGAGGACCTGGGGTATCGGAACTCTGGCCTGCATGACTTCCTTCGCTGGCCCCGTCCGGCGAAGGCGCCGCGCACCCTGTCGACGGGCACCGCTGCCGAGATCAGCAATTTTATGGCCCGGCACGCGAAGGACGAGTTCTGGGACGAGTCGACGAACGAGATCTTCCGCCGCTGGTTGGGAGCCGGCGCGGACACCTCGATGGTCGCCTCGGCGTTCGATCTCGATCCTCTCGCTCACTACAACTACCAACGTGACGTGTGGGTCTGGAACAAGACAGGCACGAACGGGACGATCAGGGCCGACGCCGGGATCGCGATGACGCCCACTCGCCGCGTCGCCTATGCGGTGTTTGCGAACTGGGAACCCGGCACAGACCGCGTCGTCGACGTCATGCCCATCATGCGCGAAGCCGGGGAGGTGATTCACCGATTCCTCTGAGGATTCGGACACCGATCGGCATTCAATCGGCTCAAGAATACGCACATCCACACGCCGTTCCTCGAGTATGGTTGATGTCCTATGACTTCCTCGATCTACCTCACCGGTGAAGCGAAGGCGCCATCGAACAACCCGATCATGGCACAGTACGGGTTGTTCTACATCGCCTTCGAGATCGAGGCAGACACCCACCGAGTCCTCGATGTCGACTGCTCGGCGACGTTGGCACTGACAAGGAAGTTCATCAGGAGCCTGTTCATCGACGCAGACATCACGGACACCGGTCGACTCACGGAGTCGATCACAGCCAGATACCACGGGTCCTCCCAGAAGGCGCTCATCGTCGCGGTGAACAACGCGGCGAAGAAGTACCACGAGCTCCCAACCTCTAGCTGAGACGACTCCTCGACCACCAAGATTGCCCGGGTCCCCACCGGACCGGATCCAATCGACAACCACACATGGCTTCGCCGCGCACTGCGCCTGCACCTCGAGGAAATGACCGAGGGCAGCGCGACGCGGTCCAATTCACCTGAAGGAGTGTCGTTTGTGATCACGAACGGTTTTCTATTCATCAGCCTGCTGCTGGCGATTTCGGCGGTTCTCGTCGTCGCCGGCCACAGCGGGAAGTTCAGAGTATTCAAGTATGTCCCCGGGTTCGTCTTCCTCTACATCGTGGCGGCCCTGCTCAACACCGTCGGCCTGTTCGACCACGACTCGATCGACGGCGTCGGCGACGGGCTGCAGGATGCGCTGCTGCCGGCGATGATCCTGCTTCTGCTGTTCAAATGCGATGTCCGGCAGATCATCCGGCTCGGGCCGAAGCTGCTGCTGACCTTCGTGGTCACGGCCGCGAGCATCATGCTCGGCTTCATCGTCGCCTACCTGATCGTGCACTCGGCGCTGGCCCCCGAATCCTGGAAGGCCCTCGGCGCTCTCAATGCTTCATGGACCGGCGGCTCGGCGAACATGGTCGCGGTCCAGGACATCCTCGAAGCACCGGAGGACGTCTTCGGCTATGTGCTCATCGTCGACACCGTCCTCTACTCCTTCTGGCTGCTCCTCATCTTCTCTTCGGTCGCGGTCTCCGATAAGTTCAACAGATGGACGAAGGCAGACACCTCGAAGTTCGACTTCGGCGGTCGAGTCACCGGCGAGGAGGAGAAGCCGATGACCCTGTCCTCGATCATCGGTCTTCTGGGTTTCGCCCTGCTCGTCTCCGCTCTGGCCGCCAAAGCGGGCGAGATGCTGCCGGAAGTGGGCACGGTGATCAACGCCTCGGCTTGGACGATCCTCATCGTGAGCATCCTCGGCCTGGTCATCGGGTCGACGCGGTGGGGGCGGGCCGCAGGCTCGAGCCAGCTCGCGACCATCATGCTCTACCTCATCATCGGCATCATCGCTTCCGGATCCGACTTCACCTCCCTGGCCGAAGCCCCGATCTACCTGGTCGCCGGAGTGATCGTGCTCCTCGTCCACATCGTCATCATGCTTGTCTATGCGAAGCTGACGAAGACCGAGCTGTTCAGCATCGCTGTGGCCAGCACTGCGAACATCGGGGGAATCGCCTCGGCGCCGGTGGTCGCGGGTGCCTTCAACCGTGCGCTGGTGCCGGTGGGCGTGCTCTTCGCGCTCATCGGAACGTTCTCTGGAACCTTCCTGGGGCTGTTGGGCGCGCAGATGATGTCGGGGATCGGCTGATGAGCGTGATCCGGCACCTGAGACCGCACAGTTTTCCACCCAACCCACCGACGATCATCCGAACTGAAGGAGCACACTCATGACATACGACGTCTTCGACGGACACAACGACCTCGCCTGGTACCTGCGGGAGGAACGCGACTACAGCACAGAGGGTCTCAACGACCCGAGCGTCTCGCCCTTCACCACGATGGATCAGCTGCGCGCCGGGCATGTCGCCGCGCAGTACTGGTCGGTCTACGTCCACTCCTCGATCACCGGCGCCGAGGCGATCAAGGCCACCTGGGAACAGATCGACGCCGTGCAGCGCGTCGTCACGAGTTATCCCGAACGGCTCCAGTTCGCCCGCACCGCCGCCGAGGTGGTCGCCGCCCGAGACGCCGGAAAGGTGGCCTCGCTCATGGGCGTCGAAGGAGGCCAGCAGATCGACGAATCACTGGCCGTGCTCCGCTCCTATGCGCGCGCCGGATCCCGCTACATGACCCTGACCTGGTCGACGACACACTCCTGGGCAGACTCCGCGACGGATGAACCGCAGCACGGGGGCCTCAGCGAATTCGGCCGCGAGGTCGTGGCGGAGATGAACCGGATCGGCATGATCGTCGACCTCTCCCACGTCGCACCCAGCGTCATGCACCAGTCCCTGGACATCTCAACCCTCCCGGTGATCTTCAGCCACTCCTGCGCCTTCGGGCTCAACCCGCATCCGCGCAACATCCCCGACGACGTCCTCGACCGAGTGCCCGGAAACGGGGGAGTGGCGATGATGACTTTCGTTCCCTCCTTCGTCTCGAACGCACGTCGCGAATGGGTGGACGCCGGAGAGCACGGCACCGCCCCCGAGGTGAGTGTTGCCGATGTCGCCGATCACTGCGATTACGTACGTGAGCGGATCGGAATCGACCACATCGGCCTCGGCGGAGACATGTGCGGTGTCGATGAGCTGCCGCAGGGTCTCGGCGATGCTGGTCAATACCCGAACCTGTTCGCGGAACTGAGTGGGCGAGGCTGGTCGGAGTCGGACCTGCGCAAGCTCGGCTTCGACAATGCAATGCGGGTCCTCGAAGCCCACGAAGATGCGTATACGACGTTCTTGGGGACGTCGGCGGCAACCTCGGCGGGGCAGCCATCATGACTCGGGTCCTCGTCATCGTCAATCACATCGAATCCCAGCCCGGGCTGCTCACGCAGTGGATGATCAGCGAGAACATCGAGTTCGACCTGCGCATCGGCGGGGTGTCCCGACTTCCAGAGCCGAGCGCGCTGAGTGACTATGACGGACTCATCATGCTCGGCGGTGGGTACATGCCCGATGAGACCGATCGCGCGCCGTGGCTGGACGCCGAGGCGCGACTGTCACGGCATGCGTTGGAAACGGACCTGCCGCAGTTCGGCATCTGCCTGGGCGGGCAGCTCATCGCACACGTCATCGGCGGCGATGTGCGGGCACGGACCGGCGCGCCCGAGAAGGGGTACACCTGGATCGATATGACCGAGGACGCGAGCCAGGACCCAGTGTTCTCCGCGATCGGGAGGTCTGCTTCCTTCGTTGAGAGCCACGTCGACCGGATCGTCGATCTGCCGCCGGAAGCAACCCTGTTGGCGACCAGCACCGCCTGCCGGTTTCAGGCGTTTCGGTTCGACAATGCGTGGGGCACACAGTTCCATCCGGAATCGTCGGGACAGAACATTCGCAAATGGGACGCGCAAAAACTGCAAGAATTGGGTTTTAATAAGGAGACCCTGTTGGAACAGGCAGAGGAACGCAGCGAGGACAGTCAGCGGGACGCGAAGGCGCTCCTGACGGCATTCTTCGACGTGGTCCGCAACCGAGACACGTGATCGCGAGGCGGCGATTGCGGGCGAACACGGAGGCACCATCGTGAGTCACAGCGAGAACACAACCAAGACAGGCCCGGGGGCAGAGCAGCAGCCGGAGACCCTGAAGCGGGTCATGGGCCCCAAGCTTCTGCTTCTCTTCATCGTCGGCGACATCCTCGGCACGGGTGTCTACGCGCTGACGGGGAAGGTGGCCGGTCAGGTAGGAGGCGCCGGCTGGGTACCGGTCATCCTCGCCTTCAGCATCGCCGCGATCACGGCATTCTCCTACATGGAGCTCGTCACCAAGTACCCGCACGCCGCTGGTGCCGCGCTCTACACGCACAAGGCATTCGGGGTTCACTTCGTCACCTTCCTCGTCGCCTTCGCCGTCCTCAGCTCCGGAATCACCTCGGCGTCAACTGCGTCGACGGTGTTTGCGGAGAACACGGCTGCCGGCTTCGGCTGGGACCTCCCTGTCACGGCCACGATGTGGATCGCAGTCGGGTTCCTCGCGCTTGTCGCGGCGATCAACCTCCGCGGAGTGAGTGAGAGCGTGTGGTTCAACGTGGTCCTGACCACGATCGAGCTCACCGGCCTGCTGTTGGTCATTCTCGTCGGGTTCTTCGCCCTCGGTTCGGGCAGCGCCGACTTCTCACGGGTGATGATCTTCGAGACCGCCGACGACAAGAGCATCTTCCTGGCGGTCACCGCGGCCACCTCGCTGGCGTTCTTCTCGATGGTCGGATTCGAAGACTCTGTGAACATGGTCGAGGAGACCAAGGACCCACAGGTCTTCCCGAAGATCATGCTCAGTGGTCTGACGATCACCGGCATCATCTACGTGCTGGTGTCGATCGTGGCCGTCGCCGCCGTACCTATCGGTGTGCTCAAGGAGAGCAAGACGCCGTTGCTCGAAGTCTTCGAAGCCGGTGCTCCGGGCCTGCCGATCGACGAGATCTTCCCGTTCCTGACCATGTTCGCGGTCGCGAACACGGCACTGATCAACATGCTCATGGCCAGCCGCCTGCTGTACGGGATGTCGAAGCAGAACGTGCTGCCACCGGTGTTCGCCAAGGTTCTCAAGGGGCGCCGCTCGCCCTGGGTGTCGATCCTCTTCACCACCCTCATCGCCTTCGTTCTCATCATCGCCGTCTCCACCTTCCTGCCGGAGACCGTGATCGCCTCCCTGGGCGGAACCACGTCGCTGCTGCTTCTGGCCGTCTTCGCAGTCGTCAATTGCGCGGTCCTCGTGCTGCGCAAGAAGACCGTCGAGCACAAGCACTTCCGCGCCCCCACCTTCCTGCCGTGGCTGGGCGTCTTCACCTGCTTGTTCCTCGTCGGGCCGTGGGCCCGACTCGATGACCTCATCCAGTACCAGATCGCGGTGGCGCTGATCGGCATCGGCGTCGTCCTGTGGGCGGTCACCTGGTTCTGGAACCGGTCAGTCAAGGGTGCGAGCACCAAGTTCCGCAATCCCGAGGAGCTCACATGATCGCGGGATGCTCCAAGATTCAGTCAGTCTCAACAAGTGAAGGTGAAAAATGACCATCATCGTGGGATACGTCAACAATCCAGCAGGCCATGCCGCACTCGACAAGGGGATCTCAGAGGCGAAGAAGGACGGCCTGGAACTGGTCGTCGTCAACGCTTCCCGATCATCAGATCGCAGCGATGCCTACCGCCTCGGCGAGGGTGAAATCAGGTCGGTCCAGGACTATCTGTCGCGCTCCGATGTGCAGGGACGAGTGCTGACGCGGGGCAGTGAGTACGATCCCGCGGAACAGATTCTCGATGCTGCCGCCGAGGTGGGGGCTGAGCTGATCGTGCTCGGGACCAGAAAGCGGACCCCAGTTGGGAAATTCCTCCTGGGATCAACGATCCAACGAGTCATCCTCGAAGCCGTGTGCCCCGTCCTCTGTGTAAAGGCTAGTCGCTGAACGCGTCATGATGGTGGTCTCATGAGGGGACTGAACTCATGATGAACTCGGCGTTGATCTGCGCACCGACCAGGACACCGCTGGTCGCGCTCGCCACCACCATGGCCGAGATGTCGGCGCTGTTTCCCACCGCCCAGACGCCGGGCACATCGGTGGCTCCGGTCGCCTCGGCGGGAATGGATGAGCCCATGCCCGACGGATGGTCGGCGACGGTTCCGCCGAGCTGTTCGTAGATTTCGCTGTTCGCGCGGAAGTAGGGGCCTACGGCTAACGCCCCGACGGTCATGGTCTCGTTCTCTGCAGTCGCCCCAGCCTCATTGCCTCGCGGTGCGGCGCTCGAGGTGTGGCTGCGTAGCGTGACGTCGGTTCCGCTGTCGGTGCGTACTACCGCTTCGACGGCCGCATCGACGTAGGTGATGCCGAGCGATTCGAGCATTCTCGTCTGTGCCTCATCGGGTTCCGGAGCATCGTGGCGTATGAAGGTGACGCGGTCGCTGAGCTGGGAGAACAGCATGGCCTGGTGATAGGACATGGCGGTTGTGCCGATGACGCCGATACGCTCCCCACGCACCTCATAGCCGTGGCAATAGGGGCAGTGAATGACGGTTTCGCCCCACCCGTCCGAGAGCCCGGGGATATCGGGAAGCACATCGGTGAGGCCGGTCGCGATGACGACTCGCTTCGCCTCGATGGAGACACCGAACGAAGTCTCGAGGATGAAGCCCACTGCCTCGGATTCCTGGGGCACTTGCTGCGTGTGCTCAGCACTGACGACTGTGGCGTCGACGAACCGGACGCCATATTCCTCAGCCTCTCGACGTCCCTTGGCCACGAGCTCGAGGGGATTGATTCCTTCTTGGCCGAGGACGTTGTGCGCGTGCGCGCTCGGCGCATTGCGTGGCGAGCCTGCGTCGATGACGACGACACTGCGCAATGACCGAGCCAAAACGATCGACGCGGCCAGACCACCGGCGCCACCACCGATCTCGGCCACTTCGGCGATGAGAGTATTCGGGTCCTGACGGTCATGGGGATTCTGTTGGACTTGTGGGTGCTGTTGATTCTGGGGGGCCCTTTAGATTCTGGAGGTGCTGTTGGTTTTGGGGAGTATCAGTGACGAGAGGGTCTGACATGGCGGTCCTTCTGCTGTGGGGCAAGGATTCGGGTACCTCAGAAGTCTGATCTGAAGTGCGTCAGTGGCGCAAGCAATTTTGCCGGATTGGCAAAATAGGACCGATCGCTGCCTCTGAACTAGAGCGTGGTGCAGGGTGAATGCGCCGAGGTGTGGGGTTGTTCCGCTGAGCGACACAGGAAACGACGAGTGGCCTGAACTGGGCCGATTCGATATCTGATGAGATTTAAAGTTAGAACTAGATCGAACATCGAAATAAAAAGCTTTAAAAAATAGAACAAAACTATAGACACTATGCTAATGATGCGCGTAAAATTGGAATCAAGCGGACAACAAGGCAGTTGACGAACGGATTTCGAGATCATGACTCTCACCCCCGACCGCAAGCGCGATAAGCAGAACAGGCGTGACGACCCCGCCTCATCTGCTGCGCGCGTTGGCGAGAGCACGGCCGAAGAGAACACCGCTGAAGAGAGCCACGAGACTCGCACGTATCGAGAACTTCTGCGCGAAGCAGGTTTTGACCTCGATGGTCACCCACTGGCTGATCGCTTCGACGAAGTGGCCACTCCACCCCCAGATGATTTCGAGTTTGCCGATGCCGAGCATCCACTCGAATCCTCCGAGCCGACAGAGAACGACACACTCACAGAACCCGCCGCGCCTGACGAGCCCGGTGCATCCGCGGACTCCACGGAGTCAGTTGAGCCCGGTGCTCCCACCAGCGCTGTCGAGTCATCAGAGGATGAGCTGCGGGAGCGTTGGGTTGGTCGGAACCCGTGGCAGGCGAGTGCTGATGATCCGGATGCGAGAGCCGAACTCAAAAGGCGTGCGGCAGAGATCGACGCCGAAAAAGAAGCGTGGATGCACAGGAAGGACGAGGGGGCCGAGCGCAGTGACGGCGAAGGCGGAACAGGCACCAGCGAAGACGACGACTGGGCAACATCCCTGGATGGCGAAGAAACCCACGGTGAGCCAAAACCTCAGGACGTCCGAGACAGTACAGGACAAGCCGGTGCCATCGGCACCGAGAGTGTGCACGCATCCGAGACTGGTCTCGAATCGGAGCATCCTCTACTAGACGAGCACGCCTGGACGGACTTGGCGCGCATCGCTCCCGAAGTCGTCAACAGCATCCAAGATCTTCAAACACTCGTCGGCGATCTCCACTCGTGCAACCGCCCTTTAGGCCCCGGCGAAGCGATCACAGTGATGGACGGGCTGGAGACAGTTAACCGACTGGTCGAATCACTCTCAGTCGTGACACTTTCCGTGTTCGAGCGAGTGGGAACTCCTCGAGACTACGGTGCAAAGACGACGAAGGCGCTGGTCCAGAATCGTCTCAACCTCTCAGAACGAGAGGCCTACCGGAGATCCGAGTTGGCAGAAAAACTGGGAGACCAGGTCAGTTTCAGCGGCGATCCGATCGCACCGGTGTTTCCCATAGTTTCTGAAGCACTGCAGAAGGGGTTGCTTTCAGCGACCCAGGCCAGCGCGATCATCGGGTGCCTGAGGCACCTTCCGCTTCGGATCAGTCAGGAAGACCGTCTGGAAGCGGAACGAATCTTGGTCGAAAAGGCGCCCTCGGTGCGTGTGAAGGACATACAGCAGCTATTCAACGAGATTCTCGGATGGCTCGACCCCGATGGTGAACTGCCTGACGAAGCGCCGAAACGTGATGACTTCTCAGTCAGCCTGCGTCAGCGAAAAGACGGAACTTGGGCCCTCAAAGGAGTCCTGGATCCAGTCACTGGCGGAATCATGAGCGGACACCTCACCTCGCGCATCAAAGTCGACGGCGAAGCGACCTCAGCAACGGCTCAGCAGAGCGAAGCTGGCACAGGTGCGGACGCGGATACGGACGCAGCCGCAGCGGACGCCACTTCCGCAGCGGATGCCATCTCGGCGGCAGATCAGGAAGTGGTCGACGTATACGCGCAAGTGCTGCACGGTGATCGTGCGGACGCGCTTGACCCTTCTCTGGAATTCGGTTTCGACAACCAAACCGCTGACGGGCTGGGAGAGTCAGAGAGAGCAGGCGGCGCCGGGTTCGGTGACGTACCGCGTGGATATGGCGTGAGAGAAGACGGCTCCACTGTGGCGATGGCCGGCCGACAGCCGAGCGTGAAGAACAGGATCTACGAACGATTCGCGACAATGATCGGCCGAATCGAAATGAAACGAGTGATGGCGGGTGCGCCCTTCGCGCTCGTGGTCACAGCGAAAGCCGAGGACCTCGCAAAGCAGTCCGGTCGCGCAGCCACCGACGCAGAAGCACCCTTTCCGATGCAGACGGCCTCCTATGAAGGGCTGAACGGTTCGGTGTTCTTCCACCTCATGAGTGAGAAGACGAAGAGCATGGAACTTGCGACAGAACGACGATTCGCCACCTCGAAGCAGTTGGCAATCATTTCCAGCAGAGACCAGGGCTGTACATTTCCCGGTTGCGACACTCCACCTGGGTGGTGCGACGCTCACCATATAGTTCCGTGGTCGCAAGAGGGTAAGACCGATGTCAATAATCTGACACTGGCATGCGGGTCGCACCACCATCTGATCGACGAATCGGACTGGCACACCATAATGCTGAAGGACGGACGCCCTGCATGGGTGCCACCAGCATCGATTGATCCAGCCAGAACCCCGATTCTGCACGCACGGTTCATCGCGAAAGAGATCACAGATACTCTCTTCGATTAGTGCGGTTTGCTTGATGCAGGGGAGCGGTGTGCCGTAGGTCCTGCGGGCAAAGCGGAATGAACCCGATGAGGTGGCTGTTGCCATCAGCATGGAGCTTTCTATTCTTGACCTCGTGCCGGTCCGTGTCGGACAGAGCACCTCAGATTCTTTTGCAGCCTCCCACGAGCTGGTTCAGTCCGCGGACAAACTGGGCTTCACCCGCTATTGGGTTGCCGAACACCACAACATGCCATCGATCGCCTCAACGATGCCGGGCGCCGAGCTCATGTACCTCGGGCAGGGAACCGAACGCATCCGCCTCGGATCCGGCGGTGTGATGCTGCCCAACCACGCTCCGCTGGCAGTCGCTGAACTCTTCTCGCTCCTCTCTGCGGTCTACGGTGACCGCATCGATCTGGGCATAGGTCGGGCCCCAGGCACAGACCCGATCACCTCCGCAGCGATGAGGGGCCACCTCGGCGAAGGACGCATGGTTGATCGGGAAGGAAACACGGTCGACCCCGTCGAACAATTCCCCCAGCACGTCATCGACACACTGAGCCTGATGAAACCCGAAGGGCTGCGCATTCCACTCCACGGTGGCCGCGAGCACGTCCTACACGCGACACCCGCTGCGGTACCGGGAACACAGCCGCTGCCATGGCTGCTCGGGTCATCCGGCTACTCGGCCCGACTGGCCGCACAGCTCGGCATGCCCTACGTCTTCGCCAATCACTTCGCCGCAGGTGCCACCACCGGGATGAAGATCTACCGTGACAACTTCACTCCAGGTGCATACGGCGACAAACCGCAGACGTTCGTCACCGTCAACGCCGTGGTCTCGCCAACCGAGGAAGAGGCACAGCTGCGTTCGGAGCCTTTCCTGCTGCAGATGTCTCGCCTGCGGACCGGTGGGCGAATGGAGCCCTTGCGGCTGGCCGGCGACGACGTGCGCTCGGTCAGGACCGAACAGGAGCGCATGGTCGGCGAAGATATGTCCGAGAACTGGATCATCGGCGACGCTGCATCTGCCAAGGCCCAGCTTGAAGAACTTGCCAGCCGGTTCGAGGTCGACGAGATCATGATCCAGCCCGTTGCAGGAGCGATGGAAGGCGAAGACCTCCGTCAAGACGCCGCTCGAATTCAATCGCTCGAGCTGTTGGCGGCCGAGTTCCTCAACTGAGAGACAGCAAAGTGAGCTGAGCTCAACACCATCATGATGAGCTGAAGGCAGCGACTCGATCTGAGGACGCCGCCTTCAGCTCATTGTGCTTGTTGGAAGTCTCATCTCTGTATCGATTCGGACAAGTGCACTTCTTTTCAAGCTGGCATTGCGATATCCTGCCACAGTGTCGACGTTGCCGTTCGCTTCCGAGCGGGCAGTAATATTGGCACTGTGCGGCGCTTCGATGCGCATGGGTTCGATCGATGTCGACCACAGATTTCGATACCGGTCGGTGCCATGGGCTGCGGAGCACGCATACCGAATGACCTTCGGAGACTTCCCCCACGCGGGAGTGACACCCGCAGACCGAAAGAGAAATAATGCGTACCAAAATTGCTGTTTCGGCGGCACTTGGGCTCGGACTGGTATTTGGCGCAGGAGCTCCTGCGCTGTCGAGCAACCTGACGTCGACCGATGAAGAATCCGCGACCGATTTGGAAGCTGCAGTCGTCCCGGGCCAAGAGCTTGAGCGGGTCACTGACGGCAAGATCGAAAAGGGCGAAACAGCCTACGTCGATGTCACTGTCGCAACTCTGTGGACCGATGCGAAAGCACCCCGTAAGGTCGACAAGCCTGCCCTGGGACATCCTGTCGACCTCGACAAGTGGAACAAGAATCTCAAGGACGCCGAGGTGCGGCGCGGCTTGACCGGCAAAGTCGAGACCCAGGCCGCCTACGGTTCCGAAGTCACTGTCCTCAAAACCAAGGGTGCTTGGGCCCAGGTCGCGGTCAAAGACCAGTCGACCTCCAAGAACAAGAAGGGGTACCCCGGCTGGGTGCCGAAGAAGCAGCTGGTGGAAAACGATCGGTTCGGCGATTTGAAGGACGACCAGCCTCGTGCGGTCGTCACCAAGAAGAAGAGTGAACTCGAAGGCATCGAGTTCACCAAGGACACCGGTGCAGAGATCACCTTCAACGTCGACCTTCCTCTCATCGCTCAAGACGTCGACGATGTGCGCGTGGCGCTCCCAGGCGGCGGCGCAGCGTGGATCGACGTCAGCGATGTTGACGTCTACGACACCGACGGCAAACCGGAGAAGCCCAGCGGCGATGACCTCCTCGAGACCGCGAAGAAGTTCGACGGGCTGCGCTACCTGTGGGCCGGCGTCTCGCCCTATGGCTTCGACTGCTCAGGCTTCACGTACAGCATCTACCGAGCACACGGCATCGACATCCCCCGCGACTCGGGTGAGCAGGCGACAACCGGAAAGAAGGTCGCCGAGGGTGACCTCAAGGCCGGCGACCTGCTGTTCTTCTCGACCAGCTCGGGAACCGTCCACCACGTCGGAATGTACGTCGGCGACGGCAAGATGATTCATTCGCCCAACGCGTCGAAAGACGTCTACGTCACCGACTGGAAGTCGTGGGACACCGGCAATGAGTTCTCCGGAGCTCGCCGAATCATCTGAGCCTGAAGCTGAGCTATGAACACAAAGCGAAGGCCGATTCCCCGTTTCATTCGGGGAATCGGCCTTCGCGCTTGTTGTCCTGAATCAGACCAGGTCAGAGCACTGTCAGTGGCGTGAACTCTGGGTCGACTTGAGGTAGATCGCCCGAGCGAGATCGTCGCGTCGTTCGATGAGCAGGCGACGAAGCGCTGCTGGGGCGTCGCCGTGTTCTGCCAGCCAGGCATCGGTCTTCTCGACCACCCTCTCTTCGTCAATAGACCAGCGAGGGTAGAGGCCAAGCACGAGGCGCCGGGCGATCTCGATCGAATTATCGGACCAGAACGTCGCAAGCAGCGAGAAGTACTCATCGACGTAGTTTTCAATGAGCGGCATCGATGTGGGTGCCACGAAGCCGGAGATGATGGCTGAGAGCACGTCGTTGCTCAGCGCGGCCGCTTCGTTGATGACCTCCCAGGCGCGGATCTTCACGATCGGCAAAGGCATGGCGGCGCTGGCGGTCTCCGCATGGAGGCGACCCGATGAGCTGGGATCAGACTGGTTCTCTCGGGCGATGTCGGTCTGGTCAGCCCATCCCAGACACACGAGTGCAGTCAGTGCATTCCAGCGCAGGGCATGATCGTTGATCAGGCCCTTGAACGGCATTGACGCCGCCGCGTGGTCCGGAGCAGCAGATCCAGCACCACCAGATCCAGCATCGGCAGACTCAGCTCCAGCAGTTCCAGCCTCACTCTGGCTCGTGCCGTTGGGAGTGGTTCTCTGCTCAGCGGGTGCACCCGGGGTGAGGCGATCGATCTCCTCGCCGACGGGCACTGCGAGGATCTGCGACGCGAAGCTGCGGCCCATCGCGATCGCGGCACTCCCCTCGAAGCAGCGCGCAGTGCGAGACGTGAGAGCGAGAACCAGATTCGCCAGATGCAGCTGAGCATCCGAGCCGGCGCGTGCCGTGGCCAACGCGTCGAGTGCAGCACCCAGCAAGCCTGAGATTGCGGTCTCGAAGTTCCTCTCCGAAACCCACTGATCCAGACAGGTCAGGGCCGTCTGGCTCAACCCAGCCATGATGCCGGCATGGCTCTCCTTGCCCAGGCTTCGGGCATAGGCCGTGAGGTATCGCTGCACGGGGAGGAGGCCGTCGCGAACGGCGTTGTCCAAGGCCGACCAGACCAGCGCCCGCGAAAGCGGATCGGCGATCCGGGACACCGACCTGATCGCGGCCTCCGTCGAGGCCTGATCCAAGCGCACGCGCGCATAGTCGTGATCGGCATAGTTCACCAGCGTGATATCGCCGAGGGTGCGCCCAACGAGCTGCTCCACCTCGGCGGATTCAGTGGAGAAGTCGAAGGAGAAGGTGTCAAGGGGGACCAGCTTGCGTCCCGAGCGCCCCAGCGTGGCGATTTCGAGCGTGTGCGGGCGCAGCAGTTCGGCCCCACGAGCCGAATCGGCCTGTGTGATCTTCGCACTGGTGATGTTCTCCCGTCCGGAGCGCTTTGCGGATGCCGCGGCACCGCCGGGACTGCCAGCACCACCGGCACTGCCAGCACCACCGGCGTTGCCACTGCCACTGCCACTGGCGCTGCCGCTCACATACGTACCGGTGCTCGCTTTGCTCCGCACCGCTTCGGAGCTCCCAGTCGTCAGCTCCAGGGACAGCTCTGATACTCCTGAGGTACCCAACCATGCGCTGGCCCAGGTGGCGATGTCCCGGTCAGGGGCCACCTCGGCGAGGCATTCGAGGAAGTCGGCAAGCTCGGTATTGCGGAAGTCGAAGCGCTTGAAGTAGAGACGCGAACCGGCGAAGAACGCCTCCCGACCGACGAAGGCGACGAGCTGCTTGAGGACGGAGGCGCCCTTGGCATACGTGATGCCGTCGAAGTTGAGCTTTGCGGCCTCGACGTCGGGAATGTCGGCGACGATCGGGTGCGTGGTCGGGTACAGATCCTGCGTGTACGCCCACGCCTTCCGACGCAGCGCGAAGGTCACCCAGCCGTCGGTGAAGCGGGTCGCCTCGGCCAGCGCCAGCCCGCCCATGTAGTCGGCGAAGGACTCCTTGAGCCACAGATCGTCCCACCACTTCATGGTCACCAGGTCGCCGAACCACATGTGCGCCATCTCGTGGAGGATGACGTTGGCCCGCGACTCGTAGTTCGCGTCGGTGACCTTGTCCCGGAAGATCAGGCTGTCGGTGAACGTGACCAGGCCCGGATTCTCCATGGCGCCGAGGTTGTACTCCGGAACGAAGATCTGGTCGTACTTGCCCCACGGGTAGGGGTAGTCGAATTCGGAACTGAAGAAGTCCAGCCCGGCCTTCGTGATCGAGAAGATGTCGGAGGCATCGAGATGGTCGACGAGGCTGGCGCGCGTCCATGCACCCAGCGCGATGGTCTCGCCCGTCGTGGGGTCCGTCCACTCATCCGTCGCACCTTCATAGGGGCCCGCCGTGATGCAGGTGATGTAACTCGACTGCCGCAGCGTCGGAGCGAAATGGTGAGTGATCGCGGGGGAGTCCGAGTCGACCGGCTCCTGGCTCTTCTCCTGGCTCGGCCCGCGACTCGTCTCGGGCCGGTTCGAGAGAACCTGGAAGTGCTCGGGAGCCGTCACATTGAAGATGAACTCGGCCTTGAGGTCCGGCTGGTCGAAGTTCGCGAACACGCGGCGGGCATCGGTCGGTTCGTACTGGGTGTAGAGATAGACCTTGCCGTCGGCAGGGTCGGTGAAGCGGTGCAGCCCCTCGCCCGAGGTGGAGTAGTAGGCCTGCGCCTCGATCGTCAGGATGTTCTTCCCCGTGCGGATGGGCACTCCCACGCGCGCGCCGTCGAACACCTCGGCGGGGTCGAGGATCTCATCATTGATCTCGGCGAATGTGACCGTATCTGCGATCAGGTCGATGAATGTGCGGCACTCGGTTCGGGCGGTGAACTCGACGACGGTACGGGAGAGGTACGTCGGAGCTCCGGTCTCAGCATTGCTGACGTCGATGTCGACGGTGTAAGTCGAGACATCGAGCACTTGAGTGCGGCTCTGCGCTTCATCTCGGGTCAGGTTGGTTGTCATTCATAGCCTCCTCGGCGCACAGACTTTAGCATGTCACAATTCCGGTACGCTGGGTACAGCGAAGGCGAGCACGAAGGGAGTCTGATGGCGAAGTCCGAGGTCAGAGAACTGCCCCAGCGCGCCTTCAACACTCTGGTGCATCGATCTCGGATGGGTCTCAAGCGTGTGCAGGCCAACGCCGGGCAGCTGATCCAGATCCCGATCGCCGCCACCGCGGCCTATGCCTTCTGCGTCTATGTCCTCGGCCACCCATATCCGTTCCTCGCAGCCGTCGCCTCTGCCGTCGGCATCGGACCGGTCGCCGACCGTCGTCTGCGCCGAGCCATGGAGATCGGCTTCGGTGCGACCTTCGGCGTGCTCGTCGGTGAGCTCCTCGTCAACGTCTACGGCACCGGGGTCTGGCAGCTCACGGTGACCCTGGCCATCGGTCTCTTCATCGGCACGATGCTCAATTCCGGCGGCATCTTCATCACTCAGATCGCCGTTCAGTCCGTCTACGTCGTCGTGGTTCCCGCCACAGCCGCGACCCTGCCGTTCCCGCGCACCCTCGATGCCCTCACCGGCTCGGTGTGCGCAATCCTCCTTGCCCTGATCCTCCCGCGCGATGCCCGCAAGGTCCCGCGCGGTCTGGCCGCGAGCATGCTCGACGAGATCAGTGCAATCCTCCAGATGATGTCTAGGGCACTGCAGGACTCCGACGTCGCGCTGGCCAAGCGGGCGCTGACCCGGGCCCGTGAGACTCAGGACATCATCGACTCCTGGGGCTCGTCGCTCAAGATCTCGAAGGAAGCGGCGAAGATCAACGCCAGAGGCAGGCGTCATGCCGCCGAGGTGACCAGGCTGTCCCGTGCTCACACCCATTCCGATCGCGCCATGAGGACCATTCGAGTCATCGCGCGCCGAGTCGTGGGCATCACCGAATTCGGAATCGAGAAGCCGATCATCGCCGGCTATGTGGGCTCGCTGTCGGAAGGATCGAAGAAGCTCGAGGTCGCACTGCGCCGAGGCACTGATCGGGCTCTGGCGGAAGCGGCGCTGGCCGAGGCTGCCTCCAGTCTGGACCCACGCGCAGAGGCGAGCTGGGACATCCACGACGAGTCCCTTGTGCTGCTGCTGCGCCCGGTCGCTGTCGACCTCCTCGAAGCCTGCGGGCTGACCAACGACGCCGCCCAGAGTCGCCTCCCATCATTGAGCGAAGACACGCGAGACACGGACGAACCGCCTGCGGAGTGAGCCTCGAACGACTGGAGTGATTCCAGAGCTCAGCGGCTCTCTCAGCGGCTCTCGACGATGAACACCACAGTGGTCTCAGGCTTGAGTGCCGTGAACTTGTGCGGCTGGTCGCCGGGGTAGGTGAGATAGTCGCCGACGTGCAGCTCGTAGGAGTTCCCGAGCACCTCGATGCGAGCCGCGCCCTGCCCGAGGATCACATGCTCCACGGTGCCGATCGGGTGGGGCTGTGAGTCTCGAGGCTGGCCCGGTTCGGCCTGAATGAAATAGACATCGCGTCGGGCGTTGGCCGGAGATGCCGAGAGCAGAGTCGCCGCGTAGTTCGCAGTGTTCGACGGCAGGCTGGGCAGGTCCTTGGCATGGACGAGGGCAACCTCATGCTGCGGAGGATCGAGCAGTCTGGCCAAGGGGATGTCGAGCGCTGCCGCCAAGGCCCACATCGTCTCGACGCTGGGGTTGCCGGTGCCCGCCTCGAGCCCGGACATGGTCGACTTCCCGATCCCCGCCCGGCGCGCGACTTCGGAGAGTGAGAGGTCGGCCCGCAGTCGCTCGCGCTTGATGGCGGCTGCGATCTGTTCGCGTGGTTGAGAGCTCATGGGTTCACTATAGCGACAGGGCGTTCTGGTTGACGAACGAGAAGCCAATGTGCAGTATATAGAACATGAGTTCTGTATTTCGCACGATCGATCGGGTACTTCCGGGCTCGACCTATCGTGATGTCGCGATCGTCACGATCACGATCACCGCCGTCGCCCTGTCCTACGGGGCCATCTCCGCGGTATCCGGATTCCCCTGGTGGCAGACGCTGCTGCTGGCAATGTTCGCTCTCGGTGGCGCCGCCGAGTTCACCTTCGTCGGAGTGATCGCTGCAGGCGGCGCCCCGATACTGGCGGTGCTGGCAGGGCTGCTGGTCAACTCACGGAACTTCGCATTCGGCGTGGCAGTCGGACCGTTCTTTCCGCAGGACTGGCGCGCGCTCATCGCCGCGCACTGGATCAATGACGAATCGATCGCCGTATCGCGAACGGTCAACTCCGACCGAGCTCGGTGGCACGCCTTCCTGCTCATGGGGGCTGCCATCGCGCTGATGTGGCCGAGCGGGGCCATGGTCGGGCAGTGGCTCGGCAATGTCATCGATGCCGATCTCCTCGGCCTCGACGCGGCCTTCCCGATCATCCTCTTCTGCCTCATCCGCGGCGATCTGAAGAACAAGTCGACACTGACGCTGACGGTCGCAGGCATCCTCGTCGCCGTCCTCCTGACGCCGATCCTGCCGCTCGGGCTCGGGGCCGTGACTTCTCTGTCTGTATTCGTGTTCGTGGCCGCCGGGTGGCTGATCCGAACCGCCATCAGGAAGCGCCGAGGTGACTCCTCCCCGAGCGCCGCAGGTGAAGAACCAGCCCCAAGCCCTGCAGGTCAAGAACCACCCCAGGTTGATCGCGACGGTGTCGCTGGGCCCAACTCTCGGGAGGGGCGTCGATGAGCCCGGTCAGCTTCCTCATTGCGCTCGCCGCGCTGAGCATCGGAACCTACGCAATGCGCTTCGCCGGTGTGAAGCTCGGTGCGGCCATCGCCACCAAGGGCAGGCGTCGACAGCTCACGACCACCTCGGCGGGGGCGGGTGACACCGGACCGGACACCTCAGCGCCGGATGGCCCTGCGGGGGAGGGCCCGGGTGACGCTGCGACAGAGCAAGAGGGCGACTCGACGGCGACGGTGACGAAGTGGATGGATCGGGCGACGGTCGTTCTCATCGGTGCTGTCTTCGCCACGACGGCGATCTTCGATGGCCAGGACCTCGCGGATCCCGCACGGCTTATCGGCGTCGGGGTGGGAGTCCTCGCCTCGATCCTGCGGGTGCCGATGCTCATCTGCGTGCTGGTGGGCATGGCGGTGTGCGCGGGCATCCGCCTGACCGGAATCCTGTGAGTCCCTGTCCAGCGCAGCCGAGTCCAACCCAGTGCCGGAGGTGGCCCGGTTCATGTGCGGAGGGTGACTCGTCGGTGGGGATTCGCCCAGGATCCATGCCGACGCAGTGCCGGCGACGACTGTGATTGCTAGGGTGGATGCATGGAAATAATTGCTGGCTTTCAGCAGATCATCTTTCTCGCCTTGTCTGTCGCCGCCTTCGGCCTCCAGCTGTGGGCGTTCATCGACTGCCTCCGCTACAAGGACGAGAACTACCGCGCCGTCGACAAGCAGAGCAAGAAGTTCTGGGTCATCCTCCTCGGCGTTGGTCTCGCGCTCGCGCTCATCGCACTGCCGCCGATGGGAATGCGCATCATCTTCCTCAACCTCATCGCTCTCGTCGCAGGCATCGTCTACCTCACCGACGTCCGCCCGAAGATCAAGGCCATCGACCCGCGCAATCGCAAACAGACTCGGAAGAACTGGCGCTGAGCCGGCGACGAGCACGCATCGATGACACAGGACCTCAACCTCCCGGGCCCCGAAACCGACTTCATCGCCACCTTCGGCAACAGTGAGCCCCACACACTGTTCGGCCACGGATTCGCCGGCGCGATCCGCGACACCCGACCATTCGGCACCGGCGTCACCGGAACCAAGCACTTCCTTCACCTCCCCGGCCACGGCGGCCGCCCATCACCGGGTCCAGGGTGGAACTACGGCCAAATCGCCGAGGTGCTGGCGCAGGCACTGACATCCACCTCGGCGACTCAGGCCCTCGGGGTCTCGATGTCCGCCGGTGGGCTTCTCCGGCTGCTGAGCACGGGCCATCCGGTGACCCAGAACCTGGAGAAGGTCGCCCTCGTGCTCCCGGCCTCATTCACCGGATTCTCCGCCGAGGTGGCCGAGACCAACCGTGCTCACCTGGAGAAACTGCGCGAGCTGTCCGCCGCCGGTGACGTCGAATCCATCACCGACCTCATGCTCTCGCGAGAGCCCGCCGAGGTGGCCGAGCTCCTGCCGGCCCGCGCCTGGACAAAGACGAAGGCCGAGAACCTCGTGAACACAGACATGTCGGACGGGCTCGGCCTGGCGCTCGAGATCGCCGTCGACGCGAGCTCGGGCGACAATCCGCTGGGCACTCTGGCGCGTTTCCCCGGGGAGGTGCTCGTGCTCACCCACGACGATGACCCTGCACATCCGGTCGAGGTCGCCGAGGCGGTTGTTGCCGCGATTCCCGACTCCCGTCTGGAAGTCCTGCCGGCGGGTTCGATCCTGTGGCGTGGTCGCCACGAAGTTCGCCGGATCCTCGGCGAGTTCTTTGGCTAAACTGGCACCGTGCGCATCTCCGTTCTCTCCCTCCACACCTCGCCCGCGGCTCAGCCGGGCCAGGGCGATGCCGGTGGCATGAACGTCTACGTCGACCAGTCGGTGCGCGCCCTGGCGGCCGCCGGCCACATCGTCGACGTCTTCACTGCTGACCCGAGCGGCATCGATGGGCTGGGGAACAGCGGGAACCAGGACAGCTTCGACGAGGTCGAGGATATCGACGGTTGCCTCGACACACTCCAGATCGCTGAGAACGTCCGTCTTCATCAGCTGCCGATCGAGGCTGCGAGCAAGGACGAGCTTGCCGACGCCATCGACGAACTTTCGCTGCTCCTCCTCGCTCAGCCGACCTTCACCTCGGCGGATCTGATCTGGGCCCACTATTGGATCTCCGCCGAGGCAGCCCTGCGCGCCCAAGACCTGCACGCCAAGGACCTCGGCTCCGGTGAGCGTCCGCGGATCGTCGTGAGCATGCACACGATCGGCGCGGTCAAGAACCGCGACTCTGAAACCAGCCACGAGCGACCTCAACGTCTTGAGGCAGAGGAGAGGATCGCCTCGGCGGTGGACCTGCTTGTGGCCAACACTCCGGCAGAGCGTCGCGACCTCATCCACGAACTCGGCGCCGATGCGGAGTCCGTCGTGGTGGCCAGACCTGGCGTCGATCACGAACTGTTCTCCCCCGGAGATCGTGCCGAAGCCAGAACCCACCTGGGCCTCGACCCGGACGAATTCATCGTCCTCTATGTGGGGCGCATGCAGTTCATCAAGGGCACCGATATCGTCGTCGACGCGATCTCGGGGCTGCGCGAGAACAACCCGCACCTGGCCGCGCGGACACGAGGGATCCTCCTCGGCGCAGTCTCGGGCCAGGAGGCTCCGACCGGATCCACGCCCTACCTGCGCACGCTGAATACCGCGATCGCCGCCGAACCCAGCGTCGAGGTGCGACGCCCTGTTCCGGCACACGAGCTCGTCACCTACTACCGTGCCGCGGACGTTCTCCTCGTCCCCTCGCGCAGCGAATCATTCGGACTGGTCGCCGCCGAGGCCTCAGCATCGGGACTGCCCGCCATCGCCTCGGCGGTGGGAGGTCTGCCCGACATCGTCGAACACGAATACTCCGGTGTCCTCATCGCCGACCACAACCCCAGGCACTGGGCGATGGCGCTTGAGCGGATGCTCCTCGATGACGATGTGCGCAGCGAGCTCGCCGCCCACGCCGCCGAGCGCTCGGCTCGATTCGACTGGGCTGCCACGGCAGCGGCGGTGCTCGGAGCACTCGAGGTGCCGGACCAGGTGCTGCACACAACCATGACGACCGTTGAAGAGCCGGCCCCGGCGAGTCTCGTCGGGCGCACTTGCTGAGCCGGTCGTTGAGTCGCAGACGGAAGGACACGAGATGACGAGCGACACTGAATCGACGAACGACACCGAGACGATCTTGGCCGGGGTGAGGCAATGGGCCCACGAGAACGAGGTCGAGGTCGACGCCGTTGAAGACTCACAGATCGCCGTGGTCCTGCCCGGGGAGAAGAAGCTGAAGACGACCGTGTCGATCACGATCGCAGCGCGAACGGTGCAGCTGCAGGCGTTCGTCATTCGTCATCCGGACGAGAACTCCGAGGAGTTCAACCGGTGGCTGCTGATGAAGAACCTGAAGCCGGGGCCCGTGTCCTTCGGCATCGATGCTCTCGGCGACGTCTACCTGGGAGCCAGTGTCCCCCGGGACCGACTGCTGGGGGAGCTCGACTCGCTGCTCGGAGCGATCCTGGCGACCGCCGACTCCTCATTCAACGAGCTCCTGCTCATCGGCTTCCGCACCGGAATGAAGAAGGAATGGGCATGGCGGATCAGTCGCGGGGAGTCGACGCGCAATCTCGCTGCCTTCGCAGACGTCCTCAGCGGGGACGACAATGAATTCCTGGAGCAGACATGAACGTCGACGACTACATCGCCGGGTGCGACGATGAGTACAAGAGAGGCTTTCTGGCCCGCCTCCGTGACCTCAGCCGCAGTGCTGCGCCCACCGCGGAGGAGGGCATCAAATGGGGGAACCCTGCCTATTCGCTGGACACGATCCTCTTCGCATTCGCCGGCTATGCCAAACACGCGAACTTCGTGTTCACCCCCAGCACCAAAGAGGCCTTCGCCGATCAGCTCGGCGACTTCGACACCGGAAAAGGGTCGATCAAGCTCTATTACGATCGTGAGATCCCCACCGACCTGTTGTCGCAGATGATCGCTCACCGCATCCACGAGGCCGAGGTCGACGGCGTGAAGTGGATGTGAGCCTCAGCTCAGATCCAGTTTGAGTCCTTCGTGACTGGCTTCGTAGCCGAGACGAGCATAGAACCGCTGCGCATCCGCACGCGATTTGTCGGTCGTCAGCTGAGCCAGCGAGGCCCCGAATCGACGTCCGCAGTCATGGGCCCAGTCGAAGACGGCAGTGCCCAGACCAAGCCCCTGCGCAGCCGGGCCGATCCTCACTGCTTCGATCTGCAGCCGTGTCGAACCTCGCCGTGACAGGCTCGGGATCAAGGTCAGCTGCAGAGTGCCCACGAGAGCAGTCGACGCCGTTCGCGAAGGCTGTGACTGTCCGTCCGCGCGAGGTTCCGCGGCACTGTCGGCGCTGTCGGTGACCTCGGAACTGTCGGTGACCTCGTCGACTGCGACCAGAAGCTGATTGGGGTCGGAGTCGATGAGACCGAAGGCGTGCTGGTAGCCGGCAGCCTCATTGGACCCCGACCCCTCGCGACCGGCTCCGAGAGCGTCATCGCGAAGCAGAGACACCAACTGTGGCACGTCTGTTTCGGTCGCGCGCCGAACCAGGAACTTCCTGTCCGCGAGGGAGATCGTCTCCTCGACGAAAGCGGAGAAGCCCGCCGGAGTCGCAGACTCGGTCATCGCACTGACTCTTGTGCGCGAGCGTCCTGAGCGAGCTGCTCACGCGGCGGTTTGGAGTAGGGCCGACGTGCGAACAGCGAGGCCAGGAGTGCGCCGGAGACGTTGTGCCAGACGCTGAACACGGCTCCGGGGAGTGCGGCCAAGGGGGAGAAGTACGTGGTGGCCAGGGTCGAGGCGAGACCGGAGTTCTGCAGGCCGACCTCGAAGGAGAGCGCGCGTCTGGTTGGTGTATCGAGGCGGCAGGCGGCCGCGACACCGTAGCCGATGCCCAGGCCCAGTACGTTGTGGGTGATGACGGCCAGGAGGACGAGGAGTCCGGCCGAGGCGATGGAATCGGCGGATCCGGCGACGACGATGGCAACGATGTAGGCGATGGCGACCGATGCCAGCCACGGCAGCACGGGTGAGATCGCATCGACGAGCTTCGAGGCCACGACCCGCACCAGGACACCGACGATGACGGGCACGAGAACCGTCTGGCAGATCGAGACGAACATCGACCAGAACGGCACATCCATATAGGAGCCAGCCAGCCATAGGGTCAGCAGGGGAGTCAGTACCGGAGCGAGCAGGGTTGAGAGCGTCGTGATCGACACGGACAGCGCGGTGTCGCCCTTGGCCAGATAGGTCACCACATTCGAGGCAGTGCCGCCGGGTGCACAGCCGACGAGGATGACGCCGACGGCGATCTCGGCCGGAAGGTTGAACAGGGTGACGACGAGGAGGCCGAGCAGCGGCATGGCGATGAACTGCGTGACGACGCCGAGGGCGGCGATCCACGGTTTCTTGGCGATGCGGGCGAAGTCCGGCAAGGTCAGGGTCAGCCCCATGAAGAACATGACGACGCCGAGGCTCCACGTGATTGTGGGTGCCAGCGGCGTGAACGTGTCGGGGGTGAGGAATCCGAGGACTCCCGCGATGACGACGAGGACCGGCAGCGCTGTGACGGCGATGATCGAACTGCGATCAGCTTTCGGCTGCTGGGCGGGAGACGGCGATGTCTGCCCGGAGTGTGAGTGAGGGTTCGGGGTCTGCGGTGACCCCGCTGGCGGCGTGGATGAGTCGGACATGAGCTCAGGCTAGCCGTGCATTTCGGGATGCAAGACGGTGTGCCGAATAGTGAGAAGCGTCTCGAGGGCTCATGCGGGCCTACCCAGGACTCACCCGCAGGCTCACCCAAGGACCCGTCCGCAGGCTCATTCCGTGGGCGCGTCTGTGCTCGCGTGTGCGGTCGTGCAAAAATGGTGCCATGACGCATAACCTCATCCTGCTGCGCCACGGCGAGAGCGAATGGAACCAGAAGAATCTGTTCACCGGTTGGGTCGATGTGACCCTGACCGACAAGGGCCGCGCAGAGGGCCAGCGCGCCGGAGAGCTCCTGCGCGAGGCCGAGCTCATCCCTGACGTCGTGTACACCTCCCGTCTCAAGCGGGCCATCCTCACCTCGAACCTGGCGCTCGAGGCCGCCGACCTCTCCTGGCTCGACGTCCATCGCAGCTGGCGACTCAACGAACGCCACTACGGTGCGCTGCAGGGCAAGAACAAGAAGGAGATCCGCGAGGAGTTCGGCGAGGAGCAGTTCATGACCTGGCGCCGCTCCTTCGACACCCCGCCGCCGGCTCTTGGTGATGCTTCCGAATTCTCACAGGCCGGAGATCCCCGCTACGCCAACCTCGGCGATTCCCTGCCTCGTACGGAATGCCTGGCCGATGTCATCGACCGGCTCCTGCCCTACTGGTACGACCGGCTCGTCCCCGAACTCACCGTCGGACGCACTGTGCTCGTCGTCGCCCACGGCAATTCGCTGCGTGCCCTCGTCAAGCACCTCGACGGGATCTCCGATGCCGATATCACCGGCCTCAACATTCCCACCGGAATCCCGCTGCACTACGAGCTGACTGAGGACTTCACCCCGGTCAAGCCCGGCGGCACCTACCTCGATCCCGCTGCCGCCGAGGCCGCGATCGGTCAGGTCGCCAACCAGGGCCGCTGAGGCTCAGGCTGTCACTTACTCGGGCTCGCGTCCGCAACTTCACTGGCCGTCACTTCGCCGGCCGCCACCTCGGCGACCGCCCTCATCTGCTCAAGGAGGAGGGCGATCGCCGGGGAGGCGCTCATCGAGGCTCGCCAGACGAGGTAGATCCAACGGGCGATGCTCGGATCATCGAGCTCGACGACGGTGACGTCGTCGGGCAGATGCGGTCGACCCAGCCGCGGCACCAGCGCAAGCGCCCCGACGGCCCGGACGAACTCGATCTGGGTGTCGTACTCCATCGCCCAGTACTCGATCCGCGGTTCGGTGTTGAGCGGGTCGAAGAGTGCGGTGAGCCAGCGGTGGCACACGCCGTTGCGCGGTGCCGAGACGAAGACCTCGCCGAGGAGGTCCTGGCGACTCACCCGACCACGCGCGGCCAGGTGGTGGTCGCGGTGCATGACGATGTCGGCCCGGTCGACCGTGATGAGCTCGGATTTGAGCGTCGAGGGTAGCTGGGGAGGCGCCTCCCGCCAGTCGAAGATGAGTGAGGCGTCGATCCGACCGGCCGTGACCATGTCGATGAGCTCATCGGGCTCTTCCTCGATGTTGGTGATCGTCAGCTCCGGCGCGGTGTCCTTGAGCAGCGGCAGGGACGGCACCAGCACCCCGCGGATGCCGGTCGAGAATCCGCCTACCGTGATTCGACCTCGTGGTTCGCCCGACCGTGCCCTGGCGTCGGTCTCGAGGCTTTCGAGATCCTGGAGCAGCTCGGCACCGCGACGGCTGAGCTCACGACCCATCGGGGTCAGTGCGATCCCACGTCCGGTGCGCTCGGTCACCGGTGCGCCGAGGTAGCGCGAGAGCTTCTGCAGCTGATGGCTGATGGCCGCCGAGGTGTAGCCGAGCGCGTCGGCAGTCGCCGTGACGGATCCGGCCGAGTCGAGAGCAACGAGCGTGCGCAGAGCGAGAGTGTCGATCATCAAATTATTTTAACGAAACCGCGCATTTATATTCAATGGAAATTTGATGCAGTGGCTGGGATCCTTGAAGCATGCGTCCCGTCCACTACATGCTCGCCCTGCTCGTCGTCGTCCTCTGGGGCGTCAACTTCATCTTCATCGACTTCGGGCTGCGGGACTGGCCGCCGCTGCTCCTCGTCGCCGCTCGCTTCACCCTCGTGGTGTTCCCGGCGATCTTCTTCGTGAAGTTCCCACACGGGGACTTCCGCCGCATCCTGCTCATCGGGGTGTTCATGTCCGCGGGCCAGTTCGGTCTGCTCTACACATCGATGTTCCTCGGTCTCCCGGCCGGTCTGACCTCGATCGTCATCCAGATCCAGGCGGCATTCACCGTCCTCGTCGCCGCGCTCGCACTGCGCGAGTTCCCGAATCGGCGTCAGATCATCGGCATCCTCATCGGCCTCTCAGGGCTGGGCGTCATCGGGCTGAGCCTGCAGGCCTCGGTCCCGATCGCAGCCTTCCTCGTCGCCCTCGGCGCCTCCCTGTCGTGGGCGATCGGCAATGTCATCGCCCGCGGTGTGAAGGAAGGGACCAACGGCGTGCAGATGACCGTGTGGTCGGCACTTGTCGTGCCGGTTCCGCTGTTCGTGCTCTCGCTTCTCGTCGATGGCCCCGCCGAGGTGGCCCATGCCCTGGCGCACCCGACCTGGGGTGTCGTGGCCTCGATCGTCTACACCGCCGGGTGCGCATCTCTCATCGGCTATGTCATCTGGAACTCGCTGCTCGCCCGCTTCCCGGCATCGCAGGTCGCACCGTTCTCGCTGCTCGTCCCGCTGGTCGGTGTGCTCTCTGCCTGGCTCGTCCTCGGCGACCGTCCCACAGTGCCCGAGCTCATCGGGGGTGTGCTCCTGCTCCTCGGCGTCGCGGTCACGACCGGAGTGCTCAAGACCATTGCGCGCAGCATCACGGGATCGAAGCAGCGATCACGGAAGGTCATCGCCAGCGAAAAGCCCGAGGCCGAACATTCGTCGGCCTCGGGCTGATTCGAGGTCTCACACCTGATGCAGAGTCTCACATCAGGTTCAGATGTCTCACACCTGTTTCAGGCGTATGTCACTTCTTCGACAGGTACGGTTCCCAGTTGCCGGTGAGCAGGTATTCGACCTTCTGGGACACGGACACCGCGTGGTCACCGAAGCGCTCGTAGTAGCGCGAGAGCAGGGTCACGTCGGCGATGTGACGAGGCGCCAGCGAACCGGCAGGTGCCTCGGCGAGCTTGGCGAAGATGCTCAGGTGCAGTTCGTCGAGCTCTTCGTCGATCGCGTTGATCGTGGGCACGGCTGTCAGGCCGGGGTTCGACAGCAGGTTCTCGGTCGCCTCGGCGATCTTCTCTCCTGATTCGCCCATCCGGGTGAACGTGTCGGAGAAGTGATCGGGGATCGCGGACTCGGGGTAGCGGATGCGCACCTGCTGGGCGATGTGGCGAGCCAGGTCGCCCATGCGCTCGAGGGAGGCGGACATCCGCAGGGAGCCGATGACCGCGCGCAGGTCAGCGGCGACGGGTGCCTGCAGGGCCAGCATCTCAGCGGCCTGCTGGTCGAGGGCGTACTGCATGTGGTCGATGACGGCGTCGGCTTCGATGACCTTTTCGGCCAGCTCCAGGTCGTTGCTGCGCAGGGCCTGGTTCGCCAGGCGCATCGCCTCGTGTACCTTGATGGACATGTCGACCAGCTGCGTGGCCAGGTCGTCCAGCTCATTTCTGAAGACTTCGCGCATTGACAACGGTTCCTTAATCTCGTGGATCTCTGGTGAGGCTGACGTGCCTCATGGTGTCCCGGGGCGGACAGCTGTCCGGTCAGGACAGGCACACTGTGCCAGCTTGACACGATTGGGTGAACGTTGTCTGGCGTGTAGGTGAATTCCACGGCAAAAGCGGCGCTCTGGGGCCGATTCGGTGCACCCGTGAAGCAGACTGCGCATAAGCTTGATGACGTGGACCTCTTGATCGTAGCGGTCCTGACCGGCATCGTCGGTCTGGGACTTGGCATAGCGGGAATTCTGGCGTTTCGTTTCAGCGAACGCTCCCGTGATGCTGCCGATCTGCATTCAGAGGATGACCTGCCGGAGGGCATCGCCGAGGTTCTGGCCGTGCTTCCCTCGGCCGCGATCGTCCTCGACGCCGGAGACGACGTCGTCAAAGCCTCCCCGGCCGCCTATACTTTCGGTCTGGTCAGAGGGCATTCCCTCGCCTCCCCTGAGATGCTGCGGATGGTTGAACGTGTGCGCTCCCGTGGCCTCATCGAAGAGATCGAACTCGAACAGAAACGTGAGCAGACGGACTCGGTCCTGCGCTTCCTCCACGCTCGAGTGGCCCCCTTGGGCACGAACTTCGTACTCGTCCTCTGCGACGACCAGACCGAGTCCAAGCGCGTCGATGCCGTTCGCCGTGACTTCGTCGCCAACGTCTCCCACGAGCTCAAGACCCCCATCGGTGCTATGGCGCTCCTGGCCGAGGCGGTCACCGACTTCTCCGATGACCCGCAGGCTGTCGAACGCTTCGGCGGACGCATGCAGCGCGAGTCGAAGCGCCTGACCCAGCTGGTGCAGGAGATCATCGACCTCTCCCGGGTGCAGGACCACACGGCCCCGTCTGCGACGGAGAAGATCTCCGCCGCCGAGGTGGTCGATGATGCCGCTGACCGTGCCCGCACGCGCGCCGAAGGCAAGAACATCCACATCGAGGTCTCGCCTCCTGGCCGGATGCTCATCGAAGGCAACTACGAACTTCTCGTCAATGCGGTGCGCAACCTCATCGACAATGCCATCAACTACTCACCCGACGGGACCCGCATCGGAGTCGGGGTCGAACTCGTCGACGAACGCGTTGAGATCTCCGTGACCGACCAGGGCATCGGGCTCTCCACCCAGGACACGGAGCGAGTCTTCGAACGGTTCTACCGCGTCGATCCGGCACGTTCGCGCATCACCGGCGGCACCGGTTTGGGGCTGAGCATCGTCAAGCACATCATCGCCACTCACGGCGGCGAGGTGAAGGTCTGGAGCCGACTCGGCAAGGGCTCGACGTTTACGATCGTGCTGCCGCTGGCAGGGACGGTCACCGACGACGAAGCATCCTCCTCGGCGCCGGATGGGGTCCTCCTCGAACACTCGGCACAGGCGGAAGCCGGAGCTGGCAGCGCTGCTGGAGCCGATGACGTCACCGAACACGACGCTCACGGCAACAGAGACGTTGACGAAGACGCTGAAAAAGACGGTGACAATGACGTTGACGGTGACAAGGGTGTCAGCACAGTGGAGAATGAGACAACCCAGGTTCTGAAAACCGGAAGCGAACAAAGGAAGCTCAAGACGTGACTCGAATTCTGCTTGTCGAGGACGAAGATTCGTTCTCGGACCCACTCTCGTACCTGCTCGGTAAAGAAGGTTATGAGGTGACTGTTGCCGATGACGGTTTGAAGGCTCTTGCAGAGTTCGACCGCAACGGTGCCGACCTCGTCCTGCTCGACCTCATGCTGCCGGGAGTCTCCGGCACCGAGGTGTGCCGAGAACTGCGCGTGAAGTCCAGTGTGCCGATCATCATGCTCACCGCCAAAGACTCGGAGATCGACAAGGTGGTGGGACTCGAGCTCGGCGCCGACGACTACGTGACCAAGCCGTACTCCTCACGTGAACTGCTGGCCAGGGTCCGTGCGGTGCTGCGACGCAATGTCGAGTCGGAGGGCTTCGACGACGAGTCGGTGCTCGAGGCCGGGGGAGTCCGCATCGACGTCGAACGCCACGTCGTGAGCGTTCGCGGCGAAGAGCTCTCGATGCCGCTCAAGGAGTTCGAACTCCTCGAGATCCTCATCCGCAACTCGGGTCGAGTGATGACGCGTGGTCAGCTCATCGATCGGATCTGGGGAGAGGACTACGTGGGGGACACGAAGACCCTCGATGTTCACGTCAAGCGCCTGCGCGCCAAGGTCGAGCAGAACCCTTCGGAACCGCGCCTGCTCACCACGGTGCGTGGGCTCGGCTACAAGTTCGAAGCCTGATCACCCGCAGACTCCACCCGACAGACAAGAAAGGAGCCGCCCACATGGGCGGCTCCTTTTCTTGTACTCAGCTCTCGTGCGGCTGTGCTCAGCCGTTGACTCCAACTGCAGACTCGCCCTGTTCACCGGACTGAGATGCATCGCCACTGGGCTGGGACGCATCCTCGCTGGGTGATTCCGAGGGCTTTTCGCTGGGAACGTACTCTTCGTACTGCGGCAAGGAGTTCGACAGGACCTGGGTCCGGATCGTCTTCTCATCGTCGCCGACCTTGACGGTGACATCGGCCAGATCGCCGGGCTTGGCCTTGAGGCCGTCCACAATGACCGGCTTCGTTGACGTCGCCGCCGAGCTCTCTGGGTCCTGAACGTAGGTCTCGCCGGCCTTGACCGACTCCTTCTGCGTCTTCTCGCCGACTTCCAGGGACACCGAAGCAGTCGAATCGCCCTTGTTGATGAGCGTGTAGAACAGCTGGGCCGGGCCCTCGCCGGACTCGTCCATGATGAGCATCATTCCGCGCACCTCGACGTCTCCGACCGAACCCCACGCACCGTCACCGGCGTTGTAGTGATACTCGGCAGTCTGGTGAGGTGACAGCATGCTTGCACATCCGCTGACGGGAATGATGAGAGCGAGTGCGGCAACTGCGAGTGCCGCGCGGTTGTGCCGTTTCATTTTGCTCCTTGAAGTGGCAATACAAGATCAATCTGTATACTACCCGGTTTTTGACCGGCCGTAGAACCCGGAATGCCTCCGAGCGAGATCGAGCGGGAGACAACGGAGATCGAGCGGGTGAGATCGAGTGGGGGAGTGCGGACCTGGAGGATGACAGTGCCCAGCCCAGGTGAAATAGTTTCAGCCCTGAGTTCTCAGCATTGCCCGTGATGGGGTGCTGGACGTGACGACGCGCAGCGGAGCCTAGCATGAAGATTCCCTACCCTGAACGATTTCTGTGGCGCGCCTCATGGTAAACTGGAGGTCCGCGAAAGGGGTTTGAAGAGAATATGAGTTTCGAGGTCGGCGACACAGTTGTCTATCCACATCACGGTGCAGCGACAATCCAAGATATCAAAAAACGAACCATCAAAGGTGAGGAGAAACTGTACCTCAAGCTCCAGGTCGCCCATGGTGATCTAGTCATCGAGGTTCCCGCGGAAAACTGCGATCTCGTCGGCGTGCGAGATGTCGTCGGTGAAGAAGGTGTCGAGAAGGTCTTCAACGTCCTCCGCGCCGAATTCGTTGAGGAGCCCACCAACTGGTCTCGTCGCTACAAGGCGAATCTTGAGAAGCTGCAGTCCGGTGACGTGATCAAGGTTGCCGAAGTCGTTCGTGACCTGTGGCGTCGCGAGCAGGACCGCGGCCTGTCGACTGGTGAGAAGCGCATGTTGTCCAAGGCTCGGCAGATCCTCGTTTCCGAACTCGCATTGGCCGAGAAGAAAGAGGAATCCGAGGCCGAGGCCATTCTGGACGAAGTGCTCGCGTCCTGAGTACCTGCGTCATCGTTCCGGCCGCAGGGTCGGGATCGCGCTTGGGCAGTGCAGACCCGAAGGCCCTCGTTCGGCTGAACGGGAAGAGCCTTCTGGCTCGCAGTCTTGAGACGATCATCTCCTCGGGAGTTGCTTCCGCAATTGTGGTCGCTGCTCCCGAGGAGTTTTTAATGCGTGCTCGCAGTGAAATCGATTCAATTGCAGAATCGACGCTGACGGATTCCGGAACTGATCATTCCGACATTTCAATCACAGTTGTAGCAGGTGGAAATGATCGAATCGAATCTGTGCAATTAGCCTTGAAATCCGCTGGTGCCGCAGACGTCGTTCTCGTCCACGATGCAGCCCGCGCGTTGACCCCGCCTGAGGTCTTCCGACGCGTGGTCGCAGCAGTCCGTGCCGGCGCCGAGGCGGTCGTCCCGGTCCTGCCGATGACCGACACCGTTCGCCGCGCCGAGACTCGACCCGCGGTGAAGTCGGATCGCGGTACCGCCGTGAACGACGGACCCTCGGCGCCTGAACCGCGGCCAGAGGCAAACGGTCGGCAACTTGTGGTCGAATCCAGTGCCGAGAGCGACCAGGAGTTACCGACTGTTGAGGTCCTCCACGGCGATCTTGATCGTTCGCGCTTGCGCCGGGTCCAAACGCCGCAGGGTTTCACTGCAAGCACCCTGCGCCGTGCACATGACAAATACGAAGAGGATCTCGCCTCCTCGGGGCCCGGGGCTGTCGCCGCGACCGATGACGCGGGACTCGTCGAGCGCCTCGGCGTCGATGTCGTTGCTGTTGACGGAGACGAAGAGGCCTTGAAGATCACATATCCGCTCGATCTTGTACTTGGTGAGCACATCGCGACGATGCGAGACGCTGAGGAAACCAAGCGGAGTGCCGAGGTGGCAGGTCGAGACGACACGATGAGCGCGGCGAGCGAGGCATCGGACAAGGCAGAGAGCGAACAAGGAGAGCGACGATGACAGTGGTGATTCCGCGTACCGGTATCGGTGTGGACGTGCACGCCTACTCCGAGGATCCCGCGCGTGAACTCTGGGTCGCGGGGCTGCATTGGCCCGGAGAACGCGGGCTCGAGGGGCACTCCGATTCCGATGTCGCCGCTCATGCGTGCTGTGATGCTCTGTTCTCCGCTGCGGGGATCGGTGATCTGGGACTGCATTTCGGTGTCGATCGACCCGAATTCGCCGGCGCTTCCGGGGCCACCCTCCTCGCCGAGGCTGCACGCCAGGTCCGCGCGGCGGGCTTCGAGATCGGCAATATCTCAGTCCAAGTCATCGGCAACCGCCCGAAGATCGGCACCAGGCGCGACGACGCTCAACGAGCACTATCTGCGGCAGCCGGCGCCGAGGTGTCAGTGTCAGGAACAACGACCGATGCGCTCGGACTGACCGGCAGGGGCGAAGGAGTCGCGGCGATCGCGAACGCTCTCGTCTACCCAGCTGCAAGCGGCGAGGCTGCGGCATCCGAGCCGGCACCGGCCGCGGAACCAGCATCGGCACCGACTCAGCGGTGAGCACGGCATGAAGGTCGTGTTCCAGGGTGCCGGGGCGATCGGCGCCGCAGCCGCAGCACTGTTCGGCAGACGCCACGAGACGGTTGTGGTCTCACGTTCGGCGAACCCGGGTTCTGAGGCTCTGAACTCGCCAGACACTGTGCGCCTGCAAGACACTGTGCGCCCGCAAAGTTCAGCACCAACGCGAGACACCGCGCGCCCGCGCGACGCGGCATACCCACGACGAGTGGGCTCGACTGGGCGAGAGACTGTGCGACGGGTGCCCGTTGTCGATTGGGCCACCGTGAGTTCAAGCTCGTGGGATCTTGTCGTGCTGACCACACGGCCAGGGGACCTCGACGAGCCGGTTGCAGCCTCTATCTCCGGGGCTCGTCCGAGCATCATTGCGATCACCAGCCAGGTCGACGGGGACCGAGATATCGCAGTATCGATGTTCCCGGAGTCCGAGATCCTCGTCTTCTCGCCAGCACTCCTGTCGGAGAGGACAACTGGCCGCAACGTCCGCTACTGGCAGCCGCCCGCGATGCCCGTGTTCATGGCCAGCGGCTGTCGGGACGCCGTGCGGCGCCTACGGCGTGAACTCGGTGGAGGCCTCATCGTGGCTGTTCCGGCCGCTCTGCTCTCCGCTCCACCGGCAGTATTCATTCCCTACGTCGCGGAACTGAGTGTGCGCGAGGGCAGTTGGACCGCGCTGAGAACGCACCTGCGGAGGCCCACTCAGGCATCCGCCGAGGCCGTACATGCCGTCACCGGTGTGCGGATACCGATGTCGGCACGAGGAGCCGGGCTCGTCCTCGACGCACTGGAGCTGTTCGTACCCATCGACGTCGGCGAGTATGCGGGCCGACATTTCGCCCGCCATGAGGGGCAGACCCTCGACATGCTCAACGGGTGGGCCGGACAGATGGCTCGACGTGCGGCACGACGGGACTCGCAGCGAAACCCCAAGCGAAACGCAGCTCCCGCTCTGGCTGAACTGGCTCCCGCTCTGGGCGAACTGGCTCAGGCTCTGCGCTTGCGCGTGACCAGGTAGCCGATGCCGTAGAGCGCTGCGGTGAAGACCAGGGTGCCGATGATCTGGATGCGCACGGACTCCACGGTCAGACCGAGGATGATGATCATGGCGATGCCCGCCAGCGTCGCATAGGACAGCCAGGGGAAGAGCCACATCTTCAGCGGCAGTTCTTCGCCGGCGGCCTCGGTACGGCGGCGGATGATGATCTGGGAGATCAGTGTCACGACCCAGGTGACGATGAGCGTGGACCCGACGATGTTGAGCAGCACACCGAGCACTTTGGCGGCCCAGAAGTAGTTCAGGGCCACTGCCACGAATCCGAACGCCGAGGTGGCCAGCACCGCGATCATCGGGACGCCGCGTCTGGTCGTGCGGCTCAGTCCTGGCGGAAGCATCTTCCGCTCGGACATGGAGAACGCCATTCGGGAAGCACCATAGATGTTCGCGTTCATCGATGACAGCAGTGCGATGACGATGACCGCGGCCAGGAGAGAGGCGATGACGGGGAGACCAGCGGTGTCGAGGACCGCGACGAAGGGTGACTCGGCCAGCCGTTCGTCCTTCCAGTCGAGCACGAGCACGATGATCGCCACGGAGCCGATGTAGAGGAACAGGATTCGCCACACAATGGTCTTGATCGCCTGTGTCACGCTGCGACTCGGGTTCGCGGTCTCGGCGGCGGCGACCGCCACGATCTCGATCCCGCCGAAAGCGAACGCGACGACGAGGAGACCGGCCGCAACACCGGGGAGACCTGTGGGCATGAATCCATCGGCGAAGATGGTCTCGGGCGGTTTTGCCGGGGTCCAGCCGAACAGGAATGCGGCGCCGAGGACGAGGAACAGGGTCACGAAGGCGACCTTGATGAGGGAGAACCAGAACTCGAACTCACCGAAGCTGCCCGAGGTGGTGAGGTTGATCGCGGTGAAGATGACCATGATGGCCAGAGCGATGACCCATTGTGGGACCGACGGCACGTAGCTGGCCGCGATCTGTGCAGCGGCAGTGGCCTCGGCGGCGACGACGAGGCAGAGCTGGACCCACCACAGGGCGCCGACGGCGAATGCGGCGGCAGGACCCATCGCTCGGCCGGCGTAGTGGGAGAAGGCGCCGGGATTCGGGTCGGCAGCCACGAGCTCCCCGAGTGCTCGCATGACGAAGACGACGATGAGCCCGGCAACCACATAGGAGATGAGAACGGCGGGTCCTGCGGCCTGGACGCCGGCACCGGAGCCGACGAAGAGGCCAGCTCCGATCGCTGATCCGAGGCTCATCATGACAAGGTGGCGCGGCTTCATTCCGACTTTGAGGCCGGCTCCGCCTCCCGCAACATCAGGCGTCGGTGCAGCTGATGATGCGTCTGCGGGTTCGGGCGGCAGCGGTGATTGAGATTCAGGCACCAGATGATTCTAACCTCCGACCCCAAACGAAGAGATGCCGTGGTCGCAGATCTGCGACCACGGCATCTTCAACCGGGAAACTCAGGCGCCACCTCGGCGAGTCAGAGGTTTCCGACTCTCACTGGTGTGCGGCTCTCACTCTCCGCGTTTGATCCAATCGTCCAACGACGGCGCTTCGGCGCCGATCGAGGTCGGCTCACCATGTCCGGTGAGGACGATGGTGGCGTCGGGGAGCTTGAACAGGACGTCCCTGATCGAGGCGATGATCGTGTCGAAGCTCGAATGGGAACGTCCGGTGGCTCCCGGACCGCCGTTGAACAGTGTGTCCCCGGAGAAGAGGACAGGCCCGACGGCACTGCCGGCACCGGCCGAGGCTGGGATCGGCAGTCCTGTTTCGATGAAGAAGCAGGTCGAACCGGGGGAGTGGCCCGGCGTGTGCAGTGCCTTGATCCTGACCCCGGCGACGTGCCAGGTGTCGCCGTCGGAGATCTCCGCATCGGGCCGGTAGCCCTCGTAGGTCATGTCCCAGAGGATATGGTCCTCGGGATTGAGGTGGACGGGCGGGTTGCCCACGCGATGTGCGAAGTCGCGCACGACTCCCACATGGTCGTCGTGACCGTGGGTCAGCAGGATCGCTTTGACCTCACGCGCCCCGACCTTCTCCGCGATGGCATTGACGTCATGCGCGGGGTCGATGACGATGACTTCGGAGTCGTCGCCGATGATCCAGACGTTGTTGTCGACATCCCAGGTTCCGCCGTCGAGCGAGAACGTTCCAGACGTGACCAGATGTTCGATTGCCGTCATCAGAGCTCCACCACCGATCGCAGTACCTTGCCTTGACTCATCTTCTCGAATGCCTCCTCGACGTCGCCGAGCCCGATGCGCTCAGACACGAACTTCTCCAAAGGCACGCGTCCCTGCTGATACAGGTCGACGAGCATTGGGAAGTCCCGTTCGGGCAGGCAATCACCGTACCAGGAGGACTTGAGGCGACCGCCGCGGCCGAAGACGTCGAGCAGCGGAACACTCAGCTCCATCTCCGGGGTCGGCACGCCCACGAGCACCACGGTGCCCGCGAGGTCACGGCCGTAGAAGGCCTGTCGCCAGGTTTCAGGTCGGCCGACCGCGTCGATGACGACGTCGGCGCCGAAGCCTCCGGTGAGTTCCTGGATGGCCTCGACGACTTCGTCCTCGCTCTTGCCGCGGGTATTGACCGTGTGGGTGGCTCCGAGATCCTTCGCCCAGTCGAGCTTCTTGTCATCGAGATCGAGGGCGATGATCGTGCCGGCACCGGCCAGCGCAGAACCGGCGATAGCCGAGCAGCCGACGCCGCCGCAGCCGATGACGGCCACGGTCTTGCCGCGGGTGACCTCGCCGGTGTTGATGGCGGCACCGATTCCGGCCATGACACCGCAGCCCAGCAGACCCACGACAGCGGGATCAGCCTCGGGGACCTTGGTGCACTGTCCGGCCGCGACCAGGGTCTTCTCTGCGAAGGACCCGATGCCCAGTGCGGCTTCGAGCTCGGTGCCGTCGGGCAGGGTCATCTTCTGCGAAGCGTTATGGGTGTCGAAGCAGTACCAGGGTTCGCCGCGCTTGCAGGCCCGGCACTCACCGCAGATGGCGCGCCAGTTGAGGATGACGAAGTCGCCCACCTCGACGTCGGTGACGCCTTCGCCGATCTCTGAGACCGTGCCGGCCGATTCGTGGCCGAGCAGGAACGGATAGTCGTCGCTGATTCCGCCCTCGCGGTAGTGGAAGTCCGTGTGGCAGACGCCGCACGACTTCACGTCGACGACGACCTCGCCGGGTCCCGGGTCGGGGATGACGATGTCTGTGAGTTCGACCGGCGCCCCTTTGCTGCGGGAGATGACACCTTTGACAGTCTGTGGCATTGCGTCTCCTAGTGCTCTGGGCGGTGTGCTCAATGCGTTGTCAACGGCTGAGTTCGCCCGACGATGAGTTCGTACAGCCCCCACCCTAACCAGGCATGGCGCTCACGACCAGTGTGCTCACCGAATGAGAATTCAGGTCAGCAGGCAGGCAGAGCAAAGGAGGCGGCTCGACTCCTTTCACCAGGTGTCGAACCGCCTCCGAGCTATCGGATCGTCAGTGTGAGATCACTGCCTTTCGGCGGTGATCACTCCTGGTCCGGGTGCTTACGCAGGTGCATGATTGCGGCGATGAGGCCGCCCCAGACGGTGACCATGGCGATGACCATCATGACGATTGCTGAGGTACCCATCAGTGTGCTCCTCCGTGAGTGGTGTTTGTGCGATTCTTTTCGGCCACAGAATCGGCGACGGCCGCTTCGGCCGCGTCGAGTGTCTTCTGGGGCCATTTGATCAGGGTCAGGACGATCGAGGCGATGATGAGCAGTCCGATCATGCCCCAGCCGAAGGTGCCCGTGAGGACGGCTGGATACTCTTCGTAGCCTTCGGTCGAGTAGGTCATGATCTGGGTGATGAGCATGTAGATGAGCACGATGGTCGTGAGACCGCCGAGGATGATCATCCAGAGCCAGCCCACCTTGAAGCTCGAGATCGCGTTGAGGTGATCACGCAGGACAGGAAGTCTGCGGGCGATCCAGCCGATGGTGATGAGCGCGACGACGGCACCGCCGACGATGCCGATGTTGTTGGCCCAGGCATCGATCGTGTCGAGGACGTAGAGGCCGGTGACGGTGGGCATGAGCAGGATCGAGATGACCGCCATGATTCCGCCGACGAGCAAGGTCGACGCCCTGTCGCCGAGGCCGAACTTCTCACGCACGGCCTGGATCGGGACTTGCACGATCGAGATGATCGACGTCAGCCCGGCGAACACGAGGCAGGCGAAGAAGGCGAAGCCGAACAGCGCGCCTCCCGGCATCTCCGAAATCAGTGTCGGGAACGCCATGAACGCGAGTCCGATGCCGCTCTCGGCAACCTCGGAGACCTGCGTGCCCTGCGCCGCAGCCATGAAGCCGAGAGCTGCGAAGACGCCGATTCCGGCGAGGATCTCGAACGCGGAGTTCGAGAAGCCGACGACGAGTCCGGCACCGGTCAGGTTCGTCTTCCGCTTCAGGTAGGAGGCGTAGGTGATCATGATGCCGAAGGCGATCGACAGTGAGAAGAAGATCTGCCCATAGGCCGCGATCCATACTGCCGGATCTGCCAGCGCAGCGAAGTCTGGGGTGAACAGTGCGTTGATGCCGTCGAAGGCGCCCGGCAGGAACAGGGCCCGGACAACGAGCGCGAGGAACAGGACGACCAGCAGCGGGATGAAGATCTTCGAGAATCGCGCGATGCCGTTCTGCACACCGGCCAGGAGGATTCCCAGCGTGGCGATCCACACGAGGATGATCGGAATCAGGATGCCGGGGACGAACTCGAACGAGATGCCCGGGTCGCTGGCGTGGAGGAACGTCTCGGTGAAGAACCCGGTCGCGTCATCGCCCCATGCCTGGTTGAGGGAGAAGAACATGTAGCACCCGGCCCAGCCGATGATGGCTGCGTAGTAGATGCCGATGAAGAAGGCCACACCGGTCTGGAACCAGCCGATGGGCTCGGCGACCTTCGATGCCATCCGGAACGCCAGCGGCGCTGAGCCGCGGGACCGGTGGCCCATTGCGTAGTCGAAGAACAGCAGCGGAATGCCAGCTGTCAGAAGAGCGACGAGATAGGGGATGATGAAGGCGCCGCCGCCGTTGTCGTACGTGATGTACGGGAAGCGCCAGATATTGCCGAGGCCGACTGCCGACCCGATGGCTGCGAAGATGAACGCGCCGCGGGTGGCGAAGACCTCCCTCTGGGGTGCTTTGGTGGAAGACACGGTGTTCCTTTCTGTCCAACCACATTGTTGTGAGGCTGATGCCGGTATGACGGTCTGCTGTGACGAAATCGCCGGCAAGCGAGCGTACCGCCTACGAGGATAGCCTCGTGATGAAGCGGGCGCGGTCGCGTTGACTTGCTCCCCAGCATACTGGGAGGTCACTATGAAACGTGCCCCAAGTCACGTGAGCTGTGTAACACTCTCGTATCAAATGTCGGACACCTCATAGTCGTCCCCGAGTCATGATGCCCGCGCAGACAGCAACACAGCGCTTGTCCCCGGTAGACTTGTGTGCGTGACTATCGCTCTGTACAACACCGCCAGCCGCACCACCGACGAACTGCGCCCCGTCAATGCCGGGCACGTGGGCATCTACGTCTGTGGTGCCACGGTGCAGGGCGAGCCACATATCGGCCACCTGCGCTCGGCCTCGGTCTTCGACCAGCTTCGTCGTTGGCTGATGTACCGCGGCTACAGCGTCACCTTGGTCCGCAACGTCACGGACATCGACGACAAGATCCTGTCGAAATCCGCCGAGGAGGGGCGACCCTGGTTCGCCCACGCCTTCAAATACGAGCGGGCCTTCACCCAGGCCTATGCCGCCCTCGACGTGCTGCCACCCAGCTACGAACCCCGCGCCACCGGGCACATCACCGAGATGATCGAACTCATCGATCGACTCATCGACGCGGGGTATGCCTACCCGGCACTCGATGACAGCGGCGATGTCTACTTCGCGGCCACCTCGTGGGCGGACTATGGGGAACTGACCAACCAGCGCCTCGAGGACATGGAACCCGCGAACGATGCGGACATGCGGGGCAAGAAGGATGCCCGGGACTTCGCGCTGTGGAAGGCGCACAAGCCCGGCGAGCCCGGCACCGCCTCGTGGCCGGCTCCCTGGGGTCGGGGCCGACCGGGCTGGCACATCGAGTGCTCGGCCATGTCGACGAAGTACCTCGGCGAGAATTTCGACATCCACGGGGGCGGGCTTGACCTGCGCTTCCCTCATCATGAGAACGAGCTGGCCCAGTCACGCGCGGCCGGTGACCGGTTCGCCAATATCTGGATGCATTCGGGCCTGCTCAATGTGGGCGGGGACAAGATGTCGAAGTCGCTCGGCAACTCGGTCTTCGCCTCCGAACTCTTCCACCGCTACAGCCCGCTGGCCGTGCGCTTCTTCCTCACCGGTGCCAGCTACCGGTCGATCCTCGAGTTCTCACCCGAGGCCATGGACCGGCAGACGGCCTCGCTGGACCGCCTGGCGAACTTCCTGCAGCGTGCCCGGCAGACTCTCGGCGAGGATGCTCCCGCACTTCCCGAAGTCAGCGACGGCTACAGCACTCGCGGCGTCGACGTGCCCGCGGAGTTCGCAGCGGCGCTCGACGACGACCTCGGCGTGCCCCGTGCGCTGTCCGTGGTCTTCGCGACGGTCACCGAGGGTGCGAAGCTCCTCGACTCCGGTCAGGATCGGAGCCAGCTCACGCAGATCGTCGCCGAGGTGGAGCTCATGCTCGATATCCTGGGAGTCAATCCCAGCGCCGAGGCATGGGCTCAGTCAGGAACGAATGCGACGGTGGAAACGGCGCTGGATTCCCTCGTCGATGCGCTCGCCTCACAGAGGGCTGCGGCGAAGGCGGAGAAGGACTTCGCCACCGCCGATGCGATCCGGGACAGTCTGGCATCTGCCGGAATCGTCATCGAGGACACGGCCGACGGCTACCGCTACCACGTCAAAGACAGCTGACCCACCGCACTTCGCTCAGAAAATCTCTCCCGGTGACGGACTCCGGTTCGCCACCACCTACGACTCTTAAGGAATCACATGGCTTCCAACCCACGCTCCGGCGGCTCGAAGAAGGGCCCGACCAAGGGCTCCGGCGGCAAGAACAAGCGCAGCCTGCAGGGCCGCGGGCCCACGCCCAAGGCCGAGGACCGCGTCTATCACAAGGCGCACAAGACGGCAGCGGCCAAGAAGGCCTCCAGCGCCAACCAGGCCAGGCGCCGCAAGAAGGAGAACGGTCCGAACATGGTCGCCGGGCGCAACTCGGTGCTCGAGGCTCTGCGCGAGGACGTTCCGGCAACCGCGATGTACGTCGCCGGTCGCATCGACTCCGATGACCGTGTCCGTGAGGCCATCACCCTGGCCACCAAGCGCGGCATCTCGATGCTCGAGGCGAGCAAGCCCGACCTCGACCGGCTCACCGATGACGCGATCCACCAGGGCATCGCCCTACAGATCCCGCCGTATGACTACGCCGAGCCCCGTGACCTGCTCGAGGTCGCAGCCGACCGGGCCGAGGCTCCGCTGCTCGTTGCCCTCGACGGCATCACGGACCCGAGGAACCTCGGCGCCATCGTGCGCTCGGCGGCTGCCTTCGGCGGGCACGGGGTCATCATCCCCGAACGTCGTGCCGCTTCGATGACCGCCGCCGCGTGGAAGACCTCCGCCGGTGCCGCCGCCCGCATCAAGGTCGCCCAGGTCGTCAACCTGGCGCGCGCCATCGACGAGCTCAAGAAACAGAACGTCTTCGTCGTCGGACTCGACATGGACGGTGAGGTCGAGCTGCCGGAGCTGACCTTCAGCCGCGACCCGCTGTGCATCGTCGTCGGCTCCGAGGGCAAGGGCATTTCGCGTCTCATCGCCGACAAGTGCGACCAGATCGTCTCGATCCCGATCGCTGCGACCACGGAGTCCCTCAACGCGGGAATCGCTGCGGCCGTCTCCCTCTACGAAGTCGCCCGCACCCGCCGCGGCTGACAGCGACCAGCCCGAACTGAACCTCCCCGACGTCACTAAAAGTGCCCGGCGCCGGGGAGGTTTTGTGACATCGGGAGGTTGAGCGAACCGTATCGCGGCTCAGGCGTCCATGCTCGCGCGGTAGTCGCTGTCGCTGAGGGCGCCGACGCGGGAGTGGCGGCGGCTGTAGGTGAGGTAGACGACGAACCCGACGACCATCCACAGGCCGAAGACGATCCAGGTGGTTCCGCCGAGGTTGACCATGAGGAACGCACACGCCAGCGAGCCGAGGATCGGAATGACCGGGCCGAAGGGCACCTTGAATGAGCGCGGCAGGTCCGGACGCTTCACACGCAGGTAGATGACGGCGATGTTGACGAGGCAGAAGGCGAAGAGCGTGCCGATGCTCGTGGCATTCGCCAGCTCGCCAAGCGGAATCAGCGCCGCAGTGATCGCCACCAGGACACCGGTGACGAGCGTGCCCACCAGGGGAGTGCCGGTCCGCGGGGAGACGATGCCGAAGACACGCGGGACCATACCGTCGCGGGACATGGTGAGCAGGATCCGTGACTGTCCGTAGAGGACGGTGATGACGACCGAGAGGATCGCGAGGACTGCGGAGGCCGCGAAGATGAAGACCGCAAGGTTGGACTGCGTGAGCTCGTGGACGATCTGGACCAGGGGAGCCTTCGCGGTCTCGAACCACTGCCACTGCCGTGCACCGATCGCAGCCACGGCGACGAGCACGTACATGGTGGTGACGATGACCATCGAGAGGATGATCGCCCGCGGCAGGTCCCGTTTCGGGTTCTTCGCCTCTTCACCGGCGGTCGAGGCCGCGTCGAAGCCGATGTAGGAGAAGAACACACTCGATGCCGCGGCGGTGACACCGGCAGCACCCATGGGCAGCAGCGGTTCGAAGTTGCCGGCCTTGAACGCGGTGAAGGCGACGATGGCGAAGAACACGAGGATGCCGAGCTTGACGAACACGATGATCGTGTTGACGATGCCGGACTCCTTGGCCCCGCGCATGAGCAGGACCGTGGCGAGGAGGACGACGATGAGGGCCGAGAGGTTGATGACTCCGCCGGGGCTCTCGGCGATGCCGGGGCCGGCCGACAATGACGCGGGCAGCTCCAGGCCGAAGATCCGCAGCGTCTCATTGACGTAGTCGGCGGCACCGACGGCCACGGCGGCGACGGAGACCGCATATTCGAGGACCAGGCACCACCCGCAGACCCAGGCCACACCCTCGCCGAGGGTCGCATAGGAATACGAATAGCTCGACCCTGACACCGGAACCATACCCGCCATCTCCGCATAGCTGACAGCGGAGAGCAGGGCCGTGATTCCGGCCAGGATGAAGGCCAACCAGACGGCGGGACCGGCGATCGGAACAGCCTCACCGAGGATGACGAGGATGCCCGTGCCCAAGGTGGCGCCGACGCTGATCATCGTCAGCTGGAAGACGCCGAAGGTTCTGCGCAGACCGCCGGTGGACGCGTCCTGGGTGTCCTCGATCATGCTGGTGATCGACTTGCGACGCACCAGCTGAGTGCTCAGCCGAGTTCGTTCGGTCGCTGCAGGGGAGGGCACGTTGTCTCGAGCGGTCATGCGAATATTCTTGCACGAGCAGTCACGACCGTCGCACGCGACCGCGTACGACCGCCGCGACTGCGTACGACCGGAGACTTACAGCCGCGGGGAGAAGCGACCGTCCTGTGCCATCCAGCCGCCGTCGACGAGCTGCGAGTGTCCCGTGACGTAGGTCGATGCGTCGGAGGCGAGGAAGAGCACCGGCCCGGCGATCTCGTGCAACTGGCCCCAACGGCCCAGAGCGGTCTTCTCCGCGTAGGCGTTCCACCATTCCTCATCGGCCTTGATCTGCTGAGTCAGAGGAGTGTCGAAGGGCCCTGGCAGGATCGCGTTGACGCGCACGCCCTGCGGACCCAGCTCGCTGGCCAACGTCTTCGTCAGCTGCACGACCCCGGCCTTGGCTGCGGCGTAGAGGCCCTGGCCCGGTTCGATCGCCAGCGCTCGGAATGAGGAGTAGGTGACGATGGAGCCGCGTCCGCGCTCGGCCATCTCGGCACCGAACCCGCGCATGAGACGGTAGGTGCCCTTGAGGTTGATGTCGATGACCCGGTCGAACTCCTCATCGGTCGTCGACAGCAGTCGTTTGCGCACGTTCGCGCCCGGGGTGATGACGAGGACCTGCGCTTCCGGGTGAGCTGCGACGAGGGCGTTGACCGACTCGGAGTCGGTGATGTCCACGCGTGCGGCTTCGGCGCCCGGCGAGGCGGTGGCGCTGTGCCCGCCCTTGCCTGTGCTTCCCGCATCTCCCTGGCGTTGGCTGATGATGCGCACCGTCTCCTCGGCGCCGTCGACGTTGAGGTCGGCGACGACGACATGAGCACCGGCATCGGCGAGTCCGATCGCACTCGCCTGACCCAGTCCGGATCCGGCACCGACGACGACGGCGGTGCGGCCGCTGAGGTCGAAGAGCGCGGGAATCGAGGGGTTGTTCTCATTGTTCGGCATGGAGTTCTGCTTCGCCGGTGCTGAATCTTGTGGGACTTGCGACATCGGAGGTCCTTCCGGGGTTCTGATCGAGTGGACGGCCATGATGGTGGTCATCGTGGACGGCGATCCTGGTGATCTCAAAGATATGCCCGCCGAGGCGGCTGTCGGGTCCACGTTCCACGTAATGGAATCCCGACCACGGCCTACCTTGCCCGAATCTGTGCAGCCGGAGGCTCAGAACTTCTGGCTGTCGACGTAGAGCGCTTCGTCGGGGAGGTTGGAGAGGTAGTCGACGATGAAGTAGGCGATCGCCTCCATCGTCGGGATGTCGCGCTGCCTGGCCCGGGACATCACGCGCCGGTGTTCGATGAATTCGTAGAAGATCTGACCGGGTTCCAGCTTGTGCGTGAGGTTCTCCGGGATGGCGGCGATGAGGGGTTTGTAGACCTCATTGAGCCAATGCCGGGCGGCCTCCTCCTCGCCGAGTTCGACGGGCAGTTCTCCCGAACCGTGGGCTCCGCCGGTGAAGCCGGGGGCGCTGCGGTGGGAGTCTAAGTCGTTGAGCATGGTCCGCGCCTGGTTCTCGTTGGCGCCGATGCCGGTCAGGCGCAGGAGCCTGCGCGAATGGTGGTTGGGCTCGACGACCTTCGGTTCGACCAGCAGGCTGACGCCGTCGAGGTCGGTGGTCACGGTGAGTTCACCCAGGTCGAAGCCCAGGTCGTTGAGGCGGCGGATGCGTTCGTCGATGCGCCAGCGTTCGTTGACGGAGAACTCCTCGACCCGGGTCAGCTCGGCCCACAGCCCGTTGTAGGCCTCGAGCAGGCGCTCCCCGGCGGCCAGGGGGTCGACCTCGGGATCGATGAGGCCCGCGGCCTGCAGGTCGAGGAAGTCACCGGCGATGTTCGTCTTTGCGATCCGCAGATCCATCTGCCGCTGACCGTCGGAGAGCTGATCGTGGAGCTCACCGGTCTCCGCATCGACGACGTAGGCGGCATAGGCGTCGGCGTCGCGCCGGAACAGGGTGTTCGACAGCGACACATCGCCCCAGTAGAAGCCCACGAGGTGGAGCCGGGCGAGGAGGACGGCCAGGGCGTCGACGAGGCGCCCGGTCGTGTCCTCGGCCAGGGACCGCGAGAACAGGGCGCGGTAGGGCAGTGAGAAGTCCAGATAGGCCGTCAGCAGCGCTCCGGGCAGCTCCTTCGCCGAGGTGGTGCTGCGGTTGGTCACATAGGCGCGCGGTTCGACCGTGGGCACGGCCAGATTCCCGAGCACGCCGAGGATGTCGAATTCGCGCAGCGCCCGACGGTCGTCGGTCTCCTTGATCGCGAGGACCTCCTCGCCGATTTCGACGAAGCGCACGACGTGGCGGGAGATTCCACGGGGCAGCCCGCCGAGGAAGTCATGGGGCCAGTCACCGAGCGGAAGATGCCAGGGCAGCTGTGCTATCGCATCATGATCGGCACTGTGGACCGCATGGATCTGCGGTGCTGTGGTCTCGGGCACCGATCAGGAGTCCACGTCCGAGATCGAGGCGACGAGCGCCTCGGCGACTTCAGGTTTCTCCACCCCGATCAGACGCCCGTGGTCGAGGAAGGCGATGCGGTCGCCGAGGACCTTTGCGTCCTCGAGATTCGCTGTGGCATAGAGGGTGGTCAGCCCGAACTCCTGCTGCAGGTCCTTGACCAGGCGCAGGGTGTCGGCCTGGTGCTCGGGGACGAGGTTGACGACCGGTTCGTCCATGATGAGGACCTTGGGCTGACGGACCACGGCCCGGGCCAGGGCGATCGTCTGGCGCTGCAGGGCGGAGAGGTCGCCGGGCACATCGTCGAGGATGTCACGCAGCCCGATCTTCGAGGTCACGGACTCCACACGGTCGCGGATCTCCTCGGCGGGGAGACCATCGACGCGGAGGGCGAATCCGAGGTTGTCGCGCACGCTCATGTGCGGGTAGAGGGCGTAGCTCTCAAGGGCGAGGGTGACATCGCGATCGTTGACCGCGGCATGGGTGACATCGTTTCCGTCGATGAGGATCGTGCCGGTCTTGGGGGCCTCGAGGCCGTGGAGCATGCGCAGGATGGTTGACTTGCCGGACCCGGACGGGCCGTAGAGGACGAGGAACTCTCCGTCGTCGATGAAGAGGTTGAAGGGGTGAACCGAAGGGGACACCGTGTTCTCGTAGGCGTGACTGAGGCCATTCAACGACACTGTTGACATGTTTCCTCCTAAAAGATTCGTGAGCAGCTGGTCGTCGGTGACCTGGCGGGGATGCTCAGTCATCCTCATCCTAAGCCGTCGACTGCGCCCGGTGACAGTCAATTCGACAATGCGTAGAGTGATTCTCAGCACTGTGCCAGCGCGCGGGCGCACAACTGGGCGAAAGCTGGGTGAGAAACCGCGGATCTCACGATTGCTCAACACATCCTGACAGCCCGACGGGCAGGCCCTCAGAGTGACAAGATAGTTTGTGAGAACGGCGTGTCGCATGGGTGGGAGACGCGAATTCTGAACCGGCGGAGCTCGATGCGGCCCAGATCGCCGAGGTGGTCGCCGGGCAGGCTGACCCCGATAGACTTCCCGGTATGAAGGTCAAGCTTGACGACGTCGCCGCCCGGGCAGGCGTGTCCTTGGCGACCGTCTCCCGTGTCCTCGGCAAGCGCGGTGCCGTCGCCGAGGAGACCCGAGCCAGAGTGCTTGAGGCCATGGATGCGCTGGGATACTCCCGCTCCACCCTCCTGCACGAGGCGCCGAGGCGCTTGGTCGCCGTCAGCGCACCCGGGAACCCCGAATACTGGCAGGTTCAGGTCTGCACCCGCGTGGCCACAGCACTGCAGGAACACGGCCTGCTCATCACCCGACCTCCCGTCGAAACCGAGACGACCCCGCTTGAGGTCGCCGTCGATGCCGGTGCCGTTGCTCTCGTGACGCCGACCCTGACGAGCCTGCACACCGATATCCCCTGCATCCGCGTCGACGAACAGTCGGCGGTGGACTCCGATGATGTCAGCGGCGACATCATCGCCGCCCGCCTCGACCTCGGCGGGGGAATGACGACGGCCTTCGAACATCTCCAAGCCATCGGTCACCGCCGCATCGGTCTCATCTGCAACGACAGCGGTGAACTGGCGGTCCAGCTGATCAGACGCTTCCGGGCCGAACATCCCGCACGCAATTTCGGGGTCAGGCTCGATGACTGGATCGCACAGGTTCCGAAGTCCTTCTCCGGTGGTTCGCGTGCCGTCCTCGATCTCAAGGATGCGACCTGCACCGCCGTGATCGTGCAGTCGGCACTGCAGCTGCACGGGGCTCTGCATGGTCTGCGCAACCGGCACCTGCAGGTCCCACGCGACATGTCGATCGTGGGCTTCGGTGACTCGCCGACGATGAAGTTCACCGGTCCGCCGGCCACAGTCCTGGGCATCGACGTCGAGGGACTCTCGCAGGCACTCGTCACCGCGACACTGTCGACGCTGAAGATCTCCGGCGATGACCTCCAATCGGTCCCACCGGTGTTCCGGCCCCGGCTCTTGGCCCGAGCCTCAACGACGGCGGCGCGACAGTGAACTCGGCAGCCAACCCACCGTCCAGCACTCCCGAGACTGGTGAACACAAGCATGTAGGTCTCGATGCCATCGCCGAGGCGGCAGGAGTGTCGAAGGCGACGGCCTCGCGAGCACTGCGCAACCCCGACTCGGTCTCCGCCGGTTCCCTGGCCAAGGTCAGGCGGGCCTTGGCCATCCTCGGCGTGGATTCGGGCACCCGGGAGACACCGCCCAGGCAGATGATCGCCCTGGTCAGACCCACCGTGGCGCCCGGGAACGTTGACCCCTACGCACGCCTCTTCGAGCTTCTGACCAGCAAAGTCTTCGCACAAGGAATCGCGGCCGTACACGTGGAGGCTGCCGTTGAACGCGCCGATGCCCTGGCCGAATCGCTGCTGGGCCCGCACGGGAGCAAGCCGCATGTGCAGGGTGCGATCGTCCTCGGCGGGGGAGCGGCCGGTGAGCTGGCGGCGAAACTGGCCGAGCGTGACCTGCCGCAGATCAGAGTCTCCAACGCCCGACACTCGGACGGCATCTCCCGCATCGTCCTCGACGCCACGGACGGAATCGCGACCGCCGTGCAGCACCTCGTCCACCTGGGCCACCGTCGGATCGGGCTCGTCGTGCTGCGTGACTCCGCCGCAGCCGTGCGCATCGCCGGGTTCCGCAAGTCCATCGCCCAGGTCCTCCACATTCCCGCCACCCGTGATCAGGCCCCCGTCGTCGAAGCTGCCGGCGGCACCATGGCCGGCGTCGCCGCAGCCGAGGAGCTGCTGGGCCAGCAGTGTTCGGCCGTCATCGCCTGTGCACCCTCGCTGTCCTTCGGCATTCTCGAGGCTGCCGGCCGCGCTCGCCTCGACGTCCCCCGCGATCTGTCCCTGCTCACGGTCGGGGACATGCCCGATGCCGATGTCATCGCCCCGCCGCTGTCGCAGGTCAGCTACGACTGGGAGGCGATCGCGGTGTCCGCGCTCAACGAGGTCAGAGCGATGATGGCCGATCCCGGCGCCGAGGTGGCCATCGACTATTCGGTGACCCCGGACCTTGTCCTGCGCGCCAGTGCAGTGCCCCCGCAACGACGCTGACAGCGTGTGCTTCGCCGATGAGATGGAGCCTGAGCCGAGGCTTCGTCAGGCCCGTGGCAGGTGTGCCACCTGCGCGCGGCGCTCGTTCGCCAGACGGGTGAGAAGCTCGGCGACCGCGTCGGGGTCCGTGATTCGCCAGGGTGCGCGAGTCGGGGCGGGTCCGACCTTGATGCTCAGGCTCGTGGTCAGGTTCTCGAGCTCGGCGAAGGCATCCTCGTCGGTCACATCATCGCCGAGGTAGAGGACCGCCGAGGGTGACCCGGCGGCGATGAGGGATCGCAGTCCATCACCCTTCGTCGCAGTCTTCACCGCAAGCTCGGTGATGTCGTGACCCTCGATAACGCGGATCCCAGGATATTCGGCCTGCACGGCGATGACATGGGCGTGCAGTGCGGAGGCGAATTCCTCGTCGAGGCCGCGCGTGTGCACCGTGCGTGAGAACGGCTTCCGCTCCACCCTCACCTCGGTGTCTGAACCTGTCCGCATGTCCGACCCAGTCTGTATGTCCGAGCCCGACCGTACCTCCGAGCCTGACCCCGCGGACAGGTCGAGTTCGAAGGACTCGATGTGGGCGTCGATGGCGGTGAGCATCTGCTGTTCCTCGGTGCTGACCTCAGGTGACGTCATCGACACCTCGGGGACAGACGAGGAGCCCAGCTCCACCTCGGCGCCGTGCGAACCCACCAGCCACACGCCCACAGGCGGGTCGGCAAGCCGACGCAGGGTGGTGACGTCGCGTCCAGAGACCAGAGCCACCCGGGTCGCGGGCAGGATGCTGAGGCCAGCGATCGCCTGCGCCGACTCCGGGAGCATCCGGGACAGCTCGGGATTGTCCTGCAGCGGGGCGAGGACACCGTCGAAGTCGAGAGCGATGAGAGCCGAATCGGCGCCGGTGAGCTGCCCAAGGTCGAGGGCGTCCGAGGGAGTGTATTCGGGAGTCGACTGTGGTGACGAATCCGCTGTCACTGACGATCCTCACCAGGTGCATGTGTAACGGTGGAGGTGACGCGATCCGAGGCCGTCGTCGACCGCTCGGGCAGGGCGGCGGGACGGTCGGGGATGATCGCCTCCGGGTTCGTGTGAATGGCCTCGAGTTCGGCGAGGAACTTCTTCGACCAGATGCTCACGGTGTCCGTAGCGATCTTCTTGCGCATCTGCCTCATCCGCCGTGAACGCGTCTTCTCATGCATCTGCACGGCGTCGAGGATGCCGGCCTTGAGGTCGCCGATGTCGTGCGGGTTGACCATCACAGCACTCTTGAGCTGGTCGGCGGCACCGGTGAACTCGGAGAGCACGAGAGCCCCGTCGTCACGTCTGCGGCAGGCCACATACTCTTTGGCCACGAGGTTCATCCCGTCGCGCAGGGCGGTCACGAGCATGACGTCGGCGGCGAGGAAGAACGCCGTCATCTCATCGCGCGGATAGGAATGGTGGAGGTAGTGGACGGCGATGGACCCGACTTCGGCCTGCTCGCCGTTGATCCGCCCGACCGCCAGCTCCACGTCGTGACGGATGATCTTGTACTGTTCGAGCCGCTCCCGCGACGGGGTCGCGATCTGGATCAGGACGACATCCTCGACGTCGAGCTTGCCCTCGGCCAGCAGCTCCCCGAACGCCTTGAGACGGTGCCGGATGCCCTTCGTATAGTCCATCCGATCGACTCCGAGCATGATGACCTTCGGATTGCCGACCTCTTCGCGGATCTGCCGGGCCCTCTCGATGATCTTCGGATCACGCGCCAGCTCCTCGAGGTACGGGGTGTCGATGGAGATGGGGAAGGCCTCGGCGCGCACGATGTGCTCCGGCAGGAAATCACCTGCCGGGACGTTGACGGTTGAGCCCTTCGTCGTGAAGTTGAGACGCCCACGCACAGCACGTCGGAAGTTCGCGGCATCGGCCGGACGCTGGAATCCGACGAGGTCCGCGCCGAGGAGGCCGCGCAGGATCTCGTCGCGCCAGGGCAGCTGGGCGAAGAGCTCGAACGGCGGGAAGGGAATGTGGTTGAAGAACCCGATCGCCAGGTCCGGTCGCATCCGTCGCACCAGCTGCGGAACCAGCTGGAGCTGATAGTCATGGACCCAGACGGTTGCACCCTCAGCAGCCACCTCGGCGACCTTGGCCGCGAAGCGCTCATTGACTCGCACATACGAGTCCCACCAGGTGCGGTGGAACTCGGGAGGAACGATCACATCGTGATAGAGAGGCCAGAGAGTTGCATTGGAGAATCCTTCATAATATTTGAGGACATCCTCACTCGTGAGGGTGACGGGAACCAGATGCATGCCGTCGATGGTGAACGGGTCGAAATCAACATCGGGCACCCCGGTCCAGCCGATCCACGCACCCTCCTGAGACTTCATCACCGGAGCCACGGCAGTGACCAAACCCCCAGGTGAGGTACGCCATCCTTGGCTTGTCTCGGCTGGGTCCCGGTCCACGGGCAGTCGGTTTGCGACAACAACGAAATCGCTGTCGCCATACGGAGATGCGGTAGTGGTTTCGGCAGAGTTGACGGTGTTCATCTGCGCCTCCTCCTGTGTCGGTCCTTGGAACGAACTGTACTCGCTCGACTACGCTTGGGAGGGTGATGGATCAGGATCTGGGAGGCTACCGCCTCATCGAGGAGCTCGGCTCGGGCGGCATGGGTGTCGTCTACCTCGGTGTCGACGGCGGAAACAACCCTGTCGCCGTCAAGGTTCTCCACCCTCACATCGCCAATGATGAGACCGCTCGCAAACGCCTCGGACGCGAGGTCAGGACGCTGCGCAGGATCAAACATCCCCGAATCGCCGAGGTGCTCGACGCGGAGCTCGAATCCTCTCAGCCCTTCATCATCACCGAGTTCGTCGACGGGCAGACGCTGTCCGACGATGTCAGGGACCACGGTCCCTTCGCCGAGGATGAGCTCGTCCATTTCGGCCACGCCCTCCTCGATGCCCTCAACGCCGTGCACGAATCCGGTGTCATCCACCGCGACCTCAAACCAGCGAACGTCATGATCATGGACGGCGAACCGATGGTCATCGACTTCGGCATCGCCCAGGTCGCCGACGAAGTGCGAGTGACCGCGACCGGCCTCGTGATGGGAACACCCGGCTACCTGTCACCGGAGATCGCCGATGGCAAGACCTCAAGTGAGAAGACCGACTGGTGGGGGTGGGCCGCGACCATGGCCTACGCCGCCACCGGCCGCAATCCCTACGGTTCGGGGCCTCTCGAGGCGGTGCTGGGGCGAGTGGCCATGGGCAAATTCGACCTCGACAATGCGCCCCGCAACTTCGTTCCCCTCATCGCGGCCTGCCTCGACCCGAAGCCCGAACGCAGGCCGAGCGGCCAGATGATCCTCGATGCCCTCGTCGACATCGAATCCGGACGCGAACCGCAGCTGGGATCCGGACCCGCAGCCGGGGCCTCGAACCAGGCATCCCCGACGGGCACGGCGCGGATGCCTGCAGTCGACGGCGGTGGAGGCAATGGGTCAGGCTATGGCGGAGCTGCCGCTTTTGGTGCTGCAGGTGCTGCCGCCGGTGGTGCCGCAGCGGGCGCAGCCGCGGGCTACGGTGCTGCCGGATTTGACGGTTCAGGCTATGGTGCAACCGGCCATGGCTCACCCCGTGGCGGCTACCCGGGGGGGACGAACCCGCAGGGATACCCACAGCCGGGTTACTCCCCACACGGCCAGCCAGGGCAAGGCCAGCGTCCGCAGGCCCAACCGTTGCAGGGCCAGCCAGTGCAGGGCCAGCCAGTGCAGGGCCAACCGGTGCAAGGTCAGCAGCCGCAGGCCCGCTCCGGGATGATGCCCGGTGGGCAGGGGAGTCCGCCCACAATGGCCCCAGGCCCGATGAACCGGGGCACCGCACCTCCCGTGCGCAACCCCAACGGCGGCATCCAGGCCGCTCCCGGTTCAGCGATGGCCGGGACCAACCTCGGCGGGGCAGGGTATGGACTCGCCGGACCACCGGCTGGTCAGGGGACTGCCCGGCCCGATTCCAACGGCACAGGAGTCCAAGGCGGACAGCAGAGTCGACCCGGTCAGCCAGGTCAGCCCGGCTACGGCTGGGCGCCGATGACCTATCGGACGGTCCGGACCGGCGGGTGGGTGGTCTTCGGCCTCATCCTGCTGGCCATCGCGATCATGCCGCTGGGCCCGCTGCTCGTGACACTCCTCGTGTTCCTGTGGTCGATCATCGCCCGCACCGGCACACGATTGGACCGCAAGGCCCAGAAGCACCGGTTCGAACGCGGAACCGACGGCGGAGGAGTTCTGCGCTCACTCGCCTCGGCGCCGGCCGCGATCCTCGCTTCGGTGCTGACCTCGATCGCGACTCTCATCCTGCCGGCGATCGCGGGTATCGCGATGCTCGTGCTGACCCGACTCGACATCGCGGGAATCGTGCCCAGCGGATACTCGGAGCAGTGGTCGGTGTGGGCCGCCGGTGCCGCGGGTGCCCTCGTGCTGTGGCTGGGTCCGGGCGCGGGCAGCCTGCGCTACGGATCACGGCTCATGGTCTCCGGGGTGACACGCAACCACCTGGGCAGGCTCATCGCACTGTCGGCGATCGCGCTTCTCATCATCATCGGCATCATGGCTGTTCAGTCCGGATCCGGGATGTCCTGGTGGCCGCTGACGTCGAACCCTTTCACCTATCTTCCGGACCCGGTGTAGTTGATTCTTGAATTTCACTGGGAGTCGGGCCACCACCTGTTTGGGTAAGGTGGGACGGTCGGGACTCGTATATCGACCCGATTCCCCACGGTCCGAGGCCGGGCCGACGTCAGACGATCGCAACGTGAGGAACAATGGCGAAGAACAATTCCGGTGACAATCGGCGGAACCAAGCACGTGAGAACGCGCGTCAGATCGCAGCGGCTCAGGCCAAGAAGGAGAAGACCGCCAAGACCATCCTCTACGTGGGGATCGGCGTCGTCGTGGTCGTTGTGGCCGCGGTCGTCGGTGTTCTCATCTTCCAGCAGAGCAAACCGGGCATCACCCCGGCCAACTACGTCGCCAACGGTGTCAGCATGGCCAAGGACGGCGAAGTGGTGCAGCCGAAGCAGCTGCCCGACGGTGAAGAGTCAGATCTGCCGACCCCTGCCGAAGCCGGTGCCAAGAAAAACGCCGCGACCGTGACCGTCTACCTCGACTTCCAGTGCCCAGGCTGCAAGACGTTCGAAGAAGCCAACACTCCGACTCTGGAGAAGCTGGCCGACGAAGGTTCGATCGTGCTTGAGTACAAGCCGGTGTCGATCCTCGACCGGATGTCCAGCGGCAATGAGTATTCGACCCGTGCCGCCAACCTCGCGGCCTGCGTCGTCGACTCCCAGCCTGAAACCGTCAGGGACTTCTTCCCCGCGATGTATGCTCAGCAGCCCGAAGAGCAGGGCAATGGCCGCACCGATGAGGAACTGCTCAAGGTCGCCGAAGAAGCCGGTGTCGACACCTCGAAGAAGCTCACCTCCGACCCTGAGCAGACCGTCGAGAGCTGCGTCACGGACCAGTCGTTCAAGGACTTCGTTGAGAAGTCGTCGAAGGAGGCCCTCGACAGCGGAGTGGAAGCCACTCCGTGGGTGCTCATCAACGGCAAGCAGACCGACAAGACCAGCGACCCGCAGGCGCTGACCTTGGAGATCCTCAAGGCCACCGGCGAGTTCAAGGGCTGACTTCGTCCATCAGCATCGGTCGACCGCCGCCGAGGTGGCAGTCGGCCGATGCCCGGACGTGAAGTCCGTACGGTGAAGTTACCCTCGCGTCCGTTTTGTCGCCGCGAAGGTGAATGGACTACTATCGTGTAGGCGCAGACGGCATCGTTTCGCCGCCACGCCTCCCTAGCTCAGTTGGTAGAGCACCGCTCTTGTAAAGCGAAGGTCATCGGTTCGAGTCCGATGGGGGGCTCCACGTAACCGGGCCAGACAGTTCACTGTCTGGCCCGGTTCTTTTCTGCCCCGGTGAGGGTGCGTCACGCATGCGCCTCCGCCCGTCACAGGTGCGCCACGGATGTGCCGGGCCAGTTGTGCCAGATCTGCCACGCAGTGTGCTGTGATCATCACCTGCTCCCCAGGCCGTGTGCCATAGAGTCTCTTCTTGTCAGGGCCAATGAGTCATCAATCACGCAGCTCATGCAGCGCCCATCATGTCGAAAGGGAAACCGATGAACCGCACCGGACGCCACTCAGCCCGAATCCTCACCCAGACCTCCGCCTTGGCCTTTGCCGCCGTATTGGCACTGTCAGCCTGCGGCAGCAATGACACAGCGGCGGATGAAGCCCCCGAAGACGCAGCACCCAGCCAATCGCAGGGCGAAGCCCTCGAAGCCGAAGAGCCCGCAGAGGAGACCACGGACGAGACAGCGGCTGAGACCACAGAGACGGACGAGGCCGAAGGCATGAGCGACAAGGCCGAGGGCACCGAGGTGGAGATCGGCACAGAGTTCACCGATGAGGAGACCGGGGACGTCATCACCATCGTGTCCGCAGTCCGCAACAACCCCACGGAGTACTACGAAGCCGCCGACAACCCAGATGGGGAGATGGTCTACATCGAGGTGAAGGTGGAACCGGGCGACAGCTACGGCGGCACCATCAGCGCATCGGACTTCTACCTCGACAGCGCCGGCGAAGAGGCCAACTACGCATCGAGTGCCAAAGACGAACTCAAGGATGCCGGTTTTGAGTATTTCGACCTCGCGCCGCGCCGCGATGGAGAGCACACGGGCTACGTTCCGATCTACGTGAGTGAAACAGCCGACGTGCTCAAAGGGACCTACCTTCGTCCCGAGGCGAAGGTGCTCGGCGAGGACAAGAAGGTCCCCGAATTCAGCTCTGAGTTCGAGGTCCCCGCCACCTGACCAGAAAGCAGCAGGGCGCTCATTGAGAAGACCCCGCGTTCTCCACAGCAGTGCAGAACGCGGGGTCTTCTCATGTGCTCTGACTATCGTCAAGGCAGCCGTGCTCAGACCAGGCCCGACGTCTCCTCTTCGAGTTCGCGGGTGTGTGAGACTGTGAGCCCGAGGAGCGTGAGCACGGCACTTGCGAGGACGGTGATGAAGAGCGTCGACTGCTCGTTGAGTGCATATCCGTAATACGTCAGACCCTGACCGGAGGCGATATAGCTCTGCATCCAGCCGGTCAGCCAGCCGCCTCCGAGCCCGCCGACGAGAGAGACCAATCCTGAGATCAGGATCGTCAACGGCCAGCGGTTCGAGGCGACTGCGTCTGCGCCGGATGAGGCGATGAACGCGGCGTATCCGATGATGAGGGCGATGAAGCCGATGATCGTCAATGCGACCGCAATTCCATAGGTGATGATGGGCCAGGTCGAGACCGCTGATGCGTCGATGAGGACGGTCAGGTTGGTGTCGGCGACATGCACCGACTCCGATATCGGCTCATGAGCCTCGCTGTCCTGCAGACGCATGGTGATCTGCTTGTCCTTGAGGAGGGTGAACAGCGGTCGGAAGATGTCGACTCCGGCGACAGCGACACCTGCGGCGAAAATCCCTCCAGTGAATGTGCTGATCTGCTTCTTCCGGTGCTGTGTGAGCATTGCGCTCCTTCTCAGCTCGGTGCCGTCAATCAATGGCTTCATATCGTTAATCGATGTATCGAAAAACGATAACATACCGTCTGTGTCCAGCGAGAATACAGAACCAGGTGCCCTGGAGAGGGTGTGAGTCGACGAGGTTGGCCGCGTGCGGCCCTAACCGTCGACGCCGCGTTTGAACACGAGCATGAGGGAGCGCATGCTCAGCACGAAGCCGCCGAAGAGCAGGACGAATCCGAAGAATGCGTACAGGTGGATGCCTTCGGTCAGCAGTGGTCCCTCCTCGCTGGTGATGAGCATGATCGAACCCAGGACGGCGGCGCCGGCGAGGACGGCGACGATGAGCTGCTGGAACAGGCTCGTGAGGAACCGTCGATCCGAAGGGTTCTCCAACACGCGCATGTTCATCGAGAAACGGCCCTGCTCGAGGTCCTCGGTGATCTTGTTGATCCGCCGAGGCATGCGGTCGATCATCGGCAGGATCTGCATCGCACGACGCTGGAGCTCATCGGTGATCTTCGTCGACTTCAGCTTGCTGCGCATGAGGCGGTTGCCTTCGTTGCGGGCAACGGCGACCACGTCAAAGGTGGGATCGATGACCAGCAGTGCTCCCTCGACCGAGGCCAGTGCCCGGAAAGCAGCGCTGATCGGGGCCGGGACCGAGAAGCGATGGGCCAGAACCAGGTTGAACAGGTCGTCGAAGAGCTTCTGCCCGTCATAGGACTGGCTTCCGCCGCCGTAGCGGGTGAGCAGTTCGCCGACGGCACGTTCCACGGCCCGATCGTCGAGATTCTCCGGGCGGCCGAGGAGTTCGATGATGGAGTCCGTGGCACCGGCGCTGTCGTTCTGGTCGATCGAGTAGAGCATGAGGCCCAGGGCCGTCTGCGTTCCCGGGTCGAGCCTGCCGACGGCCCCGAAGTCCAGGAGCCCCAACCCGCCGTCGGGCATGATGAAGATGTTGCCCGAATGCAGGTCCGCGTGGAAGACGCCGTCGGTGATGATCTGCTCGAGTGTGGCTCCCAGCAAAGTGGTGGCCAGCCCTTTTCGCTCCTTATCGGAGAGTTCAGCCAGGATCTTCCCCGCCGAGGACACCGGTCGCCCGGGCAGCTTGTCCATGATGAGGAGCCTCTCGCTCGAGAACTCCGGGTAGCTGTGGGGCACGGTCACGGAGAACTTGCCCGATCGCCGGAGGCTGTCCTCGATGGCACGCATATTGCCGAGCTCGATCCGATAGTCCAGCTCCTCCTCGAGGGAATTGGCGAACCCTTTCGCCAGCTTCTCGATCCCCAGATCCTGACCCCATACGGTGGTCTTGTTCAGCCAGCTGGCCAGACGCAGGATGATGTCGAGATCCTGATTGACCTGGTTGAGGGCCTTGGGCCGTTGGACCTTGACGATGACATCCGTGCCGTCGAGCAGTGTGGCGTCATGGACCTGCGCCACCGAGGCTGCGGCCAGGGGTGTGGCATCGATGCGGGAGAACACGTCGCTCAAGGGCCTGCCCATGCGCTCGATGATCGCCGGTTCGATGACCGACCAGGGTTCGGGGGAGACCTGCGTCTGCAGCAACTCCAGTTCGTGGACGTAGGCGGGAGGCAGCACATCACGACGGGTGGAGAGCATCTGTCCGAGCTTGACGAAGGTGACTCCGGCCTCCGAGAGCGAGTTCTTCAGTGCCCGGGCCGTCTTGGCCTAACGGTCACGGGAAGCACCCCGGCCGAAGCCGCGGATCTGTGAGCCCAGGCCGTGGCGCACCGCGATCGAGATGACCTCGGCGTAGCGTCGACCGCGCCGCCTGCGTGCCTTCCAGCCGAAGAACAGAGACTGTGGGCCGGGCACCGAGCCTGTCGGGAAGGCTGCCTCGATCACGACGAGTGCGCCGACACCCAGAGCGAAGATCCACCCTGTCGCCAGCAGCAGGAGCAGGAGTGCGACACCGGGTGCCACCTCGAGGCCGCCGGCGTTCTGTCCCGTCCCGGCACGGTAGAGATACTGCACGGTCAGCGCCATAACAGCGCTCATCACCAGGCCCACCCCGATGGTCCGCGGCCAACCTGTCGGGATGCCGACGACGCGGCGGACAACGGTCGCGGCGAGCCATGACTGCAGGAGGAGGAACAGGACGGCGGCGATGCCCAGCAGAACATAGGCTCCGAAGTCGAGGGCGGCCATGAACAACTCTCCTTAGGCAGCGGTGTTCCCCAACGTTGTGTCCGTCAGGGACCGGTCGTCACCAGCCTAATCGGTGTTCGCCGATTCTCAGGGTGGATCGGGACTCGGCTTATCCTCGGCGCATTCGACCGGGCAGGCCGATCTGCTTGGCCCAGATGAGCACCCACACCGCGCCGAGGATGGCGAAGAGTCCGGGGAACAGGATTCCGAAGCGCAGTGAGGCGAGGGTGATGACCAGTGAGATGAGGGCCGGACCGCCCAGCTTGCCGCCGTTGGAGAAGATCGCCCAGATGCCGAGGAACCGGGCCCGCCCGATCGCCGGTGACAGGTCGGCTCCGATCGTCATGTTCACCCCGGCACCGAGGCCGTTGCCCACGGCCATGATGGCCACGGCGATGACCATGCCACTCAGGCTGGGCACAAGCACCATGACGACGAATCCGGATCCGAAGATCGTCAGGCAGGCCACCAGGGTCGCCACCCGCCCGAGGTGGTCCTTGATGTATGCGCCGAGGAACATGAAGACGAGTTCGAGGCCCGCGCCGAAGGCGATGAGCAGGGAGATCGATGATTCTCGGAGGCCGATGTCGATGCCCCAGAGCTGGATCACCACAGGTTGAGCCGATCGGGCCACGGTCAGGGCGATGATCGAGATCCCGACGAGGACCACGGCCTTCCACCTCACCTCCAGGCGCGGCCGAGGTGGCTTGTGCGGATGGCCGGCCACCTCCTCGGCGAGGGTGGGGTCCTTCGAAATATCGGCACCGTCACCCGCATGGGCGCTCGCCTCGGTGCCAGCCGATCCGCGGTCGGGGTAGCCGGGGATGCGGGCGATCGGCAGGGCCATGATGATGATCGCGGCGACGGCGGCGAGGGCTGAGAGCACGAAGACCGACCAGAGCGGGAAGATGAGCATGAGCCCGGCACCGACGATCGGGCCCACGAGGTTGCCCACCCGCTGAGTCCCGCCCAGCGCGGTCATCGCCTTCGCCAGATCCTGCGGAGGCATCACCTCGGCCACAACGGCCTGACGGGCCAGGTTCCACACATCGGAGACGGGAGCGAAGAGCATGAGCCCCACCGTGTAGAGGATCAGCGCGGCGGGGGAGTCCCAGATGAAGGCGGCGACGATCCCGCCGAGGACCACAACCGCGGTGGCCGTGGCCACGAGCATCGCCCGGAAATCGCCGAGGCGGTCGATGAGCATCCCGGCCGGCACCGTCGCTGCCAGGGAGACCGCACCCATGATGCCGACGATGGCGGCCGCGAAGGAAGCGCTCGAGCCGAGCTGAAGCGCACCCAGGACCATGACCGGAAGTATCGCTCCTATGCCGACGGCGAAGAGAAGCGACGGCGCGAGGACCGGCCACAGAATGGGTTTGAGCACCAGGCCAGTCTAGTCCGGCGCTGTGTCCGTCTTCCTCGACCGCACCGGCGGAGAACCGTCGCTCAGACGGCAGGGGCGATTGCGGGCAGACACACCTCGAACCGGGCACCTGATTCGGTGTTGGAGACCCCGACGGTGCCAGAATGCGCCTCGACGATGCCGCGGACGATGGCCAGACCCAGCCCGGCATTGCTGGTGAGGACCCCACCGCCATTGACTGTCGGGTCCCGGGTGATCAAATCGTCGTCGGGAGTGCGCGCCGGAGAGCCTCGCCACCCGGTGGTGAAGACCTCGGTGAGAGCCTCGGCCGGGACCCCACCGCCGGTGTCGCTGACGGTGAGCACAGCTTGTCCCTCACCATTTCGGCTCGTCTCGAGCACGACCTCGGTGCCCTGGGACGAATGCTGCAGGGCATTCATGAGCAGATTCTCGACCACCCGAGTCAGCTCACGGGGGTCACCGGCCACGATGACGTCGGTGAGTCCGCGCTCATGGACCGCGATGCCCTTGGCCGCGGCGACCGGTCGCAGATCGGACACCGCATCCGAGACGAGGTCGTAGAGGCTGACGTCGATGGTTTCCAGCTCGAGGGCACCCGACTGGATCCGTGACAGGGCGAAGAGGTCATCGACCATGCGTGAGAGTCGATCGATCTGGATTCGGATCTTGGCATAGTAGCGCTGCCGATCCTCGATCATCCCGTCCTCGAGAGCCTCGGCCATGGCCTTGAGCCCGGCCATCGGAGTTCGCAGATCATGGGCGATCCAGGCGATGAGCTCGCGTCGTGAGCGATCGAGCGCGGCCACCTCATCGCGGGAGTCCGCGAGCTTGCGGCTGGTGGCGACGAGCTCGGCGCGCAGCAGCGCCGTCTCCGAGACATCCTTCGGGTCACTGAGATCACCGAGGCGATGGCCCTCACCCATTTCGGCGGTGAGACTCCGCAGGTCCTCGTACTCGCGGGCGATGAGCCGACCGAGGAACCAGGTCACGACCATGGTCGAGAGCAGGGAGGCGAGGGCCACGGTGAGGAACACATAGAGGTCGTGCTCGGACAGGTACATCGCCGCGGAGATTGCGACCATCCCGGTGAGGACTGAGACCAGGGTCGTGGCGACGATGATGGACAGGCGCGCTCTCAGCGATCGGCGGCGGCTGAGCCACAGCGCACCGACGCCGATGATCCCGATCCCGGCGGAACAGACAATCGCGACGAGGAAGATGGCGGCCATCTCCGGCAGCGGAAGCATCATCGTAGCTCCTCCTCGACATCGAATCGGTAGCCGGCGCCCCAGACCGTGGACAGAAACTGTGCATGGGAGGGATCGTCCTCGATCTTCTCCCGCAGCCTGCGCACGGTCACGGTGATCGTCGACGGGTCGCCGATCTCCCACCCCCAGACGGAGCGCAGCAGGGTCTCCCGGTCGAAGACCTGGTGAGGGTGTTTGAGGAAGAATGCGAGCAGGTCGAATTCGCGAGCAGAGACCTCGAGTGGGATCTCGTTCCGGCTGACCCGGCGTCCGGATACGTCGAGGTGGAAGGGGCCCAAGCGAAACGGTGCTTCCGGTGTCGACTCGTCCACGGTGCGCTTGAGGATCGACTGGACTCGCAGGACGAGTTCCCGAGGAGAGAACGGTTTCGTGAGATAGTCGTCGGCGCCGGACTCGAGACCATCGATGCGGTCCTCCGTCGCGGACAGCGCCGTGAGCATGAGCACCGGGACCGCAGTGAACGAGCGCAGACGGCGACACACTTCGGTGCCGTCGATGCCCGGCAGCTTCCGATCGAGAATGACGAGGTCGGGGACCAGCTCGGCGACGGATTCGAGCGCCTGGAAGCCGTCGGCGACCTCATCGACGAGGAAGCCCGCTTTGCGCAGATAATTGCGCGCAACCTCGGCGACAGTCGGATCGTCCTCGACGAGGAGGAGCCTGCGGTCTCTGAGGTCGGGGTCTCCTGGCGCATCAGTCATGATCTCAGTGTAGAAACCTCTGTTCCCCGGGCCAAGGTGCATGACACGGTCACTGCGGGCCATCTGGGCGAACTCGAATGGGATCGAATCGTCCATCGGCGCCGAGGTGGAAGCGTGAGTCACGTATGAGGGCTCGACTTGAGGACGGGGTCAGTTCGGGAGGCCGATGAAGTGCCTCATATCGTGGGCCTTCGCGGCATCGACCCGGCGTGCGATCTCGTCCGCGCGGGCTGCTGGGCCAACTGCCGGGCGAAGCGCGTGCCTGCGGCCTGCTTCGATCAGCCACACGCCGAGGCGGACCATGGCCCGATTGAGCCCGTGAAGTCGCATATCCGATGAGGTAGTCAGCAGCTCGGCTGCCGTCTCGGAGCTGTGCGGGGAGGCTGAACCAGCACGGGACTTCGTAGCTGGCAGGTCGTCGAGGAAGATCTCGCGAGTGGTGGTGGTCGTGCGCTCGACGATCCTGCCGGGACCTCGTGGGAAGGTCGGTGGTCTGATCGGGCTGATGAGGGTGCTCATGATGGTGTTTCCTCTCCATCGGTCAAGGGGAAGGCATTGAACTGGATCTGCACGGGACGGGAGCCGGGGTCGTTGCGGCCCCGGAACTCCGTGACGATTGCGTCGATCGTGTTGTGAACCCGATCGTTGATCTCCCGCAGTTGGGCAGGCGTCACGTGCACGTTGCTCGTGTCGACCGCCGCGGCATCGGCCCACACATCGGGCAGCAGATCATCCGAGTTGAGGACATCGACGAAGTCCTCAAGCGCCCGGGTGCCGTTTCTGGTCCATTCGCGCAGAATGAAGCCGGCCGAGGCACCAGCGGAGGGATCCTCCTTGGCGGTGTGCCGACTGACATCGATGGCCCCCGGGGAGCGATCCCACCACTTCGCTCGTCCTCCGGAAGGGCCATCGACCTGGTGGATGAAGTTGTGGCGGGCGAGCTGACGCAGGTGGTAGCTCGTTGATCCGGTCGATTCGCCGAGCCGGCTGGCCAGGCTGGTCGCCGTCTGCGGTCCGAACTTGGACAGCGCGTCGTAGATCTCGACGCGCAGCGGATGGGCGAGCCCCTTGAGTGCTTCGGGGCCAAGGGTTCGGATCGGTGTCGGGGAATCTGGTGTGTCAGCCATAATGCAAAGATACGCTTGCAAAGAAGTCTTTGCAAGGAAAAGTTTGCACGAATTTTCCTATTCGATGCATGGGCAGAGGTGGCACCCTGGACATATGAGTCTTCGACACGTCATTCCGCCGTACCTGCTCGATGCGATCGCCGAACGCGGAGGCGAGAAGTTCCCCCGAGCCGCCCGCGCCGCGCGCAGCTGTCAGGTCTCCGATGAGTCCTGTCGCAACCTGCGGGCCGAGGGGCTGCGCTATACGCCGGTGGCCACGTCCGCTGGGGGAGCGCAGGACTCCGAGGCCGCGATGCACTCGCAGGTCACCGGCGCCAGCGCCGGGGTGAACCGCCTCATCCACGACGCGCAGGGCACCGAAACCCTGCCGGGATCCCTCGTGCGCAGCGAAGGCGAGGACGCAGTGTCCGACGAGGCGGTCAACGAGGCCTACGACGGGCTCGGTGCCTCCTATTCGCTCTTCGCCGAGGCCTTCGAGCGCAATTCGCTTGACGGCAAAGGGATGCCGCTCATCGCCAGCGTCCACTACGGCCAGGACTACGACAACGCCTTCTTCGACGGACGGCTCATGGTCTTCGGCGACGGTGACGACGAGGTCTTCACCGGCTTCACCGGGTCGCTGTCGATCATCGGCCACGAACTCAGCCACGGCGTCATCAGCCACACCGCCGACCTCGAGTACCTCGGGCAGCCCGGTGCCCTCAACGAGCACTGCGCCGACGTCTTCGGTGCCCTGACTGAACAGCATGACTCCGGTCAGGAAGCCGGGGACGCCACCTGGCTCATCGGAGCCGGCATCTTCACGCCCGAGGTCACAGGCCAGGCCCTGCGCTCCATGCTTGCGCCGGGCACCGCCTACGACGACGATGTCCTCGGCAAGGATCCCCAGCCTGATCATATGGACCGCTACGTCACCACGGATTCGGACAACGGCGGGGTCCACCTCAACTCCGGAATCCCCAACCGCGCGTTTGCGCTCGCTGCCACCCGCCTCGGCGGCCAGGCCTGGGAGACCGTGGGGCAGGTCTGGTACTCCGTGCTGACCGGTGACGACATCACCACTCGCACCGATTTCGCGGGCTTCGCAGCCCTGACCATCGCCGAGGCGGTCGCCCAGTTCGGTGAGGGATCCGACGTCCACGATGCGCTCGTCCAGAGCTGGGATGCCGTGGGCGTGACTCGCGGTGCAGGGCGGGGAAATGTCGGGAGCAGCTGGTGAGTGAGGAAGGTTCGTCTCCTGCGTCCGGCGAATTCGGCCATCTCATAGTCGAGCGCAGCGGTGGAATCGCCGGGCTTCTGCTGGTCTGGGACCTCGACATCGATTCGAGCGAGCACCGGGCGAGCATCGGACCGAAGGTGGCAGAGCTCCCATGGCCGAATGACTCGGCAGGGCACGTCGATGGCGGTGCCGGGGTGAAGGCCAATGGTGGGGCGGCGGGCATTGGTGCTGGACCTGGTGCTGGTGCTGACCGTTACGTCTATGCGATCGAGAGTCGCTTCGGTCTGGTGCGTTTCGGTGAGACCGAGATGCCGGGGGAGTGGAAGAGCCTCGTCGAGCAGGTCCGGGAGATTGCAGCCCCTGAACGGCGCAGGCCGGGAACGGAATGATGTTGCGTATCTGATCCTCTCGGTCGATAACTGCAATACACTGGCTGTCATGACTCATGACGACTCCACGGCGGAGAACAACGAGCGGGATCTTGAAGACGGAATCCACACGGATCTGAGGTCGACGATGACCTACGGTTCCTATCTTCACCTCGACCGACTGCTCGACGCCCAACATCCTGTCAGCGACCCGGTTCATCACGACGAGCTGCTGTTCATCATCCAGCACCAGACCACGGAGCTGTGGTTCAAGCTGGTCATCCATGAGCTCGTCGATGCCCGACGTCTCATCGCCGATGACCAGCTCCCGCTGGCACTCAAGCGCATTGCCCGCGTCAAGCACATTCAGAAGACCCTGACCGAGCAGTGGTCGGTCCTCGCAACCCTGACGCCGAGCGAATACGTCGGGTTCCGCGACGAACTCGGCAAGTCTTCGGGATTCCAGTCCTGGCAGTACCGGGCCGTGGAGTTCCTGCTCGGGAACAAGAACGCCGGCATGCTGCAGGTCTTCGACGGTGAACCCGAGGCCCGCGCACAGCTCGAGAAGTACCTCAACGAGCCCAGCGTCTACGACGAATTCCTCCGTGCCCTTGCCCGCCGCGGACTCCCGGTGCCGCAACGACTGCTGGACAGAGACGTGTCCGTGGCGCACACCTTCGATGAGGAACTTCTCGACACTTTCCGGATCATCTACGAGAACCCCGAAAAGTACTGGCAGGAGTACGAAAGCTGCGAGGAGCTCGTCGACCTCGAGGAGAACTTCCAGTTCTGGCGCTACCGCCACATGCGCACGGTGCTGCGCATCATCGGCATGAAGCGAGGAACAGGCGGTTCGAGCGGTGTTGGCTTCCTGCAGAAGGCACTCGATCTCACCTTCTTCCCGGAGCTCTTCGACATCCGCACCGGCATCGATAACGGACCCGGCACAGCGACGGGTCCGGGCACGGCGCGCGCGAAGAACTCTACGGGCGGTCATGGTTCCGCTTCAGGCTGTCCGGGGCTCTGAGACCGATCGTCGATCTCGATCACACCTCCGGCAGCCCCACCTCTTTGCTGCGGACCTTCGTCGGTCTTCACCTGCGTGACCTGGGCGGTTGGATCCGAGTCGCTGCCCTGCTCGATCTTCTCGCCACCGCCGGGGTCTCGAACTCCTCAACTCGCAGCGCCGTGTCGAGACTCAAGGGCAAGGGACTGCTCATTCCGGACAAGCGGGAGGCAGTAGCCGGATATCGTTTGGACTCGGCGGCCGTGTCCGGACTTGAACGCGGGGATCGGAGGATCTTTACCTACCGTGGTCAGAGAGATGACGAGCCCTGGTGCCTGGTGTCCTACTCCCTGCCCGAGGTGGACCGGTCGAAGCGGGTGCAGCTGCGTCGAACACTGATGGGGTTGGGATTCGGAGCGGTCACCGACGGGCTGTGGATTGCGCCCGGGCATCTGCGCGCCGAAGTCGAGGACGCCCTGGTCGGCCTTGACGTGCGAGACCGGGCGACGATCTTCATCACGCAGACACCCCTGACCGCTGAACCCTTCGCTCAAGCGGCGGCGAAATGGTGGCAGCTGGACACCCTGGCTGCCAGGCACACCGAATTCCTTCGCCGGTACGAACACGCTGCGCCACTGTCGGAGAACTCAGCCCCACTGCCAGAGAACTCAGCGCCGAAGTCGTCTCTCGAACCGCGTGAGGCGTTCGTTCTGTGGCTGCACTGCGTCGACGAGTGGAAGGCGATCCCCTACGTCGATCCGGGCCTTCCACCCAGCGCCCTGCCCTCGGACTGGCCCGGGATGAGAAGCGTGGAACTCTTCGCACAGCTGCGCCGCACCCAGGCGGAGCCTGCCCGTGCCCACGTCCGGGAGATCAGCTCAGCAGAGTCGTGAGATCAGTTCAGCAGGGTCTTGAGCACAAGCGGGAAATAGGGCGAATCGGGGTCGACGAGATCGGCGTGATCGGCGCCCTCGGCGACGGACAGCCGTGCCGGGAACGTCCAAGAGAATGCGACGTCGACCGTCTCATCACGGTCCCCGTGGACGATGAGCAGATCCGCCCGCGCGGGAATGAGTACCGCCCTCGAGCGCGGATCCTCCCGCAGGTACGGTGCCAGATCCTGCTCCGGTCTCGCGCCCATGTAGTCGAGCACAGCCCCCTCACCCAAACCGTCCTCGACCTCCCGGAACAGGTCCGTGACCGGGGCCAAGGGCCGCAGTCGGAACTCGGGCCCGTCCGTACGGAGGTGGCTCGCCCACGCCAGCACCAGGCACCCTCCGGCCGAATGACCGGTCACAGTGAGACTGCGCCGTGCCCGATCATTGACGCCCCAGTCCGACAACGAGTCGTATGCAAAGGTGAGGGCGGCGGTGACGTCGGCGGAGCAGTTGGGCTGCCCGCCTACGCGCCGGTATTCGATGAGTACGCACAGCACCCCCGCCTCGGCGAGGGCCGCGGCCATGGGCCTGGCATGGGCGAGGTCCGTGCGCTCACGGAAGTAGCCGCCGTGGACGAAGAACACCGTCGCCGAGGCGGTGCTCGGGTCGCCGTGGACCTCGAGGAACTGATCGGCCTCAGGCCCGTAATCACATCGGAAGAAGTCCCGCTGCGAGTCCAGCGCCGAACCGGCGGCACCTAGTGCCGCGAAACGATCGCTCTGGCTCATTCTGGTTTGCGCACTCGGGTGAGTTCAGGAATCTTCGCATCCAGCTTGTCGCCGGAGGACTGCCCGCGCAGGCGTCGGCCGACCCAGGGGCCGAGGTATTCGCGTGCCCACTTGGACTCTTCGCTCATGGCCGCCCGAATCGGACGCGTCGGTCGAGCCGGCATAGCGAAGCCGGTCACCGGCAGGGAATGCCCGCTTTCCAGCGTGGCCAGGGCCTGACTGGCCACGAGCTCATGGCCCTTGGGTGAGAGGTGAATTCTGTCATCGGCCCACATGTCGCCAGCGTAGAGCTGCCGCAGCCCCCAGACGTCAGTCATATGGCAGCCATGTCGCTGCGCAATCGACCACAGGTGCGCGTTGTAGATGCCCACGCGCGGGCGCACGGCGCGGATCAGGGGTGAGGCGATCTCGGTGTCGAAGCCGTTGCACATGAGCACCTCGATGCCGGCCTCGCGAAAGGCGATGACGGCACGTTCGAACTGGTCGGCCAGGTCATCGATATCGGCTTTCGGGCGCAGACAGTCGTTGCCCCCGGCGCAGAAACTGACCAGGTCGGGTTTGAGGTCAAGTGCCTTGGGCACCTGCTCTTCTATGATCCGGTCAATGAGACGCCCACGGATGGCGAGGTTGGCGTAGGTGAGTTCGGGGCTGCCTGCGGGGGAGTCGACGAGCTTGTCAGCAAGGCGGTCGGCCCACCCCAGGTAGCGATCGTCTGCGCTCGGATTGTGGTCCATGAGCCCTTCACTGAACGAATCGCCGATGGCGACATACGAGGTGATGGTCTGGAGCATTGGGGTCCTTCTCTCATTGATTCTCTGACTCCGAACTATACTGAATCGGCCTTGTCGGAATCAGCCGGGACTGCGACAGATTCTGGTGGCCCCGCGTCATGACCTGTGCTGATCGCCTGGCGTAGACTCGATTCGAGACGGATCTCATCGTTGACGGCAACTGCAAGAGGAGCACAATGTATCGTTCGATTCCGGTTCCCGAGATCACTGATTTCGCCATCACGAATGCTCGGATTCTGCCCATCGCAGATGCCAAGGGGCAACGTGTCGAACCAATCGAATCCGGCACGATCCGGGTCTCCAACGGCACGATCACCTCAGTGGAATCCGGCACCGTCACCGCTGCGGATCTGCCGGCCGACACTGAGCTCATCGATGCCGGGCAACGCTGGGTGCTGCCGGGATTCATCGAAGCCCACGGCCACCTCGGCGTCCATGAGGATGGTGAAGGCTGGTCCGGTGACGATACGAACGAGATGACTGACCCCAACGGTGCCGGCGTGCGTGCCCTCGACGGCATCGACCCGTCCGAGATCGGATTCAAGGACGCCCTGCGAGGAGGCGTCACCTCGGCGCTGATCAAGCCCGGATCCGGCAATCCGATCGGCGGGCGCACCGCCTTCGTGAAGACTTGGGGACGGATCGTCGACGAGATGCTCGTGACCCAGGACCTGTCCGTGAAGTCGGCCCTGGGAGAGAACCCGAAGCGCGTCTACGGCGAGAAGAACGTCACCCCATCGACCCGCATGGGAACCGCGAAGATCCTCCGAGATGCCTTCGTCGATGCCCAGAACTACCTGGCCAAGCGCGCCCACGCCGAGTCGGAGGGCACTCCCTTCGAACGTGATCTCGTCAAGGAGACCTTGGCGGATGTCCTCGAGGGCAAGCTCGCCTTCGACCAGCACTGCCACCGCGCCGATGACATCGCCACGGCCATCCGCCTGTCGGAGGAGTTCGGCTACCGTCTCGTCATCAACCACGGCACCGAGGGCCACAAGATCGCTGACTACATCGCCGACAAGGGCATCGACGTCATCCTCGGACCGCTGATGACCAGCCGGTCGAAGGTCGAGCTGCGCGACAGGTCCCTGGCAACCGCGGGCGCACTGGCCAAGGCCGGGGTGCGCATCGCACTGACCACCGACCATCCGGTCATCCCGATCAACTTCCTCATCCACGAAGCCTCCCTGGCAGTCAAGGAAGGCCTCGATCCCGTCGTCGCGCTCGAAGCGCTGACCATCAACCCCGCCGCGATCTTCGGCCTCGAGGATCGTCTGGGTTCGCTGGCTCCCGGCCGCGACGCCGACCTCGTCATCTGGTCCGGTGACCCGCTGGACCTGAACTCCCGCGCCGATCAGGTGTTCGTGACCGGCCGCAAGGTCTACGAATTCGACGCCGCCGCAGGCACCGCCGATGTTGCGGACCCATTCGGCCCGACTCTCATCAGTGAGCCGTGACGAACGACAACACTGAAGAAGCACCCACCGCCGAGGTACCGGTCGACGCACAGTCGTCGTCCGGACCTGAACACGGGACGAATAAGGCCGAAGCCGGATCCTCGGCACTGCAGGAACTGCTCGAACTCTCCCGTCAGCAGCGGCTCCAGGAGCTGCGCGAGGCACCGACCGGTCAACTGAAGTCCGATGAGGACAGCCCCGCGGGTGCGAGTTCACCGAAGACGACGACGGCCAAATCCAAACCCAAGGCCGAACACAAGGGCGCCTCCCAGCGGATTGCTCAGCGCGTGGCCAGGCGCACCGTGGGCAGGCTCGTGTCCGGCACCTCGGTCAACACCCAACCGGTGCCCATCGTCACCGCCCTCAAAGGCAGTCCGTACAAGGCTCCGGTGCAGGCCAGCGAGCCCAACGAGGACGAGGCCAGAATGGTCCTCGACCTCGCCGCCGACATTGCGGCGATCATGATGCGCGCCGGGGCCGGAACCTCCGACATCGAGGTCTCCGTCATCGCGGCCTGCGCCGCCTTCGGACTCACGACTGCCCAAGTGGATCTGACTTCGAACACCCTCACCGTGCACTATTCGACGTCCGACGGTCGTCTCATGACCGTCATGCGCGTCAACCGGGGCGAATCCATCCACTTCGCGAAGCTCGGCTCCGTGCATAAGCTCGTCACCGATCTGGTCGCGGGCAATCTGGGATTCAACGATGCCCGGAGTCGCCTCGACGCCATCCGGTACCAGCGCCGTCCCTATCAGGAATGGTTCGTCACCGGTGCCTGGGGAATGATGGTCGGCAGCCTGGTCGTGCTGTTGGGCGGCGGAGCGATTGCTGCCGGTCTCGGCATCGTCATGTCGATCATGATCAGTCAGGTCGGCAGGATGATCGGCCGCACCGCCCTGCCGAGCTTCTTCATCACCGCACTGCAGGCGGCGATCGCGACCCTGGTGGCGATGGTGGCCGGCAACTTCGGCATCATCGAATCGCCGCAATACCTGGTAGCCGCCGGCATCGTCCTGCTGCTGCCCACACAATCACTGTATTCCTCGGTCCAAGATGCCCTGACGAACTTTCCGCTGACCGCCGCCGGGCGCATGGTGGGGGTGGTCCTGACCCTGGCTGGCATCGTCTCGGGCATTGCCCTGGGGGTCGTGACGGGCGAAGCGATCGGACTCGATGCGATCGAAGTCTTAGTCCCGAAGACCAGTGTCCACGTCATCTCAGCAATCGTGTCGATGGTGGCCGCGGCTGTCGTGGCCATGGCCGGCGTCATCGGCATGCAGTCCACGAGGCGGTTCATCCTGCCCGCCGCGTTCGTCGGCCTCGCCTCCTACATCACGATGACGGCGCTGACGATACTGGCCATCGACAATGTCCTGGCCAGTCTGTTGGCGGCGACCGTGACAGGATTCCTGGCGCGACCGCTGTCCCTGCGTCTGGGCGCACCCGCCATCGTGCTGATGATTCCCGCGATCTACACACTGCTGCAGGGCCTGTCGATCTTCACCGCCGTCTATCAGATCGTTGCCGAATCGGAGACGACGTCCTTCGCGGTGGGACTGTCCTCGCTGTTCACCGCGATCCTGGCCAATGCGGCACTGGCTGTCGGCGCCGTGCTCGGCAGCTACCTGGCCAGGCCGCTGAAGAACCTCAAGGCCGATGCCGTGGAGAAGACCGCCGAATCCGCGCGATCGAACGAATCGACGATCACCCTGGACACGGTCGAGCCCCGAGACTGAGGACGCAAACCTGGGGCTGCGGAATCAGTTCTGGGGCGGGAGGAGTCAGTTCTGGGCCGGGAGGAGTCAATTCTGGGCCGGGAGGCCCCAGTCGATGGGCGCGAGGCCCTTCTGCTCGAGCAGCTCATTCGTACGGGAGAACGGCTGGGAACCGAAGAAGCCCCTGCTGGCAGACAATGGTGAGGGGTGCGCGGATTCGATGATGGCGACCTCGGAGCGACCCGATTGCAGCATGGGGGCGAGGTTCCTCGCATCCCGGCCCCACAGTATTGCCACAAGCGGCTGATCTCGGTCGACGAGTGTCGCGATCGCGGCTTCGGTGATGGCCTCCCAGCCGCGTCTGCGGTGGGATGCAGGTTCGCCCGTGGACACCGTGAGCACCCTGTTGAGCAGCATTACCCCCTGCCGCGACCAGGCCTGCAGATCACCATGGGCGGCTGGTTCGATGCCCAGGTCCGCCTCGATCTCCTTGTAGATGTTCTTCAGTGACCGGGGGAGTGGGCGCACATCGGGATCGACGGCGAAGGACAGACCGATCGCATGTCCGGGCGTCGGATAGGGATCCTGTCCGACGATGAGCACCTTCACCTCGGCGAGGGGATCGGCAAAGGCACGGAACACCTTGTCACCGCTGGGCAGGTAGCTGCGCCCGGCGGCGATCTCCTCACGCAGGAAATCGCCCATGGCGTGGATGCGTTCGGCCTGGTCGGACAGTGCGGCGGCCCAGTCGGGGGACATGATGTTCGTGAGCTCAGCGGTGGACGTCATGGCCGCGATTCTACCGATGGTGCGAAGGTGGGTGCCGATGTGCACGCAACGCAGACGAGGTGTGCATCATCGCCTACTGCTCCGCCATTCTTTTCGGATGGGGGCAGGCGATATGCTCGTCGGAGAGAGTTCAGCGGAGAGCTATGTAGGTGAAAGGATCACAATGTCGCAATTTCCCGAGGCCACGAACTGGAAGATGTTCATCGGCGGAGAATGGGTCGAAGCTGCCGACGGTGACAGGAAAGACGTCATCACCCCCATCGATCGCAACGTCGTGATCGCCACTGTGGCCAATGGCAAGGAAGAAGACGCCGACCGCGCCGTCAAGGCCGCCCGGAAGGCCTTCCCCGAATGGGCCGCGCTGCCGTTCAAGGAACGCCAGAAGATGCTCATCCGCTGCGCGGACGCACTCGAAGCCGGCTCCGAGGAGCTGGCCCAGCTGACAGCGATAGACACCGGCAATGCCATCCGCACCCAGGCACGCCCGGAGACGATCATCCTGGCCGACCTGTTCCGCTACATGGGCGGTGTCGCAGGTGAGGTCAAGGGCAACACCCTGCCTGCTGGTGACGGACAGCTGCAGTACACGAAGCGCGTGCCGCTGGGTGTCGTCGCCGGAATCCTGCCCTGGAACTCGCCGCTGATGATCGCGGCCTTCAAGACACCGGCCGCACTGGCCGCAGGCAACACGATCGTCCTCAAGTGCGCCGAGGATGCGCCGCTGACGATTCTGAAGATGGCTGAGCTGCTGGCCGACATTCTGCCGGCAGGCGTCCTCAACGTCGTCACCGGCAAGGGTTCGGTCATCGGCGAGGCGCTCAACGTCCACCCCGACGTCGACAAGGTCTCGTTCACCGGTTCGACGAACGTCGGCCGTCACGTCGCCGAGCTGGCAGGCGGACGCCTCGCCCACTCCTCGATGGAACTCGGCGGCAAGAGCCCCAACATCGTCTTCCCCGACTCCAACGATGACGACACCCTCCAGCAGGTGCTGCTCTCGACCCGCTTCGCACGTCAGGGCCAGTCCTGCACGATGGGTTCACGCCTGTTCCTGCACGAGGACATCTACGACGACTTCCTGGGCAAGCTCGTCGACGCTGTGTCGAAGATGAAGGTCGGTGACCCTCGCAACGAGGATTCAGACATCGGCTGCATCATCAACGAGAAGCAGTACAACCAGGTCTCGGACTACATCGAGATGGGCAAGTCGATGGACGGCGTCGAGATCGCCTACGACGGTTCGGACTCACTCGAGGTCGGCGAACCCGGTTTCTACCACGCACCGGTCATCTTCTCCAAGGCCAAGAACGAATGGCAGACCAGCCAGGAGGAGATCTTCGGGCCCGTCCTCTCGGTCATTCCCTGGAAGGACGTCGACGAGGTCATCGACATGGCCAATGACAGTGAGTTCGGTCTCGCTGCCTTCGTCTTCACAAGGAACGTCGATGCCGCACTGACCATGGCCAACCGGATCGAGTCCGGCTGGGTCCAGGTCAACCAGGGCGGCGGACAGCTCGCCGGACAGTCCTACGGCGGCATGAAGACCTCAGGCTTCGGCCGCGAGGCCTCGCTCGAGGGCATGCTCGAAGGCTTCACCCAGATCAAGCAGGTCAACATCCGCATCCGCTGACCAGCACATATCTGTGCAGCCCGAATCTGACCGGCGATCCGCCAAGGACCGTCGCAGCAGCACTGTCGACCCATTCGGCTGCGGCCGGTTCACCCACTGTGGTGAGCCGCCTGCAGCAGGGTGGGTCGGCTGCTTCCCACGGGGTAACCAGGAGATCCCCCGGAGGTGGAAGGTGCCGGAAGAAGGCGCCGAGAGACGCATGAATCCGCGCCCGCAGGGCAGCGACGGCGCGCCGGGAATTTCAGTCCTGTCCTCCGGGCGATAATATAGAAGCAACGATTCTTCTCGAAGGAGCACAACCTCTATGCCGCAGAACCAAGGCGCCCCCGAACTGAGTGAGCTCGAGGTGTCCGTTTTGGAGTTCGAGCGGCGGTGGTGGAAGTACGGTGGAGCCAAGGATCACGCGATCCGTGAGAGGTTCGACATGTCTGCCACCAGCTACTTCCAGATCCTCAATTCCCTGCTCGACAACCCTGCCGCACTTGCCAGTGACCCTATGCTGGTCAAACGCCTGCGTCGCATCCGCACTACGCGGCAGAGCGAACGTGCACAAGCCCGCGTCTCGAGGTAGACATGACTGACGAATTCGACGAGATCGAACCCGGACGACGCAGTGGAGCCCATCGACAGGACTCCTCGGCGCAATCGAACGTCGGTGCCATCGCGCTGGTCATCATCCTCGCACTCGTTGCCGTTCTGCTCGTCGTCGCGGCCATCAACATCATCACGTCTTCGATGAAGGACCCCGAGGACAACGTTGCCGACTCCGGATCCGATAAGACCGCCTCGGCGAGCCCATCGCCGAGTGAAAGCGAAGTCAGCGTCGCCGATTCGGACCTCAAAGTTGACGTACTCAATGGTTCGGGAGTCTCCGGAGTTGCGAAGAAGTTCTCCGAAGCAGTGGAGGAGAAGGGCTGGGGCATCGGCCAGGTCGGCAACTATTCGACCGGGCTGAGCGTCTCCACGGTCTACTACTCGGACGAGTCGAATAAATCTCAGGCGAAGATGGTCGCCGACGCACTCGGAATCGAGGCCACGGAAGCCTCGACGGACTTCGACGCCGACATCACCGTCGTCATCTGCTCCGACATCGCCGAGCGCGGACCCGAGCCCAGCGAAGGCGGCTCCGGCGAGGGAGATTCGGCCGAAGGCGGCGCAGATTCCGGCTCGGCCGGGGCTACCGACAACAACGGCTGAGGCCCACGCGCCAGCTCGTTGTTGTTTCCAGCAGCGCATTTCTCATTCACGCCGGTGAAGTCGGTGATCGACGAAGGTTTCGTACCGGAAATGACGCCGTCGAAAACACCTTGATAACGAATTGGTAACAGTGTTGAGCGGCCGGAGGACCTGTGCGGCGCTGGGGTAGAGTTGCATCAGCTAGGCAAGCACTGCCCTTGTGTTCTATTCGTGCTTCACCGAGATCATTCTCTAGAGGTCAATGAGAGAAATCGCGGGGTCGGTTGAGTTTTACTAGCTTCCGTTGTCCGCGGCGCGGCCAGACCGGTCGCAATGGGGTGACGGAATGTCAATGACACTGCACTGTATGGAGAAGTAATGGCACAAGGTACCGTCAAATGGTTCAACGCCGAAAAGGGCTACGGATTCATCACCCTGGAAGGCAACAACCAGGACGTGTTCGTTCACTGGAGCGCAATCCAGATGGACGGCTACCGCGCTCTCGAAGAGGGCCAGCAGGTTGAGTTCGAAGTTGGAGAAGGACAAAAGGGTCCTCAGGCGGAATCCGTCACCCTCCTCTGAGACTCACGTACGTAAAGTCTTTTGATCCGCTGCGGCGGGAAGACGGTGAGAGCCCGAATCCCTCCGAGCGGGGAAAGCGCCAAGCAGGCAACTGCTTGGCGCTTTTCAGTTGTCTGGCGCACAGCGGTCCACGCAGTGGACGGCACTGAAGTTTCGCGCTGGGCCGAACCGCACAATCCCGCGGAATCCACCCGATTCGAAGGCCCCGGGAACGCGCAATATTTGCACTCGCATGGGGAGAGTGCTAAATCTAGTACTGGTGAAAACCACTGGGTTTCTCATCAGTTGTCTCGAGAGCGTGGTCCATATGTGGAATGGAACATGCGGACCCACTCTCTGCCGTCGCGGGCGTTGACGACTGCTCTGGAATCCCACTCCACTCCATCAGGGAGGATCTAAGCCACTATGGCAAAGATGATTGCATTCGACGAAGAAGCTCGTCGGGGACTCGAAGCAGGTCTCAACCAGCTTGCGGACGCGGTCAAGGTAACCCTTGGACCCCGTGGCCGCAATGTCGTGCTCGAAAAGCAGTGGGGCGCTCCCACCATCACCAACGATGGTGTCTCCATTGCCAAGGAGATCGAACTCGAGGATCCCTACGAGAAGATCGGCGCTGAGCTCGTCAAGGAAGTCGCCAAGAAGACTGACGACGTCGCAGGCGACGGCACCACCACAGCTACAGTTCTTGCTCAGGCTCTCGTCCGCGAAGGCCTGCGCAACGTGGCAGCCGGTGCTGACCCACTCAGCCTCAAGCGCGGCATCGAGAAGGCTGTTGAAGCCGTCACCGGTGTGCTGCTTGAGAACGCCATCGACATCGAGACCAAGGAACAGATCGCCGCTACCGCCGGTATCTCCGCTGGAGATCCTGCTATCGGTGAACTGATCGCCGAGGCCATCGACAAGGTCGGCAAGGAAGGCGTCGTCACCGTCGAAGAGTCCAACACATTCGGACTCGAGCTCGAACTGACCGAGGGTATGCGCTTCGACAAGGGCTACATCTCCGGTTACTTCGTGACCGACACAGATCGCCAGGAAGCTGTCCTCGAGGATCCCTACATCCTCATCGTCAACTCCAAGATCTCGAACGTGAAGGATCTGCTGCCCGTCCTTGAGAAGGTTCAGCAGTCCAACAAGCCGCTGTTCATCATCGCTGAAGACGTCGAGGGCGAAGCTCTTGCGGTTCTCGTGTTGAACAAGATCCGTGGCACCTTCAAGTCCGTGGCCGTCAAGGCTCCTGGCTTCGGAGACCGCCGCAAGGCTCAGTTGGCCGACATCGCCATCCTCACCGGTGGTCAGGTCGTGTCCGAGGAAGTCGGGCTCAAGCTCGACAACGTGACCACCGAACTGCTGGGCACCGCCCGCAAGGTTGTCATCACCAAGGACGAGACCACCATCGTCGAAGGTGCCGGAGACGCCGAGGAGATCGCAGGCCGGGTCGCACAGATCCGTGCCGAGATCGAGAACTCGGATTCGGACTACGACCGCGAGAAGCTGCAGGAACGTCTGGCCAAGCTGGCCGGCGGCGTTGCAGTCATCAAGGCCGGAGCCGCGACCGAGGTCGAGCTCAAGGAAACCAAGCACCGCATCGAAGATGCAGTGCGCAACGCCAAGGCTGCTGTGGAAGAGGGAATCGTCGCCGGTGGCGGCGTCTCGCTCATCCAGGCGGGCAAGACTGCCTTCGCCAACCTCGCACTCGAGGGTGACGAAGCAACCGGTGCCAACATCGTCAAGGTTGCCATCGAAGCTCCGCTGAAGCAGATCGCCACCAACGCCGGCCTCGAATCCGGTGTGGTTGCCGATAAGGTCGCCAACCTCGAGCCCGGATTCGGCCTCAACGCCGCAACCGGTGAGTACGAGGACCTGTTGGCCGCTGGCATCAACGACCCGGTCAAGGTGACCCGCTCTGCTCTGCAGAACGCCGCCTCGATCGCCGGTCTGTTCCTGACCACCGAGTCGGTTGTCGCCGACAAGCCTGAGAAGGCTGCACCAGGTGCTGACGCAGCTGCTGCCGGTATGGACGGAATGGGCGGCATGGGCTTCTGATCAGCCCTTCTCGCTCGAAGAGCCGTGCCGGTACCCGAAAGGGTGCCGGCACGGCTCTTTTCGGTTCGAGAGACGTGCCGTAGCCTGGCCGGTATGAACTTCACTGGCACAGAATCGTGTGGAAACAGTCCGAAGAACATGTTCGTGGCCCGGTTCGAGGAGAACCTGTTCAACGGTGACAGGGAAGCCCTCGCCGAGGTGGTCGATGAGGACTGCATCCTCCAGATCGTCGGCAACGGGGGAGTCGCGACCAGCACTGGTCGTGATGAGGTCCTCGCCGCTCTGCTGGGGCTGGCAGCCTCGAATCCCGTGGCCGGTCATCTCGAGGCCGCCATCACCCACGGCAAGGCCGCCGCGGCATGGGGGCAGTGGGAGAAATCGAGCGATGGTGAGGACATCTTGCACTTCTCACACACCTTCTGGTTCCGCACCAACAAGGCCGAGGAATTCGCTCAGATCCGGGTCTTCCAGCCCTGACGGGAGTGCTGTCCTGACGGGTGCGCTGCCCTGCCAGCGGACGTTTGTTTGTGCTTCAGTCCCAGGGGTTTCGGCGTCTGCGGCGACGCTCTTCGCGTCGTCGGCGCATCTCATCATGTGGTGAGTCTCGTCCCGGTGAGAAGGGCGGAGCCAGAGGGTGAGGTGGCTGCAGCCCGTGGCCGAACGTGTCCTCGGGGTCCTCGTCATCGTCACCGTCGTTCCTGCGCTCTTCGAGCTCGCGTTTGGCTTCAGCATCGCCGAGGTGCGCTCTGGCCCGCTTCGTCAGCTCGCGCTTCCGGTTGCGGATGAGGCTCTCCTTGTTGGAGATCTGTGAGATCGCGCCGAAGAGCATCGGCAGGATGATGAAGATCGGCCAGAAGAAGATGAGCCCGCCCGACGCAAATGAGGTGAAGGCCCAGATTGCGAGAGTGATGCCGGCAGGACCGGCGAACATGCCCAATAGTGCGTTCCGGACTCGGTCCCGGTAGTACTTCTGCGCGGCGGCATCGATCTGCTCAGGAGTGATCGGGACACGATCGCCATCCAACCGGGCCAGAGCCTGGGCGCGAGCGGAATCGTCGAGTTCTCCGGGTTCGACCTCGCCCGCCTCGGCGATGATGAGGTCCTGCACGAGCTCGGGCACCTCTCCCAAAGTCTTCAGACGGTTGGCTGCCTCACTGCGTTCATCGAATTCCTCCGCATCGATCTGACCCAGCGCATACGCCTCGGACAGCACATCGGTCACGACAGCGCGATCAGCGTCAGAAGCGCGCACCTGTCGGTAAGCGCGGGGATCAGCGCTGAATCGGGACCACAGGGGCGAGGCATTCATGACTCTTACTGTAACCCCGCCCAGATATGAGCCTTGAACTAGAATTGAGCAAATGGAACCCGTCATTGTGCTCATCCTGTTCGCGGTGTTCCTCGGGGCAGTATCTCAGCGGGTCACGGGTATGGGATTCGGCCTGGTCAGTGGGCCGTTCCTCGTGCTTCTGCTCGACCCGTTCTCCGGTGTCGTGCTCGTCAACATCTGCGGCATCGTCGCCAGCGGCACCGTCTTCGTTCGCACTTTCCGCGAGGTTGAGTGGGGCTCGTTCTGGAAGCTGTCGCTGGGTGCCGTGGTCGGCACGGTCCCGGGCGCTCTCCTGGCTGCGGCTCTTCCGGCCCCACCTCTGCAGATTCTCATCGGACTGCTCATCATCGTCTCCCTCATCAGCTCCATGATCATCGGCCGGATCGGTAAGACGATGCCGGCGAACTTCGGCACCAAATTCACTACCGGATTCCTCTCCGGAACGATGTCGGCCGCTGCCGGGGCAGGCGGGCCGGCCGTCAGTGCCTATGCTGTGCTGACGAGATGGGAACAGCGGAAGTTCGCCGCCACTCTGCAGCCGTTCCTCGTCGTGGGGACCACCTCGGCGGTCATCTTCAAGGCCGTGTTCGATCACGGCTCCTGGCCGCAGTTGGCGGCACCGACCTGGATCGGGATCGCAGCGGTGCTCGTCGCCGGGCTGGTCGGCGGTGACTGGCTGTCGAAGAAGATCGAATCCTCGACTGCGCGAATCGCTATGATCATCCTCGCCCTCGGCGGTGGAACTGCGACCCTCGTCAAAGGTCTCAGCCACCTGGCATGAGTGAGATGGACGCCGCGAGGGATGCCGGTCAAGGACCCAGGATTTGGGCCTGCCAACTGAGCGGATACAAGGTTTCGGCTCAGTCCCTTGTCAGACTCATCCGGCATACTGTGGAGTGACTCGTTTTGCTGGGAGGCATAGATCGTGGGAGCAGTATTCCTGATAATACTCGTGGTGCTCGGCACCATTTTCTTCGTGAGCTACCGCAAGGAAAAGCACCGAAAGAAGGAGCTCGCCGACGCTGAGCTCCGTCAGGTGACGAAGACCGCTGAAGAAGACGTCACGTCCTTCGGCGAGGAAGTCGCCGAACTCGATATCCTCACTGCCGGAGTCGAACTCGACACCGGCGGTTCGCAGGATTACAAACAGGCACTGGATTCCTACGATGTGGCGAAGGAGACGCTCGACAACGTCGACGAGCCCTCTGACATCCGCCATGTCACCGAGGCTCTCGAAGACGGTCGCTACGCCGCCAAGTGCTTGCGGGCCCGCGTTGACGGAAAGCCGCTTCCCGTACGCCGCCCACCATGCTTCTTCAACCCGCAGCACGGCCCCTCGGTCGAGGACATCGACTGGGCACCAGCCGGTGGACAGCTGCGACCAGTTCCCGTCTGTGCAGCCGACGCCGAGCGCGTGGCCGTGGGTGCCGAACCTGCGGTGCGCAAGGTCGTGACCGGTGACGGACACACTCGCCGTGCCTATTGGGAAGCAGGCCCGGCCTACGCCGAATACAACCGTGGATACTTCAACTCCTATGCAGGCTCCGGACTTCTGCCCGGTGTGCTCATGGGGTCGATGATGTTCGGTGGCATGGGCGGCGGTGGCTGGGACGGCAACGTCGGCGGTGACGCGACCGGTGGTGACGCCGGAGGCGGCGATGCTGGCGGAGACGGCGGCGGATTCTTCGGTGGAGGCGACGGCGGCGATGGCGGCGGTCTCTTCGGCGGCGACGGATTCGATCTGGGAGATATCTTCTGATGGAGACGATCGAGATTCGCGGCGATTCGATCAAACTCGGTCAGCTGCTCAAACTCCACGGTGTCGCCGAACACGGCGCGATGGCCAAAGACATGATCGCCGACGGTGAAGTTGTGGTCAACGGTGAGGTCGAAACTCGCCGAGGTGCCACGATCCGTCCCGGAGACACGGTCGAAGCCCTGGGCGAAGTCATCCAGGTCTCAACCGAAGAGGTCACTGCAACCGACTAGGACACAGGGACCAGCGTTTCAGCGGTCTCTGAACTGGTACTGACAAGGCAGAAGGGACGTCCCCGCGGGGACGTCCCTTCTGCCTTGTCTGATTCCTATTGGCTGATCTCGAGGGCGCTCGGGGCTCAGCGCTGTGCGTTCGACTCAGGTGAGTCGTTGAGGCCCGGTGCGTCCCACAGCGCCGACCACCGCGACGTGTCTTCTTCGAACGGGAGTTCGTTGGCCAGCACACCGCGGATCTGAATCTCCAGAGGGTTGTCGCGCTGCTTGGGGCCCGACTGCGCGAACGGATAGAACGTGCCGCGCTTGTACTGGTAGACAAGCGCCAGGCGGCGCCCATCCGGGTTGGCGAAGTAGACGGTTGAGCACAACAGCATCGTGTCGAAGCCCTGGCTGACCAGAGCCGAGTTCACGGCGTGCAGATTGGTCACGAGGTTGACCACCTCGGCGTCGGTGTCGGAGACGACCTGCCAGGTGTAGCCGAAACCGTCGTTGCGCTGTGACACGTTCGCGGCCGGGTCGGAGCTGATGAGGGCGATGCTCTCGGACTCAGCGGTCTGAAATGCCGCACCCTCGACCTGTCGGAACGCCACGGCCCCGACGCCGGTGGGTTTGAAGCCGGTCGCGGCTTCGAGCGTCAGAGCGGCGGGAGGAAGTGCGAAGAGGTCGTCGAGGTTGGCCCGCTTCGGTTTGGAACGGCCCAACAGCGCGTCGAAGAAACCCATGAAACTCCTAGTGGATGTCGGTCGGTGCGGTTGAGGTCAGCACAGTGATCGTCACTGCTGCTGTGAGAGCTGCCCGGAGATCTTTGCGAGCTGTTCCAGGCGCTTGTCGAGGGAAGGGTGAGTGGAGAAGAGCTGCGTGACGGCGGCCTTGCCGCTGGCAGCGGGAATGAGCGCCAAGTGATTGGCGGAAGAGGAAGCCCGCAGATCCTTCTCGGGGATCTTGCTCATATCTCCGCTGAGCTTGGTCAGTGCAGAGGCCAAGGTCGAGGGCGCACCGGTGAGGATCGCGGCTGCTCTGTCTGCGGCCAGTTCGCGGTAACGCGAGAGGCTGCGGATGAGGAGGAATGAGAGGCCGTAGACGACGGCTCCGACAAGGACGAACAGCAGCTGGACGGGAACGCCGCCGTTGTTGTTGTTCGAGCGACCGAAGCTCATGTAGTAGCCGGCGCGCATCATCAGCGCGGCCACGACACCGGTGACTCCCGCGACGGTCATGACGGTGACATCGCGGTGGGCGACGTGGGAGAGTTCGTGAGCGAGGACGACCTCGACCTCATCACGGTCGAGTTTTTCGAGCAGGCCGCGTGTCACACACACAACCGAGCGCTCCGGCGAACGGCCGGTGGCGAAAGCATTGGGAATGGCTGAGTTCGACACCGCGACGCGCGGTTTGGTCGAATCGGCGAGCTGACAGAGCCGGTCGACCATGGTGTGCAGCTCTGGGGCCTCCTCTGGGGAGACCTCCCGTGCACCCATCGCCTTCATCGCGATCTTGTCGGAGAAATACCACTGGAAGAAGAACGCGCCGGCGCTGATGAGGACCGCAATGATCACGCCACCGGTGCTGCCGCCGAGCATCCACCAGATGGCGAGGATGAGGATCACATAGATGAGTCCATTGAGGAATATCGTCCACCCCATGCGCATGGTGAGTCCGTTGTCCTTGACGAAGCGATTCTTCATCGTGGGTCCTCTCTGGGTAAGTCAGCTCCGGCCCACAACCTCGGGTGAAGGCAGCGGGCCGGAGTCAGCGATATCAAACTATGTGGATCGAGCAGTGCGGATCAGGTCGGATCCGGGATGAAGCCTTCACCGGTGAGGAGCTCCGTGATCTCCTGCAAGGTCGCATCAACGAACGGTACGACGGCCTCGCTCGAACCCAAATAGTCATCGGAGACGGGCTTGCCGTGACCGACGACGTAGTCGTGGAGGGACTGCAGAGCGTTCTTGGCGGCTTCTTCATTGCCGACGTTGACGGCGTCTTCGACCTGGTTGTCATACTTCTGCAACAGGTCCTGGTCGACGTCTGCGACGTCGTACTGGCCCTCGCCCATGATGCGGATGATCATTGCTTGTCCTCGCCTTCAAGCGACTGCTGCTGCTTGTTCGACGAAGCCGGCAGGGACTCACGCATCCGGTTGAGCTCCATCTCGACGTCGTTCTCGCTCGAGAGCGCATCGAGCTGCGAGCTGATGTCGTCCTTCGAGGAACCGGTGACATCTTCGAGGGCACCCGAAGCGATCAGTTCATCGACGGCACCGGCACGTGCCTGGAGCGAAGCGGTCTTGTCCTCGGCACGCTGCACGGCGAGTCCGACGTCGCCGAGTTCTTCGGAAATGCCCGAGAAGGCTTCGCCGATCTTCGACTGTGCCTCTGCCGCGTTGTACGTGGCCTTGATCGTTTCCTTCCGTGTGCGGAAGGCATCGACCTTGGCCTGCAGCCGCTGTGATGCCAGAGTCAGCTTCTGCTCTTCGCCCTGCAGCCCTTCGTGCTGTCCCTGCAGATCGGTGATCTGCTGGTCCAGGCCCGACTTCCGGGTCAGGGCCTCACGTGCGAGGTCCTCGCGGCCGACCTCCATGGCTTTCTGGGCCTGACCGCTGAGCTTGGTCTGCTGCTGTTCGAGCTGGGTCATCTGCAGTTCGAGGCGCTTGCGGCTGGTGGCGACATCGGCAACACCGCGGCGTACCTTCTGCAGCAGCTCAAGCTGCTTCTGATATGAATAATCGAGGGTTTCATTGGGGTTCTCGGCTTTGTCCAGTGCCTTGTTGGCCTTGGCGCCAAAGATCGCCGCGATCCTTTGGAAGATGCTCATCCGTAGTCGACTCCTGCATTGGTCTTGACCCGACGCTGCAGACCGATCGTCTCCGAACCTGGAGAAACCCGTCCAGCACCGCCGCGAACTATCGCTATCAGCCTACTAACAAAGGCTGACAATTTGCCAGACGCGGACAGAGAACTCTAACAGACGATCCGGGTGGGATTCGGCAGTCACAGTGTGCCTGTGACTCGAGCCGCCGACGGGTGCCGGTGACCTGTGCCGCCGGCTGATGTCGATGACTCGACGCTTACGGAGCGAAGAGCCGAGAATTCGCTGCCTCCACCTCCGAGTACTGCGCAGCTGCGGTGTTCAGGGCTCCGTGGATCGAGGTCAACGATTCGAGCAGCTGCTTCTGTGCGCCTTCCCACTCATTGATGACCGTCTGAAAATTCTGTGCCGCACTACCCTTCCAACACTCCTGCAAGGCCAAAAGATTCCTCAGCATCGTGTTTGATTCCGCGACAAGGGTGCGGGAGGTGCCTGCTGTGGCGGTGGCAGCGGACGATACGCGCTCGGCATCGACTTCGAAACTCATGACTTCTCCTAACGATGGGACACCGGAGCTCGGGACGAAGCGCCGGGATAGGCACTTAAGCATCGCGGTTGCCCTGCGCAGGCAGAAGCCCAGAGAAAGAGGGTGTGGATAGCGCTTGGCTGTCCACACCCTCAACGCACCCGAGTGAGATCGTCATCCACAGCGTTCTGCACTCAAGTCCGACGGATTCTCTACTGCGGGATCAATGTCATCACTTCAGGACCAATGTCGTCTTCAGCGTCTGTTCCTGACCGCCGCGCACGACCGTGAAGTCGACGGGGGTGTTCGTCGGCTGCGCACGGACGAGTGCACGCAGAGCGATGGCATTGTTGACCTTGGTTCCGCCCACGGCCACGATGTCATCGCCGTCCTTGAAACCCGCCTTGTCTGCCGGTGACCCGGACTGCACAGACTGCACTTTCGCGCTGCCCTGGGTAGCTCCGCCGCTGTTGATCTGTCCGTCCGTCAGCGTGATCCCGAGGAACGGATGCAGTGCCTTGCCGCTGGAGATGAGCTGGTCGGCAATCATCACGGCCTGCGAGGAGGGGATGGCGAACCCGATGCCGATCGATCCTGACTGGCCTCCTTCGCCGGCTTGGCTCAGCGAAGCCGCAGCGGAATTCACACCGATGAAGTTGCCATCACCGTCGACCAGCGGACCGCCGGAGTTGCCGGGGTTGATCGCCGCATCCGTCTGGATGGCGTTCGTGATCGTCATCTCCTTCTCCTGCGAGGTCGCGTCCTCGCCGATGTTCTCCGTAGAGACCGGCCGGTCGAGGGCCGAGACGATGCCGGTGGTGACCGAATCCGCAAGACCCAGCGGATTGCCCAGTGCCATCACCGGATCTCCGACCTTCATCTTCTTCGAGTCACCGACGGGGAGTGGACCTGCGTCCTTGGGAACTTGGTCGAGTTTGATGACGGCGATATCCGTCGAGGGATCGCGGCCGACGATCTCTGCTTTCACCGTCCCCCCGTTCTTCATCGTCACAGCGATCTCGCCGGAGGGTGTGTCGGCAGGAGCCACCACGTGGTTGTTCGTGATGACGTGACCCTGGTCATCGTAGATCGAGCCTGAGCCCAGTCCCTGCACCTGTCCACTTGTGCCGACCTGGATCGAGACGACACTCTGGGAAGTGTCCTTGGCGACCTCGGTCCAATCCGGGGTTTCGATGGTCTGATCAGCGACCTTGCGTGAGTCCTCGCCGCCGAGAGCGTTGACGGCGTAGCTACCGCCGAAGGCTGCACCTCCGCCCAGAAGCGCTGCGACCGCGGCGATCGCGATGGTGGCGATCCAGCCCGGTCCTCGCTTCTCTCGCCGAGGTGGTGCTTCGACTCCGTACGGTCCTGGACCGTAAGGACGGCCTGGACCACCGGGTCCATTGGGGCCACCGGGTCCGTTGGGTCCGTTGGGGTCGCCGGGGGCTCCTTGGCCGCCGGGGCCGGAGTAGAAGCCTGCGGAACCGGTCTGGGGGTAGCCGCCGTGATTCTGCTGGCTGCCCATGTGACCGTAGGCGGCTGCGCCCGCGGCACCCGCACCCGCACCCGCTGCGGCTCCGGCACCGGCTCCCACCGCAGCTGTACCTGCGCCTGGGCCAGACCCTGTCCCGGGCTGCCCGGCTCCCTGCGCATACGGCGTGCCGTAGGGATTCGTGGCAGTGGAGGAATTGGGGTCAGCCTGTGATGCGCCGTGGGTTGTATCGGTTCCGGGATAGGGATAGCCGGAGTGACCGCCGACGCCGTTGTCTGGGCCGCGATCATAACGCTGGGTGCTGCCGTAGCGCTGAGTGTCACCATAGGGCTGGGTGCCGTCGTACGACTGGTTCGCACCAGCGCCGGGACCCTGTGGAGGCTGGCCCTGCTGTCCCGACTGACTCTGCTGGCCTGGCTGCCCCTGAGGATTCTGATAACCCTGTTGGCCTTGATAGCCAGCTGCCCCTGATTGGGTGGGAATTCCGGATTGCGCGGTGTGGTCGGTCGACGCGTTCACAGGGGGTTGAGCACGAGTCGGCTGCACCTGGGAGGGATCCGACTCTTGGCTGCGCCTCGGGTCCTGGCCTTGCCACGGAGCCTGACGTTGTCTGGGATCCTGACCCTGCCACGGTGTCTGGCCCTGCTCAGAACTGTTCGAACGGGACGATGGCGCGACCGGAGGACTGACCCGCGCAGGACCACTCGAGCCAGTCGTGTTGTTCGGGAAGGTACGGGGGACCTCGGCAGAACGGCGGGACTTGTCTGCAGGGCTTTGGGATCCTGCTGCCGAGCTGCGGGGGTTGTCTGAGGATTCGCGTGAGCCATCGGTGGGGAACGTACGGTGATCCTGATCCCCGTGCCGGCCCCTGTAGTCGGAGTTGTTGCCCTGATTGTTAGGGTCGTTGCTGCTCATCGCTCGTCCTTTCGTGCGTCCGGAGCGCTGTCTTCAGTTTCTGAGATGGGCAGATCGATGCGGAACGTTGCACCGCCGCCCGGGGTCTGGTGCACTGATATCGCACCGTGGTGGTTCTCTACGATCGCCTTGACGATGGACAGCCCGAGACCCGACCCGCCGGTATCGCGAGTCCTGGACACGTCGAGGCGGTAGAACCTCTCGAAGATCCGGGGTACAACCTCGGGGTCGATTCCATCGCCGTGATCGCGAACTTCGATCCTGACTCGTCCGTTGGGGAATCCGCGCAGCGAATCGTCGACCGTGATCGACCCGGCCGCTGTCATATCCGGCACGATTCCTGCAGGCGCCTGGGCGTCGTTCTGATCGTTGCCGTTCGAGTCGCCTCGGCGGAAGATGCGTACGCCGCCGGTGACGAATCCGCGCTCGCGGGACTTGTCCTTGGCCGCAGCCTTGTTCGCCCCGGTCTTGTTGGCACCGGTCTTGGACTCGGTGTCCTGACCGTTCGACGCCTCTGCTGACTCCGCGCTCGCCTCGGCGCGGCCGCCGACGACGCCGACGGCGAACTCGATGGCGGTGTGCTCGGGGGTGTGGCGGACAGCGTTGCCGGCGAGGTTGACGACGACCTGGCGGATCTTCGATTCCGAGCCCCTGATCATCGGCACCGGCTGGGCGTCTTCCCCATCGAGTCCGATGAAGCTGATGTCACGGTCGGGGGCCTGAGCGGCTGCGTCGGCGGCGGCGTCGCGGGCGATCCGGTGGAGGTCGACTGGACCGATCTCAGCGGGTCGCTGCTCATCGAGACGGGCCAGCACTACGAGGTCGTCGACCAGGACGCCCATACGTTTGGCCTCAGACTCCATCCGCTCCATGGCATTTCCGATGTCATCGGATTTCGTGATCGCGCCCTGCCGGTAGAGCTCGGCATAGCCGCGGATCGTGACCAGTGGTGTGCGCAGTTCGTGCGAGGCATCGGAGACGAACTGGCGGATGCGCTTCTCCGACCGCGTCTGTCCGTCGAAGGAGTCCTCGATTCGCCCCAACATCGTGTTCAGTGCGCCCGACAGACGACCGAGTTCGGTGTTGCGGGGGAATGTCGGCACCCTCTGACTCAGGTCACCGGCGGCGATCCGTGAGGCGGTCGTCTCGATGTCGCGCAGCGGCCGGAAGGTGTTGTTGATCGCCCAGTATCCGACTCCTGCCACCATGGCCAGCGCCAGCAGTCCGATGCCGATCATCGTATTGCGAGCACGCTCATTGATGTTGTCGATCTCGCGGTCGAAGGGCACAGCGATCGAAACGAGCACGTCCGTGTTCTGAACTTTCATCGCCCGAGCGCGCCACTGCGAGGTGGTCCCGGGGACGGTGAATGGCTCTCCGCCCTGCGCATAGACCTTCGACTCGTTGATCTTCGGCAGAACCGGGCTGTTACCAGGCTCCGGAGCCACAGGATCGCTGAGCGGCTTGCCGTCCGTGTCATAGAACTGGACGTAGAAGCCACCAGGCATCAGAGTCTTGAGCTCGTCCCAGGAACTCGAATCGATGGTGGTGGGAGTCTCGGTGGAGGAATCCGACCCGTCGCTGCCGTCCGAGTCCGCTGACTCGTTCTTGTCCGACGACGAAGACGACTGCAGCTGGGCAGGCTGGAACACATCCTGGTAGGCCTGCTTGGCAAGCGTCTCCGAAGCATTGATGAGTCTCTCATCCGTGCGTTCGACGAGACTGTATCGAAGGTTCTCGAGTACCCAGGCGCTCGTTCCGGAGAGAACGAGCAGCATGAGCAGCATCATGATGGCCAGCAGCTTGGTGGTCAGCGACCATTCTTCCCAGAAGCCGGGTCGGGTGGGACGGGATTCTTTTGCCACGTAAGTAATCTAGCGCCTGAGCTTGTCCGACTACTTGGATTCCGGTGTGCGCAGCATGTAACCCACACCGCGCTTGGTCTGGATCATCGGCGTCCATTCCATCTCGACAGGGTGTCCGGCGGCGTCAGTCTCCGGTGTGACATCGATCTTGCGACGCAGGTAGGAGATGTAGGACTCGACGATTCCGGTGTCGCCGCCGAAGTCGTATTCCCAGACATGGTCGAGGATCTGGGACTTCGAGAGCACACGGTTGGTGTTGAGCATGAGGTAACGCAGCAGTTTGAACTCGGTGGGGGAGAGATCGATGAGGATTCCCGAGCGACGCACCTCGTGGGTGTCGTCATCGAGTTCGAGATCGCCGGCCATGATGACGGCGTTCTCTTCGTCCTCGAGGCTGCGGGTCCGACGCAGCACGGCGCGGATGCGGGCGACGACCTCTTCGAGGCTGAAGGGCTTCGTGACGTAGTCATCGCCGCCGACGGTCAGGCCGGTGATCTTGTCCGAGGTGTCATCACGGGCGGTGAGGAACACGACCGGAGCGTTCATGCCGATCTGGCGGAGGCGACGCGTGACGGTGAAGCCGTCCATGTCCGGCAGCATCACGTCGAGGACGAGGAGATCGGGGTTGGTCTGCTCGGCCAGACGAAGAGCTTCGGCGCCGTTGGCAGCCGAGACGACGTCGAATCCTGCGAAGCGCAGGCTGGTCGAGAGGAGTTCGCGGATATTGGGCTCATCGTCGACAACGAGGAGTGTGGCTTCGATGTCGGTATCGTTTGCTGTAGTCATGCATCCAGTCTGAAGCTCAATTCTGAGAGTGGCTTGACAGTTCCCTGAATGCGAATGTGACGTGAGTCACTAAAAAACTCTCAGAAAAGTCCCGTGGGGACCGAAGTGCCGCATGCGTTCACAGGAACGCCACCACAAATTGAGGGTTATATGTGCTCGCGCACGTCTATTGCACAGAAATGTCGATGCGTGCTCGCTGGCCATCGCCGAGGCGGGGCTCCGGCTGTCGTATTAGGACTCCGGTCGTTGTTCCAGGGGGCTGATCTCTCAGGAGTCTGCCTGCCGGGCGCGGAATGCGGCCACGTGCGTGCGGTTCGCGCAGTTGCCGGTATCGCAGAAGCGCTTCGAGCGGTTGCGGCTGAAGTCGGCCAGGTAGGCGTCGCAGTCCTCGGCGGCGCAGCGGCCGAGACGGTCGAGGTCTCCGCTGCGGATGAGGTCGATGAGGACGAGTGCGACGTCGGCGGCGACGCGATCGGCCAGGCTCGCCGACTCGCCCACCCCGTGCAGGTGCCAGTCCCATTCCCCGTGCTTGACGAGCAGGGGCAGTGCATTGGCCTCGCGGAGTGTGAGATTGACCTCATTGACGACGCTCTCTTCGCCCGCCGCGACCTCGGCAGGTGTCACAGCGTCGAGGCTCGCGTCGAGCGCAAGAGCGAATCTCTCCCGCAGGCGACGCGTCTCATCGACATCGGATTTCGTGGCCCGAATGGGGCCCGAGAAGTCGTGCCGGGCCGCGAATCGGCGGAGTCCGGCGGTTGTCGTCAGCTCGTCTCCGTCCTCGGCGAGTGCTCCGGAGGTATTGAGGAGGTCGACGAGCATCGTGAGATTCGAGCGAATGTCATAGGCAAAAGGCATGGTGGGCACATTCTGCCACAGCGATGTAAGGACCAAAATGCACTTGACTCATTTCACGGGCGTGTTCAATACTGGATTCAGGCGGCAGACCAACGTCAGAGTCCTCCGGGACTGGGCCCCACCTCGGCGAGGGTGCCGGCATGTGCCCCACTCCCACCGCACTCGGATCACATTTCCACCAGCGCGTCCATCATCGTTTCAGCAGTCATGCACTTCAGGAGGTCAAGAATGAGTCGTACCGTCGTCATGGGGTTTCTCCTCACGCTTGCCTCGGCATTCTTCTTCGCGGTCTCGGGACCGATCGCGAAGACGATGTATGAGATCGGGTGGACCCCGGGCTCGGTCGTGCTCATCCGACTGGCCGGATCGGCCGTTCTGCTGCTCGTGCCCAGCATCATTGCCCTGCGCGGACGCTGGGACGAGGTGCGCAGGCATTGGAAGACTGTGCTCACCTACGGCCTCGTGTCGATGGCCGGTGTCCAGGGCTTCTACTTCGTCGCCGTCGAGCATCTCACCGTGGCGGTGGCGCTGCTGCTCGAGATGACCGCACCGATGCTCATCGTCTTCTGGATCTGGGCGCGGACGCGGACTCGTCCGGCGACGGTGACCTTCATCGGTGTGGTGGTCTCGATGATCGGGCTCGTCCTCATCCTCAATCTCCGTAACTCCGATATCAGCATCTTCGGTGTCGTCATGGCTCTTGCAGCTGCGGTCTGCCTGGCCAGCTACTTCCTCGTCTCGGCGAAGGACTCCATCAACGTCCCACCGGTTGCACTGACCGGGTTGGGCATGGGCGTCGGGGCCCTGGCGATGTCGCTCATCGTCTTCACGGGAGTCATGCCGGCCGGTGCGGTCGCTGCCGATGTCGATTTCGGCGGCTACAAAGTTTCGTGGATCCTGCCTATGGCGATGATCGTCGTCTTCACCGTCGGCGCCTACATCACCGGCATCCTCGGCCTGCGCTACATCGGTGCCACGGTCGGCTCCTTCGTCAACCTCATCGAGGTGCCCTTCTCCGTCATCGTCGCCTGGCTGATCCTGTTCGAGATGCCCGCACCCATCCAGCTCTTCGGCGGTGTCTTCATCGTCGCCGGCGTCGGGTTCATCAAATGGGGCGAGGCGCGTCTGGCCCGCCGGGTCGCTTCCCGCGAGGTCGTCGTCACGTCCGAGGAGCTCGTCTCGGTCTGAGCCGCAGCAACCTGGCGCTCAGGTGCTGAGCCACGTGGCGCAGGCTGACTCAGCGGACCTCGATGTCGTAGCTGTAGCCCTGCTCGGTGAGGAAGCGACGACGCTGGGCGGCGAAGTGCTCGTCGACGGTGTCGGCGGCGACGACGGTGTAAAACGTCGCGGATCCGGAGTCTTCCTTCGGCCGCAGAATCCGCCCCAGGCGCTGGGCCTCCTCCTGCCGGGAGCCGAAGGCACCTGAGACCTGGATCGCCACGGAGGCCGCCGGCAGGTCGACGGAGAAGTTCGCGACCTTCGACACCACGAGAACCGGGATCGCGCCGGACCGGAAGTCGCGGAAGAGCTCCTGGCGCTGCGATTCCGGCGTCTGACCGGTCAGCACAGGAGCGTCGAGTTCGCGCCCGACCTCTTCGAGCTGATCGAGGTACTGGCCGATGACGAGGATCTGCGCCTTCGGGTGGTCGGCGACGAGCTCACGCACGATCGGCAGCTTCGCATCCGACGTCGCAGCCAGCCGGTACCGATCCTCACCATCGGCACGGGCATAGGCGGTGCGGGTTCCTCCGTCTAGGCGGACCCGGACTTCGTGGCAGGAGGCGGTGGCGATGTAGCCCATGCGCTCGAGTTCCTTCCACGGCACCTCGTACTGCTTGGGCCCGATGAGGGAGAACACCTCGTCCTCACGTCCGTCCTCACGGACCAGAGTGGCCGTAAGCCCGAGCCGCCGCCTGGCCTGCAGGCTCGCGGTCAGACGGAAGATCGGTGCCGGCAGCAGGTGGACCTCGTCATAGATGACCAGACCCCAATCCTTGGCATCAAGGAGCTCGAGATGCAGGTAGGAGCCTTTGCGGCGCGTGGTCAGCACCTGATAGGTAGCGATGGTGATCGGCCGGATCTCCTTCGTCGACCCCGAGTACTCACCGACCTCGTCCTCGGTCAGCGAGGTGCGCGCGAGGATTTCGTCCTTCCACTGCCGAGCGGCCACGGAGTTCGTCACGAGGATCAGCGTCGTCGTCTGCACCCGCGACATCGTGGCCACTCCGACGATGGTCTTGCCAGCACCGCAGGGCAGAACGACGACGCCGGACTCGCCGCTGAGGGAATGGTCGATCGCTTCCTTCTGATAGTCACGCAGGTGCCACTGCCCGCCATGGGCGTCATCGGACAAAGCGATCTCGTGGGCCTCACCGTCGACGTAGCCGGCATGGTCGGAGACCGGATGGCCCAGCTGCAGCAGCGCATGTTTGAGCTCTCCGCGTTCCGACGGGTGGACGAGGACGGATTCGGCGTCGAGGGTTTTGCCGAACTTGCCCACCAGGTCCGGCTGGGTGATGAGCGAGGCGAGCAGATCCGTGTCTGCCGAGGTCAGGGTCAGTCCGTGGATCGGATTGTCGACGAGGGTGAGCACGCCGAAGCGGTCCATGATGTCGACGATGTCGACGAGCAGCTCATGAGGCACCGGGTACTTCGCGAACTCGAGGAGGACGTCGACGACGGACTCCGCGTCATGGCCGCTGGCCCGGGCGTTCCACAGCCCCAGCGGGGTGATCGTGTACGTGTGGATGTATTCCGGGGTCCGCGACAGCTGCGCGAAGGGTGCGATCGCCACAGCCGCCTCGACGGCCAGGGGATGCCCCGACTCCAACAGCACAGTCCGGTCGGACTGCACGATCAACGGACCGTTCATATGTGTTCCTGCTTCTTCCCACGCCGAGGTGACTTCCGAGGGCACAACGCATGTGTCCTCAGGATTGTTCCTCCGCACCATCGGATTGAGCACCGGCCACATCGACACTGACGATGCGCGCGATCGACAGGGACGCCTCGGCGCCGGTGGTCTTGACCGTGCCCCGCACGCGGCCGCCGTTGACGGTGGCAGGGAGCATCTCGATGACGCGTTCCTTCCCGTGGGAGTCGGCGAGCGTGATCGTGACCTGCTGGCCCGCACTGGCGGCTTCCCGGAGACGATCCATGTGTCCCAGGGGTTCGTCGGTGCTTCTCACCGGGGCCGCGCGGGCCCCGGGGGAGCGGAGGATGCGGATGTAGTCGTCGAGGTGGTTATCTGTGACCCGGGCACGCTTGCGCAGATGCACCTCCGGCTCGGCCTGCGTGATGACCCTGCGTTTGCGCACCGGACCCGAGGGCGAGTGCAGCATGGCGTGGTGCTCGGCGGACTCTAAGAGATGCATGGTGCGTTCGGGGCCCAGCTGCCCGATCGCCACGGTCGGGGCCAATCGTTCCAGACCGGCCGGCAGCATGGCCTGGTCGGAGAGGATGACGTCGAGGTCGACGGGGTCATCGACGACGAGGACGGCGCGGGCACCTGCGACCTGGACCCGGCGCAGCTTCGACGCCGTGTTCTCGACGAGGAAGTTCAGGGTCGAGGGCAGAGCCTCGGCACTGATCTCTGCGAGTTGGGCCAGGGCATCCTCGGCATTGATGCCGGTCTGCATGCTCGCCTCGATCGTGTCGGCGTCGATGCGGTACACGGTGCCCTGCCCACGTGCCTCGACGACGGCGAACTTACGCAGAATATGGTGGACCCTGGGTTCGATGGGCCCGGTCGCCACGGCGGTGAGATCGGACTGGATGAGGACGGTGTCGACCTCGTCGACGAGCCCGCCCCGAACCTCGTCGACGACATCGCCGGGCACCTCGAGACTCTCGAGGCTGAAGTTCACAGGGGCGATCGAAGGATCCTGCGCAGCCTGGGCACGCATCGCCGAAGCCAGGCCTGCGGCGAGGAGGACGCCGAACCTGCTGGGGCCGAAATGCTCAGAGTTCTGCAGCGGCGTCGTCGCCAGACCGAAGGCGCCGGCGGTGTGCAGGATCGCCTCCGTCATTGCGAAGTCATGGGCGGGAATGAGCGGTCGCCTGGCCAGGACCTGCGCGTGGATCCACTGCGCCGAGCGCGAGGATCCCTGCCCGATGTCGTGGAGTATCTCCAGGATGGTGAAGCGCAGCAGCGGCATCGTCGGCTGCGACTGGCTGAACCCCTTGAACAGGGACTTCTTCGGCGAGGCGAGGACGGTGAGGCGTTCGTTGGCGCTGGCCCCTGCCGCCAGTTGGGTGACATCGAGAGGTTCACGCAGCCAGGAGGACACCAGTGCTGCCCACAGCTGCGCCCTGTCTCCTTCGAGGACATCGGCGGCGTCATCGCTGGCCGTCCACTGCGGATCCAGCGGGTCATCGAGGACGCCGATGAGGTTGAGCGATTTCGCCGCGAGCAGCAGGGTGATCGTCTGTTCGAGTCCCAGATCGATGGTCTTCCCGATCCGCGTGACATCGCGTTTGGAGATTCCGCCGCTGGTCAGACGGGAGATGGGGGAGCTGGCCAACTCATCGACGAGCCCGCGCAGGGAGGAGATGACCTCTGCCACGGCGGCTCGTTCGCTGTTGTGGATGAGCGACGTGGGGATGGTCTCGGTGCTCGAATCGAGCTCGGCCGATCCCGCCTGCCACGGAAGTGCCCGAGCGGATTCGGCCGCCGAGGTGGGCAGGAGTGTGATGGCCTCGGACTGGATCCGCCAGGTGGACTTCGGCGACGATGCCGTCTCGCTGGGGGCGGCCGAGGGCCAGGCCAGGCCCAGGTCGCGCAGTCGGGGGAGGACAACCTCGGCGAGGGCATCGTCGATATGACGATTCTCACCCACGTTGATGTCCGTGGTGGTGCGTGCGGCCTTGGCCAGGTCGATGAAGACGTCGAGCTCGGTGGCGCTGAGGGCTTCGATGCCCCGGGAGACGCCGATGCGCGAGGACGCGGCCGCGGCCAGCGAGGGAATCGTCGGGGACTCTGGTTGGAGGAGATCGCGACGGGTCCGGACGAGGGACTCGAAGTCGGTATCGGCACTGTGGGACAGCCACTGGCTGAAGGTCATTGACATCGCTGTTCAGTTTAGCGTGAGGGGTACAATAGGTGGGCAGAACAGGTTCGCAGATCTCGGAAAGGACGAGCATTGTCAGCCAAGCGTGTCGACTCGACCATCGTCGTCGTGGCCGTTGCCGCCGCCATTGTCGGAGCGGTCGCGCTGCTCGGCGTACTGGGGCAGGCCTGGATGGGCTACGCCCCCTCGCACCTGCTGACATACCTGCCGATGATCCTCCTCCCGATCGCCTTCGCCTTGGTCGCTGTGGCCCTGGTCAGAGCGGCACTGAGACGCAGACAGACCGAGGTGGGCCAGAGCTGAAACTCGGCCGCGGGCGCAGCCGACGGCACACGCACATCCGCTGAGGCAAACGCCTGAGACGGGGTGGCCGTTGAGTCAGCGTCGGGCACTTTCCCACCATGACGGCACCCACGCCGAGGTTGGCCGCAGTCAGCGTTCGTGTCCCGGGCGAATCGAGTGGCCACGGCCGGAATCTCGCACAGTATCGTGACGTTGAACCACTGAGATGGCACGCACGAGGACGGGCGCGGAGCAGGTTCCGGAGCTTGACCCGGATCGGATGCCGGATCGCGTCAGTGCAGGAGCGGTCGCAGACGGCGACGCGGACTCTGGGTCAGATGCAGGTCTTGGCGCGGTCACTGGTACAGGCGCCGATACAGGCGTCGGCACAGACGCAGACTTAGCCACAGACGCAGACGCAGACGCAGACTTAGCCACAGACACGGTCGAGCGAGGCCGCCGCACCACTGAGCATCACCGAATACGAGCTTGACCAGTACGAACAGCAACACCGACGAGCAACACCAACGACGAGCAGCAACAGGAAAGGACACCATGCCAACCGGACGCGTGAAATGGTTCGACGTCGACAAGGGCTTCGGCTTCGTCATCGCCGAGGACGGCTCCCAGGCCTTCCTCCACTCCTCGGTCCTGCCCGAGGACGCCGAGGTCACCAAGGGCACCCGCCTCGACTACGATGTGGTCGATTCCCGCCGCGGAGCCCAGGTGCTTAAGGCCAGACTGCTGTCGGGCCCGACCAAGGTTGCGAAGGTCCGCCGACGTCCGGCCGAAGACATGGCGGTTATGGTTGAAGATGTCATCAAAGTACTCGATGACCTCAACAACGGACTGCAGCACGGCCGCTACCCGGATCCTTCCCACGGGAACAAGGTAGCCTCGCTGCTGCGGGCAATTGCCGACGATTTGGAGTCCTGATGTCATCACTCTTCAGTGATTGGATGGCCGGCCAGAGTGCCGAGCCGACGAACGACCCTGCGCCCACAGAGGCGACGTCGGTTGCTGAAACGACGGCCCAGGCTGAGGCGTCTGCGGCAGCTGAGGCACCTGCTTCGGCTGACTCGCCGGTTCAGGCTGACTCGTCGGCGCCGGTGAAGCCGGCCAAGGCCCCGCGTGCGACGTCTGAGAAGGTCGTCCTCGACACCCAGCTGGCTGCGGCGATCGACACCGCTCGTTCCGCCATCACCGAGGTGGCCGGCAGCTCCGTGGTCGGAGATCACCTGGGGACACTGGCCGAGGGCACTCGCCTGGTCACCCATTACTTCGCATGCACCGACCCGACCTACCGTGGTTGGCGCTGGATCGCAGTGCTCGCTCGTGCGCCCCGGGCCAAGAAAGTCACGGTCTGCGAGACCGCACTGCTGCCCGGTCCTGACTCACTCGTCGCACCGGAATGGGTCCCCTGGGAACAGCGGCTCGAACCCGACGATCTGACTCCTCGTGACACACTGCCGAAGGTTGAAGACGATCCGAACCTCCAGCAGGGGTTCGAGCAGGTCGAAGAGACCTCTGACGGCAATCTGGATGAGATTCCGAATTTTGAGTTCGGGCTCGGCCGTCGTCGGGTCCTCTCAACCGAGGGCATCTCCTCGGCGGCCACCAGGTGGGCCGAGTCGGAGACCGGCGCGGAGTCTGAGTTCGCGGCGAAGGCCTCGGCGCACTGCTCCAGCTGCGGTTACCTGATGCCGTTGGCGGGATCGCTGCGGCAGAAGTTCGGCGTCTGCGCCAACGGCTGGTCCCCGGCCGACGGCAAGGTCGTCGCACTCGACTTCGGGTGCGGAGCCCATTCTGAGACCGACGTCAGCAAACAGAGCACAGAGCCTGCCGAGGCCGTTGTCGATGACTACTCCGTCGGCGAACTCGAGTTCCAGGAGGGCTGACACACTCGATGGCCCACACGTTCCGGTCACTGGCAGAACCGAACTACCGACATTGGTTCGCCGGTGCCCTGATCTCGAACACCGGAACGTGGATGCAGAGGACGGCCCAGGACTGGATCGTCCTCACCTACCTGACGAACAACAATGCCTCGGCCCTGGGCATCACCATGGCGCTGCAGATGGGCCCACAGCTCATCATGTTCCCCTTCGCGGGAGCGATCGCCGACAGGTTCTCCAAGCGCAGACTGCTCATGGTCACCCAGACACTGTTGGGGGCCGTGGGCCTGTTGCTGTTCGTGCTCGTCATCACCGACGCCATCGAACTCTGGCACGTCTACCTGACGGCTCTGGCCCTGGGCATCCTGGCCACCCTCGACAACCCCGCCAGGCAGGCCTTCGTCTCCGAACTCGTCGGTGAGAAGCTGCTCCCCAATGCGGTGAGCCTTAACTCCGCATCATTCAACGGTGCCCGCATGATCGGTCCCGCGGTCGCCGGTGTCCTCACCGCGGTCATCGGTGCCGGGCCGGTGTTCCTCATCAGCGGGCTCGGGTTCGCCGCGACCCTGACGGTGCTCATCCGGCTGGATCAGACCCGACTTCACCCATCGAGTCGCCGGGGCACGGGTGGGATCCTGGGCGGATTCAAATACCTGCGCCAACGTCCCGATGTGACGATCGTGCTCGTCGTGCTCTTCATCGTTGCGACCTTCGGGTTCAACTTCAACATCTACACCGCCACGATGGCCCGAATCGAGTTCGGCAAGGACGCCTCCGGCTTCGGTCTGCTCAACTCCGTCATGGCGATCGGATCGGTGACAGGGGCGCTGGCCTCGGCGAAGCGGGAGAAGCCGAGGCTGCGCTTTATCTTCGGTGCCGCAGGCGGCTTCGGTCTCGCAGTCGGGACAGCGTCCCTGATCCCCAACTACTACGTCTTCGCAGCCTCACTTGTGCTGGTCGGCTTCGCATCGCTGACGATGATGACCTCGGCCAACGCCTATGTGCAGACGACGACCCCACCGCACTATCGCGGTCGGGTCATGGCGATCTATGCCGCCGTCGTCATGGGCGGCACCCCCATCGGTGCGCCGCTGGCAGGGTGGGTCGCCGACCTGTACGGACCACGGATGGCGATGGTCGTTGGGGCCGCCTCGGGGATCATCGCCTTCGCAGTCGGGCTGGTGTGGATGATCGTGGCGAAGAACCTGCGGCTGCACTACGACCCCAAATCACGCATCCGTCTCCACGTGAGCTATCACGGACGGCCATGAGAGTCGGGCCGGACGCTCATGAAGGTCGGGCCGGACCCTCGTGAGGGGCAGGTCGGCAGGCGTCTGCCATCCTGAGTGCTGCGCAGAACTTGGTCCCTTAATATGAAAAACCCTATGAGCAACAGATCGGACACACAGTGAACGCGGACATTCTCACCTCGGTGCTGGTCGGATTGGCGATCCTCGTCGGCTGCCTCGGCATCATCTTGCCCGTGCTGCCGGGTTCCATCCTTATCGCGATCGCCGTGCTGGTGTGGGCCATCGTCATCGGTGGGCCGATGGCCTGGATCATCTTCGCCATCGTCGCTGTCTTCGTCGCCGCCGGTATGAGCGCCTCCCTGGTGCTCACGGGCAGGAAACTCAAGGCGATGAAGGTCCCCAACAAGTCCGTGCTGCTGGCAGGTCTCCTCGGCATCATCGGATTCTTCGTGATCCCCGTCGTCGGTCTGCCGATCGGCTTCATCGCCGGCCTCTACCTCGCCGAATACCTGCGGCTCAAAGAGGCGAAAGAGGCCCGGGACTCCAGCTGGGAATCACTCAAGGCGATCGGCATCGGCACCGCCCTCGAATTCCTGCTTGCGCTGCTGGCAGCCATCACCTTCGGCATCGGAAACCTCATCCACTTCCTCGGCTGAGGAGCGGGGGACGGGGGCCTCGTGCGGGTTCTTTCCACCGCATCACGCACCGGTCGTCGCACGTCCTCCCGTGAGCTGCTTCGCCTACAGATAGTTCAGCACCCCGCCCTCGCAGCTCTAAAACGCCTCGTTGCAACGGGGTGTTGAGACACTGCGGGTGCGGGGTGCTGAAAGCTATTGCCGGGAACGGCACCTAACCATTGGGCGCCGAAGCAGCTGGCGCCGAACCACTTGGTGCTCACCTAGCTGGCGCCTAAGCCGCCCGAGGTATCAGGCCAGGGCGTCGATGACGAAGTCGATGCTGGCCAACAGCGCCTTGACGTCCTCGGGATCGACGGAGACGAAGGTCGCGATGCGCAGCTGGTTGCGGCCCAGCTTGCGATAGGGCTCGACGTCGACGATGCCGTTGTTGCGCAGCACCGAGGCGACGAGGGCCGCATCGACCGAATCGTCGAAGTCGATGGTTGTCACGACCGACGAGCGATCCTCAGGGTTCTCCACGAAGGGATGAGCCACCTCGGCGGCATCGGCCCAGTCGTAGACGAAACCGGAGGTCTCACGGGTGCGAGCGGTGGCCCACTCGAGGCCGCCGTTGCCGTTGATCCAATCGATCTGCTCAGCCAGGAGCACCAGGGTCGTCACAGCAGGAGTGTTGTAGGTCTGGTCCTTGCGCGAGTTCTCGATCGCGGTCACGAGATCCAGCGATGCGGGAATCCACCGCCCCGAGTCCTTGATCTCCTGGGCACGGGCGATGGCCTTCGGCGACATGATCGCCACCCACAGGCCGCCGTCGGAGCCCATGTTCTTCTGCGGCGCGAAGTAGTAGACGTCGGTCGCGGTGATGTCGACGGGCAGACCGCCGGCACCCGAGGTGGCGTCGATGACGACAAGCGAATCCTCGTCGATGCCCTCGGGACGCGTGATCGTGGTGGCCACACCGGTCGAGGTCTCGTTGTGCGGCCAAGCATAGACGTCGGCCGTGACATCGGAATTGCCTGTCGCCTCGGCGAGGGCAGCAGGGGAGGGGACGGCGGAGGTGCCGGGCTCGGCCTTGAGGATGAGGGAATCCTGCAGATGCGGGGCCTCGTCAGTGGCCTTGGCGAACTTCTGACCGAATTCGCCGAAGGTCGCGTGGGCGGCGCGTTCGCGCACCAGCCCGAAGGCGGCGACGTCCCAGAAGGCGGTGGAGCCGCCGTTGCCCAGGACAACCTCGTAGCCGGAGGGCAGGTTGAAGAGTTCGGCCAGGCCGGTGCGGATGCGCCCGACCAGGTTCTTCACGGGTGCCTGGCGGTGGCTGGTGCCCAGCACATCGGCGGCGGCAGAATTCAGCGCCTCGATCTGGGCTTTGCGGATGCGGGCCGGACCGGCGCCGAAGCGTCCGTCGGCGGGCAGGAGTTCGTCTGGGATCTCTATATTCGTGGCAGTCACGCACGACAGTCTACGACGCACCTACCTGTGCCCGATGGCCGGCACCGTCATCTTGAGTCATGTCGGCCTCGGCGAGTCGGCATCGCCATGTCTGTATCTGCGCGAGCGTTGTGTCACTGGGTCGCCGTAGAGTGAAGGTATGAGTGAGCCAGTCGACCGATTGCCGCAGACGCGGAAGTCCTACGAGTCACCGACCTTCGACCATCCCCAGGTCTCGCCGCTGGAGCTGTTCAGACAGTGGTACGACGAGGCCGCCGGCCACGTGCGGGAACCGAACGCGATGACGGTCTCGACCCTCGACGAGTGGGGTCCTTCCTCGCGGATCGTCCTGCTCAAGGGCATCGACGAAACCGGTTTCATGTTCTTCACCGACTATGACTCTGCCAAGGGCCGGCAGCTGCGCGCCGATCCCAGGGTGGCCGTGAACTTCCCCTGGCAGGATATGGAACGGCAGGTCAGGATCAGGGGCCTCGCCGAGGTGGCCGCCCCCGAGGACTCCGACGCCTACTTCGCCGTGCGCCCCCGCGGATCACAGATCGCAGCCTCCGTCTCGAAGCAGTCCCAGCCGGTCAGCGGTCGGGAGCAGATGCAGGCAGAATACGATGCCGCCCTGGCGGAGTATGAGGACAAGGACGTGCCCCGACCAGAGCACTGGGGCGGGTTCAGGGTCCGTGTCTTCGAGATCGAGTTCTGGCAGGGGCAGAAGAACCGGTTCCATGACAGGTGGGTCTTCCGCCGTGCCGACGGCAGCCACGAACCTGCAGATCTCTCCCGGGCGGAAGAGTGGAGTCCGGTTCGCCTCTACCCCTGATCCGGGCTCCGTCTCGAGTGGGGTCTTAACCGGGGTCTTGCTGAAATATTCGTCGTGCCGCCAGCGTTATCCGGAAGACAGGGTGACTACGACAGGCGAGGCCGGCGGCAATGCACTGAATGAGGGCCTCGGATCACACGAGCCGGTGGACTTCAACTCTGCTTGAAGGCACGTGATCATGTGTACGCGGGATAGGATTGAGGCTGAGAACGCCTGAAATGGTCGAATGGGCCTGAAGACGAAGAGTGGAGTGGCTGGTCTGAAGTGAACGACCTCATTGATACAACTGAGATGTACCTCAAGTCGATCATCGAGCTTGAGGAGCAGTCGATCGTGCCGTTGCGAGCTCGCATCGCTGAACGTTTGGATCACTCCGGTCCCACCGTTTCACAGACTGTGGCGCGCATGGAACGCGACGGTCTGCTGCATGTGAGCAATGACCGACACCTGGAACTGACGGCAGAGGGGCGTCGTATCGCCACCGAGGTGATGCGCAAGCACAGGCTGGCAGAACGACTCCTCGCCGACGTCGTCGGACTCGAGTGGGAACTCGTCCACGACGAGGCATGCCGGTGGGAACACGTGATGAGCGAGCAGGTCGAACGTAAGCTCGTCACCCTGCTCCCCGAGATCGCCTCGGGCCCGTATGGCAATCCGATCCCCGGTCTCGACGTGATCGGTGGAAAGCTGAACAACGGCACGGAGGTCGTCGATCTGGCGACCGCAGTGGCTCGCGACGGAGCGAAGGAGCTTCGGATCGCCTGGTTGGCAGAACCACTCCAGGTCGACATCCATCTGCTGCAGCAGTTCCAGGTCGCAGGCGTCCTGCCCGAGAGTGATGTCGAGATCTCACGCAACGGTGAGTACATCACTGTTCAGGTCCCCGGTGCGCAGGACGTGCTCGATCTGCCGCTGGATACCGCCTCGCACGTATTCGCCTATAAGAAGTAAACCTGGCCAGGGAGTGAGCCCGGCCGAGATGTGAGCCCGGCTGCCGAGGCATTGCGGTGTCACGGTCACGAGACTGCGCGGTCACGGTCACGAAACGTTGCCGGTTACGGTCAAAGGTCTCGACTCGGGCCAGTTTGTTACAAAGCATCGCCGAACACGGCCCAGAGAGCGTCAGATCGCTCCCTGGGCCGTGTCGTATAACGAGCAAATGTTACGAAGATTTATCGGGAATTCACGCCTCTGACCTGCACCTTTATGGAAAACCTCAGGTGTTTCCCCCGTGGTTCGTGACAGAAACGTGACAATCGGTCACTGATTAGTTACAGTTGTGGAGGTCGTTCACGAAAGTGGCGACTTTGCATCGAGAGCCGCACGCCACGCTCGATGTGATATCTCTGAGGACCGAGAGTGGCGGTTGGGTTTCTTCCAATAGGTGACGAGAGGGAAACGTGGCAACTAAGCAGCATGGCCGCCGCGCCGCTGAAGCCAAGGTCAAGACACCATTGACCGAACTGACCGAAATCCTGAATGCCAACTCCGCCGTCTTCGGACGCCGTGCAGCCGTCGTTGCTGCCAGCGGTGGACTGCTCACCGCAGCCGTCCTTCCGGCAGCAGGACAGGGAGCCGACGAGAACGTCGCAGTCTCCGCCGAGTCAGAGGCTCACACCCAGGTTGAGTACAAGAACCAGACGGCGACCGTCACTGCTGGCGACGAAGACCAGGACAAGGACAAGAAGCAGGATTCATCCTTCAGCGCCGACGTCCAGACCGTCACCGCCAAAGCTGCACCAAAACCAGAACCAAAGCCCGTTGAGACCGCTGAAGACACTTCAGACGATGACTCCGCTGATGCTCCGACCGCCGGTTCCTCGGATTCCGGTGACAAGGACAAGAGCGAGAGCAAGGACTCCGGGTCCGACGATGCCGGCTCGATCGACGGCTCCAAGGCCGAGCAGGTCATGGGCTGGGCTGCCAAGGGCGTCGGCACTCCATATGTTTACGGTGGAACTTCGCAGAGCGGCTGGGACTGCTCCGGTTACACCTCGTGGGTCTATAGCAAGGTCGGCGTGAACCTGCCTCGCAGCTCGGGCGCACAGAAGGCCGCTGGCCAGGTCGTCTCCCAGTCGGAGGCCAAGCCCGGTGACCTCATCTGGCACCCAGGCCACGTCGGCATCTACGCCGGTGGCGGACAGATGTACGATGCCGGTTCCCCAGGTTCAGGCACCTCGAAGCGCAGCTACAGCTGGATGGGCAACGTCACCTTCATCCGCGTTCTCTGATCCAGTTCACACACAGAAACTCCCCGCCCGGCTCGACGGTCCTCGAGCCAGACGGGGAGTTTTTGCGTACCCGATTGCATCAACTTCCCGCAACGCACCTGTGGTGCCAGCCTCGACACCGGTCCTCACGGCCCTGAAAAGTGAACGACAGTGAAAGAATCCGTGACGCGAGCGGTATGAATTCGGTCACAGGGGAGAGTCGGCGTTAGTCTTAATAAGATTGAGTTTGGCGTAAGTGATGGGGAATCAGATGGGCCACAGTCGAATAGTACGAATAGCCGCTCCAGTTTCTGGCGCGGAGTACATATCTGTGTCTGTCCCTTCTTTCAAGGCGTTGTGCTGCGGCACAGCGCCTTTTGCGTTCCCAGGGCCCGTGTCGATCGACCGGAACCACACTCACACGAAGATGAGGGGCGGGATATGAAGACTCTTGTGCTGAATGCCGGGTACGAACCACTGTCGATCGTTCCGTTCACCAGGGCCGTAGTCCTGGTGCTGACGGGCAAGGCGACGGTTCTGGCCGCCGAGGACGTTCCAGTGAGATCCGAGCACCTGAACCTCGACCAGCCATCGGTCATTCTGCTCACACGGTATGTGCGGCCGCCCCATGACCGTCGAGTCTCACTCTCCCGACGGGGAGTGCTCCGGCGCGACAATCACCGCTGTGCCTACTGCGCGAAGCCTGCGACGACCGTCGACCATGTCGTTCCCCGCTCCCGCGGCGGAGTCAACAGCTGGGAGAACCTCGTCGCCTGCTGCCGCGAATGCAACAACCGCAAAGGCAACAGGTCACTGGCGGAGATCGGGTGGAAGCTCAGCTTCCACCCCCAGGAGCCGCGAACAGGTCAATTCTGGATGCGCGGGATCGACAAACCGGTCGAGCAGTGGCGACCGTTCCTGGAGCTCTCCAAAGCCGCCTGAGACAGGCATCGTTCCAGCTGGTCGTCGTGGTGTCCGCACTGAGACGCAATTCGGATAACGATGTGACATAGGCCCAGGCCTGCGATCGATTCTGATTTAGGGTGGAAGCGAGAGAAGTTCACTTCAAGATGAGGAGCTTGCTATGAACGAGCAGGACCGACCCCAGAACGCCGAAACAACACCCCCAGGGGAACCCGACGCCGTCATCGTCGGCATCGACGGTTCGCCACCCAGCCGCAATGCGCTGGCATGGGCGATCCGCGAAGCGAAATATCTGGACAAGCCGATCCGCCTCGTCGGTGCCTACACGATCCCCAGCGTGGCTGCGGCTGCGATCGACGTCTCCTATGTCCCGATCGATGACACCTCAATCCGTGCGGCAGTGACCAACACACTCAAAGAAGCCGCCGCCGAGGTGAAGGCCGCCGGTGTGCCCGTCGAAGCCGTCATTGAGATCGGCGACGCCGCCGGTGTCCTCATCGACGAATCGAAATCGGGGAGCCTGGCCGTCGTCGGCTCACGCGGACGCGGGGGATTCGCCGGACGCCTGCTCGGCACCGTCTCCAGCGCACTGCCAGCCCACTCCGCCTGCGCGACCGTGGTCGTTCCAGCCTCGTGGCAGCCAGATGTGGAAAGGACCGCTCACCCCACATCCTCCCGGCCCATCCGCCAGGACGGCATCGTCGTCGAAGAACCCGACCCCAATGTCGACGCCATCGAAGGGCTGCGTTTCGATGGCAAGGTCGTTGTCGGAGTCGATTCCCTAGGGGCTGAGTCTCCCGCGCTGTGGAAGGCTGCTCGACTGGCTGTGCGCCGTGGATCGCCGCTGCACATCGTCGCCGTCATCACCACGACAGTGATCGGCCCGGAATGGCTGCCCAGCACAGCGGACCTCGAGCGACTGGTCAATGAAGGAGCCGACAAGCTCGTCGTAGCCAAGCAGCGCCTGCAGGAGGAGTTCGCAGACCTCGACGTCACCTGGACCCTCTTCGACGGTCAGCCCGCCGAGGTGCTCGTCCGGGCCTCAGACACCGCCGAGGTGCTTGTCATCGGTTCTCGCGGACGCGGCGGCTTTGCGGGACTGCTCCTGGGTTCGACCTCGCAGTCGGTTCTGCCGTATTCGCAGTGCCCGACGATGGTCGTCCGCGTCACCCGCGACCATAACAAGCGTCGACACGATGGCGAGGTTCCCGAGCCGGGGCTGTGATACTGGGACCGCTGCCTCGCCTTTCGGCTCGGTTGGTCATCGCCGGTCAGCGATCGCCTCGATGACGACGTTGTCGGCTGATCGACCGGAGCTGCGCTGCAGGCACGTGAGAATGACGAGGCGGCCGGGTTCATCGGCCCACACACGATCATCACCGGAGATATCAGCCTTGGGCACAGTGTAGGCGTCGGTCACCGTGTAGTCGCGGTCCTGGAGAGTGATCGACTCACCCTTTTCGACAGTCGGCTCTCCTGCATCGACATCGATGAGTGTGTTTCCTGGCAGCTCGGCTCCTTGTACGGAGTGGATGGCGACATAGGTCGTGCCGCGTTCGGGGTGGTCGGGAGTGCCGTGATTACGCACAACGTAGCCATTGCGCAGCCCGGGGGGATTGATCGCACCGTTGACCTCGGACATTGTCTCCAGCCCGGTATCAAGTCCGACAGAAGGGATCTGGAATTCTCCGTCGAGGGCTTCGATCTGCATCGCCTCGACGTCGGTTTCGCTTGGGGGCTCTTCAAGCTGAACATCGGCCTGACTCCCGGCGGTGCTCTGTTCGTCGGTGAGGCCATGGGTGAGCATCCATGCACCTGAGCAGATGAGCGCAATGATGACAACTGCGGCGGGGACGGACCACCAGTCACGAAATATTCGTGCCGTCATGGGTTCCTTTCATATGTCGGTGGCGGCCACCGAAGCAGTGGCCGCCACCGAGTCATGACTGAATCGTCAGTTGCCCGTCATGCGACGCCGAAGTGCACCGATGATGAGTTCTCCGGCCACGGTCAGAAGTCCGATGCCGCCGAGGAGGTTCCAATTGGGTCCGGCGTCGGCCGAGTCAACGTACGCACCGGTTTTCACTACCGGGTTGTCGTCTGGCTTATCGGCCTCGGGAATGGCGATTTCCACGGTCTCCGAGGGCACACCGTAATCATGAGAGAAGGCTTCGTTCGATTCGGAGGCAGGAGCCGAGGCCACGAATGTCACAGACTTCTCTTCGCCGGGCTTCACGAAGTCGGCATCGAGTGTGAGCTCGTCGGTCTCGAAATCGACGGTCCCGTCTTCCTCACAGGTGACATCGGGAGTGAAGGTTTCAATCAGTTCCGCATCCTCGGGGGCAGTCTTGGACTGAGTGACGGTTCCGTCTTCGGCATACACCTCGACCTTGGCATCTTCGATGGTTTCACCCGGTGCACAGTGGTCCAGGCGAACCTTGTCAGTGACCTTGGCCGGGAGCTCAGTGATCTCTTCGACCGAGACCTGCGAAGATACCTTCGGGGTGTAGAGGCCCTGGTAGGAATCCGATGCCTGGACCGTTGTCTCCTGCCCCTCAACGACAGCTTGCAGGCTCGCACGATCATATTCATCAGCGTCGAAGTCCTTGGGGTTCCACTGGGTGACCGAACCAGTCGGCATTCCCGAGAAGGTCACTGATACAGAGACATCGGGAACGTCGTCGGTGAAATCGAGGGGCACCTCGACCGACGATGTGTCGGATGTGATTTCCGTCGTCTCAGGCTTGGCGCCGTCGACAGTGAGCTCACCGTGGAATCCGGGAACGCTGACGCCCTCGGAGTTGACCAGCGAGACAACCGCAGCCGATGAGTCCTCGTCAATGGTGACTTCGGCCTTATAGGTGCCGTCTCCGGCATACTTCGCGGCTTCGTCGCCCATGAGTGCCGAGAGGTCGTATGCGTCGGGAAGTACGTCATCGTAGAACGCGTCCGCGCCGATGTCCTTGAGATTCTGAGAGTCCTCGTTCCACCCGATGCCATCGGTGACCTCTTGCAGACTGCGGTCCTCGAGAATATCGCGGTGGTCTATTTCATCAGAGCTGTGTACGTGCTCGCCGATTGCCATGTCATGAGCCATCTGATCGGCCTGGTCGTCGCGGGGCTCGTCCCACTTCGCGAGGATATAGGCCAGCTCGGGGGCTTCGACCGATGATCTTCCACTTTCGTCGTAGCCGTTGCCCATGGGCTGGTTCAGGCCCCGGTCGATGCACCAGACACGGTTGCCGGAGAGGACACCCGACGATGGAATGTAGGCACCGTACATGGTGGCATTGTCGACGCCGCCCTGGTTGTCAGTCTCAGGGTTTGTGGTGACGCCGGTGAAGTCTGGTTCGCCCTCGTATGCGCTGAGCTGGGGGCCGAGTTCGGGCGCAGCCATTGCCGGAGACGAAAGGAGAGTGCTCCCGGCGATCAGTGCAATCGTTGTGCCGACTACGGGGAGTCGTCTGCGGAGTTGCCGCATGTTCTGGTCCTTCCTGGGGTGCGCCACGTGGTATCGGCCTTCGACTCCGCGTGGTTTGGCACAAGGCGGTTTGCCGTCGCTCGCTCCCACCTGGACAGCATAGACGCAGCAAGGATTATTGTCTTGTTGAGTTGACGATGTTCTCGGCATTCGGGTGCCGGTGGCCATTGTCGTTGCAGTTCAGGGGTGTACTCGGACATGCGACGGCGCACGCGGGCATCGCCGTATCGTCGATTACCAGGCGCAGATGAGTGAGGGTGATTGCCGCGGCGGGTCCGGGAATGCGATGCGATGAAGCAGATTGACCATGCCATGCGATGGGCCTGAGTGCAGGTGCGCAATGTGCGGCGATCGAAGGCGGGTATGCGGCCGAGAATCGGCCTGATCCGCAGTGGTGATGGCGCCCCCGGGCAGATTCGAACTGCCGGCACCCGCTTTAGGAGAGCGGTGCTCTATCCCCTGAGCTACGGGGGCGATGTGGCCTTCTTCAACCACGACCACCAAGTGTAGCGTAGAAGAAACCTGGATGTTTCACGGTGTGCCAGCACCTATTATGTGTAGTTTCTCGTTAGGGTCGAAGTGTGCCAGATTCCGTTGTTGACGATCAGTTCCCAGAACTCGACGATGTCTACGCCGAGTGGAAACAGCAGGCTGCCCATCTGGGCGGTCGCGACACCATGCTCCATTTCCGGGACTCGCGTGATGGCAGCATCGATCTCTCCGGAGCACATCCCTCTGGGCTAGCCCAGCTCCTGGCCGGTCGCGCCACGCGACTCTCCAGCCTGGTTCGTGACCACGAAGTCCTCGCCGACGCACGCCGCCGTGCGAAATCGATCCGATCGAAGGCCGAGCAGCTCGATAACGAACGCGGAATTCAGGCCGCACACCTGGCGATCGGCTTCGCCTCGTGGACGGAGAAGGACTCCACGTACAAGTTCAACGCACCGATCGTGATGCGTCATGTCACGCTCGTTCCCCGCGGTTCCCGCGTCGAGGACTTCGAAATCGTGCTCGGCGACGGGATCATGATCAACCCCGCCTTGGTCCAGCACCTGTCTGAGGTCTACGACCTCGAGGTACCCGTTGACGAATGGGTCGATGCCACGGGCGGACCACACGGCTTCGATCCGGGTCCTGCGCTTGATCGCCTCCGTGACCTTGCGCAGTCCGTGCCCGGTCTGCGCATCAACCACCGCTTCGTGGTGTCGACGTTCGCCAACATTGCGAGCCCATTCACCACCGACTATCTGCCCACTCAGCACCCGATCCTCCGCGCCCTCGCCGGGGACGAAGAGGTGCGCGGCGCACTGGGCGGCCCGTCCTACTCACCGACCCCACGCCAGCATGGCACCCGTCAGAGCGACGCTGCCGTCTCCGACGAGCAGGGTAGTCGAAACACTCAGGCTTCATCTGAGCATGATCCGGCGACTGCCGACGACGATGAGTTCTCACAACCCACGGTTCCGATCACGGACGGCTCCCTGCCAGGGGCTGCAGCGGATCGAACCGGAACCGCGACTGCGGGTGAGACTTCAGGCTCCTCCGCATCTGCGGCTGCGGCACCGAAGGACGCCAAGCCTGGCGTCACTCAGCCAGTCGATACCAAGTCGGGCGACGCTAAGCCGGAAGACACCACCTCCGCTGACGACGTTGCCTCGGGCGACACTAAATCTGCCAGCGCCACACCTGCCGACACCACGTCTGCTGGCGCCACACCTGCTGACGACACTGTGGCAATCGCCGATGACACGTCGACTGCCGTCGGCTCCGAGGCGAGCCGCAGCGAATCCGACAAAACACCGTCGGCCTCCACCAGCTCAACTGCTGAGAAGACTGCGAACGAACAGGCTTCGGCGAAGGCTGCTGAGAGCGATTCCGGCACCCCCTCAGACCTGGGCACAAGCAAGAGCACGGCCGAGAACAAAGGCACGGCCAAGAAACCTGAGTCTGCCGCAGCACAGGGCAAAGAAGCTGCCTCCGCGACCGCTCACGGGCCTACAGCTTCCGGACGTGAGGATGTCGCCAAAACCGGAACTGCGAAGTCCGAACCGACCGTCGATGCCGACACTGCAGATGCCGAGAAATCAGGCACCAAGCCGCCGGTCGCTGCCACTGCATCCGGCCTGGACAAGGACGCAGCCGCAGGTACAGAGACACCTGACTCCGACGAGGACGAGGTCGTTCCGGCTGCACTCAAGGAGCCCGTCACACCACTTCCTGATCGCAAACCTCAGGAAGAGTTCCTCGTCATCGACGTCGACGGTGATCAGCAGGCCGTCGTCGACGCCGCAGTCTCCGGACAGTCCGTCGTCGTTGACACCCCTCCCGGGACCGGTGCCACACAGGTCGCCGTCGCGGTCGCCACAACCCTGGCCCACACCGGCAAGAGCGTGCTCTTCCTGGCGCAGACCGCCGATGCTCTCGACGACTTCTCCTCCCGCCTCGGTGAGGTCGGGCTCTCTGAATTCGCCGTCGACACCCGTCAGGGCACCGGTGCGATCAGGAAGCAGCTCGTCGGCCTCATCGGTTCGGCCGAGAGAGCCGAGCGCCCGGACCTGTCCGGTCTGCTCAACGAACTCAACGAACAGCGCGAGACGCTCAACGAGCACGTGTCCTCACTGCATCGTCGTCGTGAGCCCTGGGACGTGTCGGTCTACGAGACGATGCAGCATCTGGCGGAACTGACCTCCGGCGAGGATTCTCCTCAGACTCCTGTCCGGTTCGGTGAGGACCTTCTCGGCGCCAGCGATGACCGTCGCGATGCGCTGCGCGGAAAGCTCAGCGAACTGGCGTCACTGGGTGCCTTCACCCTCGACGTCGAGGACACCGTCTGGTTCGGTGCCGACCTCAAATCTGTCGAAGAGGCCGAAGCTGCGCGCACTGTTGCCGAACGTCTCGGTCGGACCATTCCCGACCTGGTCAAGTCTGTCGAACCGGTCCTGTCCAAGGCCAAACTGAACCCGCGCCGCAACCTCAATGACTGGTCACGCGCCATCAAGGTGCTTCTGCGGGTGCGCACGACCCTCGATAACTTCGCCCCCGACATCTACGACCACCGCCTCGATGATCTCATCGCAGCAACAGGCAGCTCAGAATACCGCGCCGAGGCCGGCGTGGAGATGGGCATGCTCCAGCGCAAGCGTCAGAAGAAGGCCGCGAACGAGTTCCTCCGTCCAGGCGCTGACGTCTCCGACCTGCACGCGGCGCTGATCGACGTCCGTTCCCAGCGCATCGTGCTTGAGGATCTGGCTGGCCACGACGGTCGTCCGCAGATCCCGCGCGGCGTCCTCGAGGCCGATGCGATCCTGCAGACCGTTGAGGCCGACGTTGCCAAGATCGCACCGATTTTGGAGACCACCCCCGACGGCGGCGACCTGGGCCTCATGCTCATCGAGGAGCTGCAGGCACGCACCGAAGCCATGGGTCGTGACTCGGAGAATCTGGCCGAACTGCCGGAGCGGTCCCGACTCCAGCGTGAGCTGACCGACGAGGGACTGTCTGATCTGCTCACGGATCTGCGTCGTCGCAAGGTCGACACCACCTTGGTCGGACCTGAGTTCGACCTAGCCTACTGGGCATCGGTTCTGCAGCGGATGGCCAGTGAAGATCCACAGGTGGGCCGCCACGACGGTGCCGAACTGCATCAGGTGGCCGAAGGCTTCCGTGAAAACGACCGTGCCTTCGTCGCAGCGGGCGCTGGTCGCCTGCGTTACAACCATGCACAGGCATGGAAGCGGGGAATCGACAACGACCCGATCTCCGCTGGTGTCATCAAGCAGGAGCTGCTGTCCCCGCACACCTCGGTGCAGACCATGTCGACGCGGGCCCCAGAACTGCTCACCACTCTGGCACCGGTCTGGATGGCCAGCCCCTACACCGTGCCTGAGCTCTTCTCCGCACTGCCGCTCTTCGATGCCGTGGTCATCGCCGATGCCGGACGTCTGTCGGTCCCCGACGTGGTCCCGGCCATCACCCGCGCCCGACAGGTCATATCCCTGGGCGACTCCCGCCTGCTCGGACCGCGCCCGTTCTCAATCGCGGTCGATCGCTGGGGCATGGACGATGGGAATCATCCGAGCTCAGTCCAGGAGCGCCTCGGCGAGTTCCTGCCTCGTATGGAACTGTCGAACTCCTACCGGCAGTCACCGGTCGGACTCATCGATCTGGCGAACCGGCACTTCTACGATTCGACGATCACGACGATGCCGACCGCCCACACAGGCGAGGGCACCGGGCTCGAATTCTCCTATGTCGCTGACGGCAGAGGCCCAACCGATATCGGCACCGGCCGTGTCGAGAGCCCCGATGCCGAGGTCAAACGGGTCGTCGAGCTCGTGCTCAGACACGCACGCAACCGATCCCGCGAGTCCTTGGCCGTCGTCGCGCTCACCGCACATCAAGCCCAGCGCGTGGCCACCGCGATCTCCCGGGCCATGAAGGACCTGCCCTACGTGGCGGCATTCTTCAACGATTCGAGCAAAGAACCCTTCGTCGTCACCGATGCCGAGCGAGTCCAGGGCATGTCCCGCGACGCCGTGATCTTCACCTTCGGCTACGGACGGACCGTCCACGGCCGAGTCATCCACGACTTCGGGGCACTCTCGGGTCCCGACGGCGAACGGATCCTCGCAGCGACGATGACCCGGGCACGCAAACGTCTCACCGTGGTCTCGAGCATCGAATCCGATGACTTCGAGACGCACCGGCTCACCGGGGGAGCGGTCCTGCTCCCACGGATCCTCGACGAGGTCGCCGCCGGAGGCATGAGGCAGCCGGGGCCACACGGTGAGATCTACGACCCTCTCTTCAACGACATCGCCGACCGTCTGCTGCAGCTCGGCGTGGTCGCTCACGAACATTACAACGGCATCGATCTGGCCGTGGCGAACTCGACCGAGGACGAACACGGCATGATCATCGCCGTCGCCGGAGACGGGCCCGAATACGCTTCGGTCCGAAGCCTGCGCCAGCGCGATCGCGTCGTGCCCGAGCAGCTGGCCCGTCGCGGGTGGAAGTTCATGCGCGTGTGGTCCACCGATGCCTTCGTCGATCCGCAGACGGAGACTGAGAAGATCTTCGGTGCGTGGAAGTCCACGGTGGAGAAGATGAGCCCGCAGGCCGTCCTCAACGCGGCACGTGCGGCCTCCGTGGTCGTCGGCCGTACCGGCAGCCGACCCAAACTGGTGCCGGGCCTGCCCATGCACAAGTATTCGGACTCCGGCCTTGACGCAATGATCGACTGGGTTCAGTCCGATTCCGTCGTCCGCGGTGACGGGGAGATCAAGGATCTGCTCCGCACGGCACTGGCGCAGAAAGGCAGCTCCACCCGCGGTGACTCCCAGCTCCAGGCCGCCGTTGACCGTTACCGTCAACGGCATACACAGGCCAAGCGAGTCACCGGCGCCGAGGTGCTGGTGCCCGAATCTCAGCAGCACAGTCCCATGGAGGACGAGGTCGTGCCCACCTTCGACACGGGAAAGATCCGGGCCGATGAGCTGCGTCAGGCCGGTCTGATCGAGACCGCAAGCAACGATCAGGTGCCCGGCCCCGTCGAACGGGATGCCCTCGGAGACAGGACCCAGGCGCCCGCAGACACCGAGGATGCGTCCGCAGACACGACGACAAGCCCGCTGGAATCTTCCGAGCCCACCGCCGATGCGCACACGACGCCGACTCGTGACCAGGATGCGGAGAGGAAGCGTCCGCGTGCGGCCGATGTCGAGCCGCGCGAGGATGACTCACTGCGAGATGAGTGACGACGACCTCGAGACACCATCCGAGGGCGAGCACGAAACCGCTGAGCAGAAGGAAGCCCGTCTTGAGGCAGTGCTGCGCAAGTACCGGGCCACGCTGCGCAATGAAGCCGAGACCGAGGCCGGAGGCTTCAGCGCCGACTACTACAGATCGCAGAAACCTCCGCACTGGTGATCCGGCGGCAGTGTGCGCCCACCTTGAGGCGTGCCCACTTCGAGAAGTGAGCGGCTGAGGGACCTGAACTACTGCGCCCGACCATGACGAAGGCCCGCTTCCCCACGGGGGAAACGGGCCTTCGTGACGCTTGTGCGAATCAGTGGCGCGGGGGCTCGGTCGACTCGGTGTCGTCGAACGGGCCGGCCGTGCTGGCAGGGCCTTCGCCCGGGCCACCGGCGGTGGTGGCCGCCTGAGTCCGGAGGATTTCGCGGATGTCGCCGAGGAGGTCCTCGGTGGTCGGAGGAACTTCTTCCTCGGGTGCTCCGCGCTTGCGCAGTTCGTTGAGCTTGTTCATCGGGACGATGATGATGAAGTAGACGATGGCGGCGACGATCAGGAAGTTGATCGCTGCTGTGATCACGGCGCCCAGATCAATGGTCGTCTCGGGGACGTTCTCCTTGATCTGGAAGGACAGAGCAGGTCCTTCCGCACCGCCGACAGCGGCGATGAGCGGGTTGATGATCTTGTCGGAGAAGGCCGTCACGATTGCTGTGAAGGCGCCGCCGATGATCACCGCAGTTGCGAGTTCGACGACATTCCCCTGGAGAATGAAGTCTCTGAATCCTTTAAGCATTAGAGGCACCCTTTCGGCGTATTTGTAAACAATAATGCGATGTGAAAATCTTCTATTACCGTTACATGATACACACAGGTAACTCGTCTACACGCCGAAGACATGCACGCTATTCTGACGCGAAAGATCCCGGCGAATACGGCTCTAACCGGCATTGCGACGTCAGTCCCGCGTCATCGAGAAGTCATTGATGGGCCATCAGGGACCCACCAGAGAATCAGTCCGGAAGAATCGCAAAGCTGATCGGCATCCCGGCGAATTCTGCGATCCGAGCTGCATCACCCGAGGACAATATCACCGAAACAAGCTGCCCTGATTCTGCTGAAATGCCTTCGCCTTTGTCGACCAGCCGGGCTATTGTCACTTCCTTCACGACGATGTCAGAACCTCCATCGGGCAGGGAGCTGAACAGGCGGATTCTCTGTCCCGGCTGCAGCAGTGCCGCCGACGCATCGTCGGCCAGACGCACTGGCATGAGGAGGTCCGTACTGCCGTCGGGCAGAGCCTGCTGATCAAGGACCGCCGACTGTGTCAGCGGCGAACCTTTGGACAGGCCCGCCGAAGTGCGTTTGTGATCGGCATCCGAGACCGAGGTGAAGGCCTTGTCTGGCACGAGTCGTGCCGGAAATTCGACAAGGGTCAGGTCCTGAGTTCGCAGCTGCGATCCCGGCGGCAGATTCCGGTTGGCGACGACGATGGGTGTCCCACCCGGATCAGGGGTGAGCACCCACACCACGAGCGCGCATGCACACGCGAAGCAGACAGCGGCGATGATGCGCTGTGGTTTGACCCGTGAGGACTTCGACCAGGTGGAGATGCCGGCTCTGATGCGGTGAATGATTCCCATGCCCAGAGCTTTGCTGTGCTCACAGTCCTAGGCCAAGGGCACGGATTTGGCATGTGGATAGCCGGTGTGTGTCCACAGGGGAATCGCACACTAGTGAACGCAGAGTTCACAGGGAAGTGCGGTGAAGTCAGTCGGAAGAGGCGCTGCTGCTTGCCGCGGCACTCTTGGCCGGGGAGCTGGAAGTCTTTGAGGACGAATCCGATGAACTCGAGGATTCCTTCGAAGAACTCGATGACGAGTCGGAATTCGACGAGCTCGAAGAGGAGGGCACTGTGCTCGAATTGCTCGCGCGGGAGTCAGTGGCGTAGAAGCCTGAGCCTTTGAAGCTGATGCCCACCGTGCCGAAGACCTTCTTCAGGCGTCCCTGACATTCGGGGCAGACCGTGAGCGAGTCATCGCTGAAATCCTGGTGAATATCAAAAGCATGACCACAGCTCTTGCAGGCGTAGGAGTAAACGGGCATTCGAGACCTTTCTTCGACGAGAAGATTATAGTCCACTGGCCTCGCACACTGATAACGCACGGGGTCAGGTGCCCGCAACGCTGTCGTCCCATCCACAAGTGCGTACGCGCCAGTGACTCCAAGGAACTCGGTTCAGTCGAGAGTGTGGACGCCGTGATCGGTGACGGCTTGGGAGATCTGCAGATCCCACGGCTCAATGGTGAGGCCCGGGAGGTTGAGCTCGGAAGAGAAGCAGACACCGTAGATAGAGGCAGGCTCAGTGCGTTCACCATCAGTGCGAGCGCCGTCTGCCAGCGGCTCCTCGTCCTCCGCTCCGGACAGCGGCACCTCGCCCTGGGGGCCGAACGTACGGTCGTAGAATCCGCCGCCGTTGCCCAGTCGGGCACCACCGGGCCCGAACCCGAGGGCGGGGACGAATATCAGGTCGGGGGCCACCTCGGCGGCCAGAAGAGCAGACGCGGTCAGGGAAGGGGACGGTTCACGGATGCCCCACTTACCGCGAGGTTCGAGGGTGGACATGGAGCCGGTGACAGCACCGAACATGAGTGCGTGACCGACACTCGTGACCACGGGTAGGTAGACGGTGCCGCCGTGGGCGAGGAACCGGTCGATGGTCGGATCAAGATCGGGCTCGCCCGCCAGGGCGGCGTAGGCGAGCATCGAACAGCCTGTGAGATCGAGGTCCGGTCGCAGGCTCTTGACCACCTGCCACGCGGATTCGGCGATCGACGAGACGTACTCGGCGCCCGACGATTCGGCCTCCGCCGCAGCTCGGGCCGCACGTTCGGAACGTATGCGCTTCCGCAATTGCGCCTTTGAAGTTTCTGCATCCACACGCATAAGCTTAATCGGGGCCACCTTCCATGGTTAAGATGAACGACATGAGTGATGAATCGCAGCGCACAGTGCGCAAGGCCGTGATCCCCGTGGCCGGCCTGGGTACCCGTTTCCTCCCAGCCACCAAGGCGACTCCAAAGGAGATGTTGCCAGTCGTCGACAAGCCTGCCATCCAGTACGTCGTCGAAGAGGCGGCCGACGCGGGACTGCAGGACCTCCTCATGATCACCGGTCGCAACAAGCGACCCTTGGAGGATCACTTCGACCGGGTCGACGGGCTCGAAGCCGCACTGGCCAAGAAGGGCGATGACAAGAAGCTTGCCGCCGTTCGTCACGCTTCCGAACTCGCCGATATCCACTACGTCCGCCAGGGAGACCCCAAGGGTCTGGGCCACGCCGTGCTCAAGGGCCGCCAGCATGTGGGTAAGGAGCCGTTCGCGGTGCTGCTCGGCGACGACCTCATCGACGAACGCAGCCCGATCCTGCCGAAGATGATCGAAGTTGCCGAGGAGACCGGCGGCAGCGTCGTCGCACTCATGGAAGTCCCACCGGGGGCGATCCACCTCTACGGCTGCGCCGCCGTCGAAGCGACCGACGATGACGAGGTCGTCAAGGTCACCGGCCTGGTCGAGAAGCCTGAGACGGGGGAGGCCCCGTCGAATCTGGCGATCATCGGCCGCTACGTCCTGGCCCCGGAGATCTTCGATGTCCTGGAGACGACCGAACCTGGCCGCGGCAATGAAATCCAGCTCACCGACGCCCTCCAGGTCCTCGCCGAGCAAGAGGGCGGAAACGGCGTCTACGGCGTTATCTTCAAGGGCGCCCGCTACGATACGGGCGACAAGCTCGACTACCTCAAGGCCGTCGTGCAGATCGCCAGCTCTCGTGAAGATCTGGGGGCTGACCTCAACAGCTGGCTCAAGGAATACGTGGCGACGCTTCCCTGATGGAGCACCCAAGAGCGGAGGCAGCCGTTTGTGGCCAGTCATCCTGACTGATCAGCAGTCCGACATCGTGCTGCGCCCGCTCCACCGGCGCGACGAGAATCAGTGGCGAGAAGTCCGCAGGCACAACCGTGATTGGCTGCGCCCCTGGGATGCGACGCTGCCGATTCCCGGCCAGCAGCTGCCGGGCTTCCGCACCATGGTCCGCATGTATGACAAGCAGGCCAAGCGGGGACAGTCCGTGCCGTTGGCGATCGAGGTCGGCGGTGCCTTCCGCGGCCAACTCACCGTCTCCAGCATCAGCTGGGGGTCCATCCTCAGCGGCCAGATCGGCTACTGGATCGATTCGCGCGTTGCTGGCCGCGGCATCACCCCCATCGCCGTGGCCATGGCCGTCGACCACTGTCTTTTCGCCCTGGGCCTGCACCGCATCGAGATCAACATCCGCCCCGAGAACACGGCAAGCCTGCGGATCGTCGAGAAGCTCGGGTTCCGGGACGAGGGTCTGCGTGAGAAGTACATGCACATCGACGGCAGGTGGTGTGATCACCGCACGTTCGCCCTGTTCGCCGAGGAGGTCCCACAGGGAATCCTCGCCGCCTATCGACACAGCCTGAGAAAGTCGTGAACTTGACACCTGTTTGACCGACACACCACCGTCCTTCACGTCGTTGCTGATCCGGGCACTCTAGGGTTGCAGTGTGGACACCAGCATCATCGTCGTTATCGCCATCATCGTGGTCTTCGTCGTTGTCGTGCCCACAATGATCCGCAAATCAGCGACGGAGCTCTCCCGAGTCGAGATCGACACCGTCCCGGATCGGGCACAGGTCATCGCCGCCGACCCCCAGATCCCCGGCCACGACCACACCGAACGAGCGAGAGTCTTCCACTCCTCGGCCACCATCGAAGCGAGCGTTCCCCGACCCGCTATCGCACCGATGACCGAGGCACCGAAGCTCAGCCTCTCCGCCAAGGCCCCCGAATTCGCCGTCATCGACGGACACGCGAACTCCAGTTCGACGACCACAGATTCCGCCAGCGCCGAGGTGGACGAGACCCACCAGCGCGCCACCCTTCCCGTGGCGGTCGGTGAGACCCGCTCCACGTATCTCGACAGTCACAGTCGTCACGAGGCATCCACCTCGGCGATGGCCGACAACGTTCGGATGCTCCACCCGGCAGTCCACGCCGTGTTCAACCAGTCCCAGCAGGGATCGGGCGGCCACGGTTCGACAGGACGCGGTACCGGAATTTCCAGCCACCTCGGCGGGGATTCCGGGACGGTTCCGATCCGGCCGGGACGCACCCAGCCCCGGTCACCGCAGCGCCGATCCGGCGAGGCCGTCACCACAGGCACAGCAGAGACAGACAAACGAGGTACACAGATTCCCAATCCGACTTTCGGAGCCGATGAGGACCATTCGATGACTGAGAAAGCAACGACACTGCGCGAGTCGATGAAATCGCTGGGCACAATGACGCGAGGATTTGGCCTGCTCTTCCTCGCGTCTGTCTTCGGCGTGCTGGTGACGAGTGTGCTCGCGATGTTCTCCGTCGTCCACATCGCCCTGGCCGGAGTCTTCCTCGGGCTCGCGATCGTCTCCCTGGTCATCGTGCGCACCCTCAACCTGCGCAGGCGTGAACTCAAGACCCGCCTCCGGAAGATCGAGGGCCGGACCGCGAAGACCAAGACAGCTGCACCACAGACCAAGGCCGTACCACGGACGAAGGCTGCACCTCGGACCAGCAACGTGCCTCGGACCAGCAACGCGCCTCAGGCGAAGGCTGCTGCGAAGCCGGCCACCACCTCGGCGACTACGGCCTCGAAGACCGCAGGATCCGGGACTGCTGAGGCACGGTCGGCAAGCTCGACCAAGGCGGCCCGGGCGCGTGCGGTCATGGAGCGCAACGCGAGCGTGAAGCAGAGCAGGGAAGAAGCCGACACCGGCGAGATCCCGGTCGTGCGCATCCGCAACGAAGCCGCTGAGGGCCACACCACCCGGCAGGTGCTGCTCACCGGACCGATCCCCATCGTCGAAGAGGCCTCACCCGAGGGCACAGCCACTGGCGATGAGGAAGCAGTCGCAGCCAAGACCGACTCTGCCGAAACAGCATCGGCAGCCGAGTCGGCACCAGAGACTTCAGCCGCGACCGATGATGACTCTGCAACCGCGACCGAGGCTGAGTCTGCGGACAAAGACGACTCCGCAGACAAGGACACAGACACCACCGCCGAGGTTGTGGCGGCCGCGTCGAATGTCGACATCGTCAAGGTCAACGATCCGTTCATGCAGCGGCTGCAGGCACGCGGCGCATGGTCGCCGACACCCCTGCCGATCCCCAGCTACGTGGCCGCCCCAGAGGCTGAGCACCCGGTCCCCGAAGCGAAGGCCGCCGATGCGTCCTCCTACGAGACCGAGGCCCGCAGCCGCGAGGACATCGCCGCGCAGTTCGCCGCCGAACTCGGCTACCGTGCTGAGCTCAGCGACTCCGCCCGCGAGGACAGCCCGCTGGAACATGGCCGCAAGGCGATCCGGACCAACAAGGCTCCCGAGCTGGGCGCCGTCGACGACGTTCTCGCTCGCCGCCGCGCCTGAGCAGCGACAACTGTCCTTCGCCGCTCACCAGACTCAGTCAGTGTCGAAGACGAACCAGCAGATGGAATTGCGTCGGCGCTGATCGGCAAGCACGAGGCTGCGGACCTGATCGGGCAGCTGCGCTCTCTGCCAACCACGTTCCTTGTTTCCCGCAGCGGGGTCCTCGGGACTCGCACTGCTGGCGGCCTTGATGGCGTAGGCAGCCGCGCCGAGATCGTGTTCGGCAACGTGTCCGACGCATGCCGCCTGCCCTGCCGAATAGGCGGCGAACCGTGCAGCCCCTCGCAGAGGCCGGGCAGCACCCATGGCATGCCCACCGGCGGCGCGCGCCTGCATCATCGGCATGGTGCCGCCCGCCCATGCACGTGTGGCAGCGAGGGCATCGCGGACACGTGTATCCCCGGGGACCTCGGATTCGAAGAGATGCATGACGTGCTCGGCGCAGCCGGCTGCCCACAGCGCCAGCAGTCGGTGATCGTCATCGCTGAGAGTTCCACCCCGTCGCACGGTGACCATCGCCGGGTCGCGAACCTCGGGCAGAATCATGGTCGCTTCCCAAGCGGCTCGAACAGCCCGAACGGCTCAGGCGTCGTGCCGGCTCCGGCTGGCTCGAGCACTGTGCCTTTGACGCCGTCAGTCGGCGCGGCCACCGAAGTCCTCCGCAATCGAGGCCGCAACGCGCTGCAGACGGGGGACAAGGTCGTCTTCGACGGAGAGCCCGCGCAGATGAGACGTATGCAGGGAGACATTGAGCGCGGCAAGGGTGTTGCCACCTCGGCGAATAGGAACCGCTAGGCCGCGGAGGCCGTCATCGAGTTCCTGGGACACCAAGCACCAGCCCTGCTTGCGGATTCGGTTGAGTTCCTGGCCGAGTTCGTGAGCCGATGACACGGTGTGATCGGTGAACGGCGAGATCTCGACGCGGGCGAGGAACTGCTCCTGGAAGGACTCGGGCAGCTCGGCGATGAGCATCCTCCCCATGGACGTGGCCCAGGCAGGGAGCCGGTTTCCCAGATTGACGGTGACCGCATGAAGTCGGGGCGCTGCGGCCCGCGCGATATAGACGACGTCGTCGGCGTCGAGGATGCTCAGCGTCGCAGATTCGTCGAGGTCATGAGCCAGGTCGTTGAGGTGCGGTTGGGCGACCTTGGGCAGATCGAGGCCAGCGAGGAAGCCCGCTCCGATGTCGAGTACCCGAGGAGTGAGTGCGAAGTGCGAGCCCTCCGTCGACAGGTAGCCCAAATCGACGAGTGTCAGGAGGAAGCGTCGAGCCGCGGCCCGGGTCAGCTGGGTGGCGGCGGCCACCTCGGTGACGGTGCGATAGGGGGTCTCGGCGGTGAAGGCGAGGAGAACGGCCAAGGTCTTCTCCGCAGACTTCACATAGTGGGCGCCCTGCGACGGCTCTTCGGCGGGACTCATCTCTGACTTCACCTCTCCAGGGTAACGGTCGCAGCCACGCGCATCCTCCATGGAAGACGACAGCGACGACTCAGACAACGTCCGAGCGATCATATTCGTGTGCGCATAGTGCACATCTGTGCGATAAGCGTACAGCGTGATAATGTGATCTGCGTTAACCCGAACCGACAGCACTGCCGACGACCGACAGCTCCACCATTCGAAGGAGAATGACATGTCCACAGGACAGCCCCAGACGACAGCGAGCCCCGAGGCCATGAAACGCGCCCGCCGGGCAGCGGCGGGATCATTCGTCGGAGCCGTGGTCGAATGGTACGACTTCCTGCTCTACGGAATCATTGCCGCTTTAGTCTTCGGTGAACTCTTCTTCCCCGGCTACAGCGCCCACGCCGGCACCTTGGCCGCCTTCGCCACATTCGGAGTCGGCTTCATCTTCCGGCCCCTGGGCGGAATCATCTTCGGACACTTCGGCGACAAGCTCGGACGCAAGGCCATGCTCATCTGGACCATGATGATCATGGGCGTCGCCACTGCCGTCATCGGCATCCTCCCCACCTACGAAACGATCGGCTGGTGGGCTCCGGCCCTGCTCGTGCTCCTGCGCTGCATCCAGGGAGTCGCCGTGGGCGGCGAATGGGGCGGAGCTGCACTGATGGCCGTCGAAAGCGCTCCCTCGAAGCTGAAGGCCTTCTTCTCCAGCGGCGTCCAGATCGGATACTCCGTGGGTCTTCTGCTGGCCACCGGACTCGTGGCCTTTCTGAGCGGAAACTTCTCACAGGAGGCCTTCCTCGCCTGGGGCTGGCGAATCCCTTTCATCTTCAGCGCCGTCCTCGTTCTCGTCGGGCTGTGGATTCGTTCGGGAGTTGAAGAGTCAGAGGAATACCTTGAACGCGTCAAGAACGCCAAGGAGGACAAGGTTGCGAAGCTGCCGATCCTCGAAGCTTTCAAGCGCTACCCGGCACAGATCTTCCAGATCATCGGCATGCGGTTCATCGAGCTGCTGACGATGTACATTGTGACGACCTTCGCCCTGGCCTACTCCACCGACGAGCTCGGCTTCGATCGCCAGATCATGCTCAACATCACCCTCCTCGTCGGCGGGCTCGGCATCATCACGATCCCCATGTTCGCCTACCTCTCCGACCGGTTCGGGCGCCTGCGCGTCTACCTCACCGGCGGAATCGTCGGCCTCGTGTGCGCAATCCCGTTCTTCTTCGCCCTCGAGAGCGGCAATATCGTGGCCATCGTCATCTTCGCGGTGCTGCTGATCAACATCGCCCACGATGCCGTCGTCAGCGTGCAGCAGCCGCTGTTCGCCGAGATGTTCAGCCCCGAATTCCGCTACAGCGGTGCCGGAGTCGGATACCAGCTGGCCAGCGCCATCGCCGGCGGCTTCACCCCGTTCATCGCCACCTTCCTCGTCGGCGTCGGCGGAGGCTCCTGGTACCTCGTGGCCGCCTACCTGGCCGGCGGCTGCCTCATCTCGATCGCCATCGCCATGTACCTCGTCCACCAGTGGCGGGTGGAGCGCGATGCCGAGCGCGCGGCGACGAGCACCAAGACGGCAGCCCAGCTCTGATGCGCTCGGCGGAGATCACAGCACGCGGCCGCGTCGAGATCGTCGACCGCAGCCTGCCGCAGGGCCTGGTCGGCAGGGGCGATCTCCGCATCCGCATGCTCGCCGTGGGCATCTGCGGGACCGATCAGACCCTGGCCACCGGCCGGCGCACACCGCCGCAGCTTCCGTGGCGGCTGGGCCACGAAGGCATCGGTGAAATCGCCGAGGTGGGCCCCGGTGCCTGCGGATTCGCCGTCGGCGACCGGGTGGCCCTCGAGCCGAACATCACCTGCGGCCGGTGCGAATACTGCCGGCGCGGCATGACCTCCGCCTGCACCTCACGATTGAGCGCGGGAGTCCTGACGCAGCCCGGCTTCCTCGCCGAGGTGGTCGACCATCCCAGCGAGTTCTGCCACCGGCTCGATGCCCATATGAGTCTCGAGCGTGCGGTGTGCGCAGAACCGTTGGCCGTCGCTGCCTCGGCGATTCGCCGCACGGACCTCCAAGGGTCGGAGACCGTGCTCGTGCTCGGGGCCGGTGCCCAGGGGCTGCTGTCGATCCTCACCCTCGTCGCGCAGGGGCATCACCCGTATGTCAGCGAACCCGACGATGAGCGTCGCCAGTTAGCCGTCGAACTCGGTGCGCAGGTCTTCACTCCGGGGCAGAGGCCTGCGCCCGAGGTCGTCATCGACGCGGCCGGAGTGCCGGAGGCACTCGGTGCCGTCGTTGACCATCTGGCTCCATTCGCAGCCGTGACCCTGGTGGGGGAGGACCACCACCACCTCGGCGCCTCCAGCTTCAGCATTGTGCAGCGGCAGCTGCGCATCAAGGGCTCATTCATCTACGAGCACCCGCAGGACATGGCCGCGGCCGTGCATCTCCTTGAGGAGATGCCCACGGAGGCGATCATGGGTCCGGCGATGGCACTCGACGAGGTGCCCACGGTCTTCACCGCAGGCACCCGGCCGCGGGCCGGCGTCAAGCAGTGGGTCGATATGCGGCTGTGAGCCGCCGACAGCACCGACGGCCCTGGTAGAGGTGTTGTCTCAGGCGCGGGGCAGGGCCACGTACTTGACCTCGAGGAACTCCTCGATGCCCACGCTTCCGCCCTCGCGCCCCAGGCCGGACTTCTTCACGCCGCCGAAGGGCGCGGCAGGATTGGAGACCAGGCCGGTGTTGACGCCGACCATGCCGACCTGCATCTTGTCGGCCAGGTTCAGCGCCCGCTCGACGTTCTCGCTGAACAGGTAGCCGGCCAGGCCGAATTCGGTCTCATTGGCTAAGGCGATGCCCTCTTCGTCGGTGTCGAAGGTGACGATGGGGGCCACGGGCCCGAAGATCTCGGTGGTGCGGATCTCGGAGTCCAGTGGCACATCGGTCATGACGGTCGGGGAGTAGAAGAAGCCCTTGCCCTCGATCTTCGACCCGCCGGTGAGGACCTTCGCACCCTTGGACACGGCGTCGTCAACGAGACTGGCGACCTTGTCCAGAGAATCCTGATCGACCAGCGGGCCCACCTCGGTGCCCTCGTCGAGACCGTTGCCGACGGTCATCGAGCCGATGCGCTCGGTCAGCTTCGTTGAGAATTCCTCGGCGATCGAGGAATGGACGAACAGGCGGTTCGCCGAGGTGCAGGCCTCGCCGCCGTTGCGCATCTTCGCCTGGACCGCACCGGTGACGGCCTTGTCGATGTCGGCATCATCGCAGACGACGAACGGGGCGTTGCCGCCGAGCTCCATCGACGTCTTCATGACATTGTCGGCAGCCTGCTTGAGCAGACCGATGCCCACCTCGGTGGAGCCGGTGAAGGTGACCTTGCGGGCGATTCCGGACTCCATCCACGGGGTGACCACGCGGCGCGCGGATTCGGAGGTGACGACGTTGAGGACACCGGCGGGCAGGCCGGCCTCGACGAGCACGTCGACGAGCATGAGCGAGGTCAGCGGCGTCAGCTTCGCAGGTTTGAACACCATGGTGCATCCGGCGGCGATGGCGGGACCGATCTTGCGGGTGCCCATGGCCAGCGGGAAGTTCCAGGGGGTGATGAGGATGCAGGGCCCGACCGGTTCGCGAGAGACCATGACGCGGGTCTTGCCGTCGGTGGACTGAGTGTATTCGCCGCCCACGCGCACGGCCTCCTCGGAGAACCAGCGGAAGAATTCGGCACCGTAGGTGACCTCACCCTTGGACTCGGCGAAGGGTTTGCCCATCTCGGCGGTCATGACCGCAGCGATGTCATCGGCACGTTCGATGAGGAGCTCGAACGCGCGGCGCAGGATCTCGGCGCGTTCGCGTGGTGGGGTGGCGGCCCAGGATTCCTGGGTGTCGCCGGCGACCTTGATGGCTTCGGCGGCATCGGCGGCGGTTCCGTCGGCGACCGTGGTGATGAGGTCACCGGTCGCGGGGTTCAGGACGTCGATGGTCTTTCCGCCCTCGGCCTCACGCCACTGGCCATTGATGAACAGTCCGGTGTTGAGCTTGTCGATGATCGGGGCGATGTCCACGACAGATCCTCCCTTGGTTGTCGTTCGGTTATTGAAAAGATATGACTGCGGAGTGGCCGATGGGCACGGCAGAGAGCAGTCTTCACACAGTGTAGTGGTGATAACCGCTGCAAGTCATTCGAATTTCGTTGTCTCAGGTGCGCTATTCGGCGGGCTTCGTGGCATGGCGGACAGGGAGGCGTGGACGAGTGCGCTGGTCGTGATGAGCAGTCTGTTGTGCATCGTAATGCCGCGCATCACCTCGATGCAGATGCGATCTCTGCTCAGATCATCGGTGATCGGGCTGGTGTTCTTGCTGGCGACCTCGGCCAGGGATTAAATATGGCGACGAATCGTATCCGGTCCCACCTGGTATCCCGAGGCGCTGAGTTCATCGAGAACACCGGCCATCGAAGCCACTGCGGTCGGCGAGATGTCCGGCCATCCCAGTTCGTGAAGTACCCCACGAATATCGTTTTCGACGGATGAGGATTCAGGGGCGGGAGGTGAAGCCGGGTCAGCAGACTTCAGGACGTTGCTCGCCTCCAGAGCCAGCCTCTGACAGATGCCCATCAGTTCGATGTTCTCCAAGGACTCGTCATCGATGGACCGAGTCAGTGCGGCGATGGACTCGATCGGGGACCCGAGCTCTCGTCGCAGCCAGGTGATGAGGGCAAGGCGATCGAGATGGGCCTGGGAGTAGACGGCCGTGGTCGCATTCCGCTTCCGGCCGGGGGGGGAAGGATGCCGACGTGGATGTAGTACTTGATGCTGGCGGTCGAGACCCCGGACTCTGCGGCCAGAGCGCTGAGTTTCATGCGAATCCCCACATCCTCGAACGGGTTGGAGCGCCAGTGGTTCGGCGACTCAATCGGATAGCAGATCCGACTCTGCTATCTACGTTGCCGACCTTGGTTAGTGGAACTATCTTAAGTCTATGACAACGATGTTCATAGCAATCCACGCGCTGGCCGCCTCGGGTGTTGTGCTTCTGGCGCCGGTTCAGCTCATCCGACGAACCAAGGACCGCAAACACAGATGGATCGGACGGTCATGGGTCATCCTCATGTACTTCGTATGCATAAGCGGCATGTTCATCTACACCCTCAGCGGAAGCTTCACGGTCTTCCATGCGCTCGCGATCTTCACCTTCGCAACCACGACCATCGGCGTCATCTCGATTCGCCTCGGCAAGGTCCGCAGGCACGTGTCGATGATGGTCGGATCGTGGCTTGGGGCGTTGGCGGCGGGCACCTTCGCTGCGATCATCCCCAGCCGCGACATTCCGCAGCTGGCGGTGGCCGAGCCCGGTCTGCTGTGGGGCGCCGTCGCCTTCGTCGTCATCGCCGCGACGCTCTGGGTGGGCTACGTCCTCAGGTTCGTGCCTGCTCAGGCCCGCATCTCGTCGAACTCGGGGTTCTTGCGGAAGAAGTCCATGACATAGGAACAAGTCGTACGGAAGGCCAGATCCGCCTCGGCGCTGGTCTCCAGGGCATAACGCACCAGGTGGGCGGCGATGCCGCGGCCACCATAGGCGGGGGACACCTCGGTGTGGGTGAAGGTGCGCACCGCGGATTCGGACGTGTCGTCCGGGCCGGCCTCGCGGTCGATGTAGTCGACGTGACCGATGGACTTGCCGTTGTGGCTCACCGTGAAGCGGGCAGCCGCCTCATCCTGGGCGAAAGTGTACGTCTGATCCGAGATCACGAGGTCCATGCACGCTCCTCAAAGGCGAAGCTGCCGGTCATTTCATACCGGCAGGCGAATGTGTCAGTCCTGATACGTGAAACTATAGTTGTGTTCGCGCCCGAGCGACTAACCTGTTGAGCAACCCGTTCTTTCGGCCGTTCCCGGCGACGGTCAATCATCCTCAAGGAGCCGACCTATGTCCACCCATGCCCCCGCCACCATGGTCGATGCTCACACTCTGGTATTGAACGAAACAGGCTTCGATGTCAGCGAACTCGGCCCAGACGATATCGACGACTATGTCGCGTTGGTCGCCTCCGCGTACCGTGGCGAACCCTCGAAACAGGGGTGGACGACCGAAGCGGATCTGCTCAGCGGTCAGCGACTCGATGCCGATATGGCCCGCGAAATGCTCGCCGAATCCGACTCCTCGATGATCTTGGTGCGCTCGGCGGAGGGCTTGGCCGTCGGCAGCGTCTACCTGCGCGAACCCGTTGACGGTACCGCCTACCTCGGCGTGCTCGCAGTGTCCCCGGAAGGTCAGGGACAAGGTGTGGGATCGGCCCTGATGAACCTCGCCGAGGCATGGGTGGCCGAACGCTGGAACGCGCGCTGGCTGCGGATGAGCGTCATCAACAAGCGTGCCGAACTCATCGCCTACTATGAGCGCCGCGGCTACGAGCGCACCGGCGAGATCGAACCCTTCCCCTACGGCGACGACCGGTTCGGGGTGCCGCTGGTTGATGATCTCGAGTTCGTCGTCCTGGTCAAGGAACTGCGCTGACCTGAATGAAGCGACACACAAATGGTGCCCAGCGAATTTCGCTGGGCACCATTCGTATGTCGGTCGGCGGCTGCTGCGCTGACGTGATGAGAACTCTGTGGTTCGAGCGCCTCAACGGGCCCGGACCACAGATTCCTCAGAAGAACATGGCCGGGACGACGAGGCCGCCGACGAGGACGATGGGTCCGATGATGACCATCGACATACCGAACTTCACGAGGATGCGCGTGAGCCTGGCCTTGTGATCCTGCGGGGCGGTGGCCACGACAGTGGCACCCAGTGTCGAGAACGGTGAGACGTCGACGACGGCCGAGCACACACCGAGTGCCGCGATGAGCGCCCAACCGGGGACTCCGCCGGCGGCGATGAGAGGCAGCGCCAAGGGCACGAGTGCCGCGAGGATGCCTGTCGTCGAGGCGAAGGCGGAGACGAGTCCGCCGACGATGCACAGAACGAAGGCTGCGATGAGCGGCGAACCGATCGCTTCGGCACCCTCGCCGAGGAGGTCGACAGCGCCCATGTTCTGCAGAACACCGACGAAGGTGATGATGCCGCCGACGAGCAGAACCGTCGACCAGTCGATCTTGGGCAGAGCGGCCTTGCCTGTCTTGGGATCGGCGAGCGAGAGGATCGCACCGAAGAGGAAGCAGAGCAGACCGATGTCGGGTTCTTTGCCGAACGCGGCCAGAACCACGACCGAACCGATGAGGCCGACCATGAGGACCACTGTGAGGATCTGCACGAAGGTGAAGGGCCCCGACTCGGCACTTGCCGAGGAGTTTGAGGAGTCGAACAGGGCTTCGTCCTCGTCATCCTCACCGAAGGCCACATTCGTCGCCGAGGCGGATCCGCGGGAGATCGTCGAACCGGCAGCGTCGCCGGTGGTTCCGAATTCGTTCGTCGCAGTGGCGTGTGTACCGGAGTTCCCTGATCCTGCAGCGGCCATGGCGGACTTCCGGCCGAAGAGTTTGCGGCCGAACATGAAGTAGGCGACGGCGAGCATCACGAGGTAGACGACGACCGCGATGCCGAAGAGCAGGAAGGGAGACAGATCGATTCCCGCATCATGGGCGGTGCTGTAGGTGACGATGCCGTAGAGGCTGGTCGGGGCGAACCCGCCGGCGCCGATGGCGAAGCAGATCGCGAGACCCATCAGTGCGTAGTCGACTCCGTACTTGCGGGCCACCTGCATGCCGACCGGCATCATGACGAGGCCGGCCAGGGGTGCACCCATGGAGGCGATGCCTGCCGTGATGACGAAGAAGACGATCGGCAGGAGGACAGCAGAGGATCCGACCTTCTCCAGCGCCCAGTCGATGATCTTGTCGACGGTCCCGTTCTCCTGCGCAATGGCGAAGAAGTAGGTGACCCCGGCCAGCAGGATCATGATGGACAGCGGGAACTCCGCAATGATCTTTTCGACGGTCATATCTGTCAGGAACAGGCCGGTTCCGGCGGCGCCGACGAGCATGAGCACGCCGATCTGCACACCCCGGATCGCGCCGATTGCGAACAGGGCGACGAAGATCAACAACGCAATGATTTGTACGAGCATAATTTCCCATTCAGGCTGAAATTTCGCTGAGCGAAACTGGTTGACTCGCTGAGTGACACTACCAGTTCGGCAGGGTCAGTAGCGGTTGCCGCAGCCCGAATGTTCAGTATTTCTCATCTACCGGCACTCGCATGTGTTCAGTCGAGATCAGCCCATCACATTGCCGCTGGTTCCTGCTGGTGTGCGCAGGCGGGAGAAGGTGCCCAGGTCCAACTCTTCGCCCGTGAGATTGAGTGGTATCCGGACAGGATCATTGTCGTGATCGTGGCCGGCTTCGACGGCGTCGATGAGGCCTGCCATGAGCTCACCGACCATCGGTGCGTTCTTGAACTGATTGCCGCTGGTGCCGACGGCCTGATAGAAGCCATCTGCCTCTGACTGATCGTAGATGGGCGTCCAGTCCGCGGCGACGTCGTAGACGCCGACAACTCCGCGCGCTCGGTTCGGGATCGTGATGTCGTTGAATCGTTTGGCTGCGCGCAGGGACTGCGTCTCGAACTGCTCGGGTCGAACACTCATCGACACCTCGTCGGGGTCATCCACCCATTCGAGTTCGTCGCACTCGGGTTCTGAGCCTCCGATGAGCAGCTGCCCTCCTACCTCGGCGCGCATATAGGTGCCGATGCCGGCATCGAGGAGTGCAGGGATGCGGGAGCCATCGGCGCGGATGACGGTCGATTCAGCCGGCAGAGTGTGGACCTCCTGGCGCAGCGGAGTCAGCGAGACCCCGTGGTCCGATCCGACGCCGGCGAGCTCGTTGAGTCTCGAGGACCAAGGACCGGCTGCGTTCACCACCACAGCGGCATCGAGGACCCGGCCGTCGGCAAGGTCGATGCTCCAAGCGGCGCGTCCCTCGCTGGAATCGCCTCCTTCGTCAGGTGCGCCTGCTTTGCTAGGTACGCCCTCGGTCACGTCTTCGGGCGCGCTGCCGACAGTCTGCTGTCGGTCGAGGACTCGGTGGTCTAGGGCGATGACTTCGGCGTTGTAGAGGAACTGTGCGCCGTGTCGTTGGGCGGCGCGGACGAAATTCTCCGTGGCCAGGACGGGGTCGGAGATGTACCCGCCGTCCGGTGTGTACAGGGCATTCGCCTCCTCAGCACTGTCGTCGAGGAACGCCGGATCATCGGGACGCACGGGCGGGTGGTAGTTCGAGACGTCGATTCCGGGCAGCTCCCGCGAGAGCTCGACTGCGTCCCATTCGGCGTAGGGGATTGCGAGATCGTCGAAGTGGGACCGGAGGGTGGGTGGAAGCAGTCCGGGAATGTCGATGACGGCCATGCCGGTGCGGATGAAGTCCGCCACCGGCTCCGCTTCCGGTGCCTGGAGGTGGTCTCGGAGGTTCTCCCACAGATGCTTGGACTCCCAGGCCATGGCGATGGAGTCTCGCAGTGAATAGGTGAAGCGAACGATCGCACTCGTGGCCCCGGTCGATCCCTGGGCCGGTCCCGATTTCTTGTCGACGACGGTGACCGCGTATCCGCGTCTGGCCAGTGAATAGGCGATCGAAGCCCCCATCACGCCGCTGCCGATGACTACCGCGTCTGCGCTCATTGCTGCATCCTTCGCTCACCTAGGCGTCGATCGTGATCTCGGCCGACCTTTTGATCTCAGCCGTCCGCGGGATCGTCTCCCGATCCGACTTCTGCACATCGTATCGAGATCGGGCTGTCGGCAGGGCAGGCTTCCAGCATGTGTGCTCAGGTCAGTGCTCGCTCAGGTCAGCAGAAGGGCTCCGCCAAGTCCGATCACGGCAACGATGAGAGTCGTCGTCGCGGCCAGCCCGATGGGACCGGCGCCGAGGTTGCGCAGCGAACGCCATTGGACGCCGCGTCCCAGGGCGAACATGGCCATGGCCAGGCACACGGTCTGCAGCCAGCCCAGACCGGAGACTGCGAACTCGGGCAACAGGCCGAAGGTGCGCAGGCCCGCCATGAGAAGGAACCCCACGACGAAGAGCGGCACGATGGGCGGACGTTTCGTCGCTGGCGCCGGTGGCTTCCCACCCGAAACTGACTCCCCGGAGGAAGACTGGGCAGTCGACGCTGACTCAGCCGTTGACGAGGACTGCGGGGCCACCTCGGCGGGAGACGTCACCGAGGCCTGGGCCCGGCTCTCCCGGCGACGCATCACCATGCTGAGGACGGCGACGGTCGGGGCGAGCATGATGACGCGGGAGAGCTTGACGAGGACGGCGACCTGCAGGGCGGCGGGGCCGATGATGCCGCCGATCGCGACGACCTGGGCGACCTCGTGCGTCGAGGCCCCACCCCACATTCCGGCGGTGTCCGGGGCCAGCCCGAAGGCGATGCTCAGCGACGGGATCACGGCGATCATCAGCGTGCCGAAGAGGACCACAAGGCCGATCGCCGCTGCCACGTCCTCCTTCTTCGCCTTCAGCGTCGATTCGACCCCGGCGACAGCGGCGGCACCGCAGATGCCGAACCCGCACCCGATGAGCAGCGCCAGATTCGACTCGACACGGAACGGACGTGCCAGGAGCAGTCCGGAGACGATGCCGACGCCGACGACCACGGCGGCGAGGACGAGAACCAGCCAACCGAGTTCGAGGATGTCACCGAGAACCACCTGCGCGCCGAGGGCCACGATGCCCAGACGCAGGAGAGGCTTGGCTGCGAAGTCGAGGCCGGGTCGGAAGGTCGGCGGCAGCTCGGGGAAGACGTTGCCCACGACGATCCCCAGGACGATGGCGATGAGGAGTGGGGAGAGGACGGGTGCCAGCAGGGAGATGGGCCACGCGATCGCGGTGGCGGCTGCGGCAACCCCCAGGCCGGGGAGGAGACGGACAATGTGCTTCATGGAATCAGTCTGTCAAGCAGGCGCGGGAAGCGGTAGCCGCTAAAAGTCGAACAACCCATATCGGGATGATATGGCATAATCGGGCCATGCAGGAGCTCAGCAGGATGCAGGATTGGCCCGAGTTGCCGGCTCTCGGGCTGCTGGTGACGCTGAGCGCGAGCGCTCAATCCATCGGGCAGGCCGCCGAGGCGATGGGACTTGCCCAGCCGAATGCCTCGCGCAGTCTGCGCAACCTCGAGCGGGATCTCAAGGTGCCGCTGCTGCGGCGCTCGCCTCGAGGGACTCAGCTCACGGCCGAAGGCCACGCGGTTGCGCAATGGGCTTCGAAGGTCATCGACGCCTATGCCGATCTCAATGCGGGCACCCGCGCCATCCAGGATGCCCGGGCCGGCACCGTGCGCGTGTCCGCCTCCCTGACCGTGGCCGAATACCTGCTGCCGCGTTATCTGACGACGTTCACCTCGACGCATCCCGACATCGATGTGGGCCTGGCCGTCGAGAACTCCTCGGCAGTCATCGCGGCCGTGCGCGAGCAGCGCTGCGACCTCGGGCTCATCGAATCCGTGTCCCTGCCGGAGGGCTTTCCCGCCGAGGTGGTCGGTCATGACCGCCTCATGATCGCCTCCGCACCTACCTTCGCCGAGGCTTGGACCCACCCGATCAGCGCCGAGGAGTTGGCGACGGTGCCGCTTCTGGTCAGAGAGGTCGGTTCGGGAACGCGGGAGGTCCTCGATGCTGCGTTGGCACAGTTCGGCGGGGCGCGCGTGGCGGGGGAGTACGGGTCGAACTCGGCGCTGAAGATCGCCGCGGCCACTGGACTCGCGCCGGTCGTGCTCTCGGAGCTGGCCCTGCGCGATGACTTCAGCGCTCGCCGACTGGTGCCGCTGCCTGTCGAGTCCGGAGTCGCCCTCGACCGCGAACTGCACGCGGTGTGGTCGCCCGGGCGTCGGCTTTCAGTCGGAGCCACAGCATTGTTGGAGCACATGGTCAACGTGCACGACTGAGTCATCGATGCACCGCCGCCTGCGCACGACATATATTGGGCAAATGACCACACGAGATTCCTCCCACGCGCCAGAGACCGTCGTCGTCGAAGCGGGTCGTCCGCAACGCTCGAACGGGTCCTCGGTCAACCCTCCCATCGAACTGTCCTCGACTTTCGTCGGCAGCGGCGAGATCGATCATTCCGACTATGTCTACGGTCGGTTCTCGACTCCGGCATGGACTCCGTTCGAAGAGGCGCTGGCTGAACTCGAACATGCCGAACTGCCTGGACTGGTCTTCGGTTCGGGGCTGGCCGCGATCGCCGCGGCACTCAGCCTGGTCCCTCGCGAGGGCACACTGATCATGCCCCGGCACTGCTACCAGGGGTCCCTGGAATCCGCGGCTGAGGTCGCCGAGCGCAATGGATTCACCCTCACCACCGTCGACATCGCCGACACAGAAGCCGTCGTCAGCGCACTCGATGACGTGGCAGCCGCCTCGGCGGTGCTGTGGATCGAATCTCCGACGAACCCGATGCTCGAAGTCGCGGACACCCCCGCGCTCATCTCCGCCGCACGCGAACGCGGCATCCTCACCGTCGTCGACAACACCTTCGCAACCCCACTCCTGCAGACGCCACTGGATCTGGGCGCCGACGTCGTCGTCCACTCCGTCACCAAATACCTCGCCGGTCACTCGGACGTCGTACTCGGTGCTGCCCTGACCAGCAGGGAAGATCTGCACAAGCGGCTGCACAGCGAACGCTCACTGCGAGGAGCGATCGCCGGACCCTTCGAAGTCTGGTTGGCGCTGCGCGGCCTGCGGACACTGTCGGTGCGCATGGAACGAGCCCAGGCCAATGCCGCGCTGATCGCCGAACGCCTGAGCACGCACTCCAACGTCGTCGAGACCCGCTACCCGGGGCTGCCCACCGACCCCGGCCACAAGCGTGCGGCAGCCCAGCTCTCGGGATTCGGTGCGGTCGTCGCCTTCTGCACGGAGACCGCGGAACAGGCCACAGCCGTCGCCGAGGCGGTCCGGGTGTGGACTCCGGCCACGTCCCTGGGTGGGGTGGAGTCCCTCATCGAACGTCGTCGGCGCAATACCTCGGAACCGGAGTCGGTTCCCGACGGGCTGCTGCGTCTGAGCGTGGGCATCGAGCATGCCGAGGATCTGTGGGCCGATCTCGACGCGGCTATCAAGGCCGCTCACAGCGCCTGATGGCTGAGCCGTTCGTGCTTGACCGTCCGGGTCTTGAGGACCTGGATGAGATCTTCGAGATCTACGGCGACCCCCGCGTGTGGACGCACTTTCCCAGCGGCAGGATGATCAAGCGGGAAGAGGCCGAGGCCTACCTGCTGACGCGCATCGCTGATTGGGAGATCGACGGGCTCGGATCATGGATCGTCCGCGAATCCGAGGGCGGCCCGGTGCTGGGAATGTGCGGCTGCGGTGTCAGGCGCATGCCCTTGGTCGATGAATGGAACCCGGATCGGATTGAGGCCTATTGGAACTTGGGCTACCGCTTCCGTCCCGAGGTCCAGGGTCGCGGCTATGCCAGCGAGATCTCTCGTCTGGCCATCGCTCGAGCCCAAGAGGTCAAGCCCGAACTGCCGGTCATCGCCTACCTGCTCGAACACAATGAGGCCTCCCGAAAGGTGGCCGAGAAAGTCGGCCTGAGCCTGCAGTATCGCGTTCCAGATGCCGGCAACCCCGATCCGCAGGCCATGCGCCTGGTCTTCGCTGACCGCACCCTGACCGGGACGCAGCTGGCGGCCGCCCTGATCTGAGCGGGAGACGGTTGGCCTGAGTGTGAGACGGCTGGGTTGAACGAGGCGCTTCAGCGGCTGCGTGCGCCCGGTGAGACGTGTGACCCAGATCAACTTATCGTGCGTTAAGGTTGGGGTGAAACATCAGTCACCCAGCGCCAACTATGAGGAGTCGCTTTGACCTCGAGTGTTCTCACCGATCTGCAAGACGGGGTCGTGACCATCACGATCAATCGCCCCGAAAGCCTCAACGCGCTGACCAGGGAGGCCATCGAAGCGGTCGGGGAATCCGTCGCCGAGGCGGCTTCCACGGCCCGTGCGCTCATTCTCACCGGCAATGATCGCTCCTTCAGCTCGGGAGCCGATCTGCAGGGCTCGGTGCAGAACGGGGGCCTCGGCCTTGACCGGGCCAATGAGATCATCCGGTCGATCATCGACCTGCCGATTCCGACCATCGCCGCGGTCTCCGGGCCGGCCGCCGGCATCGGCTGCTCTCTGGCTCTGGCCTGTGACTACACCGTGATGAGCGAAGAGTCCTACCTGATGCTGGCCTTCACCAAGATCGGCCTCATGCCCGACGGCGGAGCAACGGCACTCGTCGCAGCCTCGGCGGGGCGGCATCGAGCCATGAAGATGGCGCTGACGGCACAGAAGGTCTGGGCGAAGGAGGCTGCGGATTGGGGCCTGGCGAGCCTGGTCACGCCGGCGGGCGAGCACCTGAACCGGGCGCAGGAGATTGCGGCGCAATGGGCGCAGGGTGCACCTCTGGCCTTCGCTGCTTCGAAGGAAGCCATCAATACCGCGACGCTGACCGAGCTCGACGATGCATTCGATCGGGAACTCAAGGGGCAGACGGACTTGCGAGCCAGCAAGGACTTCGCCGAAGGCGTTGCAGCGTTCATGGAAAAGCGCGGCCCGAACTTCACCGGCGAATAACCGATGGCCGGTGAGCGCACGGCCTACCCTCACCTCGGCGCCCACATGTTTCTAATTGGTAACGTTGCGGCAAAAGTTGTGAGCGGCATCACTTGCCGGGATAGTCTGACGATGAAAATAGTCCGGATACCTACACGCCCCCTCTGATGCAGCAACACGAACACATCCCAGCACGAATACACCCAGCACGACCATCATGACCAAAGGAGTCTCATGCTTACAGGCATTCCATCCACCCTCGGTGACAGCTACCAGCTCAACACCACAAGTCTGATCCGCCATGCCGCGACGGTCTTCGGCGAATCAGAGGTTGTCTACCGCCGGTCCGATGGCTCCTGGGGTCGATCGAACTATGCCGACGAGTACAAGCGGATGGCTCAGTTGGCACACGGGCTCGACGAACTCGGTGTGGGCGCGGGCTCCATGGTCGGCGTCATCGACTGGAACTCCCGTCGTCACCTCGAGCTCTACTTCTCGGTTCCCGGCGTGGCCGCGACCATGCTCCAGCTCAATCTGCGCCTGGCACCTGAAGACCTCGCCTACGTCGTCAGCCACTCGAAGTCCGACTGGATCTTCGTCGACGAGTCCCTCCTCCACGTTGCCGAGGCACTTGCCCCGAAACTCGACGTCAAGGGCTGGGTCGTCATGACCGACAAGCCTGCATCCGAGATCGAGACGAGCCTGAACAACGTCGTCTTCTACGAAGACCTCATCGCCGACAAGCCCGACACCTACGACTGGCCCGTCGTTGACGAGAAGACCGCTGCCTACGCCGGATACACGACCGGAACCACAGGCCGGCCCAAAGGCGTCTACTACTCCCACCGCTCGATCTACCTGCACACAATGGGCGGACTGGCAGCACTGCAGGCGACCTTCGATGACTGCGTCATGCCCATCACTCCGATGTTCCACGTGCTGTCCTGGGGCTTCCCGCAGAACGCGGTCGCAGCCGGCGCCAAACTCGTCCTGCCCGGCAAGTTCGCCGCCGAGGAGTTCGGCGCCATCAGTCAGGCCTTCATCGAGGAGAAGGTGACGCTGGCCAACGGTGCGCCCGCGATCTTCACCCCGATGCTGGCGATGATGAAGAGCATGCCGACCCCGCCGGACCTCACCGGAGTCCGTCTGGTCTCCGGTTCTTCGGAGCCGCCGCTGTCGATGATGCGCGGCTTCAAGGAGGTCACCGGCGCCGAGGTGATCCACGGCTACGGTGCCACCGAGACCACACCGCTGGCGACGACGAACTGGCGCATCAAGTCCGGCATGAACCTCAGCGACGAAGAGAAGTGGGACCTCAAGCGCTACCAGGGCCTGCCGATCATCGGCGTCGAGGTCAAGATCGTCGACCCCACCGGTGAGGAGATGCCTCGCGACGGCAAGTCGGTCGGCGAGATCGTCATGCGCGGTCCCTGGATCACCGAGTCCTACTACCAGCTGCCCGACAACGCCGACCGTTTCCTCGACGGCTGGTGGCGCTCGGGTGACGTCGGCGTCATCGATGCCCACGGCTATCTCAAGATCACCGACCGTCTGAAGGACGTCATCAAGTCCGGCGGCGAATGGATCTCCTCGATCGACATGGAGAACGCGATCCTCGACAGCCCCAACGTCAAGGAGGCCGCGGTCATCGGTGTCCCCGACGAGAAGTGGGACGAGCGTCCCGTGGCCTATGTCGTGGCCAATGACGGCGCCGAGGTGACCCGCGAGTCCATCGTCGAAACGCTCAGTGAGCGCTTCGCCAAGTGGCAGATGCCAGATGAGGTCTATGTCGTGGACGAGATGCCTCGCACCTCGGTGGGCAAGCTCGACAAGAAGCTGCTGCGCAAGAACTGGGAAGAGAAGTAAGAATCAAGTCCAGAAGTTGGGCTTAAGCCCGCGCGGCCTGGCTCGAGCTGGCTGCGAGATCGAAACAACGCTGGAGCGCCGAGGCGGCTGTGCACGCACAGTGGCCACGGCGCTCCAGCGTTGTCTCGCCGGGATCTCCTATGAGTCATTGATCGCTGAGTCGATGGCCCACTTGATCTGGGCGAAGATGTTTGGCCGGAAGAGGTCGCCAAACGTCAGGTTGAACACCTTGAATCCTGCATTGACGAGGTTCATATTGCGTTGGTGATTCTCACGGGCGGCGGCATTGGGGCCATTCGGATGCATGTAGTACTTGCCCACCCCATGAACTTCGACGATGACCTGCGCCGTTTCGTGTCGAAAGTCATTCCTGCCGATGAAGTTGCCTGTCGGCGAATAGGTATTGACCTGGGGCGTCATTCCAGTGACACCGTGGCGACGGAATTTGACCGCGCAGAATGCCTCCGCATTGGACTCGTAGGCTGCATTGGACAAGGTCAGCGCCAATTGAGCGCGCTTGAGACCCCGTGATCCTGCGGCGAAGTGGAGCTTGATCATCTCTCTGGTTGCGCGGCCCTCCCGCATTGCCTCCGATATCAGCGGAACCGATACCTCGAGCGAATGGTCATGCGCGATGTCCGCAAGCGTTCTGGGCAGACTAGTCACGGGGTAGCTGAGGCTGCGGTCGACATCTTCGCCGGCGATTGTGCGGTCATAGAGAGTCAGGTCCGGGTAACTGCGAGAGTATGCGCTCCTTGAGACCTCGACCTTTTTCGTCCCTGCGACAACAGGATCGAGTCCATGGATCAGTGCGGCGGAAATATGTGAGAAGACATCGCTCGGTAGCACCGAGTCTCTCCGTGATGCGATGCGAATCCGCAGCTCCTCGACCTCGTCCCTGATGTCGCCGTGGAACTGCGGAAACGTGATTCCGGGTTCGTGTGCCAGGGCCCGGATGAGTTCAAAGTGCGAGTGGGTGCAGTCCGCCATAATGATGTATTTGCCGCGGCGTACTCTGCGCAAGCAGCATTTCAGAGCCGCAGCGAGATCGGCGCGAGGCATATCGAGTTCGGCGAGGTCGCTTCTCGTCACGATCCGAAACATGCGACTATTATGCAATCATATGAATCCAAACGCAATCAAACTACATCAAAGCACATAACTGGAGAATGGGTGACACGGCTGGATGCTGTGAGATGAGCCCTGAGCCCTGAGCCCTGAGTGCTGAAGGTGGAGTACTGGACACTTTGGCTGACGCAGCTTTTGAGAGTAACTGCCCGTGTGGAAGCGCTGCTGTCAGGCGACGGAGGTTGGTGTCCTGTCCAGCCTCACTTTTGCGGGCCAGCAGTTCGTCCGCGGCAACGGTGGAGCGTCGAGACCACTTGGTGTGCACGGTGGCTCCGGCGCTCCAGCGTTGTCTCGACAGATGAAGGATATGGGAGACCTCGGCCCAGGTTCTAGCCAGGTTCTGTCCTGCTCGAACGCTGAGCGGCTGTCGTCAGTGGTTGCCCTCGGCTGCCGCTGATCGGGTCAGGCCGAGGGCACCATGATCCCGGAAAAGAAGTCGACGAGCTCGGCATGGGCATCGAGCGGCAGCACCTGGGCAACATACTGATCCGGGCGGACGATGACCAGGGCACCCGCACTGCGGTCGATGCCGCGGACGTCGAAGATGTCCGGACCTGTCCGCAGGTCCGCGCAGAACATCTTCTCGTAGTCGATGAGGCCGAAGCGTCCCTTGCGCGGCAGCAGGAACTGCGGCATCGCATCGACAGACAATTCGCGATGGCCCTGTTGGAAGATCGCGCGGACGTCGAAGACCGCGTCGGGGTCTGCCCCGGCAGGCGTGTAGCGGCGAACCGGGGACTCGGGTGACTCAGCGAGGAAGTCGCAGAGTCGGCGGATCGCCGAATTCGTCGAGGCCGGATCTGCGTCGTCGGCGAAGGCATAGAGTCGCCAGCGACCATCGGCCTGCGCCTGATGCCCGATTTCGAGGGGCTTGGCGTCGGCGAGGCGGATGGTGGGGGCCGAATGGAAGCGCTCGCCGATCGGGAAGCCAGTGGCCAGGTGTTCGTGGGCGTCGTCACCGGTGATCAGGTTCGGCGGATAGTCGGTGGCGAAGCCGGCAGTGAACCGTCCACCCGCGGTGAAGATCTCCTGCCGCTCGGCAGCGCTCATGCCACCCGCCTCGGGATCATTCGGATCGGCTGGCTTCGCGGCCATAGCCTCTGACCAGGTGAGATCGAAGTCGATGACCTCCTGGGCAATGGCCTGACGCTCCTGGGCGTAGGTGCCGAGGAGCGTGCTCGGGCTGCGGCCCCGCAGCACTGCGGCGAGCTTCCATCCCAGGTTGAACCCGTCCTGCATGGATACGTTCATCCCCTGGCCGGCCTTCGCCGAATGGGTGTGGCAGGCATCGCCGGCGATGAACACATGCGGTGAACGGGTGCCGCGCTCCGCCTCGGCGACGTCCTCGAAACGGTCAGCGATGCGCTGGCCCACCTCGTAGACCGACCACCAGGCGATGTCCTTGACCTCGAGCGAGTAGGGATGGAAGATCCGCTGCGCGGCTTCGATGATCATGTCCGAGGTGAACCGACTGCGGGCACCGGAGTCGTTGGGATCGAGATCGCCGAGGTCGACGTAGAGGCGGACCATGTAGCCGCCCTCGCGCGGGATGAGCAGAATGCTGCCGCCGGACGCGGACTGGATCGCCGACGTCGTCCATGCGCCCGGTGCGAGTGATCTGTGCCGGGTCAGCCTCTGCCGGCCCCCAGAAGGTCGTCTCGTTGACCCAATAGGCTTCGCGCACGAGGCGTTCGGCCAGGCCGAACGCGCCGAACATCTCTACCGTCCGGCAGGCGACCCCGTCGGCATGACCCAGCTCGAGTGGTCCCTCACGGCGTTCGATGACGCGAGTGGTGATGTCGGGGAACTCGGCCAGCTGTGCGGCGAGAACGGTTCCGGCCGGCCCCGAGCCGACGACGAGGACATCGACTTCCTCGGGGAGCTCAGGTGACTGTGCCGGGGTGCTCGGCGAAGCCTTCTCCGGGTCGCCGGGCTGGAATCCATTGAGGTAGAACTGCATGCTGCTCCTGTCGTCTGCAGAATCGTCATCGATCAGTGACGTGTCTGCTTCCACTGTGGTCGCCGTCACCATCAAGGAGCAAAAAGATTCTGCTATGTGGAAAAGCTGCCGTGGTGGGGCATTACGATGAGGGAATGGAACGTCGTGTGGTGGCCCAGGCGCCGGCTCATCTGCTCGGCTCGGTCGACAACGCGCTGCGTCTGCTGCAGACGCTGCGAGACACAGGGGCCGTCTCGATCACCGATGCCGCAGCCGATCTGCAGGTCAGTCCCTCGACCGCGCATCGACTGCTGAGCATGCTCGTCTACCGTGGCTTCGCCGTCCAAGACGAGTCGCGTATCTATCACCCTGGGCCGGGGATCGTGGCCAATGTCGAGGCCCAATCGGCCCATCGCAGTCTGCTGCAGATTCTGCGCCCGCATCTCGACTCGCTGTCAGAGACGACGGGAGAGACCTGCAATCTCCTGGTCCGCGTCGGCACCACAACGCGCTTCCTGGCCAGTGCTGAGGGCTCCGATCGATTGCGGATCGGCAGCAGAGCAGGGGAGATCCTGCCTGCGCGCCTGACCTCGGGTGGGCAGGTGCTGCTGGCCGACCTCTCGCCGCAGGTTCTTGCCGGTCTCTACACCTCGAACGCAGCCCGCACCTCGGGTGAATTCCTCGACGCCGAGGCGTTCGCTCGCTTTCGCCGCCAGCTCGACCACATTCGCAAGGTGGGCTCGGCGCTCAACCGGGAACGCACCGAACGTGGAGTCTCCGCTCTGGGGATGCCGGTGCGGGGACCCGAAGGTCCGATGGTGGCCGCGATCAGTGTGTCGGTTCCCAGCCCACGGGATGAGGCCCTCGGCTCGGAGAGAATCCGATCGGCGTTGAGTTCTGCCTGCCAAGCAGGAGCCGCCGACCTTGCGGGTGGTTGATTCGAAGCCAGAAAGTGATGCCGCCGGCTTCAGGGGTGGTGGAGCAGGTACGTTCCGCCCTTGAGGCAGGTGTCGAGGACCCAGCCGTCGGCGACCAGTGCGGTCAGCGAGTCACGCAGTGCCGTCCGCCACCGTGAGGCGAGATCGGCATCGTGGCCGCGCAGCGCCTCGATGTCGGAGGGAAAGTCGAGGGAGACCAGACTGGCTTCCTTGGGCACCTCGGCGACCAGCGGTTCACCGTTGTCGTCACTGCGCAGGCACTCGAAGGCGCCGTCCGCCTCGGCGAGAGTGGACCGGGCCGGCTTGTCGAGCGGCCAGGAGACGACCATACGGTCACTGGCCTGACCAGCGTTGACGCCGTCGCGCATCTGTCCGTAGAAGTCCTCGAGGTATTCGACCATTCCGACGCCCAGGCGCTGGAAGTTGAAGTAGGCGTTGCGTGCCACCAGCGGGTCGAAGGTCCAGGTCATCTCCGTGATGCCGAGGTTGAGGCACCACAGGCGCTGGTGCAGCTTCATCGCCGACCCAGCTCCGCGACCGATGACCTGATGGCGCACGCCGGCGATGTGAGAGTGCATGACCGTGCCCAGGGGCTGTCCGAAGAAGCCGATCGTCACTCCGATCATCTCGTCGGGTTCGTCGAGGCTGTAGGCGGCCGAGACGTAGTTGCCCGCGTGGGCGAAGGCGACGATGAGTCCGGGTTCGAGCACATTGGTGCCCGTCTCGTCGACGCTCCACACCTCGTCGAGCAGAAGGGCGGCTTCGGCGGCCTCGGCGGCGGTGTGGATCTCCCGCACCTCGATCCGCGCTGACTCGGCCGCGGCCGCGTACTCATCCTCGGCCAGGGCGATGATCTCCGAGTCCACTGTGGTCAATCCTTCTCGCGGTGTCATGGTGACATTGTGCCACCGAACCGAGCGTCTGGACGTGGCCGAACGTGGATATCTGGAGCATCAGTGCTGGTGTCGGCGTGCGGCATCGAGGAGCGATCGGCAGGTATAGCCTTAAGAATATGAGCTTCTGCGTTGCTGTCATCGGGGCCGGGACGATCGGCCGTTCATTCGCTTGGCTGTTCGCCCGATCGGGCTACCCGGTCCAGGTCTTCGACCCCAGACCCGACCTTGCCGAGGTGGTCACCGAGCTGCAGGCCGAGGTCAGTGCCGATGCTGCCGCCCACGACATGCTCGCCTCCGAGCTTGGAACCATCAGCCTCGCCGAGTCCGTCGAGACCGCCGTGGCCGGAGCCTCCTTCGTGCAGGAGTCAGGGCCCGAGGATCCGCAGGCCAAGCCGAAGCTGTTCGCCCAGATCGCTGCGGCGGCCCCGAAGGATGCCATCTTCGCGACCTCGTCGTCGACCATCCCCGCTTCATTGATCGCACGGCATCTGCCGCCGGAAGTCGCGGCCCGCGTCATCGTCGGACACCCGTTCAACCCACCTCACCTGATGCCCCTGGTAGAGGTGGTTCCGGCCCCGGCGACGAGTTCGGACACCGTTGAGCGCGCCCTCGAGTTCTACCGCAGCTGCGGACGTGAACCCGTGGCGCTCAATCGTGAAGTCCGCGGCTTCGTCGGCAACCGCCTGCAGAACGCATTGATGAAGGAAGCGATCTCACTGGTCGAAAACGGCGTCATCTCGGCACCCGACCTCGATTCGGTGATGAAGAATTCCCTGGGCCTGCGATGGTCCGCGGTGGGCCAGTTCGAGGCGATGCACCTCGGCGGGGGAGACAAAGGCATCCGCGGTTTCATGGACCACATCGGGACCTCGTTCGTTGAGATCGGCGAGCTTCCCCTCGATCTCAGCGAGGCGGGAATGGCCGATGTCTATGCTCAGGTGGAGCAGGCCTACGGTCAGACGCCGAGCCGAGCGGGTGCCCAGACTCGGGACCGTGCCCAGCAGGCTGTGCTCGAGGCGCGCAGGCAGCGTGACAGGCACACCCCCCCCCCGCAGTGAAGCCGGACCCTGACTGAGACTCCGGACGCTCAGACCGCGGCTTGGTAGAAGTAGGTGGTGCGTTCGGCGATGAGGCCCTCGGTGTCGAAGAGGAAGAAGTCGGCGAAGCCCACGGAGGTCTCGGTGCCGTCCTTGAGACGGCCGGTGAAGACCCCGCGGCTGGAGGCGCGATCGCCGTCGACGAGGATCTCGGTCAGGGAATGCGCACCCGATTCGATGACGCGTTCACCGTGGTAGAAATCGGTGATCTGCTGGCCCACCATGGTCGGATACCCGGGGCGATCGTAGTGGCCCTCGGCCGCGAACAGCGCCGAGGTGGCGCCGGCATCCCCAGCGTCGACGGTGGAGTAATAGCGCTTCACGAGTTCAGTCACACTGTTCATGGCAACACAGTAACAGCGATCACATTCGAGGCTGTGTTCAAGGGGTGGGACAGGGAATTGCCGCCGAGGTGATTGGGCCATAGCGTGGGAGATGAATCCACTCGTCGAACGGTGCCGGAGGCTCGGTTCCGCGCCGTTGGATCGGTGTCAACAACCCCTGCAGAAATGAGGCTCGACATGTCCACCATGTATCGCGTGACCAACCCGGCAACCGGCGAAGTGGCCGAAGAATTCGCCACTGCCACCGATTCGGAGATCCTGGCCGCACTCGACCGATCCGCCACCACATTCACCGAATGGAGCCAGACCAGCGTCGCCGATCGTGCAGCGATCCTCGTTCGCGTCTCCGAAATCTACGCGGAGCGAGCCGAAGAGCTGGCGAAGGTCATCCAGCTGGAGATGGGCAAGGCTGTCCCCGAAGGCAAGGGCGAGGTCGGACTGAGCTCGGCCATCTACCGCTACTTCGCCGACAACGCCGAAGCATTCATGGCCGATGAGCCGCTGCGCGGACCCGAAGATGGAACCGCAATGATCCGCCGCAAGCCGGTCGGCTCACTCCTGGGCATCATGCCCTGGAACTTCCCCTACTACCAGGTCGCACGCTTCGCAGCCCCCAACCTGGCACTGGGCAACACGATCCTGCTCAAGCACGCCCCGCAGTGCCCGCGCTCGGCTCAGATCATGGAAGAGATCTTCATCGAAGCCGGGCTTCCCGAGGGTGCCTACATCAACATCTACGCGAGCAACGAGCAGGTCGCAGACATCATCCTGCCCGACCCACGCAACCACGGTGTGTCCCTGACCGGTTCGGAGCGTGCAGGTGCGGCAGTGGCCGCCGAAGCAGGCAAGAACCTCAAGAAGGTCGTCCTCGAACTCGGCGGTTCCGACCCCTACATCCTCCTCGACACCGCCGATGTGTCGAAGAGCGCGAACACGTTCTTCAAGACCCGCATGGGCAACACCGGACAGGCCTGCAACTCGCCCAAGCGCATGATCGTCATGGACGACGTCTACGACGAGTTCCTGACCTCCATCACCGAGGCGGCCAAGAAGTTCACACCAGAGGCCCCCGATACCGAAGGTTCCCGCCTGTCCCCGCTGTCATCGACGGCGGCCGCTGACCGCTTCATCGAGCAGGTCCAGGACACCGTCAAGGACGGTGCCACCCTGCTTGCCGGCGGCAAGCGCTACGACGGTGGCGGCGCCTACGTCGAGCCAGTCGTCCTCGCCGATGTGGAGAAGGGCATGCGCGGCTACTACGAAGAGCTCTTCGGCCCCGCCGTCATCGTCTACAAGGTGAGCAGCGAGGAAGAGGCCGTCGAGATGGCCAATGACACCCCTTTCGGCCTCGGTGCCGCTGTGTTCTCCAACGACCTGGAGCGGGCAGAGCGCGTCGGGTCCCAGATCGACTCCGGCATGGTCTTCCTCAACGCCCCCGAAGGCACTCGTGAGTACCTGCCCTTCGGTGGAGTCAAGCGCTCCGGCGTTGGTCGTGAACTGGGACCGCTGGCCATGGATGAGTTCGTCAACAAGCAGATGGTGTTCACGAAGAACTGATCCACACACACTGACTGGTCAACAGTCGCTGGCCTTCAGGGCGCTGTCCGCAGTAGCGGTCAGCGCCCTGATTGTATGCTGAACCCATACACAGCTATTTCTCAGCAGGAGGATCTCATGTCGGCACAGAAGCCGTCGACCCAGGTAAACGCCGCCGCATCAAAAGGTCTCATGCGTCCGGTCAACCGCTTCCTCGAACAGTGGATTCCGTCAGCGCTGACGTTCGCCATTGTTCTCACACTCATCGTCGCCGTTCTGGCATTCATTCTCACCGATGCCAGTCCCACCGAGGTCGTCACCGGCTGGGGCGAAGGGCTGGCCGGGCTGCTAGCGTTCATGACGCAGATGTGTCTCATTCTTCTGCTGGGACACATGCTTGCGAACACAGGCCCGGTACGGAAACTGCTGACCAGATTGGCCAGCGTTCCAGGCAGCCCGGCATTCGCCTATGTCTTCGTCTTCGTCGTCGCCGCTCTTGCCAGCCTCATCACTTGGGGCCTGGGTCTCGTCGTCGGTGCTCTTCTGGCACGTGAGATCGCAGTGCAGGCACGCAGCCGCGGCCTTAAGGTGCACTTCCCGTTGCTTGTCGCCGCCGGTTACTCTGGTTTCATTGTCTGGCACATGGGATATTCCGGTTCTGGACCGTTGACGGCAGCCACTCCCGATTCCTTCCTGGCTGAGTCCCTCGGGGGAGAGATCATTCCTGTCAGTGAGACCATCTTCTCAACCTGGAACCTGCTGGCCATCCTCGCAGTCATCGTCGTCTGCGCCGTCTTGTTCTTCCTCGTCGCACCGAAGAAGGATGCCCCAGTCTACGAACTGCCCGAGTCGATCGCTTCCGAATCGAGAAGCACCGTCGACGAAGAGATCGTCACACCTGCCGACCGCATCGACGCATCACGGGTCCTGACCCTCATCGTCGGTCTGGCACTCGTCATCTACCTCGCCGTCCACTTCGCCCAGGGCGGGGGACTGACCCTCGACATCGTCAACTGGTCCTTCCTCGCACTCATCTTCCTGCTGGTGAAGAACCCTTTCGAGCTCATCCACTTGACGAAGGAAGCCGCCTCCAATGTCGGCGAGATCCTGCTCCAGTTCCCTCTGTATGCGGGAATCCTTGGGATGATGAGCACCACCGGTCTGATCGCGGTCTTCTCCGATGCGCTTGTGTCCATTGCGAATCCCACGACGTTCGGTGTCCTCGCTCTGATTTCGGCAGGCCTGGTCAACTTCTTTGTCCCCTCCGGTGGCGGACAGTTCGCGGTTCAGGGTCCGATCATGCTCGATGCCGCCAACCAGCTGGGAGTCGATCCTTCAGTTGCCATCATGGCAGTCTCTTATGGAGATCAGTGGACGAACATGCTGCAGCCGTTCTGGGCCCTGCCTGTCCTGGCCATTGCGGGACTCAAAATGCGCGACATCCTCGGCTATACCTCGGTGATTTTCCTTGGTGCTGGTGTGGTGATGGCCGCCGCGTTGATCTTCGTCTCATTGTGAGGTGCAGGTACGAGAATCGATCCGAGACGAGGAGGCAGATCTGAGCCAGGCACCCGGGGCAGTTAACGATGGTTACGTTATGGTAGCCTCCTTGGTTGGTTGCATCCGGTGAGGCCGGGTGCGGGGAAACAGTCAATTCGAGTCGGGCGCAGATTTGTCCGTTGAAGGAGAGAGCAGATGTCAGCCGCAATAGACAAAACCACAGATAAGCCGGAGAAGGGAGTGAAGAAGGTCCTCCCGCAGTTGAACAAACCAGTATTCATATCTGCAGCAATCGTGACATTAGCCGTTACGATGTGGGCATTCTTCGCGCCCACTAATGCCCAAGAGGTTCTCGGCAGTGTCGTGGGGTGGATCTCGACCTGGTTCGGATGGTTCTACGTCCTACTTGTCGCCGCCGTCCTGGTTTTCGTTATCTACCTGGCCGCCTCGAAGTACGGGAACACGAAACTTGGTCCCGAACATTCGAAGCCGGAATTCGGTCTCCTTGCTTGGGCTTCCATGCTCTTCGCCGCCGGAATCAGCACCGACCTCATGTTCTTTGCCGTGGCTGAACCGGTCACCATGTATCTTGATCCGCCCAGTACGCAGCCAGAGACAGTGGACGCGGCCCGCGAAGCTACCGCGTGGACGCTGTTCCACTACGGAATCAGTGGTTGGGGGCTGTATGCACTGATGGGCATGGCCCTGGCGTATTTCGCCTACCGGATGAATATGCCTCTGGCGATCCGGTCAGCGCTTGCTCCTATCTTCGGAAAGCGGGTGCAAGGAACTCTCGGCGATGGTGTGGACTTCGCCGCATTGGTGGGTACGGTCTTCGGCGTCGCCACCTCCTTGGGCATCGGCGTAGTCATGGTCAATGTTGGTCTCAACACTGTCTTCGGACTGCCGGTCAATGAGGTCTCGCAGATCGGCATTGTCGTCATCGGAGTCGTCGTGGCGACATTGTCCGCGGTATCCGGTGTCGACAAAGGGATCAAGTTCCTGTCGATGCTCAACGTCTTCCTTGCGATCGCATTGAGCCTGTGGGTTCTCATCGTCGGCAAGACGGAGTTCCTCCTCAACGCCATGGTCCTCAATGTGACCGACTTCGTCAGGCTCTTCCCCAATATGGCTGGTCAGACCTTCGCCTTTGAAGACACCGGCACATGGATGACTGACTGGACCCTGTTCTTCTGGGCGTGGTGGATCGCTTTCGCCTCATTTGTCGGTCTCTTCCTTGCCCGCATCTCTCGTGGACGCACAATCCGTCAGTTCGTGCTCGGGACCCTGACGATCCCGTTCATCTACATCTTCATGTGGATCTCGATCTATGGAAACTCCGCACTCGACCTCATTCGCAGCGGAGACAAGAAATTCGGCGAAGCGACAATGCTCAGCCCCGAAGGTGGATTCTACGACCTGCTGTCGAACTATCCGGGATTCTTCGTGATTGCAGCCTTGGCCACACTCACCGCGCTGCTGTTCTACGTGACGACAGCTGACTCCGCGGCTCTGGTGATGGCAAACTTGTCCTCTCGTCTGCCGACACCCCAGGACGATGGTCGACCAGGTCTTCGTATCTTCTGGGCAGCGCTCACCGGTGCATTGACCGTAGCCATGCTCATCGTCGGTGGGATTGGGGCGTTGCAGAGTGCCACGATCATCATGGGGCTGCCGTTCGCCTTTGTCGTTATTCTCGTGATGATCGGGCTCTACAAGGCACTGCGCGTCGAAGCACATCGAGTCGACAGCATCGATCAGAGCCTGCCGGCGTCGCTGGCGCGGCGCTCCCACACAGATACCGGACACGAAACCTGGCAGCGTCAGTTGGCGCGAGTTCTGTCCTTCCCCAGCGGCAGTAAAGCGCGAGACTTCGAAACCGATGTCCTGGTGCCCACTTTGAACGAAGTCGCGGCGGAGTTGGTTGAGAAAGGCGTGTCGGCACACTGCGGTCGAGTGGACGCAGAGGGGCAATCCGTCGAAGACGGGGAGCTCATCCAACTCGAAGTCGACGGGGAGGGACAGTTCCCCTTCCGTTATCAGGTCTGGCCGCACAAGGTGAACGTGCCTTCGTTCGGCGGACGTGTGCCGCGTGGAACGGAGGACTACTTCCGCATGGAGGTTTACCTCGACGGCGGTGCCGGGCAGGGCTACGACGTCATGGGCTACACCAAGGAGCAGCTCATCGATGATGTCCTCGACAAGTACAGTCGTCACCTTGAGTTCCTGCAGCTGCAGGAGAACATCGCCAACCCCGACGACTGACTGACGGCACCTGGAGACTGAGGCCCGGCACCTCAAGTCTGAGGCCTGGTACCTCACGGCTGAGGCCAGTCCATGCCGAAGGGTTCTCTGAGCCAGATATCCGATTTGCTGAGTCCGGCGCTTGCCCCACATAGGGCAGGCACCGGACTCAGTTGCGTTTGAGACCTGCCAGACATGTCCGCAAAGTTCGCGTGACTGACAGTGCAGTGAGGCCGCTGGTGGCAGGATTCTCAGGACTTGGCGTCGATGAGATTGAGAACTCAAAGACTCCCGCTGATCCTGCGGCCGTGATGTGATGGTGGGAATCCTCTTGGCTCAGGTCAGCCCGGATCTCGACTCGAGTGCGTTCGAGAGCTGTCTCCATGAGTTCGTCATCTGCTGCCGCGTCGACTCCGAGCCCCCGAGTCGCCCATGCCAACGCCACCGTGATGTTGACGTTGGCGGGGAACTTCACGATGGCTTCGGCCGGGGTCCCAGTGAAAATCGTCAGTGGTTCATCGGCAGCGCTCAGCTGATTCAGGCGACGGACCTCCTCGGCGTCCATCCACGGTTGCACGAGGCCACCGGGTGCCTTCGCAGTCGTGATGGACACAGAGTCAAGGGCGTGTGCCTGAGCGGCAGCTTCGAGGACGTCAAGCCCGCCGATAGCCCCGTTCGTCACGTGGAGGTCTCCGGGCCGGTCAAGGAGCGCTCGTCGGGTCGGACGATCGGCGAGAGCCCCGACGCTGGTGAGGACAAGTGGAATGCCAGCGGCTGTGGCTGCGGGGCCGTAGCTCTTGGCGGCTAAAACCCCAGCGCATTCGACTACGACATCGATGACGGACCCGGCCATGAGCTGGGCCCAGTTCGGGTCCTGCGGTCCCTCAGCCTGGACCAGCTCGGCCCCCAGATTCCGGTGACCAGCATGTTTGTCGAGGTCCCGGACTAAGGCGGTGAGTCTCAGCCGACCACTCGAGATCTCGGGGTGCAGCAGCGCGGCAACATGACGACCGATCGCCCCGAACCCGATCATCAGGACTGATTTCACTTCATCAACTGGCCTCATGAGATCAGGGTACACATCGACACGGTCATGCCATGTCAGCCCGCCGAGGTACTGTGACCATGTGGACGACCGGAGCAGGGGAGCAGCACAGATGACCGAGACCAAAGTAGGCGAAAGCCCCGATGGCGATGGTGCGGTGGTGGGTGAGGACGGGATCGCGCGGACCCCGTGGGCCTATGGCGATCCACTGCTTCTCAGCTACTACGACACCGAATGGGGTATACCTGTTCGCGACGAATCCGGGATGTTCGAACGCCTGAGCCTCGAAGGCTTCCAGGCGGGTCTGTCATGGTTGACGATCCTGAAGAAACGCGAGCGTTTTCGTGAAGTCTTCAAACAGTTCGACGCCGAGGCGGTCGCTGAGTTCGGCGAGCCCGAGATCGAATCGCTGCTCGATGATCCGGGAATCATCCGGCACCGAGGAAAGATCGAAGCCTGTATCGGCAATGCCCGAGCAACATTGGCCCTGCGTGACGAGGGCGGTTTGGTCGACTTCATCTGGAGCTTCCAGCCCGAAGATACGCCTCGACCTCGCACGCTGAGTGAGGCGCCCACAACAGGGCCTGAGTCGACGGCACTGTCGAAGGTGTTGAAGAAGAAGGGGTTTCGGTTCGTTGGGCCGACCACCATGTACGCGCTCATGGAGGCGGTCGGTATGGTTGACACGCACGTCCTCGGATCCCATCGCCGAGGTGCGTCCGGAGTCTGGCACGACTGACCCTTCCGACGACTGCCGTGATGACGGACCGAGTTTACCGTCTGCGCGCAATGACCACGCCGATGAGAGGCTGAAATGAACGATATTCGAGTCAGTGCACTCGCCCTGCTGCACCCGTTTGAACCGCTTTTGCTCATGGTGCGCAAGGAGGGCACGACGTCGTTCATGCTTCCCGGTGGTAAGCCCGAAGCTGGGGAGACCGCCGAAGAGACGATCGTCCGGGAGATCAGCGAAGAGCTCGGGCTCAGCCTCGAGACCAATCGTCTGTCCCCATTGGGAACCTTCGCTGCAGATGCAGCTAACGAAGCAGACCACCAGGTGATCGGGGACGTGTTCCGCTATGACGGGCTGCCCGCCGAACTCAACGTGGATCGCATCAATCATCAGGCCGAGATCGCTGAGGCTGCGTGGTTCCCGTATGCGCCTCTGCCTGCAGACACTGATTCTAGACAGTTTGCTCCACTGACGCGGCTGCAGGTCATACCGGCACTTGCAAAGCACGGTCTGCTCACTGAGTGAACGAACGTGGTGTTCTCATGGGGTGACGATCAGACGCCTCGGCGCTGGAATGCCAGTTCCATGATGAACAGGTGGACTCCATGCCCGAGGGCCAACCCTGCCGTGAGGAAGCTGAGCACGATATCGAATACCCCGACGTCCGTGTAGGGCGGAGGATCGACATGACCAGGTGACTGCAGCAGTGTGGATCCGACGACGGTGGCTGCCATGAGGATCGTAATCAGACCGCTTGTCGGGATTTTCCGACGGCGGCAAAGGCCAGCAGCACTGCGGCAAGCAGGAGGACCAGCAACGCCATGAAGTCATAGCTCGGATCATCTGTTCGGGCAGAGTCTTGCCTTGGCTGTCCTTACTGTCCGTCATTGGGATTCAACTTCCGTGGCTTCTGCTTCACGACGGCTGTTGCTGCTGCAATGACGACAAGCGCGAGCAAGCTCAGTCCCACACCGGTCCTCAAGTGCATGAGGCGGTCGGTTCCTGGGCGAGGGTGCTGGACATCCATTACAGTCCCGTTTTCAAGGACCATCGGCGTGACTGCTTGCCGGAGGCATCGAAGTATCAACACCTGGTCCACGAATACGGACTTGTTGATCGTTACGATTCGGAAGAAGCACGGATCGCGCTCAACCATCTGTGGAGAGCTGTCGATGATCGATTGAACTTCTTCACGCCGACGCGGAAGCCGGTCACCTGGGTCAAGGACTCTTCAGGCCAGCGCAAACGGATCTATGACGAACCGGCCACACCCTTGGATCGTCTGAGTGAAGCGGGTGTGATGTCACCCAGCCAGGAGTCAGAGCTGATCACGTACCGCAACAGCCTCGACCCTGCTCAACTTACGTCTGAGATCGGCCATTGGCAGGAACGGCTCAAGTCGATTTCGACGCTCTGAGTGTGACCTCGGCGTAATGGGTTGGACTGACGGTCGACAGCCCGCAGGGTGGCTCGACGGGCACCCCACAGGCGATTGTAAAAATTTCAACTTTAGCAGGGGTGCCTGCTATAAATCCACCCTTGATCGAACTCCGAGACGGGAGATTCTCTGGGGGTTACATTCGCGTAACTTCCAGGTACAGTGAGTACCGATTGTGATCTGACGAACCTTCTGAGCTACGACACAACGATATGTGTCGCCCCACGCCTGAGACGCATTCGCACGTGTGTGGAGTGGTACTTCAGTGGGGATTCACCGGGGTTGGAGACGACCACCATCGCTGAGGGTGTCGGTGTGCAGCCAGGCCATCCTCAAGCACCGGAAGAACTGGAACGTCAGAACAGCATCTTGGGGGATGGATATGGAACTGTGCGCACTGATGGAAGAGACTGACTGGTGAGGGCAAGCGGAAGTGCCCTGCGGCGCGGCCGCTGGGAGCGCTCATGATTCAGATCATTGCAATTTCCCTGATCGCCTATGCAGGGATCGCCATGTTCATCATCATCTTGCTGTTGTCGAAAGCCGATTACGGGCGATCATGGCGTGATCGCAGAGACGCTGCGCGCATGGGATTCTTCGTCCCAGTCTGGCCGCTTCTGGTGCTCTATCTGATCTACCGCGCTGTCTCACGACTATGGCACTTGGCCGAATGGAACATGCCCGCTGATCGGCAACACCGCTGAAGAAATGGGGAGCGGAAAAACGGGCACGTTGAAAGTCAGACGGGCTGAAAAGCAGGCACGCCGACGGTGCGATGCGCCTTGGGATAGACGGGCATCAACGCCCAACCGCCTCACCTGAGATTGCCCACCCGCTCCCTCTTTCATGTCAGGTATTTGGCTGGCGTGAATAGGCGATGAGAGCCCGATACAGATCGAGTGGTGCGCAATTGGCGCCCTTCGCCAGTGATTTCACGAGTTTCCGATAGGACTGGTAGTCCGTCTGGTTCGGGTTGGCCGAGTCGAGCAGGTTGTACTCGTGGAGGACACCGGTGGCGCGAGAATCCATGATGGAGTACTTTTTCGGGTTGAACACTGTCAGCAGGGTGCTGGCCAGTGGCCCGCCGACCCCGGGAAGTACTTTGAGGAACGGCAGTCGCAGGTGATTGGGTGTGTCCTCGTCGAGGGCCACAGCGGTCACATACTCGATGTCATCGGAGTTGATGTTTTCGAATGTCGCCTGCGCCGCGATAGCCTTCCACTCGGCAACTTTGAGGAATTGCTTGTGTTTGTATGACTCACGTTTGACGACCTTGGGCCCGAGGGAATCAAAGATCTCTGCTTCGGTGTCCGTGACCGTGTACTGAGGCTCGAATCGCAACACGAATGCCGTGTCGATGACGCCGCTGGAATTGTTTTCGTGAGAGGAGGTCATGTCGTGATTGTACAGAGGAGGCCTGACTTGAAGATGAATACTTGAGGCCGCAGCGTCGCCCAGCACCCCGGCGATGAGCATGGCTTCCATCGTTGAGACCATGGCCTCAGAGTGCAACCGTCGGATCACCTCTCGCCGGGATTGAATGTGAGTCTCGCGTGGTGTTGTGGCAGCGCCGGGCAGTGACTCCGAGCAGTTACGATGTCTTCGTATCGCACTGTCCCCAGCAGAGTTCCCCAGCAGCAGTTCCTAGCACCGTTTCCCAGCAGCAGATCCCCAATGGGTGATTCGAGAATCCAGGAGATTGTCATGGCAGAGAATATCCCCACTCGCGCCGAGTCATTCGCAGCTGAAGACGGGTCGTCGGCCCCAGCCGGTGCCTCTGCCAGGCGCGATCGGGCACTGAGTCACCGCCTGCGGACGCCGGAGCGAGGCAAGCGGCACATTCTCACCAACACGATCCGTCACGTGGTCAACGACGAAGGCCTTGACCTGGCAGCGGGACTGGCGTTCTACGCACTCCTGTCGATCGCGCCCGCGGCCCTCGCTCTTGTATCGGTGCTTGGTGTGCTGGGTGAGGCGAAGTCCACCACCGAGGCAGTCCTGGCCCTGGTCTCGGATCTGTCGTCTGAGGTCGCCGAGGCGATCCGTCCGATCGTCACCGACCTGGTGTCGACACCGGCGGCAGGTTTCACCCTCGTCGTCAGCCTTATCGTGGCGATCTGGTCTTCCTCGAAATACGTCGGTGCCTTCGGCCGAGCAGCGAACAAGGCCTACTCGGTTCAGGAGAGCCGGCCACTGTGGAAGCTCAAGCCGACGATTCTGCTCATCACCCTGGGATTGCTGCTGCTGATGGTCGGACTGGGACTGCTGCTGGTGGTTTCGGGCCCCATAGCTGAATATATCGGCAAGCTCGTCGATCTGGGGCCTGTGGCGGTGATGATCTGGAGTATCGCCAGGTGGCCGGTGGTGATCGTCTTCGTCATGCTCGTGATCGCCATCCTCTACTATGCGACCCCGAACGTGACGAAGTCGCGGTTCCGCTGGTCGAGCCTGGGAGCACTGATCGCGCTCATCGCGCTGGCCCTCGTATCCGTGGGTTTCGTCATCTATATCAACAATTTCGACAACTACAACGCCACCTACGGTGCCATCGGAGGTGTGATCGTCGGATTCGTCTGGCTCTGGATGGTGAACCTTGCCCTCATCTTCGGCGTCGAGCTTGATGCTGAGATCGAAAGATCCCAGCCGTCTGACTGACAGCACCAACAGCACCAACAGCACCAACGGCACCGACAAGACTGCGACGCCCGAGAGGACCGGACTTCGGCCCCCGGTGCCGCGTGCCGTATGGTCACAGCATGAGTTCTGACCGGTCTGCTGCTTCGACGTTCACGCCGGCCCTGTTGGGGCTGGTGTGGACGGCCATGTTCGGATTCTCGGCCTTCTTCTTCAGCTATTCGACGATGGTCTCGATCGCTGCCGTCGACGGGCTCTCCACAGTCACCGGTGGTACGGTGCTGACGACGACGATGATCGGTGTCATCGCAGCTCAGCCTTTCGCCCCGTGGGTGGGGCGGGCTATGGGACTCAAAGGCGCTTTGTTCTTCGCTCTCGGGCTGCAGCTGTTGGGCCAGATCCTCGGGCTGACGGTGCCTGCGCCGCTGCTTGGTCTGGTGTTGGCGGGGCTGTGCGGGGGAGTGGGCTTCGGGCTCTTCGTCGTCTTGGCCAATGCCGCCGTGCCGTCCACGACAACGCCGGGCCGCATCGGCAAGGCCTTGGGATTCTTCGGCGGCATCACCTCCTTGGCCGCGGCGATCGGAGCTCCACTCGGACTATGGCTGGTCGGAGCGGTTCCCGTATGGACCTTCCGGGTGATTGTGTGTCTCTCACTTCTTCTCGCCGTACCGACTGTCATCAAGTATCTGCCGGGTCGTGAACCCAAAGCAGAGAAGCTGTCCGATGGTGACTCCGGGGCCACAGTCCACGGCCGCACGGAGGACCGAGGGCGAACGGAGGGAACACCTCCACGCCAGACACAGCGCCGAGGCGGGCGCAGCCTCGGCGAGGTCCTGTATTTAGTCATCATGCTCTCCCCGTTTCTCATCGGCATGATCGTCTTCGGCGTCATCATCGGGTTCGGGCCGGGCGAAGATGTCGCTGGTGCCGCCCTGTACATCGGTGCGATGCAGATGTCGGCCGTGGTCGGACGGTTCGCGGCCGGGGCCATCGCTGACCGTTTCTCCCCATTCGCCCTCAATCTTCTGGGTTTGGCCCTGGCGATCATCGGACTGGTCGTCACCGTCATCGTGTCCGGCGGCATGCTCTTCCTGGCCATGATGATCATCGGACTGGGATTGGGCACTCTGCAGTCAGCGAGCTTGGTGATGGCGTTTTCCAATGTCAGCACACCCGCGAAGGCCAGCGTTGCTTGGAACATGAATTTCGATATCGGTTTGGCCATCGCCGGAGTTCTCGGCGGGCTCGGCTTCACCTACCTCGGCGACTCTGCGACGTTCCTCGTCTGTGCCGCATTGCTGCTGCTCACTGGTGTCCTCTCCTTGATATTGCGTGCTCTGCGACGCTCACGGTGAGCGCAGGGTCTGTTCCTTTCGTCCCCCGCAGGTGGTAGGAATGCCACATGAGCGATGAACAGAGCACGAAGAATGCGCCACTGGACGAGTTGTCCTTCACGGTCATGGGCTACATTTCGAAGTCTCCACATGAGACCTTTGAAGCCGTGGCCGAGCCCAAGCAGCTCTCGAAGTACTTCACCACGGGAGGTGCGCACGGACGACTGGCACCCGGCGCCGAGGTGACGTGGGACTTCGCGGATTTCCCGGGCCGGTTCCCGGTCGAGGTCATCGATTCGGTTCAGGATGAGAAGATCGTCGTCGCGTGGGCCGGAACTGAGCACGCCACAGCCGAGAACACGACGACGACCTTTGAGTTCTCGCCCGTCGACGATGGGACCCGGACGCTTGTGACCGTGACCGAGCAGTCGTGGAAGACAACCGTCGGGGGAGCCGAGGGCGCTTTCGGAAACTGCATGGGCTGGACCGGCATGCTGGCCGCGCTGAAGGCCTGGATCGAATACGGCATCGACCTTCGCGAAGGCTTCTACAAGTAATCAGCCCGGCGTATTCTGCCCGTGCGAGTTCTTGATGAAGAAGGAACCGACGATGCCGAAGATGCCGACGACCGCGGCAACGAAGAACGCGACGTCGGCGCCGTGAACCAGCCCCTCGACTCCGTAGACTTCGGGATCGCGCGTCGTGGAGACCATGATGGTGACCAGGACTGCGGTACCCACCGAGGCCGCGATCTGGCGGAAGGTGTTGTTCAGTGCCGTCCCGTGTGGGATGAGGCTCTGCGGCAGCTGATTGAGTGCGGCCGTCGTCACCGGCATCATCACCATGGCCACCCCGAACATGCGAATCGTGTTGACCACGGCGAGGTAGGTGAACGAGGTGTCGGCCGAGAGGTCGGCGAACATGAACGTGGTGACGGTGAGCAGTGTGAACCCAGCGACGGCCAGCCACTTGGCACCGATGGCGTCGAAGATGTGTCCGGTGACCGGCGACATCAGCCCCATCACCGCTGCACCCGGCAGAAGGACCAGGCCTGATTCCATGGCGGTGAAGTCGTTCATGTTCTGCATGTAGAGCGGCAGGATCATCATGCCGCCGATCATGACGATGAACACGCACATGCCCAGGGCGGTGTTGAGAGTGAACATGCGGTAGCGCAGCACCCGGAACTCGAGCATCGGCTGGTCCAACTTGAGCTGGCGTGGAATGAAGATGGCCAAGGCGATCACGCCGATGGCGAGGGGGATGATGACTTCGAGGCTCAGCCATCCCGCGTCTCCGGCAGTTCCGAAGCCGAAGAGCAGTCCGCCGAAGCCGAACGTTGAGAGGATGATCGAGGCGACATCCAGCTTGGGATACGTGCGCTCGGTGACGTTCTTGAGGATGAAGTAGGCGACGATGATGTCGATGATCGCAATCGGCAGCATCATATAGAAGAGAACCTCCCAGGGGAGGTGGTCGACGATCCAACCCGAAAGGCTTGGCCCGATAGCCGGGGCGAAGGCGATGACGAGACCGAAGGTGCCCATTGCCGTGCCGCGCTTCTCCACCGGGAAGATGGCGAAGAGGATGGTCTGCATCAGCGGCATGATGATGCCACCGCTCGACGCCTGGATGACGCGTCCGAGAAGAAGGACGGGATAGGTCGGTGCCAACGCGCAGACCAAAGTGCCGACGATGAACAGCAGCATCGCGGTGAGGAAGAGGCCTCGGGTGGTGAAGTTCTGGATCAGGAAGGCCGTGATCGGAATCATGATGCCATTGACGAGCATGAAGCTCGTCGTCACCCACTGCGCGGCGCTGGCCGTGATGTCGAATGACTGCATGAACGCAGGCAGTGCAGTGTTGAGCAGGGTCTGGTTGAGGATGATGACGAAGGCCCCGGAGACGAGAACCGCGAGGACTACATTCCGATTGATCGGTGTGCCATCGGCAGTTGTGTAATGGCCCTTGTCCTCGTCTGTCACCGAGATTCCTGCTTTCCCTCAACCGCCTGTGTGCACCGGCGCGGTCGGAAGGCAAAGCGAATCTGTCCGCTTGCACTGTCTGTGTGCCTACCGCGCCGTGCGAGTCTACTCTCAAGGACTCGCGCTGTGTGAACAGGGTATCGGCACGTGGCAAGCGGGGAGTGGCGCAGAGGTGTCCTTGAGTCGACGGTTCATCCACCGCCGAGCCGACCCCTGAGATCATCAGTCTCGCCTCCGGGGCGATTCCTGAAATCCTCAGCAATGGCTGACACGGTAGGTTGCAATCGTAGAAAGGGGCGCCAGATGATCTTCGGCAGATGGGGGACGTTCGCTCGGTTCGTTATGCTCACGACCGGTATCGGTTTGGCCACCAGTCTGACGTGGTCTCTGTTCACCCTCGAAATCGGCGGGTGGGACCGGAGTGGCGACGACGTGACAACCTTTTCATTGATCGCTGCCATCGGCGCGGGGCTCGGCCTCGTCATGGGATTCCCCTCCTATTGGGTGGTGCGGCTATTCGTGCGCTGGATGACCTCGCGGGCAGGAACTGTGCTCTTCTTCTTCCTGCTTGCCGTCGCCTCGGTGATGGTGGAAGTCGTTGTGGTGGTCATAGTGGCTGGAGGCGACGTCGGTGAAATCGCATCATTCTTCGTCATCCGTGGTGCAGGAGATCTGATGGGCCTACCCGGGATCGCACTTTCGGCGGGTGTGTTCGCCGCTGTTTGCGCTCCGCTCGTGCTCCGGCCCATGCCAGATTCGCTGCGAGAGGCGGATTCTCCGCGGCCCGCTGGAAGTGGAGTTGCTGGATGTGGGGCTGCTGGTGCTGATGAAAATTGACAAGCTAGATCACAGGTGCAGAAAGGGTGTGCAGGATGGTTCTCGGCAAATGGGGTTCGTTCGGACGATTCGTGTTGTTGACGACAGGTGTCGGTGCCGTATCCGCACTGGGGATGTATGTATTCAGTTCGCCTCCCGCAAGCTTCTTCGAGGTGTTGGAGGGTGCGGCGTTTAGTCTGTTCTTCCTCGTGCCGGGTGCCGGGCTGGGGCTGGTTGTCGGAGTACCGGCCTATGGGGCGCTTCGTCTCTGTCTTCATGCGTTGCCCGGTCGGAAGTCGGCTCTCGCCTTATTCTTCGCTCTTGGCATCTTTTCGGCGCTGACCGCCTTCGTCGTGGTCCTCGTCCTGACAGGAGGCCCGTCAACGTATACCTATACATCGGTAGGGGATCTGGTGGCGGCACTCGGGTGGCCGGCCTTGACGGCTGGAATTCTCACCGCTGCTGCCTCATTCCTCATAGTTGAGCCAGCAGGCAACGAAGCACGGCCGGCCCCGCTGCCCAACTGACTCAACTCAAAGAAACAGTCACACGATCCGGGTCGGCGGCGACTTCGTCTTCGATGGATCCGTGACAGGCCGATCACCGAGGGCATCATCGATGCGCGCGAGCACCTCGGCGTCGAGTTTCACGCCGGCTGCGGAAACATTCGACTTCACCTGCTCGGGACGCGAGGCACCGACGAGCGCGGTCGCCACATTGTCGTTGGCAAGCACCCAGGCGATGGCGAGCTGGGCCATTGTCAGCTCCAGGTCGGCCGCGATCGGCTCGAGCTTGGCGACGGCGTTGAGAGTTTCGTCGTTGAGATAGCGGTCGGTGATCGTCTCCTTGCCGCCGTTCTCATCGGTCGCACGCGAGCCTGCGGGAGCGGGCTGGCCGACCTTGTATTTGCCGGTGAGCACACCCTGGGCGATCGGGGACCAGACGACTTGGGAGATGCCGAGTTCCTTCGACGTCGGAATCACTTTGGGCTCGATGACGCGCCAGAGCATGTTGTACTGCGGCTGGTTCGACACGAGCTGGATGCCCAGGTCGCGGGCCAGCTGGTGTGCGGCACGCAGCTGGTCGGCGTTCCACTCGCTCACGCCGATGTAGAGCGCCTTGCCTGCGCGCACGATGTCCGCGAAGGCCTGCATGGTCTCTTCCAGCGGAGTCTCGTAGTCGTAGCGATGCGCCTGGTAGAGGTCGACGTAGTCGGTGCCCAGGCGGGACAGCGAGCCGTTGATGGACTCCATCATGTGCTTGCGGGACAGCCCAGTGTCGTTGTGACCCTTGGGCCCTGTCGGGAAGTACACCTTGGTGAAGATCTCCAGGGATTCGCGACGCTGACCCTTGAGTGCATCGCCGAGGACCTGCTCGGCCACGGTGTTCGCGTACACGTCGGCGGTGTCGAAGGTGGAGATGCCGTTGTCCAAGGCGGCATGCACACACTTCGTTGCGGTGTCGTTCTCCACCTGGGAGCCGTGCGTGAGCCAGTTTCCGTACGTGATTTCCGAGATCTTCAGGCCACTGTTTCCAAGATATCTGTGCTCCATGGACCCAGCCTACTGCGGGGAGGCAAGCCCTGTCAGTGGTTCCCGAGCATCGTCGATTCGAATGCCGTCGATGTCCTCGCCGAGGTAGCCGTGGGCGGTGCGTTCTCCGCTAAGTGTCCGCGCAGGGTGTTTGCAAACCCGGTGGAGTCTCCCGTACGCAGGTGTTCGACCAGAGAGGCGTGCTCGGCGATGATCTCCTCGCACCGGTCCAGGAGCCTATCGCCGGAGGCGAAGAGGATGAAGCGATGTCGGTCGGAGAGCTGTGAGTACAGTTCGAGCATCACCTGGTTGTCACCGGCTTCGACGAAGCCGCGATGGAACTGCAGGGTCAGATCGATGAAGGCGGCGATGTCACCGGCGTCAAAGGCCTCACGCTGAGCATGAATCGAAGTGTCGAGTGCATCGGCCAGCTTCTGTCGCAGTGCATCCGGGGCCCGGTCGACTGCGGTGGTCTCAAGCACGAACCGGGCATCGGCGAGCTCGGCGACGGTGCGCTCATCGACTCCTTGGACGATGGCTCCGCGCTTTGGGTAGATGATGATCCACCCCTCATCCTGCAGCCTGGCAAGAGCCACTCGCACCGGAGTGCGGCTGACGTCGAGATCGGCTGCCAGGCCAGCTTCGCCCAGCATGGTTCCCGGCTGGTGAGTCCCATTGAGGATCTGAGCGCGGATGAGCCGATAGGCACGCTCGGCTGCGCTGGTCTTCTCGTTGCTGCTCGTCATAATCGCACGCTCCTCTCCTGACTTAGCTTTCCTGATGTCACAGGTGGACTCGTCGCCCGCAGTTGGACCCGTGGCCCACAGACGGACTCGCGATCCACCAGGTCGATCATCTCACTCAATGCATCTGCGAGGTCTCCGCAGCGTCATCCTTAGTCGCCGTTGGTGTGTGGTGCCGGCCCGGCCAGTGCATGAGCGGCACGGCCCGGATCGAGAACGCCAGGGTGATGAGAAGGACGACGGTCGCCATCAGATTGATCCACAGGAAGCCGCCTGCCTGCAGCACCGTTCCGGCCATCGCGGCCATGAGTGCACCGCCGAGGTTCATCGCCGCATCCGAGGCTCCTTGGAGAGTGACCTTCGCATGCTGCGGCACCGAGGCAGTCAGCAGGGCCGATCCGCCGATGAGGAACATCGACCAGCCGATGCCGAGGAAGATCAGCGCAATGCTGAGCAGGACCATGGACGACACCTCGGCCGTGGCATCGATGACGCCGAGGATGATCGCCGTAGCGAAGACGAGGACGCCACCGGCGATCACGGTTCCCGGTCCCCACCGGTCGGCCATCCAGCCGAAGACAGGGGAGAGGGCGTACATACCAGCGATGTGCACGCTGACGACGATGCCGATGGCCCCGAGGGAGAACTCCTGGTGGTCCATGTGCACGGGAGTCATGACCATCACGTTGGTCATCATCATCTGCCCGGCGATGATCGTGACCATCGCGAACAGCGGCACCGGGCGGGCAAGCGCGAAGCGCAGTGCCGGGCCCAGCTTCATCGTCGGCGGTTCGACGGCGGAGTCACCGGACTCAGCGGACTCCGTGGACTCGGGGACAGCCTCGGCGGCACCGGGTTTGATCTTCTTGGTCAGCGTCGACGCGACCAAGGTCGCCAGCCCGAAGGCGGTCATCGAGATCAGGTATGGCCCGGCCAGTTCGTTCATGCCCAGTGCCGCGCCGAGGTGCGCGCCCGGTGCCGTGAAGCTGGGCCCGAGCACGGAGCCGACCGTGGTCGCCCACACGACCAGCGACATGGCCCGCCCGGCATTCGCGGGATCGACGAGGTCGACTGCGGCGTAGCGGGCCTGCAGGCCAGAGGCCGTCGCGGAGCCACACAGCATCATGCCCAGCATGAACAGCGGCAGGAACTGCAGGGCGACGCCGAGGAGGACGACCGTCGCACCGATTGTGCCGATGCCGAATCCCAAGGTCAGGGCAGTTCGCCGGCCAGCTTTGCCAGCCAACACCGCCAGCGGGTAGGCGATGAGACCGGCGCCGAGGATGACGCTCATCTGCGCGATGCCCGCCATCGAGGTCTTGCCGGTGATCTCCTCGGCCAGCAGACCGCCGACCGCGTAGCCGGAGGCGATTCCGGCACCGGAGAGCAGCTGTGCGGTGATCAGCTTGGCCTGTGCACGCGTGCGGGTCTTCATCGACGCCTTCCGTTGTCTCAGTCGTGTACCCACACAACGTATCTTGGATCCATCTTGGATACAAGATGATCTCAGGGCCGCCGAGGTGGCTCCGAGGCGATCGTGATGTGGCGGTCCGTGCCCGGGGACTCGAGTTCGTCGATGACTGCCACTGCGAGGTCCTCGGCGCTGATGTGCGATCGCCCCTCGTGATCGGTCAGCAGCGTCGTCGTGCCGCGTCGGTAGGAGCCGGTGCGAACTCCGGGTTCGAGAACGGCTGGAGGACTGAGATAGGTCCAGTTCTCATTCGAGTGTTCGCGGCAGGCCGTAAGTTGGGCGACGCTGGCGGCGGCAGTGGTCCGCCACCTTGCGGGAACGAAGGCGGGGTCGTCGACAACGAGCCGATCAGGATCCTTGGGTGAGTGCAGCGGCCCGGCGCCTCCGACGACGAAGAGGGGGATGTCGGCGCTAGCGCTGGCGGCAAGGACCGCCTCGATGACGGTGATGAAAGCATCCTCCTCACCGGGCACGACACGGACGGTGAGTACGGCCGCATCGGCAGGCTCCAGCACAGGGGCGAGGTCGATGGCATTGCTCGCATCTGCCTGCGTCGACGTCACCCCGCTTCGGGGTTGGTGAAGGGCTGTGCGTGAGGCTGCGATGACGTGATGGTCACGGTCGGCCGCCTCGGTGACGATGCGAGACCCGACCATTCCGGTGGCTCCGATGACAGCGATTCTCATTTTCGTTCTCCATTCTCAGTGCGTGGGCTCAGCTGACCGCAGAACAAGGCGGCCAGGGCGAGGGCGAATCCGGCGAGCTGGACGAGGTTGAGCGACTCCCCAACGAAGGCGACGCCCACGGTGGCTGCGACCAAGGGCGAGAGCAGGCCGAGCAGGGCCGTTGCCGTGACGCGGAGTCTGCCCAGCCCCCGAAACCACAGGGTGTAGGCCAGGAGTCCGCCGATGAGGCCCAGCCACAGGTAGCCGAGGAGGCCGGCGCCGTCGATGGTCTCGGGAACTCCCTCGATAAGCAGGGTCGGGACCAGTAGGACGAGGCCGCCGGCGCTGAGCTGCCAGCCGGCGAAGCCCACCGCGCTGACCCCGGCTGGTCGACCCCAGCGTTTGATGAGGATGACCCCGGTGCCCATTGATGCCGCCCCGCCGATGCCTGCGAAGATCCCGACCGGGTCGAAGCCGGCACCCGGACCCAGCACTACCATGCCCACGCCTACCGCACCGACGAGTCCCCAGGCCAGGCGCCACAGAGAGAGGGCCTCGCCGAGGACGATGACTGCGAGGAAGGTGACGAGGATCGGCTGCGTGGCGCCCAGGGTAGCGGCGACCCCACCGGGCAGACGCTCGGCGGCGACGAAGAGCAGTGGGAAGAAGATCCCGATGTTCAAGGTGCCCAACACGAGGGTCTTCCACCACCAATCTCCGTGGGGCAGTCGACGGGCGATGAGCAGACCCAGGAGCCCTGCGGGGAGGGCGCGCATGAGCGCTGCGAACAGAGGATGATCGGCGGGCAGGAACGCTGTGGTCACAAAGTAGGTCGTGCCCCAGACGGCCGGGGCCAGTGCCGTCACCGCAGTCACCAGGGCCGCCCCACCTGTGGCCTGGCCGGTGACCGGAGCAGGAGAGCGTGTCGTTGTCATGACTCCAGCATCGAACGCGGCAGGTCTATGAGTCCAACACATAGTTTTCATCCCAACGATCATCTGTCACGATAGATGAATGGAATTGCAGCAGCTGCGCTATGTTCTCGCCGTCGCCGAGGAACGCAACTTCACCCGCGCGGCCGCGAAATCGCATGTCGTGCAGTCCGCGCTCAGCCACCAGATCAAGACCCTCGAACACGAACTCGGCGTCCAGCTCTTCGCCCGAACCAGCAGACGCGTCGAACTCACCGAAGCCGGTGCGGCCTTCCTGCCCGCAGCCCGGGCCACTCTCGACGCGGCCCAGCGTGCCATCGCCGAGGCGACCTCGACCATGGGCGACCTCCGCGGTCGGCTGCTCATCGGGGCCATCCCGACCGTGACGACCGTGGACGTCACCGCCGCGCTCGGGGTCTTCCATCGCGCCCACCCGAACGTGGAGATTGGACTGACGGCCGGTGGCAGCCTCGACTTCGTCACCGCGATCCGAGAGTCATCCATGGACGTGGCGGTGCTCGGACTCCCCGATGCCACAGCCCCGACGGGGGTGTCGACCGAGGTGCTCGCGCACGAGCGCCTCAGCGCAGTGATGTCACCCGAACACCGGCTGGCCTCGCGTCGCGGACTTCGCTTGGAGGACCTGGCTGCCGAGACCTTCGTCGACTTCCCGTCAAGCAGTCCGGGCCGGTCCCAATCCGATCGAGCCTTCGCCGCTGCCGGACTGAGCCGATCCGTGGCCTTCGATGTCATGTCGACCGAGGTGATGCTCGATCTCGTGGCCCAGAACCTGGCCGTGGCCCTGCTGGCACCGGACGTCGTGCCCGAAGACAGCGGGCTTTCGACTGTGCCGATCACCGATGGTCCGACGCGGATAGAATATCTCGCTTGGAGTGAATTCAACCCGAGTGCAGCGGCGCTGGCCTTCCTCGACATCCTTCGCGCCACCTCGGCGCAGAAAGTGAGCCCTTGATGATCCGACGCACCCGCAGCGACGATGGGATCCTCACGATCACGATCGACAACACCACCAGTGCGAATGCGCTGCGCCCGGGCATGCTCGACGCGCTCATCTACGCCTTCGAAGCGGCATCGGACAATCAGGAGCTGCGCGGAGTTCTGCTCACCTCGGCGGGTCACAAGGGCTTCTCCGCGGGAATGGACACCTCGCAGTTCAAGCATGCGAATGCCTCTCTTGCCCACGTGACGATCACTCGGCTGGGGCAGGTGTGCGAGGCGATCAAGAACTGCGATCTGCCCGTGGCCGTCGCCATCGAAGGCTACCGCATCGGGGGAGCGGCCGAGATCGCTGCAGCAGCCGACTTCCGGGTCGGCGGCACCAACTCCTGGTACTCGATGCCCGAGGTGCGCATCGGCATCCCCTCGGTCCTCGAATCTGTCAATCTGCACCGACTCATGGGGTGGACGAAGGCCACCGAGCTCATCCTCACCGGCAGCCGTTTCACCGCGGCTGACATGGATCGATGCGGCTTCCTCAACACAGTCGTCGAGGACAATGCGGTCGAGACCCGAGCGCTGGAGTACCTGCACGAGACGATGAAGGCCGACCGCGCGGTCATCGCCCAGCAGAAGCGCCTGCACCGGACGTGGAAGAACAGCTTCGAACGCGAGGCGCTCGCCGACAGTCGCAAGGAGTTCGCGCTCGCCTTCGCCCGGAAGAACGACTGACCGACGAGGCCCCAGGGGTTGCCCGCCGAGGTGACGGTGGGGTGAGATAGGCGAGTGGACTTTCTGGGGTTGGTGCTCGTCGGCGTTCTGGTCGGATTGACCACTGTGCTGTTCGGATTCGGCGGCGGCTTCGTCACCGTCCCGATCATCACCCTCGTCCACGCCGACCTCGGCAGTGACACGGCACAGGTGGCCGCAGCCACCTCGGCGCTGGTCATGCTCGTCAACGCCGTCGTCTCCACGCTCTCCACGAAGCGCGAAACCCTGGCCCACCTCAAAGGGGAGTGGTGGCTGTTCATCCTCCTTGCCGCCGGTGGGGCCTTCGGGGCATTCTGCGCCAAATTCGCTCCCGAGCCCCTGCTGAAGTGGGGCTTCGTCATCTACATCGCAGTGACCGCCATCGACCTGCTCGCCCGTCCCGGTTTCTTCCGCCGAGGTGGTGCGAAGGTCCGCGATGAGAACCTGAGCGACGGCGGTCGCGGCATCGCCGCCCTGTTCGGATTCCCGATCGGTGGCCTGGCGTCATTCCTCGGCGTCGGCGGCAGCGTCATGACGGTGCCGATGATGCGCCGATCCGGGTCGACGATGACCGTGGCGACCACCCTGGCCAACCCGCTGACCTTGGTGATCATGCTGCCAGCGGTCCTCGTCACGATCACGACCCATGCCTCCACTGCGGTTCCGGGGATGGTCGGCTCGGTGGACCTGCGTTCGGCGTTCGCCCTGCTCATCAGCGCGATCCCGCTGATCGTGCTGCTGCGTCGCCGAGTGCCGAAGATCCCGGAGATCATCCACGCCTGGGGCTACTTCATCCTGCTCATCATCGCCGGAGTCGTCGTCGCGGTGTCGTGATCAGTTGCCGTCTTGACTAGGCCGCCGTCTTAACCAGGTTGCGGAGTCTTACGCGTCCCGGCGACGGCTGCGCAGTACGTCTGGAAGTCCGAAGTAGATCGGCGGGCGGGTTGCTGCACTGTCCGAATCGCGTGGAGCTTCAGTCTTGCTCAGGTTGTCAGAGGTGTCGCTGAGTGCCCATGCGCTTTCCCAGCTGATGAGCTCGCCGGCGTGGCAGACGGGATCGCCGCCGCTCGAGGGAGGCTCGGCCCATAGCCAGAGGTTGATCCCGTACTCGATGAGGGTGAGCTTCTCAGCCCGTTCCCGGACCGTGTTCTCTTTGACCAATGCCGCACGCACCCTCGCCGAGGTGGTCTCGAGTTCCGTCCACCCGTCCTGTCGGTGCGGGAGGAAGACCCACGTCCCCGCGGCGACGTCGGCAGGCACAACCTCCTCCGCGGTCATGATCGTGATGAACTCGTCCGTGGCACGGGTGCCGGTGACTGGGTCAGCGCTGTCAAGGAGATCGGCGAAGCAGGTGCGGGCCACCTCGGCGGTGGGGGAGACTATGAGGATGTGAGGCGCTTCGGCCCGGACCTCGGCAAGACTGAGGCAGGTGAAGGCATTTGCGCGCATCGTCGCCAATACCTGGATCCAGAGACCTGGGATTGGGGCACCGGTGATCAGACGATTCGACTCAGGACGTTCTGCATCGTGTCGCACGATCAACTCCCTTCCTTCGTCACCGACGAATTCGTTCTATTCCACCATGGCACGAGTCAATGCTGAGTGACGTGGGCCAATAACGAATCCGTCTCATTGTCCCCAGCCAGCGTGCTTTCGGTGCGGCGCCACCATATTATGACTGTAGTGGATCGCGACGCGGCATCTTGGCCGCGCACGGTCCACGACCACGTTCTCACCCTTTTTGCACGACTGGACACCCATGACTCATTCCGCCTTCCTCAACCATGCCACGACACGTTTCCGTGCAGGCATGGTCTTCGTCCTCATCGCCTTCCTCAGCCTCACTCTCCTCTCTGCCTGCGCCGACGGCGGAGATGTCGAAGCCAGTGCTGACGATGCTTCCTGGAGCTCAGAGACAAAGGCGGCAACCGAAAAGACTGCGCAACCCGAAGCCGAGCCCAAGACCACGGCCCCGAGCGAGGATGCCGAGAGCAGCGAAGGCCAGAATGAGTCGGGGGAAACCGAGCAGGGCAGGGCTGGCGGTGCGACTGCCGGTACAGCTCTGGCGATGCTTGAGGAGTTGGAGGTCAAGGGGCGCGCACCCAAGACCGGCTACGACGCGGACCTGTTCAAATGGCGATCCGATGCCGACCACAACGGCTGCGACACCCGCAACGACGTGCTGCGCCGGGACCTGAACGACATCACCCTCAAGGCAGGGACGAAGGGCTGCGCCGTCATCGCCGGCGACCTGGACGACAGATACAAGGGCGAGACCTACGCCTTCGACCGGGACCCGAACAACATCGACATCGACCACATCGTTGCCCGCTCCAACGCCTGGCAGACCGGTGCCGCGAAGTTCGACGAGGACACTCTCAAGGAATTCGGCAACGACCCGCTCAACCTGCTTGCCGTGAGTTCGAGCCTCAACCGGCAGAAGGGCGACGGAGATGCCGCGACCTGGCTGCCGCCGGCCAAGAGCTACCGCTGCGAATACGTCTCCCGCCAGATCGCGATCAAGCACAAGTACGACCTGTGGGTCGTGGCAGCGGAGAAGTCCGCGATGAAGCGAATCCTCGGCGCGTGCGATGACCAGCCCGCGTTCACGAAGAACGTCGCATGGCCCGATCCCGGTGAGGGCGACAATGCGAAGACGGCAGAGGACACCTCAATGAAGAAGAAGTCGAGCTCCGGTTCGGAGTCGTCGTCGGGGTCGAAGTCGGGCTCCGGTTCGACGAGCGATTCGGGCCAGAAGTCGACGTCTTCCGGCTCAGGGTCCTCGGGTTCGGTCTACTACAAGAACTGCACCGCCGTCCGTGACGCCGGAGCCGCACCCGTTCGCCGAGGTGACCCGGGGTATGCGTCTCACCTCGACCGTGATGGTGACGGAATCGGCTGCGAATAGTCGCCGAGGTGGCTCAGCGTCCACGGTTTATGACAGTTTCGTTTTCAACTTATAACGAATCGATTACCGATTGGTCAGCCCCGTTCCCTATAGTGACAACCTGCCCTAACATTTCAAGCGTGCCCAATTCGATGAACTCCGCAGTCGCTACTCGCAGCACTCGAATTCGGGCAGTGTCCCTTCTCGCCATAATCGTCTTCGCATTGCTCTCCGGATGCGGAAGCGACGGCACGAGCCAGATCAACGGAAACGATGTGGCATGGTCGACCGGCGGAGGCGGAACCGCGGACTCCGACCCGGTACCCTCACGACCGTCAGCCTCGGCGGCACCTGCCCCGGGACCGCGATCGCACAACGACTCGGAGGCGCCCGCAAATTCCGGTCCTGATGTCTCCACGCAGAACGAGTCGAAGCCCGCAGCAGACGGTGAAGACGGCAGCGATTCTCCACAGCGCGGCGCAGACGGCGCGGAATTGGGCGCGGCACGGTCGATGCTCGACGAACTCGAGGTCAAGGTCAAAGAGCACAGGACCGGTTACGACCCGGAACTCTTCGACTGGAGCGCCGATGTCGATGACAACGGCTGCGATACACGCAACGATGCGCTCAGGCGTGACCTCAAGGACCTTGAGATCGAGGCGGAGACCAACGGGTGTGTAGCCATCGCGGGGGAGCTCGATGACGACTACCTTGGCGAGTCGTATGCCTTCGAGCGCGGATCCGCCAATGTCGATGTCGATCAGATCGTCTCCAGCTCAAATGCCTGGCAGACCGGGGCCTCAGACATGTCCGTCGATGAACTCCGCGAGTTCGGAAACGACCCTCTCAACCTGCTGACCGTGAGTTCGAATGTCATGCGGCAGAAGGGCGGCGGGGACGCGGCCGCATGGCTGCCGCCGAACGAAGCCTTCCAGTGCGAATACGTCTCCAGGCAGATTGCCGTCAAGCACAAGTACGGGCTGGCGGTGGCCTCCGCGGAGAAGGACGCGATGGAGGCCGTGCTCGGCACGTGTGCGGATCAGCCAGCCTTCACCGAGGATGTCGCCTGGCCGGAACCGGGTGAGGGCGAGACCGCCAGGGCCGAATCGGCCACCGAGAAGAACTCGACGGAGTCGTCGGGTGAACCTTCGGAGACCAACTCATCAGAAACCCCAACGAGCCCGAACGACGGCGACACGAGCCCGACTGACGGTGGCGCCACCTCGGCGGACGGCGACACCAACTCGGCGGACGGCGACGAGGATGGCTCGACCGGCGACTCATCGTCGCCTGAACCGACGGAATAGTCCGCGAACAATCGCCGAGGTGGTCGCCGGGCAGCCGACGATCACGTCGTCGATCACAGCCGCAGGGCCTCGCCTACTTAGTCTCCAATGGGAAGGCGAGCAGGCTGCCCGATGCGGTGGCGACCGTCTTGCCCTTGTTGTCGACGACTTCGCCTTCGGAGAAGATCACTCGGCGACCAGGCTTGACGACTCTTCCTGTGGCGACAAGGGGTCCGCTGTCCTTGGTGACGGGGCGCAGGTAATTGACCTTGATCTCAATCGAGGTATAGCCGGTGCCCTTCGGTAAGGTGGTCTGTGCGGCGCACCCGAGCACCGAGTCGAGGAGGGTGCAGACCAACCCTCCGTGGACCATGCCGATCGGGTTGTAGTGGGACTCATCGGGATGGCAGTGGAACGTGACCGTCCCCTCACCCACCTCGGCGATCTCCATACCCATATGAGATCCGATGGGTGCTCCGGGGATGTCGCCGGCGGCGATCTTGCGCAGGTAGTCGATGCCGTCCAACGTCGGCAGGAGCGCCAGACCCTCTGAAGGGTCGCTCCAGGTCACCGTGGTTTCGCGAGTGCTCGAATCAGTGCCCATCTCAGTTGGCCTCCTTCGGCATGGGGACGTTCTGCAGGCGCAGCTGGCCGCGGGCCAGGACCTTGTCCGATGAGGTGTCGGTGATGATGACCTCCCACAGCTGCTGGGTCCGGCCCTGATGCAGGGCGGTGCCCTCGACTGCAACGCGGGCGCCGGCGGTCGGGCGCAGAAAGTCGGTGGCGTTGTGGATGCCGACGGCGAACTCGCCGCGCTCGCCCACAGCGTGGCTGGCACCAATGCTTCCCGTGCTCTCCACGAGCGTTGTGTACACGCCGCCGTGGACGACGCCCCAGGGCGTGTGGTGGTCGCTGCCCAGATCGGCATGGCCGCGGACGCTTGTGTTCGTGACCTCGTCGATGACGAGCCCCGAGGCGGCGACGAAGTTGCTGGCTGAGGCAAGTGAGACATTCGGAAGTGCGTCCGACTGCGGATTCATGAGTTCCCCTTCGAGCTGGCTGAATAGTTTGAAGTTAGCCTACAATGGATCAGGCGGTCAAACGAAGGAGCGCATATGGACTGGTTGGGATTCGACACTGCCGAATGCTCGATCCAGAAGACCATGGATGTCATCGGGGAGAAGTGGACCGTGCTCATCCTCCGAGAGGCGTTCAACGGAGTGCGCCGGTTCGACCAGATCCGTGACCATGTCGGAGTCTCGGACCCAGTGCTCTCCGACCGGCTGCGCAAGCTCGTCGCCGCTGGTGTCCTTGAGGCCACGCCCTACCGCGAACCCGGCCGGCGAGCACGCAAGGAATATCGACTCACGGGCAAGGGGATCGACCTCTACCCGGTGATGATCTCTCTGCTGCGCTGGGGCGACAAGCACGGCGCCGGCCCCGACGGCGGCACTGGCCCCGATGGCGGTTCGGGTGGCCACGACTTAGGCTCAAGCAGCCCGCCGCTCGAAGTGCTGCACCGTGACTGCGGCGAACCGGTCAAGGCTGTCGTCGAATGCGCCGCGGGCCACGCCATCTCCTCACCGCGGGAGAGTCTGACCCGTGCAAATACCTCAGCCAAGACGCGCGGAGACTGAGGTAGTCGCCACCATAAAAGGCCGAGAAAGAGTCAGGGCACCGAAGCGCCCTCCCTCCTCACGAGAAGAGCGTGATCCCGAAGATCGCGAACACGACGAGGTGGGCCGCACCGTGGACGGCTGTGACCTTCTTCGCCGCGAACGTCGTCACCGACAGCAGCAGCGTGACCGCGAACAGAAGCAGATTGGCTGGGGATTCCGCGAGCACGATCGGCTGATCGGTGAGCAGCCCGATGAGCAGCACGGTCGGAATCGTCAGCCCCACCGTTGACACCTGCGCCCCGTGACACAGATTGCTCACCCGCTGGATCTCACCCTGCCATGCGGCCCTGATCGAGGTGATCGTCTCCGGGAGGAAGACGATGAGCGCGATGACGACACCGGACAGAGCCACAGGAGCGCCGAGGCGGCCCAATCCGTCATCGAGCAGCGACGCCATATCGTGGCTGAGCAGCACGATCGGGGTGACCGTGGTGATGAGCAGAGCCAGACGCACGATGATCTCGGCGCGGTGGGCGGAGATGATCGCAACGATGCCCTGCTTCTGCGTGGTCGCGACTGTGGTCGAAGCGGACTCCGGAGCCACCTCGGCGGGCTTGGTCAGACGCGGATCGACCTCGTGGAAATCGGCGGCCTGAGCACCCATCTGACGGTAGAGGAAGAAGGCATAGATGCCGATCGTCAGCACGATGATCGGGATCTCCTGCCACGTTTGGTAGCTGCCATTCGTGCCGATGAGTGCCGGCAGGGCGAAGGCGAGGGCGGCGAGGACGATGATGAGTGACAGATACGTTGAGACGCCCGTGCGATTATGGGCGAGACTCCCGTGCCGCAGCCCCGCGACCAGCAGGCACAGTCCGATGACGGCGCCCAGGATGATCATCGACACGGCCATGACCGAGTCGCGGGCGATCGTCGCGTGCTCGCCCGGGCCTAAGAGGACGGCGCCGATGAGCACCACCTCGATGAGCACGATCGAGAGGGTGAGCACCAGCGAACCATAGGGATCGCCGAGGCGGCGGGCCAGATGCTCGGCCTCGTGGACGACTCCGAAGGCGCAGATGAGGATGACGCCGACGATGGCGATCAGGGCAGTGACGAGGAGTGGGCCTGCAACGGGCGGAGCCAGCAGAGAGCCTGCTAAGAGGAGTGCTGCGAAGGCGCCCCACCCGAGGACCAGGCGAATGATGGCAGTGGGAGTGAGAATGCTGCGAACGGCGGCAGTCATGACGGGAATTCCTGTTCTTCGAGGCCGTCCTCATCGTGACTGATTGCGTTCGGGTCGTCCCGAGCGTTTCTTGCTACTGTTGCTTACTTCCCAGGATATCGGGCCGAGCTCATGGGGGACAAACAGTGGCCCGGCTTGTCCGAATGACTCAACGAAATTGTTCGAAGAACGGAGTCTGCTTGCGCTGCGTGCGAGTCGCTTGGGGATTCAGCGACGTGGACCAAGGCGGGTAGAGACGGAAGCCTCGCTTCCCTGTCGAGCGTTGTGACGAGTAGATTCCCAACTTGATCAGGTCCGCGGTGGGAAACTTGAAGAGGCCGAAGAACCCTTCGTCTGAGACGAACACGAGAAGCCCCGCACAGGTATCGTCACCGGAGAATGGCGCAGTACTCCCCTCTGGGGTGCGTTCCCAGACGGCTACGAAGGCACCTGGTTTGGTCGGTGTGATGCGTGCTGTCCGGACTCGCCACCAGGTTCCCTCGAGCTTGGCGCATCCCGACTCATAGTCGCTGTTCTGTTCCTCGGGGACCACCGCTGCCACAGTCAAGCCCACGGTTTCTGCGTAGTGTTCCAAAGCCCCGAATCCCATGAGTGTCAGCGTAGGCGATGTCCTTATGTGTGCGTGCAAGAGGGTGCATCGGCATACGTGCCAGGTCGAAGCGAGTCGTTATTGACCTTGACACGACCTCAGTGCAAACGGTCATGCCTCAACCACAGTCACGAGACGACAGTGATCACGAGACGATCGAAGCATCAATGAGCACCGGTCCGGTCGCGTCGAGTGCCTCCCGATAGGCGGCCGCAAACTCGGCACGGGTGGACGTCTGCTTTGCGGGGACCCCGTACCCCTTGGCCAGGGAGACGAAGTCGATGCTGCCCAGTGCCAGTCCGGGAACTTTGGGCACGCCCATGCGCTGGGCGAAGCCGGCCAGGGCACCATAGCCGGAGTTGTTGATGATGACGAACACGGTCCGCGTCTGCAGTTGGGCCGCCGTGTACAGTGCGGTGATGCCGTAGTTGGCCGAGCCGTCGCCGACGGTCGCCACGACCGTATTCTCTGGTGCACCGATCGACATTCCCACGGCGACAGGCAGCCCGAAGCCCAGGCCGCCAGAGGCAGGGAAGCTGTACATTCCAGGCCGGTCGATCGCGACCCGTTCGAGGTAGTCAAGGTCCAATGTGGTGGTCTCGTTGACGTAGGACACCGAGTCGTTGACGTGCTCATTGAGCACCTCGAGAATTTCGCCACCCGTCATCCCCTCTGCCGAGGTGGCCGCTGGGCTCATGATCCGTGAACCGCGCTCGCCGCGCCGGGTGCCACGATCGGTGACCCCATCAGCGAGAGTCGCAGCGGTGCTGGCGACATCGGTGATGACGGCCCTGCCGAACGGCGCCCGAGTGGCCTCGCGCGGATCCTGGGTGATCTGAATGACCTCGGTGCCGGGGCTCAGATAGTTCGAAGGCTCCCACCGGTGATACCTGAACACGGCAGCACCCAACACGAGGACGACATCATGGTCGGCCAACCGGTCACGCACCGACCCGATCCCAGGGACCATCACACCCTCGAAATTCGGGTGGGTCGTGGGGAAGGGGCAGCGAGTCGGAGACGGTGCGACATAGACAGAGGCATCGAGCTTCTCCGCCAATGCCTGCACTGCTTCTAAGACCTCGGGATCAGATACAGCGGCGGCATCCACCTGGGGTCCGACCACGAGCGCGGGACGCTTCGCCCCATCAAGAGACGCGAGGAGCTCTTCCTGCAGCTGCGGGTCGAGACCACGCCCGGTCGACACTGTCCGAGTCGTCAGCAGGTCATCGTCATCGAGCGCCTCCTCATCCCAATCATCCAAGGGAACGGAGACATAGACAGGTCCGCTGGGCTGAGTGGTCGCTTCGAAGGCGGCTTGGGACAGAGTTCGCGGGACGTCCGTGGCAGACAAGGGCTCGTGGGAGTACTTCACCAACGGTGTCGGCAGGGTGGCAGCATCGGCGCTGGCCAGCATGGTCTCCTGACCCACCGTCCGACGGACCTGCTGCCCGGCGAGGACAACCAGGGGAACGTGGCCGTAGTGAGCGTTGGTCAGCGCTCCCATCCCGTTGCCGGACCCGGAAGCGGCATGCAGGTTGACCAGGACCGGACGTCCGGTGGCGCGAGCAAAGCCTTCAGCCATGCCGACGACGACCTGTTCATGCAGGCCGAGGACGAAGCGGAAGTCATCGCCGAGTCCTGCCAAGAACGGCAGCTCGTTCGATCCCGGATTGCCGAAGATCGTCGTCATTCCATGGGTGCGGAAGACATCCAGACTTGCCTGCAGGACAGTCTTGCCAGTCGCAGTCATTGACCTCACTGCTTTCGTCGGGGGGAGTGGCGCGGTCTCATTTCGGAGCGTACCCCGATCCTGTCCGGCGGTGCGAAGCCTCTCGAAGCGCGGTCGCAGTGTGCACGGCGCCAGACGGTGGAACTATGCAGGGGACAGGAACGCCGCGATGCGCTCCAAAGTCTCTTCTGCCATTGAGTAATACGACCAGATGCCGCGCTTCTCACGGTGGAGGACCCCGGCGTCGACGAGGATCTTGAGGTGATGTGAGACCGTGGGCTGGCCCAGCCCGACCGGGTCGATGAGATCGCACGCGCAGGCCTCGTTGTCCTCGTGCGCGGCAATGAGTGAGACCAGGCGCAGGCGAGTCGGGTCGGCGAGTGCCTTGAGGATCCGGGCGAAGTCCTGTGCCTCGTCCAGGCCCAAAGGCTCAGCGGTCAGAGGAGTGCAGCAGGCCGCCGAGGCGGGTGCGGGCAATGTCTGTTCAGCAGTCACCTCTCCATTATGCCCACATATTGACAGTTGTCGATATGTGGTGGTTGAATTCGTATCGATACCCATCGATGTCTCAGGAGTCAGATGAGCACCCCCGCCCCAGCCGCCACCACCAGCGAGCCTGCCCAGGCCAAACTCTCGACCCTCGACCGTTTCCTGCCGGTGTGGATCATCGCAGCGATGGTGCTCGGCCTGCTGCTTGGCCGCCTCGTGCCGGGACTTGGTGCGGCGTTGGACTCGATCAAGATCGCCGACGTGTCGCTGCCGATTGCTCTGGGGCTGCTGGTGATGATGTATCCGGTGCTGGCCAAGGTCCGCTACAACGAGACCGGCCGGGTGCTCGCCGATAAGAAGCTGATGATCACCTCCCTGCTTATCAACTGGCTGGCAGCACCAGCATTCATGTTCGCCCTTGCCTGGATCTTCCTGCCCGACCTTCCCGAATATCGGACGGGACTGATCATCGTCGGCCTCGCTCGCTGCATCGCCATGGTCCTCATCTGGAACGACCTCGCCTGTGGTGACCGCGAAGCCGCCGCAGTCCTCGTCGCGATCAACTCGGTGTTCCAGGTCCTCGCCTTCGGTCTTCTCGGTTGGTTCTACCTGCAGTGGCTGCCGAACCTGCTGGGACTGCCGACGACCAGCGGCGAATTCTCCTTCTGGGCGATCACGCTGAGCGTCCTCGTCTTCCTCGGCATCCCGCTGCTTGCCGGCTTTCTCACCCGCACCATCGGTGAGAAGACCAAGGGACGCACCTGGTACGAAGACCGATTCCTGCCCAAGATCGGGCCCTTCGCACTCTACGGTCTGCTGTTCACCATCGTCCTGCTCTTCGCTCTCCAGGGTGATGAGATCACCTCGAATCCATTGAATGTCGCCCGCATCGCGCTGCCACTGCTCATCTACTTCATTGTCGTCTTCGCCGTCGGCATGATCGTGGGACGTGCCCTGCACCTCGGCTACGAGAAGACGACCACGCTTGCGTTCACCGCTGCCGGAAACAACTTCGAACTCGCCATCGCCGTGGCCATCGGCACCTACGGAGTCGCCTCCGGGCAGGCTCTTGCCGGTGTCGTCGGCCCCCTCATCGAGGTCCCCATCCTCGTCGCCCTCGTCTACGTGGCCCTGTGGTCACGACGCCGCTTCTTCCCCGAATTCGCCGGAGGCCAGATGGCCCCGAACCGACAGGAATCGCACTCATGACCTCAACCGAAATGAAACCCACCGTCCTCTTCGTCTGCGTGCACAACGCCGGCCGGTCACAGATGGCTGCCGGTTTCCTCCGCGAGCTCGGGGCCGATCGAGTTGAGGTCCGCTCCGCTGGCAGCGAGCCGAGGGACATGATCAACCCGACCGCCGCCGAGGCGATGGCTGAGGTCGGCATCGACATCACCGACCAGCAGCCGAAGATTCTCACCCCGGACACGGTGAAGACCTCGGATGTGGTGATCACCATGGGCTGCGGCGATGCCTGCCCCATCTTCCCCGGCAAACGCTACGAAGACTGGGAACTCGACGACCCGGCAGGTCAGGGAATCGAGACCGTGCGCATCATCCGCGACGACATTCGCGCTCGAACTAAGGCTCTGCTGAACAGCCTGGAGGATGCATCATGACTGAGTCCACGCCGCTGGCTGAACTTCCGGTTGTCATCATCGGTGCTGGCCCTGTCGGGCTTGCCGCCGCAACGCACGTCGTCGCTCGCGATATGGAGCCGCTCATCTTCGAAGCTGGTTCGAGGCCTGCCGCGGCGGTGAGTCAGTGGGGCCACATCGGTCTCTTCTCACCATGGAAGTACAACATCGACCAGGCCGCCCGCGCCCTACTCGATCCGACAGGATGGGTCGAGCCCAATGGCGATTACCTGCCGACCGGGGCTGAACTCGTGGCCGAGTACCTCGCACCCTTGGCCGCGACGCCACAACTGAGCAACACGATTCGCACTCAGACACGAGTCATCGCAGTCAGCCGCGTAGGCAAAGATCGCACGCGGACCCCGGGCCGTGGTGATACTCCGTTCCTCGTTCGCACCCAGAACGTACAAGGGGAGATCGAAGACCACCGCGCACGTGCCGTCATCGACACCTCCGGCACTTGGGAGTCGCCGAACCCTCTCGGCCAAGCAGGACTGCCAGCCATCGGGGAACCAGCGGCCCGAGAAGCTGGGCTCGTCACCTCGCCGTTGCCCGACGTCCTCGGCCGAGATCGAGCACAGTTCGCTGGCCGGCACGCACTTGTCGTCGGGGCCGGCCACTCGGCAGCCAATACTCTGCTGGCACTGGGGGAGCTCCGCGAGGCTGAACCGTCCACTCGCATCAGCTGGGCCATTCGCGGAACTGATCCTGCCAGTGTCTACGGCGGTGGCGACCAAGACGGGTTGCCCGCACGTGGGGCGCTGGGCACGCGACTGCGCAACCTCGTTGAGGCCGGAGCCATCGAGGTTCACACCTCGACGACCATTACGGAACTGCGCATCGCGGCGCAGACGAACTCTGACTTCAGCACCACCTCGGCGACGGATATCCCAAGCGCACTCACGATCACCGGGACCACCTCGGCGGGCGCTGCCTCGCTCGACGCGGACCTGGTCGTTCCGACCACAGGTTTCCGGCCAGACCTCAGCTTCCTGCGCGAGATTCGACTCGATCTCGACTCGATCGTCGAGGCGCCTACGGGTCTTGGGCCACTGATCGACCCGGAGCACCACAGCTGCGGAACCGTCGCACCACACGGCGCTCGCCTCCTGTCCCACCCAGAGAAGGATTTCTACATCGCAGGGATGAAGTCCTACGGGCGAGCGCCCACATTCCTCATGGCTACCGGCTACGAGCAGGTTCGTTCGATCGTTGCCGCCATCGCCGGTGACCAGGCGGCCGCCGATAAGGTCGAGCTCGTGCTTCCGGAGACCGGAGTCTGCTCGGCTGACATCGGTTCCTCGTGCGACGTTCCATCGGCTGCCTCTGTGGCTGACGATGATGGCGGATGCTGCGGACCAGCGCCGGTGGGCGAGGCTGAACCTGCGGCTGAAGGCTCCGGCTGCTGCGGCTCGACCCCGCAACCGGTCACACTGGGCATTCCCACCGGGCTGGAACACGGTCGCGGCGCACACCAGGATGCACGATGAACTCACCGGGAGACACGATGAAAACACCACCTCACGTCCTCTTCGTCTGTGTGAAGAACGGCGGAAAATCACAGATGGCCGCCGGCCTCATGAACAACATCGCCGGCGACTCGGTCGATGTCGCCTCCGGCGGCACCAAGCCCGGCACCTCGCTCAATCAGCTTTCGGTGGATTCTCTGGCCGAATTGGGCATCGACATCAGCGAAGGAAGCCCGAAGCCGGTCACCCCAGCCGATCTGGAAGCAGCCGATGTCGTCGTCACCTTGGGGCGAGAAGCGAAAGTGCACGCGCCCGACGGAACCAGGCTCGAGACCTGGGACACCGACGAACCTTCTGAGCGCGGCATTGACGGAATCGAGCGCATGCGTTTGGTCCGCGATGACATCAGCGAACGCGTCAAGGACCTGCTGAGCCGCCTGCAGTCATAGCTCAGCTCTGCCCTGCCTTCTGCGCACCGGTGACGGCCGAGCTGCCCAGGTCTCCCTTCGGCAGAGGCTCCTGAGCACTGAGCGCTTGGCTCCAGGCATCAGTCGTCGCCACGGCGGCCCAGTTCGAATGCAGAACCGCCATCAGGGTTGTATGCACGGTCTTGGCATCGGCGAAGCCGGCATCATTGGCGATGTTGATAGCACCGGTCGCGTCCGAGAGCACTTCCGTGGTGAAGCCAAGCACCTCGGCACTCGCCGCTGAGGAGAGGATGCAGTTGTTCGTCATGTACCCGACCAGCGTCACGGTGTCGACGTCTTTCTCGCGCAGCCATGATTCCAGGTCGGTGTCGGCATAGACGGAGCCGTACTCCTTGACCACTGACTTCCAGGAATCAGTCTGGCGCTGTGCGACCTCGGGGTGGAGTGCGAAACCGGGCTCGTTCGGATTGAACACGGGCGACTCAGTGCCCATGGTGTGCTGAATGACGGCGACGGGGATGTCCGCGGCAACCGCGGCGTCGATGGCCGCAGTGATCTTCGGCAGTGACTGGTCATGGCTCGGGTACTGGATCTCCAGCGGGCCGTCGAAGTACTGCTGCTGCACATCGACGAGGACAAGGGCACGGCGCGCGGTAGGCATAGCGAAGCTCCAAAGTTGTGATGAGTGAAGAAGTGGCGCGAATCCGCGGCACATCTCCAGTGTGCAAGAGCCGACCGAGGGCTGCCAGCAGCATAAATGCTCATCTACGATGGAATTACGCCAAACTGATTCCAGCCAATCAGTAAGCAGTCATCGGGAGGAGCCTGCCGTGCGCATCGCCATCTACGCCTTCACCGGCATCACCATGTTCCACCTGTCCGTGCCGCAGATGGTCTTCGATGAGGTTGCCCGCCAAGGCCTCGCCACGTGGGAGACGATTCTGTTCTCCGACGACGCCGAGCCGATCACGACGGCGGAGGGATACCAGATCACCGGGGTGAGTGGGCCGGAAGCGGCATCCGGCGCCGAGGTGGTCGTGGTCCCGTCCTGGTACGACGATGGTCGCCCGGCTGGGCAACCCCTGCGAGAGCTGCTGGTTGCCAGCCATGACCGGGGTGCTTCCATTGCCGGACTGTGCCTGGGCACGTTCCCCATCGCGGATGCTGGTCTGCTCGCCGGCCGCAAGGCGGTGACGCACTGGCAAGGGTTCGACCAGCTCACGGCTCGGCATCCGGATCTGGAGATCGATGATTCGGTTCTCTACATCGATCACGGCGATGTCATCACCTCGGCTGGCACCGCCTCGGCGCTGGATGCCTGTCTGCACATGGTCCGGACTCGACTGGGTGCCGCCGCGGCCAACCAGGTGGCGCGCAGTCTGGTCATTGCTCCGCATCGCGACGGTGGGCAGGCGCAGTACATCCAGCGACCATTGCCTGAGCGTGCCGATGATGATTCGATCTCGGCGGTGCTCGATTGGGCGGCGTACCACCTGGACGAAGACCTGTCGGTCGAGAGATTGGCCGAGGTCGCACATATGAGCCTGCGGACCTTCATCCGCACCTTTCGGGCATCGACTGGGGCGACACCTGCTTCATGGGTGCGGATGCGCCGCCTCGATGAGGCCAGGCGGGCACTGGAGGCTACGAGCCTGTCGATCGATCAGATCGCCGTGAATTGCGGCTTCGGCAGCGTGGTCACGCTGCGGCAGAACTTCGCTGCCGCGTTCAATGTCACGCCGTCGGAGTATCGACGTCGCTTCGAAGCGCAGCCGTCTTCCCCTTGAATAGGAACCGGTCGACGCTGAAGCGGCCCGGACCCGTGGCAGCCAGCAGCAGAGCGCCTGCGGCCAGAGCGGCGACAAGTTCCCAGCCGCCCTGATCGACGAACGGCACAGGGGTGAGGTGGACGATGACCAATGCGCCGATGAGGTTGGCGGCCAGCAGGATGCCGACGATGGGAGTCAGAGCGCCGAGGATGAGCAGCGCTCCGCCGATGAGCTCGACGAAGGTCGCGAACGGTGCCGCAATGTCTGGCAGCGGCACACCCATCTGAGCGAAGGACTGCGAGGTACCCGAGACGGTCCACTCATTGAACTTCTGCCAGCCGTGGGCAATGAAGATGACGCCGAGGGTGATCCGGGCGAAGACGGTGATGATGTCGCGGGCGATGGTCGGGAATCCAGTCGTGGCGTACACAGCGATCTCCAAAGTTGGTTGAAATTGCAACTACAGAGTATTCGCCGCGTTTGGCAGAACCCTGGCAACAGCCTCACTTGTCGTCTGGGACAATCGCGAGCGCTCAGAACCCGTAGGCGGCGTCCTTGGCCTCCCGGATCGAGGCATAGGTCTGCGTGAGCACGAGAGTGTCCTCGACGAGCCGGTCGAGGCGCGCGATGACATCGTTGTTGACGATCTGGCCCCGCAGCAGGTCCTTCTCCTCGATGAACACATAGGGCTGGACGACCTGCGCCTTCATATAGGTCAAGATCGGCTGCAGCTGCTGTTGGGGAACCATATAGTGCTTGGCCGAACCCGCGGTCGCGACCATGGCCACGACCTTGTCCCGGAAGGCATTGACCGGCAGCAGGTCGAAGATGTTCTTCAAAGTCGCCGGTATCGAGGCTTGGAAGATCGGGGTGCCGATGATGATCACATCAGCGTCCATGAGAGCCCGGGTCACGCGACCGGTATCGCCGGTGTATTCGGTGAAGTTGCGGCCGTCGCTGAAGACCATGTCGACCTCGGCGAGGTCGATGAGTGTGGCCTCGACGTTTGGGTCCTGGACCATCACCGTCTGGGTGAGGTGTTCCATGACCGTGCGCGTCTTCGTGCCTACGTTCGAACCGGATAGAGCGACGAGCTTCATCGGGCAACCTCCTCGGCTGTGTTCGCATTCATCGCCGAGGTGGCCTGGGGAGTCGACGAGACCGTGTACTTCTTCACGGCGGGAATGACCTCAGAGCCGAGGATCTCGATCTGCTTCATCACCTTCTCGTAGGGCATGCCGCCGAAGTCGATCTGACCGAGGTAGCGCTGATGACCGAAGACCTCGTGCTGGTGCAGGACCTTCTCCACGATCTGCTGCGGGCTGCCGAGGTTGACGATGCTGTGCGGGTCAACGGCCTGGGCGAAGAGCTGTTTGGGCATGCCCTGCCCATTCGAGCGCTTCATCCCCTCATTGATGTGCGGGTAGAGCCCGCGCAGCGCCTCCTGCGAGGTTTCGGCGACATGGAGGAATCCGGCGTTCGCGATCGGCAGGGTGGCGGGATCGAAGCCCCGGTGACGTGCCGCTTCCCGGTAGGCATCGACCGTCGGCTTGAACGACGAGGTGGTCCCGCCCAGGTGGGCCATGACCATGGGCACTCCGGCCAGGCCCGCCTTGATCGCACTTGTCGGGGCGCCGCCCACGGCCCGCCAGATCGGCAGCGGGTCCTGTGCGGGACGGGGGAGCACCTCGGCGCTGTTGAGCGGGGCGCGGAACTTCCCGCTCCAGGTCACCCGCTGCTCCCGATTGATCCGGCCCAGCAGCTCGAACTTCTCCTCGAACAGCTCTTCGTAGTCACGCAGGTCGTAGCCGAGGAGTTCGAACAGGCCGATCCGGGAGGCGCGGCCGGCGACGAGTTCGGCGCGACCGTTTGAGATGTGATCGATGGTGGAGAAGTTCTCGAACACGCGCACCGGATCCGAGGTGCTCAGGATCGTCGAGGTACTGCCGATGCGAATCGTGCTTGTGGCCTGGGCGATCGCGCCGAGGATGACGGCATGGGCCTGCGAGGCGAAGTACTCCTGATGGCTCTCACCGACGCTGAAGAAATCGAAGCCGGCATCCTCGGCCGCCTGGGCGTAGCCGATGAATTCGCGGATGCGCTCGCCGGCGTCCACCCTGGACCCGTCGGCCGGATTCGGCAGATGATCGCCGAGGCTGTACATCCCGAACTGCAGTCCCTGACCGGAGGTGAATCCGAGGTGATCCATCATGTTCGTGGCTTGGGCCTGCTCAGTGGGCGCTGTCTGCTCAGGAGGTGCAGTCTGGCCGGTGGTTTCGCTCAATTTCTCTCCTCAGTGAAATGTCATTTGCCATGTCAACTGATAGTGCCGGAGAAATATTCCCTAGGACTGCGAATCGTCCTCGCGACGGGTGATGCTGTGCTCGTAGAGCTTCTTCATCAGCGCATGCAGCTGCGTCTTCTCGTCCTCATCGAGGACCTCGTCGAAGAGTGAAGCCTGCTGCTCAAGCTGGGAAGGATAGGCCCGCTCGAGGAGCTCGGTGCCCTTGTCGGTCAGCGAGATGTGCTTGGTCTTCCAATCCTGCTGCCTCGAGATGAGCCCCTCGGATTCGAGACGGGAGAGCATTCTGGAGATGCCACCTCCCGTGACGGTGAGACCACGGGCCAGGTCGGTCTGCGTGATCGGCTGAAAATTGCGGATATGGGCCAGCGCTTCGAATTGGGCCAGGGTGAGATCGAACTGCCGCAGATGGTCATTGGACAGCTGATTGCTGTTCTCGACGAAGCGCACCATGCGCAGCCAGACCAGCGTGCTCAGCGACAGATCCTCCATCGCGCCTCCTCCCTGCGGGGTGTCTCTACTTTACTGGGTATGTGCTGAGGTCATCACCTAGCCACCGATAGGAAAGAGTTGTAAGAACGAGGCAGTCGCAGACGTGAATATCATTGCCATGGCATCTGGCTGTCAGGAGTTCCTGTGGAGGACAAGGGAGTCCGTCCAATGAACTCTTCTGGCGTTCCTGATTCAGTATGCGAGTTGTAGAAGCCAAGGTGAAAGCTGATTTCGAACGCGTCGTGATTGAGGTCGTAGAAGGCCCGCCATATCAATGCGAGCTGCTGAAAATCTTGGTCGTCGACCTCGGTGTACACCTCCGAGGGCTGCGTTCCTTTTTTGTGTTTGAAGACCTGACCGGTCGGATGGCCGTCGGCTCCAGTGCCTCTGATGCCATGAGTGGCAAAATTCCGCTTGTCGTACCAAGCGTAGTATCTTTCCCCGAGCTTGCTGAAAATCGGGCTCTTGCAGTGCTCGCCGATCTCGGTGAGCTTATCCTTTAGTGCCTTTCCGCTTTGCCCGTGTATCTTTTCCGGCGAACGGCCGAGGATGAGGTACGCCGTCGTCGCCAACCCAGCGAGTGCGACGTCGCACTTGGCGGCCTCCGTTACGACGCGGCCCACATAGTATGCGTACTCCTCTTCTCGCCATGGAAGTGAGTTCAGTTGTGGTCCAGCATGATTGAGGGGGAAGAGGTCGAGCCAGAGGTTTTCGAGGTACTGCGCATCTTCCACGGATATGTAGTGGGGCCACCTGGTCCGGAAGTTCTCCGTTGCGACATTGGTTGTGGTGCACAGTTGAAGACCGCCCGTGTTTACCGACCGTAGCGCACGGATATTTCGGCTTCCCACGTCCAGGACAACTTTCCCCTTCTCGTTGACTAGCTGGATATTGTTGAACCCGATCACAAGCACCTGTGGGTGGCCGTCCTCGTCCAGTCCTGCTGAGGCGGTCAAGGTCTTGTCAATATTGTGACCAATTCGTCTGAGGAAGTTCGTGCCGGCTAGGAGGTGATCGTCTTCATCACCGAATGCTTCATTAGAGTCTGATGGCATACGCAGATCATATGCACGATGACTGACATCAAGTCGCTGAGCAATTCAAGGGCCAGTTAAAGACCGTTGACCTAAGTCACCGCTATGCAGCTACCTTCCTGTCCGACGTACGATGGCATCGTGAGCAGTGAAACGAATGGGGCAGCACAAGCCCAGGCGACATCCCAGGCCGATGACCTCCTCGGCGCGGGTCGGTCTGCTGCCGTCATCATCGCCTCCACCTCGGCGGCCAGGGGAGAGGCGGCCGATACGACCGGCCCGATCCTCGTCGACTGGCTGCGCACGCGCGGCTATGAGACGCCCGATGCCATCGTCGTCCGCGACGGCGAACCCGTCGGCCAAGCCTTGCGCGCCCTCCTCATCGACACCCCGGAAGACGAACGCCCTCGCATCATCGTCACCAGCGGCGGCACAGGTCTGGCCCCCGATGACCGCACCCCGGAATTCACCGCCGAACTCCTCGAACGACAGTCCCCGGGACTCGTGTACGCGATGTGGCGCAAAGGACTCGAATCGACCACCTCGGCGGTGATGAGCCGTGGGGTCGCCGGGGTACGTGGCCGCAGCTTCGTCATCAACTTCCCCGGGTCGAAGGGCGGGGTCAAGGACGGCATCACCGTCATCGACGACCTCCTCGAACACATCCAGACCTCGATCGAGGACACCACCGACCACGGACCACGGGTCTGATCGGCATGGTGCAGCGCAGAGCCGTCCGTGCCCGGGTCCATAAATTCGACGCCACCGGTGAGATCTCCGCGGGGCCGGACTCCTTAGCCGGCGAGGAGCCGCTGGAGATTCAACTCAACGGCGAGCAGTTCTCCGTCACGATGCGCACACCCGGCAATGACGTCGAGCTCATCGCCGGCTATCTGCTGTCCGAGGCGGTCATCACCTCGATGGACGACATCGAAGAGATCGACTTCTCCGCCGGGCTCGCCCCCGACGGGTCCCGGAACTACAACGTCGCCAAAGTGCGCCTGCGACCCGGAATCTGGAGCGCCGAGGCGGCCCCCGCCCGATCCGTCTACACCTCGTCCTCGTGTGGGATCTGTGGAACCGCGGCGATCGACGCGGTGACGAAGACCTCCGCCTATCCTCTGATCCCGGCGTCGTTCCCGGTCGACCTCGACGAGGAGTTCCGATTCCCGCAGCTGCTCTCGGCCGCCCGGATCGGTGAGCTGCCGGATCGTCTGCGCACCCAGCAGGAAGTCTTCGACAAGACCGGGGGAGTCCACGCCGCCGCGCTCTTCGCCGTCGGCGACGACCCTGCTGCTGAACCCGAACTCCTCATCGGACGCGAAGACGTCGGCCGCCACAACGCTGTGGACAAGGTCATCGGTTGGGCCATGGCTAATCGGGGGCTGCCGCTGAACCGCACAGTCCTCCAGGTCTCCGCCCGGGCCTCATTCGAACTCGTGCAGAAGTCAGCGATGGCAGGCATCCCGATGATGTCGGCCGTCAGCGCACCCTCGGCGCTCGCCGTCGACCATGGCAAGAGCCTGGGGGTCAGCGTCATCGGCTTCAACCGCAGGGGCCGCTTCAATGTCTACTCGTACCCAGAACGGGTGGCCTAAGCCCAGAGCGCATCGCCTGAGCCCGGAGCCCATCGCCTCAGCCCGAGGGGCGTGTGAAAAGCCGAAGGCTGACTCCGCCGCACGGCGGACCGGGAAGTCGATCCTCAGGGGGACGCGGACGAAGACTGGTCGCGAATACGCTGAGACAAGGGCCTCCTGCCCTCCTTGAGCGAAGGAATCAGCATGACCGCAGTCACCGTCAACAACAGGCATCTGACAATTATCTTTCCCGGGTGGGAACGGCTGATGACCCGACGCCGCTTTTATTCTGTTCCGCTTGAGGCGATCAGCGCGAGGCAGGTGACCGAGTGGACGTTCGAGTTCCTCGGGCTCCGATATGGGTTGGCGATCCCAGGAGTCCGCACTCTTGGCACTTATCGGCATCCGGACGCCGCCGAGGTGGAGTCTGAGCTCTCGGTCTGACTTGCTCCAGCCGGACCTTTTGCTCGAATGGTTCGTGGCCACCAGTCGGACTCATCCCACTTCAACCTCGCCAGGGCCTAACATGCTGGAGTGGGATGCGAGGAGGGTGGCAGGTGAACGCGAGCGAGCAACGGGGACCGGGTCTCGGGCTTCTGACCGTCCTCACCGGTGCCGTCGGTGCCGGACCGCTGCTGCTCTACGGGCTGAGCGCGACGAGTGATCGGATCATCTCCGACCTGGGCATCACTGAGGCGCACTTCGGCCTGCTGGCCACCGTCTGCTTCGGGTGTGCCGCGATCGGCAGTGCGACCTTGGCCCGCCTCGCCGACAATCGGTCCGACCTGCTGCTGATGTCGTCGATCTTCCTGCTCGCAGCCGCGAGCTTCGTGTTGGCGGCGCTGCCAGCGGGGTTCGGGCTGCTGCTGGTCGCCGCAGGCCTTGCCGGAGTCGCCCAGTCCTTCCCGAACGGTGTGACGAATCGGATTCTCCTCGAGCGTGTTCCCGGCTCCCGCCGGATCGGCTGGGTCGGCATCAAACAGTCTGGGGTCCAGGTCAGCCAGCTGGTCTCGAGCCTCGCCTTCCCCGCGTTGGCGTTAGTCATGGGGTGGAGGGGCGCGGCCCTGGCCATCACCGTCATCCCGATCTTCCTCCTGGTGATGACCTGGCGCTCACTGCGCTCGACCCCGCTGTTGGCGGTGGCGGCTTCGCCGACGACCGATAGCGCCGAGGCTGCTGCTGGCACTGGTGCGCAAGATCCGGAATCCTCGCGCCCCTCACACCCATCGAAACCTCCGCGCCATCCGGGCATGGTGTGGGCCATGGCGGCGTTCGGTCTGCTCAACGGCATCAGCGTCCAGGCCACGAACGTCTACATGCCGCTCTTCGCCGTGCGTGAGCTTCACTTCTCACTCGTGCTCGGCGGTGCCACTGCTGCCCTGGCCGGAATCATCGGCGTCATCGCCCGAGTGAGCTGGGCGAGGCTCATGGCCCGTGGTGCTTCTGGGCTGCGACTGCTGCTCGTCCTCGCGCTCATCGCACTGGCAGGGGGAGTGCTGTTCTTCATTGCCGATGTCAGCGGTCGGGCCTGGCCTCTGTGGGTTGCAGTCGCCTTGCACGGAATCTCGGCGCTCGGCGTCTCCGTGGTGCTCATGAGCGCGCTCATGCGATCGATCCCTTCGGCATCGATGGCCTCGGCCAGCGGAATGGTCACGGCAGGCATGTTCACCGGATTCGCCCTGGGACCGTTGGGCATGGGACTGCTCATCGGCTCGGCCGGTGGATTCCGTGCGGGCTGGATCGCCGTCGCGGTGGTGTATCTGCTCTGTGCCGTTCTGGCTGCGATCCTCATTCAGAGGGTGCGCGGACAATCGCGATCTGCATAGGAACACAGATCTCAGCTGGCGACGCCGCGCGGATGCCGGCCGCAGCCATGCCGACAGTGCTGTTGGCTGAACGGCCTCCCCTTGAAGGGGTACCATGTCAATACTTTTTGCTCTTGTAGCTGGCACACTGACGTGCATAGACTTCCAGCAGCAAGTCGTCGAGGCGATACAGCGAGGTGTCTGGTGAACAGAGATATCGAACTCGGAACCATCACCACAGACGTTCCGGCACGCATTGACCGACTCCCGTGGGCGCGATTCCACTGGATGGTCGTTGTCGGCCTGGGCAGCGTGTGGATCCTAGACGGTCTCGAAGTCACCATGGTCGGCAATGTCGCCGCCCGGATGACCGAGGACGGCAGCGGAATCTCAATGACTGCCGGTCAGATCGGCACCGCGGGAGCGATCTATGTCCTCGGAGCCTGTGTCGGTGCGATTGTCTTCGGCCAGCTCACCGACAGGTTCGGGCGTCGAAAGCTATTCCTCATTACCCTCATCCTCTATCTCGTCGCCACTGTGGCCACCGCGTTCTCCTTCTCGCCCTGGTACTTCTTCCTGGTCCGTTTCCTCACTGGAGCCGGAATTGGCGGCGAATACGCGGCCGTGAATTCGGCGATCGATGAACTCATCCCCGCACGAGTGCGCGGTCGTATCGACCTCATCATCAACGGCTCCTACTGGCTCGGTGCTGCGGGAGGGGCGGCGACGACGCTGTTCTTCCTCAACACTGACATCCTGCCGCAGATGATCGGTTGGCGACTGGCTTTCGCTGTCGGTGCGCTGCTGTCGATCTTCGTCTTCGTCGTCCGCAAGAACGTGCCCGAAAGCCCGCGCTGGCTGTTCATCCACGGGCAGCAGGACGAAGCCGAACGCATCGTCGAAGGCATCGAGTCCGACATCGAGGAGACGACACGTCAGAAGTTGCCCGAACCGGATCGGACCATCACGATCCGACAGCGCAAGACGATCTCCTTCGCCGAACTCGCGAAGGTCGCTTTCAAGGTCTACCCGAAGCGTGCGGTCCTCTGTCTCGTGCTCTTCGTCGGCCAGGCGTTCCTCTACAACGGAATCACCTTTAACCTGGGTACGATCTTTCACGGGTTCTACGGCGTAGCTGCCGGGACTGTGCCGATCTTCATCATCCTGTGGTCGCTGAGCAACTTCGCCGGACCGGTCGTCCTCGGCAGGCTCTTCGATACGATCGGTCGCAAGCCGATGATCTCGTTCAGCTACATAGGTTCGGCTGTCGTAGCAGTCGTCCTTGCGTTCGTCTTCAACGCTGGCATCGGCAACGCCTGGCTCTTCCTGATCATCCTCGCCGCCTGCTTCTTCCTTGCCTCATCGGGTGCCAGCGCTGCATATCTCACGGTTAGTGAGATCTTCCCGATGGAGACCCGGGCACTGGCGATCGCATTCTTCTACGCCATCGGCACCGCCGTCGGCGGCATCGCCGGACCGTTGCTCTTCGGCGAGATGATCGAATCCGGCAACCGCTCCCTGGTCGCCATGGCCTTCTGCATCGGTGCCGGAGTCATGGCATTGGGTGGCATCGCGGAGATCTTCCTCGGCGTCAGGGCCGAAGGTGCCAACCTCGAGGACATCGCCCGCCCCCTCACCGCCGATGATGCCGATGAGACCAAAGGGGCGGTCGAAGCGAAGAAGACCGCCGAGGCGGGTGCCAGCCAAGGCATGGGTGCCGACGGCAGCGTGGAGCCGACGACAGCGGTAGGGGATCGGCAGACGAGGAAACGCGACCGGCTGCGCCCGGGGCCGGGATCGGCCGGAGGTTATGCCCCGTGGCCTTCAGTCTCCTCGCGCGACGTCCCATCGGAAGTCTCGGCCAATGAGGTGCAGGGTATCATCGACTATGTCCGCGACTTGCAGCCGGTCTCCGAGACTAAGCTCTATCGCGCTATCGGTGCCCGTCAGTGGGGCCCCGGACGTTTCCGCTCGTCGGTTCGCGAAGCCATTCGGCTGGGACACATCAAACGCAATCGCCGCGGCACACTGGAGTCGACCGACCGGTGATCCGAGACGAAGACACGACCCAGACATCCCACGTAGAATGGGGAGTATGCTCAAACGCGTCCTCGTCATTGCTTTGGCCGTCATCGCGGTGCTCGGCCTAGTCGCCGCTATGCTCAGCGGCACTCCATAGCGCACACGGTCACAGTCTCGGACACAGTCGCAAGCACACTGTGAGAAGTGATTCATGCGAGCAGGAACGCACGATTTCGCTGTAGTCTTCCGTGCAGTCGGAAAGCAGGGTGGCACACATCGTCGTCAGCCGATGAGAAGTTCCGACAGATCTGTTGAGATGAGAGGCAGACGGTCGGCACAGCTCAACGCGGCTGCATGAGATGGTGGACAGGGGATGATCGCCAGACTCAGCCGGTTGAGTTCGGGATGTACGGCAGCTCTGATCGATGCCGCCCAGTACTCCGAGCTCGGAGCACAGTCGGTTCGAACGACCTCGAGATCGCTGGGTTCCACACTCAGACCGTCACCGGTTGCCTTCAGCGCAGCTTCCTTGGCTGCCCAGAGCTCGATGCGTCTGCGGGTGGTGTTCGCACCGGGGGACAGGGATTCGCCTGGTTCCAGCGCATAATCGTCGAATCCCGCGAAGACTTCGCTCGGAATGCATTCGATATCGACGCCGATATGAGACGGCGAAGGCGCCGAGGCGACCGCCACCATGTCACCCGAACGTGACAGACTGAGCTCCGCCCCCGCGATCTGCGGTTTTCCGTGGGGGCCGCCGCAGCTGCGGCAGGTGCGAGTGAACCTCAGACCTGCTGCGTCTCGCGGCTCGATGCCCAGCCGTCGGGCAGCCATGAGCCGGAACAGGATATGCGCGCTCCGATAGGCAACCTTGTTCGTCGTCTGTCGAAGACGGCTCTCTTGCGCCACTTCGTCAGGCGAGAGAACGGAGTCCAGCCAGCGGTGTTCCTCACGCGCACGGCCCACCGAGCTGACATCGCAGAGCAGGTATTCGATAGTGTCCCGGGTCATCTCCTGCTGATTCTCCGGTACTGGGATACGGCAAGGGTGGAGAAGATCGCAATCACTGCCACGCAGCTGATCACCGCGTAGAGAATCGGGTTGTCTGCCGCCCAGCCCGTGCCCGAGGTGTACCCGGCCGGAGAGACATTGCCGAACAGCTCGCGGACGCTCGCCGGGAAACGTACTCATTCAGTCTAGTCGCTGGGTTTCAGTGGCATCAGGCGAATGGCAGGAAAGGGGCTCCGTAAGTCGAATTCCAGTGCTGAACTCCACCGTCAGGACTTCCCGCCTGGTTTATAGGAGGATCGCCCCATTCTGACGGCAGGTGCTTTGAGGGGTGGTCTAGAGATCCGAAAGTCTGTCGAGGCTGACGGAGATCATGTCTTTGATATGGGGCTGAGCCCCGGATTCGATCGCTTTGCCCACGAGCGGCAGGGAACAAACCGTCTCGATCACTGCGAGAACATCGGTGAAATTGTCGTCCTGACGGAGCATGGTGATTTCCACGTGGACCTCGAGGGGTGCGCCAGGGATCTCAGCGTCGATGTTGAGACTGGCAACTGCGGCCGTGTCTGCAACAGGGGCGGAACGCAGGCGCTGGATGAGTTTAGGATCAGTACCCAGAAATCGCTGTGCTGCAGTCGGCACTCCGTTGTCGGACAGAGGCGTTGATGCAGTCAGATCGAGCCCCTCAACTCGGTGGGAGTGGACCGTTAAAGTTGCTCCGTCTGTGCGCCACGTTCCCTCGTCGGCGATGCGGTCGAGAATCTCTGCCGGCCACATCGCCGCTCGGCGTTTCAAAGTCGCACGTTGCATGATGGCAAGTATCTCACGGGGCAGTTTCGTCGCGTCACGCCGAGGACAGTTTTTGATTTCAGCTGATCGCCTACTGATGCTAGTTCAATGCGCAGTCAAACGGAATCATTGGACGTAGAGGCTTACACTCTCAATATGATTGCTGAGGATGCCGTGAATCCATTTCACCATGATCGGTGCGTGCCGGAGTGACTGGAGAATCTCAGCCGGAAGGCGGCATCCCGAAAGTGCAGCACCCACGACGAGTACTGGTTCTTGGGGCAACCGGGTATGTTGGCGCACGCTTGGTCCCAAGGCTCCTGCGGGCCGGTCATGCAGTCAGTGTTGCCGTGCGCTCGCCCGAGAAGCTCGCCGAGATGCCGTGGTCGACCGACGTGACGATCTTCACGGTCGATCTCGACGATGGTGACGGTCTGGTCGAAGCGATGTCAGGTGTCGACGTCGTCTTCTACTTGGTTCATTCGATGAATTCTGGAATCGTCTTCGAGTCTCGTGAAACGCGCTCCGCCTCTCGTGTCGCTTCCGCTGCAGAATTCGCTCACGTCAATCGGATCATCTATCTCGGGGGACTTCACCCTGACTCTGGTGAACTCTCAGCGCATATGCGCTCACGAGCGCATGTTGGGCAGATATTCATCGAGGCTCCCGTCGACGCGATCGTGTTCCAAGCCGGGATCATCATAGGGGCGGGATCGGCATCATTCGAGATGATTCGACATTTGGCAACAGAATTGCGTTGGATACCTGCACCGAACTGGGTGTCGAATCGGGTTGAGCCTCTGGCGATCCGTGATGTCCTCTACTACCTGGTGTCAGCTGTTGAAGTCCTGGGTCGCGTGAATAGGTCCTTCGATATCGGATCAGGTGACGTTCTGACCTACGCCGAGGTCGTGAAGTCCTTCAGCCGAATCGCGGGTCTCAAGCCAAGGCACGTGTTCAATCTGCCGATTCCTGCACCCCTTCTGTCGGGGCTGTGGGTGGGGCTGGTCACTCCTCTGCCCTTGACGCTCACTCTGCCGCTTGTGCAGTCTTTGCAGGAAGACGCGGTTGCCGACGAACACGCCATAGACTCCCTCATACCTCCTCCTGCCGCTGGGCTCCTCACCTACGAGCAGGCAGTCGAGCTGGCGCTCTTCCGGGCAGCGGAGACGGAAGGGGCAATCGGTACGGACTGGGAGGCTGATATCGATGAACTGAGCGAAGCCGCTGACTCGCTGCCTATTGATCCGCACTGGGCAGGGAGTCAGCTGATCGAAGATGGCCGAGCCTTTGTCTTTCCCGATCTTCGTGCCGATCAGCTGTGGACTATCGTTGCCAGCATCGGTAGGGAGCGCTGGTGGAATTCACAGCCTCCGGCATCAAAGCTGAGAAGACTGCAGGACCGTATCTTCGGGAGTGCCGGTCCCAGCCGTGGTCCTCGCTTTCTCACTGGTGTGAGGGAAGGCGACCCCATCGCCTGTTGGACGATTGTGGAGATGGAACCGACGTCTCGGGTGCTGCTGCGTGCAGAAATTGAACACGCGGGGGATATCTGGCTTGAATTCACTATGACGGACCAAGCAACGGGTTGCTCGTTTCGGCAGCGAGCCATGTTCAACCCGTCAGGGGTGCGAAGCAGAATCTACTGGGCAGCTGTTACGCCGCTTCGCAGGAAGATCTTTCCCCATCTGGCGCAGAACATCGCAAAGGCCGCGAGAAGATTGACATGACCGGCAGCGAGCAGTTCGCGGGCAGATTCACAATCACCTCACCACAGATGCATAATAGAACGTATGACCGAATACAGCCGGCCGGAATGGCTCTCCCGGTATCAGGACTTCAAGTCGCTGTGCTCAGACGTCTGCGGTGAGTTCATTCGCTTCTACCTCACGACAGGCTGCGACCAGATCAGCTATACGCATTCGCAGAACACTGAGGGGCTGCCGACGTATTCGTGCCGGCTCTCATCTGACGACGGCGCGGTGCTCCTGCTCCCGCTCGACGATTGGCGGGAGCGGATGGATGAAGTGCCCGAGCTGGTGCGGGCCTGGCTGGTCGAGCATTCGGATCTCAAGGGCTTCAAGCCCTCCGAGTCGCACTACCAAGGGGACCGGTACTGGTTCGAGAAATGGCAGCTTGCGAACCCGTGGTGACGCTTGCGCACTTGCCTTTCTCGTCGAGGACTCTGTTGACCTCAGGTGACCGGGATTCTAGGGCGTGTCTCCTTTATTGACCATTCCAGGACTGGCACGGTGGAGACGTGACTACACAGCAACGACACCGAGTCTTCACTGATGAGCAGTGGGAGAAGATCGAACCACTTCTGCCCTCAAACGTCGGCAAAAGAGCCCGACCGTTTGAGAACAACCGGCGAATCGTCGAAGGAATCGTCTACCGCTACCGCGCTGGCATCGCCTGGCGTGACCTGCCGCGCGAGCATTTCGGGCCGT
>NZ_FXZB01000020.1 GCF_900169065.1 Brevibacterium aurantiacum | reverse complement strand
GGCGTCTGGCGGTCATCGGGATCTTGCCTTCCATAGGGCAAGCCTGCTCCCGTTTGTTGGGAGTTCGCGCTCAAAGTCTTTGAGGCACCGCCTGGTTCTACGCGCTCAAAATAGCTGAGGCACGTCGTGAGTTTGCCCGGGTGCCTGAGTGAGGTTAGGATGTATCTTGCTGTCTGCACCTGGTTGCAGCGCATGTGGTGGGTATAGCTCAGCTGGTAGAGCGCCGCGTTGTGGTCGCGGATGTCGCGGGTTCAAGTCCCGTTACTCACCCCGAACGGGAAGCCCCGGAGTCTGAAGACTCCGGGGCTTTTCTCATTCCTGTTCCTCTTCAGTCGGTCACGATCTGGCCTATCACCTACAGGGTCACCCCTGGACTTCCGTCGGTGAAGCGACAATACTCGGTCGCAGGTGCCTTCTTCGTGAAGGACCACGATCTGTGACATCACGATTCGACGAACAGGAGACGTGTTATGAACACCCCAGAGAGCATTGCCTACACCGCAAAGGCCGAGATCACCGGAGGCCGTGACGGTCATGGCGCCACGGACGACAAGGCAGTCGACGTCGATCTGCGCACCCCCAAGGAAATGGGCGGGCCCGGCGGAGGAGCCAACCCCGAGCAGCTCTTCGCCGTCGGCTACGGAGCCTGCTTCCAGGGCGCCATGGGCCTGGCAGGCAAGGAGCTGAAGGTCGACACCTCGAAGTCAGTCGTCAATGCCGAAGTCGGAATCGGCAAAGAAGGGGAGAGCTTCGGCATCAGCGTCAAGCTCACCGTGACCATCCCCGGCGTCGACCAGGACACCGCGCAGAAGGTCGTCGACCGCACCCACGAACTCTGCCCCTACTCGAAGGCCACTCGCGGCAACATCCCGGTCGAACTCGTCGTCCACGGCGCCTGACCGACCCACCGCACACCCAACTGAACACGACGACATGTCGGCACCCGAGAGGCCTCTCGGGTGCCGACATCGGTCTGAGGGGAGGAACCCATGACCGTTGACCTCGACCTCACCGTCGTCGGCAGCATCAACGCCGATATCACCGCCGTCACCCACCGTCTGCCCGCAGCCGGTGAAACCGTGGGCGGGGGTCGGCTCGTCCACAGCCCCGGTGGCAAGGGCGCCAATCAAGCCAGTGCCGCGGCCCGACTGGGCGCGAGGACCAGAATGATCGGGGCCGTCGGCTCCGATGCCGCAGGCACGGCGATGACACAGGCACTGCTGAGCGCCGGCGTCGGGACCGATGACATTGCTGTCGTCGACTCGGAGACTGGGACCGCTCTCATCATGGTCGATGCAGCTGGTGAGAATCAGATCGCCGTCTGCGAAGGCGCGAATGCCCACGTGAGCATCGCCGAATGCGAATTCGGTGCCCAGGAGACCGTGCTCGCCCAGCTCGAGGTGTCCATGGACCTGATCACAGAATTGTCACATACCGTGCCGGGACGATTCGTCATCAACGCCGCCCCCGCTCTCCCTCTGCCCGCCGAGGTGGTCGAGCGAGCCGATCTCATCATCGTCAACGAGAGCGAATACGATCTGCTCCCGCAGCTGCGAGACGCGAAACTGGTGGCGATCACCTATGGTTCGCGGGGTTCGGGGTTATACGAATACGGTCGAGAGGTGGCCTTCGCAGAGGCATTGCCGCGTCGACCGGTCAGCACCGTCGGTGCCGGAGACGCATTCTGCGCGGCCCTCACCATCGCCCTGGCCGCCGGATACTCGCGGCAACGGTCACTGGCGGTGGCCAATGCCGTCGGTGCCGAGGCCGCGATGGACCCGAATGCCCAACCCGAATTCCACCGACTCGAGCACTACCTGCAATCGACGACTACGACGGAGACCACGACATGACGGACCCGAACGCTCCATCGCCTGACCTGTTCACGGGCCTGAGCGCCTTCCCCCTCACCCCGATCAGCGACGAGGAGATCGACGAGGCTGCCTACGCGGGGCTGCTCCAGCGTCTTGTCGCCGCCGGCGTCGATTCGATCACTGCCCTGGGATCGACCGGATCGTATGTCTATCTCAGCACCGACGAACGCGCCCGAGTCGCGCAGCTGACCGTCGAGCATGCTGCCGGGATCCCCGTGTTCGTCGGGATTGGAGCACTGCGCACGCGCGACGTTCTGGCAAATGTGGCCGCGGCTGAAGCCGCTGGCGCCCAGGGACTCCTGCTCGCTCCCGTCAGCTATCAGCCGCTGACCGAGGACGACGTGTTCGAACTCTTCCGCACGGTCACCTCGGCGACCGATCTTCCCGTCGTCGTCTACGACAATCCGGGCACCACGCACTTCACGTTCACCCTTGATCTCTACGCCCGACTGGCCGATCTCGACGGCGTGGCCTCGATCAAGATTCCCGGGCAGGCGATGTCGCCTCCGGACTTCACCGCCCATGTCGAACGGATTCGGGCCGCCACCGGCAACCGCGTGAGCATCGGGATCTCCGGTGACGCGTTCGGAGCTTCCGGCCTCAATGCCGGCTGCGATGCCTGGTACACGGCCGTCGGCGGAACCCTGCCGGCCCCGATGCTCGCGATCACCCGCGCCGCCCAGAACGGCGAAGCGGACCGGGCGTTGGAACTCTCCGCCGAACTCCAGCCTCTGTGGGATCTCTTCGCCGAACTCGGCGGCAGCCTTCGAGTCACCGCCGCGATCGCCGAACATCTGGGACTGGTTGCCCCGCATTCCCTGCCCCTTCCGATCCTCGGCCTCACCGATGACCAGAAGAGGAAAGCCGCCGAGGTGGCCGATACCCTCCACCTCGACTGAGCGACCGCGCTCGAGGTTTCGCCCGGAGCAGGGCACGTGTGTTCACTCGGAATCCACCCGGAGTTCGAGGCAGAGACAGACCGCCTGCCTATATATAAGTGGTTGCGGGCAGTTTCGCCCCCTCGATCACCTCGACTCCGGAGAACCGATGACGCATCAGTCCACCTCGCGCTCAACCACGGCCGCCCTGACCGTCCTGCTGCTGACCGCAGGCCTGAGCGCTACAGGGACGATGATCGGCACTGGAGCAGCAGCCGCGGCCGAGGTGAGTGAGCCCATCAGCTACTCCGCGCCGGAGGCAGGCGTGGACCTCGGATTCCTCGGCTCGCACGAGACCGGCCAGTTCGACGAGTCCGCCGCAGAGATCACCGCCGTCCACGGCGACACGGCCTTCACCGTCAATGCGCAGGCGGCAACCGTCGACATCATCGACATTTCCGATCCGCACAAGCCCGAGAAGTCCGGTGAAATCACCGGTTCCGGAATCGCGAACTCCATCGCCGTCCGTGACGACGGACTCGGCGTCATCGCGCTGGAGAACGAGGACAAGACCGCACCGGGATCGTTGATGTTCTTCGACGCCACCGACACCTCGGCGACGGTGCTGGGCACTGTTTCGGTGGGATCGCTGCCGGACATGGTGGCGCTGACCCCGGACGGCGCGCATGCGCTGGTGGCTAACGAGGGCGAACCGGACGAGGATTTCGCCACCGACCCTGAAGGGTCCGTATCCGTGGTCGACCTGCCCGCCGAGGTGGCCGCACCCGAGGAATCGGATGTGCACACCGCCGACTTCCACGACTTCGAGGAAAGCGGTTCGAAGACGCTGCCCGACGACGTTCGCGTCTTCGGACCCGAACCGCACGACGATCTGCCGGTGTCTCGCAACCTCGAACCCGAATACATCACCGTCGCAGGTGACAAGGCATACGCCACGTTGCAGGAGGCGAATGCGATCGCCGTTCTCGATATCGCGACAGCCGAAGTCACCGAGGTTCTGCCGCTGGGCTTCAAGGATCATGGTCAGGTCGGCAATGGACTCGACGCCTCCGACCGAGACCCAGAGGATGCTCCGGAGAAGAACATCGCTGAATACCCGGGACTCAAGGGCGCCTACATGCCCGACACGATCTCAACATTCACCTCCGGCGGCACCGACTACCTGGTCACCGCCAACGAAGGAGACTCCAGAGAATGGGGCGACTTCGTCGACGCAGCCAGGGTCAAAGACCTCGGCGAGGACGAATTGGCACCGGTCTGTGAGACCTCCCCGCTGGCCGACAAACTCGGTGACGAGGACCTGGGCAGGCTCAACATCATCACCGACCTGGGGCTGAGCGAAAGCGGAGACTGCTATGAAGAGCTCTACTCCTTCGGTGCCCGATCCTTCTCCGTGTGGACGACCGACGGTACGCTCGTCGCCGACTCCGGCGACAGCTTCGAACAGATGACCGCCGAGGCGATTCCCGATTTCTTCAACTCCAACCATTCCGAGTCCAACCTCGAAGGTCGCAGCGATGACAAGGGGCCAGAACCCGAGGCGCTGACTGTTGGTCAGGTGGGTGAGACCACCTATGCCTTCGTCGGGTTCGAACGGGTGGGCGGAATCGCCGCCTTCGACCTCAGCGACCCAACGAACCCCACGTTCGCCACCTATTTCAACAACCGTGACTTCTCGGTCTCCGTCGAAGATGAGATCGAGGACGCCGCCGACCCAGACGCTCTGCTCTCCAGCGCAGGCGACCTCGGACCGGAAGGCATCACCTTCCTCGGTGCCGACGAGTCTCCGACCGAAGAGGCCGCCCTCGTCGTCGGCAACGAGGTCTCAGGCACCACCAGCCTGTACTCCGTCGCCGATCTCAACGACGACGGCGGTTCGGACCCAGGGGCCGAAACTGACGACTCAGCTGACTCGGACGACTCGACTGATTCCAACGACTCAGCCGAATCCGACAGCTCGGCTGCATCCGATGACTCTACGGATGCCGACAGCTCAGGTACCTCAGAGGCTTCCTCCGACTCCGGTGCTTCGGCCGATTCCAACGACTCAGGCAACTCCACGGACTCCAACGACTCGACCACTTCCGACAGCTCCAAGGACACCGACGGAGCTGCCGACTCCACGGGTGCAGGCGAAGACTCTGCCGCAGACTCCGAAGGGTCAGAGTCCGGGGCGAACAGCGACGCCGGCGCGTCCTCCGACGGGACAGACGCAGACGGCGACAATGCAGGCTCGCTGCCGCGCACCGGTGCGGACATGGGCCAGTACCTCATCATGGCCGGCATCGCGCTGGGTCTCATCGGCTTCGGTGTCCTTGCCATCTACCTGGCACGTCGCCGTCGGAACGGTCGTCGCGGAGACGGTCGCCGCAGCGGGGCACAGTCGAGCAACGACGTCCTCGGCTCAATCGGGTGGGATTGAGCGCGAAGATTCTCTGCTCGGCTGGGTGGGACTGAAGCCTGCGATGGTGTCAGTCGATCTTGCCGATGGGTTCGCGTTTCTCGGCCTGGAACTGGTCCTCGGCGCGACCGCGAGCCCAATAGGCTGAGATCGACAGCGACTCACGGGGCACCTCGTGTTCCTTGAGGACCGTCCGGATCGTTTTGATGGTCCCGCGCTCACCGTGGGCGAAGACCTGCGGTGTTCCTTCGGACCAGTCGAGCTCGCGAACAGCGGAGATGAGCTCATCGTCATTGTCGACCCAGACCACGGTGACGCCAGCAGGTGTGGCCGGCAGCAGCCGGTCTGCTTCGTCTGCGACGGCGGCGATGACGGTGCCCTTCGCCTCGGTGTCCATGGCTTCAAGCGCGGTGCTGACAGCAGGTATTGCGGTGTGGTCGGCAATGAGCAGATGCCATGCGGCATCGGGGTTCGGCCGGTACTTGCCTCCGGCACCGACCATGACGATGGTGTCACCTGGCTGCGCGGTCTTGGCCCAGGGGCCTGCAACGCCCTCGCCACCGTGGATGACGAAGTCCAGTGACAGCCATTTCTCGTCTTCGTTGATCTCCCGCACGGTATAGGTGCGGTTGCGGGGCAGCTTCTCGGGGGAGTTCTCCCGCAGCTCTGCCAGATCATAGGGCGGAGTGAGACCGTGTGCGGGGTCGGCGAACATGAGCTTGACGTATTTGTCGGTCGCCTCGTTGCTGTTGAGGGCATCGAAGCCCTCACCGCCGGCCCTGATGCGAATCAGGTTCGGGGAGATGGCGGTGACCTCGTGGACGGTGAGGATGGCCTGCGGCCGGGGTGGACGGGCTGAGCTGTTCTGCGTTGTGTGCGTCGTCGACATAGAGAGCCTTCCTGGGATGCGCTGGGATGCGACAGGGCCGGGCCGTTCGGATGGGCCGCCTCGGCGAGGGCCCCAATCTGCGCCTGCATGATCAGGTTAGTTAGCCTTACCTTATCAAGTGACGGTGTGGGCTGCCTCAGCCGGGCCACCAGGAGCCGCTGCGAAATCACGCAGCAAAATCACACGGCTCTCTGTGACCAGTCCTCACGCAGCCGTCGCAGACCCTTGAGCGCCTTGGGGGAGTCGACGTATTCGACCTCAGGCAGGGACGAGCTCGGGCTCTTGCACAGGAGCATGTCTTCGGGGTCCATGAGCGCGATGCGCTTGCCGTCGTCCTCGAGACGACTCATCGCCTCGGTGAGCATGCGCCTGGCCACCCCGTTGATCTCGTTGACCCGACGCAGGTCGAGAACGAAGACCTCGACATTGGATTCGGGGGCGTCCATGGTCCGGATGACGTTCTCGGCACCGCTCCACTGAATCAAGCCCTGGAGGCTGCAGATGCGGACCATGACGCCCTGGGAGTCCACGAAGCGTCGGTCACGGCGAATGATGGAGCGGGCAGGTTCGGGAGCATCCATGATGTGCAGACTCAGCTCCCGTGAGAGAGTCCGGAAGATGTTGGCTCCACGAACACTCGTCCCGTGCTTGTCCAGGCGCGGAGAGAAGGTGGCGATGCCGACCTGTCCGGGCAGGACCCCGAAGACTCCGCCCGAGACGCCTGACTTGGCGGGCACGCCGACCTCTGTCATCCAGTCACCGGCCGCGTCGTACATGCCGCACGTCATCATGACGCCGAGGACCTGACGGTTCACGCGAGGTGAGAGCACCTGTTTGCCGGTGATCGGATTGATTCCACCGGCGGCCAGGGTAGCGGCCATGATGCCCAGATCCTTGGTGGTGATGAGGATCGAGCACTGGGCGATATAGCCCTGGACCACCTCGTCGGGCTGGTCGGTGTAGACACCGTGGGAGCGCAGCATATTGGCGATCGCGACATTGCGGTAGGCCTCACCCCATTCGCCTTCGGCCACCGAATCGTCGACGCGCAGCTGCCGCCCGGCGAACTCGGACAAGCCGGCACGCACGATCTCGATCCGCTCGGCCAGCGAGGCTCCCGGCTCACCCAGGAGCGAATGGATGACCATGGCTCCGGCGTTGATCATCGGGTTGAGTGGTTTGCCCGACATCTTGTCCAGCGAGAGCTCGTTGAAGGCCTCACCACTGGGTTCGACACCGACCATGTCGAGGACCGCGGCCAGTCCCTCCTGCTCGATCGCCATGCCGTAGATGAAGGGCTTCGACATCGATTGGATGGAGAACTCGAACTCCGAGTCACCGGAGGAGTATTCGACCCCGTCGAGGGTGGAGATGCAGATACCCAGCTTCTCCGGATCGGCTGCCGCCAGATCGGGGATATAGTCCGCGTTCACACCGGACCGGTCTGACCTGTGACGATCAAGCGTCTCGTCCAGAAAATCAGGGATAGGGGATCGCATTGCACCTCCTGCAGTGTGATGAAGTTCGTGGGATGTGATTCGGTTGAATGAGTCGGGGCAGCTGATGCCCGACTGCTATTCTCACACACACCTCTGCTGGTGGGGAGTCCACCGCGGGGCAGCGAACTCAACATGGGCAGAGCATGTGGCAGAACCGGAACTGGGCTGGCACAGATGCCGCAGCGGCCAACCATAGTGTGTGAATATGTCGAAGCCAATCAGCATCATCGTCGCCGGTGCCATCGGGTTCGCCGCGATAGTCATCATCCTCGTGATCGTGTTCCAGGGGTCCGCCCGCATCCCCGATATGCCACCGGATCGGTCGAGGTATCCCGAACAGGCGCTGACACCTGAAGAGATCACGGTGAACGTGACACCGCGTAGCGATGGGTCGCTGCAGGTGAGCCAGCGCCTGATCTTCGATGTCACAGATGAGATGAAGGAGCCGCTGTCCTGGTATATCGGTGGAGAGCAGATCGGCTGGAACACCGGCGTCGGTGACGGTCCGAGGTATTACGTGCTCCCACAAGTTGGGGAGGTCTCAGCGCAGGAGCTGAGCACCGCGGAGGACTCAACGAAGGAGAATCCCGCCGAGGTGGGCGATCTCACCGTGACACGCGAGAATCGGTCGATCGACGATCCATTCTCCGACTCGGCCGTCTACGACTTCACGCGTGAGAAGCAGGCTGGCGAGGATTCGCAGTGGACCCCGGGCAGGCACGTCGTCGACATCACCTATGTTCTTGACGACGTCTACCTCAACGTCGATGGGCATGAGCTCTTCGTTCTGCCCCTGCGATTTCCCTCTGGATCGAACGAAGCGCCGAGCATGCGCACCGTGTCACTGGAAGCGGGAGGCCCGATCCAGTGCCTGCCAGACCATACGGAGTTCGACCCTGACGCCGAATGCACGGGATTGGACAAACATCGCTTCACCGACGACGGGACCAGACTCACCTGGTCAGAAGAGACCTCACCCAGCATCGAGGCCATCGGATTCGCAGCCCCGGAGAACATGCAGGCCGAACCCATTGACGCACCCGAACGCGAGAGGAGCTGATCATGAACTCCCGAAAGCACTGGACCAGTTCAGGTAACCGGAAAGCCGCCGGTGCCGGCCTCGGTGTACTGGTGGTCGTGGCCGCAACCATCGTCGCTGGCACGGTTCCCGTCGATGACGTCTCTGCCGCACCCAACCCGTACATGGGAGAGGACGCCACTCACACCATCACCATCGACTCCGACGGCAGCTATCAGGTGCACATCGACCAGACCATGGAGCTGGCCAGGAACTACAAGTTCACCTTCGGCGGCATGGTTCACGACGGCTTCCGCTTGCCTGACACGGAGTCTGTGCTGCCGCCTTACCTGCGGGCACAGTACTCAGATCCGACGATCACCATGGATGGTCAAGCCGCCGAAGTGGATGTTGAGCACGAGGTCCACGCCGTCGACATCTCCGCCGAGGACACATTCACCAAAGGAGAGCACGAGGGCACCGTCGACTACAGGGTCACCGGTGCAGCAGTCGGCTCCGTGCAGGCGAAGACTGGAGGAGTCGCCGTCTACTTCCGATCGTTGGTGCCCGGGGACGTGGTCGTGAAATCAGCTGAATCGATCGTCGCAGTCGAGTGTGAGGACTGGCCTCCGGAGGGTGAACCCTGCGGCCGGAAGTCCGGTGATGACTGGTTGATCGGGCCTGACGAGCTGGCAGAGACCGACGCAGTACGGATCATTCTCGACACCGATGAGGCAGGCCTCAGCGAGCCGAGGATCGATTCGACGAAGTGAGAATCCTCAGGGGCGAGTTTCGCCCTCGTCGGTGCGAGGATTCACATCGGGGCGCTGCTCGCCGGTCGGTCGCTGCTCGTCAGTGGGACGCTGATTGTCACCGGGGTTCTGCTCACCGGCCGGGCGCTGGCCATCGGCCTGGTTGTTCTCCGACTTCCCATCGGTGCCGACGGCACGGTCGGCGGCGTCTCGGGCCTTCTGGATCTTATCGGTGTGCTTGCCATTGGTCAGAGACTCCGCGACCCCTGCCGCCTTGTCGAGAATCGAATCGGTAGCCTTCTCTCCCTTGTCGGAGTTGAGCTTCTCGCGGACCTTCGGATCGTTGGCCAGGTTCTTTGCCTTGTTGATGAACTTGTCGAATGGCATGATGCGGCCCTTCTCAGCAGACGGTCGTGTCAGCACTGACTGTAGTCACCGCGACTGTGCTCCACCTGACCGTGCAGTCGCACCTGAACCTGTAGCACCGTCGAGGCGGAGCACCGTCTGCAGCAAAACCTCGATTCCAGGGACGATGTCATCGAGTTCCGTGAATTCCTCGGGACAGTGGCTGCGGCCATCATGTGAGGGCACGAAGATCATGCCCACCTGCGTCTTGGCGGCGATGATGCCCGCGTCGTGACCGGCACCGGAGAACATCGTGGCCCTGGAATGACCAAGCTCATCGGCCACCTCGGCGATGGTCGAGGTGATCGGCTCGTGCAGCGGCACGGGCGCATCGTCGGTCGTCCACTCCATCTCCACGTGGACACCGCGCTTGTCGGCGTTCTGGTTGGCAGCATCGGTGAGCCGCCGCTGAGCCTCATTCAGCCAGGACCCCTCGGGGCCGCGGAACTCGCCTTCGACGCTGGCATTGGCCGAGACGACGTTGACGGCCTCGGGAGTGAACTGGATCTGACCGCTCGTACCCCGCGTGTTCGTCCCGGACTCGGCGATCGACTCGACGGCGAGCACCGTGCCGGCAGCGGCACACCCCGCGTCGGCGCGGACATCCATCGGGGTCGTGCCTGCGTGGTCCTGGCGTCCGGTGAAGAGCGCCTTGAAGTGGTTGATGCCGGTGATGGTCTCAACGACGCCGATCTGTCTGCCCATCCGCTCCAGTTCGGGCCCCTGCTCGATGTGGAGTTCGAGGAAGGCAGTGACCTTCGAGAAGTCGTAGCGTGCGTCGAGGAAAGCCTCGGGATCGATGCCGGAATCAGGCAGAGCCTCGGCGAGGCTGCGGCCGCTGGTGTCGGTGGCGGCCAGGGTGGTGCGGTCGACGAGTCCTGTCATCGCCCGGGAGCCGACGCAGAAGAAGCCGAAGTCATTGGGCTCTTCGTTGAAGAAGACCACGATGACGAGGTCATGGTCGAGTCGGATGTCGTTCTCCCGCAGCAGCCGCACGACCTCGATGGCACCGAGGACACCGGTGATTCCGTCGAATCGGCCACCGCCGTCGACGGTGTCCGTGTGGGACCCGAGCATGATCTCACGCCCGCCGAGGCGACCGGGCAAGACTCCGATGACGTTTCCGGCCCCGTCGACTCGGGTCTGCAGCCCTGCCTGCTTCATCAGAGTGCGGGCGTAGTCGCGGCCGGCGATGTCGAATTCGCTCAGCGCTCGCCTCGTCCATCCGGGCCGCTCCGAGTCGACGAGGGTGGCCAGCGTCGTCAGCTCGGATGAGAATCGTTGGCCTACCGGGGTGATCGTGCTCATCGTTGAGCCTTTCTGATGGTGCGGTGGTGAGGCGGTGCCAGTGTGCGTGAAGAGGTGTGCCCTCGTCAGGGCTGATGCACATCCAGGGTAGCGCCCTCTGCCTTCCGGTACCGACGGTTTCTGCTGCCCAAGACGAGCGTTGCCAGCAGGGCCGCGATCACGGAGGCGCTGAGGATGGCGACCTTCGCGTAATCGTGTGCGGGGGAGCCGGGAATGAAGCTGAGTTCGGCCACGAGGAGGGAGACCGTGAAGCCGATGCCTGCGAGCAGACCGACGCCGGCCAGATCCAGCCATTTCAGGCTCGGATCCAACCCGGCGGAGGTGAATCGGGAGACCAGCCACGTCGAGGCGAGGATGCCCAATGGTTTGCCGAGCACCAGTGCCGCGATGATCGCGAAGGTCAGCGGCTGGGAGAATGCCGTGGCCAGCCCCTCGAATCCGCCCACGGCCACACCCGCGGCGAAGAAGGCGAACACGGGGACGGCGAATCCTGCGGACAGGGGGCGCAGGCGGTGTTCGAGCACCTCGGCGAGATTCGGGGTTTCGTCTTGGACTGGCCTGCGATCCTGACCTGTGTCCCGGCGCCGAGCCAGGGCCGGGATGGTGAACCCGAGTGCGACACCGGCGATCGTGGCGTGGATTCCGGAGGCATGCATGAGGCCCCAGGCGATGAGTCCCAGCGGCAGCAGAATCACCCACGCTGCCCACGCGCGGTCGACGAAGAATGTTCGCCACCGGGAGGCGATGAGTCCGTAGACGATGATGACTCCGACGGCTGCCAGCAGGGGGATGGGGTTGATGGTCTCGGTGTAGAAGACGGCGATGATGCCGATGGCGAGCAGGTCATCGACAGCGGCGAGGGTGAGGAGGAAGATGCGCAGCGCCTTGGGCAGGTGGGAGCCGATGATCGCGAGGATCGCGACGGCGAACGCGATGTCCGTCGCGGTGGGAATCGCCCAGCCGCGCAGCAGCTGCGGGTTCGAGGTCATGAGCACCGTGTAGATGAGGGCCGGGACGATGACACCGCCGGCGGCGGCAGTGATCGGGACGATGGCCGTGCGGAAGCTGCGCAGGTCCCCATGGGTGAATTCGGTCTTCAGCTCCACCCCGACGAGGAAGAAGAAGATCGCGAGCAGCCCGTCGGCGGCCCAGGTGCCCAGGCTCAGCTGCAGGTGCCACGGCGCGAAGCCGATCTCGACGTCTCTGAGAGCGAAGTACGAGTCCGCGAGTGGAGAGTTCGCCCAGATGAGGGCGGTGAGTGCGGCGATGACGAGGAGTCCGCCGCCGACGGTGTCCTTGCGCAGAGAGGTGAGCAGGCGATTGTCGCCGGTGGTCGTTGGAGAAGGTGAAGACACGGAGATCCCGTTTCGTGGTCGGACGGTGTGCTTTTCCGACCCGAAATGTGTGGGTGCTCTGCCAGAACGATCAGTGATCGAGCGCCGAGAGGCTCGTGCTCATGATCGTCTGCTCAGAGGGTGGGCCGGAGTCGTTCGCCGGCCAGAAGTGGGGCTGTTCCCGAGAGCATCATGCCCCAGGAGGTGATGTAGCCATTGGTGCCCGGATGTCCCAGAACCCACACCTTTGGTGTGAAAACGGTGTCGGGCATCGTGGGAGTCATCGCAGTCAGTCTACGCGAAATCAGAATGCTCTCGCAGGTTCACGCCCCGCCTCGAGTCGCCCCAACCTCAATTCAAGGAGACTCCGGTGCCATGGAGGCTGATCTCCAGACCGGTGTCAGTGGCCTTGATGTCGGTGAGTTCCAGGCCTGCGGGCAGGAAGTCGAGGTCGATGACGATGTCGGAGATCGACGAGGTCAGAAATGACGGAAGCGAGTCGATGTCGACCTCGGCAGATCCGAGCTTGATGGTCGTGGCATTGACCACGACCTGCCGCGACTGCGCCTGCGGGTCTATTCCGATGAGCAGCTCCTGACCGAGCAGCGAGCCTTTGAGGAAGAGTCCGCCGTCGATCGTGGTGAACGACATTCCCTCGGGCAGCGAGGCGTGTTCAGTGGCCAGCGAGTCGATCGTCGACAGCGGAATCACCGCGCTCGCCTCGACCGTGCCGATGGGGCGTGAGGTGTCGACCGGGACGTCGAAGAGTTCGGCATCGACGTCGGTGAAGTCGACATTCTCATACTGCGCCTGATCCGCTGTGACACGAACGGTGTCAAGCGTTCCTCCGGCCATCTGAGTGAGCACGGGGAAGCCCTCAACGTTGACATCAGCCTCGCCGTAGGGTTCGAGGCTCGAGGCGATCTTCTGCTCAGTGGTGAAGTCGACCACCCGGTCGGCGGCGATGACGCCGAGGATGAGGGTGAGCACGACGATGACCGCGGTGACGATGAGCTTGGACCGGCGAGACCTCCGCCGAGGTGGTTCGCGTGGGTACTCTGCAGTGCGGGCCATCGTCATAGCCACCATTGTTCCGCATCGCTGATGGCCCAGGCGTCGTGGGTCCGACTCACGTATCGACGATGACCACGTCGAGGGTGCGCGGACCGTGGACGCCTTCGACACGTTTGAGCTCGATGTCGCTCGTCGCCGAGGGCCCGGAGATGAATGTCAGCGCCGCCGTCGGAGTCAGGCGGGCGATCCCCTCGGGCACGATGTCGACGATGTCGGCCACGCGCACAACGCAGACATGATGGTCCGGCACGAGCGTGATCGCCCGCCTGCCGCACTCGGGTGATCCGTCGAGGACGATGGTTCCCGTCTGCGCGATCGCCACCGCCGAGGCGGTCACCACCGCAGCCTGTGCGTCGAGTTCGGGAATGCTCAGCTCCTGACCCGGAGCATCGACCGAGACCTCACCGGAGAACGAGTTCATCCATGAGTCATCGAGCCCGCGAGGCACGACGACCTTCGACCCGGAGTCGAGGAGCCCCGCAATGGTGGCCGCTGGGTCGCCGCTGACGCGGTGGACGTTGGCCTTATAGTCGACAAGACGATCGATGAGCAGCTCGATGAGGTCCTCACCCTCATGCGTGCCGGTGCGAAGATAGTCCGCGCTCTGATTGACCATTCCGCCGCCGGCCGCGGGAATGTCGGCACCAGCAGCTTCGGCCTCGCCGCTCGTGCCGTGCGACTGCTCGGAGCCGGTGGCACTTGGGGGTGAACCGGTGGGCACGGTCCCGGAGGCGGACGAGACGTACTCGCCCCCACCTCGGCGACCGAGGGCCTGATTGATGCGGCCGAGGATCTCTTCACGTGCGGTGTCCGTCATGTCTCGTCGTCCTCTTCCTCTGCGCGGGCCTGATCCTCGGCCCACAGCTGTCTGAAGCTCTTCTCCGGCAGCGCGGGGATGTCACGGCTCGAGGTCCATGCTCCTGCGATGCCTGGCAGCGAATTGATCTGCTCGCCGCCGGTGACCGCGTGGGCGATGGGCAGACCGGATTCGGCTGCGGCCATCCGCTTGCCGTCGCTCATCATCCACGAGGCGCCGGTGAGTGCGGCGTCGAGCTGTGAGGAGACGGGGGAGTGGTTGGCTTCGACGTCCTCGCCGCGCAGGTGGACGAGGATCTCGGGAATGTTGATCTTGACCGGGCACACGTCGTAGCAGGCTCCGCACAGGCTCGAAGCGTAGGGCAGGGAGCCGTTCTCTTCGACTTCTATGCCGGTCATCAGCGGTGAGAGGATCGCGCCGATCGGTCCCGGGTAGGTCGACCCGTAGGCGTGCCCGCCGGTGCGTTCGTAGACGGGGCAGACGTTCATGCACGCCGAACAGCGGATGCAGTTGAGCGCTGTGCGTCCGTGCTCATCGGCCAGGGCCCGGGTGCGGCCATTGTCGAGGAGGACGAGGTGGACGTTCTGCGGACCGTCGCCGGGAGTCGTGCCCGTCCAGAATGAGGTGTACGGGTTCATCCGCTCACCGGTCGATGAACGGGGCAGCAGCTGCAGGAAGACCTCGAGATCATCGAAGCTCGGCAGCAGCTTCTCGATGCCCATTACGGTGATGAGCGTCTCCGGCAGGGTCAGGCACATGCGGCCGTTGCCCTCCGACTCGACGACGCCGAGTGACCCGGTGTCGGCGATGCCGAAGTTCGCTCCGGAGATCGCGACCTTCGTGGTGAGGAACTTGTGGCGCAGATGTCGCCGGGCAGCCTCGGCGAGGACTGCGGGCTCATTCGTCAGGTCTCCGGCATCGGACATCTTGTCCATGAAGATGTCGCGGATCTCATCGCGGTTGCGGTGGATGGCCGGGACAAGAATGTGGCTGGGCTTGTCATCGCCGAGCTGGACGATGAGCTCGGCCAGATCGGTTTCGAAAGCGTCGATGTCCTGAGTCTCGAGGTGTTCGTTGAGGCCGATCTCCTGGGTCGCCATGGACTTGACCTTGATCACCTCACGGCGCCCGTTCTCCAGCACCGGGGCGTTGGCCTCGACGAGTTCGGTGACGATGGCATTGGCCTCATCGGCATCCCGGGCCCAATGGATGACGCCGCCGGCTGCCGTGAAGTTCTTCTCGAACTCGGCCAGATACTCCGGCAGGTTCTCCATCACGTGATTCTTGGCCCGAGACCCTGCCTCGCGCAGGGCCTCCCAGTCGTCGAGTTCGGCGACGACCTCGGAGCGTTTGTCGCGAATCGTCGCGGTCGCATGTCCGATGTTGTTGCGCAGCTGCTGGTTCGACAGATGCTGATGTGAGACCCCGGCGAAGGACTCGTCTTCGACGATATTGCCCTGCCCGCCTGGAATCTCATGGTCGTCATGGCGTGTGGACCGCAGCAGCGGCATTCCCAGAAAAGTCATCGCAGACTCCCTCCGCTCACGGTTGCTCCTTCACTTTGGACACGCAGCGGGTCTTCCTTGGTCGAGGCGAGGATCCGCGCCAAGTGGACCGCTGACTGTCCGACTCTCAGGCCCGACTGCACCTGGCTCGGCTCCTGCGGCTGTGTGCCCTGGTCGCCGGGGATACGGTGGTCATCGTCGCTGGCTCCGACGACCGCTGTGAGCTGATCGGCATTGTCAGCGCCGGCCTCGGTCGAGCTCGTCTGCTTCACATGCACGGCCGTGACGTCGGGGGTGCCCTCGAAGTTCCCGGTCCGCTGGAAGCGAGACATCCCGCCGCCCATGTGCAGGAGGCAGGAGGCATCTCCGCCGGTGCACACCTCGGCGCCGGTCGATTGGATGGTGCGGACCTTGTCGGCGAGCATCGCGGAGGAGACCTCGGGGTTCTTCACCGAGAATGTGCCTCCGAATCCGCAGCAGGAGTCGGCCAGAGGGAGCTCGACGAAGTCGATTTCCTTGACCGAGCGCAGCAGATTGCTCTGACGATCGCCGAGGCGCAGCAGGCGCATTCCGTGGCACGAAGGGTGGTAGGTCACCCGGTGAGGGAAGTAGGATCCCAGGTCAGCCCCCGCGTCCGTGATGCCGAGGACGTCGGTGAGGAACTGCGAGAGTTCATAGGTGCGTCCGGCGATGTCGGCGGCCTCCGTGGCCAGGGCCTCGTTGCCCATCCGTCTGGCGACCATCGGCTGCTGGTGTCCGAGCGAGGCGACACAGGACGCCGAGGGGGCGACAGCGACATCCCACTCGGTGCTGGAGAAGGCCCGGGCATGGGCTGCGATGACCGGTTCTGCCTGCGCGAACTTCCCCGAATTGATGTGCATCTGCCCGCAGCAGGTCTGTCCCTCGGGGAAGATCACCTCATGGCCCAGTCTGCGCAGAATCGTCACGGTCGCCTGCGCGACCTCCGGATACATGGCATCGACGATGCACGTGGCGAACAGTGCAATCTTCATCTGACCTCCAAGCCGTGGTGCCTGCAGTGCCAAGAATCGGATCCGGGGCTCGGCTCCTGAGCGGAGACCGATCGAATGCGACGGAAGTGGTTCTTGTCACAAATGTGGTCAGACCTTAACATAAGGGGATGTCCCCGCAAAGGCCTCGGCACAGATGCCCCTGACAATCCCGCTGACTGGGGACTCTTTGCGGGTACCGCGGTCGGCGAAAAGGCAATTACGATGAATAAGGCTTATGAAATAGTCCTTGCCGGAATCGAGGGTGCTTTCCTCGACGGCACCCTCAGCCTCGGCGACCGACTGCCGGGGGAGCGGGCCCTGGCTCAGCGCTTCGCAGTCTCCCGATCCAGTGTGCGCGAGGCCATCCGCATCCTCGACGCCGTCGGCCTCATCCGTTCCGGTGTCGGTTCGGGGCCCGAGGCCGGATCGGTCATCGTCTCCGAGCCGGCGGTGGGCCTGTCCCGGGCCTTGAAGCTGCACGTCTCGGCTCGGCATATCGCTCCCGCAGACGTCCTCACCACTCGAGTCGTCCTCGAGTCAGATGCGGTTGCCACCGCCGCCGAGGCTGTTGCTGCCGAAGCTGGATCTGTCGCGAGGAAGTCACCGACGGGCGACCCCCGCACCGGGTCGGGCAGGGTCCACCTGAGGCGAGCTGGTGAGCTTTTGGCTCGGATGCGTGAGGCCGACATCGCCAAGGCGACCTTCCATGATCTCGACGCCCGATTCCATCGTGAACTGTGTGCCGCGGCCGGCAATCCGGTCACCGACATCATCCTGGCGTCACTGTCCAGCAGCATCCTCGACTATGTCTCCGCAGCGGCCGACGGCACCGATGATTGGCCGTGGGTGCAGGCCGAACTCACCGCACAGCACGCCGGTCTGCTCGAGAGCGTTCTCGCCGGTGACGCGGACCAGGCGCGTCGAGAATGTGCGGACCACATCCACTGGTTCGCTGCCACCACTGGAATCAGAGCCACTACTGGCAGCAGTGACTCTGCGCCAGCCGACACCGGCTCCACCAGCACAGATGCGCCGGCGAACGCTATCGACGCATGGGAGCCCTGACCATAGGATGGGCACCATGAACTCGCAGCGCACGCAGAACATCAGGACCGTCTCTTCCCGTCTCAACTCGTTCCACTCGGCCATGTACTTCTCCGAGACCGTGGGCCGGGAGTATGCCAAGCACGGCCTCGAGCCCGGAGTCGAGGGGAACCTGGCCGGACGATCGGCTCCGCTGGGGCGTGTGAATGCCGGGGTCGTCAGCGCCGCCTACTACAACTACTCACATGCCTTCCTCTCAACCCAGTTCCCGAAGATCTGGGACACAGCGTCACCGGAGACCATGGTGCAGGCGCGCTTCGACGCAGTGGCCGCATTCATGGCCGAGCTCTTCGACTCCCGTGAGGACATCGCACTGCTCACCGAGGCGGCCACGCAGGTGGCCACGGCCGTGGAGCCGGTGCTGGCGAACATGGACTTCTCGGGCCGAGTATTGGCTCAGGCCACCGCGGACGCGTTGACGGCACACAAGCCGAACACGGCGTTCGAACGGCTGTGGGGCGTGGCGACCATCGCCCGAGAGTTCCGCGGTGACGGCCATGTGGCCTCGCTGGTGACAACAGGCGTGCCGGGTATCGACGCTCTCATGCTCGATGTCGCCACGGGTGCTTCGTTCAAGCCTCGTGCGGCGCAGAAGACCCGCGGGTACACCGACGAGGAGTGGAAGGCCGCGCAGTCGCGTCTGGCCGAGGCCGGTCTCATCACTGTCGGTGAGGACGAGCGCGGCTTCGACCTGCCGGCGATCACGGATGCTGGCCGCGATCTCAAGGAGCAGGTCGAGCAGCTCACCGACGGCACCGTGGCCGCAGCCTGGTCGGTCCTTTCCGACGAGGAGATCGAGGCGCTCGTGTCTCCGAGCCGCAGCCTGATCAAGGTCCTGGCCCAGTCCGGGGCCTTCCCCGCCTCGGTCTTCGCCCAGCCGGCCAAGAAGACCAGCTGAATCACTGAAGCCGGGCCGGCGCGCACGTCGTCGCTGCGCCGGCATCCACCTCGGTTCAGCGGGAGCCGGTCGAGGCCCGCTTCACGTGTGAGCGTGCATGCTCGATGGCACTGGGCAGGTCATCGAACAGGTGCTTTTTGTGTCTGAGTGCGCTGAGCACCCCGACGTGACGGAACAGATCGACGTGGGAGTCCTTCACGCCCTTGATGAGGACCGTGATCCCGCGGCGTTCGAAGGTGTGCACCACCTCGGCGAGGATGCGCGCCCCGGACGCATCGACGAGCTCGAGCTGGGACATCCGCAGGATCACCACGACGATTCCGTCGAGCTCCATGACTTCGTCGAAGACCCGGTCCGAGGAGGCGAAGAACAGCGGTCCATCGAAGCGCACGATCGAGATCGAATCATCGCCGGGATGGGCAGAGTCGTCGGCGGCGACCTCTTCGATCGTGACTCCGGTGGCCCGGGACAGGTTGCGCAGGGCGAACGCGGCGGCCACGACCATGCCGATGCCGACGGCGATGATGAGGTCGAACGAGATCGTGATGAGTGCGGTGATGACGAAGCCGACTGCATCGGATCGCGTCGATCGCATAATGGCACGCACCGTGGTCAGGTGAACCATGCGCACCGCGGTGACGAAGAGGACTCCGCCCAGGGCCGCAAGCGGGATGTGTCCCACGGGCGCGGCCGCGGCGAGAACGATGGCCAGGAGGACGAGGGCGTGGACGATCGAGGCGAGCCTGGTGCGACCGCCGGCACGGATATTGACCGAGGTGCGGGCGATGGCGCCGGTGGCAGGCATGCCGCCGAAGAGCGAGGAGCCGATGGACGCGATTCCCTGTCCGACCAGCTCTCGGTCGGGACTGTAGGCGCCCGATTCCGACATGGACGAGGCCACTCGTGCGGAGAGCAGCGATTCGATGGCCGCCAATGCGGCGATCGTCCCGGCAGCCGGCAGCAGTCCTCCGATGGCGCCGAGGTCGATGCTGGGAACAGAGGGCAAGGGCAGTGAGCGCGGAATCTCGCCGATGGTCGCGAGCGGATTGGGCACCAGCGCGGCAAGTGCCGTGACGATGATGATGCCGACGAGTGATCCCGGGATGGAGGAGTGGATCTTCGGGGCGAGGACCATGCACACGGCGACGATCGCGACTGCCGTGAGTGAATAGGGCAGATAGGACCAGTCGGCTTCAGAGATGAGCTGTGAGGCAGCGACCAGCGCATTCGTGCTGTGCTCACCCGGCTGCGAGTCGGTCGGCGTCGTGACGAACGGGACCTGCTGCAAGAAGATGATGGCCGCGATTCCCAGCGTGAACCCCTCGATCACGGGCCAGGGAATGAACGACACGGCACGTCCCAGACGCAGCAGTCCGGCCGCGACGACGATGATCCCGGCGATGAGCGTGACCGCAACCACCGCCTCGGCGCCCTGGGTGGCGACGATGGGCACGAGCACGACGGCCATCGCACCGGTCGGTCCCGAGATCTGCACATGCGATCCACCGAAGACCGCCGCGAGCAGACCCGCCACGATCGCAGTGATCAGGCCCTGTTCCGCGGTGAGCCCCGAGCTGACGCCGAAGCCGAGTGCCAAGGGGAGAGCGACGATGCCGACGGTGACACCGGCGAGGAGGTCCCTCGGCCACGACCGGCGGGTCTCGCTGTAGTCGGAGACGCCAGGCAGCAGAGAGCGTACTCGTCTGAGGGAGCTGAACAGAGCCGCCGAGGCGGTGCTGGGCGAACTCACTGCGCGGTCTCACTGGTGGTGACAGGGCTGGCGGTGGGCGCAACTCTGCCCGTGGTGGCAGGGCCACCTGGGATCTGTGGCAGCGTCTGAGCCTCGGCGAGGCGGCCCTCGTCGTCTTCGAGCATCGACAGCAGCAGCGACCGGGCCACGGAGAGAAGCTCAGCGGTGCGCCGGTCGGAGAGGCGGTAGTAGACGTGGCTGGCTCGACGCTCGGATTCGACCAGGCGATGCCGACGGAGAACGGCAAGGTGCTGGGAGAGGTGGGAGGCTTCGAGCTCGGTCTCGGCCTGCAGGTCGGTGACGCTGACCTCTGCGGCGCCGGCGAGGAGCTCGAGGATACGGATTCGGTAGGGGTGGGCCAACCCTTTGAACAGATTGGCCTTGACCTCATAGAGGGGGCGCTGCACGTGACTTAATGGCATGATGAAATCATCATTTCACATGAACGCCGAGGACGGCGAATGGCACTCGGGCCAGTCAGGAGGTGTTGCTCAGGCCAGTCAGCGAGTGATGCTGGCGCTCACCTCGGCGGCGATGGACTTCGCCTCTTCCGAGGTCGGGCCCTCAGCCGAGAAGACGGCCTTGCGGTAGTACTGGAGCTCGACGATCGAGTCGAGGATGTCGCCGAGTGCGCGGTGACCACCGTGCTTCTCAGGCGACTGGAAGTAGGCGCGGGGGAACCACTGCTTACTCAGTTCCTTGATCGAGGACACGTCGATGATCCGGTAGTGGAGGTGCTCGACGAGCTCGGGCATCTGCTTGTTCAGGAACACCTTGTCGGTGCCCACCGAGTTGCCGCCCAAGGGTGCCTTGCCAGCCTCCGGGACGTGCTTCTTGATGTATTCGAGCACCTGGGTCTGCGCCTCGGCGACCGTCGTCCCTGCATCGAGTTCGGTGATGAGTCCGGAACTCGTGTGCATCTTGGTGACGAAGTCGTTCATGTTCTCCAGCGCCGCGGCGGAGGGTTTGATGACGATGTCGATGCCCTCGTCGAGGGGGTTGAGGTCGAAGTCGGTGATGACAGCCGCCACTTCGATGAGCTCATCCCTGACTTCGTCGAGGCCGGTCATTTCACAGTCGATCCACACAATTTTGTCGTTGCTCACCAGACCAGCTTAGAGCAGAGGAGTGGGGCTGAGCATTTTCCCCGGCTGTGCGGATCACCACGCACTTGGCTGTGTGCACCGACACACCGCTGGTTGTGCGCGTCGACACACGCTGAGTACACGCACAAAACCAATCTGCGCCCAGTGACTTAAACTTGGACTGTCCCACGGGTGAACGTGGGGTCAGAAGACACTTTGTTGAGGGAAGGGTTCGTACGTGCGCTACACACTTGCTGTGATTCTCATGGTGGTGGGCGTCGTTGTCGGAGGCCTCGGAATTCTGCAGAAGACCCTGTGGGCGCCGGACGACCAGATCACCGCGACCGCAGAGATCGATGCGGAGACACCGGCCGTCGTCGTCGACCCCGGGATGCTCAATCTCTACGAAACCCCCGCAACTCTCAAGGTCGAGGGCTCAGGCGATCTGACGATCGCTCAGGCACCGGCCGAGAACGTCGAAGCCTGGGTGGGCGACTCCGCTTCGGCCCATGTGACCGGTCTCGCACCCGAGGGCGAACTGACCGTGAAAGCCCAAGACGGCAAGGCAAAGGTCCCCAACCCTGCCGGTGCCGATCTCTGGACTTCCGAAGTCACCGGAACAGACACGGTTGAGCTTGACTGGACCGACGACGCGAACCGGACAGGGTTCCTCATCGCCGGCAGCGGTGAGCCCGGCGACGTCAAGACCGTCACCATCTCCTGGCCCAACCATGCCGAGACCCCTTGGGCTCTTCCGCTGATGATCATCGGCGGGGCACTGTTCATCGGCGGCATCGTCGTCCTCTTCTTCAACCGCAAGAGCGCGAAGAAGGAGAAGAACCGGCGCACGGCCCGTCAGGAACGCCGCAAGAAGCTGGCAGAATACGGAACCGCATTTGCGATCGTTCCCGTTCTGGCGCTGAGCGCCTGCGGGCCCGAAGAGCTGCCCAAGCCGGAGCCCTCGGAGGCACCGAGCTCTGCAGCAGCCGGTGTCAACGATGATCAGGCTAAGCGGATTCTCGATTCCGTGGCCGAAGACATCAAGGCCGCAGACAAGAAGACATCCAGCTCCGATCTGAAGAAGCGTGCGGCAGGACCAGCCCTGAAGCAGCGCGAGGACGCCTACAAGGTGAAGGAGAAGGTCGAGAAGCAGAAGCTGCCACCGGCAGTGGCCAACGAGAAGGTCGTGGTGAACTACACCGCAGCCACCGACAGCTGGCCGCGCATGACCAGCCTCATCACCTCGGCGGGCAATGACACTCAGCTTCTGGTCCTGACTCAGGAAGATCCACGCTCCGACTACAAGCTGTGGTCCCAGACTCAGCTGGTCCCGGGCACAGAACTGCCGGAGATTCCCGACGCCCGGCAGGGCTCGGCACCTCTCGATCCGAAGTCCAAGGACTATGCGCTGACCCCAGAGAAGGCTGTGTCCGATTACGCGAAGGCACTGGGCTCAGGGAAGGATTCGAAGGAAGCGAAGAAGTTCGAGTCCGATGACTTCTCGAAGTCGATCTGGAAGAACCAGCAGGCTCAGAAGCAGAGTGCCGAAGAGGGCAAGGCTGAGGTCACTTACAAGTACACCCCCGGCAAGGAGATCGTCGCGCAGGGCACTGCTGACGATTCCGCCGTCGTTACGGGAGTCATCGAAGCCGAGTCGACGATCTCTCCGGAGTCAGTTGACGGCCGGACCGGAACCCTGACACTGTCCAGCCCGCAGAAGGAACTGACCGGATCCGACAGCACCCAGAAGCCGGTGACGACGAAGACGACCCAGGTCCTGACCTTCCTCGTACCCAAGGACGGCAAGGTGCGCCTCATCGGCGGACTGGAGACACTCAGCGGCGCCGAACTGGAATAGTCCGAACTGGAAGGGTCGCAGGCCCGGCGACCTCCAACGGTCCGGGGCACTGCGATCCGAAGTGAGTGCAGGCCCGACGATGTCGATACGTTCTAAACTGGATGTCATCAACGCCGTCTGAACTGTAGAGTTCCGGACGAGACGTACCGTACGAATTCGCACTTCCCGCAACAAAGGAGACCACGTGTCAATGGATCCCTCGCAGGACAACACGCAGCCCAACCAAGGACTCGATCTGTCCGCGGTGCGCAGCAGGAACCTGCCCCATGAGGAGAAGACCGGTGGACCGGGTCAGTCCGCAGGAGGCCCCGAGGACCCGAATGCCGTGCCGGTGCCTGCCCTGGCATTCGATGTCGACGAGGCCAGCTTCAACGACGTCGTCGCGATCTCGGACCGGGTTCCCGTCGTCATCGATCTGCAGGCGGAGTGGAGTGAGCAGGGCAAGCAGCTCTCACCGATCGTCGAACGCATCGTCGAATCCTTCGGCGGCCGTCTGGTCTTGGCGCGAGTCGACGTCGACGCGAACCCACGCCTGCAGCAGGCCTTCGGCGTCGAATCGATCCCGAACGTCATCGCCATCGTCAAGGGCCAGCCCGTGCCTCTGTTCCAGAGCGCACTGCCCGAGGCGCAGGTCAAGGCCTACTTCGATGAGCTGCTCAAACTCGCCGGCGAGAACGGCGTCACCGGACATGCCGTCGTCGCCGGAGCCGAACAGGAACCGGCCGGCCCTGCCCATCCCGAGGCTGAAGAAGCACTGAACCGGGGAGACTTCGATACGGCCGAGTCTCTGTTCAAATCGGCACTGGCTGCGTCTCCGGCTGACGAAGAGGCCAAGTTCGGTCTCGCTCGCGCCGGATTGGGACGCCGTCTCATCGACGCCGATCCGCAGCAGCTCATCGCCACAGCAGATGCGAACCCCAAAGACCCCGAGGCGGCCAAGGCAGCAGCCGACGCAGAAATCGTCGGCGGCAACCCGAGCAGCGCCTTCAACCGCCTGATCTCGCTGATCCGCGTCAGCGCCGGCGATGAGAAGGAAGCGCTGCGCCTGCGGGTCCTCGAACTCTTCGAAGTCCTGGGTGCGGATGATCCGGCCGTGACCAAGGCACGCACAGCATTGATGAGGGCCTTGTTCTGATCCAGAGAATCCGTCTCACCACAGCCATTCTCTTCGCTCTCGCAGCGGTGATCGTGGCAGTTCTGGTTGTCTCCGCTCTGTCCGTCGTCGGCACCGACGAGGTCACCGAGACCAAACCCTTCACCGTCAAGGACGGCGCCTATGCCGTCGTCCTCGATGAGGCGATCGTTCCATATTCTGGCACCAGCGTGACCGTTGAGGCCGAGAACTCCGAGGGCACGGAACTGTTCGTCGGCACCGCCAACGGCGTCGACACCGACAGCATCCTCGACGGAGTGGCGCAGGAGCAGGTCAGCAACGTAGAGTTCCCCAACACTCTCGAGCACCGGTACATCCCCGGCGATGCCGAACCGGAAGCCGCGATCACGGACCGGGACTGGTGGATCAGCAAGGACTCGGGGGAGAAGGTCGCGAAGACCTTCGACCTCGACGCCGATCCCCAGGTTCTCGTCATCTCCGCAGCAAACGATGGCGAGAGCCTTGAGGGCACCACGGTCTCGTTGAAGATGCGTGTGGAAGGAGTCCTGGCATTGAGTCTCATCGGCATCGCTCTGGGCATCATCTTGGCCGGATTCGGCGCCTATTTCTTCCTGCGCTGGTTCAACGGCCGCATCCGACCGGAGAAGAAGAGCACGAAGGCCCGCCCCGGCACCCGCGGCTCAGGCCCAGGTTCTGGCAGTGGCGGCGGAACGGATACCGACGCCACGTTTGCGGACGGAACCAACACGGGACGTGTGCAGAGCTCGCGCCTCGTGAAGAACCCTGGCGGGGCGAACGCAGCGCCACCTCGGCGCCAGAACGCGCGCGGCAGACGATCCATGCGCGCGGTCACGGCTGCGGCCCTGACTTCGGGACTGGCCTTGAGCGGGTGCAGCGCGCTGCCCGTGGCTCAGCCGCACAGCCCCGACATCACGCCCTATGAGCGCACGGCGCTGCGCCCGGGCGAGGCCGGGGACTTCATGACCGGCTACACCGAGGCTCTCGATAAGACCCTCAAAGACGGCGGCACCGACTTGGAGAAGATCCAGGGCGAGCCCCTCATCGATCACACCCGAGCACAGATGCAGATCGCGGAGAAGGCGAAGCAGAAGCTGCGGGCACCGAACTTCAGCGAAGTCGTCGCCGGCAGCCCGAGCTTCACCGAGTATCCGATGTGGTTCTACGCATTCGGCACCAGCAAGGGCGACAAGAAGCTCACACAGGTGCAGCTGGCGACTCGCGAGTCGGCAGCTGCCGACCCGATCGTGCGCACCGCCTCCTACATTCCGACCGATCAGATGCCGACGCTGATGGCCGACGGGAACGGGTCGGTCAAGCCCGGCCCGGAGGGCTTCGACAAGGAGATGACGACGGCTGCGGACCAGGTGTCTACCTTCCTCGTCGACGGCAAGGCCGGTAAGGGCGATGCCGATGGACTCAAAGAAGGCGGATTCAAGGACTTCAGGGACTACCTGGGCGACCTGCGGGGCAAGGACTCCGGCTTCGACAAGGTCGACATCTCCTGCAAGCCCTACGAGAAGCTCGACTTCACCTCGATGACGTTGAGCACCGAACACGGTGCGATCGGAATGGGCGAAGTCCGCTGCACCATGACGATCGAGGTCCCCGACGACTACTCGGTCGACCTGGGCGACACCATCGAAGCAGTGAAGACCAATGACAAGGAAGGCAACACCGTCAAGGTCGACACCGCCCACCCGTATGTGCTGATGAAGACCGGCGATCAGCTCAGTGCCGTGGCCACCGACTGGAACGTGCTGTCCTCACGCATCGAGTGACAGCGGACCGCAGGTGACAATACTAGTACGGCCCCGCCGAGGTGGGGCCTGACTAGTCAGGTGGTGCGGATTCTGCGTCCGACGAGGAAGAGCCACCAGAGTCCGATGAGGGGCAGGATGAGTGGGATGTACCCGTAGCCGCTGCCGAAGGACGACCACACTGAGGGTTTGGCGAAGTCTTCGGGGTGGGTGAAGCTGAGGATGCCGACGATGATGACGCCGAGGAATTCGGCGAGGCAGGCAGCGATCGCAATCCGGTGTGAGACGCGGTTGCCGATGACCAGGCAGACCGTGGCCACAATATAGATGACGGCGGCGAGCACAGACAGCGAATACGCAATCGGGGCCACGTCGAACTCGCGGATGACCTGGTAGCCGGCACGTGCGGTCGCCGACAGTGCGAAGACACCGTAGACGGCGGTCAATGCCCGACCCGGTCCGGTGTGCATCGCCGAGTACGGTGAACGGCTGCGCTTCTCGGCCCGCTCCTGCTTCGCCGCGGCGATCTCTTCTCGCTTCTTCACTGCCAAATCTGGTCCAATCTCTCGATCATGACGATCACCGTCAGTCCTGCCGCCGCAAGCACACCAGGTCCCCACCTGCTCAGTTCCGCAAACGCCCAGAAGCCGGCCAGGGCGATGACGAGGATCGCGGTGATGACGTAGCCGAAGTACAGCAGCGGATCGATGTCGTGAGTCGATCCGAACGTGGCGATCGAGAGCACCAGCTGCACGATGAGCAGCAGCAGAAGGAACGCGGTCGCACCGAGCAGCAGTTTGCCCGCGGGCTTATTGCGGATGGTTTCGACTATCGACCAGATGGCCAGCACGGCGGAGACGGCATAGAGCACGTAGGTGAAAACGGTGAACACAGCCCCAGTTTAGTCGGCGCCGGTACGCACCCGGAACCTGCGGTGCCCGGATCTGCCCGGAGTCTCGGGTGAGATGCGGCACTGATCCTGGCCGAAGTGCCGTTCGCGGCCTAAAATAGGGAGAGTGCCGATTTATCTTGACCACGCAGCCACCTCGCCGATGCCGGCAGAGGTGCTCGACGTCTACACCGCTGAGCTGAGCCGACGGGCCAACCCCTCGGCTCTGCACGCCGTGGGTCAGGCCGCACGAATGCGCATCGAGACCGCCCGTGAGGACATTGCCCGCGGTGTCGGCGCCGCCACCTCGTCCGAGGTCATCTTCACCTCCGGCGGCACAGAAGCCGATAACTTCGCACTCAAGGGCCTCTACTTAGCCCGCAACAACTCCACCTTCGACGCACCGGTTCGCCCCCGCGTGCTCACCACCACGATCGAACATCATGCGATCCTCGACTCGGTGGAATGGCTGGGCAGCCAGGGTGCCGAAATCGTCTACCTCGACGTCGACGACGAGGGATACCTTGACCTCGATGCGGCCCTGATCGAGCTGCGTCGGGACCCAGAACGCACTGCGCTCATCTCCATCATGGCCGCGAACAATGAGATCGGCACCCTGCAGCCGATCGCCGAAATCGGTGCCGCCGCCAAGGAACTCGGAATTCCCTTCCACATCGATGCGGTGCAGGCACTGGGCCAGATCCCGCTGAACTTCGCCGAACTCGGCGCAACCGCCATGTCGATCACCGCCCACAAGATCGGCGGCCCCGTGGGCATCGGCGCACTGCTGCTCGACCGCGGCGCAGCCCCGGCTCCGATCCTGCACGGCGGCGGTCAGGAACGCGGAGTCCGCTCCGGCACGCTCGACGTGGCCGGTGCCGTCGCCTTCGCCAAGGCCGTCGAACTCGCCACTTCCGACATCGAGACTCGAACCGCTCGCTTCTCATTCCTGCGCGACCGGCTCATCGCCGGCATCGAGGACACGATCCCCAACGCCACCCTTTCTGGTCGCCGAGGTGGGGGCAGGCTGCCCGCGAACGCGCACTTCACATTCTCCGGATGTGAGGGCGATTCCCTTCTCTTCGGCCTCGACGCGAGAGGACTGGCGACCTCGACGGGCTCGGCCTGCTCGGCCGGGGTCTCCCGACCCTCCCACGTGCTGCTGGCCTGCGGCATGGAGGAAGACGTCGCCAGATCAGCCCAACGATTCAGTCTCGGCCACGACTCGACCGAAGAGGAAGTCGATCGACTTCTCGCGGTCCTGCCCGAAGTCGTCGAACAAGCACACCAGGCTGGAATGGTTTCGGCCACTCCGCGCTGGATGCAAGGAGCATCATGAAAATTCTCGTCGCCATGTCCGGCGGAGTCGACTCCTCGGTCGCCGCAGCACGCGCCGTCGATGCCGGCCACGAAGTCGTCGGCGTTCACCTCGCCCTGTCGCGCATGCCCGGAACCCTGCGCACGGGTTCACGCGGCTGCTGCACGATCGAAGACTCCCGGGATGCTCACCGCGTGGCCGGGATGCTCGACATCCCGTTCTACGTGTGGGACTTCTCCGAGCGGTTCAAGGAAGACATCGTCGATGACTTCATCGCCGAATACGCGGCCGGACGCACACCGAATCCGTGCATGCGCTGCAATGAGCGCATCAAGTTCGCCGCCCTCCTCGACCGTGCCCTGGCGCTGGGCTTCGACGCCATCGCCACAGGCCACTACGCCGAAGTGCTGCGCGATGACAACGGTCTCCCGGAACTCCACCGCGGAGAGGACCTGGCCAAGGACCAGTCCTACGTCCTCGGTGTGCTCTCCGGGGATCAGCTCGAGCACTGCTACTTCCCGATCGGCGCCACCGCCTCGAAGGCCGAGGTCCGCGCCGAAGCCGCCGAACGTGGGTTCTCCGTGGCCAACAAGCCCGACTCCTACGACATCTGCTTCATCCCCGACGGTGATACGAAGGCATGGCTGGCAGACAAGATCCCCATGCGTCCTGGCCTCATCAAGGACGCCGAGGGTGAGACCCTGGGCGAACACGACGGTGCGATGACCTACACCATCGGCCAGCGCAAGGGACTGGGCATCCAGAAGCCGGCTGCCGATGGCCAGCCTCGCTTCGTCACCGGTCTCGATCCGGCCTCGAACACCGTCACGGTGGGTTCCCGCAGCGATCTCGCGGTGTCCCACCTCACCGGCATCCGCACCACCTGGGCCGGTCCGGCACCGACCGACATCGGCAACGAACCGGCGACCGCGATCGACTGCGAAGTCCAGATCCGGGCCCACAGCGACCCTGTTCCTGCTCGAGCCTGGCTCGGTGACTACATCTCCGAGGCACCCGAGCACGAGGTGAACCCGATCGTCGACGAGGTCGAGGTTCCGGCCGCACGACCGGCCGGACAGCTCATGCACATCGACGTCGACGAGGAACTCTCCGGTGTCGCACCCGGACAGACCATGGTCATCTACCGCGGAACCCGAGTTCTCGGGCAGGCCACGATCGACGTGACAGCCAAGGACCGCCTCGGCGTCTGAGGGCAGAGACTGCCACAGCGTCTGAGGTCACGGCCCACCTCGGTGACTGAGCTGTGCTCCTCGCCCCTGCGTTAACCTGGGGGTATGAAGGAATTTCCCCAAGATGTCGTCACGGCACCTTTCGGAACCTGGTCGTCACCGCTCAGCGCTGCGGAGGTGGCTGCCGGTTCCGCGCCGATCTTCGATGCCGCCTTCCGTGGTGAGCACATCTACTTCTCCACGAAGGTCCCGGCGGAGAATTCCCGGACCGGGCTGGTTCGGACGACGCTTTCGCATCCGGGCCTGAAGGAACAGGTGCTGCCCGCGGACTTCAACATCCGGTCCTCGGTGCACGAATACGGGGGAGCGGCCTGGGCCCTGGATCCCGACAGCGAAGTCATCTACTTCGTCAACGCTTCCGACCAGCGGATCTGGCAGATCATCCCGGGCAAGGCTCCCCATGCGCTGACCCCGGACACCTCCGGCCGCATCCGTTACGGAGACCTGACGATGACGCGCTGGGGTCTGCTGTGCGTACGCGAAGACTGCCGGTCAACGCGCAGGGAACGAGCCATCGTGCTCATCACCCGGCACGGGACGACGAATGTGCTCTCCCGTCATTCCTACTTCATGGCCAGCCCCCGACTGTCTCCGGACGGTTCGACGTTGGCGTTCATCGGCTGGGAACATCCCAACATGCCCTGGGACTCGACGAACCTGTGGCTCATCGACGTGCGCACCTCCGACATACCGGCCGTGGCAGTGCTGGCCGGGCACGACGTCTCCCTCCTGCAACCCGAATTCACCTCGGACTCCTCGCTCATCCTCAGCTCCGACCACAGCGGAACCTGGAGCCTGTACTCACTGGACTTCGAACAGGTCGACTGCCTTGTCCGCGATCGACAGGCCGCAGCGAACGGATCAGCAGGTCAAGCAGACAGTTCCGTTGACCAACTCGACATCTCCGAGCTGCGACCGGTCCTCGACACAGGAGGTGAGATCGGCGGCGCCCTCTGGCAGCTGGGAACCAACTGGTACCTAAGCGATGACGAGGAGATCTGGGCCCACTCCCAATCCGATACCGCCTCGTTGATCCGGGCACGTCTCCCACGCTCGCCCAAGGACGGTCCCGGCAGTGACGTCGAGGAGATCTCTCCGCCCGGAGCGCCCTTCGGCAGCCTCGAACTCCACGATCTCAACGACAGCCATGTCCTCCTGACCGGCAAATCCGCGGACTCGACCGGAGCCCTCTACGCTGTCGACCGAGTCACTGGAAATTTCACCGAGATCGCCCAAGAACGTCTTGACGCTCATCAGGACTACTACTCGCGTCCTGGCACCCGAGTCCTCGGCGGAGTCCCCGTCGTCATCCACCCACCGCACAACCCCAGATTCACCGCCCTCGACCGGGAACTCCCGCCCTATGTGATCTCCATCCATGGTGGACCCACAGGGCAGGCGACCCCGGACATGTCGGCCCGATCCAGCTACTTCACGTCCCGGGGCATCGGCGTGATGGAGGTCAACTACGGCGGTTCGACCGGCTACGGTCGAGCATGGCGCAACCGACTGCGCGGCCAATGGGGGATCGTCGACGTCGCCGACGCCGTCGCGGCAGTCGAAGCACTGGTCGCCGAGGGACTGGCCGACCCGGATCGCATCGCGATCTCCGGTGCCTCATCGGGAGGGTGGACAGTGCTCACCGCCTTGGCCTCCTCGAACGTCTTCGCCTGCGGCACCTCCTACTTCGGAGTCACCGACCTGATGCGCTTCGTCGTCGACACCCACGACTTCGAACGGCACTACATCGACGGCCTGGTCGGGCCCTGGCCGGAGGCCCAAGACGCCTACATCACCCGCTCACCCATCAGACGAACGAGCCAGATCAGAGTCCCGGTGGCGATCATGCAAGGCGATCGGGACCCCATCGTCCCACCCAATCAGGCCCAGGACTTCGTCGATATGTTGGAACTGACCGGAGTGGAGTACATTTACCGTCTGTACAAGGGCGAATCCCACGGCTTCGTCCGCACCGAAACCATCATCGATTCCCTGGAAAGCGAGTTCGGGTTCTATGCCGACGTCTTCGGAATCCCACTCAGCCGCAACCATGGCTGAACCTGTCGCGTCCCCGCCCGACACCACAGCAACCCTGGAACCGGCCGGAACGACCACCGGCATCTGGATTCCAGGCCCCAGACCAGAGGCCGGCGCCGGATCGAAGTCCGGTGCCGCAGGCTACATCGCCAACAGCCCCGTCCGCGAGGCGGCCGCAGCAGCGTTCACCCACCTCGGCGAACAGCTGCCGCCTGTGCCGCTGAGCGCCCGTCGCTCCGAGGATCGGTGGGGCGCCGACGCGATCGGTCGTGCTGTCGGTCTCCTCACCGAGCTTCACGTCGATCGGGCCTCATTCGGCTGGCGCCTGACGAGTGCGGCGGGCAAGGATGAGCGGCTCGAATCCTCGGCCCTCAGCGAGGCCTTCGACGCCATCGCCGAATACGGTGACGGCTACACCGGCCAGGTCCAGATCTCCCTGCCGGGACCGTGGAGCCTGGTCACCGCACTGAGCCTGACCTCCGGGGCACCTGTGCTGGCCGACCACGGTGCGCGCCGCGACGTCATCCAGGCCTACGCCTTCGGTCTTGCCGCGTTCGCCGACAAGCTGGCCTCACTGGGAATGCAGCCCGTGATCCGCCTCGTCGAGACCCGCCTGCACCCGATTCTCACCGGAACCTGGCCCACGGTCTCCGGCTGGGCCACCCTGCCCGCCATCCCCGAAGCCCAGGTCTACGCCGCACTCCAGTCGACGCTGCGCCATCTGCCCCCGGTGCTGCTGAGCCTCCCCGACTTCGACCCCCTGCCGCTGCAGGGCAAGGAGATCACCGCCGCCGAGGTGGTCCGCAATTCCGGTGCCACCGCCGTGTCAGTGCCGTTGGCTAGCCTGAAGGCACACGGTTGGGAACAGCTGGCCATGATCTCCGAGGCCGGGATCGGAACATGGATGGGACTGCCGCCTGCCGCAGGATCGAGGCCGAAGGAGGTCAAGCACTGGTTGAACCGAATCATGACGCCGTGGAACCGCATCGGCATGAGCACGACCAGTCTGCGTGATTTCGGCGTCCTCGCGGGCGAAGAGCTTCCGCTGACCTACCCACCGCTGCTGTCCTCGGTCGAGGGGGACACAGCAGATGGTGCCAAGAACATCAGCACGGGAACGATGATGATCGCCGCCGGTCTGCGGCGAGCCTTTGAGGAGATCGAATGACCGCAACGCCCGACAACTCCGGCGAGTCCGATACGTCTGACCTCTCAGACGCCACGGCCCGTGCCCAAGCTCATGCAGACCTCGTGGAGAAGATCGAAGAGCAGCGCGCCGCCTACTACAAGGACGACTCGCCTCTGGTCGCCGACGCCGAATACGACGATCTCGTCCACCGCCTCGAAGATCTCGAAGAGAAATTCCCCGAACTCGTCACCGACTCCTCACCGACCCAGACCGTCGGCGGCAATGTCGACACCTCCACCTTCGATCCGGTCGAACACATCGGGCGGATGTACAGCCTCGACAACGTCTTCGACTTCGAGGAGCTGCGGGGATGGTACGACCGGGTCCGGGCGGCCACCTCGGCGAAGTCGAAGTTCCTCTGCGAACTCAAGATCGATGGACTCGCCGTCAACCTGCTCTACCGCAACGGTGAACTCGTGCGCGCCGCCACCCGCGGCGACGGCCGCATCGGCGAGGACATCACCGCCAATGTCCGCACCATCTCCGATATCCCCGACAAGCTCGACACCGACTACCCGCCGGCCGAAGTCGAGATCCGCGGTGAGGTGTTCTTCCCGCTGGAGAAGTTCACCGAACTCAACGCCGCCCTCGTCGCAGAGGGCAAGGCCCCGTTTGCCAACCCCCGCAACTCGGCCGCCGGATCCCTGCGCCAGAAGGACCCCGCCGTCACCGCTGTGCGACCCCTGCACATGCTCGTCCACGGCATCGCGGTGTGGACACCGGCCGATGACTCCCATCCCGAACCGGCCCATCAGTCCGAGGTCTATGAGCAGTTCCGGACCTGGGGCCTGCCCATCAGCGAATACTTCAAGGTGCTGGATAACGTCGATGAGATCGAAGACTTCATCACCTACTACGGGGAACACCGCCACGACGTCACCCATGAGATCGACGGCATCGTCATCAAGATCGACGACATCGCCGTCCAAGAGACCCTGGGCTATACCTCACGTGCGCCGAGGTGGGCCACGGCCTTCAAATACCCGCCCGAAGAGGTCACCACGAAGCTCCTCGACATCCAGGTCCAGGTGGGCAGGACCGGTCGAGTCACCCCGTTCGCGGTGATGGAACCGGTCACGGTCGCCGGGTCCACGGTGGAACGAGCGACCCTGCACAACGGCTACGAGGTCACCCGTAAGGGTGTGCTCATCGGTGACACTGTGACTCTGCGTAAGGCAGGTGACGTCATCCCTGAGGTGCTGGGCCCGGTGGTCGCTCAGCGTGATGGCAGCGAATACGAATTCGTCATGCCCACACACTGCCCCTCCTGCGGAACGAAGCTGGGGGAGCAGAAGGCAGGGGACAAGGACAAGCGCTGCCCGAATGCCCGGTCCTGCCCCGCCCAGCTGGCCAACCGCATCTTCTACCTGGCCTCCCGCGCCGCCTTCGACATCGAAGCCCTGGGCGAAGAGGCGGCGCTGGCTTTGACCGCACCGGCTGAGCCCGAGTCACCGCCGCTGACCTCGGAGGCGTTCCTTTTCGACCTCACGGCCGAGGACTTGGCCGAGGTGAAGATCTGGAGGAACAAGAAGGTCAAGGGCGTGGAGACCGGGGAACGCGAACTGGTGCCCTACTTCTACACGCGCCCCACAGCGAAGAAGCCCAGCGCCCCGAGCGCGAATACGAAGAAGCTCTTCGACGAACTCGACAAGGCCAAGGACCAGGACCTGTGGCGAGTCCTCGTCGCACTCTCGATCAGGCACGTGGGACCGACTGCTGCTCGAACCCTGGCCGCACACTTTCGCACCCTTGAGGCGATCCGGGCCGCCGAACTCGAGGAGCTCTCGGCCGTCGACGGCATCGGTTCGACGATCGCAGCGAGCATCCGCGACTGGTTCGCCGTCGATTGGCATGTCGAAATCGTCGAAGCCTGGGCCGAAGCCGGTGTGCGGATGGAAGATGAGGAGCAGGAAGCCGGGGCACAGACCTTGGAGGGCCTGACGATCGTGGCCACCGGTTCGCTGAGCACATTCACCCGGGACGGGATCAAGGAAGCGATCCTCGGCGCCGGCGGCAAGGCGGCAAGCTCCGTGTCGAAGAAGACCGACTACGTGGTGGCCGGTGAAAACGCGGGATCGAAGTTGGAGAAGGCCGAATCTTTGGGAGTCAGAGTCCTCGACGAAGACACCTTCCGCATACTCCTGGAGACCGGAAGCATCGAGTGATCAGTCGGTTCACGATTCTGACACGTTCCCTGGCTGCCACCGATTCGACATCGAATGCCAAGGATCATCACAGTCGCATTGAAGTGGGGAAACAGCTTGATCTGGAAGAGTGAAAGCATGAAAGCAATTCCCCGATTGATCGCCGGCACTGCCGTCGTTCTCGCCGCAGTCCTCACCACAGCACCGGTGACAGCTGGCATTGCCGACTACATCCTCAATCCGGGACAGCAGCCGACCAAGCGTGCGGCCCCCGCGCTGACCGGCTCCACCACTGCACCAGTCACAACAAGCAGAACACGTGACGATGACAATTCTCGCGACGACGAGACTCGTGATGACGAAACACGTGCGGACGAAACTCGCGACCGCACCGATGATGCTCAGCCCAACGCCGAGACAACAACCAGCGCCCAGACGACACCCAGCGCCGAGACGACACCTGATGGCGGCGGGATCGAAGCTGCCGGCGCCACGGCCCTCAGCGACGGCGCGGGCCTGGTGGCACACACGGCTGCCGACGCCCAATCACGGGTCGCAGACCTTGCCGGCGATCTGCAGGCCGGAGTCGATGCAGGGGAATTCTCCCAAGCTGACGCGGACAGGGTGCTCGGCGACCTGTCGAGCTACATCAAGGGCGAACGTACCTGGCCTGAGCGCACCGTCGCCTGAGCGCACCGTCGCCTGAGTTCGGAACCCTGCCCGGCGAGACCCGTACGCCTCGACGCAGCTGAGCAATGATGCTCGGACAACCTCACATCGGTCCCTTCAGAACAGGTCCGGCAAAGAGACTAGACTTGCTGACGAGTAAACAGACCGATGAAAGGCAGGGAATGACGGAGTCCTCCGCAATCACCCCCGAACAAGTCGAGCATTTGGCCTCGCTGTCTCGGATCGCCATGGGCGAAGACGAGCTGAAGTCGCTCGCCGGTGACCTGAGCACAATTTTGAGCAATGTCGCCAGGGTCAACGAAGTGGCCGGCGACGATGTGCCGGCGACCAGCCACCCGATCGCACTGTCGAACGTGCTGCGCCCCGATGTCGTGGGCGAGACCCTGACCAGCGAGCAGGCTCTGGCCTCGGCACCAGCATCCGCCGATGACAAATTCCTCGTCCCACAGATCCTCGGGGAGGAATGATGAACGAACTCACCACCAAGAGCGCCCTCGAACTCGCCGCAGGACTGAAAGCCGGCGAGTTCTCCTCCGTCGAGGTGACCCAGGCTCACCTGGACCGCATCCACGCCACCGAAGCAGACTTCGGTTCATTCATCACCGTCACCGACGATCTCGCACTTGAGACCGCCAAGGCTGTCGATGCCAAGCGCAGCGCCAGCGAGGACGTCCACGCCCTGGCCGGGGTGCCAGTCGCGCTCAAGGACCTCATCGTCACCGAAGGCGTGGCCACAACCGCCGCGTCGAAGATGCTCGAGAACTGGGTCCCGCCCTACGAATCAACCGTGCACAACAAGGTCAAGGCCGCCGGACTTCCCGTTTTGGGCAAGACCAACCTCGACGAGTTCGCCATGGGGTCGACGACCGAGCATTCGGCCTTCGGCACCACCCGCAACCCCTGGAACCTCGAGCACGTGCCCGGCGGATCCTCCGGCGGCGCGGCAGCGGCACTAGCCGGCTTCCAGGCTCCGCTCTCGGTGGGCACCGACACCGGCGGTTCGGTGCGACAGCCCGCAGCGTTCACCGGCACCGTCGGAGTCAAGCCGACCTATGGTTCGATCTCGCGCTTCGGCATCATCGCCATGGCCTCAAGCCTCGATCAGGTCGGTCCCATGGGCCGCAGTGTCGCCGACGCCGCGGCTCTGCACGAACTGCTCGCCGGACATGACCCGCTGGACTCGACCTCGCTGCCCGACCCGGTGGCAGGTTTCGTCTCCGCGGCACAGACCTCGGACCTCAAGGGCAAGAAGCTCGGCGTCATCAAGCAGCTGCGCGGCGAGGGCTACCAGGACGGCGTCCGCGATGCCTTCTCCGCTGCCCTCGACGTTGCCGCAGCAGCCGGTGCCGAGATCGTCGAGGTCGACTGCCCGTCGATCTCCTACGCCCTCGACGCCTACTACCTCCTCATGCCCTCCGAGGTGTCTTCGAACCTGGCACGCTACGACGGCATGCGCTACGGACTGCGCGTCGAGCCCGAATCCGGTCCGGTCACCGCAGAGACGGTCATGTCAGCGACCCGCGCCGCAGGATTCGGCGCCGAGGTCAAGCGCCGCATCATCCTCGGCACCTACGCCCTTTCCGCTGGCTACTACGACGCCTACTACGGTTCGGCGCAGAAGATCCGCACCCTGGTGCAGAACGACTTCGCCAAGGCCTTCGAATCCTGTGACGTCCTCGTCTCGCCGACGGCTCCGACGACGGCCCTGAAGTTCGGTGCCGAGGCGGCATCCGATCCGATGGCCCTCTACCTGGGCGACGTGGCGACGATCCCGGCCAACCTCGCCGGAATCCCCGGCCTGTCCCTGCCGGCAGGACTGTCCGACGGTCTGCCTGTCGGATTCCAGATCCTCGCCCCGGCACGTGAGGACGTGAAGATGTACGAGGTGGCCGGCCCGCTCGAAGCCGCCTTGGAAGCCTCCGGGTCTCGTGTGCTCGATACTCTTGCGGAAGGACTGACCACCAAGTGAAATACGAAGACGCGATCAAGAAGTACGATCCGGTCATCGGCATCGAAGTCCACGTCGAACTGGGCACCGCGACGAAGATGTTCGACGCTGCACCCAACACCTTCGGTGGGGGACCGAACACCAATATCACTCCCACCTCCCTGGGTCTGCCCGGCTCCCTTCCCGTCGTCAACGAGAAGGGCGTGGAGTACGCGATCAAGATCGGCCTGGCACTGGGCTGCGAAATCGCAGAGACCTGCCGCTTCGCCCGGAAGAACTACTTCTACCCGGACGTACCCAAGGACTTCCAGACCAGCCAGTCAGATGAACCCATCGCCGCTGAAGGCTCGGTCGAGGTCGAACTCGAAGACGGCACGATGTTCACCATCCCCGTCGAACGTGCTCACATGGAAGAGGACGCCGGCAAGAACACCCACATCGGAGGCGCCACCGGCCGTATCCACGGAGCCGACCATTCCCTGGTCGACTACAACAGGGCAGGGGTGACCCTCGTCGAGATCGTGACCCACCCGATCACCGGGACAGGGGAGCGGGCCGCCGAGGTGGCCTCCACCTATGTGCGGACCCTGCGTGACATCTTCCGTGCCCTCGATGTCTCGGAGGCACGCATGGAACAGGGCAACGTCCGTGCCGACGTCAACGTCTCCCTGCGCGAGAGCCCCGATGCTCCGCTGGGTACCCGCACAGAGACGAAGAACGTCAACTCCTTCCGCTCGATCGAACGCGCCGTCCGCTACGAGATCGCTCGCCAGGCGACCCGTCTCGAAGCTGGAGAGACAATCGTTCAGGAGACCCGTCACTTCCATGAGGGAACGGGAGAGACCTCCTCGGGACGCCCGAAGTCCGATGCCGACGACTACCGGTACTTCCCGGAGCCGGACCTCGTTCCACTCGTGCCCAGCCGCGAGTGGGTCGAAGAGCTGCGGGCGACCCTGCCCGAGCTGCCGGCCCAGAAGCGCCGCCGTCTGGCAGGCGTGTGGGGCTTCTCCGATCTGGAGATGCGAGACATCGTCAACGCCGGTCTGCTCGAAGCAATCGAGGAGACTGTGAATGCCGGCGCGAAGCCTGCCGCGGCACGCAAATGGTGGACCGGTGAGGTGGCCAGGTTGGCCAACCAGAAGGACCAGCCCACCGCCGAGCTCGTCACACCGGCCCAGGTCGCGGCTCTGATCGGGCTCATCAATGACGGCAAGCTCAATGACAAACTCGCGAAGGACGTCCTCACCGCCGTGGCCGACGGCGAAGGCGAACCCGCCGAGGTGATGAGCGCTCGTAATCTCGAAATCGTCGAAGACACCGGAGCACTCGAGGCCGCCGTCGACGAGGCAATCGCCGCGAACCCAGACGTGGTCGAGAAGATCAAGGGCGGAAAGATGCAGGCCATCGGTGCCCTGATGGGACCGATCATGAAGGCCACCCGTGGTCAGGCCGACGCCGGAAAGGCCAAGGACCTGATCCTTGCCAAGATCAACGGCTGAGTTCACAAGCGTCTGAACAGAATCAGACGTCTGAACAGAACTCAGGATTGATCCAGCCACACCCTCTAGACTCGGATACCAAAGAAGTCCGGAGGGTGTGGCTGTTCGCATTCTGCCGGACCAGACGCCGACTCGGCCGGACACACATCCGGCAGTCGGCGTGAGGGTGCCATCCGTACGTGGAGGTGAATGCGGTGTCCCAGTCGTGGAAGTCGTTGTGGAAGAGCGAATGCGGGAAGTCGATCCCGATCTATCGCGTCCTCGTGCCCGAGAGCGTCAATCAGGACATCATGCAGGCCTGGAACGCTCGCGGGTATCGCTATACCGCCGGTGCTCCGAGTGCGATCATGCTCACCGGTGGAATGCGTCGGAACTTCTTCCGCTCCAGCATGCTGTTCAAGGGCGGAACCGGCGCCGGAGCCGCCGTGACTGCGGGCTTCGCCGCACCGGGGAGTCTGGCACTGCTGTCCGGCTTCGCCGATGCTGCGCTGATGTTCGGGGTGCTCGGAGGAACGACCGCTGTCGGTACCGGTGTGTTCGCCGCAGTCACCGCCCCGAAGTACCTCCGAGACCCTAAACGGCTGAGCCGGAAGAACCGTCAGCAGGTGGGACAGGCACAGTGGATCACGCCCGCCTCGCTGGGATTCCAGCCTGGCCGCAAGGAAGGCCGCGACACCGACGAACAGCGACTCTTCCACCTCGCGGTGACCATTGCGCGCAAGATCGTCCGGACCCGCGCCTGGACCCACCCGATCCTGCGCGACCACGTCTCACGTGTCGACCTTGACCATGCTGTCGCCTCGATCGGTGTGCGGCTGGCCGAACTGGTGCGGCTGCGTGAGGAGATCGAGAGCATTCGGGACGCGGGGACCGCGAAGTCGGTGGAGACGTACCTGTCGAAACTCGCTGTGGCCTTCACCTCGATGGCCAACCGTGTGCTGTCGATGCATGAGTACTATGAGCATCTCATCGCACTCGACGAGCAGCTCATGCTGCTTCATAACTCCGAACGTTCACGTGAACTCGGCGACCGCGTCCTCGACGTGCTGTCCCGGACGGCCGCCGATGACTCCGCTGACTGGCAGTTCAGGGAACTGCGGATCGACGCCGAGTCGCAGTCCTCGATCATCTCGGGGCTGGTCGCCGAGCTCGAGCAGACCGCGGATGACTTCGATGATTTCGACTCACGTCTGGCAGCGGCCCAGGAATCGGTCGACGCGCTCGAACCCACGCCTTCGTCGCCGCGTGCCGCGAAGGACGACCCGAAGGACGACCGCCGCTTGGAGTGATCCGAGAAGCGTCAGTATGACTGAATCAGTGTCGGCTCAGTGGCCGAAGGGATCGGGGTCGATGCCCGGTGTCCAGGACTGTCCGGGCACGTTGTAACCATTGGCGGATTGCTCTTTCTTCCACTTCTTCGACCAGCGCTTGTCGAGACGATCGACGTAGAGCGTGCCCTGCAGGTGGTCGTATTCGTGCTGCATGATGCGGGCGAACCAGCCTTCAGCGGTCAGTGACACCGACTGCCCGGTCTCATCGAGACCATTGACCGTGACACGGTCCGCGCGCTTGAGCGGAAAGTCCAAGCTGGGAACGGAGAGGCAGCCTTCCGTCTCCTCATCAGGATCGGGGCGGGTGTCGGGCACCTTCGAGGCGATAAGCAGCGGGTTGATGAACGTCCCGCGTCGACGAACTCCCGCTTCTTCGTCCTCGGCGTTGAAGACGAAGATGCGTTTGCCTACGCCGATCTGCGGAGCGGCCAAACCGACCCCGTTGCTGGCATCGAGAGTCTCGTGCATATCGGCGATCAGAGTTGCGAGCTCCTCGTCGAAGTCGGTGATCTTCTCTGCACGCTGATGCAGCACGGGCTCGCCGTAGATGACGATGGGATGAATAGCCATGAGGACAATCGTATCGGCTTTCTCCACAGCAGCTTGTCGCGGGGAGACAGGCGCATCCAGGTGTGCAGCCTTGCGACCCGCCCGTCGGGATCTCGCAGACTGATGAGCTGTCCCATGACCGCCTCGGCGTCTCAGATTCGGACCTGCTCACTGGCTCTCGGGAGGAGGTGTCGAGGGACGCTGAATTGGCATATACGTGCCTGATTGTTCAGCGGTTCGATCGCCGACAGCGGCTGGTGCCGTGACGTGAGATGGGCAGTTAAGTGCATATGACGCGCAATGACAACATATTTCGCCGGAAGCGAACATGGATTGTTGAGCAACCGTCTGGGGAACAACCGCAGACGGCGGGTGGTTATGATGGTGTCGAACCGTCTCGGTCCACGAGACGAAATCAGCAGCTGAAGCCTTTGGCTGGTGGTTGTGTGACGTCTTCGTCACAGCCCTCAGTACCGGGCGAACAAATACGCGTGAAAGGACATGTCTTGACCATCTTCAAAAATGTTTCCGAACTGGTCGGCCGCACCCCGCTGATTCGTGTGAACAAGGCCAGCGAACGCTCCGGCGCCGAGATCGTTGCGAAGCTCGAATCCTACAACCCCGCGAACTCGGTCAAGGACCGCATCGGCGTCGCAATGATCGATGCCGCCGAAGCTTCGGGCGAGCTCAAGCCGGGCGGAACGATCGTTGAAGCCACCTCCGGCAACACCGGAATCGCGTTGGCGATGGTCGGCACCTCACGCGGATACAAGGTCCAGCTGACCATGCCGGAGTCCATGTCGAAGGAACGCCGTGCACTTCTGCGCGCATTCGGCGCCGAGCTCGTCCTCACCGACAAGGCCCAGGGTATGAAGGGCGCTGTCGAGAAGGCCGAAGAGATCGCCGCCGACGGCGCAGTGCTGGTTCGCCAGTTCGAAAACCAGGCCAACGCTGACATCCACCGCAAGACCACCGGCCCCGAGATCCTCGCCGACACCGACGGCAAGGTCGACATCTTCGTCTCGGGCATCGGAACCGGCGGAACCATCACCGGTGCCGGAGCCGCCCTGCGTGAGGCCAACCCCGACGTCAAGATCGTTGCCGTTGAGCCCGCTGCCTCGCCGCTGCTCTCCGGCGGAGCTGCCGGTCCCCACATGATCCAGGGCCTGGGTGCCAACTTCGTCCCCGGCGTACTCGATACCAAGATCTACGACGAAGTCGTCACCATCGAAAACGATGATGCCTTCTCCCGTGCCCGCGACGTCGCCAAGGAAGAGGGACTGCTCGTCGGAATCTCCTCCGGTGCCGCACTCCTGGCAGCCGAAGAGCTGGGTGCTCGCCCGGAGAACGCAGGCAAGCGCATCGTCGTCATCCTGCCCGACTTCGGTGAGCGCTACCTGACCACGCCGCTGTTCGCCGAGTACATGGACTGAGCAGAGTAAGTTTCGACTGAGCATCGCCGCAGGCAGATGCCGGTTTCGCGGCGAGGGTGTCAAACACATGTTTGGCGCCCTCGCGGCATTGAGGATTGACGATCACAAGCAAGAAGGACTGTTGAGATGAAGGCACTGTGGACCGTGGCAGCGGCGGCGATCGGCGCGGCAGCCTATGGGCTGAGTCGACCTGGGGTGCGCGCGACACTGCGCGAGGACCTCGATACCGTGCGCAGGCGTGACCCTGCAGCCACCAATGATTTCGTCTCGATGGTCTCGTACCCGGGCATGCACGCGATCTGGGCCCACCGCGGCCTGCACCGACTGTGGCAGAACGACTCCACCAAGGTGCCGGCCAGGCTGATGTCCCAGGCGGTGAGGACGCTGACCGGAGTTGAGATCCATCCTGGCGCGCAGATCGGTCGACGCTTCTTCATCGACCACGCCAACGGTGTCGTCATCGGCGAGACCTCGGAGATCGGCGATGATGTGATGCTCTACCATCAGGTCACCCTCGGCGGCACATCGATGGAGCAGACGAAGCGCCACCCGACCATCGGCAACCACGTCCTCGTCGGTGCCGGTGCGAAGATCCTCGGCCCTGTGGTCGTCGGCGACAACTCCTCGGTGGGTGCCAATGCGGTCGTCGTCAAAGACGTCGCCGCCGATTCGAGTGCGGTGGGGATCCCGGCCAAGGTCAGGCCCTACAAGAATCGCACCGACCCCGAGGCGGCCGGATCCGATGTGGGTGACTCACGTTCTCCCTACGCCGACTTCGAACTGATCGATCCCGCTATCTGGATCTGAGCGAGAAGCTCGCTCGCCAGCTTCACCCAGCAACACTGTCTTCGCCGGGCCCTCCCAGCCGACATCCGCAAAGGATTCGGCTCGGAGGGCCCGGCTTTTGCTGTGTGACGCAGCTCAGATCGTTGTGTGACAGAGCTCGGGAATACTTCTCGATCGAAGTCTGTTAAACTTTCAACTAGTTACTTCAAAACTGAAGTTATTCAGTTCAAGGAGGGTTCGCGAAGAGCGAGCAGAAGGAGCAGACATGGAACTCGGAATCTTCACCATCGGAGACGTCACCAGCGATCCCACCACGGGGACCACGGTGTCTGAGAATCAGCGGATCAAGGATACGGTCGAGATCGCCAAGAAGGCCGAAGAGGTCGGCCTCGATGTCTTCGCCACCGGACAGCACCACAACCCGCCGTTCGTGGCACCCGCGAACCCGCCGGTCCTGCTCGCGAACATCGCAGCCCAGACGGAGAAGCTGCATCTGTCGACGGCCACCACGCTGATCACGACGACCGACCCGGTGCGTATCGCTGAGGACTATGCCTATGCTCAGCACCTCTCCGACGGGCGCATCAGCCTCGTCATGGGACGCGGCAACACCGGTCCCGTCTACCCCTGGTTCGGCAAGGACATCCGTTCGGGCATCCCGCTGGCAGTCGAGAACTACAACCTGCTCTACCGCCTGTGGCGCGAGAATAACCTCGACTGGGAGGGCAAGTTCCGTACGCCTCTCAACGGGTTCACCGTCACACCGACACCACTGGACGATGTCCCGCCCTTCGTGTGGCACGGATCGATCCGCAGCCCCGAAATCGCCGAACAGGCGGCCTACTACGGTGACGGATACTTCCACAACAACATCTTCTGGCCTGTGTCGCACACCGCTCGCATGGTTCAGCTCTACCGCCAGCGCTACGAGTACTACGGCCACGGAGCCGCGCACCAGGCGATCGTCGGACTCGGCGGTCAGGTGTTCATGCGCAAGAACTCGCAGGACGCCGTCAAGGAATTCCGTCCGTACTTCGACAACGCTCCGGTCTACGGCCACGGCCCCAGCCTCGAGGACTTCTCGACGCAGACCCCGCTGACGGTCGGATCGCCCCAGCAGGTCATCGAACGCACCCTGAGCTTCCGCGAATGGGCCGGCGACTATCAGCGTCAGCTGTTCCTCATCGACCACGCCGGACTGCCCCAGAAGACAGTGCTGGAACAGCTCGACCTCCTCGGCGAGGAAGTCGTTCCGGTTCTGCGGAAGGAATTCGCCAAGGACCGTCCGGCCGATGTCCCCGACGCACCGACACACGAATCACTCGTCATCCGTCACCGTGAGGGCCGCGATCCCATCCCCGGTGGTGGCCCCGGATCACGTGCCTACGCCGACCGTCAGGCCAGGGCTGCGGAGCAGAACGAGAACCAAGGAGCTGATCGCTGATGCGAATTCTCAGCATCACAACCTCGCTGAGCGAGGACTCAACCACACTGAAACTCTCGAACAAGATCATCGCAGCGGCCACCTCGGCGGCCGATGCTGCGGACCTGAGCGCGGAGACCGAGCACATCAACGTGCGGAACCTGAGCTCGGACCTCACCGATATGGCCCTGACCGGATTCCGTTCGGACAACCTCGAGGCGGCCTTCGCGCAGGTCGCCGCGGCAGACGTGATCGTCACCGTGGCGCCCGTGTACAAGGTCGCTCCGGTGGGCCTGCACACCTTGTTCTGGCAACTCATCGACGAAAAGGCGCTGGCGAACAAGCCCGTGCTCATCGGCTCGACCGGTGGGACGCCTCGGCACTCGCTGGCGGGGGAGACCGTGCTGCGTCCGATGCTGTCCTACCTCAAGGGCATCGTCGTACCGACGACGATCTTCGCCGCCACCGATGACTGGGGCAGCATCGAAGGCGGGCGCAGCCTCAACGCCCGAATCGCTCAGGCCAGCGAGGAGCTGATCGGATTGGCAGCGAGCCTGCACGGGGTCGGCACCGCTTCGAGCGCAGGCACTGCCGGCGGGACTGCCGGCGGCGGCACTGCGACCACGACGACCGGCGAGTTCGGTCGGCGTGGCGCGCAGCGGAACCCGAGCATCGATGATGAGTTCAATCCCGAGCTCATCACGCCCTTCGCTCAACTTCTCGAGGGATGACGATGGTCGAGGTCAAACTCGGTCGGGACCGCGACGCTCTGGCGCAGAGATCGTGGCGCCTGTACTTCGAGACCTCACAGCGCATCCGGCAGAACCTTGAGGGCAACCTCAAGGACCGTGCCAGTCTGACTGTCAGCGACTACAACACGCTGCTGCTGCTGTGGGAGGAGCCGACCCACCTGCTGACGATGAGCGTGCTGGCCAAAAAGCTGGTGTTCTCGCCCTCACGCCTCAATTACCGGATCAAGGTGCTTGAGGACGCGGGCCTGGTGACGAAGACGGAATGCGCAGAGGACAAACGAGCGCACAACGTCGGGCTCACCGAGGCCGGTGCCCAAGCCTTCCTCAATGCGGGACGTCAGCACCGGGAGAACATCGACGAAGTCTTCCTCAGCCATGTCGACGATGAGGAACTCGAAGTCATCGAACGAGTATTCGCGCGCATCGGACAGGCCCTGCCCGAATAGGACAGTCTGAACACCCCTGCCCGAGTGAGCCTGTTCGTGGGACAATGTGACCATGTCGATCAAGACCATTGCCTTCCCAGATTCTGAACTCCGCAACCGCGTCATCGCCCGGATTCCGGCGCACCAGCGTGCCAACGTCGACCTGGTCGTCTACTCGGACGCCGAGAAGTCGGCGAAGCTGAGCCGAGATGACGTCGATGTCGTCGTGCTCCCGTACCTCGATTCGGGACCGACCATCGAACTGCTCGACGAGCTGCCGAACCTGGGCCTGGTCATCACGCAGACCACCGGGTACGACCCTGTCGCTCACCTGCCGGAGCGCGGCATCAAGGTGGCGACGGCCTCGGGCGTGCACACAGGCGGAACGGCCGAACTCGCCCTGACACTGACTTTGGCCAGCCTGCGCGGCATCGATGATGCCGTTCGTGCGCAGAGCGCGAGGATCTGGAACCACAAACGCAACCGCTCCCTGCAGGATCGCCGTGTCATGATCATCGGCGCCGGCGAGATCGGCTCGGCGATCGCCGATCGGTTCGCTCCCTTCGAGGTCGACCTCACGCGGGTGGCGACGACCGCTCGTGAAGACGATCGCGGGAAGATCCACAGTGTCGATGAGCTGCCGACACTGTTGCCCCACACTGAGGTCGTCGTCCTCATCACGCCTCTGACCGAGTCGACCAACCAGCTCGTAAACAAGGACTTCCTGTCCCGGCTGCCCGACAACGCTCTCATCGTCAACGTCGCTCGAGGCAAGGTCGTTGACACCGATGCCCTCGTGGCCGAGCTGAGCACCGGCCGTCTCCACGCCGCGCTTGACGTCATGGATCCCGAGCCGCTGCCGGAGAACCATCCGCTGTGGGGGACCCCGAACACTCTCATCACACCTCATGAAGGCGGCGACACCTCGGCGTTCGAGCCTCGCGTGGTGCAGATCCTGGCCGAGCAGGTGCGCCGACTCAACGACGGCGAGCAGCCGCTCAACCTCGTCTCGACGGAGTGATCGCAGCGGTTCTCGAGGAACTGTCGGCACGTTCTCGAGGAACTGCCGACCGGTTCTCGATCGACCGCCCAAAACAAGTTCCAACATGCGAGAACTTGGCATATACATGATGGACTCCGGCGTAGAGTGCCTGCATGAGCATTGATACGAACTCCACCAAACCGGACATCAAACCACGTTCTCGCGACGTCACCGACGGTCTCGAAGCCACCGCTGCGCGCGGCATGCTGCGTGCCGTGGGAATGGGCGATGACGACTGGGTCAAGCCGCAGATCGCCATCGCGACCTCGTGGAACGAGATCACCCCGTGCAACATGTCCCTGCAGCGCCTCGGTGCGGCCGCCAAGGAAGGCGTGCACGAATCGGGCGGATTCCCCCTGGAATTCGGCACCATCTCCGTCTCCGACGGCATCTCCATGGGCCACGAGGGCATGCACTACTCGCTGGTCTCGCGCGAGGTCATCACCGACTCCGTTGAGACCGTGATGAGCGCCGAACGACTCGACGGATCGGTCCTCATGGCCGGCTGCGACAAGTCGATCCCGGGCATGCTCATGGCATCGGCCCGTCTCGGCCTCTCCAGCGTCTTCCTCTACAACGGCTCGATCATGCCGGGCACCGCGAAGACGTCCGACGGATCCGAGAAGGAAGTCACCCTCATCGACGCCTTCGAAGCCGTCGGCGCCTGCCGTGCCGGAACTATCACCCAGAAGGACGTCGACGCCATCGAGCGCGCTGTCTGCCCAGGTGAAGGCGCCTGTGGCGGCATGTACACCGCCAACACCATGGCCTCGGCAGCCGAGGCGATGGGCATGTCCCTGCCGGGATCGGCCGCGCCACCGGCCATCCACCGCGACCGCACGATGTTCGCGCGCAAGTCCGGTGACGCCGTCGTCAACCTGCTCCGCCAGGGCATCACGACGAAGGACATCATCACGAAGGAATCGCTGCACAACGCGATCGCCGTGGTCATGGCCTTCGGCGGCTCGACCAACGCCGTCCTCCACCTGTTGGCCATCGCCCACGAGGCCGGAGTCGAACTCGCCCTCGATGACTTCAACCGCATCGGCGACAAGGTCCCGCACCTGGGCAACGTCAAACCCTTCGGCCAGTACGTGATGAACGATGTGTTCAAGATCGGCGGCGTGCCGGTGATCATGAAGGCTCTGCTCGACAACGGAATGCTCAACGGCGACTGCATGACCGTGACGGGAAAGACCGTGGCGGAGAACCTCGAGACGATCAACCCGCCGGACCCCGACGGCAAGATCCTGCGCGCGCTCAACAACCCGATTCACGCCACCGGCGGCCTCACCGTGCTCAAGGGCTCGTTGGCTCCCGAAGGTGCAGTCGTGAAGTCCGCCGGCTTCGATGCCGACGTCTTCGAAGGCACCGCTCGCGTGTTCAACCAGGAGAAGCCGGCCATGGATGCCGTCCTCAACGGTGAGCTGAAGAAGGGCGATGTCGTCGTCATCCGCTACGAAGGACCCAAGGGCGGACCCGGTATGCGCGAGATGCTCGCCATCACCGGTGCGATCAAGGGCGCGGGAATCGGCAAGGACGTCCTGCTCATCACCGACGGACGCTTCTCCGGCGGATCGACGGGACTGTGCATCGGTCACGTGGCGCCCGAGGCCGTCGACGGCGGACCGATCGCACTCGTCGAGGACGGCGACAAGATCACCGTCGACATCGCGGCACGGTCCATCGACCTGCATGTTGACGAGTCGGTGCTCGAAGAGCGTCGCAAGACCTGGACGATTCCCGAGAACCACCGCCTCACCGGTGTGCTCGGAAAGTACGCCAAGCTCGTGCAGTCGGCCTCCACCGGTGCCGTCTGCTTCTGAGCAGGGGACACCCGATGATCTGATCATCGAACAGTCGAGTCCCGGATAGCGGGGATCGATCCATCGCCGAGGTGGTGCGGACCAATGTCCGCACCACCTCGGCTCTTCTGTGCCCGAAGAGGCAGAAGACCACCCCTTGTTACCCAACTGTAATCACGGCGTGTCGCCCGAGAATCTGCGGCACCCTCGGATGGAGAGAAAGAAATTGTGCAAGGTGCTTTGTGTGGGGGATCACATCTGGATACAGTACAACTTACGTTCAGTTGTTTGTGATGGTTCACGGATGAACCGCGCAGAGTAGCTGAGCTGACGACACTTGACGCAAAGGAACTTTGACCGCAGATGACTCGCACACCCCTCGAGATTCGCAAAGAGATCTATTCCCTCATCCCCGGACCGATGCATCAGTCAGAGAATAATCACGAAAGTTCTCGAGTCGCAGCGATTTAGGTCTCGGCATGGGAAAATACGTTCTCCGGCGATTCGTCAACTATTTCATCCTGGCGTTCATCGCCACGGTCACCGCCTACATCACCTCCAGTGCGTTCATGGATCCGGCCGCGCGGTATCGGGGCCAGAATCCGCCGCTGTCAGAAGCCTCGATCAAGTCGATCCTCAACGGACACGGGACCAATCCGGATGTTCCGATCATCGAGCGTACGTGGGCCTGGCTGACGGGGATCTTCCTCCACGGGGACTTCTCTACGACGGTCCACAACAATCCGGTCTTCCAAGAGATCATGACCCGGGCAGGGGTCAGCCTCAAACTTCTGCTCATCGGTTCCATCCTCGGAGCCATCCTGGGCGTCGTCCTCGGCGTGTGGGGCGCGGTTAAGCAATACAAGGCCTCTGACCAGACAGTGACTTATGCGTCCTATCTGATCATCGCCACTCCGACATTTGTGATTGGCGTGGTGCTAATGATCATCGCCACCGCCTTCAACGGTCTCATCGGCACAACCCTGATTCGCTTTTCAGGTGAATACACGGCGGACATACCGCCGGGCTTCTTTCCGTGGTTCACCGATCAGCTCTCACATATGCTGTTGCCGACATTGGCATTGGTGATGATGGGTGCTGCCACCTACTCGCGTTATCAGCGCTCGGTCATGCTCGATGTGCTGGCCTCTGATTTCATCCGCACCGCGAGATCGAAAGGGCGCACCCGCAAGACCGCCTTGGTCAAGCACGGTGTTCGCGTTGCCCTCATCCCGATGTCGACCTACTTCGCCTACGCCTTCGGCACGTTGGTCGCAGGATCGGCGATGCTCGAGGTGGTGTTCTCCTGGCACGGCATGGGGGAGTTCACCATCAACTCGATCCTGCAGTCCGATATCAATGCTGCTGCCGGGTCCGTCCTGTTCATCGCAGTGCTGACTCTGATCTCTTCGACCCTCTCGGAGATCCTCTACGCTGCCCTCGACCCGAGAGTGAGGATCTGACATGGCCACCGATCTTCCGATCTCCACGACTGCCGACACCGAGGTTGTGCCTCGTCGTTCGAAGCCGACCTCCCGTCTGACCTTGGTCTGGCGCCGACTGCGCTCGACCCCGCGCTTCTGGGTCGGCGGCATCATGCTGGGGTTCTTCGTCCTGTTCGCAATATTCGGCAACACGATCAACATCTATACGCCGACTGACCAGGACATCCACGCACTCAACGAGGCACCGAGCCCGCAGCACTGGTTCGGCACGAACACCATCGGCCAGGATATCTACGCCCAAACCGTGGCGGGACTGCAGAAATCTCTGCTCATCGGCATCATCGCCGGGCCCGCAGCGAGCCTCCTAGCCGCGATCATCGGTTCGACAGCGGGATACTTCGGCGGCCGCATCGAGGTCGTCATCGTGTGGTTCATCAACCTGCTCCTCGTCCTGCCTGCGTTCTTCATCCTCGTGCTTCTGGCCCCGATGCTGCGCCAGCTGTCGTGGATGGCGATCGTCGTGTTCCTCGCCCTGTTCGGGTGGATGATCATGGCCCAAGTTGTGAGAAACCAGACGAAGGCGATCAAGGACCGTGACTTCGTCAAGGCGGCGCGGTACATGGGCGTCTCCACTCCACGGATACTGAGCCGGCACATCATCCCGAACGTCGCGTCGATCCTCATCGTCGATGCCACTTTGGGCGTGGTCTCAGCGATCCTGACCGAAACTTCGCTGAGCTACTTCAACCTCGGAATCCAGAAGCCCGATGTCTCCATCGGCACACTCCTGGCTGAGGGCTCCGGGGCGGCTGTGACCCGTCCGTGGCTCTTCGTCTTTCCCGCAGGCGTCCTCGTCCTCATGCTGTTCGCCATCAGCCTGATGGCCGATGCGCTCCGTGACGCCATCGATCCCACCTCAGGAGTCAACCGTGACTGAGACTCTCATCACCGATCAATCCAATCCACCTGCGCAGGCTCCGATCCTCGAAGTCCGGGACCTGAGCGTCACGTTCCCGAATCCTCAGGGCGATGTGAAGGCCGTTCGCGGCGTCAGCTACGAGGTGATGCCCGGTGAGTTCCTGGGCATCGTCGGCGAATCGGGTTCCGGCAAGTCAGTCTCGTCCATGGCCGTGATGGGATTGCTTCCCTCCACAGCCCGCATCGGCGGCTCGATCAAGTACCGCGGACGCTCCCTGCTGGACATGGACGATCACGCGATGTCGGAGTTGCGCGGTTCCGAGATCGCCATGGTGTTCCAAGACCCGCTATCGGCGCTCACCCCGGTCTACTCGATCGGCGAGCAGATCTCAGAAGGTCTGCTCCTCCACGATCCAACGCTGTCGAAGGATGCTGCACACAGCAGAGCGATCGAGCTGCTGCGAGTCGTCGGCATACCGGGGCCCGAACGTCGGGTCAGGGCATACCCCCACGAGTTCTCCGGTGGCATGCGTCAGCGAGCCATGATCGCCATCGCCATTGCCAACGATCCGGACCTCATCATCGCCGATGAGCCGACCACCGCGCTCGATGTCACGATCCAAGCCCAGATCCTCGAGGTCCTGCAGAAGGCGCGTGAGATCACAGGCGCTGCGATTGTGCTCATCACGCACGACCTCGGTGTGGTTGCGGGCAACGCGGACCGCATCGCGGTGATGTATGCCGGTCGCCTGGTGGAGACCGGGCCGGTCGAACAGGTCTTCGCCCGACCGCAGATGCCCTACACGACCGGGCTGCTGCGCTCGGTGCCGAACCTGGCGACAGCCGGAACCCAGCGACTCGTTCCGTTGGAGGGCAAACCGCCATCGCTGTCGAACATGGTCCCGGGGTGTCCCTTCGCTCCGCGCTGCCCGATCGCCCTCGACAAATGCCGTGAAGTCGAGCCTGAGCTCATCGCTCATGGCACGCCCGGCGTCGCCGCTGCATGCCACCGGGCCGATGAGATCGCCTCGGGGAAGCTGTCCGCCGGCACCATCTTCCCGCGGCCAGAACCTGTTGAGAAGCGAGTGAAGAACGACGAAGCCGAACGGGTCCTCGAGATCACCGGGCTGCAGAAGCACTTCCCGCTGCTCAAAGGAGCCGTTTTCAAACGGCAGATCGGCACCGTCCGCGCCGTCGACGGCATCGACCTGGAGATCAGGGAGGGACAGACTCTCGGCCTGGTCGGAGAGTCGGGCTGCGGCAAGTCGACGAGCATTGGTGAGGTTCTCGAGATGGTGGCGCCCCAGAAGGGCAAGATCGTCATCAATGGAGTCGACGTGTCCGAGCTGTCCAAGCGCGATCGTTTGGCCATGCGCAAGGACGTCCAGGTCGTGTTCCAGGATCCGATGGCCGCGATCGACCCGCGGTTGCCGGTCGGCGAGGTGATCGCGGAACCGCTGACAGTCCACAAGGTCCCGGCCAAACAGCGCACTGACACCGTCGCCGAGATGCTCGAACTGGTGGGCCTCGACGCGAACATGGCCGATCGGTATCCGCACGAGTTCTCAGGCGGGCAACGCCAGCGCATCGGCATCGCCCGGGCGCTCGTGACCAACCCGAAGCTGCTCGTCCTCGACGAACCGGTTTCGGCCCTCGACGTGTCCGTACAGGCCGGTGTCATCAACCTGCTCGAGGACCTGCGCGACTCACTCGGGCTGTCCTACCTCTTCGTCGCCCATGACCTGGCAGTCGTGAGGCAGATCGCCGATCACGTTGCGGTGATGTACCTGGGCCGGATCGTCGAATTCGGCGCCTCCGAAGATCTCTACGACAATCCGCAGCATCCCTACACTCGAGCGTTGATGTCGGCGATTCCGGTGCCCGATCCGGTAGTCGAACGATCTCGTGAGCGAGTGCTCCTGTCCGGCGACCTTCCGAGCCCGACAGACGAGATCTCCGGGTGCAATTTCCGCACTCGGTGCCCGCTCTTCTCGCTGCTGCCCGAGAGCGAGCAGGACAGATGCACACACGAGGATCCCCAGCCTCGGCGGGCGGAGGCGAACCTGGTGGCCTGTCACTTCGCTGAACGGATCCACGAGCTCGACCACTCGGACTGAACGAACCCGACACAGTACTCATCCATCGATCACCACACAGAGAACAGGAAAGAGGAACTCATGAAGATGAGAAACAAAGCGACAGTGGTTGTCGCTGCGACTGCGGCATTGGGGCTGGCCCTCTCCGGTTGCCAACAGGACAACAAGGACTCCAAAGGAGTCGACAGCGACAAGGCGAACGAGGAGATCTCAGGCCTGCCGTCCGTTGACTACCAGAAAGCCGGCTACGATGAGATCGCCGATGGCGGAACGCTCACCTATCCGATGACCGAGATCCCGGCCAGCCTCAACTACTACCACGCCGACGGCGCGCACGTGGACAACAACAATATCTACGGCACGTCACTAGGTGGGCCAGTCAAAATCAAGGACGATGGCAGCTGGGAAGTCGACAAGAACTACGCGGAGAGCGTGGAGATCGCCAGCGAAGATCCGCTCGTCATCGATGTCAAACTCAATAAGGACGCTGTCTGGGAAGACGGTACGCCGATCGACGTCGAGGACTACAAAGCATTCTGGCAGACCAGAGACGGCAAACACGATGAATATGAAGTTGCCTCGACCAAGGGGTATGAGGACATCGAGAGCATCGAGGCCGGCGACGACAAGCACAACGTCAAGGTGACCTTCAAGACCCCGAACATCGACTGGCCCAACTACATCGACGCCTCTGTGCCTAACGAAATCACGGAAGATCCGGACACCTTCAACAAGGACTATGCGAAGAAGGTGCTGCCGTCGAACGGACCATTCAAGGCTGAGAAGGTCGACAACAAGTCCGGTGTCATCACCATGGTGAAGAACGACAAGTGGTGGGGTCAGGAACCCAAGTTGGACAAGGTCATCTTCAAGGTCGTCTCGCAGGCACAGCAGGCCCAAGCCTATGCAAACAAGGAGATCGACCTCGTCGACATCGGCACCGACGGCGACTCATATGAGACGGCTGGGAAACGTGAAGACGGTGAGATCTACAAATCACAAGGCATGCAGTGGACTCACGTGACGATGAATGCGGAGAAGGGCGCCCTCAAGGAGCAGGAAGTCCGCGACGCCGTCGGCCACGCCATCAACCGTGAGGCCATCGCCCAGGCAGCCATAGGCCCCGTCGAAGCACCAGTGACCCTGGTCAACAATGTCACCTTCATGCCGGGCCAGGACGGTTACCAGGACAACACGGAGGGAAGCCTGGACTTCGATCCGGAAGCCGCGAAGAAGATTCTCGACGACGCTGGTTGGAAAGCAGGCGACGACGGAATTCGTGCCAAGGACGGCGAGAAGCTGAAGTTCAACATCGTTGTTCCCGCCGATACCGCCTCGAACGCTCAGCGTGCGGAGCAGATCATGAAGGACCTCAACGAGATCGGCTTCAAGATCAAAATCGAGACCGTCCCGGTGGCCGCGTATTTCGCTGACCACGTGCTCAACGGCAACTTCGACATGGCCACGTTCACCTGGGAAGGAACGGCTTTCCCGATCTCGTCAGGTTCGAACCTGTTCTACCCGGCCGAATCCGAGCAGAACTATTCGAAGATCTCCAGCGACGCGATCGGTGAGAAGTTCAAGGCCGCGACGAAGACCCTTGATCCTGCCGAGTCGAAGAAGCTGGCAAACGAGGGCGATGCCGAAGTGCTCAAACTCAAGCCGCTGATCCCGTTCTACCCGACCCCATATGTCTGGGGTGTCAAGAACGACATCATGAATCTCGGGCCGCGTCAGCTCGAAACTCCCGATTGGACGAGCATCGGTTTCAAGAAGTGATTCTGAGACTCTTCGTCTGATTCGAATGTGATCGTCTCGATCACCCCTCATCGCCGGTCCCGTGGGCTCACGTTCTCTCGCGGGGCCGGCTTTTTATACACTGTGAACCTCCAGAAGCTCTCACTATTCAGGTTCTCGAGACCTTCCAAGTTCTCGAGGCTGCCGAGGTTCTATAGCCTGCTGAAGATGTCGAGCAGTATGAGGACGAGACTGACTCCCACCACGCCGAGGTTCCACACCGTTGTGGTGGGGTCGGTGGGCGTGGTCGCGGTCTTCGCACGGGCATCGAAATTCTCCCAGCGTCGGAGCAGTTCGAAGGACGGGTGGTTGTCGACCGACTCCGGACGTGTGCCACCGGTGAGACCCGAGTCGACTTTGCGGCGCGGCATCCCTGGCGCATTCCACGGGCGGTAGGTGCGTTCAGCCCCGTTCGGTGCGATCGCCATGATGGAGACGATGGTGCTCAGCCTGATGTCTGTGATGTTGGCGAAGGGCACAGTGGTTGTGCGCAGGATCTCGCGGATCACGACCTGCTCGGATCCGACGATGACGGCTGGTCTCCACAGGAGGATGAAGACGAGCCATCCCACCAGAGCCAGCGGCGGGAGGAACGTTCCGACGGTGTCCCAGGAGCCGCGCACGATCGCGTCGATCAGGAGCAGTGCGAGAAACGCCCAGACGATGATCGTGATGATGGGGCCGCTGCGTTGTCTGAGGATGATCGGTGCGCTCACCGGCCCAGCCTATCGGCTATACGATGAAAGACAGGGATGATTGATGAAAGTCAGGGATGCTTCCAGAATCCCGCGACATCAGAGGAAGGACAGGCATGCACATCGTTGTGCTCGACGACTACCAGAATGTGGCGGCAGACTTTGCCAACTGGCAGGAGCTTGGGGCCGAGGTCGAATTCGTCTCCCGCCCGATCCACGACACCGAGGATCTGGTGCAGACGGTGGACGGCGCCGAGGTTGTCGTTGCCATGCGTGAACGCACCCTCTTCTCTGCCGAGCGACTGGCCCAGTTGCGCGATCTCAAACTCCTCGTGACCACGGGACGAGTCAACGCATCAATCGATCTGGATGCGGCACGAGCCCAGGGGATCACGGTCTGCGGGACCGAATCCACCACCTCGGCGACCCCGGAGCTGACCTGGGGACTCATTCTCTCGGTGCTGCGCAGCATCCCCACCGAAGACGCCGCGATGCACTCCGGCGGCTGGCAGTCCACCGTCGGCGGTGACCTCTTCGGGCACCGACTCGGGATCATCGGACTCGGCAGACTCGGCACCCAGGTCGCCCGGGTCGGGGCCGCCTTCGGCATGGACGTCGTGGCCTGGAGTCAGAACCTCGACGAGGAGCGGGCAGCCGATGTCGGGGCGCACGCAGTGAGCAAAGAGGAACTCTTCTCAACCTCTGACGTCGTGACCGTGCACTATAAGCTCAGCGAACGCAGCCGCCTGCTTGTCGCTGCGAAGGAACTGTCACTGATGAAGCCGAACAGCATCTTCATCAACACCTCTCGGGCGGGCCTCGTCGACATGGAAGCACTGCAGGACGCATTGGCTGCAGGTCGCATTCGCGGCGCGGGGATCGACGTGTATGACCTTGAGCCGTTGCCACATGATCATGCTCTGCGCAGCACTCCGCGGACCGTGCTGACTCCGCACCTGGGTTATGTCACCGAAGACACGTATCGGATCTTCTTCACCCAGACTGTCGAGAACATCGCCGCGTGGATGGCGGGGGAGCCGGTTCGTCTGCTCACCTGACGTCCAAGGCCAGATGGGAGATGGCAAAAAGTACTGCTGGAAGACACTGAAAAGGCCCGCCTGGAGCGATGAAGCTCCAAGCGGGTCTTTGGACGTTCAACCTCGGTTCAGATCACAAACCTCAGCTGACGTCAGAACCTCAGTTCACCTCGGCGGGATCACCGGACACGCGACCGCCGTTTTCCAGGCCATCGATGGCCGCCACCTCGGCGGTGGTGAGTTCGAAGTCGAAGACATCGAAGTTCTGGGCCATGCGGTCGCGGTTGTTCGACTTCGGGAAGACGACATGCCCGCGCTGCAGGTGCCAGCGAATGATGGTCTGGGCCCAGGACTTGCCGTGGGCGGAAGCGATCTCGCCGATCACGGTGTCGGCATAGTCGACCTTGCCCTGTCCCAGCGGTCCCCAAGCCTCGACCTTGATGTCGTGCTCGGTCAGCAGCGGACGGGTCTCGATCTGCTGGAACTGCGGGTGGCATTCGATCTGGTCGACGGCCGGGATGATTCCGGTATCGAGGATCTGGGGCAGGTAGCGGTGATCGAAGTTCGAGACACCGATCGACGTCGTCAGACCCTGATCGCGGTAGGAGGGGAAGGCCTCCCAGGTCTCGACCGAATTGTTGTTCTCCGGTGTCGGCCAGTGGATGAGGTAGAGGTCCACGTGGTCGAGGCCCAGCTTCTCCAAGCTCTCGCCCAGGGCACGCTTCGACTCGTCGGCACCGTGCCGGTCGTTCCACAGTTTGGTGGTCACGAAGAGCTCATCGCGGGCAATTCCGGACTTCGCAATGGCGCGGCCCACGCCCTCTTCATTGCCGTAGACGGCGGCCGTGTCGATGTGGCGGTAGCCGACCTCGAGGGCGTCGGTGACGATGCGCTCGGTCTCCTCGGGATCGACCTTGAAGACGCCGAAGCCCAGCTGGGGAATGGTCTTGCCGTCATTGAGTGTGAGTGTGGGAACCGTCAAGGTGCCGCCTTTCGTCACGGATTGGTGGTCTGTCGTGCTGCAATCGGGCACCGTGGTGACGGTACCTGTGCGAGCCTATAACGTCACGACGGAAGAACAGTATTCCCAGGTGTGATCGACACGATGTCATGCGGAATTCGGTGCCGCGCGCCACCGGCGCGTAACGGGACTGGAACACTGCTGGCACTCCCTGTCTGAAGTCCTTCACTACGTTGGAGACATGTTCGAAGCCAGGGTTCCCGTCCGCAGAGTCACCCTCGCCATGATTGCTGTCATGGTGATGATCTTCGGACTGTCTGGATGTGAAAGAAGTCCAGATCCCAATCCAAGTCCAGATCTCAGTTCGCGGGCAGACGAAATCGGGGACGTGCTATCCGCGTTGCCAGGAGTGGAGACGGTTGCGACCTACTACAGGAAAGACAATTCAGTACAGAGACTCACCTACGTCGCCATCATGGCCGACGGAGCAACTGACGAGAAGGCAATCCATGTGGCGTCCACCCTCAACGATGAAATCGGATCTGAGTTCGACAACTTCGACCGTGGACTGACGGTGAAACAGTCGGGACTCACCATCGCCCTTCGGACAGAGACTGCCGTCGAGTCTCTGAAACATCTGCCATCCCGCCTCCGCGCGCTCACCTCAGCTCTGGGCGTGGGAGGGGTGACCTGGTTCGATTCATGGGATGACAGGTACAGCGAGGACATCCTTGAAATCGATAGTGCGTCCGGGAGTCCGTTCGACGTGATCACAGCGGTCCGGGACCAATTCGGTTCCGAAGAGATTCAGTTGCGTCTGGACCGAGGCAACGATGCCCAGTGGTCAGTGACATTCCCCTATTCAGTGCAGGCGCAGGACAAACTGGAATCGGCGGTGGGCACCGACCTCGAAAAGGTCATGCAACGGATTGAGATTGACGGCGACCACCTGACGAACCTAACCGTAACCGTTGATTCAGGGCCCGACGTTGTGGGTCGTCTCGAGGACATCATTGATCGGGCCGACTCAGGTACTTCGGCTCCCTGGTCTTTCAACTGGAGCGTCGGTTCGTCCAGGTCGACGGATGGGAACCTACTGACCGGCGGCCATATCAGTGTCGGCAGCTGCGACTATGCACATGACAGCGCAAAGGAGAAAGAGCCGAGCCAGTTTATGACCACTGAGGCGATCAAGGCTCAGACGCAGCTGCGAGACAGCTACGACACATGTCCATGAACGGCGGTGTCGATGTTGGGAGGTGCGGTGGATGCTCCGACGGGGCTTTCGCGGACGGCTGCCGCCCATCAGTCGGCGAAGACGGTGTGCACCTCTCCGGTCAGAGACCGACCGCCGAGGGCTGTGAGCTCGAGGACCACGGCTGAGCCGACCACCTCGGCGCCAAGTTCCTTCACGAGAGCCTGAGCAGCAGACAGGGTCCCGCCCGTGGCCAGGATGTCATCGACGAGGAGGACGCGCTCGCCTTCCTTGAGCACATCAGGACCCTCGATCGTCGCGGTGCCGTATTCGAGTGAATAGGACACGGCTGCGGCTGGGCGGGGGAGTTTGCCGGCCTTGCGGATGGGCAGAATTCCGACTCCGGTCATCGCCGCGATCGTTCCGGCGAAGAGGAAGCCGCGAGCTTCCAGGCCACCGACGATGTCGAACTGTCCCTCGAAAGGTGCGATGAGCGCCTCGGTGACGGCACGCAGTGCAGGACCGTCAGCGATGAGTGGTGAGATATCGCGAAAGTTCACCCCCGGCTGAGGGTAGTCGGGAATCGAGGTGATCAGGGTCTGCGCGCGTTCGAGATCGGTATTCGTCACGGGTCAACGATACTCGGTTGTTTGGTGCTCCTCTGTGTCAGCCGCTCGCTCAGCTGATGCCTCCAGCTTTGCCCGATACCGTCTGCGCCGGAGAAACCACCCGATCGTTCCTCCGCACAACGCGCCGACGAACATTGTGACTGCGGTACCAGCAGAAGCAGGAAAATTGACGTGCCACGACCAGGTCAGCAGGGGGTGGCCGTAGGTCGCATTGAACGTGAGGAGGCCACCGACCCCCATGATGAGCAGAGTGCTGAGAATGAGACCCCGCACTGAAGTCTCATTGCGTGCGGCCCCAGATTGCCAGTAGAGATCGACACCGCGCTTACGGGCGTAGCGCCTCGCTATCAAGTCCGGGATCAACACCGCCAGAGCCAATGCAAGTGCTGCCCACCACAGGCCGGATGCAGCCAGCAGCAGGCCAGCGATGAGGCCGGTGCATTGGGTCAGAGAGTAGGCGATAGCTATCGCTCGGAGGATCACCTGTCGTTCCCGCGCATCGGCCAGCGGCATGGAGTCGATGCCTGCGGAATGTTCGAACGCGGTATCAATCCGTGCGCTCAGTCCCGTCGGAGCAGGCCCCGTCTCACGGCTGTCGGCGTCATCGGCATGGGCGTCACAGACATTGACTTCGTCGTCAGGCGCGTACGGTCACTTCTGGCCTGAGGTCATAGGAACCCTCCCGGTGGGTCAACGGCAACTGTTAATCGACAACTTGTGTTGTCATGAGAGTAGGAAGTCCGGACACCAGAAGTCAAGACACACAGTGCCAACTTCCCGTCAGCCCACGCCCTACACCAACGAGTCCCGCCACGCCTTGTGCAGCTGCGCGAACTTGCCCGCCCCTGAGATCAGCTCATCCGGCGTGCCGTCCTCGATGATCCGACCGGAGTCCATGACGAGAACGCGGTCGGCGATCTCTACGGTTGAGAGCCGGTGGGCGATGATGATCGCGGTGCGCCCCTCGAGCACCGTCGCCAGTGCCTTCTGGACCAGGCGTTCGGACGGGATGTCGAGATGGGCGGTCGCCTCGTCGAGGACGACGATGTCCGGATCGGCCAGAAATACGCGGGCAAACGACACGAGCTGACGCTGTCCCGAACTCAGCCGACCGCCGCGCTTCTTCACATCGGTCTCATAGCCCGCGGGCAGTCTCCGGATGTAGGGGTCCAAGCCGACGGCTGTGGCCGCGGCGACGACGTCGTCATCACCAGCGTCGGGATTGCCGATGCGAATATTGTCGGCGATCGTGCCCGCGAACAGGAACGACTCCTGGGTGACCATGACCACGCTCTGACGCAGCTCGGCATCGTCGAGATCACGCAGGTCCACCTCGTCGATGGTGATGCGACCTTCGCTGGGATCGTAGAACCGGGTGACCAGTTTGACCAGGGTCGATTTGCCCGCGCCGGTGGCACCCACGAGCGCCACGATCTGGCCTGCGGGGATGCGCAGGTCGAATCGGGGGAGGACATCGGGGCCGTCACCGTAGGAGAAGCGGACATGATTGAGGTCGATCGAGCGGCCGCTGGGCTTGGCAGGCAGATCCTCCGTCGCCGAGGTGGTGCCTGAGGTCTGGTCGGACCTGTGCGCGGGCAGCGACTTGGGGCTCGTTGGTGCGACCACCTCGGGGTCGGTGTCGAGGACGGCGGCCATCTTCTCCAGCGCCGCCGAGGCGGACTGGTAGAGGTTGAAGGACTGAACCAGTTCATCGAGCGGACCGTAGAAGCGACGCAGGTAGAGGATGAACGCGGCGAGCACACCGATCTGAGTCCATCCCTCGATGACGAGCCAGGCGCCGACGATGATGATCACGGTCTGGGTGACGTTGCCGACCAGCCGCGTCCAGCCAGCGAACCAGGCGACTCCGCGCAGAGCGTCGGTGTTGGCATCGCGGTACTGGGTGTCCTCGTCCTTGAGCGTGCCGCGGCGGTCGGGCTGCCGGCGGTAGGCCTGCACCGCTCGGATCCCGCCCATGGTCTCAACGAAGTGGACGATGACCTTCGCGATCGAGGTCCGCGTCCGGCGATAAGCGCTGCGCTGCGAGGTGTGCGCGGACTTCGTGATGAAGAAGAGCGGGATGAATCCGAGGAAGACCACGACGGCCAGGGGCACGTCGAGGACGATGAGCGTCACGGCGATGAACGTCATCTCGAACAGCGCCAGCGCCGTGTCGAAGAGGGAGTAGGTGAGGAACTGCTGCACCGACTCCATGTCCGAGGTCTGTCGCGACACCAGCCGGCCAGAAGTCGAGCGTTCGTGATAGCCCAGATCGAGGCGTTGGATGTGCTTGAACAGCCGTTCGCGCAGACTGTAGACGACCTTTTGTGCAGTGATGCCGACCAGCCTCGTCGAGGCGAAGGCGAGCACGGCCGAGGCGATCGCTGAGATGACGAAGGCCGACACTGCCCGAATCAGCGGCCCCGGATCGCCTTCGACCGCCTTCGGCACACCATTGTCGAGGGCATCGGCGATGAAGATCGGACCGATGACGAGGAAGAGTGCCGTGAGCACGACGATGACGAGCAGGAAGATCGCCATCGGCAGATGGGGACGGACCAGGGAGAGCAGCAGCCTGCGGGCCTTCTTCGCGATGTCCGGGGGAAGCTGCTCGACCTCGTCCTCATTGAGACGGGGAATGCTCATCGGCCACCTCCCTCAGTCGAGTGCTGGGACGTCGAGTGCTCGCTCGTCGCAGACGCGCCCATGAGTTCGCGATACAGCGGGGAGGATCCCAGCAGCTCATCGTGGGTGCCCAGTGCGACGATGCGTCCTTCGTCGAGGACGGCAACCGCATCGGCCAGCGCCGAGGTGGACGGGCGGTGGGCGATGATCAGCGTCGTCGAATCGGGCAGTATCTCCCGCAGTGACCGTTGCACCCGATCCTCGGTGTCGACGTCGACGGCGGACAAGGGGTCATCGAGGACGAGGATGCGGGGTGCGCCGATCACTGCGCGGGCCAGCGCCAGCCGCTGTCGCTGCCCACCGGACAGGGACAGGCCCTGCTCACCGACCTGGGTGTCCAAGCCCTCCGGCAGCCGTTCGACGAAGTCCTTCGCGGCCGTGATCTCCAGGGCCTGCCAGATGGCGGCATCATCGCCCCCGGGCGCACCCATGCTCACGTTCTCGGCCACCGAGGTGGAGAACAGGATGGGGTCTTCGAAGGACACGGACACGAGGTTGCGGACCTCGTTGACGGGCAGATCGCGAATGTCGGTGCCATCGATCCGCACCGATCCGCCGGTGACGTCCTGCAGTCGCGGGACGAGAGAAGCCAGCGTCGTCTTGCCCGAGCCCGTGGCTCCGACGATGGCCAGGGTCTGGCCCGGAGCAATGTGGAGATTGAGGTTCTTCAGTGTCTCACGGTCCGTGTCGGCGAAATGGAAGTCGACATCCTCGAAATCCAGCTCGCCCTGATAACGACGCACATCGGGAGAATCGGCGATCTTGCCGTCAGTGTCGGTGATGTCGTGCCTGATGTCGATGACCTCCCAGTACCTGGCCGCGGCGGTCAGGGCCATGAGGGCATCGGCGAGGAGGAAGCCGAGCATCTCGATCGGCATCCGCATCACCATGGAGATGGTCACACCTGCGACCACGGTGCCGATCGTCGTCCACCCCTGCACGACGCCCCACGTGCCGACGGCGACGATGGCTGCCTGGGCAAGCGTGGGCAGGAGGATGAGCACGCTCCAGAACCAGGAGTCGAGCTTCGCCTTGCGCACCTCGAGACCCTGGAACTTCCGCGACAGCAGGGAGAAGCGCTGCGCGGCCCAGGGTGAGCGGCCGAAGGACTTGAGGATCCGGATCCCCTGAATCGACTCCTCGACCTCGGTGGTGATCTCACCGACCGTGTCTTGGGAGCGCCGGGAGGCCTCGCGGTACCTCTTCTCGAAGACCGTCACCGTCGCAATCGTCGGTACGGCCATGATCAGCATGATGAGGCCGAAGACCGGTTGGAGGAAGGTCAGGATGATGGTGCCGATGATGATGATCAGCGGAGTGGTCACGAGGAAGGGGATCCCGAAGGCGAAGAACCGGCGCAGCTGGGACAGGTCATTGATCGCGCGCGAGAGCAGCTGCCCGGACTCCCAAGAGTCGTGGATAGCCACCGAGGTGTACTGCAGTCGGTCGAAGAGACGTGAACGCCAGGTGATCTCCCATTGGGCGACGACCGGGGCAACGAGCATGCGCCGTGCCCACAGCGCCACCGCCTCGGCGATGCCGATGAGAAGGACCCCGAGCACGGGCAGCCACAGCCCGGACAGATCGCGGTGGGCGATGGGGCCGTCGATGATGTGACCGGTGATCAGGGGGATGATCAGCTGGATGCCGTTGGCCAGGAGCGTGAGCGCGAGTACAGCGATGTACACGCCGATGCGAGAGCGCAGATCGGGCCAGAAACGTAAGAGGGGACGCACCTTCAAGAGCCTAGTCGGAGCGCGTGTCGGAGTCTATGGTTCGCACAATCGGGCTTTCCTTCTTCCCCGGTCTCAGGCTGCAACCGCGGGTGCGTTTGCGGAGTCTCACTCTTCAGTCGAAGGCAGTCCCATTCTGCGAGACGATCCATTGCGACGTTTGACACCTTTATCGCCGGAGGTGAACTATTGAGCCATGACTCACCTTCTTGTCGTCGTTATTACCCAGCGCGCGGATCTTCCGTAGCCTGTCAACACGACATGTTCCGCGCGCCCCTACCGAAACCGGAGGGGCTTTTTTCATGCGGAGACAAGATGGATCACTAGGAAGGATACGAAACGATGGCAGCCACGCCCTCGGCCCAGTCAGCGGGAACTGGCACCGCGCCCAGCGCAGCCCCGGTCACCGCGACCCCGTCAAGCATTCGACGCAACTCGACCCCAGAGGTCCTCACCGGAGCGCAGGCAATCGTCCGCAGCCTCGAGCTCCTCGAGGTAGAGACGGTCTTCGGCCTTCCCGGCGGCACCATCCTTCCGACGTATGACCCCCTGTTCGAGACCGACAAGATCCGACACATCCTCGTGCGCCATGAGCAGGGCGCCGGACACGCGGCCGAAGGCTATGCTGCGGCCTCGGGCAAGCTGGGCGTGTGCATCGCAACCTCGGGTCCAGGAGCGACCAACCTCATCACGGCGCTCGCCGACGCCCACATGGACTCCGTGCCCGTCCTGGCCATCACCGGCCAGCAGAGCTCGAAGCTGCTGGGCACCGACGCCTTCCAGGAAGCCGATATCGTGGGAATGACGATGCCGGTGACCAAGCACAGCTTCCTCGTCACCAAGGCCGAGGACATCCCATCGGCGATCCTCAACGCCCACCACATCGCGACCACCGGCCGGCCCGGCCCGGTCCTCGTCGACGTCACCAAGGACGCACAGACGGGCACCGCCCCCTTCGTCTGGCCCGGAGAGCCGCAGCTGCCCGGCTACCGTCCCATCCTCAAGCCGCACGCGAAGCAGATTCGCGAGGCCGTGAGGCTCATCTCGGAAGCTCAGCGCCCCGTGTTCTACATCGGTGGCGGAGTCATCCGTTCGCAGGCCGACAAGGAACTGCTCAAACTCGCCGAAGCGACCAACATTCCCGTGGCCACCACCCTGATGGCCCGTGGCGCGTTCCCCGACTCGCACCAGCTCCACCTCGGAATGCCGGGTATGCACGGCAGCGTGCCCGCCGTGACCGCCTTCCAGAAGGCCGACCTCCTCATCACCATCGGTGCCAGATTCGATGACCGGGTCACCGGCAACCTCGACTCCTTCGCCCCGAACGCGCAGGTCATCCACGCCGACATCGACCCGGCGGAGATCGGGAAGAACCGTGACGTCGAGGTCGCCATCGTCGGAGACGCTCGCGAGGTGCTGGCCGAGATGCTCAGCGAACTGCGAAGCAAGTTCCCCAAGGCACTCGAGCGTCAGCGCGAACCCTGGTGGCGCTTCCTCAACCGTCTCAAGACGACCTACCCACTGGGCTACTCCACGCAGGACGAACTCTGCGATCCCCAGTATGTGATCTCGCGGATCTCGGCGCTGACCGGACCCGAGGCTGTCTACGCCGCCGGTGTGGGCCAGCACCAGATGTGGGCCGCCCAGTTCGTCGAGTTCGAACGCCCCAAGTCCTGGTTGAACTCCGGTGGCCTGGGCACCATGGGCTACTCGGTGCCTGCCGCGATGGGCGCGAAGGTCGCCGAACCCGACCGTGTCGTGTGGGCCATCGACGGAGACGGATGCTTCCAGATGACCAACCAGGAGCTCGCCACCTGCGCGCTCAATGACATCCCGATCAAGGTTGCGATCATCAACAACTCGTCCTTGGGCATGGTGCGCCAGTGGCAGACCCTGTTCTATGACGGGCGATACTCCAACACCGATCTCAATACCGGGCACGAGACGATCCGGATCCCCGACTTCGTCAAACTCGCCGAAGCCTACGGCTGCCTGGCCCTGCGCGTGAACAGCAATGACGATGTCGATGCTGCGATCAAGACGGCGCTGGAGACCAACGATCGTCCCGTCGTTCTGGACTTCACGGTCCCGCCGGATGCCATGGTGTGGCCGATGGTCGCCGCCGGTGTGTCCAACGATGAGATCGAATACGCCCGCGGCATTCGCCCCGAGTTCGACGGCGAAGGCGACGAGCAGGCCGAGAACCAGATCGCAGACGCCGGTACCGAAGAAGACGGCACGGTTCGCTCCGTGGCACAGATCGAAGGAGGCCTGGAATGAACAACCGGCACACACTCTCAGTCCTGGTCGAGAACAAGCCGGGCGTGCTGACCCGCTTCACCGGCCTCATCGCCCGCCGCGGCTTCAACATCCACAGCCTCGCCGTCGGTGTCACCGAACACGATGAGCTCTCGCGCATCACGGTCGTCGTCGACGTCAAGGACGTGCCGCTGGAGCAGGTGACCAAGCAGCTGAACAAGCTCGTCAACGTCATCAAGATCGTCGAACTCGAACCGGCCACCTCGGTGCGTCGAGCCCACATCATCTACAAGGTCAAGGCCAACGCCACCACCCGCCCACAGGTTGCGGCGGCAGTGGAGATGTTCCGGGCCAAGATCGTCGACGTGGGACCCGACTCCGTCAGCGTCGAGGCCACCGGCGAGCTGGGCAAGGTCGAGGCCCTGCGCGATGTCCTCGAGCCATTCGGGATCAAGGAGATCGTCCAATCGGGCACCGTGGCCATCGGCCGCGGCTCGAAGTCGATCACCGACCGCGCCCTGCGCAGCTGAAGCCTGGCGATACTGCGCACCTCAACCCAGCGCAGATGAGGACTTCTCGTTCCACTTCGTGGAACGTCAACCATCTCAATAAGTGAACAGCAGTACCGAACTGTGAAACAATGGGGGAGTACCCCAAACCTCTGAAGGAGCAAGAGAACTATGGCAGCAGAACGCTATTACGACGACAATGCAGACCTGTCCGTCATCCAGGGCACGAAGGTTGCCGTCGTCGGCTACGGCAGCCAGGGACACGCACACGCACTGAGCCTGCGCGATTCCGGCGTCGAGGTACGCATCGGCCTCAAGGAAGGCTCCGCCAGCCGCGACAAGGCTGCAGCAGAAGGCCTCGAAGTCGGCACCCCGGCCGAGGTCTCCGAGTGGGCCGACCTCGTCGTGATCCTCGCCCCGGACCAGGTCCAGGCCGAGATCTACAACGCTGAGATCGCACCGAACCTCAAGCCCGGCAATGCGCTGCTCTTCGCTCACGGCTTCAACATCCGCTTCGACTACATCCAGCCTCCCGAGGGCGTCGACGTCATCATGGTCGCTCCCAAGGGACCGGGCCACGTCGTGCGTCGCGAATACGTCGACGGTCGCGGCGTCCCCGTGCTCGTCGCCGTCGAAGCAGACGCCTCCGGCAAGGCCTGGGACCTCGTCCTCTCCTACGCCAAGGGAATCGGCGGACTGCGCGCCGGCGGCATCAAGACCACCTTCACCGAGGAGACCGAGTCGGATCTCTTCGGCGAGCAGACCGTCCTCTGCGGTGGCACCTCCCACCTCGTGCAGTACGGCTTCGAGGTCCTCACCGAGGCCGGTTACCAGCCGGAGATTGCCTACTTCGAGGTTCTCCACGAGCTCAAGCTCATCGTCGACCTCATGGTCGAGGGCGGAATCGCTAAGCAGCGTTGGTCGATCTCCGACACCGCTGAGTACGGCGACTACGTCTCCGGTCCTCGCGTCATCACCCCTGACGTGAAGAAGAACATGGAAGCCGTCCTCGCCGACATCCAGAACGGCAAGTTCGCCGAGCGCTTCATGAACGACCAGAAGAACGGTGCGGCCGAGTTCAAGGAACTGCGTTCGAAGGAAGAGACGCACCCGATCGAGACCACCGGCCGCGAACTGCGCAAGATGTTCGCATGGCTCAAGGACTCCGATGACGACTACACCGAGGGCACTGCCGCTCGCTGATCGTCACACCTCGATGCCCCGGAAGCCTGCTCGGCCTCCGGGACATCGTCGTGTCTGCTCCCGGTGCGAAGCGACGATTTCCGCTCGTGCATGAGTCGCATCGGCGGTGATGTGAATTACTCTTGGGATCGTGACGAACTACAGATTCGAAAACTTCAAGCCAGCCTTCGACGAGTCGACCGGAGCCCCCGATGAGCGCACACAGGGGTATTTCGCGTCGACGAGCGTGGGATTCCATGACGCTCGGTCGACCGATGATGCGCTGAAGAATCGCGTCGAGCGAGCCATCGCCGACGGGCGGAACCTCACCGCCGTCTACGCGAAGCAGGAATACGAGCACGCCCTCGACGCCAGCGTCCCCGTGGCGACCTTCGCGTGGTTCGAGAAGCTGGTCAACGTGGGAGGCGGGCGTCTGGTGCCCGGCCACCTGATCACCTGGGTGACGGTGCGGCCCACCCATCGCAGGCGGGGGCTGCTGAGGTCGCTGATGACGACCGACCTCGCCGAGGCGAAGGCAGCCGGATACCCATTCGCCGCACTCACGGCGACCGAAGGTGGAATCTACTCCCGCTTCGGATTCGGCGTAGCCACCTGGGCACACTCGATCGAGGTCGACACCTCACCGGGGTTCAAGATGGTCCACGAACCCGACCGTCGGGTCGAGATGTGCCTGCCCAGCGAACTGCGCGAGCTGGCACCGAAGATCTACGGAGAGTTCATGCGCACCTCCCCAGGTGCCATGGAGCGCCAGCAGACCTACATCGAGCGTGCCACCGGAGACCTGAACACGGACACCGGCGAGGCTGATCGTGGTGTGCGTGCCGCCCTGCACTTCGACGAACAGGGCGAAGCCGACGGCTACGTGTCCTATAAGTTCGCCGGCTGGTCGAAGAATCCGCCGACGATCGAACTCATCGATTTCGTCGCTGTCACCGATGCCGCCTACGCCTCACTGTGGTCATTCCTGGCCGCCATCGACCTGACGACGAGGGTGACGTTCGGAGAGTCTGCCGAGGACTCACCGCTGCCGTGGCTGCTCACAGACTCCCGCCGAGTCCGGACCGTGTCCACTGAGGACAACATCTGGATCAGGATCCTCGACGTCAAGGCCGCCCTTGAGGCTCGTCCCTGGTACGTGCCGGGCACACTGGTCCTCGAGATCGACGACTCCCTCGATTTGGCTGGTGGTCGCTACACGATCACCTCAGACGGTGAGAACGCCGTCGTCGAGACCGCCCCTGATTCGACCCCGGCAGACCTGAGTCTCGGCATCGCGGAACTCGGGTCCCTCTACTTCGGCGGCGCCGACCCGGTGATCCTCGCCCGCGCGGGACGCATCGACGAGAACGTGCCTGGTGCCGCAGTGCGCGCCAGCTCGATGTTCAACCTGGGCCGGATGCCGTATTCGCCCAACGGGTTCTGACGTCGACATCTGCGTGACACGGCCGGGGCACTCGCCTGAGTGAGCCGAGACTCACTTCCCATAATTTGAGACTTTGTGAATGCATTCACAAAGTCTCATAAGATGGACGTGTCCCGGACGCAACAGGAGGAACTCAGTGCCCAAGCCCATCGTGCTCATCGCCGAAAATCTGTCACCGGCAACCATCGATGCCCTCGGAGGAGACTTCGAGATCCGTCACACCGAAGGTGCTGACCGCTCCCAGCTCCTCAACGACATCGTCGATGTCGACGCGATCCTCGTCCGCTCCGCGACCCAGGTCGACGCCGAGGCGATCGCCGCGGCGAAGAAGCTCCAGGTCATCGCCCGCGCCGGGGTCGGACTCGACAATGTCGACGTCCCAGCTGCCACCTCGGCGGGCGTCATGGTCGTCAACGCTCCGACCTCGAACATCATCTCCGCGGCCGAGCTCACCATGGCACACATTCTGGCCTCCGCACGCTACTTCGGCGCCGGCAACACCTCGCTCAAGGCGGGGGAATGGAAGCGCTCGAAGTACACCGGCGTGGAACTCTACGAGAAGACTCTGGGCATCGTCGGACTCGGACGCATCGGCGGCCTCGTCGCCGAGCGTGCCAAGGCCTTCGGCATGCGACTGGTCGGCTACGACCCCTACATCACGCAGGCACGCGCCGCGCAGATGGGCGTCGAGGTCGTCGACCTGCCCGGACTGCTGGCCGTGTCCGACTTCGTGACCGTCCACATGCCCAAGACGCCTGAGACGATCGGCATGATCAGCACCGAAGAATTCAAGGCCGCCAAGTCCGGCGCCCGGTTCATCAACGTCGCCCGCGGCGGCATCATCGACGAGGACGCCCTCGCCGAGGCGGTCGCAGCAGGTGAGGTCGGCGGTGCAGGCATCGACGTGTGGAGCACGGAACCCCCTGAGCACTCGGCGCTCATGGACCTCGACGCCGTCAACGTCACGCCCCACCTCGGCGCATCGACCGCTGAAGCGCAGGAGAAGGCCGGCGTGGCCGTCGCCAAGTCCGTGCGCAAGGCACTGGCCGGTGAACTCGTCCCCGACGCTGTCAACGTCGCCGGTGGAGCCATCCACGAGGACGTGCGCCCGGGCATTCCCCTGGCCGAACGTCTGGGCCGCGTGGTCAACTCGCTGGCCAACTCCTCGGTCACCCACTTCAAGGTCGAGGTCAACGGCGAGATCGCAGACAAGGACGTGTCCGTCCTCAAGCTCTCCGCTCTCAAGGGTCTGTTCAAGGACGTCGTGTCCGACCAGGTCTCCTACGTCAACGCACCGCTGTTGGCCGAGGAGCGCGGAATCGGCGTCGAGCTCGTCACCGATCCCTACTGTGAATCCTTCCGCAACGTCACGCGGCTGACCGCGACGACGAGCGAAGGGCAGCGGATCTCGGTCTCGGGCACCGTGACCGGACCGAAGCTCGTGCAGAAGCTCACCGAGGTCAACGGCTTCGAGCTCGAGATCGAACTCACCGACAACCTGCTCATCTTCCGCTACGAAGATCGCCCCGGAATCATCGGGCAGCTGGGCCAGGCGCTGGGTGCCAACGAGATCAACATCGCCGGCATGCAGGTCTCACCCTCTGCGACCGACAACGATGCGCTCTCGGTTCTCGCCGTCGACTCGGCGGTGTCCGAGGAAGTCGTCAAGGCCGTGGCCGGAGCCGTCAACGCCTCAGCCTTCAGCGGAGTCTCACTGAGCGAGGACTGACCTCCACCGGACACATCAGATCGAACGGGGCCCGTTCACCTCTCACGACGAGGTGAACGGGCCCTCATCGTCCCCCAGGTCCAGAGTTCATCGGCGAGCACCGCGGCCGAGATGCCGATGAGGGCACCTGCGATCGTGTCGGAGAGCCAGTGCACCTGCAGCGCGGTCCGCGACCACATCATCAGCAGGATCCAGACCGCGGCCAGGAGCATCGACCAGTGGAACCGCAGGACGACAGGCTCGAGTGGGGGAGTGATCTCGGTCGGAACCGCCTTGACCTCGTTCGTGCTCTCAGGCGGAAGCGCCAATGGGGCGACCGCGCCCGCCTCGGCCAGACACAGCATATGCGCCCGAGAGGCTATGAAAGCGAGACTGAGGGCAAGCGCGGCCGCACCCATGGAATGTCCCGACGGGTACGAATAGCCCAGGGAATCGTAGAGCTGCTCGCTGGGGCGGACCCGGGTCACCACGGCCTTGAGCAGCTCGGATAGCGCGACTCCCAAGACCATGGTGGTCACGAGGACGCCAGCGGAACGGAACTGTCGCAGGAGGACGAAGACCGCACCCAGAAGTCCCGTGCAGATCACGACACCCGTGCCCCCACCCATCTCGGCGAGGGTGACCGCCACCCAGTACGGGACGGTGTCGGATTCGAGCCCGACGAGGCTGAGCCAATCCTGGTCCAGCGTCGTGGGGCCGGAGACATTGACTCTCAGCCACAGCCCGAAGGCGATGACCAGGAGAATCGCAGGCAGGGTCGACCAGAGGATCCACGAAGGCTGACGGACCGACACGTGCGAGGACTCAGGCGTTCCAGAGACCGTAGGTTGATGCCAGGGACGCGATCTTCTTCGCGCGTGCCAGACGGGGGAGGTACGAACCGTCTGTGATCTCGGATCCGCCCTCGGCGGCTTCGAGCAGCTGTCGAGCCCAGTCGCGCTCGTCCTCGCTCGGGCTCATCGATTCGTTGAGGGTCACGACCTGATCGACGTTGAGCACGAGCTTTCCGGTCATGCCCATCATGTGGGTCACCTCGGCGTCATTGCGGACCTGCTCATCGCTGGCGGTCGCCGCTGATGGGCCGTCGATCGCACCGGGCAGTCCGCCCATGCGCGAGGCGATGGTCAGACGCGAGCGAGCGTAGGCCAGTGCCATCGGATCACCGGAGAAGCCGGTGTCCTTGCGGAAGTCGTTCGTTCCGAAGGCCAGACGGAAGGTGCCGGGCGCCTCGGCGATCTTGGTTGCGTTCTCCACGCCCATGGCAGATTCGAGCAGGGCGATGACCGGCAGTCCTGCCTTCGCACGCATCGCGGTATAGGAGACCTGTTCGGGGCGTTCGGTCTCCGGCAGCATCACGCCGCGCAGTCCGGGCAGCATGGCGATGGCGGCGAGGTCGTCATCCCAGAATTCCGAGTCCATCTTGTTGATGCGCACCCAGGCGGACATGCCGCCTTCCAGGGCACGCACGACATTGTCCCGGGCGGTGATCTTCTTGTCGTCGGAGACCGAGGCCTCAAGGTCGAAGATGACGGAATCCGATTCGGAGATCTGCGCCTCGGTGAAGGTCTCCTCTTTGGCGGCGTTGACCAGCAGCCAGGAGCGGGAGAGCTTGGCGGGGAGGGATGCGGCTCGGGCGTTGCGGATCGTCTCTGTCAATGATCGACTTTCTCTGGGGTTTGTTGCTTCGGGGTTGTTCCTCCCATCTTCGGCGTTCGGGACGCGAAATTGTAGTCGGGAACGAAGTTTGAGACATGAAATTGTGGATGACGGGATTTGCCGACTCCGAGCGCCCGGTAGTGTCCGAATAGTAGGACGACCTAGTTGCATGGTGAGATGAGTTCTACTCTGAAACCATGAAGTTTTCAATTGCGGTCATGCCCGGCGACGGAATCGGCAACGAGGTCGTCCCCGAAGGTCTCAAGGTGCTCAAGCGTGCGATCGAGGTGTCCGGAGAGCCGGTCGAACTCGATCTCACAGACTACGATGTCGGCGCCAGCCGCTGGCACGAGACCGGCGAGACGATCACCGACGACGAACTGGAATCGCTGCGCAAGCACGATGCCATCTTCTTCGGCGCCTGCGGCGATCCGAGCGTGCCCTCGGGCGTGCTCGAGCGCGGTGTGATCCTCAAGATGCGCTTCGGTCTCAGCCACGCAGTCAACCTGCGCCCCTCGAAGCTCTTCTCCGGTGTCACCAGCCCGCTGGCGAACCCGGGTGAGATCGACTTCGTCGTGGTCCGTGAGGGCACCGAAGGGTCATACACCGGCATGGGCGGCTCCGTCCGCACGGACACCCCCTACGAGGTCGCCACCGAGGTTTCGGTCAACACCTGGTACGGCGTGGAGCGGGCAGTCCGCGACGCCTTCGAGCGTGCGCAGGCCCGAAACAAGAAGCTCACCTACGTGCACAAGCACAACGTCATGGTCCACGCCGGTCACCTGTGGCGTCGCGTCGTCGAGAAGGTCGGCGCCGAATTCCCCGAGGTGACGTTCAACTACGAACACACCGATGCGTGCACGATCTACATGGTCACCGACCCCTCGCGCTACGACGTGATCGTCACCGACAACCTCTTCGGTGACATCCTCACCGACCTCGCAGCCGCGGTCACCGGCGGCATCGGCCTGGCCGCCTCGGGCAATCTCAATGTCGAAGGCACGGCACCGAGCCTGTTCGAACCGATCCACGGCTCCGCGCCGGACATCGCCGGGCAGCAGATCGCCGACCCGACCGCGTCGATCCTCTCCGGTGCGCTCATGGCTTCACACCTCGGCCTCGACGTCGTCGCAAAGTCGATCGAGACAGCTGTCGAAGCCGATCTGGCCGATCGGGACGGAACCAAGCGCTCCACCGCCGAGGTGGGCGACGCGATCGCGGCTCGCCTGGGCTGAGCTTCCCGTCTGGTTTCACCCCGCTGCTGCGGCCTGAATCATCATCACCCCGGTGCGACGCGCACCGGGGTGATGGACTACCCTGACAGTGTCACTCATCACAAATGAGAAAAGAGTTCTTATGACTAAGTTTGCCGTTCTCAAAAACATCCAGCCGCAACCCGAGCTGGTGCGCGAGAACATCAAGAAGGACCCCGGATTCGGGTTGTACTTCACCGACCACATGGCGCACGTCCGCTACACCCTGGACGATGGCTGGCACGCACACCAGGTGCAGCCATACGCGCCGTTGCAGCTCGATCCTGCGGCGGCCGTGTTCCACTACGCACAGGAGATCTTCGAAGGTCTCAAGGCCTACCGTCACGCTGACGGTTCGGTCTGGACCTTCCGTCCTGATCGGAATGCCGCTCGCATCAACAAGTCCGCCGAACGGCTCGCACTGCCGCAGCTGCCGGAAGAGGACTTCATCGAGTCGCTCAAGGCCCTGGTCACCCTCGACCAGCAGTGGGTCCCGACTCCCGAGTCCGAGGCCGACGAGTCGAGCCTCTACCTGCGTCCGTTCATGATCGCCACCGAACGTTTCCTCGGTGTGCGCTCCAGTCATGAAGTGGACTACTACGTCATCTCCTGCCCGGCCGGGCCCTACTTCTCCGGCGGCATCGAGCCCGTCTCGATCTGGCTGTCGCAGAACTTCAACCGTGCAGGTGCCGGCGGCACCGGATTCGCCAAGTGCGGCGGAAACTACGCCAGCTCACTGGCCGCGCAGAACGAAGCCGCAGCTCAGGGGTGTCAGCAGGTGCTGTTCACCGACGCTGCAGAGGGCAAGTACATCGACGAGCTCGGCGGCATGAACCTCATGCTCGTGACCAAGGACGGCCGTCTGGTCACTCCGGAACTCGGCGATTCGATCCTCGACGGTGTGACCCGCCGTTCGCTGCTCGACCTCGCCCCGCAGCTGGGTCTCGAGCCCGAAGAGCGCAAGGTCACCATCGACGAATGGCGCGAGGGTGCTGCCAACGGCGACATCGTCGAGGCCTTCGCCTGTGGCACCGCCGCGGTCGTCACACCGATCGGTCGGGTCGTCAGCAATGACTTCACCATCGATCACGGCACCGAACCGGGCGCGAAGACCATGGAGTTCCGCAAGACGCTGCTCGACATCCAGTACGGTCGGACCGAGGACAAGAACAACTGGATGGTTCGCCTGGCCTGAGGCCTGGGGTTTAGGCGCTGCTCAGGCAGGTCGGCTCAGAACGTCCCGCGTTGAGAGGGTCGGATGCTGCGATTTCGATCGCGGCACCCGACCCTCTTCGTGTGCCATGACAGTCTCAGGCATGTGCCATGACAGTCTCTGGAGTTTCGACCTGGGGCTCGGCCTGCCTGGTCCAATAGGCGTGCTCCATCTAGACGTGTTCCATCGGGCGGCTTGGAGTGTTCAGACGGGTCGCGGGCAATTTTACTCACAAATGAGTTAAAGAGGTATTGTGGCCTCGTGTCTACTGCAACCTCGGCGACAACGCCGACCGCTTCCGAAGTCGTCGCCAACCTTCCCTGGCGATGGAGAACCCAAGGTGCCATCTTCATCATCGGCGGCTTGGGGTTCATGTTCGACGCTTGGGACGTCGCCCTCAATGGGTTCCTCATCCCGCTGCTCAGCGACTACTGGAGCCTGAGCGTCGGCCAAGCCGCCTGGATCGCCACTGCCAACCTCATCGGCATGGCCCTGGGCGCCTTCATCTGGGGCGGCATCGCCGATGTGATCGGCAGGAAGAAGGCATTCACCCTCACTCTGCTGGTGTTCTCAATTTTCACCGTCGCGGGAGCATTCTCTCCGGCGTTCGGTTGGTTCATTCTCTTCCGATTCCTTGCCGGATTCGGGCTTGGTGGTTGTATTCCGGTCGACTATGCCCTTGTCGGTGAATTCACCCCCAAGAAGCACCGGGGCCGAGTCCTCACCGCGATGGACGGGTGGTGGCCCATCGGCGCTTCACTGTGCGCCTTCGTCTCCGCATGGCTGCTGGGCGTGGGGGATTGGCGCCTGATCATGCTCGTCATGATCGTGCCCGCGCTGCTGACCGTTGCCGTGCGTTTCGGAATTCCCGAATCGCCGCTCTACCTTGCCTCTGTCGGGCGCTACAAAGAGGCCGATGCGATCATCGCTCGGCTCGTTGAGCGCACCGGCGCCGAGGTGACGACCTGGACCCATGAGGTCCCCAAGACGGCCGAAGGTGCGACTGCGGCCGAAGGTGCGACCGCGACGACGGCCGGAGCCGCGTCCCAGGCAACTTCGAATGCGCCGTCCCAGCCCGGCAAGGTCACCAACGTCAATGCACAGCTACGCGCTGCCACCGGCCAGCTGGTGCAGCTATGGCAGTACTCGGCCAAGACGACTCTCGTCTCGTGGTCCCTGTTCGTCTCCGTTCTCCTGGTCTACTACGCGGCACTGACATGGTTGCCGGGGATCCTGAAGAAGCAGGGCATGGGGGACCAGGCGGCATTCATGGTCACCGGTTCGATGACCGCGGTGGGAATCCTCGGTGTAATCGTCTCGGCACTGATCGTCGAACGGGTCGGTCGGAAGTGGGTGCTCGGCACCACGTCGATTGTCTCCGCGCTCCTGCTCGTCGTTGCTGCAGTGTTCATCGAGGCTTCCGGTTCGGAGCTGACATTTGCCGCCAAGGCCAGCATCATCGGGTTCGGTTTCGTTGTGCAGATCGCGATTCCCACCCTCTACACCTATGTCTCGGAGCTCTACCCGACTCGTCTGCGAGGATCGGGATTCGGTTGGGCATCGGCGGCGTCGCGAATCGCGACCGGCATCGCACCCCTGGTCTTCGGTGCGTTCATGTGGCCGGTGCTCGGCCTGACGCTGACGTTCATCCTCACCGGTCTGCTCGTGGTTGTGGCAGTGGTGCTGATGGCTCTGCTCGCACGAGAGACCACAGGCGAAGCGCTCGGCTGAGGCTCCCATCGCTCGATTCCACCTTTGACTTGGGATGATGCACGACGAAATTCTCGTGTCAGGGGCGACCGCTAACGTGTTCCTATGGATGCAGAACCAGTTTCAGATGTGATCGCCGAGATTCATCGGTGGCGCGAGAAGCTGTCTGATCTGCCTCCGGCACGGACCGAGCATGAAGCGATCGATCGGATCACTGCCCTGGAAGAACTGGTGTCCGTGAGCGCGGCAGCGCAGGCCAGAGAAACCCTGACCTTCGACATGCATCGTCGGAATCGTGAAGCCGAAGAAGGAGTGCCGAGTCGCAAGCAGGGCAGAGGCCTGGGCGCCGAGATCGGACTGGCGCGGAAGGTGTCTCGAGCCCGTGGAAGCAAACTGCTCGGCTTCTCTCGGTCGCTGCTGATGGACCTGCCCAAAACCTATGCCTCGTTGAAGAGCGGCAACATTTCGGAAGAGAAAGCACGCGTCGTCGCGAAGGAAACCGACTGGCTCCCCAGGGACAAAAGACACCAAGTCGATGAGCGGATGTCCGATCGTCTCTCCGAGGTCGGCGTCGGTCGATTGGGCAATGAAGTCCGAGCTCTTGCCCAGCAACTCGACCAGAAGGCTGCCGTCGAGCACCTCGACAGATGCATGGAAGAGCGTGCCGTCAGCGTGCGCCCAGCACCAGGAAACATGGCGTATCTGACGGCGCTCCTGCCCTTGTCGCAGGCCGTGGCGGCGTATACCAACCTGGCGAAGTCCGCGCAGTCGATCGTGGGAATAGGACAGGCCGAAGGAAGATCTCAGAGCCAGATCATGGCCGATCTCCTGGTCGAGAGAACCACAGGGCAAGATAACGCTGAGGCCATTCCCATCGAAGTTCACGTCGTGATGAATGAGAATAGCCTCTTCTCCCCAGGCGACACCCCGGCATGGTTTCCCGGCTTCGGCCCGATCCCCGCGAAGACAGCACGCGATTTCATCGCCGACAACGAAGCCGCGACTTTCATCCGCCGGCTGTATACGCGACCATCCGACGGTCAACTGGTCCGGATGGATTCGAAGCGGCGTGAGTTCTCCGGTCTGCTTCGGCGCATGGTGGTCATCCGCGATGATGTCTGCCGCTCACCGTGGTGCGATGCCAAGATCAAACATGCCGACCACGCACAGTCATATGCCGCCGGCGGAGGGACCGACTGGGACAACGCCTCAGGTCTCTGCGCAGCCTGCAACTTCCTCAAAGAGGTGCCGGGATGGCGGCACGAGGCCACGGCAGAAGAACTGGTCGTACGAACTCCCACCGGACATCGCTACCGGATCGGCACCCGACCGATTGGAAAACCCGACGCGAACTCTCGAGAACGTCCGCGTTCCAAGCTCGCAGATGAACAGGCCCCCGATCCGGTCAGCGAGCCGAATCTCTTCTCTGTGAGAATCCCACCGTTGCGAAAAGTGAAAGCGCCGAGACTTGTAGAACCGTTTGAATCGCTGAACGTCGATGTTTGGGAGCATTATGAGGAGCCCCCGAGCACAGTGGAAGTGTGCCTCGGGCGACAGGTCGCCGATTACGCCTCCACGGCATGACGTCCTCAGCCAGTCTTCGGAGCCAGCCGCCTGAGCTAGACACCAGAACCGGGTGCCAGACTCAGGCGCCAGCTGCTCAACCCACTGGAGAGAATTCTCCCTGAATTCAACTGATCGACTGCCGACGTCGTTAGGGTGGGTAGCATGGATGGTCATGCCGAGTGTGAAGTGCTCGGAACCTCACCCGCAGAGCTCGACGTTGAGCTCGTGTGGGGCGTACCAGGCGGACTGGGCCAGAGCTGGGAACCCGTAGGCTCGGCAGCCGGAATCCCGGGAGTGCTCCCGCCTCCGTCTGAGGTCGAGGAACTCTACGCTGCTGCCGCAGCCGAGCCGCCTCTGAACGAAGATCCGAAGCATGCCGCTCTGTTCGGCAGCCTTTACGATCTCTCGGTCCGAAACGGCCAGGTTCTCGTCGCAGCATCACATTCAGAGGGACGCCTGCGATCAATCGCCTACGGTCATTTCTGGTCCTGGGCCGAACAGGACCACGAATGGGCGCATGAACTCCGTTCCACCCTCGGGGACGCCGCCGCGACAATCGAATGGTCGTTTGCGCTCAACCTGTTGGCACGTGACCCTCATCTGCACCAGTCCGGACTCGGTCGAGCCACTCTGCAGGCATGGTTGGCCGGCATCAGCGGATACAGCTGCTGGCTCCAGACCACCGACATCGACAGCCCTGCCCGCCGACTCTACGAAAGCCTCGGGTTCTTCGACCTCGGCCACGGACCCGAAGCACCCAACGGTCAGCCGGGACTGATCATGTTCCGACCACCGTTCTGAGCCGAACCGCCTGCTGTGCAGGCACCCGAGCTCGGCGGCGCTCAACGATCACTAGGATGGTGGCATGCGCACAGAAGCTTCGGCAGATGACCAGACGAACGAGAACTCCACCGCGGCAACCCAGCCGCATGATGCTGCCCCGATGCCCCACGATGAGAACCTGTGGCTCGAAGACATCCACGGGGAGGACCAGATCGCGTGGGTGAAGGAACAGAACACGACCACCCTCGCCCGCTTCCATGATGATCTCTTCGACTCCATCGCCGGTGATATTCAGACCGCTTTGGACTCTGAGGGCAAGATCCCGATGGTGGCCAAACGCGGCGATCACTACTTCAACTTCTGGCGCGACTCCACGAATCCCAAGGGCGTGTGGCGACAGACCACCTGGGACAGCTATGTCTCCGAGTCCCCGGAATGGGAAGTTCTCATCGATATCGACGCACTCGGCATCGCAGAGGACACACCCTGGGTGTGGGCCGGAGCCTCGGTGCGTCGTTCGGACAACGCTCGTGCGCTCGTCTCTTTGTCTCCCGATGGTGGCGACGCCCACCGGGTGCGCGAATTCGATCTGGTGACCAAGTCCTTCGTCGCCGGAGGCTTCGACCTGCCCTCGGCGAAGACTCGCTTCGCCTGGCTCGACGACGACACGATCATCGTCGCTACCGATACCGGCGAGGACTCTCTCACCACCTCGTCCTATCCGCGTCAGGCTCGAGTTCTCACACGTGGGCAGGCCATCGCAGATGCCCCGATCGTCGCCGAGGTGCCTCGTGACCATGTCGCAATCTTCGTCGGCAGCGACGTGGGAGCAGCAGATCCTGATTCCACCGACCGGGCGTTCGCCATCGACGCGATCGACTTCTTCAACACGCGGATGAGCTTCATCGACCTCGACGATGTCAGGGACGAACCCGGGTCGATCTCAACCACCGCCTCGGCGTGGGAGAACAAGCTGAGCGTCGTGGATGTCCCGACCGATGTGGAGGTCGGGTTCGAGCGAGATTTCGTTCTCTTCCGTCCCCAGTCTCAGTGGGATCATGAGGGTCTCACAGTCGCTGCCGGAGGCTTGGCTGTTGCCGATATCGCCGAGGTGAAGGCCGGGAGAATCTCCCCAACCGTCATCTTCACCCCAGATGAGCACACCGCCCTGCAGTCGTGGACATGGACACGGGACTACCTCGTCCTCGAGCTGCTGAGAGACGTGCAGTCGCAGCTGGTCGTGCTTGACCCGAACGACAACTTCTCCTCGTCCCGACTGCCCGGGGTCCCAGCCAATCACATGGTCGGGCTCGGAGCCGTCGACAAACATGATGACGCGACCGCAAACGACTATTGGCTGGTGAGCACGGGCTTCCTCACCCCAACAACCTTGTCGTACGGGAGCCTGGGATCATCAGCCGACGCTGAGAGCTCCAGCAGCTCCGCCACTCCAGAAGTCATCAAGTCGGCACCAGCCCTGTTTCCCGGCGAAGGATTCCGCGTCGAACAGCACTTCGCCACCAGCGACGACGGAACGAAGATCCCCTACTTCCAGATCGGCGACAGCGGCCTGGAACTCGATGGGAAGAATCCGACCCTGCTGGACGGATACGGCGGTTTCGAAGTCAGCCGGACACCGGTCTACTCCCCGGTCATGGGCATGGGCTGGTTGGGGCGCACGACAGGAACCGAGGCCTCGCTTCCAGCAGGGCGACGCGGGGTCTACGTCCTCGCCAACATCCGCGGCGGCGGGGAATACGGGCCAGGGTGGCACACCTCGGCGATGCGGGAGAACCGGATGCGGGCCTACGAGGACTACGCCGCGGTTGCCCGAGACCTCATCGATCGGGGAGTGACGAGTCCGTCGAGCTTGGCCTGCGCCGGCGGATCGAACGGAGGACTGCTGGTGGGGAACATGCTCACCCAGTATCCCGAGCTCTTCGGTGCGATTTCGTGCGGAGTGCCTCTTCTGGACATGCGCCGCTACACCAAACTGAGCGCGGGCTATTCGTGGAAGGCCGAATACGGTGACCCAGATGTGGCCGAGGACTGGGCGTTCATCCAGAAGTTCTCGCCCTACCATCTGCTCGAAGACGGCACGGACTATCCGCCGGTGCTGTTCTGGACAGCGACGTCTGATGATCGTGTGGGACCAGTCCAGGCACGCAAGATGGCTGCCCGAATGCAGGATCGCGGCATCGCTGATGTGTGGTTCTTCGAAGACACCGAAGGCGGACACTCGGCGGCATCGGACAACAAGCAGGCGGCCTTCACCCGGGCCCTGAGCTACCGGTTCCTGTGGAACTCACTGACCGGCGAGTGAGCAAGTTCATAGCTTTGCAGTCGAGCTCGAGAGTAGGTTTGGAATCATGACGAACGATATACACGAACCCCAACGCTTTCACGCCGAGTACAAGGTCATCGGCGGAAAGCTCGTGGTCGCTGATGTGGAGACCGACGGGAAGACCATCACCGAGGTCAAGATCTCCGGCGACTTCTTCCTCGAACCCGAAGAAGCTTACTTCGACCTTGCTCCCGCGCTCGTGGGTGCCAGTGTCACCGCGGACAATGCGAATCTGCGTCAGCGCCTCGACACGGCACTTGCCGGATACGGCTCGGAACTGGCGATGCACGGGTTCTCCACCTCGGACATTGCCACAGTCGTCCGCCGCGCACTGGGGTCGGCCGCGAACTTCACCGACTTCGACTGGCAGGTCATCCGCGGTCAGGTGCTGCCCACTCAGGTCAACGTCGCCCTCGATCAGGTGTTGTTGGAGGAGGTTGCGGCGGGACGTCGCAAACCCACGCTGCGATTCTGGGAATGGGACGACACCGCCACCGTCATCGGAGCCTTCCAGTCCTATGTCAACGAACTCCGCCCAGAAGGCGTCGAGAAGTACGGCGTGCAGGTTGTGCGTCGCATCTCCGGCGGGGGAGCGATGTTCATGGAAGGCGGGAACTGCATCACCTATTCGATGTTCGTGCCGCCCTCACTGGTCGCCGGCCTCGACTACGAGGAATCCTATGTCTTCCTCGACCAATGGGTGCTAGCCGCACTGAAGAGTCTCGGCGTCGAAGCCTTCTACAAACCGATCAACGACATCTCCTCAACCGGCGGCAAGATCGGCGGAGCGGCACAGAAGAGACTGCGTGATGGCACCCTGCTCCACCACGCGACCATGAGCTATGACATCGACGCCGACAAGATGGTCGAAGTCCTGCGCATCGGCGAGGCGAAGATCTCCGACAAGGGAGTCTCGAGCGCCAAGAAGCGCGTCGACCCCCTCCGCAGCCAGACCGGTGAGGCCCGCAAGGACATCATCGACGTCATGGCCAACACCTTTGCTGACCGTTATGGGGCAAACTTCGACACCTTCACTGCCGACGAACTGGACAAGGCGCAGGCTTTGGTTGATGAGAAGTTCGGCACCGAGAAGTGGACGCACCGGGTGCCGTGAGTATGTCCTCAGGTGATCAAAACCCCTGGTGGCAGGCCCAAGCACTGGCCCTGGCCGCGGAAGCACAACGCCGTGAGAGGCGGCAGGGAACCACACTCATCATCGTCTCGTCCGTGTTCGTGGCGGCCTCGCTGCTGTGTATGTTCATCGGCGCTCTCCGCCTGATCGGGCTGGTGTGCCTGGTCTTTTTCGGTGCCTGTCTCTTCGGCGGAATCCTGATGCGCAGGGACCCCAATTCCCGGACCACGTTCGTGCTCACACTGTGGGTGGGGCTGCTGATGGGGCTCGGGATGGGGCTCCTGCTCATCTTCACGCTCATATCAGCGGTGACCTACGGGGTGAGCGGCAACCAGATCGCGGTGCTCATCGTTGCCGCAACCGGCTTCCTGTTCTTCGGAGTCGGCGCCGTCGTGGCAATGGTGAAGGCTGGCCGAACGAGACGGAAAGCCCGAGACCAATGGCAGGCCAGACGACCTCAGGGGCGCACAACACGATGATGGATGCGGCCCTCAACCAGTCGACGATCGTCGCTCTCGGTGGTGGCGGGTTCTCGATGTCGGAATCCGGAACATCAGCGATCGATGACTACCTCCTGGAGCTGGCGACCACCGTTCGAGACAAGCGCAGCACAGAAGCTCACCACCGCCGAGGTGGTCGCGGAGCTTCGGTGCTTCCCCGAGTGTGCTTCGTCCCGACCGCCTCAGGAGACAACCCCGATTACATCCACCGCTTCGAAGCCGCGTTCGACGGACGGGCAGAAACGCACGTGCTCTCACTGTTCGGACAGAGCCCGTGGGGTTACCAGGACCCGAAGATGCTCCAGGACATGGACCTCATCTACGTCGGCGGCGGATCCACCGCCAACCTGCTGACGCTGTGGCGTGACCACGGAGTCGATGACATCATGGCGCTCGCCGCGTCAAGGGGCACTATCCTGGCCGGAATCAGTGCCGGTGCCAACTGCTGGTTCGAGGCCTCGTCGACAGATTCGTTCGGGCCCCTGGCTCCACTCAGCGACGGCCTCGGGCTCATCCCCGGAAGCGCCTGCCCGCACTATCACGGTGAACCCGGCCGGGCCGAGACCTTCCGAACATGGATCGAGGCCGGCCAGCTTCCAGGGCCCGGGCTTGCCATCGATGACCATGCTGCGGTCGTCTTCGAGAACTTCAGAGCCACCTCGGTGATTGCGGAGAAATCCGAGGCACACGCCTACATCGTCGACGAGCGAGGCGAAACACGGCTCGACAGAGAGGTGACCTAACATTCGTCACGGACGGTCGAACCACCTCGGCGATCTGATCTGTAGGATTGGGAATCAATCAAGCCATACCCTGCACAAGGAGAGCCATGCGCCAGGTCGAACCATCCGTAGAACTGCTCGCAAAACCCAGCATCGACTGGGAATCGATGAGGACATACCTCGACGAGGTGGGCGGAACTACCTGGGCCGACCGGGTCGAAGAGGCCGATTCTCCCGACGCCGAGGATCTGCTCGAGTTCTCCGGACGCATGTGCTACCGCTCGTGGGAGCCCGGACTGAACCCGAACGTGTCGCGCGTGCGCACCGACTCGGCCCAGTACCTGGGCAACGTCATCGCCTCCCAGCACGGATCGGTGCTCGAACACGCGAACTTCACCTTCGTCCTCCACAACGTCTCACGGGTGCTCACCCACGAACTCATCCGTCACCGTGCAGGATCGGCGTTCTCGCAGGAATCCCTGCGCTACGTGCGCCTGGCCGACATTCCGTTCTGGTTCCCCGAATGGGCACGTGAGGACTCGGAGCTCATGGAACGCTCGCTCAAGGTCCTCGACACCCTCGAAGAGCACCAGAAGTGGATGACCGAGCACTTCGAACTCGACGAAGCCAGCACCAAGTTCTCCCACAAGAAGCACATGACCTCCTTCATGCGCCGCTTCGCACCCGAGGGCCTGGCCACCGGCATCGTCTACACCGCGAACCTGCGCTCCCTGCGTCACGTCATCGAGATGCGCACCGCCAAGGGAGCAGAGGAAGAGATCCGTCTCGTGTTCAACAAAATCGGTGAGGCCATGCGCGAAGAGGCCCCAGCGATCTTCTCCGACTATGAAGTGGTCGATGGGGAATGGATCCCCGGGACCCGGAAGGCATGACATGGCTGACATCTACAGCGCCGAACTGAACCCCGGAAAACTCGACGTCATCTCCGCATGGCTGTCCAAGCAGTCATGGGCAGCCGAGGCCGATGTGGCCCCGGAGTCCTTGAAGAAGGTCACGTCCTACCGCTTCGACGATCCGGAAGGCAAGGTGGGCGCCGAGATCCACATCGTGGCCGCCGGTGACCGTGTCTTCCAGGTGCCGCTGACCTACCGTGGTGTTGAGCTGGCCGGTGCCGACAAGCACCTGATCTCGACCATGGAGCACTCCATCCTCGGCACGCGCTGGGTTTATGACGGAATGGGCGACCCACACTTCCGGCAGCGACTGGACCACGCGATCGCCACCGCCGGAACCTCGGCAAAGCAGTACCGCGTCGACGACGAGGGCAACCGAATCGACGAGATCACCGATGTGGCTCATGCCTGGGGCACGGGACCCTTGGCCGGTGCCGAAGACGTGCAGGTGCTGTATGAACTCAACCTCGACTCTCCCGCTGAGGGATCCGACGCGGGACTGCTCCTGGGCCGCTGGGCGGGTCAGGAAGCTCCGGTCGTGCTCGCCGTGATGGTGTGATGCACTGATGAGCCAGGACTGCCTGTTCTGCGGGATCGTCGCAGGTGACGTGCCGGGTGCGAAGGTTGCTGAGACCGAGACGACCTACGCATTCATGGACATCCAGCCGGGCTCCGACGGGCATCTGCTCGTCGTTCCCAAGCGTCACAGCACCGATCTGCGCGACATCCCGTCCGCCGACCTCGCCGAGGTGGCCATCGAGTCACAGCGCATCGCCAAGCACGTCTTCGACGCGTGGGGCGCGGACGGGGTCAACCTGCTCAACTGCTGTGGAGAGGATGCCTGGCAGACGGTCTTCCACTTCCACATGCACCTCATCCCGCGCTACCGGGACAAGACGAAGGACCGGCTGCGGCTGCCGTTCGAACCGGGTGTGCGTGGTGACGCTGAGCTGATCGAGGATCTGGCATCCTCGATGCGCTCAGCCCTGCAGGAGGGCTGACTCGGCCCGTTACCGGCTCAGGTCGATGATGGTCATCCCCGAGCCGGTGCTCGAGCCCAGCATCTCCATGGCCGCGGGAGCGTCCTCAAGACCGATGACGTTCGTGACCAGGTCCTGCGGGCGGAGTCTGCCGTCGCCGACGAGGTCCAGCATCTCCGGGTACTCGGCCGCGGCCATCCCATGGGAGCCGAGGACGCTGAGCTCGAGACCGATGACACGTCCTACGTCGATCACCGGCGGAGCAGACAGCAGTCCGATCTGGACATGACGGCCCAAGGGCGCCAGCGAGGCGATCCCGGCAGCGATCGTGTCCTCACGGCCCAGCGCATCCACGCTGACAGCCACACCATCGGGACACTCCTCCGAGAACTGTGCGACCACCTCGGCGGACAGCTGGGTCGGGCTCTTACCGGAAGCGTTGACCGTGTGCGCCGCTCCATGCTGTCGGGCTCGCTCGAGTGCGGCATCACTGACATCGACGGCGACAACCTGGGCGCCGATGGCCCGGGCGATCATGATCGCTGACAGGCCGACCCCGCCGCAGCCGAAGACCGCGACCGTCTCACCGGCGTTGAGGTTCGCTCGCACCCTCAGTCCGTGGAATGCGGTGGCGAATCGGCATCCGAGTCCCACCATCGCCGAGGCGGGCAGATCGTCGGGGACCGCGATGAGGTTGGCATCGGCGTTGTGGATGACCACCTGGTCCGCCCAGGAGCCGAAGTGGGTGAAGCCGGGTTGAGTCTGATTCGGGCAGACCTGAGCATTGCCGCTCAGGCACCACCGGCAGCGCCCGCAGCCGCACACGAAGGGCACGGTCACGCGCTGGCCAACACGGAAGTCCGTGACCTCGGGTCCCGCAGAGGCGATGTGACCGACCAGCTCATGGCCGGGCACATGGGGCAAGGAGATCGTGGAGTCGTGGCCCGACCACGCGTGATGATCGCTGCGGCAGACGCCGGTGGCCTCGACGTCGATGACGACACCGGCGGTGGGAGTGGAGGGGGACTCGATGTCTCTCAGCTGGGGGAGGACAGAGAACTCTTCATAGACGATTGCACGCACACGGCAATACTATGCAGGCAGGGGCGGGCGACTCACCGCGGTCCACACTGTGTGCACTTTGCTGGTGCCCGGCCTCAAATGGGGCGGGCACTCTATCTGTCGGCTCTGCCTTCAGTCGGACTCTCTGGCGTAGACCCCAACCGCGGCCAAGGAGTCGAGCAGTCGCTGTCGCAGAGCCTGGGCCCGTTCGGAGAAGGCTCTTTGGCGATCCATGTATTCGGCCTTGCCCTCGGCGGTTTCGATGGCGACGACACCGTAGCCCCAGCCGCGCAGGTCATAGGGCGAGGCCTCCATGTCGAGGGTGCGGATGTCCAGCGCCAGGTCGAAGCAGTCGACGACGAGGTCGGAGGGGGCGATGGGCCCGATCTTCATCGCCCATTTGTACAGGTCCATTCCCGCATGCAGACAGCCCGGCTGTTCGTTGGCCACCATGGACTCGCGGGTGGGCTGGAGAGTGTTCAGTGGCCTGGCTGGCCCGGTGAAGAAACGAAACGCGTCGTGATGTGAGCACTGGATCCGGTGACCTTCGACGACGGCATCGGTGGCCTCATGGCTCAGCCGCAGCGGCACCTGCTGATGACGACGCTGCTCTTCGCTGAGTTTGTAGACCATCGCCCATTCGTGAATGCCGAAGCATCCGAAGTTCGCCTCCCGACGCAGGGTCGACTGGAGCAGCGAGGCGATGAACTTCGCACCATCGCCACGGTCGCTGCGCCAAGACTCGACATCCACCTCGGCGATCGTGCCGGCAGGATTCGTGGTGTACCAGCGACGGTCGAAGTAGGTTCGGTCGGCCTCGGTGTCCAACTCGAGGCGCACTCCGGGGCCGGGATTCCATTTGGCCAGCTGACCCGCTTTGAACGGATAGTAGGTGAACAGGAAATCCTCGACCGGGTGCTTCTCGCCTCTGAGCCGGCGGGCGAGGTGCGCATCGGTCCTCTCCGCAATCTGCAATGCGTGCTCATCGCGCAGTGTTCGCCACGTGGGTGCGCTGATCGCAGCACCGAGCATGTCGGTGCCATCAGCGGTCAGGGAGGCGGCGAGAGTCACCTCTTCATTGTCCCAGACCGCTTGGTCCCGCGCATCGGGGGTGCCGTCAGCGGATCCTCGGGCCAGGCATGCTTCGGATAACGGCCGCGGTTCTCGGCTCTGACGTGGGAATACGCGTTGGCCCAGAAGGAGGCGAGGTCGCTGGTGACCGCCAGAGGTCGGCGGGCAGGGGAGAGGAGGTGGACCACCACCGGGACTCGACCCTCACACACGCTCGGCGCAGTCTGCCAACCGAAGCACTCCTGGAGCTTGACCGCGAGCACAGGCCCCTGTTCGGAATCGGATTCCGAGTCCACACGGTCGGGATCGGGATAGTCGAGGCGAACCCGGGAACCGCTGGGCACCTCGACACTGACCGGCACCAGCTCGTCGAGGCGCGACGCCTGCGGCCAGGGCAGGAGAGTCCGCAGCGCAGAGACAAGATCGACCCTGCTCGGATCGGCTCCTCGGGCGACCCGGTCCAGGGCCGCCGGGCACCACTGGGTCAGAGTCTGTGACAGCTGTGACCAGCGCACATCCGGCCACGGTGTGCCATAGACGGCGTGCAGCAGCCCCAGCCGCGAGCGCAGTTCCTCGAACGCCTCACTGGGTCGCAGAATCTCTCTGGCTCCGCGCTGACGCACCGAAGCTGCGATCGCCGAGCGGGCCAATTCCGGACTCGCCTTGATCGGTGTGGCAGTGAGTTCGATGCCGCCGAGGCGGGTCCGGCGCACCGCACGGACCTTGCCCTGCTCGAACGTCGCCGTCTCCTCGGTCGCCATCAGCCCGGCCCCCGCAAGTTCCGCGGTGTCCTCGTCGATGACCACAGCCGCCCTGATCACAGCGCGCCCGCCAGAGAGGCCGACATCGGAGATCGCCAACCACGGGCTTCCCTGCAGCGAGGAGTTCCGCGGCAATGTCGCCGCTGTGCCCGAGGCCAGCAGGTACTCAGAGGCCGAGGAGCTGCGCAGTCGTCCGATCTGCATCGGGTGGGCGAGGGCGACGACGAGGCCCAGGTCATCGGGACTCAGTGACCCTGCCCGGGCCGAACCCTGATCCGCTGTTCCCTGATCCGCTGCATCCTGCGGGTTCGAGAACTCCGCGGCCAAACCGGCGAAGCGCTTCACATCTTGAGCGAACCGACGGTCCTTGCCGCGCCGCAGCTCGCGCAGGGTGGCCACAAGATCGGCACCAGGGGCACGCTGCTCGGATTCGATCACAGCGATCGCCTCGACCGCAGCCGCCGGGGACAGCATCGCGGCTCCGTCGAAGAGACCTCGCGCTGACCACACCGAGGCCGGAATCCGGGCGATGGCCCGTCCCAGCTCGGTGACCGTGACCGAGGCCTCCTCGGCGCCTGCATCGCGCTCAGCCCCCGCACCCTGATCCGGACCTGCACCCTGAACTGGTTCTGCGGCCTCGAGCGCCCCAAGCGCCACGAGATTGTCCACGGCCAGGCGGTAGGGGCCCTCCGGCATCGGATCCGGCAGCAGGTCCGTGTCACCACCCCACACCGCAAGGGTCAGCACCGCCGAGGTGAGGTCGGAGGTCGCAATCTCAGCCGGCGTGTGCTCGGGCAGGCTCGCCCAGTCAGATTCGGACAGGCACCGATAGACCGTGCCAGGCCCCAAGCGCGAGGCACGGCCGGCACGCTGCGTGCCCGAGGCCTTGGACTCGCGGGTGGTGACCAGACCAGACATTCCACGCCGCGTATCCAACCGGGGACCCCTAGCCAGCCCCGAATCGACGACGATGCTCACCCCGGGAACCGTGAGAGCCGACTCCGCGACCGAGGTCGAGACGATTACGCGACGTCGGCCAACCTCGGCGGCCTGCGGTTTCAATATCGCATCCTGCTCCTTGGCAGGGGTGCGCCCGAGCAGGGTGTGAACCTCGGTCGCCGGTGTGGCTGGAAGGGACCGCGCGATGCGCGAGGCGATCTCCTCGACCTCCCGGGCACCGGGAGCGAAGACGAGCACGTCCCCACTCGTGTGCGTTGAGAGAGCATCGACGGTTGTGCGGGCCACATGATCGAGGAAGTCCCAGGTCACTCCGCGTGCGTCCAGAGGCCGCTGCTTCGCGGGTGCCCACCTGACCTCGAGGGGATGGACCCGGGCGGATACCGACAGCAACGTGGCCGGAGACTCGGCCCCACCGGCATTGTCACCTGCTCCCAAACGTCGTGCCCATAGCGTGGCGTCCAGGGTCGCCGACATGACGATGAGGCCAAGGTCCTCACGCAGATCGACGAGCTCCCGGCACAACGCGAAGGTCAGGTCGGTGTCGAGGTGACGTTCGTGCACCTCATCGAGGATGACCGCCGAGACACCTGCCAGCTCGGGATCGCGCAGCAGCCGAGCCAGCAACACTCCAGTGGTCACGAACTCGATCCGCGTGCGCGCAGAGGTCCGCGACTCTCCGCGAACCGTGAACCCGATGTCCTCGCCGAGGCGGGTCCCCGTCAGCGTCGCCAGCCGCCTGGCGCCGGCCCGGGCAGCCATGCGCCGTGGCTGGGTGACGATGATTCGCCCCGGCATGTCCCCTGGATCATGAAGGTGTTCGGCAATGAGCGGCGGTACCAGTGTGGTCTTGCCGGTTCCGGGCGGGGCCTCGACGACCAGGCGGGGGAATCTGCCGACAGCCGCGCTCGCCAGCTGGTCGATGAGTGCCGCAGCGGGCAGACCCTCGGCGATGGCGTGCAGGTCGAAGTGTGGGGAATCGGGCATGTCCCAAGTGTCTCAGTCTCAGCGCAGAAAGCCCGTGTGTCGGCGGCCCGGCCGACTGACTAGACTGGGGGACATGCGTATTGCCAGATTTGTGCACCAGGATGAACCCAAATACGGAGTCGTCGAAGGCGACGTGCCGCAGATTGAGGACGGCACGTGGGACACGTCCGGTCTCAGTCTCGCCGTTCTCGACCAGGACCCCTTCTTCGCTCCGGCCCAGTCAACGGGGGAGCGGCTGAAGTTCGACGATGTTCGTCTGCTCAGCCCGATCCTGCCGCGCTCGAAGGTCATCGGCGTGGGACGCAACTTCGCCGACCATGCTGCCGAGCTCGGCAACGAGGTGCCCGTCAGTCCGCTGACCTTCTTCAAACCCAACACCGCGGTCATCGGTCCCGGCGATCCGATTCGTCTGCCCTCCATCAGCGAATACGTGTCCTACGAAGCCGAACTGGCCGTCATCATCGGTCGCGTGGCCAAGGGTGTGAAGGCAGAGAACGCCTTCGACTACGTCCTCGGCTACACCGGCGGCAATGATGTGACCATGCGCGACATCCAGAAGTCTGACAAGCAGTGGTCACGAGCCAAGGGCTTCGACACTTCCTGCCCGCTGGGCCCGTGGATCGAAACCGAACTCGACGTCGACGACCTCTCCATCCGTTCCTGGGTCGACGGGGAGCTCAAGCAGGACGGCAACACCGCCGACTTCATCTTCGACATCCCGACCCTCATCGAACACCTGTCCGAGACCATCACCCTGCTGCCCGGTGACGTCATTCTCACCGGCACCCCAGCCGGCGTGGGCCAGATCGTGTCAGGCAACCGCGTCGACATCGCCATCGAGGGACTCGGCGTGCTCACCAATATGGTCATGGACGCCTGAGACCAGCACCACACAGCACCACCACAGACTCGCAGCATCACCACACGACATAAGGACTACCGTGAGCGTCAAAGTTCGTTTCTGCCCATCACCCACCGGCACCCCGCACGTCGGCATGGTCCGCACCGCCCTGTTCAACTGGGCCTATGCGAAGCACACCGGCGGAAAGTTCGTCTTCCGCATCGAGGACACCGACGCCGCACGTGACTCCGAGGAGAGCTTCGGCCAGGTCGTCGAGGCCATGAAGTGGCTCGGCCTCGACTGGGACGAAGGCATCGATGTCGGCGGACCCGACGGACCCTACCGTCAGTCCCAGCGCGGCGAGATCTACCAGGGCGTCATCGAGAAGCTCAAGGCCGCCGGTCACATCTACGAGTCCTACTCGACGAACGAAGAGGTCGAAGCTCGCCACAAGGCTGCGGGACGTGACCCCAAGCTCGGCTACGACGGCTACGACCGCGACCTCACGTCCGAACAGATCGCCGGCTTCAAGGCCGAGGGCCGCGAACCCGTGTGGCGTGTGCGCATGCCCGCCGAGGACGTCACCTTCACCGACCTCGTGCGCGGTGAGATCACCTTCCGCGCCGGCACCATTCCCGACTACGTCGTCGTCCGCGCGAACGGGCAGCCGCTGTACACCCTGGTCAACCCCGTCGACGACGCGCTCATGGGCATCACCCATGTGCTGCGCGGCGAGGACCTGCTGTCCTCGACACCGCGCCAGGTCGTGCTCTACGAAGCACTCAAGGACATCGGCATCGCCGAGGCGACCCCCGAGTTCGGTCACCTGCCCTACGTCATGGGTGACGGCAACAAGAAGCTGTCCAAGCGCGATCCGCAGTCGAACCTGTTCCTCCACCGCGACAACGGCTTCATCCCCGAAGGCATGATCAATTACCTCGGCCTGCTCGGCTGGTCGATCGGCCCCGACCGTGACGTGTTCAGCGTCAAGGAGTTCGTCGAGGCCTTCGACATCCACGACGTCCTGCCCAACCCGGCCCGCTTCGACGTGAAGAAGGCCACGGCCATCAACGCCGACCACATCCGCCTCCTCGAGGCCGATGACTTCCGCGACCGTCTGGTGCCCTATCTCCAGGCCGCCGAGGTGCTTCCCGAGAAGCCATCGGATGCTCAGCTGGAGATCCTCAACCAGGCCGCACCCCTCGTGCAGACGAGGATGAACCTCCTCGCCGAGGCACCGGACCTGCTCGCGTTCCTGTTCACTCCCGACTCCGAGCTGACCATGGCCGAGGACGGACTGAAGACGCTCAAGGATTCGGCACCCGAGGTGCTGGCCGCCTCTATCGAGGTCCTCGAAGCCACCGGTGACTGGACTACGGACACGCTGCACAGTGTGCTCCAGGCCAAGCTCGTCGACGAGATGGAGATCAAACCGCGACTGGCCTTCGGTCCGCTGCGCGTGGCTGTGTCCGGACGCAAGGTCTCACCACCGCTGTTCGAGTCCATGGAGATCCTCGGAAAGGACTCCTCCCTTACGCGACTGCGTGCCCTGGCGGCCTCACTGTGACAAGTGGGAACCAGTCGAAGGGAGTGAGCCAAGCGGAGGGTCTGCAGCAGTCGAGCTGGACGCGTGGGGGACTGCACCTGAAGGACGTGACCTTCGAGGCTCCCTTCGACCACTTCGGTGGGGGAGCGGCGAAGTCCGCAGCAGCCTCGTTGGCGGCACCGGTCTCGGACAAGCCGCAGGGGCCCTCAAGCATCGAGATCTTCGCGCGGATCGTCGCCACTGAGGCGGACAGCCAGAAGCCCTACCTGGTCTTCCTCCAGGGTGGTCCGGGCAACGAGGCACCTCGACCGACGACGCCAGTCGGCGGGTCCACGTGGCTGGCCCGTGCGCTCGAAGAGTTCCAGGTCGTCATGTTCGACCAGCGCGGCACCGGGAAGTCGAGTCCCATCGGCTCCGTCGCGGGTCGGATCACCGGCCTCGACGCAGTCGGAGACGATCCCGCGGACATCGCCGAGGCGCTCAGTCACTATCGAGCCGACTCGATCGTCGAGGACGCTGAGATCCTGCGTGAGGCACTCGGTGTGGACACCTGGTCGCTGCTGGGTCAGTCGTTCGGCGGCTTCACCGCTCTGCGCTATGTCTCCGCACACTCGAAATCGCTCGATGAGGTCTACTTCACCGGCGGTCTGCCGGCGGTCGACACCGATCCGGTCACCGTGTACGCGAGAACCTGGGAGGGGATGAAGCGCAAGTCGGAGCAGTACTACCGTGCCTTCCCCGGCGACCGGGAGAAGCTGTCGCACCTCATCGACTTAGCTGATTCCGATGACGGCATTGCTCTGCCCGGCGGAGCCCGCGCGACCAAGGAGCGCATCCGTCTGCTCGGACACTTCCTCGGGGCCTCCGATGGACCGGAGAAGCTGCATTATCTGCTCGACCAGGATCTAACCTCGGCGGCATTCCGTCATGATCTGGCGGCGGCACTGCCGTTCTCCGGACGCAATCCGCTCTACGCGATCATCCACGAGTCCTGCTGGGCCGACGGCGGCGTCACCGAGTGGGCGGCTCGGCGGGCGATGCCTGACGATGTCCAGGCTGACCCGACGCTGTTGGCCGGCGAGCATGCCGGACCGGAGTCCCTGACCGAGGATCCCGAGCTCGCTCCCTTCGCCGAGGTGGCCGAGCTCGTGGCGAAGCGCGAGTGGCCCAGGCTCTACGACGTAGACGCTCTGCGAGCTGCTGAGGTGCGCGGCGGCGCGGCGGTGTACTTCGAGGATGCGTATGTCCCAGCCGAGCTCTCGCTGGCCACGGCCGAGCTCCTCGGCGGGGTCAAGCCTTGGGTGACCAACGAATACGAGCACAACGGACTGCGTGCCGACGGCTACCGGGTTCTTGATCGCCTCATCTCACTCGCTCGCGGGTGAGTGGCGCGCGAGCGCAGGCGACAGGGCGGCCTGAAGTGTGGCCCGCAGGTAGATGTTAAGAAGGTCACACTGAAAAAGGGGCCCGATGATTTGGAGTCGGGCGGGGGGTTTGTGTAGAGTTATATCTCGTTGCTCAGGGAAATTCCTTCGGGAGTGAGCCTGAATAACATTGGGGTATGGTGTAATTGGCAGCACGAGTGTTTCTGGTACATTTAGTCTAGGTTCAAGTCCTGGTACCCCAGCGAACAGCATCGGGAGTATGACTCTGAGCTGTTTATTGGCCCCCGTCGTCTAGTGGCCTAGGACGCTGCCCTCTCAAGGCGGAAACGGCAGTTCGAACCTGCTCGGGGGTACGGTTGAGTCCCGCATCGAGGAATCGGTGTGGGGCTCGCTCTAATTCACGGGCCTTTTTCTGCGGTTGCCTCGGCTCTTCCGGGTTAGCGGCAAGAATGTGTGTATGGGGCCAGCGTGTTGGATCTGGATTTCACCCTGATCGTCCGCCCCACCCTTTCCGGATTCCAGTCCCGTCCTCGACGCTGAATGACGTCCCGTAAAGCGCAT
>NZ_FXZB01000021.1 GCF_900169065.1 Brevibacterium aurantiacum | reverse complement strand
AGGGTTCCTTTCACTTGTCACGACTTCGATGTCGTGGGTGAAAGCAATCCTCCATGAGTGCTACCAGGTTCTTACATAGCTGCTACCACTTCGTTACACGTTCGCTACCGGAAGGCCCTTCCAAACAAAGTCACCTGGGCCATCTATCAAGACATCGTGGCTGCTTACCGGGCTGAGGACCGTAGCGAAGGCAAGAAGCTCTTGCAGGCTGTCATCGATGTCTTGTCGGCAGGACTGCCTGCTGGTTTGATTGAGTTGAGGCGGTTGGGAAGAACACTGAAACGCCGCGCAGCGGATGTATTGGCGTTCTTCACCAGGCCCGGAACGTCGAATGGGCCCACCGAATCGATCAATGGTCGGCTCGAGCACCTTCGAGGATCGGCACTCGGGTTTCGTAACCTGACTCATTACATCGCGAGGTGCCTACTTGAGTCCGGTGGTTTCAGACCGGTTCTACACTCTTATTTACGATGAGCCCGAAAACTCACCCAAGTTAAGTTAAAGAACTGATCGGATAAAGGCAATCGCGGAAGTGACGATTGAATAGAGACATTCCGTGCCCCGAAATCAGACGAAATAATTGAATTAGTCGAAACCATCCGAGTCGACAATGGATTCGTGCTCGCGAAATGGAGAGACATTAAAAAATCGATGAAAAAAATCTGCCGGTGGAGAATCGCATGGAGTCGAACTACCGCCATCCGCTTGGTTTGCAAATGAACTTATCGCATCTTCAAGGTGTGAATGATCTTTAGCGGAAATAGGGTCAAATGCGACATCGCCTCGGTCAGCGAATGCAGTTCCGATGTCGTACTTAAACCAGGATTCTATGGGAAGATTAGCCGGTCGTTCTAGGCCGCAGTAACTAGCCAAAACAGGAATAGCGTTCAGGTCGATGACGCGTATATGAGACAAAGCACCCTCGTCAAAACCGCTCGACGAGCTGCGCAGCGACTGGTCGATAAACGGAATTCGCACTTCGCCCCTTATGTGACATGAGCAATCGCAGTCAGCATAGAACGGGATAAGAAACGCATTTCCGCGAATTTTCAGCCCATTTTTTCCTGCAGCGCTCGACAACGCCATGCCGTAAAAATATTGCTTAACGATATCGCCGACCCCGGGCGTCTTCTTCAGTTTGGATACTGCGTACAGTGGCGAATAGTACTTTGCGTCCAGAATGTAGAGATGAGAATCGACTATCGGAAGAATGTCGGGTGTAAGCCCCCCTGGACTAGGTGCTATAACAGTTCTTGGATGCCGTTGCGTTTGGAAGCTCTCGACATCGGGAATGTATTCCCAGACAGGGTTTTCAAGATCAAAAACGTCGCCCTGGCTTCCGAAGTACTCCTTGCATGCTGATTCCCAAACCAAATTGAAATAATGAGTGCCAATCCAAACAGGGGTAGATTCGCCGGTACGACTGGTTAGCAGGAGGTAGTCGGTTAAGCATTGGAGGATTCGCAGTTTCCAAGAGACAAATTGCGTCGACATTTCGGACCGTAATCTGGCCAGTAGCTCCTCGGGGCTACCAAAGTCTGAAACGGTATGATTGGACAAGATGGGTGTGGGAATTCCTGCCAGGGTGGATATGTCAGTCGGTGCCAAGAGCCGCGACACGTCCGAAAGTGCCGCGGCGTGGAGCTGAGTGAAAAAGTTGAATTCGTCTAACCGGCTGCGAGTCATAGTGAAGTCTAGATAATAGGGCCTCCCGTTCTGAAAGATCGGGATTTGGCTTGCGACAGTTCTTGGCCAATCAATACTCCACACACCACGGTTAGTTTGTTGAGAAGAATTAAGCGAATACAGCCCGAATCTAGTGTATTCCTCTACCATAAATTTCGAGATTGAGAATATGTCATCGTTGGTCGAGTCTGTATTTGGCCGATAGCCGTCTTCGTTGAACGAATTAGTATCTTTATAACGACGTATTGCATCAATGACGACGGTCATTGTCGAGAGCTGCTGTGGACTAGGTGCGACAGGAAAGAATTTGGGCACCATAATATATAAGGTGTTTGACACAGAAACTATTCCGACGAATTTGACCGTATAGTAATATATTCGGCCACCCGGCTGCTTTGTTGCGGTTGGTGTTACCAGTGGTGCAGTCTCAGCTGACAGTCCAATCAATTGTTGAATATGGTCTGATGGGTAAACTGAGCCTTCACGCAAGACGATTCGCCTCATTTATTCGCTTGTCTTGTCTGGCTCGATGTTTCTTAGTCCGACGAATATGGCGAAGTTGTTAACGTTCCAAGATTCGATAATTTCGCTGAGAGTAGGCACCTGCCCCACCAGCTCTGTATTAAATATGCTTTTTCGATAGTATCTCGCTGCGTCGTCAAATAGGTACATTATGACCTTGTGGAACTCTTCTTTGAAGGAAGGGAGCAGTCCCTCGTTTCCCCATTTGGAAGTAGCCTCGGTCTTGATAAAGAATGCCCCGATGAGCTTATCTTCATTCGCATTTACTTCATTGAGCAGCAAAGAGTTGATGTGTCTTCGTTGCGTGTTCCAGTTGCAATTCTCTTCGCCGGAATTGATGTCTTTGAATATAAACTCCCAGCGACGTTTAAACGCGGTGTCTAACGGGAACACGCCTTGGTCTGCGCTATTCATTGTGGCCCACATGTAGAGGTTGTTGGGTAGTATGATCTGATCGATCGTGTCGTTCTCAATGGTCGACAATGTAGAGGAACTGGCGTTCGCGACCAATTGTTTCAGGGTATTCATTCCCGCGGTAGATAGGCGAGTTTGTAAGTATTGCTGGAAATCCTCGCCGATACTCGTAGGATACTCGCTGGCCCCGTTCGAGGATCTATCCAATAGCTGGAATAGCTCACCGAATACCGCCGGCGGATTGGCTCTATTAATTTCTTCGATTACTAACAAGTAATCTTCATCAGGGCTATTTAGGGCTGAAGTTAGAATGCGGGCAAATGGACCCGGGACGAATGCGTAGCTTATCTGATCGAGTTGGCTAACTACCGGACGATAGGTTCCGACAAATTGATGTATTGAGTACTCTGGATGGAATGCAACTCGCAGCGTTCTGGGCCGTTGGTCTTGGTCTAACGATGAGAAATACTTGTTGGCTTTGCTTTGGAGATCAAAGCTCTTGCCCGTACCGGGCGCTCCAAAGAAGATCGCTTGATGAGGGGTGCTTGCAGGTAGCGGCTCGGGCTGTTGTTGGGCTAGTGCTGTACCTGTGTCATCGTTATGGGATCTGGGATTGGGAGGTACGTACGCGAGGGTGTCAAGCAGCTCGGGGTATACCCCGGGGACTTCCTCCCGGAGGCCTGGCTGGCACTGTGCGAAGCAATACATAAGGGCTCCAACATTAGTGAGAGCGCCCGACTCGACCGCTCTCACCGTTTGGTTCGCCCGGTCATCCACGCCGATGATCGGAATGTTGCAGCACCAGTAGTATCCGGTGGGCGCCTCGCGTAGGAAGTCCACACGGTTTATGGATTCGTTGAATATGTAGTCAACGGAGAGCTCAAATTCCGTGTCTTCGTCCCTGGACTCGACTCTTTCAATATGAGCAAAACGTGCTATTGCCCTGAACCCTTGCACCCACGGGGTCTTCTGACCTTTTCCGTTGTCGGAGCCAAGCCAGACGAAGGCCAAGTCGCCGGCGTCAACGTCTGGGGGAAATTGTTTGCACCTTGTCTTTATGCTGTAGCTTTCACTTTGGGCACCGGCGTGTGCATTGACTAGGTCGGTTATATCACTGACGCTGTCCTTGCCAAGCCTGACCGTTGCATAGTTCATTGCTCTCCCAGACTTGTTTTATGGCTTCTCGTTCCTCGTATCTTAGCTGAGTTGGAGTTTGTGTGTTCTATTTCTTCATTCTAAGCGAGTCCAGTGCTTCATGCAGGGGCGGGAACAGTGAGCGGCGTTGGCGCGTGACGCGTCTGATGATTCCTTCCGCTGCATTTGGTGTCAAGTAGTACCGCGGATGCGCGGGTTTTCTTTCGGCCAATAGTGCGAAATTCGTAATTACGGGTTCAGATGGCGCAGGCGGGATGTTGTGTCCAAGAACGCTGGAGCCCGTTGCAAGGCCCGCTTTCGCCCATTTCCATTTGGCGTTTTCATCCGTGAAATCGGTTTCATCGAGGTGCCCATGATCCCAGCGTGCCTTTTCGAATCCGGGTACGGCTAATTGAATGGCGTCATTCGTCATCGGATGGTCATCAGTCTTGTCTAGTTGTTCTCTGATTCTTGACGCAATCCACTCCACTACTGGAACGGAAACGGCGTTGCCCAGTGCTGTGTATCTTAAGGTGTCGATGTCGTCAGGGTCGTTGGTGTCCCTCATCGCTAGCGATGGCATAGACCAGCCATCGGGAAATCCTTGGATTCGTTCGCACTCGAGGGGTGTCATGCGTCGCACTCCTTCGGAGCACACCACATAGGTTCGAGACCAGTCGGTACCGGTGTGGCGTCCGGAGGTCGCTGCTAGGCAGTACGCGACTCGCGGCGCCATTGGGTAGGTGCCAATCGGTACGCCAGGTTCGATGAAGTCTCGTCTTTCGTTGGCGGGCTTTTCCACTTTTGATGCCTCAAACATCGACCGGAGCGCCTTGTTCCGATTGTTTTTCCAACAGCAAATGTAGATCCTTGTTCGAGACTGTGGTGCTCCAAAGTAGCGAGTGTTCATCATGCGCCATGATACGGAGTATCCGAGCCTCGTCATGCGTTGCAGGATAACCCCGAAGTCACGTCCATTGTTCGAGTTCAATAGTCCGGCTACGTTCTCAAGCAGTACGACTTCAGGTTGTTTGATCTCGATCAATTCAGCGAATCGGTAGAATAGTCCCGATCGGTCGCCATTGAGTCCTAACCTTCCTAGTCTCGCGCGCGCGACTGAAATGTCCTGGCAGGGGAAACCTCCCACCCAGACGTCTACATCTGGGATCTCGTCTGGGGTAATCGCGTTGATGTCGTACCCACGGGGGACTCCGGGCCAGTGTCGAGTGAGCACGCTGTTGCAAAAATCATTGATTTCACAAAGATACTCGGTCCTAAACTTATGGCGTTCAAAACCGACATCGAAACCGCCGATGCCTGCGAAAAACGAGGCAACTGTATGAGTTCCCGGGAGGGCGGGTGGTGCTGTGTTGTCTCCGCGGTTTGAGTCATCATCGATGATGTCGGAAAGGTCACAGTCTAGTGCCTCGCAGATCTTGACCAGAGTTGCAGTGCGAACACTTTCGTTCTTGCGGATTCGTGCGAGGGTCTGGCTGCTGATCTCGGCTAGGGTCTGTAGATCTTTTCCAGTCAGGTTTCGTTCGCGCAGTCGCAGCCATAGCTTGTCATACGAAATGTTCACACATAGTCACTTTCTCGAATTTGTGATCCAGGCACCGGGGCAGCGCGGGCCATCACATCGTCTTAGTCTATTGGATACAGACTAGCCTAAGCTAGCTCCGTCGTTCGGAATGTGACGTTATTGGAAGAATCTGTCACTTGGAAGAGGCGCGTAAGTGTTGCTACCTCACATTTGTCCCGGTTAGATCTTGTTTTCTGGGTTACAAGACTTTGCTGATTTTCGGCTCGTCATCAAGCACTTCTTGGCCTCTTGTCGGTGTGTAACACCACCCATCAGAAAGTCAGCCAGTGACCATCTAGAACGACTGTTGGAACTCGCGAACGAGTCTCACTAGGCTCAAAACGTCCTAGCCACACGCTCCCCAACGTTCAAAGCGCTGTGGTTGCTTGCACGCGAAAACTGTTCGTCAGAGCACCCAACATGCCGAGGAAGTCATGTCCGAATCCCACTCAGTCGATGCCACTCGTGGTGCCGACAATCCCGGCAACGCCCAGTCGCCAGGCTCAAAGGTGAAGCAGCCGATCGGGCTCTTCACCCTTTCTGCAGGGCAGTGACCGGTACCGACACTGAGGTGGTCGACCTGGCCGGTCGGGCCCTGACCCCGGGCTCCACGATGCTCACGCCCATCCCGTCCTCGGCGGGCCGAGCATGATGGGGTGCAACCTCGACGACATCCACGGCTACCAGGTCTACCTCGATCACATCGCCAACTATGCCAGAGAACATCCGGACGACGAATGGGTGCTCGGGTCCGGCTGGTACGGGGACGTCTTCACCGATGGATTCCCTCACCGTCGCGACCTCGACCTCGTCGTCAGCGACCGTCCTGCCGCCATCACCAGCCACGACGCTCACGGCAACTGGGTGAATATCCGCGCCCTCGAGATCGCCGAAATCACCCGCGAGACACCAGAACCCGATGGAGGACGCATCGTCAAGGACACCGACGGCAATCTGGCAGGGCTGCCTTTCGTAGCCGCAGCGGAACTCGTGACGGGGCTGCTCCCGTCGGTCACCTCAGAGGATCTGGAATGGGCACTGCACGACTTACAGAAGTACTTACATTCGCTGGGGATCATTGGCTAGTAGGACGCCGGCGTCGGAGTCCTCACCGGCTCCCCGCATGACACCTTCCATTCGTTCGTCTCGATAGCTGAGGCGGGTGGATTCGCCAGCAAGCTCACGGCCGCACTGTGGTGGGACCGAGCCGTGCCTTATGTCCAGCAGAGCGAGACCATCAGAGAACGACTAGCTGCGATTCAGGGCATCGACGGCAACCGGCGCCGAGATGGTCTGCAGGCCACGGTCGTGAAGATCATGCTCGACGGCGTATGTGAAGACCTCATCGGCGCGCCCAAAAACTCGTACCGCGGTCACGATCACGAAAATGGTCGGCTGATGTTCGAAGCCGAGGAGCCCAACGAGATCGTCTCCGGACTCGAAGACAATGCCTTCGACATCCACATCCACGCCGTTGGCGACAATGCACTGAAGCTGGCAGTCGACGCACTGACCCAGAACGGTCGCCCCTCGCCGCAGCGTCGGCATCAGGGCGCTCACCTTGACATCGCCGATCTCATCGAGCTGGCACGGATGGCCGAGGCCGAAATAGTCGCCAATGTGCAACCCTTGTGGGCCCGGCGCGACTCGATCCTCGTCGATACCAAACTCCCGTTGTTCCACGACGACCAGCAGTCTCACCATTTCATCTTCGCCTCGATGCGAGACGCAGGAGTCCGACTCTCTTTCGGCAGCGATTGGTCCGTCTCAAGTCCCGATCCGATCTGGGGCATGCACGTGGCAGTCGACTGAACGGCCCCGCACAATGATCCCCACGGATAGGACGGTGTCGCGCAGAATGAACCGCTGCTCAGCGAGGAGAAGAACACCGTAGACCAGGCACTGCGTGCCTACACAATCGATGCAGCCTACGCCAATGGCTACGACGATGTCTCCGGCGGCATCGAGGTTGGCAAATCAGCGGACTTCGCGATTCTCGACCGGGACCCGTTTGCGATGGCTTCTGCTGAACTGGGAGACATTTTTGTGGAGACCACGGTGTCTGCGGGAGAAGCTGTTCACCGACGCGACTAAGCGACAGCGCACCTGCGCTTTGGCGCGGTTCACGCTCCTTGGAAGCTGAGACCCAACAACCATCACACAATCGCCTGGCATGAATCGATCCTCGGTGCTGATAGCAAGCTGACAGTCTTAGATTCCATCATGTCAAATGTGCGCAAGGACTTGATTGAAGCTATCGACGCCGACACCGTTTTCCAGTAACGCGGTACCGAGTACTGGAGGAATCCCAAAGGCACGTAGGCAGAACGGAGGTTCGAGAGGCCGTGATATGTCTACGAACTTCGTTCAAACCTTCCCTATCCTGCATCGACATCGCACATAGTCCCAAGGTTCAAGAAGGTGGCCTCCCCGATGGTTGGGTGGAGTATTGAGTGGGAAATGTTTCCGTGACTACCTATCGGAAGTACTCGCAATTTCTGAGGCCTCATTGGTTTTCAGCGCACCGTTTTCGAGAATCGAGGTAGCTGTTCGGCCTTCGAGCGGAAGGCACAGTCACTCGAGGTTGGGGCCTGTAGACAAGTTGAGTGTCAAAATTACGACAGCGTCGATTCGAGCTTGCCGCAACTCGTCATCTGAAATGTCTCCGATCGGCAAATCTTTCGTGATCGATAATGCCGCGAGCTTCCTCCCAGGGTTGAGGGACATTTCTCGGTAGAATTTTCCATCAGGGAGGTACTTTTCTATAGTTTTGACGCTCGTGCCCATTTCAGATGCGATCTCCGATCGCGATGCACCGCCGACTTGCAGATCTGCTGCATGAATGCAGCGCTGAGCGCGCCCGACAATGCTCTTGCGATGCGATTCTGTGAGACCGGTGGCAGCGGTCTTTGGCCTCACAGCCGAGAGCCCTGCCTCTTTGAGGACCGAGTAGACCACCGCTTTACTTACATCGTGTTTAACTGCGATCTCCGCATTTGTTAAACCAGCGTGGTTGTCAATGACAATATTCTTGTTCCGTCGCTTTCGCTTCTGTTCAACTTTTCGATTCCTCAGTTCACGCATTCGTTTTAACGCGAGCGTGACTCCAATGTCTACGTTCTGCGCGTCGAACTGTCCGCTCAGCCAAAATTCAGGTGCGTGGTTCGTGTATCCCCACAGCGCTGCGCCAGTTTCGTCGCTCAGGTGAAAGGCGTCCTTGGCGATCGTCTCGCGCAGAGCCGAAGGCAATGCATCCCACAGGGGAAGGAAATTGCTATGGAGAATTTTGATTGGCACAAGTTTATCGATACCTTTTCTCGTCGGCACGCAAACCCAGGCTGACAAGTTGCCGTTATCGGGGTTCGTTTGTATGCGGATTGGCACTTGACGCGGGTGGCCTTGATGGCTTAGATGCCCAATTTGTGAATACAGTACGTAAGCCATGGCTCGGGGCACGTAACCAATCACTGCCCCCTCAGCGTTGATAGCGATAGCTGTGCTGTCATAGGGGTTGTTGCGTTGTGGAACCAGCTTACCGAATGGTGCTCCCCGTGCTCTCCGCAGAGCATGCTGGTGGTATGTCACACCGCGAACTCCCACCCAGATATGGTTCACCTTGCCGATGTCTACAGTGCGATCTCCAAGTTTCGTCTTCTGAGCGCGCTCCGGATGAACTAACCACACATTATCAATCTGCACACCACTCCTGCTGTCCATATCTCAATCCTATCGTGTTTACTCGTCCTCCCATTTCTGGCGATTCTCCTCCGAAGCTACTTCTTGAGCTCAGTTGGTTGGGTGGTCGTGCTGCCTTCGGCGGCTGGCCGCATACTGTCAAGGGCAGTGGGTGTCCTTGTGTGGTCGAGTGTTGAAATCCGGCTACTAAGGACGCTTTGTACGCTTTATTCCGCCTCAAGCAACTTTAGAAGCCGTTCGTCCCCGAGGTCGATGAGCTGAAACTCCGTATCGCCTAACCAATCAGCTAGGCGTGCGGGTGGTTCACTTGTCGTGATAAGCATCTGTGTACTAGTAGACATACTCGCCAAAATATCCAAAAACGTGACGACGGAATCGGCTTCGATACCCTGCTGGGCTGGCTCATCGAGTATCAGCAGACCGGGATGCGAACCTTGACCTTCGGTTGAGACGGACGCAAGCGACCGAAGGTAGGACCAGCGAAGGCGTATGCCGTCGCTTGCTGAACTCTGAAATCCAATATCGTAGCCGTCCACAACAGGTTGCATCGTCAGGTCGAGGTCGACCTCGTCCGGAGCAGCTGAAGTAGATTTGACGATGCTGAGAAGAGGTCGAAGCTCTGACGTCCACTTCTGGATGCGCCTTCTGTCGGATGTTGTTTGCGATTTCTCATTCACCGACATCCGGAGGCTGCATGGAGTTTTGATGATCTGTCCCGGGCTGCGGCGATGTCGCGCTCGCCGTTCGGTGTGCGCTTTCGCGAGGTCGCAGGGATGCCGCCACTGACCTATCTGGTGCGGTGGCGGATACTTCTGGCCAAGCGAGAGCTGCGATCACCGGACTCGCGTATGCGACAGCTCGCCGCCAGCCTGGGCTACTCATCGGAGAGCTCATTCAACTCCGCGTTCGAACGAAATGTGGGCGAATCGCCGCACAGTTACCGATCGCGTATGCGACGTGAGAGGGAGGCCGGCTCCGCAGAGCAGGGGCAGGCAGATGTTTCACTCCGCGACATCACTCGGGTGTGACCGCCTGGCTGACACACTCGCGCAGAAAGGTCCGACGGGATTCATGGACCGATTCGGGTTCGCTACTGTCTGCCGCATAGGCATTGCTGACCGGTGACCAAGTCATCGACATTGCGATGACCCTGGCAGCACTCGAACGACTCCAGCAAAACGACGTGAGACATCGGTTCGTCCTCGACCTCTCCGACCTTGATCACCGTCCGACCGTGGGCACTGACGAACGATCGGCCACCTCGGCGAATTGACGATTGTGCAGTTCCAGGGCCTCCCACGCAAACGTCGCCACCCAATGTGAGGCCATGTACTCGTCGGAGACCGCCGCCTCTAGACCGGGAGCCATGAGCTCGTCGACCGTGGTGAAGAATCCCCTGGCCCGGTCCGCGAGGTCAAGATTGCCCGAACGTTCAGCGATCTGCAGCAGGCGAGGCGACAGACGCATGATCGAAGCGGCGACCGACAGCCCGAGACCGTAGAGGTGACTTTGGTAGCCGTCGGTGGGGTCGGGAACCTCGACGGGCGACAGTGCAGGTGATTCCGGTGTCAGTTCCGCGAGGAAATCGGGTAGCCAGACGGCGAGTTCATCCTCGGCCAGTACCTCGGCCATGAGGTCGACTTCGCACAGGCCGGGGGAGAGGAAGTCCTGGCCGCTGCGCTCCTGGGCGAAATTCCACGCATGATCATCGGCGAAGCAGCGACGAGCAGCACCTGCTATCGCGTCGACGACGTCTTGTCGGCCTTGGTCACGGGCACCGATGAGGATCCGACGCAGACCGAAAGCGGTGTTCGGGTGGATTCCGTGCCGGACGGGCTCGGGCATGTTCGGCAGCCAGGCCACGGTCAGATCAAAAACAGTCCCGGCAAGCACCTCGGCGCCCGAAGCCAGATCACGCAGTCGCGGTTCCTCACTCCTCTCTAGGGCGCGGACGAGCTCGACTGCCCAAGCCCAACCATAGGGGCGCTCCCAGGTCGAATTCTCGCGGAGGAAAGCTGACTCGGCGGTGAGCTTCGCGGGGCTCAGGTGGGCGGTGAGGGCGTCTATCGCTTCGTCGCGCCACGGAGCCGTTCGGGCAATTGGCGTGGCCAGCAGGGACACGAGCAGATAGTGCATGTGGACGCTGGAGTGCCAGTCGAAGGAGTTCGCGAAGGCTGGGTTCTTCTCTCGCGGTTCGACGATGTCGGCAGGTGACCCGGCGACCTGGTGGGCCGCGTACGGGTAGTCGCGGGTGATGTTGCTCAGGGCCACCTCGGCGAAGGGGGTGACGAACTTGGCAGGCTGCGGCATGGATCCTCATCGGTTCGGGGATTTCACTCTACTCGGACGGGGCGCGTCGGCCGTTAGGGTGAGAACTGGCAGCGGTTCAGACAGGGGAAGGCGGGTGCGGGGTGTCTCGATCTCCTCAGGTCTATGGCAAGACGGTCGATGAGCACACGCGGTGTGAGCATTATGCGACCGAGCTCGACATCATCGCCATTCGCTTTGCGTGCTGCGACCGGTACTATCCGTGCCACCTCTGCCATGCCGAGACGACCGATCATTCCGCGCAGCAATGGCCGCGTGAGAAGTGGGATCAGGCGGCCATCCTCTGCGGAATGTGCTGGGCAGAGCTGACGATCGACACGTACCGGAGTGCCGACTCGTGTCCCGAGTGCGCGGCGCCGTTCAACCCCCGGTGTGCGGCGCATTCGAGCTATTACTTCGAGGGCTGACTCAGCGACTGCAACAGCGAAGGAGTGGTCGCAAGACGGTCCGGCACGGTGGGCCTCGCATTCATTGTCGTGGCTCTGAAGAACCGCCGAGCAGGCAACACGACTTTGGTAGTCTGGCGAACTATGGACCTGGCTTTTCTCTTTGGGACTGTGACGGGGATCGTGACGCCGATGTTCTGTTGCCTCGTCGGTCTTGCGCTGTTTGCTTGGCGCGGACGCGGCAGAACCCGACTGCTTGGGATCATCGGCACCGCACTGCTGCTGTTCTGTCAGCTCTTCGAATTGGCCTGGATGCTCTTCGGCTTATCGCTGGGCCTGGCCACCGGCGTCCCGGCTGTTCAGTGGGTCGTCATGACACTGGGCGTGGTGCTTCAAGCTGGGGGTCTTGTCCTCATCGGGTTGGCATTTGCGACTAAGCCAAGCGGTGTCCCCGCTGCTCAGTCTCCTCGGACCGACGGCTCCGTACGTCTTGGCCCTGGTCCGGAAGGAGTCGCGCCATGATGCCTTCCACAATGTCTGGCCCGGCAGGAATCGTGGTCACGGTCCTCGCTGCCGTCGTTGTCGCCATCATGGCGATCATCCACCGCCGAGGTGGGGCCCGAGTTGCCGGCATCATCGGCGTTGTCTTCGTCATCGGAGGAATCCTCGCACCGCACGCCATCGACCTCTTCGGAATCGGTCAGGTCGGAATGTCCACCGAGGCCATCCCCAAATTCATCGTCGGAGCTGCACCCGGAGTGCTAACGGGTGGAGGGATTATTCTGATCTGTATTGCCGCGCTCAGCCTGCGAACTGTTCCCAAAACTCCTCGACCATCACGGTCTGAGTGAACGAGACTATGGACTGCTTCTCGAAAGGCAACGATGCCACACGATGACAGGTACCCGGCTGGGGCTCCATTCTGGGTCGAAACCTTTCAGCCGGACCCAAGCGCCGCGGCCGAATTCTATGCAGCGCTGTTCGGGTGGAGTTTCGACAATGCTCCGGGTGTATCCGATGGTTCTGAGCCACTCCTTGCGCTCGCCGACGGGAAGAAAGTCGCGAGCATTCGCCAGTCACCCGACGGGGTTCCTCCGACCTGGCTGATGCACGTTCGCGTCGAGAACCTTGCGCATGCGCTCGCCGAGGTGGACGCGGCCGGTGGCAGCAGCCTGATGGCCCCATTCGACTGGGACTCGACCAGCCGCATGAGCATCGTCGCCGACTCCACCGGTGTGCCCTTCTGCATCCGGGAAGCTGGCAACGATGCCGGAGCTGAAGCCACCGGCGAGATAGGGACGTGGGCGATGGCGTCACTGCACAGCACGAATGTCCAAGCCGCGCGAGAATTCTACGGGCACGACTTCGGCTGGGAGCTTCGGCCCGTGCCGGATGCTCCCTTCTCACAATGGACTCTCGCGGATCAGAGCATCGGACTCGTCGTCGACGCCGGCAATACTCCCCAGCATTGGAGCATCAACTTCGCCGTCGCCGACGCAGACTCTATTGCTGAAGACGCTGCGTCGCTGGGTGGGGCAGTACTGGTTGCTCCCTTCGACACCGATGGACATCGCAACACTGTCATCGCCGATCCTGCCGGCGCGGTCATTGCCTGCAGCACAGTCGATTGACCGCGAGCTGCCCGCGCCCGGCCAAGATGGCCGGGCCCCTATGGATCAGCGCACTCCGTTACGGAACACGTCGACAATGTCGTCGACACTTCCGTCCTTGAGCCCGAGGGCATCGGCGGTGCGACCGTCCTGGTAGAAGTCGGTGCCGCACAGCACATTGCTGATCGCGATGAACCCGTCGGTCAACGGCATGGCCAGGCCGAGCTGCTTGGCCAACGAGCTCCAGATGACGAGTCCGAAGGGAATGTCTTCGGTGAAGTACCGATGTTTCACGGAGTCCGGCTCGGGGAAGGACTGCCGACCGTATCCCTGGATGACTCTCTCCACGAAGCTGCCCTCATTGACACCATAGGCATCGTCGAGAAACTGCCAGAAGCTCGTTGTCTCGGTGTGGAGAGCAGCAGCTAGGGCAAGGCGCTCCTTGTCGAGCGCATCGATGGCCTCACCGATGCGTGGCGTCACGAGCGAATGCTGCGGCAGACGCTCTGCATCTTCGACGGTCTTGAAATTCAGCACTGCCGGCGGCACGTGGTAGATCGGATTGGAGTTGCTCAGCCCCACCGACAAGCTGTCGGCAGCTGGAATGTAGTGTTCGCCGAAGAACGGAACGAGGCGGTCGATGACCTCCTGGGACCGACTGCTGGGGATTGCGGAGATCTGAATGGAGTCTTTGACTGCTCCGACGTAGACCTTGGCCGGTTCCTTCAGACGGCAGGTGTAAAGGCTTGTACCGCTCTCCGCAATGAGGCACGGTTCCCTGTCATTGAGCAGGAACTGACGCGAGAGCTCCACGCCGCTGCCGAGCACCGTGGGCTGGAAGACGACGAGCTGGTCAGGCTCGAGCACCGGGGCCAGCGAGGCCGAGATGGACGGGTGGGCGAATGCAGGGGCGGCGATGACTACGACGTCGGCATTCTCGACGGCCTTGACGAGATCGGAAGTCAGCGAATCGGGCATTGCTGTTCCGTTGATCTCACCGAAGAGCTCGATGCCGCCCCGATCCCTGATCGGCTGGAACTCGTCGTTCCAGCGCGAGAACATACGCACGGTGTGCCCGAGCAGAGACATGTGACCAGCGATCGTCTGTCCGACGTTGCCTGCTCCGATGATGGTGATGATTCCCAAGATGGTATCCCTTCTATTGGTGCGATTGACGTTGAGTGATGAGGCCAGTGCTCAGGTGTTCACCTGCGGCGTCAGAGGAGAGGTCATCTCACAGGGACTCCCGGGCCCAGCGGAATTCCGATGAGATACCAGATGACGAAGAAGATCGTCCACACGACGAGTACGGATACGGCGATCGGAAGCGTGAACGAGAGCATGGTCCCGACTCCGGCTCCCTTTCGGAAATGCTGGACGTAGCCGAGCGCCAGCACGAAGTAGCCGTTGAGCGGTGTGAGGCAGTTGGTCACGGAGTCACCGATCATAAACGCGACCATTGCGGACTCCGGGCGCATGCCGATGTACATGACCAGCGGCACGGCGACCGGAGCGAGAATCGACCACATTGCGGAACCGCTGGTGATGAGCATGTTGAGCACGCAGATTGCGGCGACGATGATGAGCAGAAGAACCAGATGCGGGGCGTTGAGGTGCTTGAACAGCGCAGCCCCATTGACGCTGAGGACTGACCCGATGTTCGTCCACTCGAAGTAGGCGAGGAATTGTGAGACGACGAAGAACAGGACGAGGACCGGCGCCAGGGTGCGGATGCCCTCCGCCATCGCAGGTGGAACCTCGCCGAGGGTGGGGATCGATCGCGTGATCCGGCCATAGACGATTCCCAGCAGTCCGAAGACGACGGAAATGAAGATCGCGATGTTCTTGAGCACGGGCGACTGGACGATGCTGCCGTTCTCCCCGCGAAACGGGGAATCCGGCATGAGCATGAGAGCGATACCCGCAACTGCGATGACGAAGACGACGCCGGAGACGATGAGTCCACGGCGCTCCTCGGCGCTGAGCTCGACGGTGCTGCTGCCCGAGAGCTTCGTCGAGTCCGTGTTGAAGAGCTTGTCTGACACATTGAAATCGGTTGAGAGACGATCGGGCGAGAACTCCGGACGGCGGCTGAGCACTTTGTCGACAACCACGGCAATCGTGATCGCCAGGATGACGGACGATGCCGCCGTGAAGAAGTAGGTGGCGAAGGGCGTCACGACGTAGCTTTCGTCGACGATGTGCGAAGCCGCCATAGACAGCGAGGCGCGAATGGCGTCGGAAGGAGTCACAAGCGGACTCGCGTTGAAGCCAACCGCGGTCGCTGCATAGGCGACCATGAGGCCGAGCAGAGGGCTGCGGCCGGCAGTCCTGAATGCCAGGGCGCCGAGTGGGATCATGACGAGATATGCAGAGTCTGACATGACATGGGCGATCATCGAAGCGAACGCGATGGAGAAGGTCAACCAGGCCTTGGGCAGTTTGCCGACAGTGATGCGCAGCAGCGCAGTGAGCAGTCCGCTGCGTTCGGCGATACTCACGCCCAGGAGCACGACGACGATCATCGCAAGCGGCGGGAATGTCGCATAGTTCGTCAGCGCGTTCTCAATGGCGAAGAGTGCGCCGTCGAGCGAGAAGAGGTTCTTCACCGCTGCTGTCTCGCCGTTGGCGGGAAGTGTCACGGAGACGCCGAGTCCGGCCAGGATGGCACTCGTGATCCCGAGCAGAACGCAGAGGATGACGAACAGCCAGAAAGGGTGCGGAAGTCTGTTCCCTGCTCGCTCGATCGCTGAGAGGGCACGGTACAGGCGGTTGTCCGGATTCACGTCAGTGTGGTCATCCGTATCGGATTTCATTAGATACCTTTCGGTGGGCCGTGGTTCTCAAAGCACGTCGTTGTGTGAGGTCCTCTTCAGTACCTGCATTACGTCTGCATTCACATGCATACTAGTTATATCCGTGAAATATATAACAAGAATGCTAGGATGTGAAGCTGTCGAAGTCAATACCTGCCGAGCTGGGTCAATGGGTGTTCGATTGGTGATGACAGACTTATCTGGAAGGCGGTGTTGAGTGGCGGCAAAGGTGGCGATGGCCGATCAGGCCTACACTCAACTCAAGCGTGAGATCGTTCAAGCGAAGCTCCGACCAGGAGCGATGCTCTCCGATTCGGAACTCCCCGACCAATACGGAATGAGTCGGACTCCCGTTCGAGAAGCGATCAACACCCTTCGCCGGGAGGGGCTTGTCATCGTCAGGCCCAAGCGCGGAACCTTCGTGAAGCCCATCGATTTCAGCGAGATCCAGGATCTCTACGCGCTGCGGAAGATGGTCGAACCCGAAGCCGCCGTATTGGCATCTGAGCGGGTCTCCGCCGAGGAGCTGGAAGAGCTTGTCGAGTTGAGCGCACTCAGCATGGATGACACTGCAGACAAGGCTCTGCTCAACGAGCGCAATGCTCAGCTGCATGTCCGCATCGCCGAGGTCGCCGGCATCCCTCTGCTCACGAATGCCGTCCGGTCGATCCATGAGGAGATTGAGCGCTGCCTCAACCTCCGCAAGGAGATCGGGCGGCCTGAGAAGGCGGTCAACCACGGTCGCCTCGTCGATGCCATCGCCGGCCGAGATGCCGAAGTCATCCGGACCACGGCGCTGAGCGGCATCGAACGAGCGCGCTCGCACATGATGAATGTGCTGACCAGTCACTCGGGTGCAAGCTCCGTCTCGGATATCGTCGCCGAGACCTGAGCTTTGGTGGTATTCGTGCGCTGCTCAACGTCCTCGGTTGGCCGACTCGGTCAACTCGACGTATGCCAGGTGGCGATCTGCAGTGAAGCAGACGATCTTGCCCTTGTGATTCGTCGTGCGTCTGAGTATTCCGGCCTCGGTGAGCTCGACGAGAGCGCGAAATGCAGCAGCCCGGGACGCTCCGTGTTCTGTCGCGACTGAGTCGATCGTCTGACACCTACACCGGACGGCCGTTCCGATACGGCTTAGTCCCTGAAGCTACTCCTCGAGCAGTCCCCGGATGTCCTCGGCCGTCACCGTCTGGCTGAAGGCCTGACCGTTGGGGCCGCGCCCTTCGAAGGCTCCGCCATCGGACATGAGGGAGTCGAAGAGCTCGGCCTTCTTCTTCTGCAGGGCCAGGACCTTCTCCTCGATCGTGCCCTCGGCGACATAACGGTAGACCATGACATTCTTCGTCTGCCCGATCCGGTGCGCCCGGTCGATCGCCTGATTCTCCGTTGCCGGATTCCACCACGGATCCATGAGGAAGACGTAGTCGGCCTCGGTGAGATTGAGGCCGAACCCGCCGGCCTTGAGGCTGATGAGGAACACCGGAGCCGCACCGGACCGGAACTCGTCGACGACCTGCCCGCGATTGCGAGTCGAGCCGTCGAGGACGACGCAGGGGACACCTCGGCGATCGAGATCCTCGGCCACCTTGTCGAGGAAGGAGGTGAACTGGCTGAATACGATCGAGCGATGGCCCTCCGCCACGACATCCTCGAGGCGTTCCATGAGGGCGGCGAGCTTGGACGAGGGCACACCTTCGTGTTCGCCGTCGACGATGCGCGGGTCCAGGGCGAGCATGCGCAGCAGGGTCAGAGACCGGAAGACGATGAACCGCTGCTTGTCGTACTCGCTGTCGATGAAGCCGAGGATCTTCTTCCGCTCCTTCTGCAGCACCCGATCGTAGAGCTTGCGGTGCGCGGCATTGAGCTCGACATTGATGACCTGCTCCTGCTTCTCCGGCAGATCGGCTGCGACGAGATCCTTCGTGCGGCGCAGCATGAACGGCCTGATCCGCTTCTGCAGCTGTCCCATTCGTCCCGGATCCTCACCACCTTCGATGGGCCGCACGTATTCCTTCTCGAAACGATGCGAGCTGGGGAAGAGTCCAGGTGCGGTGATGGAGAACAGTGACCACACATCGCGTAGAGAATTCTCCAGCGGAGTGCCCGTCAGAGCCAGGCGGAAGGGTGCGTTGACCGACTTCGCGGCCTTGTGGACCTGCGAGGAGCTGTTCTTCACGAACTGTGCCTCATCGAGGATGAACCCTGCCCAGTCCAGGCGGGAGATCGGGTCCTCGTCCAGGCGCAGCATCGCATAGGACATGACGATGAGATCGGCACCGGCGACCACCTCGGCGAGGGGCTTCTGCCTCTTCTTCGTCGACTCGGAAACGACACGAACGTCGAGGTCAGGGGTGAACTTCGCGGACTCCTTTGCCCAGTTGTCCACCACCGAGGTGGGAGCGACGACGAGGAACGGCGGGTGCGGTTCCCCGCTCCCAGAGTTCGCGTGCTCGGCCTTTGCGTGGGCGATGAGTGCCAGGGTCTGCAGGGTCTTGCCCAGGCCCATATCGTCTGCCAAAATCCCGCCGAGGTGGCACTTGTGCAGCAGCGCCAGCCACCGGAATCCCTGCACCTGGTAGGGCCGCATGGTGACGCCGTTCAGGTGAGGGACTTCGACGGCGGGCAGGTGGTCGAGGTCGAGCAGTGCCTGCGCGGATTCCTGCCAGGACTGGGCGGGCAGAGTCTCATCGGCGAGCTCCTCGAACTCCGACCACAGGCCCACATGCAGGCGCGTGATCTTGGGCGACTCGGGTTCCCACTCGGGGATGAGATCGGCCTCGGCCAGGAGTGCCTTGAGTTTGTCGAAGGCGGGTTTGTTCAGCGACAGGAACGTGTCGTCGACGAGTTTGATCTTCTTCGTCCCCGACGCCAGGGCTTTGTAGAGCTTGACGAAGGGGATGGGCTTGCCGTCGATGGTGATCTGGAAGCCGAGGTCGAACCAGTCGTTCTTCTCCGACTCGACCGAGGTGATCGTGATGTTCGGTTCCCCGCCGAGCTCACGATAGGGCTGCTTCTTCCCGCGCGTGATGACCTTGACGTGCTCGATCTCCTCGAGCCCGGGCAGGACGTTGACGACGAAGTCCGCGGTGTCGACGTCGGAGAGCTCCATGTCGCGGGGGTGGCCCGGCGGTTGGGTCTCGGCGAGGACGGACGCGACTTGGTCGAGCACAGCGCCCTCATGCTCAAGGTCGCGATTGTCGCGCGGGTCCGGAGTCGGGGTGGGGCGAGCGCCGGCTGTGGTGCGGATGGCGGAGGTGCCGAGTTTCGACAGGGGCACCACGGGCAGGGTCCGGCGCGGTCCCGAGTACTCCCAGTACCACTGCAGGCTCAGGTGGTCCTTCGCACCGTAGACCATGAAGAGGACCAGCCGCGGCTGGCTGAACTGGGGAAACTTCACCGTCTCGTCGGTGCTCACGACCTCGGCGGAAGTACGCAGCAATGGGTAGTACTCCTCGAAGAATTCTTCGGACTCGTTCGCCGGGATCGTGATTGGGCCAGTTGATTGGAAGACTGAGAGTGCCGACTGCGCGGTGGGTTTGGCCGCCGGAGCCAAGGTCACCGTGAACCCTGTGCGCAGGTCGACACCGAAGAACCCGTGCGTCCAGATGGGCTTGGTCAGTCCTGGTGAGAATTCGCGTTCATCGATCGTGACCCGTGGCTGCACCCGCAGCTGGTTCTTCACCCGGTTGACGTCGATGATCGCCTTTGACTCACGCCCGATGTGCACGTCCATGCCCTGATTGACGCCGACGAGTTCGATCCCAAGTTCGGCGGCCTGAGCGAACATGTCCCACAGCAGCGGAGTGTGAAAATCGCCGAGGTTGTACGGCGCGCCATCGGGTGTGAAGTCGGTTTTGTCCCGGGTGCGCAGTCCCGAAAGTTGGGTGAACCATTCCTGGTGGCGGGGATCGACGTTGAACTGTCTGGCCATGCGATCGATGGTGCGCCAGGTCAGGGACTTCTTCACCCAGTTGCCGGATTCGCTGAGGATCAGCGGGCGGATCGCAAGGCTGGGATTGGAGCCGGGGGAGACCTCCTGCTTCTCCAGCACGACGGAGTGCTTCGGTTCGAACCAGGTGCGGGCCACGACCTCGACGAGCTCGAATCCCAGGGCCACAGGCGTATGCTGCTGCGGAGCCACCTCGGCGAGGGAGGCGAAGGCATCACGCCAGCCGGCAGCGTGATGGGACGAAGCATGGTCAGTGTCGGGCACTGTGCCATCTTCTCATTGAGGGCGGACATGTCGGTTCTCAGCGCCCACAGAACATCGTGTGGACACGCGATGTGGACACAGTCTTCGAAGGAGAACAGACTGTTGATCATGGGCCACGAGGGGGAGTGCGAATACACCGATGCGCAGAAATGGATGGTCATCAAGGGCCGGAAATGGCGCAGAACCGATCCGGAACTGCCTGAGGATATGGTCGCAGAACTGAAAAGCCACCTCGGCACAGCGCGCAACGCTGTCCGGACTGCAAAGAAGACAGGCACGGACGAGGACGTGAGCGCGGCCCGCAATCGGGTCAATATCGCCAAGCACGGACTCGGCGAACGGGGCGACTACTGGTGGCAGCTGTGCGCAGACAAGCGACTCGCCCGCGCCGAGGATGCGCTGGATCGACTGCGCTGAGAACCGTCGAGGGGTGGCGTCACCCTGCGAGGAGAATGAGAGCGACGGTGATCGCGCTGACTGTGAGGCAGATAGCCAGGGACGCAAGCCCTCGCACCCACCATTTCGCCCGCATCGTCTTGTTCAGGAGGGCCGTGACGATTGCACAGAACCCCAGCCAGCCGATGGTCGCGGGAATGCCGAAGAACATGGCGAGCATCGCGATCGTGTCGCGTGGAGATGGAGAGCAGCCGAAACCAATGCCTTCACACGACCCATCGACGTTGTGGGCCGGAGCGACAGCCCACATAACGACGGCAGCAAGTGCTGCCAGGGCCCACACGCTGAAGGGAATCAAGTAGACGCCCAGCGTTTCTCGCCGTTCGGCGGCTGGTGGTTCGACGACCATGCATACACTTTAGCGCGACGGTATCCGTGACTGCATGGAGTCACGGAGGCAGTTCAAGGCTTGAACAGCTCGATCTCGTCCGGGGAATAGTAGTCCTGTGCGCCCACGCCCGTGCGTACGAGGTACTTGCCTGTCTCCTCATAGAGGTAGACGACGGTGCCGACGCTGTGGGCCATGGCTCCGGAGGTGACTTGGACGGTGTCGCCGATCTTGAACTCAGTCATGGTTCAGTCTAAACACGCTCGCGTTCTGGCTGGGCCAATACACTAGTCACTGTCCGACAAAGACGCAGCGGCGGCGAGGGGAACGGCCAGTGGGGTGGAGCACCAGCGAATTGGCGCGGTTGACCGGCACCACGGTCAACACGATCCGGCACTATCACAAGCTCGAGCTGCTGGCTCAGCCCGAACGGATGAGCAACGGGTACAAGCAGTACGGGGCGGCCCACGTGCTCAGGCTTCTGCAGATCAGGCGGCTGCGCGACCTCGGAATTCCGCTGACTGACATCGGCTCCATTCAAGATGATCATGAAGCGCAGCAGCTGACGCTCAAACGTCTCGACGTCGAACTCGGCGAGACCATCGCCGAGCTGGAGAAGGCGCGCGGGCAGATTGCGGAGCTGCTCGAGTACGGCGCCCCGATCGACACCGCCGCCGGCTTCATCGACATCGCGGCGAAGATGTCAGCTCCCGACCGCAACCTGATGTCACTGTATTCGCGGCTCTATGACGAGACGACGATGACCGAGATCAAGTCGATCATGGCCACGAATTCACCCGCCGATAGGGAAATCGACGATCTCGCCGAGGACGCCGATGAAGCCACGCGAGCGCGGCTGGCCGAGGTCGTCGCGCCGAGCATGAAGGCGCATCTCGAGGCGAATCCCTGGCTGCTCGCACCAGCACACGGCATGCGCGGAGACATCAGCATCGGACAGTCGGCCATCGCCGGTTCGATCACCGAGCTCTACAACAGCGCCCAGGTCGATGTCATCCAACGAGCCTTCCTCCAGATCTTCCCGACCTTGGACATCTCGGACGAAGAACGCGAGCACTTCATCGAGTTCGTGAAGGCCCAGGCGGCCAAGGAATCCAACTGAAGTCCGCCGAGGTGATGGTGTGAAAGCCCGCTCAGCTGTGAATTTCCGGTGTTCGACCATCAGGGCTTGACCCTGTTCTGAGAACACAGTTTCCACTGGAAGTAATCAATCGGACTACTTCCAGAGGACATCATGAACTCCCTCATCACCTTCTTCCAAGGTCTCGCCTCACATGTCCCCGAGCTTGTGCAGCCGTTCATCATCGCGCTCGCCGGGGCCGTGCCCTTCGTCGAGGGCGAGGTCTCGGCTGTCATCGGCGTGTGGGCCGGCCTCAACCCGATCGTCGCAGGCCTCGCCGGGGCGATCGGCAACTTCATCTGCGTCACCGTCATCGTGCTGCTCGGTGCCCGGGCTCGCGAGGCCGTGGTTGCTCGCCGGAGCCGAGCTCGGGAAAGCGTTCCCGTCGGGGTTGGCGCGGCTGGAGCTGGGGCCGACGCCACCGTCGCCGACGAGAGCGCAACCCTTGCCGACGAACGCGGGCCTGCGGAGGGCGAAGCAAGGTTCCTCAACGAGCCACCCGCTCAGAAGAAGCCCGAATCGAAGGGCCGGATCAAGTTCAAACGCTTTCTCAACCGCTTCGGAGTCCCGGGCGCGAGCCTGCTCGGACCCCTGGCCATTCCCACTCAGATCACCTCGACGATCTTGGTCAGCTCAGGAGTCAAGACCTCATGGATCCTGCTCTGGCAGGGCATCGCCATCGTCGTCTGGACGACGCTGACCACACTCATCGCAACCGGAGCACTGTCCCTGTTCACCGGCTGAACCGGAAAGGAAGAACCATGACCACCGCCTACCGCCACAGGAAGATCCTCACCTATTCGGCCATCGCTCTGGCGGCCACGGTCCTTCCACTGCTCATGCCGTTCTCGGCTACCCTGCTGGGCTGGGCGCTCGAGGTGCCGATGCGTTTGGCCCTCTCCGAGTCACTGCTGGCGACCTTCGGCATCTTCGTCGCCTGGTTCGTCATATCCCGGCTCATCGACGTTATCCTCGACGGCAGCGAAATCGGCGGAACGATGACCGGTCGCCTGGTGTCGGCCGCGACCTCGATGGTGCTCCTCGGCGGAGGCTACTTCCTCATCGTCGACTCCGCGATCGCCGCACTGCTCATGGCCGTGGCCGTCTGCAGCCTGCCGCTCGTGATGAGCATTCTCCTCCAACGCAGAGAAGGGGCGTCGCAGGAAAGGCATCGCACGTAAGATGAAGGCGATGACTGACTCCGACACCGACAGGTCCCACACCGCCGCCCCCGCACTCATCGGGGCGCTGCTCCACCTCGCCGCGACCGACGCTGGCCTGGCCCCGACTGCCACGTCCGCGCTGAGTCCCAAGGACAGCGAGATCCTCGCCGAGGTTGAGGTCGCACTCCGCAATCAGACGTTGAATGAGAATGGCGTGAAGAAGGCCCTCGCCGAGGTGGCCGGATCCATTGCCAGCGTGCGCAGCTCACCCAGCCCGGTGGCGTTGACCGCGGCGAAATACGAGAAGGCGCGCACCACAGTCCTCAGGCAGTTGGGTGTGGCCTCGACCAAGGGCGCCAGTGTGTGGCCGCCGACCAGCCAGACCGCCGTCCAACGCTTCGGCTCCTGGAACGAGGCGCTCAAGGCCGCGGGCCTGGCCACCAGCTCGGTGGGTCGAGCACGGGGCCAGCTGCGCTTCGACGAAGCCGCGTATGACAAGGCGATCGCCGACTTCGTCGCTGACTGTGACGACCGGGACCTCGGTGCCACCTACAAGGCCTACGGCGAATACGCCGCCGAACACAAGGGCGAAGTTCCTTCGGCCGCCGCAGTGCGGAAGTTCTACGGAAGCTGGAACGCGGCACTCGCCTCGGCGGGGTGAGGGTTTGACCGCGAGGTAAGAGGCCGAGCACGGATTCTCAAGCCACCACGGGATGGCTCGATGATGCCGAAATGTGCAAATACACAATTCTGAGCCTCACCCTGGTGTGAAATTTCATTGTTGGCGGAGTGCGCACAGGGAAGAGTGATGACAGTCACTTCCAACTCTGTTCATCTGCACTCTCGGAGGCACCACCATGAGTTCGCCAACTCGCACCGACGACGGTTCCGTCGACAACTCGGGCACCGGCACAGCCGCCAGCGCTCGCCTCGATCGCGCGAAGATGCGCAAAATCGCGACCGCCAGCGTCATCGGCACCACCGTGGAATGGTACGACCTGTTCCTCTTCGGCACCGCCTCGGCTCTGGTGTTCAACCAGGTCTTCTTCCCCGAACTCTCACCGGCGCTGGGCACGATCCTCGCGTTCCTCACCTTCGCCGCCGCCTACCTGGCGCGCACGGTCGGCGCGGTCCTGTTCGGACACTTCGGCGACCGCCTCGGACGCAAGTCCATGCTGCTCGTCTCCCTCCTCGTCATGGGTGGTGCGACCCTGGCCATCGGCTTGGTCCCCGACTTCAACACGATCGGCATCGCCGCCCCGTTCATCCTGCTCACCCTGCGCATCATCCAAGGGTTGGCGCTCGGCGGCGAATGGGGCGGGGCGGTTCTCATGACCGTCGAACACGCACCTGAGGAGCGCCGAGGCTGGTACGGCTCGATGGTCCAGGTGGGCGTGCCCGTGGGGACCCTGCTGGCCAACCTCGCCTTCCTCATCGTCACCGGTCTCGTGTCCGAAGAAGCACTCATCTCCTGGGGCTGGAGGGTCCCGTTCATCGCCTCCGTGCTGCTCGTGGCCGTCGGCATCTACATCCGCCTCAACATCGAGGAGACGCCGAGCTTCCAGCAGGTCCGCGAACAGGGTGCGAAGGCCAAACTGCCCTTCGCCCACCTCATGCGCCACTACTGGAAGCCCGTCATCCTCGGCGGCGTCGCTACCCTGTCGACCGGGTCAACATTCACGCTCATGGTTGCCTCCGGCGTCAACTACGGAACCCAGGAAAAGGGGCTGTCGAGCAACTTCATGCTCTGGGTCGTCCTTGTCGCCTGCATCATCGGACTCATCTTCATCCCGGTCTTCGGCCGCCTCTCCGACAAGGTCGGACGGCGCCCGATCATCGCCGCAGGAATCGCCGGCGAAGTCATCCTCGCCTTCCCGTTCTTCTGGCTCATGAACACCGGCAGTCCCGCCGCAGTCTTCCTCGCCTACGGGCTGATGATGATCGCCTTCTGCGCGAACTACGGACCGATTGCGACCTTCCTCGCCGAGCTCTTCGGCGCGAAGATCCGCTACTCCGGACTGTCCGTGTCCTACATGCTCTCGGGCCTGCTGGGCTCGGCAATCACCCCCGCGATCACCGTGTGGCTGCTCGACGTCACCGGCAAGTCCGACTCGATGGCCTGGTACATCGCCGGCTCCGCGGTCCTGTCTCTCATCGCCCTGTTCCTGCTCACCGAAAACCGCCTGCAGAGCATCGACCGTGCCGATACCGCCGAGGCCGGAGTCAACGCTGACACCACCGCCGAGGTGGGGGTGGAGAACCGATGATCCGCCGCATTGAAACAGCCCCGGGTTTGGCCCCGAGTATCGGCCCGTACTCACAGGCAGTGGTTGCCAATGGGTTCGTCTTCACCACCGGGCAGGTGCCCTTCGCCGCCGACGGCATCACGCCCGAAGCGTTCGAAGACCAGGTGAGAACGTGCCTGGGCAACCTGCGCTCTGTCCTTGATACCGCCGGCAGCAGCATCGACCAGGTCGTCAAGGTCAACGCCTATCTGACCGCGCCCGAACAACGCGAACCGTTCAACCGTGTCTATGCGGACTTCTTCGGAGAGGCGAAGCCTGCACGGACCACCGTGTGCGTCTCGATCTGGGACATCTCGCTTGAGGTCGAATGCGTCGCGGTTGTCAGCGAATCTTCCGAAGCTGCGGGTGGGGCGTGAGCGGTATGGCGGTGGACCTGGACTGTGAGGACCTGGCCTCTGAGGAACTGATCGCCTCACTGAGAGAGGTCGAGCTCCCGACGCTCGGTCACTTCCTCGAAGACGGATTCTGCACACCGCGTATGGCGCCGATCAACGAAGGGCCGCAGATGGTCGGCCCGGCCAGAACCCTCGATCTGCGCGAACCCGATGCGCTCGCCGTCAACCGGGCACTGCACACACTGAGGCCTGGTGACGTCCTCGTCATCCGGGTTGCCAGCGGTCTCCATGCTCCTGTCGGGGCAGTCACCGCCGCGGCCGCGATCGCCCAGGGTGCCGCAGGCATCGTAGTCGACGGCCCCGTCACCGACGCCGACGCGCTGCGCCGTGTGCAGGACCGACTCCCGGTCTTCGCCACCGGACTGATCGCGCGGACGACGAAACGCACCGGCCGCCTCGGCGATGATGTCCTTGACTGCGAGGTCGAGATCGACGGCGTCACAGTCCGCCCCGGTGATCTGGTTCTCGGTGACCGGCAGGGAGTGCTTGTACTGCCACCGACGGGCCCGGGGAATGAGGTCCTGCAGGCGGCGCTGGCCTCCGACTGGGGCGAACCAGCACTTCTCGCGCGAATTGCCGCGGGGGAGGACCTGCGGGAGCTACTGCCGGGGTGACCGGGGAACGGTCAGATCTCAGACTCCCTGAGCGACCGCCTCGGCGATGGGGGTGTCACCGTCGTGGAAGTTCAGCGTCTTACCGAAGCTCGCGGGCTCGGCAATGGCTGCGGCGATGACATGTGCGACGTTGTCGCGAGACGTCGAGGGCACGTCCAGGTCGCGGGTCTCGCCGGCGCTGTCCACGGTGATCTTCTGTGTCGCAAGTTCGAGGGTCAGAACTGAGGGGCCGAGGACCGTCCAGTCGAGGTCGGTCTTCGTGCGCAGATGTTCGTCGGCCTGTGACTTCGCGTTGTAGTAGGCGTACATTCCGTCGCCCTTCTCGACGCCGGGAACTTCGCCGTCGACGAGCCGGGAATTGAAGTATGAGACCATCACGAAGCGGCGGATACCCGACTTCTGGGCTGCATCCATCACGCGGATGGCGGCATCGCGATCCATCGCCCATGTGTGGTCCTCACCCGATCCGCCAGCACCGGCGGACCAGACAACTGCGTCACTGCCGGCCAGCACCTCGGCGATGGCATCGGTGTCGAGGTTTTCGACATCGGCGACGACAGGCGTCGCGTTCGCCGCCTCGATTTCGGAGGACTGCTCCTCCTTGCGGATGGCCGAGCGGACCGTGTGCCCGGCATTGTTGAGCAGCGGTGCCGCCAGCATCGCAACTTTTCCGTGGCCGCCGATGATCGTGATAGTCGACATGTCTGCCTCTCAAATGGTGGAGTGCGTTCTATTGGTTCCCTGGTGTAAGTCCGGATGTCGGCTCAGTATTCCGAATGCGGTGGTATATTTACTGGTATGATTTCGGCGAAAAATGGACACGAGATTCTTGACGCAGTTGGGCACGAATTTCAGACTGCCCTGATCGATTCGGTCGATCAAGCCCGCATTGACCTGGGTGACTTCCAGGATTTCAGACCCGCCTGGTTTCCGACATTCACGCAGCGATTCATCAGCAGCTTCATCCACGAGCGAGTGTGGGCAGAACTCGTTCGTCGAATCGACGCGTCCCCGGAGTCAACGATCATTGACGACGAGCCGGTACGTGAGATCGGATGGATGAACTCATTCAAACTTCGCGTGAAGCGCCACCGGGCGGGGGACGTCATCGCTGCATTCCCCACCGAAGGGGCGAAACGTTGGTATGAGCCGACTCTTCCTCTCGATGGGCTTGAGGTGACGCATCTGGCTGTCGGGTACAAGTGGATGGATGGGCGAATCGGTCCTGCCGTCATCTCCTATCGAGAGTCACTTGATAGTCGAGCCCTGTGGGCCGTCACACTCGAGCGCGAAGTTGAGCGCCCGGCGACGATCCGGGTGGAAGACGTCTACGAGACTTCTATGCCTGAACTTGATCTCAGTGGCCTCGTCGACAGCGACGAAGAAACCGGAACTGACGAACTGTGAAAGGCGAAGTCATAGAGACACTGATGCGCGCACGAGGCCTGACTCAGGCTGATCTCGCGTTGGCGATCGGTGCTGCTCAGGCCACTGTTTCCCGATATATTTCGGGGGCCAGGACGCCTGAGGACTCTGAAATCCGCAGGATTGCCGACGAGCTTGGTGTCACCCCGGCGTTCCTCGTCAAGGAATTTCGCATGCGTGCCGCCATCGGAGTGTCAGCGCATATGCGCCGCCAGTCGTCGACCAAGGTGTCGATGTGGAAGTCTGCCGAAGCGAAACTGAACGAGCTCCGGATGCATATGTCGATGCTCACCGAACGCGCGCCTTTGCAGACGGCAACCCATGTGCCGACCTTCGATTATCAGTTCACAAAACCGGCGGAGGCTGCTCGTCGAGTTCGTACAGCTTGGCGCGTGCCACTTGGGCCAGTGAGGTCTGTGGTGGACCTGATGGAGACAGCGGGAACGATTGTCTGTGAACTCGACCTGGGCACTCATCGAATCGATGGTCTTTCGCAGTGGGTCTCCGACTATCCGCTGGTCATCGTCAACTCCTGGTCCTCGCCTTCGCGGAAGCGCCTGACGTTGGCTCATGAGCTGGGGCATCTTGTCATGCACGCAGACGGATATGTCGATGACGAGATGATCGACGTTGAAGCCCAGGCCAATGAGTTCGCAGCCGAGTTCCTGATGCCGGAGGCGGAGATCCGTCACCAGCTGAAGACGCTGAAGCTGCCCAATCTCTTGGCTCTCAAGCTCGAGTGGGGAGTCTCTATGCAGGCCATCTTCGAGAGGGCATTTCGCCTTGGTCTGGCGAGCGGAACCGATCGGCAGAATTTCTACCGGCAGATCAGCCGCAAAGGGTGGCGCACAGAAGAGCCAGAGGAAGACCGTGTCCCAGTGGAGTCGCCGAGGCTGGTGTCAGGTCTCGTCGCTCAGTTCAGATCGGCGGGTTTGACCAACGACGACTTCGCAGACTTGACCGGTTACGCGAGGGATGCGGTGCCTGACGTGTTCCTGCCTCAATCGGGTCGCCACTTGAGCTCGGTCTGAGTTTCACCGGGTCACAGGTGTCGGCAGGCATTACCGCGTCGCGGCGAAGTCGGCGATCCGATCGCAGGCCGTCTCAATGGTCTCCGGGGCGACGGAGAACGTCAGTCGCAGGTAGCCCTCACCCTGAGCCCCGAATGCCGAGCCGGGAATCGTTGCCAACCCGTGGTTCTCCAGAAGAGCGGTGGCCGCCTCCCACGAGGTCAGTCCCCAGTCCTTGATGTTGGCAAAGGCATAGAACGTGGCCTCGGGGCGCAGCATGCTGATGCCGTCGATGCCCGCAATGCGCTCGGTGATGAGGTCGCGGCGCTGCGCATAGGACTGCACCATCATGTCGACGTCGGTCTGCGGGCCCTCGATCGCTGCGAGTGCCGCTTCCTGCACGAACCCGGGAAGGCTCGAGGTGATTCCCTCCTGGAGGAAGGCCATCGGCGCGATGAGATCGACCGACCCGATGACGAATCCACAGCGCCACCCGGTCATCGCGTAGGTCTTCGAGAAGCTGTTGACAACGAGGAACCGATCGAAGCCAGGGCGCACCTCGGCGATGGAGGTGAACTGGGCATCGTCGAAGGTGATCTGGTCATAGACCTCGTCGGAGATGACCGTGAAGCCGAACTCCTCGGCCAGATCCGCGATCGTCTCCAATTCGGCCCGGTCCATGACCGAGCCCAAGGGGTTCGACGGGCTGTTGATGATGATCGCCGCGGTCTTGTCGGTGATGGCCGATCGAACGTCCTCGGCGCGGAATTTGAAGTCGTTGTCCTCCGTGACCGGCACTGGAACCGCCACCCCGCCGAGGCGGTGGATCTGTCCCACATAGTTCGGGAAGCTGGGATCGGGGATGATGACCTCTTCACCAGGGGAGACGGTGACGTCGAGGGCGAAAGTCAGCGCCTCCATCGCACCGAAGGAGACCATGACATTGTTGGCCGTGACCTCGCGATTCCACCGGCCGGCGTACTTCGCTGCGATCGCCGTGCGCAGCGGTGGGATGCCGGCGTTGGCCACGTACCGAGTCTGATTGTTCTCGATCCCGCGGATGCCGGCGGCCTTGATGTGCGCGGGAGTATTGAAGTCCGGCTCGCCGACCGTCAGCTTCACGGCCTCTGGGTAGTCCAAGGCTAGGTTGAACATCTTGCGGATGTTCGAGGCTGGGTAGGTCTGGGCCATCGGGGCGATGCGGCGGTACTCATGTGTCATTGATTCCTCGTACTTCTGTGTGGAGCCACGTTGGTTGGGCCGGGTCTATTCGTGGAGCCCGGCCAGGCGGGAGCCGAACTGGGCGAGGAGGCTCGTCTTCTTCGCCCCGGTGATGCGTTCCCATTCGTCGGCGATGTTGAAGATCTTGTACATCGAGCGGATGCCCAGCCAGCGGATGGGCTCGGGCTCCCACTGACCGGAGAAATGATCGTTCCAGGGCAGTCCGGTCAGCGGCGTGGCGGCTCCCGAGGCCCGGTCGAGCAGGGTCTTCGCCGCCAGATGCGTGGCCGTCACCCCATGACCGGCATAGCCGCGGGCTACACCGATGCGCTGGTCGGTATCGAAGAAGATGCCGGCGCACCAGTCCCGAGTCACGCCCAAGGCGCCGCGCCACGCATGGGCGACCTCGAGCTCAAGGTCGGGGAAGAGCGAGGACAGGCGCGCACTCAACGCATCGACCACCTCGGCGGGGACTTGGCCGTCACCCGGCAGACCGGATCCGAACTCGTAGGGTGCACCGCGACCGCCCAGCGCGATCCGATCATCGTCAGTACGCTGAGCGTAGATGAAGGTGTGCGCTGTGTCGCCCAGGCATTCCCGCCCGTCCCAGCCGATCTCCTCCCACGCTTCAGCCGGCAGCGGGTTGGTCGCGATCATCGACGAGAACACGGGAATGACCTGACGTCCTTCCAGCCCGGGCAGGTCGCCAGTGACGGTGTCCGAGTAGCCCTCGATGCAGACGAAGATCGTGTCCCCGGTGACCGGGCCGCAATTCGTTGCGACCACACCCTTGCCGATGTGACCCGCCGAGGTGTCCTCGCAGATCGTGACGCCCTGATTCTTGAGGACTGCTGCCAAGCCACGCGTGAGGAGTGCGGGGTCAATGCGGGCGGTGCCGGGGAAGAATACGCTGCCGTGAGCGTTGTCGACGTTGATGTGTGCCTTGGTCGCCTCGGCGTCGAGGAACTGCATGTCCTCGGGTCCGTAGCCGTACTGTTTGTCACCCTCGTAAAGTTCGCGCAGTCGGGTCATTCCGGCCTCGGACTGGGCGATGTCGATATGGCCGCCGCGGACCTGATGGGCGTCGATGCCCTCGCTTTTGAGAACCTCGAGGACCTCGTCGATGGAGTCGAAGAGTGCAGACTGGAATGACCTCACGGACTCCACCCCGCTCAGTCCGGCAGAGCCGACCGGGCCGTTTGGGTCGGTGTCGTTGGCACGGTCGACCGCCTCGGCGTACTTGGCCCTGTTGCCGGGCATCAGTGTGGAGAGCCAGCCGCCGTTGCGACCTGAGGCACCGTAGCCGATGTGCTTTGCCTCGACGATGGTGATCTGCCAGTCGGGGTGAGTCTGCCTGGCGTAGTAGGCCGACCACAGGCCGGTCATGCCGCCGCCGACGATGATGAGGTCCTGTTTTGCGGTGGGAAGTGGGGAGGGAGAGGTGGTCTCGGGCGGTGACTGGGTCAGCCAATGGGAGGCCTCGCCGTTGAGGTAGGACATGGAATCAGTTCTATCCCACCGCTGGAGCTAAGTAAATGGTTGCGGGGTGGCGTATTGCCATATGGAATCCGTGCGGCCCTGGGATGGTTTCATAAATCACGGAGCGCGATCGATCCGGCTGCTGGATACACTGATTCCATGAGCGCAATGGAGCCGATCAGCACCCACGACTATTCTCTCGACCACGGGCCCATCGAGGACTGGCAGCGGGCGGATGCGACTGCCTCGGCGACGGGAAGAAATACGGCCCCGGACGCAACTACCGCGTTCGCAGAGCTGGGCACGATTGCCGGAGCCGAATACGGGCTGTGGGAGATGGGCGCCGGGGCGATGCGCGACGTCGAAGGTGAGGAAGTCTTCCTCGTCATCAGCGGCACCGGCCGGATCGAGTTCGACGAACCCGCATTGGCTCCGGTTGAATTGGGACCGGGGTCGCTGGTCCGGCTTGAGGACGGGATGAAGACCCGCTGGTGTGTCGACGAGGCACCGCTGCGGAAGTTGTTCATCGCTCCGAGCGAGGGCTGAGCCGAAGCCCAGAACACCGTGCCGCGGGCTTGTCGGTACTAGTACTCGATCTTCAAGCTCCGCAGACGCCGGTAAAGAGTCGTTCGGCTCATTCCCAGCGCTCGGGCGGCCTGGTTCTTGTTGCCTTCCGCAGCTGCCATGGCTTCGACGATCGCCGCGCGTTCGGCCCGATCCAATCCGAAGAGAGGCTGATTCTGATCGCGTCGATAGATTTCGGGCAGGTCGGATAGGGTGATCTGCCCGCTGGCTCGCTCGGCCAACACCTGCATGAGGACTTTTCGGAGCTGCACTAAATTGCCGGGCCAATGTGCTCGGGCCAGTCCCTGTGATGCGGTTGCAGAGAATGTGAAGCGTTTCTTGCTGGCAATCTTCTGCGCCATCGCCTCGATGAGGATCGGAAACTCGGCTACTCGTTCTCTCAACGGGGGGAGCTCCACGTATTGATCTGCCATTGACAGAACCGAGCGAAGACGCCCGTCTGCCTCTTGAGCGTGAGAATCCGCGGTGATGACGATTCGGGCACTGGAAGCATCGTCGCTGACCAGCTGGCGGAGAAAACTGAGCTGTGCCGTCGGCAGAAGATCGATATTGTCGATGATGAGTGCTCCGGTGGTGGCGCCCACTGCCTTCTGCAGACGTTTGGACCACACCTGAGCGCCAGCAGTCTGTAAGTCAACGCAATCGATGAGGGTGGGCTCGAGAGGGCGGGATGCCTCGCGGGCCGCGCTGGTTCTGCCGGTGCCCGGCTCTCCGACTACCGCGACTGAGCCCGAACGCCCCTGCACCGCTTTCAAACGGCCTCCCCACACCTCTCCGGCCATATTCGCGCGTGGGCGACCGCGAGGAATCGTCGCCTTCTTCTGCCACAGAGGGTGCAGCGTGAGAATTTCTCCGCCGGATCGAATGTAACGGATATCCACTGCGACGAGGCGGTCGGAGGCGACTGCGATGGAAGCCTGGGACGAGCGTGCGAGGCGTGCCTCGGCAATCGTGCTCCGGAGCACGCCATAGTCGATGTGTTCGAGAAGCCCCTCGGCCTTCTGATTGCTCATCACGGTCTCATCGCCGATGGCACAGACCGCCTGATCTGTGCCTCGGGAAGCCTGGAGGAATTCGGACATCAGAGAGTACTCGTCGTGATACGTGTTCTGCAGGAGCTGCTGCTCGATCTGATGCACCATCGTTCGGCCGAAACCCTCGAGCAGAGAAGTAGTCGATTCGGTCGGAGCGGTGACATTGAGCGCGCCTTCGAGCCTCTTGCTGCCGGGGTGGATGATGGGGATGCCGAAGCAGGAGAAATCGCGAAATGCTTCGACGAAGTGTTCGTCGCCGTCGACGGTGATTCCGCGACCTGTCTCCAGTGCGGTTCCGATGCCGTTGAAGCCGAGCTTCTCTTCGCTGAGGTCTGCGCCGGCAATCAGCCCGCGTTGTTCGACCTGCGCCCCGATCCGGGACTGTGCTCCGCCGACCGTCTGCACGAGAAGGCCCGAACGATCTGCCACCAGCAGAGACAGATCCAACCCGGCGAGCTCATCGCCGACAGCGCTCAAGGTGGCGCCTGCGGCGCGAAGCAGCGCGGTTTTCGCAGGGAAGAGGTTCGTCGTGTCTGTGAGGTTCTCCGGAAGAGAGTCGTGGGTGACACCACACAGCTGCGAGCGCTTCCATGCAAAGTCCACTTCGCTTCTGCGCGATGTAACTTGCGGCACGTGACCTCCAAGGGCATAAGACTTCTTCATCTCGTCGTGCTTTTGAAACCTATCTCACAAGAGTGTCCGGCACAAGCAGTCCGATGATAGGTCCGAAATGGACTGGCGCAGCTGAGCAGGCGGACGTATGCAGAGTGTTTCATATGTGGACGCTTGTTCATATCGGTTCGACCCTAGCCTGGACAAGAGCCATCGCACCGTTGCAGCTCGCAGTGGTCGATGGTCCACATCAGAAACCGAGAAGGGAAATTCCGATGAAAGCATCATTGGCCACCGAGGTGGGCGGCAAATTCACTACCCACGATATACAGATCGACGACCCCCGAGGGCGCGAAGTGCTCGTCGACGTCAAAGCCTCAGGGCTGTGCCACTCTGACCTCCACCTCATCGACCACGACTACGGAATGCCACTGCCAGCTGTCGGCGGTCACGAGATCTCCGGAGTGGTCAGATCTGTCGCATCCGGGGTGACGAGCATGAAAGTCGGTGACCACGTCGTCGCCTGCCTGATCCCATTCTGCGGTGCCTGTGCCGAGTGCCTGGCTGGCCACAGCACCTTGTGTCTGAACCCTGCCGCCGTCTCTCGTGGGGAAGATGAGAGTCCCCGGATCTCCTTCGCCGATGGGTCTGCGATCGCTCAGTCGGTCAACGTCGGCGGCTTTGCCGAACAGGTGCTTGTGCATGAGAATCAGCTGGCCGTTGTCAATAACGAGATTCCATTCCCCCAGGCCGCACTTCTCGGATGCTCGGTGGTCACGGGTGCCGGTGCTGCGATCAATACCGCTCACATCCGACCCGGCGACACAGTAGCGGTGGTCGGGACCGGCGGAATCGGCCTCAACGCCATCAGCGGTGCCAGGCTCTGCGGTGCCAAGAACGTCATCGCAGTCGATATCGTCGACAGCAAACTTGAAGCGGCGAAGAAGTTCGGCGCCACCGATGTCATCAATTCGGCTGAGACGGATGCAGTGGCTGCCATCCAAGAGCTGACTGGGGGCGTCGACCATGCCTTCGAAGTCATCGGAATCAGTGCCACTCAGCGACAGGTGCAGGAGATGACTCGTCCGGGTGGAACTGCCTACCTCATCGGAATCGCCCCTCCCGGTGCCACCACCTCGTTCGACTCATCTCTGGCTGATCTGTTCGCGCAGAGGAGCCTGCAGGCCGTGCTGATGGGCTCGACCAACGTCAAACGAGATATAGCGCTGTACGCGGACATGTACGTCCAAGGTCGATTCGAACTCGATGGCCTGGTCACCCGCGAGATCTCTCTGAGCGAGATCAATGAAGGCTACGAGATGCTGAAGAAGGGCGAAGTCATCCGCTCCATCATCACCTCATTCTGAGGCGAATCGAGAGTGTTTTTCGGACGTTGCACGAACACAGACTGGCCAGCAGGGCCGGTCGGAGAGAGGTCATCATGAGTCCAACAATTGAGACCCGAACGACGGTCCAGTCACCCCAGATCAGCAAGTTCCTCAAGCAGCCTCAGAAGATGCTGATCAACGGCGAATGGTGTGACTCCGTTTCCGGGCAAACCTTCACCACCTATGATCCCGCCACCGGGGACGTCCTCGCTGAGGTTCCGCGAGGAGGACCGGAAGACATCGACCATGCGGTCAAAGCGGCCCGCACCGCCTTCGAGGAAACCTCTTGGGCTCGGCTGCGGCCCAATCTGCGCGAAGATCTGCTGTGGCGGATCTCCCAAGCGATCGTGGAACGAGTAGAAGATTTCGCGGAATTGGAATCCCTGGACAACGGCAAACCGATCGGCATCGCCCATGCCTTCGACGTGCGCGCCGCCGCAGACTGCTTCCGCTACTATGCAGGGTGGCCGTCGAAGATCCAAGGAGCAACGAACAACCCCTCCATGCTGTTGGCTCCGACCGAAGTCGAATTTCATTCCTATACTCGGCGTGAGCCTGTTGGGGTCTGCGGTCAGATCATTCCGTGGAACTTCCCGTTGCTCATGGCCGCGTGGAAGATCGCTCCCGCGCTCGCCACTGGTAACACTCTCGTCCTCAAGCCGGCAGAGCAGACACCGCTGACAGCTTTGCTCCTCGGCCAGATCATGGTTGAGGCCGGTGTCCCTGCTGGAGTCGTCAACATCGTCACCGGGTACGGGGACGCAGGAGCTGCACTGTCGGGTCACGAGGATGTAGACAAAATGGCATTCACCGGCTCGACCGAGGTCGGAAAGAAGATCGTCAACGCAGCTTCAGGCAATCTTAAGAAGGTGTCGCTCGAGCTCGGAGGCAAATCTCCGAACATTGTCTTCGAAGACGCGGACATCCCCAGCGCTGTGGGTGGGGTCCTACAAGGCTTCACGCTGAACTCGGGCCAGGCGTGTGAAGCCGGTACCCGAGTCTATGTGCACGAAAAGATCTATGACGAGTTCAACCAAGCCCTGGCCGAACAGGTGCGGACCTTGAAGGTAGGCCCGGGCAACGATCCCGAATCTGCGATCACTCCGCTGGTGTCGGAAGAACAGCTGAACAGGGTTGTCGGCTACCTCAATGCGGGTAAGGAAGAGGGAGCGCACGCGTTGGTGGGCGGCAATCGCCACGGCGATTCAGGCTACTTCGTGGAACCGACTGTCTTCACGGACACGACCGAAGACATGTCGATCGTGCGAGAAGAGATCTTCGGGCCGGTTGCTGTCTCAATTCCTTTCTCCGACGAGAGCGAAGTGATCAAGGCTGCCAACAAGAGCGAATACGGACTGGCGGCGGGACTGTGGACCACAGACCTCAGCCGGGCACATCGAGTCGCAAGCAGGTTGAATGCCGGCTCGGTGTGGGTCAATACCTACCATGCACTCGATAGTGCACTTCCGTTCGGCGGGTTCCACCAGTCGGGTTGGGGACGTGAGCTCGGGCCTGAGAGCATTGAGCTCTATACACAGGTGAAGTCTGTGACTATGGCGCTCTGATTCCGTGCAGCTCCAATGAGACAGGTCCGTTGTCAGGTTCCGCGGTTCACATCGGCACTGTCTTGCTGAGCGCACAATTCGACGCAGAGCCGCCATCGAAAATTCTTCGTTGGCGGCTCTGCGTATGTGATGTCTGCGCCGAAGAATCGGATCGTCAGAATGCAGAGAGCCTGAACCAAGGGACCAACCCTTTACACTCTGGTACGGTGCCGCACCCACACGTTCGGCTCGATGTAGACCGCGTTGCCGTGCTCGATATCGCAGAGCACAGGTGTCAGCGCCCCGGAAACCTCGACCGGTCCCGAGGTATCCATAGGCAGACCGGTCCAGTTCCGCCATTCCTCAAGAGTTCCGGCGATCACCATCGAGCGGTGCGCGATTCCCTCGATCGTCCCGCCGGCGCGAATATGGGTGCGCAGCCAGGGGTCGACGGGCAGCCCGTCCTCCCTCGTGCGATAAGCGTAGGAAGGCATCGGATCGTGGATGTCGTTCTTGCCATTGGGGCGGACCGGAACGACTACCTCGGCGAATCCCTGGTCCTTTGCATGCTGTCGTAACGCGTCGAGGATCCTGCCGGACAACCCCAGCCCTTGTTTGTCAGATCGTACGAAGATCTCGAGCGCGGCCAACATGTTCGGCACCTCACCTAGGACCTTCGTCTGGATTCCGCGTCGGATCGCCCCGTCCCATCCGTCTTCTGGCAGGCGCTCACCTTGGAAAAGCAAGGGGATCGCATGTGCCTTGCCCACGATCCCGTCCGCCGAGGTGTGGGCGATGACTAGGTGATCGGCGAACTGGGCGAGAATGTCCCGATGATAGTAGAGGTTGCCGAGAGGATCGTGCCGGATAAATTCCGGCCACGTATTCTCCAGGTTGAGGAGCTCGTCTTTGAGGTCCGGGCGCTGAGCCAAGGTGGAAACTGTGAGATTCATGGTCGCCAGTCTAGGCAGCCTTCCAAAAGCGTTCCTCGGCATCGACCTGTGGTTCCTGGTCGTTGGGCGAAGCGGATTGGCCCTGAACTGACTGTCCGGTCGCCGCTGACATTCGAGGTTACGGTGATCTATCGTGAGGGAAGAGACGAAGATCGGGCGGTGTGAGTACACCGCTCACCAGGACCGTCATCCCACCCGTTTGAAGGAGCCGACAATGAAGACCGCTCAACGCCTTGGCAATCTGGGCACCGAGACCTCGTTCCGGGTCGCCCAGGACGCCGCCGAATGGAAAGCCCGCGGCAATGAGGTCTATCCCTTCCACCTCGGCGATCTCAATTTCCCCATGGCGCCCCACATCGTCGAGGCGATGGACAAGGCGATCCGGGACGGCAAGACCGGCTACTGCCCCGGCCCCGGAATTCCGGAGCTGCGCGCGGCACTGGCTGACGATATCGGGAAACGACGTGGCGTGACGATCGACCCCGCCGAGGTGGTCGTCACGACCGGTGGCAAGCCGGTGATCACGAAATTCCTCCAGGTCGTCATGGACCCCGGCGACGGCGTCCTCTACCCCAGCCCCGGGTTCCCAATCTACGAATCCCAGATCGAGTACCTCGGCGGAAACGCGCTTCCCTACCGGTATGTGCCCACCGCCGACGGGTTCGCCATCGACCTCGACCACCTGCGGGCCTCCATCGATGACAAGACCGTAGCCATCATCTACAACGACCTGCAGAACCCGATCTCGGCGGAATCGACCGAGGCCGAACGCGAAGCAATTGCAGCGATCGCACAGGAGTTCGACCTCTGGGTCCTCTCTGACGAGGCCTATTTCGAGATGCGCTACAAGGGTCGGTCGAAGTCCATCGCCGCACTTGAGGGCATGCGTGAGCGCACCGTCATCCTCTACACATTCAGCAAGAAATTCGCGATGACCGGGTCACGGTTGGGCTGCGCGGTCGCCCCGCGTGAGATCGCCGAGGTGATGTCGACGTTGAACACCAACGACGAATCGTGCACCACCCATTACGTCCAGTGGGCAGGCATCGCCGCTCTGCAGGGACCGCAGGACGAAGTTGGTCGGATGCTCGAGGTGCTGCGCAAACGTCGCGACGCCACATGCTCGATCATCAACTCAATCCCAGGCATGAGCGTGGCCGTTCCCGGCTCGACGTTCTATGTATTCCCTGATGTCACCGAGGCGATGGAAGCCAAGGGGATCGCGACGTTGTCCGAGTTCTCCACCGAAGCCCTGCACAACACGGGAGTCTCCTTCTGCACCCGCGAGCACTTCGGCAGACGGCAGGACTGGGAAGACCGGAGTTACATCCGCCTCGCCTACTCGGGCATCGGCGAGAACGACATCACCGAGGGCCTGGGTAAGCTGCGCGACTGGCTGGCGCAGGGGTAAGGGCCGGAGCGAGGAGTCCTCGCTCCTGTCTCTGCTCGAGGCGCAACACCGCAGGCGCAACAGCCGGGCGCTGCAGCGGGTGCAGCAATGCCGGCGCTCCAGCGGGCGCATCAGCGCAGGCGCACGGCGTGTGTGCACGGGGTGTGCGCACGGCGCACGGCGTCCCGGGCCTTCCCGCAATCCGTCATAGTGGACTCGCGTGCGAAAAATCGCCTTGGGTCGAACGCGCGTCCACTATGACGGGGGTCTGCAGTCCACTATGACGGGGGTCTGCAGTCCACTATGACGGGGGTCTGCAGTACGCAGTGATATGGGCGAGGCCCGTCGTCGGCCGGGTTCTGCGAGATCTGCTCAGTCCGCGGGTTCCGGCTCAACTTCCCGGCCCTTGATGAACGGAGACTCCTCGGGCTCGGGGTGGCGCAGCCTTTGGACTCCGATGATGAGGAGACCCAGGGCAACAGCGCCGATCGCTGCCCATACGTTGGTGCGCAGGCCGAGGACGACGAAGCTGGGGTCGAGACGGATGGACTCCCACACGATGCGGCCGGCGCCGTACCAGACGAGATACATGCCGAAGAGGCGTCCCCACTGGAAGAACACGTGGCGTCCCAGCCACATCAGGACCAGCGCGCCCAGGCTGTTCCACACCACTTCGTAGAGGAACGTGGGGTGGAAGAGAGTGTCGACGGGCAGTCCTGGAGGGAAGGCCGAATTGTTCGGATCGATCTCCAGACCCCAGGGCAGAGTCGTCGGCTGACCGAAAAGCTCCTGGTTGAACCAGTTGCCGAATCGTCCGCAGGCCTGGGCGAGAATCAGCCCGGGGGCGATGGCATCGAGGAGCGTTGAGAGTCTGATGTTGAGCCGGCGACACATGATCAGCGCGCCCAGGGTGCCGCCGATCAGCGAACCGAAGATGGCGATTCCGCCCTCCCAGATCGCCCACACGGAACCGGGCTCGAAAGGGTTCCACGGATTGCGCCCAGGGCCGAAGTAGTCCGTGTAATGGGTGATGACGTGATAGATCCGTGCGCCGACGATGGCCATGGGGACGGCCAAGGTCGCAATGTCGAGGACCTCCCAATCGGGCACGCCGCGCTTGACCAGCCGGTGGTTGGTCAGCACGATGGCGATGACGATGCCGGCGAGGATGCACAGCGCGTAGAAGTGGATCGTCAGGGGGCCCAAGTGGAAGCTGGAGACGCTCGGACTCGGGATGGAGGCCAGAATGTCGTGGGGCAGCGTGGGCAGGTCATCGACCGCAAGGTTGGCAAGCACGATGCAAGTCTATTTCCTCGACCCCCTGAAGAGACATTCCATTGGCCGTGCACCGATTGAGAGGTGTCTGTGCCGTCGAGTGGGATGATTGCGTCTATGGCCCTCGACTTCACTCTCGTCCAACTCCGGTACTTCCAAGAAGTTGCCCGCAGGGAGAACATGACCGAGGCGGCCAAGCATCTCAACGTCACCCAGTCGGCGATCTCGACGGCCATGGCCCAGCTCGAGCGGACCCTGGGCATCGACCTGTTCATCCGCCAGAAGAATCGTTCCGTGGTGCTCTCACCCGCAGGCAGACGCTTCCTCTTCGAGGTCAATCCATTCCTCGAATCCTCCGACGCTCTGGGAGAGACCGCGCACGGACTGGCCCAGTCGCTGAGCGGCAATCTCACGGTCGGGGTCTTCTCGCCCATCGCCCCGACCCGACTGCCGCTCATCCACGCGGAGTTCGAGAAACGCTACCCCGACGTGAGAGTCAATTACTTCGAAGCCGACCTCCATGAACTGCACACCGCGGTCATCGCCGGGGAATGCGATATCGCACTGACCTACACGCTGGGACTGACCGAACGCTTCGATACCTACCTCATCGACGTCGTCCGGCCGCACGCCCTCGTCTCCCTGGAGCACCGCCTCGGCGGGGGAGCTGATGGGCCGCGACCCATCCATCTGAGCGAGCTGGCAGAGGAGAACTACATCCAGCTCGATCTTCCGTTCTCACGGCAGTACTACGACGAGCTCTTCCGCATCGCCGGGATCGCTCCGAACGTGCGACACAGCTTCGCCGGCTACGAGACCGTGCGATCCTTCGTCGCGATGGGGCACGGGTATTCGCTGCTGAGCCAGTCCGTGTCCTCGGGAACCTACATCGGATCGAAGACCGTCGACGTGCCGCTGCTCGATGACTTCCCCAGCATCGACCTCGCCATGATCTGGCCCAAAGACGTGCGCCTGAGCAGACGGGCCCGCGCATTCAGCGAACTGACGCGGGAGATCCTCGGTTCGAATGAGAGCGAAGAGCCACTCATAGATTGAATTGATCCCGGGCTTAGAAAGTATCTGTTGGACTGATGGCGTGGTCCAGGTAACAATTGTTCCCACACTTACGGATACGGCGAGGGAGAACTCATGGCCGCAACACAACCGGTGGCGACGACGTCACGGGAACCGACCGGCAAGACCACGAGCATGCAGAAAAAGGTGCTCGTCGGCGGCAGCATCGGCCAGTTCGTCGAGTTCTACGACTTCACGCTCTACGGCCTCTCGGCCGTCATCCTCTCCGAGTACTTCTTCCCCGACGGCGACCGGGTCACCGGCCTGCTCGTCATCTTCGCCACCTTCGGCGTCGCCTTCGTCATGCGGCCCCTGGGCGGACTGTTCTTCGGTGCCCTCGGCGACAAGGTGGGCAGGCGCAAGACTCTGACCGTCACGATCTTCCTCGTCGGCATCTGCACCGCGCTGATCGGCATTCTGCCGGGCTTCGACCAGATCGGCTGGTTCGCGCCCATCCTGCTCATCCTCGCCCGACTGGGCCAGGGCTTCTCCGCTGGCGGCGAATCGGTCGGCGGACCCTCCTTCGTCTACGAGCACGCACCGGTGGGCAAGCGCGGACTGTGGATCAACATCACCCTGGCCGCCACTGCTCTGCCCTCTGTCTTCGCCGGCGGCCTCATTCTGCTGCTCTCGACTGTGATGAGCGACGCGTCCTTCGACTCCTGGGGCTGGCGCATTCCCTTCCTCTTGGCTCTGCCGCTCTCGGCCGTCGGTCTCTGGATCCGCTCGCGCACCGACGAGTCCGATCTGTTCAAGAAGACCGCGGCCGAACGCCCCAAGGAGTTCAGCCCGATCCGCGACTCCTTCCGCGAGAACTCGGTGGGCATGCTTCAGGTCTTCTTCGTCCTCGGACTCACCGCCCTGGGCTTCTACATGCTCTCGGCCTACTTCGTCACCTACATCCAGACCACCGGCGACCTCACCCGCGAACAATCACTGCTGACGAATGCCATCGCCATGGCCAGTTACACGATCTTCCTTCCCATCGCCGGAGCCATCGGCGACAGAGTCGGACGCAAACCCATGCTCATCGCCGGCTCCATCCTCCTGGCCATCACATCGATCCCCGCATTCGGCCTGGTCACCAGCGGCAACATGGGCCTGGCGTTCCTCGGACAGACGATCTTCGTCATCTCCCTGTGCTGCTACGGCGGAGGCTGCTACACCTTCTTCTGTGAGCGCTTCTCCACGAAGACCCGTTTCACCTCGGCAGCGATCAGCTACAACATCTCCTACGCCATCCTCGGCGGAACCGCTCCGTTCGTCGGCACCTGGCTCGTCGACATCACCGGCGTCAACACCGCACCAGGGTTCTACATGACCATCTGCGCGGTGATCGTCCTCGTCCTCATCTTCGTCACCCGCCTCCCCGAGACCCGGGGCCGGCTGGGGTGACCGCCGGGCCACCTCGGCGATCCGAATCCCACTTCAGCACCAGACTCGCAAGAGAAAGAGACGCACCATGACCACAGCATCCCCCGGAACTTCGACCGCAGCCTCATCGTCTGCGGCAGCGTCCAGCGACGCTGCCTTCCTCACCGACTTCCACCACGTCGCCACATTCGGCGCCACCGACAACGACGGCGTCGACCGGCAGGCACTGACTCTCGAGGACAAGCAGAGCCGTGACTGGATGCGCGGCTGGGCCGAAGGCAACGGCTTCGAGGTTCGCGTGGATGCGATCGGCAACATGTTCGTCTGCCTCGAACTCGTCCCCGACGCCCCCTACGTCCTCATCGGTTCACACCTGGACTCCCAGCCTCTGGGCGGTCGCTTCGACGGTGCCTACGGAGTCATCGCAGCCCTCTTCGCAGCCCTGCGGGTCAAAGAGAACGTCGCCGAATCCGGGCAGAAGCCCCGATTCAATATCGCCGTGGTCAACTGGTTCAACGAGGAAGGCGGACGCTTCGCCCCGTCCATCATGGGCAGCTCCGTCTACGCCGGACTCTTCGACCTCGACGAGATGCTCGCCGTCCAAGACCTCGAAGGCACGTCAGTCGCCGAGGCGCTCGCCGCAATCGGCTACAACGGCACCGACGCCCCACCCGAGGCGATCTCCTACGCCGAGATCCACATCGAACAGGGCCGCATACTCGAGCGTGAGGCCACGAACATCGGCGTCGTCGAATCCAGCTGGTACACGCAGAAGCTCGACATCGACGTCCTCGGCGAACAGTCCCACACCGGCGCCACCGCCATGGCCGATCGCCACGACGCCCTCGTCGCAGGCGCAAAGATCGTCCTCGCCGTCGCCGACGTGGTCAACGAGTTCGCCGACGAAGCACTCATGTCCTCGGTCGGCCAGCACGTCGTCGAACCCAACTCACCCATCGTCGTCCCCCGCCGCGTGCACATGGTCGCCGACCTCCGGTCCTCCGATCCGGACATCGTCAAGGCCGCCCGGGATACCCTGCACCAGCAGATCGCGAGCATCGCCCTGGAGCATGACATCACGATTAAGGTTGAGGACTTCGACGTCCGCGGCAAGCTCTATTTCCCGGAGACCGGTGTCGAGCTGGCTGAGAAGGCCGTGGCCAATGAGGGGCTGTCGATCCGTCGCCTCGAGACCATGGCCGGCCACGACTCTGTGGCCATGAACCACAGGGTGCCCGCCGTGATGATGTTCGTGCCCAGCGTCGACGGCGTCTCCCACTGCGAACGCGAGTTCACTACGGACGAGGACATGATCCGCGGCCTCGGTGTCCTCACTAACGTCGCCACGGAGTTGGTCAACGGTGAACTCAGTGAGGACCGCGAGGGTGAAGTGTGGGTCGGGAAATCCGTCGCCGAGGCACGCGCATGACCAACACCGAAACCTGGGCACTTTCCGCGACCGAGGCACTGTCGAAGTTTCGGTCGAAGGACCTCTCCCCGGTCGAATACCTCACCTCCCAGATCGGACGGATCACGTCCGAGGACGAGCGCATCAATGCGGTCACGGAGGTCGTGGAGGAGGCGGTCACCTCGGCGAGGGAGGCCGAAGGCTTCTACGCACACGCATCGAATGATGAGCTCACCGAGGCGGCCGCCGCCCGGCCATTGCTCGGCCTGCCCGTGATCGCCAAGGAGAAGCACGCGATCGCCGGGCGGACGCTGACCCAGGGGCTCATCCACGAACGCGACACCGTGGCCGGAGCAGACGGGGCGATCATCGCCCGCATCCGCGCAGCCGGAGGGTTCGTCCATGCCCGAGCGACCTCGCCGGAACTCAGCTGCGCGACGGTCACCCATTCCCCGATGTGGGGCGTGACCCGCAAGCCGTGGAACCCTGAACTCTCACCCGGCGGGTCCTCGGGCGGCTCGGGCGCGGCGCTGGCGGCGGGCTTCGCGCCCCTGGCCACAGCCTCGGACATCGCCGGATCGACCCGGCTGCCCGCCGCGTTCACCGGCACCGTCGGATTCAAGGCACCCTATGGTCGGATTCCCGGCGTCCAGCCCTTGGCCGCCGACTGGTACCGAGGGGACGGACCGATGGCGCGCACCGTCGCCGACACCGCTCTGCTTGCCCGGGTGATGGTCGGCGTCGATCCCAGCGACCACGCCACCATCACCTCACCCGGTTTCCTCGACGGCTTCGATGCCACCTCCGCCGAGGTGGTCGAAGGGTTGAAGGGGAAGCGGATCGCTCTCTGCCTGCGCCTGGGTGACTTCCCCGTCGGTGAGGACATCATCGCCAATACCCGGGCGGTCGCCTCGGCGCTCGAGGCTGCGGGGGCAATTGTCGAAGAGGTCGAACTGCCGTGGACGGCGGAGCGGATCTTCGAAACCGCGTTCACGCACTTCGGCAATATCCTCGCCCCCGCGATGCGGGCCGCGACGCGCGGGCACGAGGACACGCTGGCCGACTACACGCTCCAGATCATGGCCGACGCCGAGGCGGTCGCCAGCCGTCATACGTTCTACGAAGGGCTGGCCGCTGAGGCGCAGATCCAGGCGGAACTTGCGACCGCAATGGAGAGATTCGATGTCCTCCTGGCCCCCACCTCGGCGGTGGCAGGACTCGAAGCCGATGCCAGCTACCTCGACGGGATCACGATCGACTCGAACGGTGTGGGCCGGGAAGAAGTCGGTGCTGGTAATGGCGCTGGCGGCGACGGCGGGGGAGTGCGGCTCGAGCACTATTGGCAGTCGCACATGACGATGCCCTTCAACATCTGCAACCGGGTGCCGATCGTCAACGTGCCCTCCGGCATGGCCGACTGCGGAATCCCGACGGGCCTACAGATCATCGCCCATCCCTTCGACGACCGCACGGCCTTCGACGTCGCCGCTGCAGTCGAGCAGCTGGTGCCGTGGACGGGGATCGCACCAGGGTGATTGCTTGCCACGGCTGAGCAGCATGTCGTCTGACACGTCGCTCAGCCTTCTGTCACGATGAGGAGCGTGGGCGAAACCAACGGAGCGCAAGGGGAGCAGGGTTCAATGCAGAGCCTCGAACAGACACTGGCTGCAGTCGAAGGAATCGGTCGAGACCTCAATGCCGTCACCTCGGTGATGGGCGATCGCGCACGCACCCTTGAGAAGAAGTCAGCGGAGCGTGCCGCTGCCGGTGAAGAAGCACGAGCTCTCGAGGGCATTCCCTTCGCGGTCAAGGACGTCATCGATGTGGCTGGATTCCCCACGACGATGGGGTCGAACGTCAGCAGTGGACCCGACCCGAGTGCATCGGCTCCGGTGGTGAGTCTCTTGGAGCGCGCCGGTGCGCTGCCGGTGGTGAAGACGAACTGTCAGGAGTACTCCTACGGCATCCTCGGTGATGAGAGTGCTTTCGGGCGAGTCATCAACCCGGTTGACCCCGCGCTGTGCACCGGTGGGTCAAGCTCGGGGTCGGCAGCTCTCGTTGCTGCCGGAGTGGTGCCGTTGGCGCTGGGAACTGACACCGCAGGTTCCGTGAGAGTGCCCGCCGCCTGTCAGGGCGTCATCGGGTTCAAACCGACCTTCGGCACAGTCTCGGCCGAAGGGGTCTTCCCACTATCGCCGTCCTTCGACACGGTGGGCCTGTTCGCACGAGACCTGCCGCTGCTCACCGCAGCCTTCAGGGTGATCTCTGGGAATGGGGCGGATGCAAGTCCTGCAGTCTCCTCACCTGCAGAGACGCCGAGGATCGACCTGAGCCTACTCAACGCGGCAGACGAATCGGCCGCGGGGGTACGAGCGTGGGCGAGCGAACATCTCAGTGGATCGGGGAAGGCAACGACCACCTCGGCGAACGTCGATTATCTGACGGAGCTCATTGAGCGGGGGATCGACTTCTATGACATTGTGCGCCGCTATGAAGCCTATGTTCTGCACAAGCAGTTCCTGGATGACCAGGGCGAGCAATACCAGCCAGGCGTCTGGGCGAAGATCCTATCGGGCCAGAACATCACCGAGGCCGAGTATCAGTCCAATGTGGCTTCCTTGGAAGAACTTCGGGCTACCGCCGAATCGTTCTTCGACGACGTTGACTTCATCATCACGCCTGCCATGGACGGTGAAGTGGCTGCGTGGGATGAGCTCGGACCGGAGTCTGCCGCGAAATTCATGCGCTACTCCTTGCCTTTCAACGTTCTCGGGTGGCCGGCAGTGACGTTGCCGATCGGAGCAACCGTGGGGGAGGCCCAGAGCCGCATGGCAGCTGGGGCCAACTCACCTGGGTCGGCCAAGCAGGCGAAACCCGAGTCGGTGCAGATCGTCGGCCCACCGCGCAGTGATGAGAAGCTGCTCGAATTCGTCTCTAGGCTCTGATCGGGTCTCGGCTACGCTGAAGACAAATTCAGCAGCCACGAACGAAGCGGAGCCGCCCCGTCATGAGGCCCACGCACAGCCAGATGATCACGATCACCGACGATATGCGGGCGAACGTGGCGATGGTGCCAGCCCTGGTCGTCGGCCTCGTGCTCGTCCTGGGCCTCGACTTCAACCCGCTCGGCGCGGAGGCAGGGCAGCTGGGGGATGTCGTTGAAAAGCTCATCGCGATTTTCCTCTTCGCATGGCCGATCTTCGCGCTGATCTATCTGCTGTGGACTCACGCCGGGCTGCACGAGCTCGACGAAACCGAGCTCATAGTGCACTCGCGCTGGGCGCTGGCTCGCAAGCGGCGCTGGTGGTCGCGATACTTCAGCAACGGCGGGGCCGTGTCATGGGCGACTTTGGCTGCGTACGTCGCGATCGTGCTCAACATCTACCTCGTCACCATGGGCTCGGACGGGAGCATCGTCCTATCCGTGATTCTCGGGCTGGCGAACGTGGTCGCTTCGTGGTCGGTCATGGTGTACTCGTTTGCTCTGGAGTTCATGCGACTCGACCTCGGCGGAGGGGGAAGCCTCGGCGCCAGGCAACTCGAGTTCGACATGCCGGAAGAGCGGGCATTCGGTGACTATCTGACGTTCGCGGTGCTGTCCTCGACGATGACGGCAGCTCTGCCAGGGCGAGCAATCACCCGCGAGGGATGGAAGATGGTGCGCAGCAATGTCATTGTCGCCTTCGTCTTCAACTCGGTCGTCGTGGCGACGCTGGTGTCGATGTTCCTGTCCTACCTCAAGATCTGAGGAGTGTCTGACCGGCGCGGTCAGGCGAAGCGGTGCCTACCGACAAGTGCAGCGCACAACGAAAAGTGCGGTGCCGCCTGCTTAGTGAACAGGCGGCACCGCACTTCATGGTGTTGGTCTTGAGGGTCAGCTCATTGTGCTGTCCTCACAATCTCCAGCAGCTGTCAACGGGTGCCTTGCCGTCGAAGGTGCGATTCGTAGACAACTCGACGCGAGGCAGCGAGGCGATGTAGCCGCCGATGTGCGTCGGGCCGAGATTGCCCTCGAACGCAACCTTGTGGCCGGCGTCGCACCATTTCGAGGCCAGTTCTTTGCCCAGTTCGAAGGGCACGACGTCATCGAGGCGGCTGTGGTTGACGAGGACCGGGATGTCTGGGATCTCGGCATCTCCCAACCGCTGCTTATCGGCAACATCCATGAACTTCTCTTGGACGAGGTCCTGGAATGAACTTCCGTCCTTCGTCAGAGTGCTCGTGTCGAGGAAGGCGTTCGACAGGACTGCTTCGATCGTGCACTGGTTGGAGGCGCTTTCGACTCTGTCCAGGCCTTCCTGATTGAGGAATTCAGTCAGGTCGACATCTGCCTGATCGGCGAACGAGGAGACTCCGTAGAGCAGGAGTCCTGTCTGCATGCTGGAGAGGCCGGAGACCGTCTTGTAGAGGTCCGTCGGAACGGCACCCGCCGAGGCGGAGGCGAGGCTGAGGTCTGGCGCCCAGTCATCCGCGAGTTCCAATGCCGCGGTCGTGGCATGTCCGCCCTGCGAGTAGCCGCGCAGCTGAAGCTTCGTGTCTTCATTGATGGTGCTGCCTTCGACGTTCTGAACTGCCTTGGCCGCATCGAGGACGGATCGACCTTCCTCCACGCGGTTGAGGTAGCTGTGTGCGCCTTCGGTGCCGAGCCCGACATAGTCGACGACGAGAACCGGACGCTTCGCCGCCAACGCAGAGGTCACGGAGATGCCCTCGTATTCGGTGCCCATTGCCATCTGCCGGCTGGGAGCGCATTTATCGGCGATGCCCTGCGTGCCAGGTGAGATGACGACAGCGTCTTTCGCGTCGCCCTCCGCACCTTCCGGGGTCAGCAGCGTGGCAGTGGCCGCTCGTGCTGTGCCCTTTTCGTCGGTGGTCTTGTACATATACGTCGTGGACTTCGCATTGTGCTCAATGAGCTTGATGGGATCGACGTAGAACTTCGACGGCGTCTGCTTGACCACGCCGCCGTTCTCCTCCGGCAACTGGTCCGGCGTCTGGTAGAAGTCCTCGGGGACGCCGGAGTCGGGAAGGTCTTCGAGCGCTGCTGCGTACTCGACATCAGCAGTGGAGATCTCATCCGACTTGTCGACGGCTGCCTTCGCATCCTCGACGCTGACGCTCTCTGGGACATTGCTTCTGTTCAGGGAGTCCGAGTCTTCGGCCTGCCTGTCCTCGATCATGCTCTTGGCTTCGTCTTCGCTCTGCGGGACCAAAGATTGTGCCTGGGCGGGTGCCGACACTGTGCCAAGTGCGAGTGTCAGCCCGGTGATGGTGGCAGCGCTCAGCATTGCGAAGCGTCGTGCGTGTGGAAGCGTTCTATGACGGGACGTGCCCATATGTGTCTGGTCCTGTTCTGTCATGTGTCTCGGCATTGAGAATGCGCGAACAGTTGTGGTGTCGCCGACCGACGGGACAAGTGTGCCCGTCCTTCCGATCGTCTCTGATGCAAGGCCTGTATGGTGACAGGCATCACAATCCTACTCGAGGGTAGAACTTATCAGTAACATTTCTTATCGGTCAATCGAGAAGCGCGAATGTGCAGGTGGGCCAGTCGCCGGGTGATACCTGTCGGCAGACATTTCAAGTCAGGCTGAGTAGGTTGCAACCTACTCAGCCTGACTTGAAATGTGCATTTTCCGCATGCACTCGCGATGTTCCCGCTGCTGCGGTGATTCCAGCTTTAGCCTCGGCTGCGCTGGGCGTCCAGTGCCTCCACATCCGGGTAGATGGTCTCCGAAGGGGCAACGCTGCGGTTGCGGAGCATGAAGAAGTAGAGGAGGAATGTCACCACGATGCCGACGATCCACGAGATGTCGGCTCCTCCCAGCTTCTCGACCAGGGGCCCGGTGTAGAAGGACTGGGCGAGGAAAGGAATCTGCACAACGACACCGACTCCATAGGCCACCAAGGCTCGCCAGTTCCACTTGCCGTAGCGACCCTTGAGGTCGTAGAAGGCGGGGATGTCGAAGCGGTCCTTCGAGATCAGGTAGAAGTCGGTGAGGTTGATGATGCTCCATGGAGTGAAGACCATAAGCAGGGCGAGGACGAAGTTCTTGAAGTTCGCGAGGAAGTCCGCCGACGCCAACAGGGCCACAAGCACGGTCAGGGTGACGATGCCGATGACGAAGACCGCGCGGGTCCAGCGGCGGATGTTCGTCTTCTCCCCGAAAGAGGTGAGGATCGTCAGCGTGCACATGAACGCGCCGTAGGCGTTGAGAGTGTTGACGGTGAGCTTGCCCAACAGGATCACGATGAAGATGAGCAGAGCGTAGACCCCGCCCCCGACGATGTCGCCGACGAAGCTGACCTGGTTCTCGACGAAGGAGTTGCCGGTCTCGGTCATGGCGGCGGCGCCGATGAGGGCGCCCAGGGTCATCGACCACTGTGAACCGATGACGGATCCGCCGAAGGTGAACCAGAAGGTCTTCGACGCCGGAGTCGAGCGCGGCAGGTAGCGCGAGTAGTCGGCGACATAGGGACCGTAGGTCAGCTGCCAGCCCACGGACAGTGCGATCGCGGACAGGAATGCTGGGAATGCGAAGGACGAGCCCGAGATCAGTCCGGGGACGTCGACCTTCGTGAACACGCAGTAGGTGATGAAGAGGAATCCGAGCAGGCCCGTGACTGAGGAGACGCGACCGAGCACGTGGATGTACTTGTATCCCAGCAGGGCCACAGCGGCAGTCAGTGCACCGAAGATCACGATGCCCACCGCCGGCGTATTGACACCGATGATGAGGTTGACGGCCTGTCCGGAGAGCACGGCACCGGTTGAGGCGAAGCCGATGTACATGAGCACGACGAGCACCAGTGGAATGATCGCCCCGATGATGCCGAACTGTGCCCGCGAGGAGATCATCTGCGGCAGACCCAGCTGTGGTCCCTGCGCGGAGTGGAGGGCCATGACGATGCCGCCGATGACGTTGCCGATGAGCAGACCGATGATGGCCCACAGCGCATCGGCACCGAAGACGACGGCGAGTGCTCCGTCGACGATGGCGGTGATCTGGGTGTTGGCGCCGAACCACAGCGTGAACTGGGAACGTGCGGTGCCGTGACGTTCATTGTCAGGCACCATTTCGATGGATCGTTTCTCGATCCCCGAATTGGATGAGCTCGCCATGGGTTTCTCCTTAGAATGATGAATCAGACCCAGTCAACACCCGAAATCAGAGCGATACGAGACCTGAGTCACACAAACTGTCCGACATATCGGATCATTGTTGGGTGCGGAGCCGGAAACGGGGTTCAAGGGCGAATCGATCGCCCTTGAACCCCGACCTGATCGTATTCCGATGCAGGTTTCGGTTCTGTTTCGACTGATTCAGTTCGACAGCGATCTGGCGATGATCGTGCGCTGGATCTCCGAGGAACCCTCATAGATGCGGTAGATTCTCGCGTCGCGGACATAACGTTCGAGCGGGAAGTCCCGTGTGAAGCCGTACCCGCCATGGATCTGCAGGGCCTCATCGGCGATGAACGCAGCCGCCTCGGAAGCGGCGAGCTTTGCCGTCGCCGAGGACCGGGTGAAGTCCACCTCGGCGTCCCTCTGCTCCGCGGCATCCATGGTCAGCAGCCAGGCCGAGCGGTACTTCGTGTACATGTCCGCGAGCTTGAAGGCGATGCCCTGCAGGCGGTTGAGGGGCTTGCCGTTGATCCTGCGCTCGCCGGCCCAGGCCACGGCCGCGTCGAGTGCGGCCTTGCCGATGCCCAAGCTCATCGCCGCGACTTCGATGCGCCCACGGTCGAGGACGCGCATGGCCGTGGTGAAGCCTTCACCCTCGACGCCGAGGAGAGCGTCGGTGGGCACAATGGTGTCGATGACGAATTCGTAGACCGGGCTGCCGCGCAGGCCCATCGTCTTCTCCGGAGGATTGAAATTCAGCCCGTCACCAGCCGCCTTCGTATCCACGATGAAGGCACTGATCCCCTTGTGCCCGGCCTCGACGTCGGTCTTCGCGTAGACAACGATGAAGTCGGCAAATCCGGCATTGGTGATGAAGCACTTCGTGCCCTTGAGGTGCCAGCCGCCCTCGACGCGTGTGGCCCGCGTCGACATCTCGGCCGGGTTCGATCCCGCGCCCGGCTCGGTCAGCCCGAACGCGCCGATGACTGCACCTGAAGCAGCACGCGGCAGCCACGACTCGCGCTGCGCATCGGTGCCGCCGAGGAGGATCGAGTCGGTGGCGAGGAACTGCGCGGTGATGATCGAGGCCGTCGACGCGCATGCCTCCGTGACGGCGGCGACCATCTGGCTCATCGCTACGGAGCCCACGCCCGGCCCACCGAATTCCTCGGGCAGATTGAGGCCGAGGACCCCCACCTCGGCGAGGGTCTTCAGGGTCTCATCTGAGACGCGCTCGTTTGCGTCCGCGACCGCTGCCTGCGGGACCAGGACGTCCCTGCTGATCTGGGCGACCGCGTCGACGAGATCCTGCTCGTCGGTGCTGATGTCGAAAGCCATGGTCCTACTCCTTCGTAGATTCTGTCGTGAATGCGGCATTGTGCTCGCCGAGGTGGGGTACGGGAAGTGCAGACGCGGGCCTGGCGCCGTTGACGAGGATCGGATGGGCCAGGAAGGTATGCCCGGTCCGCTCGTCCGTAGCGGTGAGACCTCGACCGTCGGTGATCGGACCGTCGACCGCCTCAGTGAAGTTGAGGACGGGGGAGTTGGGAACTCCCGCCGCGTCGAAGATCGCGCACAGCTCGTCCACCGTGTAGCCGGTGGTGAACTCCTCGATCTCGGCGCGCAGGGCCTCATCGTTGTCCGAACGGTCGGAATCGGTGGCGAAACGCGGGTCGATGAGGAGCTCAGGTTTGCCGAGCGTGGCTGTGAGGACGCCGAAGAGTTTGTCGTTGGCGACGGCGATGACGACGAGACCGTCGGCGGCAGCATAGGTGTCGAATGGCGCCGAGATCGGGTGCCGGTTGCCCACGCGATTCGGTGTCGACCCGGCGGCATGGATGGCCGTGTTCGTCGGCTGCATGGCAAGCATGACGTCGAGCATCGGGATGTCGATGTGGGCACCCTCCCCGGTGGTCTGGCGGTGGAAGAGTGCGCTCGAGACACCGAAGGCGGCGAAGACTCCGGCGGAGACATCGGCGATGGATTCCCCCACCCGGGTGGGGGATCCCTCGGGGAAGCCGGTGGACGACATGAGTCCGCTCAGGGCTTGGATGACAGTGTCGTAGGCGGGCCGTTTCGCCTGTGTTCCGGTCTGTCCGAAGCCGGAGATAGAGGCGTAGACGATGTCGGGTTTGACTTCTTTGATGTCCTCAAAGGACAGGCCCAGTTTGGCTGCCACTCCCGGCCGGAAGTTCTCGACGACCACATCGCAGGTGCGGATGAAGTCAAGCAGCTGCGCATGCTGCTCGGGATCCTTGAGATCGGCCTCGATGGAGCGTTTGCCCCGGTTGAGGGATGTGAAGTACGTCGATCCCGTGTCGGTGAAGGGACCCAGGTGACGGGAGTCATCACCGTGGCCCGGCATTTCAATCTTGAAGACCTCGGCGCCCTGATCGGCGAGCATGGCGGTGGCATAAGGGCCGGCCAGCACGCGCGAGAAGTCTGCGACCCTGACCCCGTCGAGTAGTTGTTTCGTTGCGTTCATGAGGATAATCCTCGAGGTGGGAGGCGTGGAAGACAATGAGTGGTGAACAACATTCGTCCGGTATCTCAGACGGGATGCGTCAGCCCACTCAACTCAGACGGCGACTTCCGCCCAGAGCCAGAATGTAGGCCCCCGGGGTGCCGAGCGAGAACCGGGTGACCAAGGGTGAGGACAGTGCTGCGATGACGAATCGCCCAGGTTGACCGCAGTGGTGGAGAGATCGATGAGCGCTTGGTCGGTGAGATCCCTGTCAGGGCTGTTGATGGTTAGCCCTCGCCTTTTACATCTCTACTTGCAGAATCGATTTCGTCTCGACTAAGAAGTATGTGGCATGAATGATGTCCGATATGTCGGACATAACTTGATCCGTACCACTTCCACTTCTGTGGGGAATCGTCAGAATTGGAGTGTGTAGGCAGGACAGACCCTATGACCGTACGACGAAGGAGAGTCACATGACCACCAAGCCGACTTTCACCCAGCACGACCCTTCTCGCGTGATCCGCGCCGACCGGGGCACCGAGATCACCGCCAAGAGCTGGCAGACTGAAGCGCCCAAGCGCATGCTCATGAACAACCTCGACCCCGAGGTCGCCGAACGTCCCGAAGACCTTGTCGTCTACGGCGGCACCGGTCGCGCGGCTCGTTCATGGGAGGCCTACGACGCGATCGTACGCACCCTCGACGATCTCGAGGACGACGAGACCCTCCTCATCCAGTCGGGCAAGCCCGTCGGTGTCATGCGCACCCACGAATGGGCCCCGCGGGTGCTCATCGCCAACTCCAATCTCGTCGGCGACTGGGCCAACTGGGAGCATTTCCGCAAGCTCGAGTCCGAGGGCCTGATGATGTATGGCCAGATGACCGCCGGATCCTGGATCTATATCGCCACCCAGGGCATCCTTCAGGGCACTTACGAGACCTTTGGTGCCATTGCCCGCAAGCGCTACAACGGAACCCTGGCCGGCACGCTGACTATCACGGGCGGCTGTGGCGGCATGGGTGGCGCACAGCCTTTGTCGGTGACGCTCAACGGCGGCGCCTGCCTCATCATCGACGTCGACAAGACCCGCCTCGACCGTCGCAAGTCCAAGCGCTACCTCGACGAGGTTGAGACCGATATCGATACGGCACTGGCCAAGGTCATCGAGGCCAAGAAGAACAAGCAGGCACTGTCCGTGGGGCTCGTCGGCAATGCTGCAGAGGTCCTGCCGATGATCCTCGACCGCCCGGAGGCTGCCGAGGTCGACATCGTCACCGACCAGACCTCGGCCCACGACCCGTTGTCCTACCTGCCCATCGGCGTCAGCGTCGACGACTGGCACGAGGAAGCGGAGCAGGATGCGGAGAAGTTCACCATCCGCGCCGAGGAGTCCATGGCCAAGCACGTGCAGGCCATGGTCGAATTCCAGGACCGCGGTGCCGAGGTCTTCGACTACGGCAACTCGATCCGCGACGAAGCGCGCAAGGCCGGCTACGAACGTGCCTTCGAATTCCCCGGCTTCGTCCCGGCCTACATCCGCCCGCTGTTCTGCGAAGGCCTCGGACCCTTCCGCTGGGTCGCACTCTCCGGTGATCCCAAGGACATCGAGGTCACCGACAAGGCGCTCAAGGAACTCTTCCCCGAGAACGAGCACCTTCACAACTGGCTCGATGCCGCCAACGAGTACGTCGAGTTCGAGGGTCTCCCGGCCCGCATCTGCTGGCTCGGCTACAAGGAGCGCCAGCAGGCCGGACTGTTGTTCAACCAGCTCGTCGCCGAGGGCAAGATCTCGGCCCCGATCGTCATCGGCCGCGACCACCTCGACTCCGGTTCGGTCGCCAGCCCCTACCGTGAGACCGAATCGATGCTCGACGGCACCGACGCCGTGGCCGACTGGCCGCTGCTCAACGCCATGGTCAACACTTCATCGGGTGCGACCTGGGTGTCCATCCACCACGGTGGCGGCGTCGGCATCGGCCGCTCCATCCACGCCGGTCAGGTCTCCGTGGCCGATGGCACCGAGCTGGCTGCGAAGAAGCTCGCCCGCCTGCTCACCAACGACCCGGGCATGGGCGTCATCCGCCACGTCGACGCCGGCTACGACCGTGCCTCCGAGGTCGCCGAAGAGCGCGGCATGCGCGTTCCGATGATCCCGGAGCTCGACAAGCGCGACGAGGAGTCCGCTGCGCAGTAATTCGGAGTCGCCTGAGGTCTGACTCGCGTGAAGTCTGACTTGCTTGTGGTCAGACTCGCCTGCGAAGGGGGTCGATCGACGTTTCACAGCCCAGCTTCAAAGAGGGGCTCTGAAACTTCGGTCGATCCCCTTTCTCGTGGTGGACGACCTCCGCGAGAAGTGAGGCGCTCAACCTGGGATCTGTTCTCCCGGCACAAAGATATAGCTGTGGGCATAGAGGGCCGCCTCGATGCTGAGCCGATTCGATCCCAGGTCCGTGCCGAGGAGCGATACTGCGATCTCCACCCGGTACCGGATCGAGTTCTTGTGCATCGTCATCGCGGTCGCCGTCGCTGTGTAGCTGAGGTCGTGACGCAAAAATGTCAGCAACGTCGAGCGGTGGCGGGCATTGGCCTCGGAGTTCTCCGCCAACGGGCCGAGCACGGAGCGCACCCAGTCCTGCGCCGCCTCGACATCAGTGGACATCAGTGAGACGAGAGCCATTCCGGGGTCGTCGTGGGAGCGCAGTGCCGCCGGTGACCGTCCGGCCACGCAGACGTTCTGGACTCGCATAGCTTCTTGGTGAGAGAGCCGGAATCCTTCAGCACCGGTGTGAGCGGAACCGAACGCCAAGTGCACAGCGTCGGTGGCATCCAGCCGATCGCCGAGGGACTCCTCGTACTCCCAGCTCTCGGGCACCGTGATCCATCCCCAGGCGGTGTCCTGGTCGCGACTGATGATCAGCCTCGAGCGTGGGGAACCCATTGCTGCGCCTGCGGCGTTGATGGCGGAGGTGAATCTGCCCAGGTCATCAACGGTCTCCGGTGCCGAATGGTGTGTCCAGGCGACGACCGCCACATGTCGGGCGGTGAGGCTGTAGCCCAGTGTTGCCGCGGCCGCAGCGGCGTCGACGTCCCCGCCTTTGATGATGTCTCTGACCTGGGATTCCCGCGCAGTGGTGCGGTTCGCCAACCACGCTTCGCGTTCCTGTTCGTAGAGGAGGGCGACCTTCTGTGACATCCAGTCGATGTATTCTGACACCTCATCGACCAGCCGCTGGAACACTGCCGGAGCCAGATCGACCGGGAGCTCGTCATTGGCGGTGATGAAGTCGTAGGCGCTCTGCAACAGCCGTTGCTGACCCAGGCGGTAGGCCCTGACCAAGGCATTCACTGAGATCCCGCGCTGTGCCAGCCGTCTGGCGTATTCGTAGGCGGCAACAGGCGGTTCGAGGTTGTCCGGAGCGATCCCATGCTGGAGCGCATGGAAGATGGTCTCGATATTGCCTGCGATGCTCGCGCTGAGAAGATCAAGGAGCGTGGGCTCCTCACCGAGTTCGGCGATCCGCGTCGCCAGATACTCGTAGACGCTCCGGGTCAGCTCTGGGACGCGCGGACTCAGTTCAGCGGAGATCCGGGAGAGCTGCGCCATCACCTCGGGAGTGACATGTGTGGGACCGGGCCCGTCGCCGGGCGTCCGCGAAGGAGAGGCGACCATAGGAGAAGACTAGCGCGAACTGTCATCCGTGGTGAGGGCTTCGTCGAAAGTACCTGAAGTTGTTTTGTACCTTTGGCCGAATGATGGGAAATGCTTTGACGTGCGGGTCCAGTGTGCTGACCACGATGCCTGGATACGCTTGATCTATGCAGACTTCGACTACCACTTCCGCCCCGACCAGGAGCTATACGCCAGCATGGGTCGCCGAGGCGGGAGTGACCTCAGCCTTCCCCGTGGCCGATCTGGTCGGGCTCCCTGCCAACCGGGCTGGCTCCGACCCATACGGACCGTGCCTGAGCTGGCCCGGCGGCAGACTCGACAACACCGGATTCGCATCCGCCGTGGCGGCGACCGCGCATGCCATGAGGACTCAGTTCAGGATCGGTCTCGGGGCCGTGGTCGGTGTGCTGCTGGGCAACGGCCCCGAGTTCATCACGACGATGTTCGCCACCTGGTCCCTCGGTGCGGTGCTGACCCCGATCAACCCTGCTCTGACCAACGACGAGGTGGGCTTCCAACTTGATGATTCCGGTGTCGTGCTGGTCATCGGCGACTCCCGCGCCGAGGCCGTTGCCGACGTCCGTGGCCTCGGTTTCCTCTCCGCCGCCGACGAATGCTTCCGCGGCAGTGCCGAACAGAGCGGTGTCGAACAGGGCGATGCCGAACTGGGCGGTGCCGAGCCGATCCGTGACCTCAATGTTCGGGGCAGCGACGGATCACTCATCGTCTACACCTCGGGTACGTCAGGTCTGCCGAAGGGCTGCCTGCTCAGCCACGCCAACGTCTCGGCCATGGTGTGGTCGATTCTCAACGGGGTCGACTTCGGTGACGACGCACGCAGCCTGTTGGTGATGCCTCTCTTCAGCAGCCGCGGGCTCCTCGCGGGTACACTCTCACCACTCATGTTCGGCGGCAGCGTCCATGTGCTGCCGGAGTTCGATCCGAGAACTTTCTGGGACGTCGTCGAGGAGGTGCGTCCGACCTACTTCTCGGCTGTGCCGGCGATCTACTCGGCCCTTGAAGCCACGAAGAGACGCACTGTCGACACCTCCTCCCTGCGGTTCGTTCTCAGCGGAGCTGCACCGATGTCGGTCGATGCGACCACCCGTTTCGAATCGAAGTTCGGCGTGACCGTCCTTGAAGGGTACGGTCCCTCGGAATTCTCGGCGGCGGCGACCCTCAACCGCAACGACGGCACCCGCCGCCTCGGAACCGCAGGGACAGCACTGCCGGGAATCACCGTGGCCATTCAGGATCCTGCCGGCAGGATCCTGCCGGCAGGAGAGGCCGGCGAGGTGGTCATCTCCGCGCAGACCGTTATGTACGGCTTCCTCGGCCGTCCCGGCGTGACAGCCGAGACACTCAAGGATGGCTGGCTGCACACCGGTGACCTCGGATTCCTCGACGACGACGGATTCCTGACCCTCGTCGACTGCGCCACAGGCACGATCAACTGCAGGTGACCGAAACCGGGGAGACAACGGCCGACGAGCCGGCCGCCAGTGGCGTGAGTCGGCCGTCACGATCTGTCCGAAATGTCGGACGAATTTCGACGATGGCGGTTCAGCCGCGCGCCCCGGCGGTCCATACTGGGGAGAGCAATCACTCTCGACCGTGAAGGACCTCTCCCTTGCAGATCATCACCGGGATCAGCGAACTCGTCGTCAACGACCTCAACACGCTCGGCGCACTCAATGTCATCGAAGACGCTGCAGTGCTCGTCGACGACGGCCGGATCCTGTGGTCGGGACCGTCCGCTCAGGTGGACACCGCACTTCAGGATCACCTCTGCGATCAGAATCCCACCCCCGCCGAGGTGGTCAACGACGATGACATCGAAAACGGAACGCTGACCTCGGCGAGTGCCGGCGTCGAGGTCGACACGATCGACCTCGGTGGCAAGGCCGTCATCCCGGGCTTCGTCGACAGCCACAACCACCTCATCTTCGCAGGCGACCGGTCCGAGGAATTCGCTGCACGGATGGCGGGGCAGAAGTATTCGGCCGGCGGCATCGCGACCACCGTCGCCGCCACCCGCGCGGCCAGCGATGAGGAACTCGAGGCCAACCTCGTCCATCTTATGGATCAGGCAACCAGGCAGGGCACGACGAGCTTTGAGATCAAGTCCGGCTACGGACTCACTGTCAAGGACGAGCTGCGCGCACTGCAGATCATCAATCGGCATACCGAGGAATCCACTCTCATTGCTGCCCACGTGGTCCCGCCCGAGCACAAGGAGAACCCGGAGGCCTACGTCGACCTCGTCATCGACGAGATCATCCCGGCCGCGACCGGCCAGGCGAAGTGGATCGACGTGTTCTGTGAGAAGGGCGCCTTCACCGAGGACCAGACTCGACGGATCATCGAAGCCGGCCTGGCCGCGGGCATGAAGCCGCGACTGCACGCCAACCAGCTCACCGAGGGAGGAGCGCTCAAGCTCGGCGCGGAACTCGGCTGCGTCTCGGTTGACCACGCAACCTTCGCCTCCGACTCCGACCTCGCGGCACTCGCCACAGCTGGCACCGTCGTCACGCTGCTGCCGAGCATTGAATTCTCCACCCGCCAGCCCTACCCCGACGCCCGCCGCTACGTCGAGGCCGGGGTGCGCCTGGCGATCGCCACGGACTGCAACCCGGGATCGGGATTCTCCAACAGCGTCCCATTTGCCATCGCCATCGGTGTGCGCGACATGCACTTCACCGTCGAACAGGCCGTCTGGGCTGCGACCGCCGGCGGCGCCAACGCCTTGCAGCGCACCGACGTCGGCCACCTCGGCGCCGGAGCCCGGGCCGATCTGGCCATCCTGGACGCACCCAGCTATCGCCACCTGGCATACCGGCCCGGCGTCCAACTGGTCGAACGCGTCTACCGCGGCGGCGAACTCGTCGCCGACAACCGACCACGAAGCTGAACTACACAGTTAACGAACGTACGCACTTACCGCTTAACCGAAAGGTCCCAGATGTCAGTCTTCATCGATCTCGATCCCGATACCCTCACATTCGCCCAGGTGGTCGACGTCGCCCGCCACGATGCGAAGGTGGCCCTGAGTGAGACCACCCTGGCACGCGTGAACAAATACCGCGAAGCCATCGACGCCCTCGCCCAGGCCGAGAAGCCCGTCTACGGCGTCTCCACCGGCTTCGGGGCACTGGCTCAGCGCCACATCCCCGCCGAACTGCGCACCCAGCTGCAGAAATCGCTCATCCGCTCCCACGCCGCCGGCGTCGGCGAACCCGTCGAACGCGAGGTCGTGCGCGCCCTCATGCTGCTGCGCGCCCGCACCCTGGCCACCGGCCGGGCAGGTGTCCGCGCCGAGGTCCTCCAGACCTACGTCGATCTCCTCAACGCCGGCATCACACCGGTCGTCCACGAATACGGTTCGCTGGGCTGCTCGGGTGACCTCGCTCCACTGTCTGCCTGCGCACTCGTCGTCATGGGCGAAGGCGTGGCCGCCGGACCCGACGGAGTCGCCGGACCCGCCGATGAGATCCTGGCCGCGGCCGGCATCACCCCGGTGACCCTGGCCGAGAAGGAAGGCCTGGCGCTGGTCAACGGCACCGACGGCATGCTCGGCATGCTCATCATGGCCCTGACCGACCTGGAGAACCTGCTCACCGCCGTCGACGTCTCCGCTGCCATGAGCATCGAAGGCCTCTTCGGCACCGACGCGGTCTTCGCCCCCGAACTCCACTACGCACTGCGCCCCCACGACGGCCAGTCCGCGGCAGCCGCGAACATGCTGACCTCGCTGAAGGACTCCGGCATCACCGCCAGCCACCGCGACTCGACCCACCTCGTCCAGGACGCCTACTCGATGCGCTGCGCCCCACAGGTCAACGGCGCAGCCCGCGACGCCGTGGCCTTCGCCACGCAGGTCGCCGAGCGCGAACTGCGTGCGGCCATCGACAACCCCGTCGTGCTCACCAACGGCATGGTCTCTTCCAACGGCAACTTCCACGGCGCACCCCTGGCCCACGCCCTGGACTTCCTCGCCATCGTCGCCGCCGATGTGGCCTCGATGTCCGAACGCCGCACCGACCGGATGATGGACGTCACCCGCAACCAGAACCTCACCCCGTTCCTCGCCGATGACGCCGGCGTCGACTCGGGCCTGATGATCGCCCACTACACCCAGGCCGCGATGGTCTCCGAGGCTAAGCGCAACGCCAGCCCTGCCTCGGTGGACTCGATCCCGTCCTCGGCGATGCAGGAAGACCACGTGTCCATGGGCTGGTCGGCCGCCCGCAAGCTGCGCAAGGTCGTCGACAACCTCGCCAGCGTCGTCGGCATCGAGTTCTACGCCGCCTCCCGGGCCTGCGATATGCGCGAAGCGTCACCGGCACCGGTCACCGGCGCCGTGATCTCCGCGATCCGCGAAACCGTGCCCGGCCCCGGCCCGGACCGCTTCCTGTCCCCGGAGCTGGCCGAGACGATCTCCAAGGTCAAGGACGGCTCCCTGGTCGCCGCGGCCGAATCTGTCTCACCGCTGCAGCACACCGTCACCGAAGCTGCCGGAACCTGGCTGCCCGAAGGCGGATCACCCGCGGTCAACGACCCCGAGTTCACCGCACTGGGCAACCTCGACGCTGCCGCCGCAGCCTCCGGTACGGATGCGGCAACGACTCACCAGGATGCAGCCGACTCCAACGGTTCGGGCGAGGCGAACTGAGATGAGCGATGTCGTCTCCCTCCTGTCCCAGATCGAGGACACCGGCCGTGACACTCGCGGTCCCGGCTACCAGCGGTCCGGGTTCTCGAACACCGAACGCGAACTGCGTGACTGGTTCCTCGCCGAGGCGGCCCGTCGTGGCCTCGACACCGAGATTGATGACAACGGCATCACCTGGGCGTGGGCGACTGCGCCCGGTGACAATGCCGTCGTCACCGGCTCCCACCTGGACTCCGTCCCTGGCGGCGGAGCCTTCGATGGCCCCCTCGGTGTCGCCTCGGCGCTGGCGGCCTTCGACGAACTCAAGTCCTCCGGTGCACTCGAACGCGCCCAGCGTCCACTGGCGCTCGCCGTCTTCCCTGAGGAAGAGGGCTCGCGCTTCGGTGTGGCCTGCCTGGGATCACGCCTGATCGCCGGCGCCATCGACTCAGACCGGGCGCTGCGTCTCACCGATGCCAACGGCGACACCTTTGCCGATGTCGCCCGCGGCTACGGTCTCGACCCGAACCGCATCGGCACCGACACCGCACGGCTGGAGAAGGTCGGCTCCTTCATCGAACTCCACGTCGAGCAGGGCATCGGTCTCATCAACACCGACCAGCCGGTCGCGATCGGCTCATCAATCATCGGGCATGGTCGCTGGCATTTCTCCTTCGCTGGTCAGGGCAACCACGCAGGTACGACACCGATGGGCCACCGCGCCGATCCGGTGGTCGCGGCTTCCCGCGTGATCGGTGATATTCCGACCCTAGCGGCCGCCACTGACGCGAGTGCCGTGGCAACCGTGGGCCGCACGCTCATCCACCCGGGCGGGACGAACGTCATCGCCTCGGGCATGAGCTTCTGGCTCGATATCCGTCACGCCGACGATGCCGTGGTCAAGCAGGTGCTCGAGACGATCTCGAAGCGCGCCCGCGAGCATGCCGAGGGTGCCGGCGTTGAGGTGTCGATCTCCCAGGAGTCCTACTCACCGACGACCTACTTCACCGCCGAACTCAACTCCCGGCTGACCTCCGTGCTGCCAGACGCACCGCTGCTGCCCTCGGGTGCCGGACACGATGCGGGCATCCTGGCCCCACACGTGCCCTCGGCGATGCTCTACGTACGCAACCCGACCGGAGTCTCCCACGCACCCGAAGAGGCCTGCGAAGTCGATGACCAGCGCGCCGGAGTCTCCGCCCTGGTCAAGGTCCTCGAAGGGGAACTGGGGGCCGCATCATGAGCACGCGCTTCTGGTGCGAGACCGCCTGGGTCGACGGGCAGGTCGCCACCGGCGTCCTGCTCACCGCCGATGAGACAGGCACCCTGACCTCGGTCGAGACCGAGATCGACACCCCACCCACCATCGCCGAGGTGGTCCCCGGCTTCACCCTGCCCGGTGGAGTCAACGCCCACTCCCACGCCTTCCACCGCATCCTGCGCGGACGCACCCATGGTGACGGCGGGACCTTCTGGACGTGGCGCGAAGTCATGTATTCCGTGGCCGCTCGCCTGACTCCGGAGAGCTACGAGACCGTGGCTCGTGCGGTCTTCGCGGAGATGCTCGCCGGCGGCTACACCTCGGTGGGCGAGTTCCACTACGTCCACCACGCACCCGACGGGACACCGTATGGTGCCGGCGATTCCACCCGCGCACACGCGATGGAACGGGCGCTGGCACGAGCGGCCACCTCGGCGGGGATGCGGATCCGACTCCTCGACACCTGCTACCTCACCGGCGGCATCGACTCCGAGCTCTCGGCAGAACAGGCTCGGTTCGGTGATGGAACCATCGACGGTTACATGGACCGCCATGCCGCGCTATCGGAGTCCTTCGCCACCGAGTTCCCGGTCATTTCCCCTGGCGAGAGCTTCGTCCACGTGGGATCGGCCATCCACTCGATCCGCGCGGTCCCGGCAGCCAACCTGCCCAGATTCGCCGAACTTGACGAACCAGTCCACGTGCACCTGTCCGAGCAGCCAGCGGAGAACGAAGCCTGCCAAGCCGCCTACGGCACGACACCCACGCAGGTCCTCGACCGCTCGGGTGTGGTCGCGTCGAACCTTTCGGCCGTCCACGCCACGCACCTCAGCAATGACGACATCGCGAGCCTGGGCGGGGCCGAAGCCAACATCGTGATGTGCCCCTGCACGGAGGCCGACCTGGCCGACGGCATCGGACCGGCCCGCGAACTCGCCGATGCGGGAGCGACGATCTCGATCGGCTCCGATCAGCACGTCGTCCTCGACGCACTACGCGAGACCCAGGGCCTGGAAGCCGGGGAGCGACTGCACTCGGGCCAACGAGGACGATTCTCACCGGCCGAGCTCATCAGCTCCCTGACCACGGGCGGGGCACGCAGCCTCGACCTGCCCGTCGGCGAACTGGCCGTGGGCAAGGCGTGTGACTTCATTGCTGTGAGAACCGACAGCATGCGCACCTTCGGATCGGTGGGGGAGCAGGTCATCCTCTCGGCCACCTCGGCGGACGTGGCAATGACCGTCAGCGGCGCACATGTGCGAGTCCGCGACGGCGTGCACACCGAACTCGGCGAGATCTCGGAACTCTACCGGGCTGCGTTCGCCGCCCTGGGGATGGAGGACTGAGCCGTGGCTGAGGTTCCGTCACTGCGGCGCTCGATCGCGATTCTCAGGCACCTGGCCTCATCGAATCGTCCGATCACCGCCGGTGCCCTGGTCCGGGCGCTGGAGATCCCGCGCTCGAGTGCCTACGAGCTGCTCACCGTGCTCGAGGAACTCGGGCTCGTCGTGCGCACCGAATCCGGTTACGTGCTGGGCGCCGGCGTGCACGAACTGGGAAGTTCCTACTTGCGCACGAACCCGCTGCAGCGCCTGGCTCAGCCCATCGTGCGGCAGCTGGCCGAGGAGACCTCGGCAACGGCACAGCTGGCCGTGATCCGCGGCTGGGAAACCGTGTACGTGCTCAAAGAGCAGTCGTTGAAATCGGTCGCGGTCATCACCGCCACCGGAGTGCGCATGCCCAGTTACCTGACGGCGACCGGGCGGGCGATACTCGCGCATCTGCCCAAGTCAGAGGTGCTGGCGATGTTCCAATCCGAGTCCGGATTCGTCACCCGCACCGGCCAGGGCCCGACCACGGTCAAGGCGCTCAACGCAATCCTGGCCCAGGACAGGCGGGCCGGATGGGCGATCGAACACGGCGAGGTCACCCCCGGGATCTCAACCATCGCAGCCCCCGTCTACGACGTTCTCTCCCGCCCGATCGCAGCAATCGGTCTTTCGCTCGCCGGTGATGTGCTGACCGAGGATACCGACACCGAACCGCTCGTGAACAAGGTCCTCGCGGCCGCCGCCGAGGTGACCGCCAAGCTGCGGTGACCTCTCAAGCGTCGGCGACCGTCCTCAGCCAGAACAACAAAGCGGACCACTTGGTGTCGAAAGAGCCGGTTGTGGCGTCTCCCGTCGAAGCTAGGTGGTCCCCTCGATGAAGCGTGGGGCCACCGCTTTCACTAGTTGAGAGATGTGTGGAACTCATAAACAGCGCTCCTGATTTTTATGACTTAGAAGTTGTTCTCATAAAAATGACGTCAACGCTTTATGAGTTCTGCCGCCGTCCGGCACGCTGGGCAAAGGCATCGATCGCCGCGAGGATTTCGTCACTGCGCCAGAACGGACCCAAGCCATGTTCAGCCTTCGAGCTGGCAATTCCTGCATCGACGAGCGCTTTCAAGGGTGGATAGATGTTCGGTTGTGCAACTCTCAGTTCCTCTGCGGCGGTGGCGGAATTGAGGACCGGGTGCTCGATCAGGATGTCGAGCAATCTCCAAGCATTTGAATTCTTCCTGGCGGTCAATTTCGAATCCCAGCTCTCACGAATCCTTCGCAGATCTGTCACGAGTTGAGTACTGTTATCTATCGCCCGGAACGCAGCCTCTGCGAAAATTCGAATGATCGGATCGACATTGCCTCGCCGATACTCTGTCAATGCGCTGTGGTAACGAGAAACATCAGCAAGCAGTCCAGCTGATACTGGTACAGCTACATTGCGAGTGATTCCCCGCTGTCGAAGCATTGTCTGCACAATCGCGCGCCCAGTTCTCCCATTGCCGTCTGTGAACGGATGGATCGTCTCAAACTGTGCGTGCGTGATCGCTATCGCCGTCATCGCTGGAACATCGGCCCGTTCTGCAAAAGCTGTCAAGTCTTTGATGAGTTCCGGCACTCGGGAATGATGAGGTGGCACGAACTCCGCACCTACAGGGGAATCGGCACGGGTACCTATCCACACCTGTTCGTCCCTGAACTCGCCCGGAGTGTGTCGAGTCTGAGTCCCCATGAGAACTTGATGGATCGTTCGTATCGAATCGCTTGAAATGGAATCAGCGCTTTTGAGTGCTGTGAGCAGAGCGTTCGTATTTGCCGCAATCAGCTCAGCGTTGCTGCCAGACCGAGCTCCGAGCTCTGCGGAGAAGATTGCGCGAGCGCTGGCTGTCAGGTTTTCAATTTGAGATGACGATGCTGCCTCTGACCGCAGGAGGACTGGTGCAAAACCTGCAATTTGAAATCCCAGTTCGGCGTCGAATCGGCTCAGCTCCCGAATTGCTTCCTCAGCGACTGCGGCTACTTCAGGGTCTATAGCGGGGGTTCGGTCAGCGATCGTCGGTGGAACTGAGGAGTCATATTTCACGCTTCCAGCATGAATCGCTGCGCTCGGGCCAAAGCCTGAGCGCGATGTCCAGTCGTAGGTCTCGGCCCCGATCGGCGGCCAGTTTAGAGCGTTGCTTCGTGCTGGTTCGAGGTTTCCGGAACTCATCGTCACCATCCCAAAAATTATGAATTATATAAGTTTCTCATAAAAATGACGTCAGCGCTTTATGGTTTGTGCCGCCGCCGAAATGACCTCTGGCTGCGGTGACCATCCTCATCCAGAACAATCGAGCGGACCACTTGTCGTCGAGGGAGCAGGTTGTAGCGTCTCCCATCGAAGCTCAGTGGTCCGCTCGATGTAGCGTGGGGCCAGAGTGAGGCTCAGAGTCCGAGCACGCGCTTTTCGCGGGCGATCTCTTCGACGATCTGGTGGTCGCTCTTCAGCTCCTTGATCAGAGCGATTCCGAGTACGACGACGATGACGGTGAATGGCACAGCAGAGAGCATCGCCGCCTGTTGCAGAGCCTGGAGTCCGCCGAGGAGGAGCAGCACGATCGCGCAAGCGCCGGTGAGGAATCCCCAGGTGGCGATGACCGGTCGGTTCGGCTCGAACGAGCCTCGCGAGGACAGCGAGCTGAGCACAAAGGTGTTCGAGTCAGCAGAGGAGACGAAGAACAGGATCACCATAATGATGGTGAAGATCGAGGCCAGGAGCGACAGGGGCAGTTCCTCGAGGAGGCTGAAGAAGGCGGTGTCGAGATTGGCCGAAGTCGCCTCACCGATCTTCGCTCCGCCCATGTCGAGCTTGATCGCGGACCCGCCCATGATGGTGAACCAGAGGAAGAACACGGCGCTTGGAACGAGCAGCACACCAGCGACGAACTGGCGGATCGTGCGGCCCTTGGAGATCTTGGCCAAGAAGATTCCGACGAAGGCGCTCCAGGACAGCCACCAGGCCATCATGAAGTAGGTCCAGCCGAGCATCCATTCGCTGTCTGCAGCACTGGAAGGCGTCATGAAACTCAGCTGCAGGAAGTCGCCGGCGAAGGAACCGACCGAGCGCACGAACAGATTGGCGACGAAGCCGCTGGGCCCGGTGATGAAGACGAACAGGCCGAGGATGGTCGCCATGGTCAGGGTGATCTGGGAGACGTATTTGATGCCACGGCCGACGCCGGACAGAGCCGAGCCGGTGAAGAGCAGCGTCAGCACACCGATGACGACGACCTGCAGAGTCAGGGTGGCGTCGACGCCGAACACGACTTTGAGGCCTTCGCCGATCTGAGAAGCGCCGAGGCCCAGCGACGTTGTCGTTCCGAATAGGGTGGCGATGATGGTGAGGATGTCTATGAACTTGCCCACCCAGCCGTCGACGAACCGTCCGAGCACTGGGCGCAGCATCGTTGAGACGAGAGCCGGCCGACCTTTCCTATGTGTGGAATAGCCGATGGCCAGGCCGAAGACTCCGAAGATCGCCCAGGCTTGGAAGCCCCAGTCGAGGTAGGAGAACTGCATGGCGCGGACTGCGGCGTCCATGGTCTCCGGCTCCGCCAGGCCATGCGGCGGGACCATGAAGTGCGACATCGGTTCGGCCACACCGTAGCTGACGAGGCCGATGCCCATGACCGCTGCCAAGACCATCGCCAGCCAGGCGAAGGTGCTGTATTCCGGCCTCGAATCCGCTGACCCGAGGCGAAGACGGCCGAATCTGCTGGCGGCGAACCACACGAGCATGACGATCGCGGCGAACGGCACGACGAGGTAGATCCAGCCGAAGCCCGATGACACGGCGGTCATCGCAGTGGTCATGATGCTGCCCAGGCTCTCCGGCGATATCGCGGCCCAGAGCACGAAGGCGATGACGAAGGCCACCGACCAGTAGAAGACGCTGCCGATATTGCTGCGCCGAGCGGAGCCGGTATCTTGTGATACTGCCTGCTCAGCGTCGGTGGTGCTTGCCGCGGGGTCAGGCTCCGAGTCGGCTTCAGATCCGGGGTCAGGCTCCGGTTCGGGTACGTGGTTGTCCAGCATCGTCATCGTGGTCTCCAAGCTCGAGTCCGCCTCGGCGGCGGGCAGGAGCCTTCGTCAGGGGGCGGTGGGGGTAGTGCGCTATGGCAAGAAACAGGCTCCGCGAACTGGGGTGTTCGTGGAGCCTCGTAGGTGACGAGTGTATGCGCTTATGTCAGCAAAGCCTGCCTCGATTCGGCACTCTGCCGAAGAGTGTGAGGTTTCTCGCCCTTGAGAGGACTGGGCGCGTCAGCGCAATGGGCCGGTTATGTCAGGCGTTCGAGTATTTCGACTGCCCGGTCGGTCCCGTTCTCGGCCGTGATCTCCTCTGCCAGGTGTACGGCGTTCCTGCGATAGGTTTCCGTTTCCACGAGGTCAGTGATCCGCTCGGCCAGAGTGTGCGCTGTGATATCCGCACGGGACAGTAATCTCGGGCCCGCACCGAGGTCGTGGACCCGGTTGGCCCAGAACGCCTGATCACCAAGGAAAGGGCAAATCAGGCTGGGGCAGCCAGAGGCCAATTGTCGGTGTATTCGATGTCGATGACCGCCTGTCCGTAGACGCGACTGTATTCCCCGCACTCTCGGAAAGCAGAGCACTCTTCGGCGACGGCAAAGTCGAAGCCGACCTCGTCGTGCAGGGTGCGGGAAAATTCTGCGGCGTTCTTCTGTCCGACGGCGAGTCCGAGGCGGTGAGAGAGTTCCACGTAGTTGCTCGCGAGAGCCGCATTGTCGTCGATGTCGATTGCCTTCTGCGAGCGAGTGAACGAGTCGAAATTGTCGAATTCGATGGCATCGAAGCCTGCCTCTGCGCACTCGCGTATCCACGGACTGACAGTGTCGAAGACCCTCTCACGTTTGTCACCGGTCGACGTGTCGATCAGAACTTCATCAGGCCACTCGGGATCGACAAGCCGCTCGCGGCTTTTGGACAGCAGCAGATCAGAGTCCCAGAGCTCGAGTTCATCAGGCTGTGTCTGAAAGCCGTTGACGTAGCAGATCGAGTAGCGACCAGGGGCTGGTTCGTCTGACTTGTCACGGGCAACGATGCTGACGTCCTCGGTCGGCTTGTACGCGCCGCCGAGTTGGTAGTCGGGGAGACCTCCGGCGGGCGGAAGCTCCACCGCATGCGCAGATGGCGTGCCGTCAGCGGAAGAGCTTCGGGGCGGATTCGACGCGCACGCTGAGAGCAAGGCTGCGACCAAGACTCCGATCACCAGGATTGAGCCTTTTAGCCGCATGAACCAGATCCTACACAGCCTAGCTCATCGAAGTCCGAGCCTTACAGGTATGGCTTCGTGATGAGCTCCAGGTACATGCCCGAAGGGTCCAGGAAGTACACGCCTCGACCGTCGTGCTCGGTGTTCGTCTCGTGCAGGCGCTTCCGTTGCGGATCTGCCCAGTAGTCGAGGCCGCGTTCGTCAAACAGTGCCACCGCTCTGTCGAAATGATCATCCGTGCAGATGAAGGCCATATGCACGGGCTGGATATCGACGGTCGGAGGGGGAGACGCGAACTGCAGCATCACGCCGTCGTCGAGCATGATGTTGGAGAAGAGTCCCCACGACTGAGTGTGCTCGACCTCGAGGATGTCGACATAGAACTGAGCCGATTCCGCCGGATCGGCGGCGGCGATGATGGTGTGATTGAAGATTGCTGACATGGTGTCCTTTCGAAAAGTGGATTCTGTGCGGGAGAACTTCTCGAAAGGGGTGGACCGCGAACTCTGCGCTCGCGTCCACTGCGGCTCAACAGTCGACCGGGTTACCGATCCGTGAGCGGCTGAAAGCCTGTCCGGTCATGGTCCAAAGTTTAATCGACTCGATGGTCAGCTGCCTATATGTAAGGGATACAGGGTTCTCTGGATTCAGCCGCTCTCAGGGCATGAAAGCTCGAAACGGTTGGTAAGTTCTGCTCGATGCAGGCGACTGGATCAAACAGAACTTACCAACCGTTTCGCCTCGTCTGACGTGTGTGAGGATCGTCTGAGGCCAGAAGGTACGCGCGCTATGCGCAGGCGCCCTCACCGCCGCCGCAGCACCACAGCCACCTCGAGATGCTTCGTATGAGGGAACATGTCGAAGACCCGAGCTTGGCTGACCGTATAGCTCGGCATCTGGTCGAGGTCCTTGGCCAGGGTGAGCGGATTGCAGCTCGAATAGACGATGTGCTCGACCCCGGAATCCTCGAGCGCCGTCGACAGCCTGGCCCCGATTCCTCGCCGAGGTGGGTTGACGATCACGCAATCCGGTCGTTCACCGCTGGCCAAGTTCGCCTCGGCGAACTCCGTGGCGTCGTCGGCGATGAACTCGACCGTGGCGCCGGACTGGGAGTCGAAGCCGAGCTCGACGGCACTGATCTTCGCGGATTCGATGGCCTGTGCGCTCAGCTCGACGCCGGTGATGGTGCGCGAAGTCTGCTGACCAGACTCCTTCGCGCAGTACAACGCGAACCCGCCCACTCCGCAGTACAGATCCCACAGTGAGGACGGGGCAATCTCGTCGACCCACGCGGCGACTTGGTTGTAGAGACCGATCGCCACATCAGTGTTGGTCTGGAAGAAGGACTGCGGACGCAGGTGCAGGTCGACTCGGTCGAGGTTCATGCGCAGAGAGTCACCGAGCAGCATCTCTTCCCGACTGCCTTCGAGTACCGCCTTGTGCTCCGGCAGCAGATTCACCGAGATGACTGTCGCCGTCGGGAGCAGCGCCCTGAGTTCCTGGCCCCTGGACCGCAGCACGTCGAGGCCGTGCTGGGAGCGGACGACGAACCGGGTCATGAGGTCACCCGAGGGAGCCGCGGTGATGTGGACGAACTTCAGCTCACCTCGGCGAGCCTTTACGTCATAGGGCGCCAGCCCGGTGCCGTTGAGGAAGTGCGCGATCGTCGGGATGACCGCGCGGATCTGCGGGGCTTGGATTCCGCACTCGCGCAGATCGACGCCGTGGAAGTCCTGATCCAGGATTCCCAGGGTGACAGAGCCAGCCGAACCTCCCACGGCCAGCTTGGCCCGGTTGCGGAAATCGCGGTCGAGACCGACCGCGGCAGGCAACCAGGCATCGGGGGAGTGGCCGGCCAGCACCTCGACGCACCAGGCTTCCTTGTCCGCCACCTGATCGCGGTGGGGTGTCTCGATGAACGTGCAGGAGCGGCACAGTCCCGCGTTGAAATAGTGACAGTCCAAGTGCCCGTGAGCCGCCGAGGTGGGGGTGAGGGGCAATGATGTCATGACCCCATTTTACGGGGTTCAGCGGAAAGCAAATGGCGACAACAGCGCGATAGTGTTGACCTTGAAGTTCGGCAGGGTCGGCGAAGCCCCTGAGATGAGGAAGGACGTGATGGCTCAGCTGCGTGCTCCGCTCCTAACTCCGGTGCTTCGCGTCGACAAGCAACTCGATGAGGATCGACGATGACGATCATCACTTTCAGCATCGTCGCCATCACCGTGCTGATCTCTGCTTTCGTGCAAGGCTCCACGGGCATGGGCTTTGCGATGGTCGCGGCCCCAGTCGTGAGCATCATTGACCCGAGCCTCATCCCCGTGATGTTGCTCGTGTTGATGATCCCGCTGAACTTCTACATCGCGGCCCGGGAGCGCTCCGAAATCCACTGGTATGGGGTGAAATGGATCAGCGTGGGTCGCTTCGCTGGGACCTTCTTCGGTCTGTGGATTCTCGTCATCGTCAACCTCCACCAACTTGCCTTGCTCATCGGCTGGTCGACTCTGGTGGCCGCTGTTATCGCACTCCTCGCCCCGAAGTTCACCCCGAACAAGCCGGTGTTGGCCATAGTCGGTCTCATTACCGGCGTCACAGAAACCTCGACCGGCGTCGGCGGACCACCCTACGCCTTGGCCTACCAGCACAGCCCGGGCCCGGAGCTGCGCTCGACGGTCGCAGTGTGCTTCCTCGTCGGGGAAGTCATCTCCCTCATCGTCCTCGCGATCAGCGGTCAGGTACATGGGCCGGCGATGCTGTTCACCGCGGCCATGTTGCCCTTTTTGGCCCTCGGTTCGTTTCTCAGCAAGTACGTCCACCATCGACTCGATGGACCGGTGCTGCGCTATATCGTCCTCGGCTTCGCAATCATCTCGGGCACCATCGTTATCGTCCAGGCATGAACGATGGTCTGTCGGACGAAGCCGAGCCTGAACTGCCCCGCGGCGTCAGGCGAAGGTGAAGCTGAGGATCATGAAGAACCCGAAGGAGATGAAGGGAGCCAGGACCGCGATGGCGATGGCAACGACGCCCTGAGTCCTGGCGCGGCTGGTAGCAGCTGCGACAATGCCCATGATGAGGCCTGTGATTCCGAGTGCGGCACACAGAACCTGCAGTCCGGCGAATGCGATCGCGAGGTTCTGATACCAGCTGGGGGCGTCGGTGAAGTAGTAGCCGCCTGTGTTCTCCATCGGGCCGATGGTGATGCCGAGAATGATCGAGACGAGCAGGGACAGCCCCGCGGCGATGATGGTGAGGACAAGGGCGAGCTTGCCGAGCAGCGGTCGGTTCGTACCTGCGGGAGACGTCCCGTCATGGTCGGTCTCAGTGTTGAGTGAGGCAGGTGTTTGGTCGACGACGCTGCCGTGACTGTGACTGGCACCGTGCACGTGATTTCCCAGTCCCAACGCTGCGGTAGAGGGCTGCTGCGCTGCCAACTCATCATCGGTGGGCTGGGGATACATGAAGTCCGGCGAGGTCATGTCTTCGACACTATCGACGCCGACTCCTGCCCGCCCATGCGGCTTCCCTGTACCCGGGGTCGGGAAAACCTGACCATCTGCTGGGGCTGGAGGGCTACCGTTGGGCGGCGATGCGGAAGCGTTTCTGCGTCACCTCGATCGGGGTTCTGCGGGTCGCGAGCCGATTGAGGGCGACGAGGTTGTCGGCCACCGTGAACCCCGGGACGTCCCAGGGGATATAGGCGAGGTACTCGATGATCGCCTCGACGTCGGCGAATTCCATCATGCCGGTCCACTCATCGGCGTCGGTGATGGTGAAGCCCTGGGCCTCGAGTTCCTCGAGGCAGGGTCCGAGCTGGTTCTCCGGCGCTTCGGGCCGACCGCCGAACCAGAGGCGGAATTCGCCGGCTTCCGTGCCGTCGACCTGCTGGGTGAGGAAGCGCCCGTCGGGTGCGATGACACGGGCGAGCTCCGCCGGGTCATAGCTCTCATGCCGGTTCATCACGAGGGTGAAGTAGTCGTCGGGCCATGGCATAGGCTGTCCGGTCTCGCTGTCGTACTCACGTACCTCGATGCCGTATTTTTCCAGCGCCGAGGTGGCCAACTCCAGGTTCGGCTTCCATCCTTCAGTGGCATGAACCGAGGATCTGCGGCTGATGAAGCCTCCAACGGTGCTGACGCTTTTGACGAGTCTGCTCAGGCGCTCGCCTCCGCCGGTTCCCATGTCGAGGCACGGCTGCAGACGTGCCATCGCCTTGGCGCACGTGAGATCAAAATCCCAGGGCGGATCATCGGCGACGAGGCGGGAGCCGAGGGCGCCGAAGTCCCACCCGGTCATCACCGCAGTCTCGTGGATCCACTGCCATCGGGCGTATCGGTCCTCTGCAGATTCGGCCACGCTGCCAATCCTTCCGTCACGGTGCCGTCCTCTCGGCCCTGACTCCACTATGAAATCTCCGGGATGGGAAAACAAGCAACCGGGCACGCAGGGCTGAAAATGATCGGAAACTGCAACAGCTCAGGCGCGGATACTCCGGACGACAGCGCGGACCAGACGCCACCTCAGACGAGGAAGCAGAACACGAGGACGAGGACGTTGAGCACGAGCATCCCCAGGCAGTTGAGCCAGAAGTCGCGGCCGATGTATCCCGCGCGCAGATGGGCCCCGGCGGCGGTGAGGAAGTAGACGATGAGGCCGACGATCGCGGCCAGGCCGACTCCTGGAATCCAGAAGCCTGCGATCAGTCCCGCCACGGCGAGGAACTTCACCACCGCCAGCACCCACCACCAGTCACGGGGAAGTCCGACTCCGTCCAAACAGTCGGCGATGACCTTCGGCGGCCAGAAGGTCAGGAGTCCGTCGACGCCGACGATGAAAGCCATCACCGCCACCGGCCACCAGGGATCGGGGAGCAGGGTCATGGTGAATCATCTCCGTGAATCGGGGCGCAGTCTCATACGGGCCTGCGCAGCTGGGTGTGGAAGGCGATGCTCTGCGAGAGCGCATCGGTGGCCTCGTGCAGACTCATATCGCTGGCCGCCCACCGAAACAGGATGCCCAGATAGGAGTCGTAGAGTGCAACGGCACTGGCCTGGGAATATGCTTCGCTGATCCCGATCGAGATCAGACTCGAGGACAGCTTGTCCTGCAGGTCGGTCGCCAGGGTCTCGAACACCTGAGGTTTGCCGGCCACGCGCATCAGCGCGGCCGCATAGTCCCGGGATAGGTCCTCGTGAGCGGCGAAGAATTCGAGGAAGGGCAGGAAGATCCCCACGAGGTGATTCTGCACCGCCGAGGTGGCCGCTGGCTTGGCGCCGCCCCGTGCAGGAGGTGCCTCCTCGGTGATGGCGCGGGCTCGCGCTGGGAGGGTGTAGGTCCCGGATTGGAGCTGTCCGATCCATCGGTCGTAACAGCGGACGAGGAGGACATCCTTGTCACCGGCGGCCATCACTCTGCCCACGGACACCTCGGCGTGTTTGGCGATGCCTCTGACCGTCGTGGCCTTGTAGCCGAGCTCGAGGAAGAGGTCGGCGGCGGCGGAGATGATCTTCTCCTCGGTTCTCAGGCGACGACTGGTACGTGAGTGAACATGTTCAGTGGACATAGTCGGATCATAGGCCTTTCCGTGTTCAGTTACCAGGGCGGTCTCCCAGATTGCTCGTCGATTGAAGTGGGGTGCGCAGTGTTGCCCGCGAGTGAAAGTTAATGTACCTTAACTTTATGACCGTCGATCCGCCCAGCTCCGGCACCTCCGTCACTGCTGCACGCCCGAAGAAGGTCTCGACGTTCTTCCTGCTGGGGCCGGCCTTCGTCGCGGCAATCGCATACGTCGATCCCGGCAACGTCGCCGCGAACCTCAGCGCCGGCGCCCAGTACGGGTATCTGCTCGTGTGGGTCCTCGTCGCGGCCAACCTCATCGCCGTGCTCGTCCAATACCTGTCCTCGAAGCTCGGACTCGTTTCCGGGCAGTCACTGCCCGGGCTCCTCGGGAACAGGCTCAGCCGTCGGTCTCGACTGGCGTACTGGGCGCAGGCGGAGGTCGTGGCCATCGCCACCGACGTCGCCGAGGTGATCGGCGGCGCCATCGCTCTGAAGATCCTCTTCGATCTGCCGCTGTTATTGGGCGGCCTCATCGTCGGCGTCGTGTCCCTGTTCCTGCTCTCGATCCAGTCCACCCGCGGTCAGCGCCCCTTCGAAACGGTGATCATCACCCTGCTCGCAATCATCGCCATTGGCTTTCTAGCAGGCCTGTTCGTCGGCGATGTGAAGTGGGGACAAGCGGCAGGTGGAATCGTGCCCAGACTCGAAGGCACGAACTCGGTGGTTCTGGCAGCCAGTATGCTGGGCGCGACCGTGATGCCCCACGCGATCTACCTGCATTCGGCGCTGTCCGTTGATCGTCACGGCACCGCCCCGCGAGCCTCGATTCCTCAGCTGCTCAAGGCCAGCCGCTGGGATGTGGTGCTCTCCCTCGTCATCGCCGGCTCGGTCAATATCGCGATGCTGCTCCTGGCAGCGGCCTCACTGCGCGGCCAGAGCGGAACCGACACGATCGAGGGTGCGCACGCGGTCGTGACGGCCAACCTCGGCGAGATCGTGGGCCTGTTCTTCGGTATCGGACTGCTCGCCTCCGGCCTGGCGTCGAGTGCTGTCGGGTCCTACGCGGGGGCATCGATCATGCAGGGACTGCTGCGGGTCAACGTCCCGATCGTGTGGCAGCGTGCGGTGACGATGATTCCCGCGCTCATCATTCTCAGCCTCGGCGTGGACCCGACCTGGTCGCTCGTCCTCAGCCAAGTCGTGCTCAGCCTCGGTATCCCTTTCGCCATGATTCCCCTGGTCAGGCTGACGATGAACCGGAGCGTGATGGGTCAGTACGCGAACTCACGGATCATCACGATCGTCGCGATCCTGGCCTCGGGGCTCATCATCGCCCTCAACGTCGTCCTCATCGTGCTCTTGGCACTCGGCATCGACTGAGGTCAGCCCGCGCAGGCAGTTGAACTCGGGCATGCAGGCGAGCCTGTCGGTTTCACCCGTCCCGCAGGTCCGTGGGCTCGACCATGGTTCGAGGCTTCGACCTCACCCACCACGGCCGAGGTTGGCCTTCCTCCCGTGCCCTCCGTCGTTCCTGACCGGTGGCGTAGCGGTAGGTGAAGACTCGTACCCGGAGGAGGGCCGGTGCCTGACCGTCGAAGGGGTCGGGGCCCAGCTGCGTGCGGATCTGCGAGTCCCCGTTCCCGATGCGCTCGAGCAGCGCATAGAACCAGGACTGCCGGTAGTCGCCGAGGGCCGCGAACCACATCAGCCAGTCCAGGCGCAGATGATAAGGCGCAACAATGGGGGAGCGGCGATGCACATCCCCGGGCTTGCCCTTGAACACATAGGGGCGCCACTCGCCTGAGTCCATGGTCGCATTCGGGTCGAGGGTGCCCTCGATGATGATCTCATCACGGAACTCGGTCATCGAGCCGAAGGCGCCGTAGGCGTTGCCGAGTCCCCACCGGTTGAAGCTGGCATTCATCTTCTGACGTGACGAGAACAGGTTGCGCAGGGCGGGGACGTTGAGCACGCACTGCCAGATGACGAAGACTGCGATGAGGATCGCCCACCACAGGGGAAGGACGTTAGCCGACCCGAACTCAGCGTTCGACGTCGACGACCCGGCCACCTCGGCGAGGGACCCGATCGGCCAGCCCCATCCGGGCCAGGGCCCACCGACGATCCAGGCGAGGAACGAGTCGCTGATCCCGGCGAAGGCGAGCAGGATCGTCGCCCAGTTCAGCCAGGCATAGTTGCCGGTGATGACCAGCGCCAGCTGCGTAATGATGATGGCGGCGGCCGCGAACGAGGCGATGGGCTGAGGGAGGAAGAGCAGCCACGGTGCGATGAGCTGGACGACATGGCTGCCCAGCGTCTCCCCACGATGCCACCACCCGGGCATGAGGTGGGCGCGGCGGCTGAGTGGGCCCGGCATCGGCTGGGTCTGATGGTGGTAGTCCATGGCGGTGAGATCCCGCCAGGAGCTGTCCCCACGCATCTTGATCATGCCCGCCCCGAACTCGATGCGGACGACGAACCAGCGGAGGAAGAGGATCATCAGCAGTGAGGGGGCCACCTCGTGGGAGCCGAGGAATCCGATGAGGAACCCGGCCTCGAGCAGGAGTGATTCCCAGCCGAAGCCGTAGAAGCGCTGCCCGATGCTCGAGATCGAGAAGTACAGCCACCACATGAGTCCGAACACGGGGATCGTCGTCCATGCGGGCCCCGCCTGAGGGAGGCCGATGACGACGGTCATGGCCGCGAGCATGCCGACTCCGCACACGATGCGCAGTCGGCGGTCGGTGTAGGCGAAGCGCTTCCACCGGAACAGGCTCGGCGCCTGAGCGGAGGTGGTGGCCGCGATGAATCGTGGTGCCGGGGTCAGCCCGTGCTCACCGAGGAGAGCGGGAAACTGGTTCCAGGCGCTGAGGAAGGCGATGAAGAACAGGGCAGCGAAGCCGCGTTGGATGACCTCTCTGGCGATCGTGTAGTCACCGGCGGCCAAGAATGACAGCACCGCGGTCATGTCCACGGTGATCACCTCCCGGTTCTCGCGTCCGCGTGAGTCTCCTCGGGCCCACGCCGTTCCCTGTTCTGACTATGGTGCCCGGAGCGAGATCGCGCAATACCCCGAAGTGGCGCACAAACTCGAAGCGGCGCACAAACTCGAAGTGGCGCAACACTGCGATGAATGCGCCGAGGCTGCCCCCGGTTTCGGGGACAGCCTCGGTTCACGTTCGGCTATGTTCGCAGCCGGCTGCGGTTCAGCGCATCAGCGGGGATCGTCTGCCGGTTCCGGCTCGACTTCCTCCACGTCATCGGGTGACTCGGGTACGGCCGGAACCGAATCCGTGGCAGGGGGAGTCGGCGGGGTCACGACCGACTGGTACGAGTGCTCGTGCGAGTAGGCGAGGAACGACAGGTGGTTCTCGTAGCGGTCGAGGACGTCGTCGATGATCTGCTGCCCACTCAGGCCCATGAGGTCATAGCCCTCGGAGCCGGTCTGGGTGAAGACCTCGATCCGGTAGTACACGTCATCGCCGCGCGGGGCATTGCGTGCACCGAACGAGGGAACGTTGTGTTCGACGGCGGCGACCTGATAGTGGAAGTTTCGCTGTTCGTCCATGTCGACGATGAGCGTGAACTCCGTGATTCCCGATTCTGGGCCCGTCTGCTGAGTCAGCTCGACGGTGTAATCGAGTTCGCGGAACTCGGCGGCCACGGCTTCCAGCGCGGGTTCGACCACTTCGTTGACGAACCTGTCGACGGACTTCTTCGACGGGTAGGAGCGCAGAGTCGCCAGGCGCTGACGCCAGGTCTTCTCCGGAGTCCTGCCACCGTGGGCGGCCGTGGTCCGTCGCTTGCGGGTCCGGCCCTCTCGTTCGGCTCGCTCCATGCGCAGCACCTTCGAGAAGGAGGCCATGACGAGGTAGGCGATGACCGTCACCGGCAAGGCGAAGATCAGGGTCGCGTACTCCATCGTCGTCACCCCTCCCGCGACGAGCATGGCGATGGTCAGCACGGCAGTGACGACTGCCCAGAAGATCCGCAGCCATTTCGCGCCGTCTTCTTCGGGGTTGGGGATCGTCGACGAGAAGTTCGACATCACCATCGCGCCGGAGTTGGCACTTGTGAGGTAGAAGAGCAGACCTGAAAGCGTGGCCAGGCCGATGAGGAAGGTTGAGCTCGGGAACATGTCGAGGAGGGCATACCACCCCTGCTCGGGAGAGTCGATGGCCTGCTGTGCGAAGTCGCTATTGCCGCTGAAGACCTCGGACAGGGCGGAGTTGCCGAAGATCGAGACGATGATGAAGTCGCAGAGCACCGGTGCCGTGATGGCCGCGATGACGAACTCACGCAGGGTGCGTCCGCGGGAGATGCGGGCCAAGAACAGTCCGACGAAGGGACCCCAGGCCAGCCAGAACGCCCAGAAGAACAGAGTCCAGGCACCCATCCAGGCGGACCCGTCGTCGACATAGGCAAACGTGGACAGTGTGCGCTCGGGCAGGGTGAAGATGAAGCGCCCGATGTTCTCGACCAAGGCATTAAGAAGGAACGCCGTCTTGCCGGTGACGAGGATGTAGAACATCATTGCCGCACAGGCCCAGAGGTTGAGCTCGGAGATCAAGCGGATGCCCTTGTCCACACCGGAGGTGCAGGCAGCGATCGTCATGACGACGGCGACGAGGACGAGGGCGATTTGGAGGGCGAGGCCCTGCGGAAGACCGAAGAGTTCGGAGAAGCCGACGTTGAGCAGGACGACGCCGATGCCCATCGAGGTGGCCACGCCGAAGACAGTGCCGACGAGGGCGAAGATGTCGATGACGTCACCGGTGGCACCGCGCACGCGCTTACCCAGCAGCGGGTAGAGAACCGCGCGGATCGACAGGGGCATGCCCCAACGGTAGGCGAAGTAACCCATGGCCATGCCCAGCAGTGAGTACATCGACCAGCCGGCGATGCCGTAGTGGAACATGGTCCACACGACGGCGTCCTGCGCGGCGGCGGCCGATTCGGGATCGGCGTTGACCGGCTGGAGGAACTGGGTGATCGGTCCGGTCACCGAGTAGAAGAGCATGTCGATGCCCACGCCCGCGGCGAAGAGCATCGCAACCCAAGTGAAGAGGTTGTACTGGGGGCGGGAATGGTCCGGTCCCAGACGCACGGAGCCTTCCTTAGCCTTGATCCACCGATGCGAGTAGCCGGATCAAGCCGCGCGTGAAATGGAAATGCCCCTTCTGAACTGGGAAAATGATGATGTTCGAAGTCAACATTCCCGTTCAAGAAAGGGGCACCTCTCAGGTGC
>NZ_FXZB01000061.1 GCF_900169065.1 Brevibacterium aurantiacum | reverse complement strand
GCGAGGATGTTCATGCAGGAGCGAAACCCTTGGGCTTCGATCTTCTTGGCATCAAGGAGCCTCGTCAATGCGTCGACTGTGTGGGGTCCGACTTTCGTTGCCTGTCGCAGGAAGTAGGCGCGAGTCCACAGACCTGTGGTGTCTCCTTGCGTGGCCGGTGCATGGTCGGGATCGGTGACGTAGGAATGTTTCTTCGTCCCCAGCCGGTGGGTAGCGATGACGTCGCCGCCGGCGAGTACGTCGAGGTGGGTGCCGACGATGCGCACATCAGCGATTGTCCCGACGTAGGTGGCGGGGACGGAGTATTTGATCGTAGCGATCTGGATGTGCCAGTCCCGCGAGACCTTCGCCTTCTTCCAGGTCACTTCCTGCCAGGGGAGGTCGGGCAGATTGATGAGGTCGGCCGCTTCGTCTTCGGTGAACCAGTCTCGTCGGCTGCGATTGTGGCCGCGGAAAGGTGTCCGGTCGTTGATCCAGTCAACACGTTCGACGATGGCTTCGTTGATGTCATCGCCGTCGACGAATGTTCGGTCATCAAGGTAGTGGATGACCCAGTTCGTGACGACTTTGACGCCGGATTCGACGTTGGCTTTCTCTTTGGGTTTGTAGGCCCGGGTCGGCACGGCAGCAGTGGTGTAGTGCTCGAGGAATGCGGCGTAGGACTCGTTGACGTCGCGAGTCTTGTCGTAGCGGCTGATCTGGTTCGAAGCCGTCGAGGCGTTATCGGGGATGATGACCTGAGCGATGCCGCCGAAGTATTCGAAGGCGCGTCGATGGGCGTCGCACCATGCTGGTAGTTTCTCGTCGAGGCATCCGTAGGCGAAGATCATTCCCGAGTAGGGCAGAGTCGCGACGAAGATGGAGACTTTCGTCGTTGTTCGGGTGATCGGGTCGGTCAGCCACATGGGGGTCCCGGCCCAGTCGACTTGCATCGTGTGTCCGGGGATATGTGTGATGGGGCTGGTCAGGTCGTGGGTACGGACGTGTTCGGCGATGATCTGACAGAACCGTTCGTACCTGTAGTGACGCGTCGACGGAGTCGGTGCTGGGATGTTGAGGTAGCGGGCCCACAAGACTTTCAGGGGTGGCTTCTTCCGTCCGATGCGTGCTTTGATTACGGCATCAACGTCGATGGGCACGAAGTCCGTGTCGCCGCTCTTGCGGCCATCGGTGAAGAGCTGGTCGAGGGCATCGGCAGACAGTGCCTCAACTTCGGGTTTCGTCGATAGTCCTCGGGTGTCAGCGACTGTGCGTGCTTTGGCGATCGCGCGATGTGAGCAATGGGCCATCGCTTCGATTTCGCGGTAGGAGTAGTCCTGGACGAGCAGGGATAAGATCAGCCGGTAGTCGGCCATGAGAGGGTTCCTTTCACTTGTCACGACTTCGATGTCGTGGGTGAAAGCAATCCTCCATGAGTGCTACCAGGTTCTTACATAGCTGCTACCACTTCGTTACACGTTCGCTACCGGAAGGCCCTTCCAAACA
>NZ_FXZB01000022.1 GCF_900169065.1 Brevibacterium aurantiacum | reverse complement strand
GTCAGCCATCGTGGGATGCCTTTCGTGAGGTTCTTGGCGGAACTACTAGCGGGATCCCACGATGGTTCTTCACATTTTTGGGGGTGAAGTCCCTGGTGGGAATGCCACCACTCTATGGGACTCACCCCTGTGCTGGTCAGGAAGTGTATAGATAGCTCATGTAGTCTGGAGGCTCTGAAGGTCTGAAGTCATAAGATCTGACCTCCCCGCACTGAGGAAATCGCCTACGTGAAACTGTGGTACTCGTCATCGCGGCCCAACAGATCGCCTCGCCGCGTAACAAGCTTCGGAACAATGCTGAGCAGCGTTGTCATAGGACTGATCGGTCTCACCGGCTGTTCCGTACTCGGCGGTTCCGAAAATGCCTCTCCCATCAGTGATAACAACGGCGGTGACGAGGGCAACCAGTCGCCAACGACGAACACTTCTGAACAGGTCCAGCAGGCGGCTCACGATGAGGACCCAGACACCTATTGCTCGCTTGACGAGGTCAACGAGGGCGGCTGGCGAGACGTGGATGACGGTCAGATGGCCTTCGCGTACCTACCGGTGTTCGTCGGATCGACCGATGAGATCACGAGCGAGCTAGACAACGAGACATCAAATTACACCTACATTCCCTATTCGACGGACAAGATCCTTCTCACGTCCACGCCGCTCGGATCTGGAACCGTCGCGAACGACGAGATCGCTGATGTGTCCGTCAAACAGGTCACCATCGGTCTCCGCGATGGTTTGGAGGTGAAGAAGTGCGGGCCCGAGACTACGCTGAAGCTCACGCCTGTCGGAAGCAAGAAGATCAAGTATCTCAGCGACGACACCTGGTACACGAAATACTGGACGGTCTGGGAATTGTCTGGTGACGACTTCAACCCCCTGCCGAAAGACCGGAACACTGCCGGATTCTCAGCCGACATCAAGATGGGGGATCAGACTGTGCACACGATGATGAGCAATAACTTGACCAAATTGCCTGGTGTTTTCGCCACACCGGGGAGCGCGACACGGACCCCTGACCCAGGCATGGCGCTGGTGCGATACTACTACGAACACCATGTATGGAAATGAGTTTCTTGCACCATTGTCAGGGGCGGAGCGTCCGCTCTGTCTCTCACCTATGCTTTACTGCCCGATAGGCAGACCCCCGCGCATATCCCAATCCATTTGGGCCTATCCGGAGCCGGAGCGTGAGAGGTATCTCGGGTAGGCGACTTTCTCAGGTGGCAGCCGATACAACCGAGTAGTGCGTGGTGATACGCCGGTAGACTCGCTACGTGGGTTGGGTGGGCAGATGGTCAGGAGACAAAGTCAGGACTCGTGATACGCATGCATGAGAGTACGCCCGCCGAGTCGCGAAACAGAATGTGGCCGGAAGGTGCGGAGTGGATCTACGCCGTCCTGTGCTCGCTCGGTGCCATGGTCTCGATCGTCCCGACGATCCTTGTGATCGCCGGCTTCTCAGAGTGGCTCAACCGCATGGAGTGCCCCAGCGGACCAGTTGGTTCGGGATGCTATGAGAACGACCTGGAGATCAGCCTCGTCATCTTCGCGTTGGTCTGTCTGCCCTTCTTCGCAGCAGCATTCGTGTGGGCGATCCTGCATCGGTGGACCAGGTTCTACTGGTGGTGGTTCGGCGTGCTCTGCACAGGTCCAGTCGGCACCGCAACCTGTTTCACAGTCGTGTACTTGATCGACTAGGCGTCATCGTTGAGCCGGCTATCAGGTGCGCCCCCGCCACGTCTCTCCACCTGATACAACGGCCCCACTGAAAACGGTCATCTCGGATAGTCTTGGGATCGGCACCCGCCATTGTGAACAGACAACTGAGGAGAATCATGACCAAGTGGGAATACGTCACCGTGCCGCTCATCGTCCACGCGACGAAGCAGATCCTCGACCAGTGGGGCGAAGACGGATACGAACTCGTGCAGGTCGTTCCCGGCCCGGACAACAACGGACTAGTGGCCTACCTCAAGCGCCCCAAAGAGTGAGCTGAACCGGCCGGACCGCTGATACCCAACCCTCACCGAAAGAAGAACAATGTCGAAGACCCTTGAGCGTCTGAGCGAACTCGGCCTCGAACTGCCCGAGATCGCCACACCAGCCGGTGCCTACGTTCCCGCACTGCGCACCGGTGACTATGTCTACACCTCCGGCCAGCTGCCAGTCGTCGACGGCAAGCTGCCCGCCACCGGACACCTGGGCACGGACGTCGACCTCGACACCGGCTACCAGCTGGCCCGCACCGCCGGTCTCAACGCCCTGGCCGCGATTGCCGGAGTCATCGGCGACCTCGACAATGTCGTGCGTGTCGTCAAGGTCACCGGCTTCGTCAACTCCGCCGACGACTTCACCCAGCAGCCGGCCGTCATCAACGGCGTGTCCGAACTCTATGGTGAGATCTTCGGAGACCGTGGGCAGCATGCCCGCAGCGCCGTCGGTGTCAACACTCTGCCACTGGGAACGCCCGTCGAGGTCGAAGTCATCGTCGAGGTCTCAGGCGATGCCGCTTAGCGGACGCACTCTTCCCGTCTCGTCGGAACTGCGGTGGCTGCTTGACCACTGGCAGTCCGACGGACGGTGGCCCGTCCCCGAAGCCCCGCGCCCCACCTCGGCGATCGTGCTGATCCGGGACTCCGCGGACGGGCTGGAACTCTTCATCACCCGGCAGCTCGACGCTCGCGGCGTTGAGGACCGCAATCGGTGGGCATTCCCCACCAGCAGCCTGCGCCCGGGCGATGTGCGGAAGCTGCCTCTGGCCGGATGGAATTCGGCCCGGTGCGCACGTGCGCTGAGCATCGAGAACAAATCCCGCGCCCTGCACCACTTCTCCGCGGCCGCCCGCATCACCTTCGCAGCCACTGGAATTCTGCTCGCCGAGGATGTCGATCGGGAGATCGTGGCCACACCGCAGACGGACTGGCATACCACCCGATCGAGGCTGTTCTCGAACGAAGTGTCCTGGTCCCAGGTGTTGCGCGATCGTGACCTCCGATTGCGCCCCGACCTATGCAAACCGTGGCTGCGCTGGATCAACACCCCCACCCAGCTGCATCGGTTCGACACCACCTATTTCATCGCCACCGTGCCCTTCGGCCAGGACGTCGACTTCCTGTCACCGAACGAGACCTCCGCCGGGTGGAAACGCCCGGGCCAGATCCTCGCCGAGGTGGGCGGCGACCCCAACCGCATCAGCGCGGCCGCCCGCATCATCGTCGAAAGCCTCGCCGAGGTCCCAACCGTGGGCGCGGCCATGGCACAGGTCCGCAACGTCCACCCGCTGCGTCCGGAGATCATCGACGACGACGGCGATTGGAAAGTCGTCATCCACACGGGCAAAGACCCCCACAGCAAAGGCAGCCTGCGCGACCGTGCGGTCGCCGTCGGCGAGACCGACAACGACCAGAGCCCCGGCTTCCTGACATTCGGCGGTGACGACGATGACGAAACGACAGACGAGGAGAGCGACGACTCATGAGAATCCGTGCGAACAATCCCGGCCCGATGACCCTGACCGGAACGAACACCTACGTGCTCACCAGCCAGGATGACAACTCTGCGGTCGTCATCGATCCCGGTCCCGAGATGGCCGACCACTGTCAGGCATTCCTCGCCGAGGTGGCCGACCGTGACCTGACAGCGATCGTTCTGACCCACCAGCACGCCGACCATTCCGAGATGCTCGGAAGCATCGAGCAGTGGGCTCCCGAGGTGCCCGTCTATGCCGTGCTCGAGCGTTTTGCCCGCCACACCGAACCCGTGGCAGACGGCGACGAGATCGTCTTCGGCACCACTCCGGCCGACATTCTGCGCGTCATCGCCACTCCCGGCCACACGAGCGACAGCATCAGCCTCATCCACGCCGGAACCCTCTACAGCGGCGACACGATCCTGGGGGAGGGGACGACGATCGTCACCCACCCGGAAGGATCCCTGCGCGACTACCTGAACTCCCTCGACCGATTGAAGGAGCTGCTCGACGCGGGTGAGTTCGCGATCATCGAACCGGCCCACGGTGAGCGCATCGACGCCCCCGCCGAGGTGATCGACTACTACCGCTCCCATCGACTCGAACGCATCGAGCAGGTCAAGGCGGCACTCGAGCAGGGGGCGTGCACCGCCTCGGAGGTGTGCGACATCGTCTACCACGACGTCGCTGCGAATGTACGGCCGGCGGCCGAGCAGATCGTCAAGGCCCAGCTGGCCTATCTCGACGCTCTGCCCGCCGCCGACGACGCCTGAGCGGCATCGGCCTTCACCTCCCGGCAAGCGTCCAGGGCTTTGAAGTGCGCATAAGAGACGCCCCAGCCGAATCGGCTGGGGCGTCTCTCGTCGCGGCGTCCACGAGGCCACAGCGGCCGGACGTCGCTGGGTGGATCAGCGGGCGCGGTTGCGCATGCGCTCCATGTCGAGGATGACGACGGAACGAGCTTCGAGACGGATGAAGCCACGAGCTGCGAAGTCGGCCAGAGCCTTGTTCACGGTCTCACGCGAGGCGCCGACGAGCTGCGCGAGCTCTTCCTGCGTCAGGTCGTGAGCAACGAGGACGCCGTCCGGTGCCGGCTTCGAGAAGCGAGAGGCAAGGTCCAGCAACGCCTTGGCAACGCGACCGGGAACATCGGAGAACACGAGGTCACCAACGGTCTCATTGGTCCGACGCAGACGCTGAGCCAGAGCCTTGAGCAGGTTCATCGCCGCACGTGGGCGCTCATCGAGCCAGGTCGTGAGGTCCTCATGCTTGAGGCTGAGCAGCTCGGACTGAGAGACAGCGGTGACAGAGGTCGAACGTGGGCCCGGATCGAAGAGGCTGAGCTCACCGATGATCTCGCCCGGTCCGATGACCGAGAGCAGATTTTCGCGGCCGTCGGAGGACTCGCGGCCGATCTTGAGCTTGCCGCTGGAGACGATATAGAGTTCGTCACCGGCATCGCCCTCGTGGAAAAGCACGGTTCCCCGACGGAGACTCCGCGGGTTCATGAACTTCATCAATGCGCTTGTGGCCTCATCGTCCAAACCTGCGAAGAGCGTGGCGCCCCGCACAACTTCAATATCCACTGTGTCCTCCTTGTCGTGGTAATCACAGATAAATCTACCTGGTCAATGGTGCTGATACCAGCAAAGGCCCCGGAGTTTGCGGCATTAGTGCAAAACAAGGGGTTTTGTTTGCGTTTCCTCCACCCTCGCCGAGGTGGGCCACGGTTGCGTATGGACGATCCCGTTCGCCGGGAAAGGGCAGCCCCACCCCGGCGATGTGAGGGACGCAACTGCGCAAAGCCGGGGCACAGATTAGGATGGTGAGTCGTGTTGACGGTGGCAGAGAAGAGCGCGCGGAAGTTCGCGAAGGAAACCTCATTGGGCAAGACCCGACGGGCGAGGAAGATTCATCGAATCCTCGCCGAGGTGTATCCGAACGCGAAGTGCGAGCTCGACTTCGAGACCCCGTTCCAGCTCCTCATCGCGACTGTCCTGTCGGCACAGACCACAGACATCCGGGTCAATGCGGTGACGCCGGGACTGTTCTCCGTCTTCCCCGACGCGCACGGCCTCGCGGTGGCCAACCTCATCGAGGTCGAGGAGCTCATCCACTCGACGGGCTTCTACCGGGCGAAGGCCCGCAACATCGTCAAACTCGCGAACGAACTCGTCGACACCTACGACGGCGAGGTCCCCAATTCCTTGGACAGGCTCGTCAAGCTCGCCGGAGTCGGCCGCAAGACAGCCAACGTGGTGCTCGGAAACGCCTTCGACACCCCAGGACTGACCGTGGACACACACATGGGACGCCTGGCACGCAGACTCGGATGGACCGAGGAGGACGACCCGGTCAAGGCCGAGCATGAGATCGCGGCCCTGTTCCCGAAGAAGGATCTCACTCTGCTCTCCCACCGGGTCATCTTCCACGGACGACGTATCTGCCACTCGCGCAGGCCCGCCTGTGGAGCCTGCCCATTGATGGCTCTGTGTCCCTCGTTCGGGGTCGGGGAACTCGATCCGGAGAAGGCGCGGGCAATGTTGCGTTTCGAAATGGCGCCCCAGGCATGAGCGCCGACGCGAGTGAACATCGGCAGGTAGGTCCCAACCCGAGCGATCAGGACTCAGTTCAGGCCGCAGACGTCCGTGACGTCGTCCATGACCAGACGCTGCGGACTCAGCTGGAGAATCTGGCGGCATCGAATGGTTCACCAGAGTGGCTGCGACGAACGCCGGCACCGGACGATCATTCGGTGCGTGATGCTGCGGTTCTCATGCTCTTCGGCAGGGGAGGCCAGCCGCGCACAGACGCCGGTCGAGGCGAGTCATCACGCCTGGCAGACTTCGGTGTCGACGTTGACATCGTCTTGCTGCAGCGGGCGAGCACGCTGCGCAATCACCCAGGTCAAGTGGCATTTCCCGGCGGCGGTCGGGACCCGGAAGACGACTCCCTGGTCGCCGCAGCCCTGCGCGAGGCGCAGGAAGAGGCCGGGATCGTGCCCGCGACGGTCGACGTACTCGGGCAGATGGATCCGCTCTACATCCCCGTCAGCAAGTTTCAGGTCACTCCGGTCATCGGCTATTGGGCCCAGCCCGGGGCAGTGCGGGTGATGGACAAATCGGAGTCGTACTCCGTCTACCGGGTTTCTGTCGCTGACCTGGTGGCACCAGCCAATCGGGGCACGTTCTCCCGACCGGACCTGAAGATCACCACACCGGCCTTCGACGTCGGCGTGCTCAAGGTCTGGGGCTTCACCGCAGGCATCCTCGACTTCGCTCTCGACCATCTCGGCTGGGCCGGCGACTGGGACCGCGACGCACACATCGACATCGACTTCTGACCAGGAGCAACACCGGCGAAGAATGTCGTGTCAGTGGCGAAAGCTAGCCTGATGGGTATGGAAGCACAGTCGGTTCCCGAGGTGATCACCGAGATACATCGGTGGCACGAGGTGCTGTCGAATCTGCCTCCGGCCCTCAGCGAGGTCGATGCCATCGACAGGATCACTGCGCTCGAGGAACTGACATCTGCCGCTGCTGCGGCCCAAGCCAGGGAAACCCTGACCTTCGACATGCGTCGACGCAATCGTGAAGCCGAAGAAGGCATGACGAGCAGAAAGCAGGGCAAGGGTGTCGGAGCGGAGATCGCACTGGCTCGCAAGGTGTCTCGGGCCCGGGGGAGCACGCTCCTGAAATTCTCGCGTTCCCTGCTCATCGATCTGCCCCACACCTATTCGGCGTTGAGGACCGGCAGCATCTCCGAAGAGAAGGCTCGAGCCGTTGCGAAGGAAACCGACTGGCTTCCTAGGGACAAGCGGCGACAGGTCGACGAACGCATGGCTGATCGCCTCGCCGAGGTGGGGGTCGGTCGACTTGGCAACGAAGTTCGCGCCCTGGCACAGCAGGTCGATCAGCAGGCGGCCGTGGCACACCTTGAGAAATGCATCGAAGAACGGGCAGTCTCGGTTCGTCCGGCACCCGGCAACATGGCATACCTCAGCGCGTTGCTGCCCATGCCTCAGGCAGTGGCCGTCTACGCGAACCTGAAGAAATCCGCGGCTTCGCTCATCGGGACCGGGGAATCGGGCAGACGCACACAGTCTCAGGTCATGGCTGACCTGCTCGTCGAACGGACCACAGGCCAGGAGTGCGCCGAGGCGGTGCCCACGGAGATCCACCTCGTGATGAACGATGACAGCCTGGTCGGGCCCGGAGACACTCCGGCGTGGCTGCCCGGCGTCGGACCACTCCCTGCCGGAGCGGCACGGAAGTTCGTTGCCGAGAACGAGGCGAGTGTATTCCTGCGCAGGCTCTACACCCGCCCGGACGACGGCCAGCTGGTGCGCATGGACTCCCGCCGCCGGGAGTTCTCGGGACTGCTGCGACGCATGATCGTCATCCGTGACGACGTCTGCCGCTCACCATGGTGCGATGCGCAGATCAAACACGCTGACCATGCCACGGCCTTCGCCGCTGGTGGCGACACCGATTGGGACAATGCCTCGGGCCTGTGCGCCGCCTGCAATTTCGCCAAGGAGCTCAACGGCTGGAAGCACGTATCGTCTCCCGAGAAACTGATCGTGAAGACCCCGACGGGCCACCGCTACGAGACGAGGACCAAGCCGATCGACTCCCGGGCAGGTGTTGGCAAATTCGAAGATGCTGCCGCAACCCACACTGACGCCGACACCATAGACGAGAGTGCAGTGAAGCCGCGCCGGCGATTCCAAGGAATCGACAAAGCCCATGGTCCGCCGCAGCCGAGACGAAAGACCGGCAAGGTGATACCCGATCGCGGGGCAAGCACCGTCGAATATCTGTTCGGTGCGCGGTTCCGCACGTTCCTCTCCACGAATTCGGCTCAATGACTTCGCCTCGAAGAATCTATCGGGGCCATGGCGCGATGTGTCGTAGCGGGAGTTTAACGGCGACCGACCTTGGCGGTGAACAGCCGTGAGGCCCAGATAGCTGCGAGTCCCAGAATCACCGCGCACCACCCGACCGCGAGCACGCCGGAGTTGCCCATCTCGGTGCCGATGAGCAGGCTGCGCAATGCATCGATGATCGGCGTGATCGGCTGGTTGTCGGCAAAGACCGTCAGCCATCCCGGCATCGTCTCGACCGGCACAAAGGCGCTGGATACGTATGGCAGGAACAGCAGGATGAAGCCGTACCCATTGGCCGACTCGGCGGACTTCGACGCCAGTCCGATGGCAGCGAAGAGGTAGGTGATAGCCAGGATGTAGAGCGCAATGAGAGCTATCGTCGCCAGCCATTGACCCAGATCTGCCGTTGGTCGGAAGCCGATGAGCACCGCCACGGCGATGACGACTCCTGTGGCGAACAGATTCTTCAGTAGGCTCGCCACCACGTGTCCTGTGATGACCGCTGACGCCCTCATCGGCATCGCGCGCAATCGATCGACGAATCCAGAGGTCATGTCGTTCGCCACCGACAGCGAGGTCGAGGCTGCACCGAAGCCGGCGCAGGTGAGTACGATTCCGGGGACCACATAGTTGACGTAGTCACCGCCAGGATCGAGCGCACCACCGAACACGAACGTGAACATAAGCATCAGGAGAACTGGCAGTGCAATCGCCATGAGCATTGATTCGACATCGCGGACTGCGTGGCGCAGGCTGCGCCCGATGAGGGCGACTTCTGCGCTGGCCCCCGGCGCTCGGCTGCGGGTTCTGACTCGGTGCGGCTGGATAGGGGCCGAAGAAGGAGCTGGAGAGGCTTCATCGTTCGCAGCGATGGTCCGGTGGTCGGTCATGATGGTCCAATCTCAGTTGTGGGTCGATGGGAGGTGAAGCCCTGTGATGGGTGGGGGAGTCAGTGATCGGGTGCGGGAATCAGCGGTTGGGTGCGGGAATCAGCGGTTGGGATTGTCATCGGTTGAGGTGAAGGCCAGAAAGACGTCGTCGAGGCTCGGGGTGCGGAGTGAGACGGAGGCCCCGGGGGAGGCGTCGAGGAGCGGAGTGAGCACTGCCGCGATCCCACGTACGGTTCCGTCTGTCGGTTCCTCTGCCACCGTCGAACCCTCCTCGTCGTGAACGGCGACGGTGTCCTCTCCGACCCGTGCCTTCAGCTGTGACGGCGTTCCCAGCCCCGTCAGCCGCCCTCGATCGAGCAGTCCGATCCGATCGGCTAAGGCATCGGCCTCTTCCAAATACTGTGTTGTCAGGAACACCGTGGTGCCTTCGGCAGACAGCCGTTCAATTTCGGCCCACAGCTCACGGCGTGAGCGGGTGTCGAGCCCCGTGGTCGGCTCGTCAAGGATGAGCACGTCGACGGGCACGACGAGACTGAGAGCGAGGTCGAGTCTGCGTCGCATTCCTCCCGAGAGCGATCCCACCCGACGATCCATGAATGAGTTCAAGCTCAGGCTTAAGGCGAGCTCTTCACTCCGCGCCTTCGCTGCGCGTCGGGAAAGACCGGAGAGCCGACCGAGAAGGACGAGGTTCTCTGCGGTCGAAAGGTAGGTGTCGACAGCCGCGGACTGCCCGGTGACGGCGAAGCGACGCTTCGCCTCGGCGGGATCGGTGCGCACATCGACTCCCATGACGTGCACTGCTCCGGAATCCGTGTTCTCGAGCGTCGTGAGAATGTTGATGACCGTGGTTTTGCCAGCGCCATTGGCGCCGAGCAGGGCGAAGACCTCACCTCTGTGTACGGAGAGGTCGAACTCCTGGAGAACGGTCTTGTGCCCGAATGACTTCGTCACCCCGGCGAACGTGATTGCTTCAGCTGCGCCGCCGACCTTCGCCTCAGCGGACACTGATCCGAGTCCCGGAGTCGAAGCTGGAGCCGAGGTCGTTCCTGAGCCTGTGGAGTCCATGAGGTCTGCCTTTCGACGTGTAGAACATACTGTGTAGCACTTAAACTGTATATGACAGTAACACGCAATATATGCCATACACAATATAAGATGAAGAGATGGACAGTGAAGAACCGATTGAGCAGCTTCCGCGCGGAATCGCTTTGGCCTGGGGAGTGGCAGCAACGCCGCAGCGTGGGCCCAAGCGGGAGATGAGCGTTGAGAGAATCGTCGATGCTGCAATCGAGATCGCTGACCAGGAAGGCATCACCGCAGTCTCGATGTCTGCTGTGGCCAAACGTCTCGGATACACACCGATGTCGCTCTACCGCTATGTCAGCGCTAAAGACGACCTGCTGCTGCTCATGCAAGAGGAGGCCACAGGCCTGCCACCCGAAATCAGTGCTGAGGAACCTGCATGGCGAGCCAGACTTGAGGAACTCTACGAGGCACAGACGGAGGTCTATCGCCGCAAGTCATGGTTGCTGACAATGCCGATCACCGGCAGTCCGATCACTCCCAACAGTTCCGCATGGCTCGAGGCCAGTCTCGAAGCGCTGGATGCGACGTCACTGACCGAGGATGAGAAGATGGCCGCGTCTCTGCTGGTGACCGGGGCCGCACGCTGGAGGGGATCCATTCTTGCCGGATATCAGCAGCAGGGACGTGCGAAGGGCTTGAACGACGCCGAGGTGTCTGAGCAGGAATCTCGACTGTTCGACACGGTCATCACAGAAGATGGCTACCCGTTCCTACGTCGGGCTATTGACGCTGGAGTGTTCACCTCGGAATCTGACCCATTCGTCTTCGGCTTCGAGCGAGGACTGGACGGGCTTGCCGACTACATCGAGCTAGTCGGGCGTCAGCGCGCTGGGGAGGCGACCGATACTCATGAAGACACCGAGGCGGTAGGTTCTGCTGGTGGGGCGTCAGGCTCTGCTGGTGAGGCGTCGGGGTCTGAGAGAGTCGCGGCTGAGGGGTCGGAGGATATTCCCGACGGCGACCCGACTGTCATGGCCGACAACAAGTATCGCGACGCGCAGAAGGCGGTTAAGCAGGCACAGAAAGTCCTCGCAGAGGCGCGAAAGCGCGAACGTCAGACTCTTCGCGAGGCCAAGGAACGGGCTGCCAAACGGCGCTGACGGTGAATACACCGGTGGCGCCGGGCTGAGCCCGACGCCACCGAAGTTTGGAGCTATGCTGCTGCGCTTGGTTGCGAGATCTGTCAGTACCGAGGACCTGAAGGGTTCTTCACCGCGCGCTTGACTGAAGCGACCAGAGACTTGGCCGAACCGATCGCTGTGCCCGGAACCGGGTTGCCCTTCTTGAACAGGGGCAGGGCAATCAGAACGAGGATGATGGCAAGCACCGCGAGGATGCCGAAGACAATGAGGAAGCTTCCCCACCACGGCCAACCCAGTCCTTCGTGGAATGCTGCGGCCCCGGCGAAAATCACCATGAACGATGACAAGAACAAGAAGAACAGGGCGACGACGGCAAGCGCCGAACCGATGCCCAAGTTCTTCGCACCAGCGGTGGCCTCTGCCTTGGCCAGCGCAATTTCTTCCTCGGCGATCGCTTTGGAATCGTCGCCGATGCCTTTGATCAGTTCGCTGATCGACCTCTCAGCCATGAGTGCTCCTTATCGACAAAAACTTGGACAATCTTTCTTAAGAGTAGTCTGAACGTGCCTGGTGACCAAAGAGATACGGTCAGTAAAATGAGAAAAACCCGCCAGATGAATCCCGAACGGCTCACTTGGAGCATCCGTTCTCACCGGCGGGTTCGTCTCAGCGCAGGATCAGGACTTCGCCACCGATTCCTCGATCTGGTCCATGACCGAAGCGTCGGCCAGGGTTGAGGAGTCACCCACCTTGCGGTGCTCAGCAACGTCCTTCAGCAGACGACGCATGATCTTGCCTGATCGGGTCTTCGGCAGTTCGGACACGATGTGGACCTTCTTCGGCTTCGCGATCGGTCCGATGTCCTTGCCGACGTGCTGACGCAGCAGCTCAGACGTCTCAGGAGAGTCTTCGACATCGTGGCCCACGATGACGAACGCAACGACGGCCTGACCGGACGTATCGTCGGCGGCACCGACGACAGCCGCCTCGGCGACATAGGGGTGGGCAACCAAGGACGACTCGATCTCGGCCGTCGACAGACGGTGCCCGGACACGTTCATCACGTCATCGACCCGGCCGAGGAACCAGATGTCGCCATCCTCATCGCGCCTGGCACCATCCCCTGCGAAGTAGGTGTTCTCGAACCGTGACCAGTACGTTTCCTTGAAGCGCTCCGGATCGTTCCAGATACCGCGCAGCATGGACGGCCATGGTTGGCGAATGACGAGGAGTCCGCCTTCGGGTCCCGCTGGGCTGTTTCCCTCATCGTCGACGACGTCGACGGAGATGCCGGGGATCGGACGCTGCGAAGAGCCGGGCTTCGTCGACATGACGCCGGGAAGCGGAGCGATCATGTGTGCGCCGGTCTCGGTCTGCCACCAGGTGTCGACGATGGGGCAGCGCTCGCCGCCGACGACGCGGTGGTACCAGCGCCAGGCCTCGGGGTTGATCGGTTCGCCGACGCTGCCGAGCAGACGCAGGCTGGAGAGATCGTATTTGGCCGGAATCTCCTCGCCCCACTTCATGAACGTGCGGATCGCCGTCGGTGCGGCGTAGAGGATCGTGGCCTTGTACTTCTCGATGATCTCCCACCAGCGGCCCTGGTGCGGCGTGTCAGGCGTGCCCTCATAGACAATCTGAGTGACGCCGGCGGCCAGCGGGCCGTACGTGACGTAGGAGTGTCCGGTGACCCAGCCGACGTCGGCGGTGCACCAGAAGACGTCGGACTCGGGCTTGATGTCGAAGACGGCCTTCATCGAATACAGAACCTGGGTGAGGTAGCCGCCCGAGGTATGCAGAATGCCCTTCGGCTTACCTGTCGTTCCCGAGGTGTAGAGGACGAACAGCGGATTCTCGGAATCGAAGAATTCACATTCGTGCTCGGGGCTCGCCTTATCGACGGTCTCATGCCACCACTGATCACGGCCCTCGACCATCTCGACGTCCTGACCGGTGCGGCGGACGACGAGCACGGTTTCGACGGGAGTGTCTCCATGCGACAGGGCCTCGTCGACGGCGGGCTTGAGGCTGGTGGCCTTGGTGCGGCGGTAGCTGCCATCTGCAGTGATGACCACTCGTGCGTCGGCATCGATGATGCGTGAGCGCAGTGCATCGGCGGAGAAGCCGCCGAAGACGACAGAGTGGGCGGCGCCGAGGCGGGCGCAGGCCAACATCGAAATCATCGCTTCCGGGATCATGGGCAGATAGATCGCCACACGGTCTCCGGCCTTGATTCCGAGGTCGGTGAGCGTGTTGGCTGCCTTGGACACCTCGGCGAGAAGCTCCGCGTAGGTGAAGGACCGGGAGTCGCCGGGCTCCCCTTCGAAGTTGATGGCAACGCGATCACCATTGCCGGCGAGAACATGGCGGTCGAGGCAGTTGTAGGCCACATTGAGTTTGCCGCCGATGAACCACTTCGCGAAGGGCGGGTTGGTCCAGTCGAGCACTTCGCCGAAGTCTTCCTTCCAGTCGACGAGGTCTCGAGACTGCTCGGCCCAGAAGCTCAGGTAGTCGGCATCGGCACGGTCGTATTCGTCGGCCTTGACGTTGGCGGCAGCAACGAACTCTTCAGGCGGGGCAAAGGATTCGGTTTCTACTGTGTTGTCGGTCATTTTTCCCTCCGGCTTCTTTGATGGATCGAAAATTCTAGTTGCACTGTATACCCGAGCCAGGGGCTCAGGTCACCGTCGTCCGTTCGATGAACGGTGGTGTTCGGGGGTAGCAATCACTCTGCGGGTGTGCTACAGAACACACTCTATGCATCGACCCAGAACAGGGGGAGGCGTTTTCGGTGATTCACTCTTATCTGACAGGCAGCACAGAAGGAGTGCGCAGGGGGTCCTGTTCTGCAAGGATGGGGTCGGAGTCTGTCAGGAAGGAAACTAGACTGACACATGGAATTTGACGACCCTGTCCCCAAACGCGACTGGAGTAAGCGATGAGTTCGCCGCAGCACCCAACTGGATCAGGTCCACAGCAGTGGCATGATCCGCACTCGCAGAATCCCGGGCCGAGCAACCAACCACCCTTCGGTCAGGGGCCGGCATACGGATCGGGCCCCGCATTCGGTGCAGGACCTGATCAGCATTCATCCGGACCCGGCGGGTACGGTGGCGGACCTGTTGGTTCGGGAGGACCAGGACCTTACGGTTCGGGCCCTGGTCCGCAGAACTCAGGACCAGGACCATACGGTTCGGGCCCCGGCCCACAGAACTCAGGACCGGGACAATACGGTTCAGCCCCGGGTCCCGGACCTTATGGCTCGGCACCGGGACAATACGGTTCGGGGGCCCCAGGTCCCTATGGTTCAGCACCGGGTCAGTTCGGCTCCGCGGGTCCGGCAGCACAGAAGAGTCCTCGTACCGGTCCGGGACTGCTCGGGCCGCTGACGCTGCGTGATCTGTTTCTGCTCTTCGCCGGGCTTCTCTCGTTGGTCGTCCTCTTTGTGCCGTTCAAGTCAGACGGATTCCTTTCGTGGTCGCTGTGGCATTGGACCGTCGACTCAATGGGCACTCTGACATTCGACGTGTTCGGTATCTGGTTGATCGTGGCGGCGGTATTCGTCAGCAAATTCGGCAATGGCGGACTCAAAGTGGGTTCGCTGAGTCTTGATCAGGCGATCTCGGTCCTGTCTGGCGCCGCATTCACCTTCGCTTTCGTCCACCTGTTGACCTCGGTCCAGTTCTGGCACGTCGGGGCATACCTCGCCTTCTTTGCAGCCCTGATCGCCTTCTTCGCAGGCGTATTCACGATGCTTCCCTTTTTCAACAAGGAATTCGCGATTCGTGATGAGGTTGCCGCGCACCCGAAGGCGCGCCCTGTGACCAAGCACGTACAGCATCCCGCTCCTGTGGCGAACATGCCCGGCGGACACAACGGCCCAGGCGGATTCGGCGCCCCTTATGGCAGCCAGCCCAACGGAGGCCAGCCCAATGGGGCTTTCGGTTCGCAGGGCCAGCCAGGAGCGCCTGCGCATCCAGGTCAGCCAGGTGGCCCGGGCCAGTTCGGTGGACAGAGCCAGGTCGGTCAGCCAGGTGGACCGGATCAGTTCGGACAGCCAGGCCAGCAGGGTCAGCCGGGACAGTTCGGTGCTTCCGGAGGCTCGGGGCCAGCAGATCAGTTCAACCAGCACAACCAGGTCGGCAGCGCCGGTCAGTTTGACGGAGCAGGTCAGCCCGGTGGACCGGGCCAGGTCGACGAATTCGGCCAGAATGGCCAGCCTGATGGCCAGGACCAGTTCGGCCAGCCCATCGGGTCTGAGCAGAACAGCCCTTATGCTCCACCAGAGGAACAGGCACAGGGATCGTCGTTCGAATCCGCACCGGGTGCAGGTGAATCGGCGGATCAGGCAGTGCAGAGCACCGGGTCAGGTCAGACCTACCTGGGCGCTCAGCACTCACAGGACCCGAAGCATACGCAGAGTGAACCGACGCAGACATTCGGCTTCGGGGCTCATCGTGAAGAATCCCCGTGGAGCAATGACGGTGAGACTGCAGTGCAGGCTCCTGTGCCTGCTGACAGCTCGGGCTCCAGCGATGCTCGTATCTCGAGCGACCCAAGTGATGCGAGCGCAGACAGTTCAAATGTCAACAGCTCAAATGCAGACAGCTCGAGTGCCACCGAGTCGAAGGTCGAGAGCGGCAATGACGATTCTTCGAATGCAGGCACGGCCGCAGCCGTTGCTGGTGCGGGTGCTGTCGGCATCGGGGCAGCCGCTGCCGGAGTCGCCTCAGCCCACTCGGATTCTGACAAGGGATCGGAATCTGACCGAGGTTCAGGTTCCGACCGAGTTTCCGACACCGATCGCGGTTCGGAATCCGATCGTGGATCGGATTCGGCATTGATCTCGGATTCAGAACGTCGTCGTGGACGCCACGCCGCGCCCAACGCGGACACCGACCCCGAGTCGGAAGGCGGACCGATTGCCAGCGGGGCCGACCGAACAGCGGGCGGCTCAGACCGCACGGTGAATGCTGACCGTGAGGACACCGTCGGCCGTGGCGATCGTGCACACAACGATTCAGGTGCAGCTGTGACTTCAGACCAGGATGACTCCTCGGCGCTGACCGGTGACGATTCCGTGACTCCTGCAGAGTCCAGCTCGTTCGCCTCGAAGGTCAACGCTCATGACTCGGACACCAATGTTCGTGCCTCTGACGGAGTTGCGCTCAAGCCTGACGATGACTCGGCTGACTCCGAAGTTTCGGCCAACTCGGCCAGCCCAGCCGACTCTGCGCACGATGATCGGTCCGAGGCACGCTCGGATGCCGATGACGTTCGCCGAAACGACTCCCGCGTTGATGGCTCCCGCCCCGGGGCAACCGATGACGACGCCACTGTCGTCAACGGTCCCGCTGCAACAGGCGCTGCTGAGTCCGGGTCGGAAAGAACTGCTCACCCGGAAGCCGACGAGCCGACGCAGTATGTGCCTGTGGCCAGCTACGGCAACAGGGACTCGGCGCCTGAGCAGGCGGAAGGCCGCGGCGGAGACAACGCACGGAACGCACCTTCGGCCCCTCAGTTCGGAGACGGCAACGCCTCATCGAATGCTGTGTCGAACGACTCCGCGGTTGATGAAGATGAGACCGTCGTCCAGAGCGCGGTTCAGCCGGGCGGCAGCCCGGACGAACGTTCGGATCGCCGGGATGAGAATCAGAACGACTCCGGTCAGGATGGCTCCGACCGCGGCTCGGGCCAGAGTGTCATCCAGGCGTTCTGGTTCGCCGTTCCCGAACCGCGCGAAGCCGTTGACGCGACCACCGGTATGCCGGTGTTCACGATCTACCCCGGTGACTGGTTCCTCGGCCTCGAAGACAACGGTTCGTGGTTCAAGGTCCGCGACTCCGACGGTCGCGAAGGACTCCTGCGCAACACCGAAGGCGTCCAGCGAGGCTGAACCCACAACGGTCGACTCGTGCGCTCGGGCTGTGGACAACACTCCGAGCGCACGCCGTCCGACCAGCTGAGCTGATTCCCTCAGCCTGAGCCCGCAAGGGTTTTGAACAGGGGAGACGCTCACGCCGACCGAAAAGGGGCGGCTCCTGTGACTTAAGTGCACAGGAGCCGCCCCTTTTGCATTCTGTCCACAGGTTCCCCTCCGGCACTGTCCTCATCCCGGGCCGGATGTCCAGGCTGTCATCATGCAGGTAGCACTCATCACCGACCTCGGCGCCATCACCGACGAATGCGCACGAGTCGCCGAAAGCATCGGCATCTCCCTCAAGGTCCTGCCTCCCGACTCGGGCGGCTGGCAGAACGCGTCTCTCATTCTCCTGGGCGAGGATGTCCGCGAAGCTCCGGCCACGGACCATGCTGATCGCATTCTCGTCGTCCTTGACGGGGATGAACCCAGCTCGGCATGGAAACGAGCGGCCCACCTCGGCGTCGAACAGTTGGCAGTCCTGCCCTCCGCAGCGGAATGGCTGAGCGGCCGCATGATCGCAGCCGTCGAACCCCCGGTGGCACCCGGTGTCACCGTCGGAGTCGTCGCCGGATGTGGAGGGGCCGGTGCCTCGGTGCTCTCCTGCGCACTCGCTCGCCGCGCAGGACCAGATGTGAGCACGGTCCTCGTCGATGCCGATCCGCTGGGCGGAGGACTCGATCTGGTGTTGGGCGCCGAGCAGGTTCCCGGACCGCGCTGGGCCGATCTCAGCGCCTCACGCGGTCAACTTCGTCCCTCGACGCTGAGCCAGGCACTGCCTCGCCACGAGGGCCTGGCGATCCTGTCATGGGGGCGCGATGACATCCTCGAGCTCGATCCCGATGTCTTCGACGACTTCCTCGCCGCCGCCGGACAGGCCTTCGACCTCGTCATCGTCGACCTGCCACGACACGCCCCACCTCAGTGGACGCGCCGCTGCCATCACGTCCTCCTCGTCTCCCCGGCACGGGTCCGCTCCGCAGTCGCAGCATCCCAAGTCGCCAAACGTCTGTCCCAATCTCACCCCGACGTACGTCTCGTCGTGCGCGATACCGGCGCCGGAGGCCTCGACGCCGAGCTGCTTGCCGATTCCATCGGACTCGATCTTGCTGGCAGCATCCGCGACGATCGCGGCCTGTCCGCAGCAGTCGATCGAGGAGAAGGCATCCCCGGCGGGGCACGACTGGGCAAGCTCGTCGACCGGCTTCTGGGGGAGTGGGTGGAATGAGCGAATGGCTCGACGCCTCGCTCGTGGCTGAGGTCCGCAAGACTCTGCTCGACAATCCTGGGCCCGTGACGACGGCAGCCGTCGCCGAGGCGGTCCAACGTACCGGTCGGGTGCTCGGTTCCAGCGCCCTCCTCGAACTCGTGAACAGGTTGTCCGCGCAGCTGTCCGGAGCTGGACCCCTCCAATCCGTGCTCGAAGTTGCTGACACCACTGACGTCTTCGTCAACGGTCCGCGAGAGATCTTCGCCGACGTCGGCACAGGGCCCAGGCTGCTCGACCTGTCCCTGGGCTCGGAAGACGAAGTGCGCTCGCTGGCCGTGCGTCTGGCGGCACTGGGCGGTCGGCGTCTCGACGATTCGAGTCCGTTCGTCGATGTCAGACTGCCCGACGGAGTACGCATGAATGCGATCGTGCCGCCCATCTCCGGAGACCACACGACGATCTCCTTCCGCGTTCCCCGCCACGCCGGCTTCACCTTCGAACAGCTGCGCACTGGCGGGTTCATCCCTGACGACGTCCACGAAATTCTCAGCACAGCGGTACGATCCCGTGCCAACATCCTCATCTCCGGCGGTACAGGAACCGGGAAGACGGTCCTCCTCGGCGCGCTTCTGGGTCTTGTCGATTCGGATCATCGCATCGTCATCGTCGAAGACTCCCGTGAACTCATCGTCGGACACTCCCACGTCGTCCAGCTCGCCGCCCGCCAGGCCAATGTCGAAGGCGGAGGCGAGGTGACACTGACCGACCTCGTGCGCAACGCCCTGCGGATGCGGCCGGACCGCCTCGTCGTGGGGGAGTGTCGAGGTGCCGAGGTCAGGGACATGCTCACGGCGCTGAACACCGGTCACGAGGGTGGCAGCGCCACGATCCACGCGAACACCGCTGAAGCTGTTCCCAGCCGTCTCGCGGCGCTGGGAGCACTGGCGAACATGAGCCCACAGGCCGTGTTCTCACAGTTCTCGACCGCCATAGACCTAGTCATCCACTTGCGACGGGTCGACGCGGACCGAGGAATCACGGAACTGGCGATTCCCACCCGGGAGAGCAGCAGCGGAGTGACGATGGAGCCTGTGTGGGGTCGACCATCTCCGCTGTCCGAGGGGACTTTCAACCGTCGGGCCTTGAGTCGGTTCGAAGCCGTGCTCGAGCAGAAAGCCGCCTGATGGTCACCGTCATCGCAGTGCTCGTGGCGTTGAGCGTCATTCTCAGCGCACCGCTGGACCCGGCTTCGCGACTCCAGGATCTGCTCCGCACCCGCACCACCAGCAACGAGCCCCGCCGAGCTGGGCGGCGTGCCAAGGAAGATCCTGAGCAGGAGAAGCTGTGGGCCATCTCTGCGGTGGAGAACTGTGCACATCTGCTCAAGGTGGGAATGACTCCGCAGGCAGTGATGGCGACCCTGAGCAGGCAGAACGCGCAGCTGGCTCCGATTTCGCGAGCGATCTCACTGGGCGAGGAACCCGGCCGAGCCATCGCCACCAGAGGAGCCGAACTGCCGGGCGCAGCCGCCGAGGTGTTCGCCGGCATGTCATCCGTGTGGACCGTGTCTGAACGATCCGGGGCACCCGCCGCCGACATGATTCTGCGCTATGCGCGGGCACAGCGCAGCGCTCTGGACGCCGATCGGGAGAGACACATTGCGATGGCCGGGCCCAAGGCGACAGTCCGAGTCCTCAGTTGGCTGCCGCTGATCGGCGTCGGTCTCGGTCTGCTCATAGGCGTCAAACCAGCAGAGCTGTTCTCAGGACTGCCCGGCCAGCTGAGCATCGGCGGCGGCATCGTTCTCTACCTCCTTGGACGCTGGTGGATGAGACGGATGATGGTACGAGCGGAGGCCTGATCGGCATGGTTGCACTCCTCGTGGGAGTCCTCATCGCATTCGGAGTTCTGCTGTGGTCGGGCAGATCCGATGGTCGGCTGCGGCGTCTGTTGGACGTGCCGGGACAGCGTCGGCGACATGGTGTTGAACTGTCCAAGGCGGAACTGCAGAGAGAATCTGGCGCCTCGCCGCGGGTGGTTGATGACCTGCTCGCCTTCGACCTTGATCTTGTGGCTATCTGCCTCACCTCCGGACTGCCGATCCCGGTCGCCCTGGCGTTGACCGCAGAGGCGACAGGGGACCGGTCGGGCCTGGGCCGGGTCGCACGGTCCATGACGATCGGAGGTCAGGAGCTCTCAGCTGATGACCGACTCCTGCCCGTCCTCGAGGTCTTCGAATTCTCCGAGCACACCGGAGTCGGGCCCGCCCCACTCATCGAGTCCGTCGCGAAGGAGCTGCGGGATTCCTCCCGTCGACGCAGGCAGGAAGCGGCTGCGGCTCTGGGCGTGAAACTCGTCGTGCCGCTCGGAGTCTGCATCCTTCCGGCCTTTCTGCTGCTCTCTGTCGTTCCCGTGGTCATATCACTGCTGTCGGACCTGACGACTGTGTTCTTCTGACCGATCCCGCCCTGCGTTCCGGTCGACTCAGGCATTTGCTGACTGAGCGTTCAGCCGGCCTTGGTAAAGTCGAGGAATGGCACCGGTTACGCCCTTCAATCAACTGTCCAACGTCGAACAAGCCGAAGAATACGCCGAAAACCTCTTCACAGGTCGACACGTACGGCTCCGTCCACTGCAGGGAGACGATCTTCCCTACCTTGAACAGTGGTGGTTCGACCCCTCGATCGTGGTCCTGCAGAATCACACTGTCCTTCCACGTCCCGAAGGCGGCGTCTCCGAACAGTTCTCACTGTGGAGCGCAAACAAGGACACCGACGCGGTCGGCTTCAGCATCGAGCTGCTCGAAACCGAGGAGTTCGTCGGCCACGTGACACTCTTCGCGCGGAGCTCGGTCAACCAGTCTGCCACCCTGGCAATCGTCCTCGGCCCGGAATTCCACGGTCGCGGCTACGGCTCCGATGCTGTGAGGCTGGGCATCAAGTACGGTTTCCTGCAGCTGGGACTCAATCGTATCGAGCTGCAGACCTGGGCATTCAACACCCGAGGCATCGCCTCCTACACCAAGGCCGGATTCGTCGAAGAAGGACGCCGTCGTGAGGCTGTCTTCTTCAACGGCCGCCGTCACGACGAGGTCATCATGGCGATCCTCAAGGAGGAGTGGGCCGGGCGAGGCTGACGCTCTGACCCACACGCTCGCGGTCTCATGGGCCGAGCAGGCTGCTTCGTGAGCCGTGCCGAGCCGAGAGCCGACTCGAGTGCGCAAGCCTGTTGATTTCGGCACCACTCGAGTGCGTTTGAGCTGTGGACGGTCACTGTCTATCCACAGCCCGATTGTCGACTCTCGACGTGGGTGTGTGTCTCCTCCAACACTGAAACTCCCTTCGCAGACCGCGAATGGGGGCTTCAATGAGGAGGAGACTATGAGCATAGGAACAACGACGAAGGACTGCGACGGTCCGCCCTACCCGCAATGGGGTGAGGCACGCCGCGTCGATACCAAGGACATCGACTCGGATTCCGATACTGGTGCGGTTGACAGCAATGCTGAAGAACCGTTGCGCGGCGACGGGACTCCGGAACAGTGGGGCCCAGATGCGGGAGCGACGACCGCAGAGTATGCGATCACCACGCTTGCAACCGTGGACGAAGAAAAGCGTACTTAGAAAGCGCTCGCATCTTCTGAGAGTTGACTGGGCTTGACAGGCTCGCTAGACTCGTACATAAGTCTTGACGACGAGTCCGAAAATGGATGAGTCGGGTGGAACCATCCCTTTCGCCCGGAGAGATGAAGCCTGGATCGGGACGGGATTGCCCGATTGGTGGCCTTGGTCACTACGGGGAGGCGCGACGGAGCCGAACTGCCGAAATAGCCTGAGGCGAAGGTCGCCGGGTCGGGGAGCCGATTGTCCCCGATGGCACACACCGAGAGCAGGTGTGTTGTCCATCGGAGACGACTATGCCTGCTACGGCAATTCCTGCCCCTACTGAGCCCACTTCGTATATTTCGCTCCAGGAGGGCGCCGCTCGCGGTTACGCGGCGGAATCAACCCTGAGAGCCTGGATCGCCGACGGTCGCCTACCGGCCGTGAAGATCGGCGGCCGCGTCAAGATCACCGTCGAGGACCTCGACGCCCTCGCAATCCCCAAGACGACGCAGAAGGCCGCTCGCTCTGGCGATGAGGTCGACGCTGCCGTGGCGCGCGTGGTCGCATCCGCGCCGCGCCTGACCAACGAGCAGCGCGAGCGTCTCGCCATCATCCTCGGCGGCGCGTCGTGAGCGCCGCACCTCCCGGCTGGGAGCGTCACGAGATCACCGACGGCTCACGCTACGGCATCGTGTTCGAGGTGCTCACCCGTCGGCGCGCGCGTGCAGCGGCCAGCGGGGGCTCAGGCACGCCCGCTGCCGCCTCCCAGCCCAGAGCGATCGGGTCTCAGAACCTCGTCGCCGGGTGTGACACTTCCGAACTGTCACACAATTCCGACCCCTCCGAGACCACTGTTTCTCCTGGTCAGGAGGCGAATGGTCGGGCACGGTCAGAACGCCCTATGGGGAGCCCCGCGTTACGACCGTGTGACCGTGCCGCGGCGACCGGCTCGTCGTCGCCCGCGTCGCCCGCGTCGGGCGCGGTCGGGGCAGGCGTGTCAGTGCCCGCGACCGCCTTCGGTGACCTTCCGTCGGTCAAGGCGATGGGTACTGGCCGTGCCGGGATCGTCGTCGGCTTTGACACGGAGTTCACGACGGTGGACGGCGCCCGGATCATCGACTCGTACCAGTTCGCCGTGCCTGACCCGCTCGATCCGTCGGTGATGGTCGAGGTCGTCATCCTGCCTCCTCTGGGCTCCGGTGCACGCATCTCGCTGCACACGGCGCTGTGGACCGTCGTGGTCGCCGCCGAGCTGTGGCAGTCGCCTCTGGTGCCCGACGAGGTGGGTCCCCGTGGAGTGGCCCGCGGCGCGTTCTGGTCCGATGACTGGGTGGAACGTCGGGAGGCCTTGGCGAAGCTGCGAGTGCCCATTGTCCTCGCCTGCCACTACGGCTCGGCGGACCTCACGACTTTCCGCACGGGCGGGCATGCTCGGGAGTTGGACGCCCTCGTCCGGCTGACCTCGGCTGCCGGCGGGCTCGTGACGCTGCTGCCGTTCCGCTCGCAGCGCGGGAACGAGAACGGTCACTGGTGGCAGAGCCTGTCCGTGACCGTGCGTGACACCATGTCCCAAACCCCCGCTGGGAAGAAGTCGCTCGCGGTGCTCGGCGAGGCGTGCGGTGTCCCGAAGCTCGACGTGCCGGAAGGCTGGATCTCCCGGATGACCGACTACCGGCGCGAGCACCTGCTGGAGTTCCTGGAGTACGGGGTCAACGACGCCGTGATCGTCCTTGGGACCCTCACTCGGCAGTGGGGCGACGGCGTCGTCCCACCAATCACGCTGAGCGGTGGTGCTGCCGCCGCGCTCGTGGACTCCGGCAGTGCCTATCTCGGGGCATCGAGCCCCTCGGAGTTCCGGCGCAAGTTCGCCGGGCTGGTGGACGAGGACGAGGGCGTCGAGGCCGTGGAGGAGGGCGACCGTCTGAGCTACTACGCGAAGCGGGGCCGCAATCCCCTCGACGGCGCTGCCGCCCAGCTGTCGTCGGCGTTTGCCCGCGCCTACCACGGCGGGCTCAACTCGTGCCCGATGCCGGGCTTCTACCCCTTGCCGACCGTGGACATCGACGCCCAGAACGCCTACCCGACCGCTATGGCACTGGTCCGCGACCTCGACTGGGAGGCCGGTGCCATCGGGGAGGTCGTGCACGAGCGCTCTCTCACCATCAACGACGTGCCGACGGCTACGACGCCGTTCGTCGGGTTCGTGTCGTTCACGTTCCCCGCTGAGGTGACGCACCCGTGCCTGCCCATCGTCGCCGACGGCACGCTGGTCTATCCCCGCACGTCCGAAGGCGTTGCCGGAACCTGGGTGTGCGGTCCCGAGCTGTGGCTCACGCTCGGCGCTGAGGTCCACTGCCAGATCGGCTACCTCGGTCGTGAGCTGCGGCAGGACGGCGAGCCGAGTCTCTCCCTCCGCCATGGCGTCAAGCATCTCATCGACGATCGCAACGCTGCCAAGGCGCTGTTCGGCAAGGGGTCGCTGGAAGAGCAGACCCTCAAGACCGGTGTGAACAGTATCTACGGCAAGACGGCACAGGACGTTGCGGAGCAGCGGTCGTGGGATGCCCGCGCCCAGGAGATGGACAATGTCGGCGGCTCCGCCGTCTCCAGTCCTTACCACGCGGCAATGACGACCTCGTTGGTCCGGGCGCAGCTGCTGGCGACCATGAACCAGCTCGTCGAGCGCGGTGGTCACGTCTACTCGGTCACGACGGATGGCTTCATCACCGACTTCACGGTGGACGAGGTCGCCGCCCTCGACCTCTACGGGCTCGACGAGGTGCTCAGCGAGTCACGCTCTGCACTCACCGGCGACCCAGGCATCTGGGAGGCCAAGCACGCGCAGAACGACCTCGTGAACTTCACGACCCGTGGCAACGTCTCACTCGACCTCGGCGGCGTGTGCGCTCACAACGGTCTCAAGGCCCCGAAGGGCATCGTCCCGGACAGCATCGAAGACCGCGAGCTGCTGCTGGTCTCCGTGGTGACCCGCGAGGGCCGGGTCCCCAACGGGTACACGAGCTTCCCGTCGTTCCAGGAGCTGTCGCGGACGGAGGACCGTAAGGACTTCATCCCGTCTCGCGTCGAGCGTTCTGTGAGCCTGGACTACGACCTCAAGCGCAAGCCCGTCATGTCCTCCATGAACCCCGAAATGGTTCCCTTGCCGGATGGCTCCACGGAGGAGATGGCGACGTTCACCACCGAGCCGTGGGAGCGGGTGGAGGACTGCCTCCGCGCTCGCCAGATCGCCCGCGAGATGGCGCAGACCGGATGCCTGCGCACCATCGCCGAGTGGCGCGACTGGGACCTTAAGTACACGCACGGCAAGGGCCGCCGCCTCGTGACTCCGCAGCGCACGGTGCTGATGTCCATCGTCATGGCGCACCGCCAGGGCGTGGTCGTGATCCCGACGCTCGCCGACCGTTCGCTGAGCATCGCCGAGCGTCTCGCCTGGCTCGATGAGTGGGGGCTCGGCACCGTCTCCCGAGGCGACTGGGACAACGCCCGCCGACCTGAGCGTGCGTCGCAGATGCTGCCCATCGACGTGCTCGACCCGTACCTCGCCCGGATGGCGTCTATGCCCTCCGGCGATCACCCGACGGACGCCGACCGGCTGCCGTACTGACCGAAGGAGATAGACCATGAGCACCACGGCCACGAGTAACCTCGACGAACTGATCGAGCAGGAGCGCCGCCGCGCGGCCGAGCGCATCGCGAAGCTCAAGCGCGCCGCTGTCGCCGAGCAGCGCCGCATCGACGCGAGGGTCGTCGAACTGCTGCGCGAGCAGAAGCCCGACCTCTACAACATCCTCGCCCGCGAGGCGACGGATGCTCTCGCTTCTGAGAAGGCGAAGCGGTCCAGCCGGGCGAGGAAGGCATCCTCGCCGTCGCCCGATGTGCTTGATGAGCCTGTGTCGCAGGTCGCCGAGCAGGTGTCGGAGGAGGCGGCACCGTGAAGCGTGTGACGTCGACGCCCCGGGGCACGCGTAGCGGCCCCGGTGCCCCTCCGCCCGCAGGGAGCGCAGCGACCGAGGACGGAGGCCAGCGGTTCTTGGGCGACATGAGCGTCAGCGAGATGTCGGACAAGAACCCTGCTGGCAGTCTTCCGTACGCCCTGGAGGACGAACTCGACACCCGAAGCAACGCTGGTCGAGTTCGTTCGGAAGGGTGGACGGAAGACCAGGCACTGACGCTGGAGCATCCCCACGACTCCCAGGTGAACACCGGTCGTGGGGATACGGAAGCGGCAGGGCCTGCCGACGCACCGCGTCGGAACCGTCGGGCGAAGCTCGACGTTCGCCTGTCCGCGGAGGATCGCGAAGCGGTTCTCCGGCGGGCTCGTGTCCTCGGTGTGCGGCCGAGCTCGTGGGCACGGGCCGTCATCCTCGACGCCCTCGACGCCCGCTCCTCGAACATCGAGAAGATCGAACGGGCAGCGCTCACGTCGGGGGCGGTGCCGACCATTGCCCCCGAACTCGGACGTGCGGTGACCGAGCTTCGCCGGGTCGGCTCGAACCTCAACCAGTGCATGCGCGCGATCAACTCCGGCAAGGCAACGGTGCTCGACGCTGACCTCGTGGTCGCCTTGCGCGATGCTGTCGACGAGGTGCGGGCCGCACTTGGGGATCGGACGGCGTCATGAGCACCATCAATGTTCGCCCGTCGCGGGATGCTGCAGGATCGGCCGCCTACGTGCTGTACGGCCATGGGTACAAGGGACGCGTGAAGCTGCTCTCGGGAGAACCTCGGACTCGGGCGGGGTCGTTCGCTATCCGTGTCGCGGGCGACAACACGGCGACGCCGCTGGCGTTCGTCGAGCGCGCTCAAGCTCTCGCGAGTGCGCATGGCCGCAAGAACCAGCTTCAGTCCTACGTCCTCGCGTTCAGCCCTGACGAGTTCGACGTTACGAAACAGGAGGACCTCGATCGAATCCGGGATGTGGCCGTTGAACTCGCCGAGAGGATGCACTCCGCCGATTTCATGGTGGTCGTCCACGCCGACTCGGCTGGTAAGCACGGGCATGCACACGTCCTCGTCACCAACCACGACGATCTGACCGGCGGGAGTCTTCAGCGGTACACGGCGTGGAAGCACGGTCTGCGCCAGCTCAACGATGAACTGATGCTGGACGAGGGTTTGCAGGTGCTGCCTGATCCTGAGGAGCCGAAGCCGGACTGGGAGTTGCGCCGGGAGGCGTTCAAACCTGGTGGGTTCGAGCAGGTGCTCGGCGACAAAGTGCTCGGCGCGCTCATCGACTCTCGTTCGGCCAACCAGGATGCCTTCGAGCAGGTGCTCGCCGAGCACGGCGTCGCTCTCGCGGTCACGAACCGCGACGGGTGGAGCTACAAGATGCGCCGCGACGACAACGGGAAGCTCGGCCGCAAGAAGGCCTCCGGGCTCACCCCCGAATTCACTGCGGAGGGGGCGCAGCAGATCTTCGACTACCACGCACAGAAAGGAAAAAAGCATGGGAGCACTGGACAAGATGGAACAGGAGAACGAGCTGCATCGCGTTACTCGGATGCTGGAGGCCTTGACCTCCGAGCACGACGCCGACAGGGCGCAGATCGAGAAGCTGACGAATACCGTCGCGGACCTGAACGCGTATATCAAGCTGATGGACGAGGAGCAGACGAAGCGCCTGGATCAGTTGTCGACCTCGCAGCAGCCCGAGCAGCCCTCGACGGTATCGCTCGACGAAGAGACGAAGACCAGGCTGAGCGAGATCGAAAGCACTCTCGCCGCAGTCGCTCAGCAGCTCAGCGAGAGCGCACTCGTGAAGCTGCGCAACGGATCGTCGATGAAGAGGTCGGACCTGGAAGCACTGTCGGTACTGAAGATAGTCCGCACGGAGCTGGAGACGACGACCTCGGCTTCGGCTGACCTGGCCGAAGCAGTACGCAAGCGCGGGCAGGTAACCATCGATACCGACAAACTGACCAAGCATGCGGTGAAGGTGCTCGACGCGAGGCTCGCTCATGCCGTTGAGGCTCCTGTGCGCGGCGTGGAGCAGGTGGTCGAGGGGTTCGAGCATCGTGTCGCGAACATCAGCACCGAGAAGCTCGACGAGGTGACGTCCCGGGCAGAAAAGTTGGAGCGGGCGGCGGACGCCGCGGAGCGTCGTATCGACAGGCTCGCGACCGCAATGACCTGGACCACGGTGGGCCGGGTGTGCCTGGCGCTGCTGCCCTTCGCAGCGGTCTTCATCATCCTCGGTGGTCTCGTCGGTGGTATCACGCAGATGCTCGGTCTTGGTCCACTCTTTTCGTGGGCGTGGGACTCATTCGCGACCGCGACTACTTGGTGGGCCAAAGTGCTGATCGCCGTCGGCACCCTCACTGGATGCGGGCTGTTCGGCTTGTCTGTGTGGTGGTGCGGAAAGAAGCTCTACGAGAACTATCGCGGGTGGTGAGCCACACGAGAAAAAGAATGCCCCGGGCAATAGCCGCCCGGGGCATTCAGTGTCGTGGTTGAAATATCGTCCTGGTATTCCTCAGCTGTCGATCCAGTCGTCGTTCGCGTCCCGCATGTAATTCTTGACCTCGCCTGCGACGCCAATGGTGCCGTCGGTCATCGTCGATAGCTGCACCGTCGCAGTGGTGTCGCTTCTCCCATCGGCGTCAACCGAAGGAAGCTCGATCTCGATTGCGTTGTCCGGGTCGGTCGCGGATGCAGCGCAGTCGCCTACTACGGTGATAGTCGTGTAGTCCTCGCTGACATAGGTGCCTGTTTCGGGCGCGGACTCGTCGAGGTCGGTCTGCGGATGGGCGTCATTGAGTCCGAGGCTCTCCGCAACGATGGTGGTTCCCGGAGCCTGCTCGTCGGATGCGCTGCCGACGTAGCGGTCGAAGACGTCCTGGCCGGTGTCGCCGTCCTGATATGGACTGAGATATGTATCGCTCTCCAGATCGACAGGCGTGCCGAACAACTCCTCAAAAGAATCGGCGATGTCGCTCTCGCTGTAACCCTTCGCAATGCGGCCCTCGATTGCACTGTCAAGCCATTCGACAACGGATGCTTCGTCATCAACTCCGCTGTCCGGAATTCTGTCGATGAAGGTCTGCACCGCGCTCTCGCGGTCGGTAGGAGTCTCGTTTGCCGCAATCATGTCTAGTGGCTGGTTCCCGAGGTAGCTCATGGAGAGGTCGGCGGCGCAGTACTGAGCACCTTCAAGTTCATGTGCCGTCACGACGATCTGGTCAATTACCATGTCGCCGGCGTCCGCTCCCATAACCTCGCGGAGGTCGTCAGGAACACGGACCGTCACTTCACTCGACGGCTCAACGCCGTTGGTCTCGAACTCGTAGATGTTGGCAGCGCTCTCGTCGCCGGTCCCGTCAGTCGGCGTCTCTGCCGGGTCGGACGAGCATCCCGCAAGGGAGAAACCGAGGATCGCCACGGCGAGCGTTGCCGCTGGTCGGTGCAGTGTTCTCATCATCATTCGCATGCGCGGGTAGGCGCATTCCTCTCTGTGTGCTTGTCCTGGACTCGCTACTGATCCTAGTGGAAGTTATGAGTACCTGGTACTCTTCGCTTCCTTCTTTGAGGCTTGAAGGGTGAAGGAATCCCTCAAACACCGCCTGGGCCGGAACCTCCGCGCCCTGCGCGTGTCGAGAGGGCTCACTCAGGAGAAGCTGGCCGAATACCTCGATGTGACGCCGCGCTATCTGGCAGGCATTGAGCGAGGCGAGCGCAACCTCACCTTGGACTCGATCGATGCGCTTGCCGATGCGCTCCGCGTCGACGGCGTCGCCTTGCTCACGCTCGGCGTCGACGATCCGAACACGGCTCAGCGCGCATAGCAGCGGCGGGCGGCAGCGGGACTGATGCTGAGCGCGTCGGCAATAGTGGCCCAGGAAATGCCCTCGTATGTGGCGACCTCATGAGCATGGATTCCGATCTCGTATTCCACGGCGTCACGCAGAGCGGCGAGGTCCCGCAATTCAGCTTCGGCACGTGTCATCTCCGGATTGCCCACCCACCACCGGAATGCATGTATGTGGACGCGGGCATTGCTTTCAGCGGACATCCTTACTCCACCTCGAAGGTACCGGCCGACTTGACGGCGACCTCCGCCACCGAGACAGGGCCGTGGATGGGGCAGGTGTGGACGCGCCAGAGACCTCGGCTAGGTACGGCGACGTAAGCGCGGTCGGTGAACTCAGGCGGCGAGCAATCGAAGCAGAAGCAGAGCTTGAGGTCGGTGTCCGACATCAGAGGCTCCGGAAAACATGGATGCCGCCCTCGGCGCCCGTTTCGGTCGTGTGGTCGAGTGCGAGGTCACGGGTCCACGACTTCCAGTCGAAGTAACGGGCAATCTCCGCGGGCACGTCAGCTAACAGGCCGATGTCCTCGGCGAGCTGGTGTGCATACTCGTTGAAGTCATCCCAGGCACCGGCGTAGCGTTCTTCGAAATCAGAGATGGACGGCAGGTCGCCGGTCCCCTCAGCTACATAGTCGCCGCTGCGGACCCATGCGCACAGTGCTGCCCGCTGATGGTCGGGCACCTCAGACAGGACCCGTCCCCACTCGGCGGCCTCGTGTGGGTTCATCTCGCCGGTGACAGGAAGGTGCTCGTGGTCGAACACCCAAAGCTCCTCGCAGCCCTGGCGAACCCAGCCGGTGCCGCCATGGACGTCTGCAAGAGTGACTTCGTCGCCGTCGACTGCGTTGAACCATTCACCGACGAGTCGGCCGTCGTTGTGGCAGGCAAGGCATCCTACCCATATCTTCATTGCGGGCTCAGTCATGGCTGGTTCTCCTCTCGTGAAGGAGAGCGGTGGGCACAGCAGGCAGCCATGCTCTACGAATTGGCGCATTACGCTGCGCCTCACCGTTCTCATCAGAGATTCCGAGCCGCTTCCAGCGGCTGGGCCACGGGTGGCCAGTCTGTTACCACTTCCTGGCCAAGAAATGGTCACGAGTGACCGAAGGCTTCCCCTTAATCTTGAAGTGGTCACAATGTGGCCCCGATCTGGTCAGAAAATGGTCACTCGTGACCATAGAAGACCGACCGTTCGTGAGCCGGTCAGAATCTGGTCACAAATGGGCCGGCTGTGACCAGATTCTGTCCGGGAATTGGCCACTTGTGACCGCGGGAAGGCTGACGGTATGGGGCCAGTTAGCACCACGAGGTGTCTCTCACAGCTCGCGGAGAATCGACGGGATATCGCGGATCGGCCTGTATGGGCCGTAGGTCCTCCTCGCCTCATGCTCGGTGATTCCGAGTGTGCGGGCGATTCTCGGCCAGGGATATTCATGCACCTTGCTGGCCTGGTCGACGATTGCGATCCGGATAGTTTCGAGCTGGATCTCGGCGAGCCTCACGACTTCGAGGTCATTGAGCGGGTCACGGTAGTCGCGGGCGAGCATATCCACGATTCTTTTCAGTTTCAGGATCTCTCGCGTCCGCCTGGCTCCTATGGTCTCGGACTGGTTGTTGGTGTCCATCGTCGCTCCTCCTTGACTTGTGAACTACGGGTGTCCCCGTCTCACCCCACCTCCCGGGCCCGCCCTCGGCGGGCCACCCACCGAATTGGGAGCAGAACCATCAACGGAGCTGGTCCAGGACCTTGTCGATCGACACGAGTCCATGATCTAGGCAGTAGTACACCCGGTTGAGGCCGACGTCGGGGTTGAACAGTAGCTCGCTTTTGCAAAACTGGACTGGCTGACATTGAGAGCATGTTTCCAATGTCCACTTCCCCAACTTCGGCGGCAGGTCTGGAAAATCATCGTCGTTCCCGTGGGGGACAGGTTCGTTCACAACTGACTCCTCGTCGGTTCGTTCACCCACAACGGAGCTGTCGACCAATGCGAGCCTCATCGCTGCTGCAACGACTTGTTCGTCGAACGCAGTGTCATGCCGTGGCCTCGGTGCCTCCGAGGCGTCGTTGCCAGTGACCTCGTCGACTACTTGCAGCCGGTAAGCTGTGACGCCGTTCGGGCCGATGTTCACCGTCTCAATGCGGTGACAAATTTGTACGGCAACCAGCGCGGCCGCAAGGCCGGTATGCTCGCTCCATTCCTTGACGAACACCTGGCCCGGGTCAGCGACGAAGCCGGAAGCAAGAAGACTCAGAGTGAGTACCTCTTCTTCCCCGGTAGTGGGATCGACCAGCATCAGTGCGTGCTGTCGACGGTCGTACTTGATGTCCCCCACCAGATCGAGATCGGGGAGGCTTAGCACTGCGTGCTCTCGGATCGTGGTCCACGGCATGGCATGTTCTCCTTAGACGTGAGCAAAGGAATTCTGCTCTCTGTGGAAGGCCCCGGGCCGCGCTCCGCGCGGTTGGCACACCAAGGGTTCTCGTGGGTTCCGAGGACGATGGACGATGACGCGACCACGATCAACTGATCCATCGCTCATCATCTTTGACTGTTTGTATCTGCTCGCAAATGAGCACACAAATCTCAATCATTAGCCCGGCTATGCCGGGCCCACTCTGCACTTGCAGGGGCCGCTGACTCGTTGTCGGACGGTCAGCCATCCGAAGGACGGGTCTCGGCACCGATGAAGCGCAGCACACGGTCGCGGACGTCGTCACGGTCCGTGTGCAGTCCGGCACCGACGACGATGTCGACGATCTCGTCGACCGTGTACTCGTTCCCGAACAGTTCTTCGTCAGTGTCGTAGTAGCCGAGTAGATCACGCTGCTCCCGGATGAGTTCAGTCGTGGCATTGCGCAAGGCGATGAGATCGTGCAATCGAGCCTCTTCCTCGCTGAGATCAGGGTCGCCCTTGAACCAGTGAAAGTCACGGGCGTGGGCTTCGGCATTGGACTGTGCAGTCATGGTGATCTCCGTTCTCAAGGGTGAAGGCACATAGTCTGTGCTTGTGCACCCGAGAATCCGGGCCGCCTCTGGCGGCCAACGACGCAGTGTTAGTACAGCCTTGACGTCACGTTCGGCGGCGCGGCAGGAGTGCACCACTGTGAACTGCGGATATGGTAGAAGAAACTTCAGAGGCAGTACTTCGTCACGCGATCCAAGCGTGCAAGAAAGGGCAACACATGGCGCGACCAGCCGCTAAGGCCAAACCGTCCAAGACGCTTGAGCAGACGCTATGGGATGCTGCTGACAAACTGCGCGGCAATCAGGAGCCCAGCGAGTACAAGCACGTGGTCCTCGGCCTGGTCTTCCTCAAGTACGTCTCGGACCGCTTCGATGAGCGCCGCGCCGACCTCAAAGATGAGCTGGCAGCCGACGGCATCAAGCCGGAACGCATCGAGTCGTTCCTCGAAGAGCGCGATGAGTACACAAGCCACAACGTGTTCTGGGTGCCAGAGCTCGCCCGTTGGGGCCACATCCAGTCGATGGCCAAGCAGTCGGGGATCGGCCAGGAGCTGGACAAGGCGATGGACCTCATCGAGAAGGAGAACCCCTCCCTCCGTGGCGTCCTTCCTCGCAACTACGGTCGCGACGGCCTCGACAAGAGACGCCTCGGCGGGCTCGTCGATCTGATCGGTTCCATCGGGTTCACCGAGACCGACGACCACGGCGCGGACGACGTCCTCGGGCGGGTGTACGAGTACTTCCTCGGCCAGTTCGCAGGCAAGGAGACCGGCAAGGACGCTGGCGCGTTCTACACCCCGCGGTCCGTGGTTAAGACACTGGTCGAGATGCTGGAGCCGTATAAGGGACGGGTCTACGACCCGGCTGCGGGTTCCGGTGGCATGTTCGTCCAATCAGCGGAGTTCGTGAAGGCACACGGTGGCAAGCGCACCGACATCTCCGTCTACGGGCAGGAGTACACAGACACCACGTGGAAGCTGGCGAAGATGAACCTCGCACTGCGTGGCATCGAGGCGGAAATGGGCTCGCATTCGGCGGACTCGTTCACCGAGGATCTGCACCCGGATCTGCGCGCTGACTTCGTGATCGCGAATCCACCCTTCAACGTATCTGACTGGTGGGACGCAAAGCTCGGTGACGACCCCCGATGGAAGTACGGCACGCCGCCGAAGGGCAATGCGAACTTCGGCTGGGTGCAGCATTTCATCCACCACCTTGCGCCCAACGGCACCGCGGGGTTCGTACTCGCTAATGGGTCATTGTCCTCGAAGAGCAGCGGCGAGGGCGAGATCCGTCAGAGGCTTGTCGAGGCTGGCCTCGTGGACTGTATCGTTGCGATGCCCGACAAGTTATTTTTCAACACCGGCATCCCTGTCTCCTTGTGGTTCGTGTCGAAGGGTCGGGACGGCAATGGTCATCGTGAACGTCGTGACGAAGTGTTGTTCATCGACGCCCGAAAGCTCGGCACCATGGAATCTCGCCGGCTACGTGTGCTGGACGACGACGATGTCGAAAAGATCGCGGGTACGTACCACTCCTGGCGCAACCACGACGGCGAGCAGGAGGACGTTCCGGGCTTCGCAAAATCCGCGAAGATTGACGAGATCGAGAAGCACGACTTTGTACTGACTCCTGGCCGCTACGTTGGTGCGGAAGAGGCCGAGGTTGACGCCGAGCCGATTGACGAGAAGATTGATCGCCTCACAAAGGAATTGTTTGCCGAGTTCGAGTATGGGCGCAAGCTGGAGGACGACGTTCGGCGTCGGCTTGGAGAACTACGTTGAGCCGCAGCGAGTGGCAGATGAGCACAGTTGGCGAGGTCACACGGCGCGTCACAAAGGGTACCACCCCTACGACGCTAGGTGGCCGGTTTGAAGAAAGCGGTATCAACTTCATCAAGGTCGAGTCGATCAACGATTCGGGCGCACTGAATCAATCAAAGTTGGCTTTCATCAGCGAAGAGACCCATAGACAACTTGTCCGCTCCGTCATCGATACGGACGACATACTCTTTTCCATCGCTGGAACGATAGGCCGGGTCGCGCGAGTACAACCTTCAGATCTCCCTGCCAACACAAACCAAGCTGTTGCAATCATTCGTCCCGACATACACAAGATTGATCGGGGTTTTCTATACTACTGTCTTCGCGATACCGACCGCATCGCTCGCGCCCGGACGCGAGTGGTGCAATCCGTACAGCAAAACTTAAGTTTGACGGAAGTTTCCAACATTGAGCTACCTATACCGCCCTTACCGGAACAGCGCGCGATCGCCGCGACGCTCGGCGCGATCGACGACAAGATCGAGTCGAACCGGCGGGCGACTACGTATATATCGTCATTGATAGATGCTCAGTCCGCCCAGATTGGAATGGATCTTCCTGCCGTACCACTCGGACACGTCGTGGCCTCGGTGAAGGCTTCGGTGAACCCGGTCTCTCTCGGTGAGAGTCTTGTTGACCATTTCAGTCTTCCCGCGTTCGATGCGGGAGCACGGCCCGAACGTGTAGTTGCGTCTTCGATAAAGAGCAACAAGCTTCGCCTGCCGGGGCGAGCGATCTTGTTGTCCAGACTCAACCCTCGTTTCAACAGAACATGGTGGGCCTCGTCATCGGATGTTCCAGCTCTCGCCTCCACCGAATTCCTCGTGCTGACGGCGCCGGAAGAGAACTTGCTGGCTGCAGCCTGGTTGGCAGTTCGGGCTCCGTTCTTCCAGGAAGAGTTGCCTCGCCGGGTAACCGGAACCTCTGGAAGCCATCAACGGGTGAGACCCGATGACGTGCTGACGATCAAGGTTCCGGACTTCACTAAGGCACCATCTGCTCTCAAATTCGCCGTACTCACAATGCTTCAGCGTGCCGAGAGCCTGCGAACGGAGTCTGACCGTCTTGTCGCACTTCGCGACTCGTTGCTCCCCCAACTGCTCTCGGGCCGCATCCGAGTCCCTCCCGAGGAAGGAACATTATGACTTCTTTCAACGAAAACATCGTCGAGGAGGCCGCACTAGAGTACTTTGCAGAGCTCGGCTATCACCGGCTACATGGACCTGACATCGCTCCAGATGAACATGCCGCGGAGCGGGAGTCATACGAAGATGTAGTGCTCTGGGGGCGGCTTCGCGCAGCCATCCGTTGGATTAATCCAGGCACGACCCCCGCATTGATCTCCGAGGCTCTGAAGATCGTGCAGCGTGCCGAGTCACAGAGTCCGATCGATGAGAATGCCCGCCTACACAAGCTGATCACGGATGGCGTACCGGTCGAACATCGCAGCGACGACGGTCTGCTCCGCACCACCCGGCTTTGGTTGATGGACTTCGAACACCCGCAGAACAACGACTGGGTCGCTGTCAACCAGTTCACGATCGTGGACAACGGAAAGCACCGCCGCCCTGACGTGTTGGTGATGGTCAACGGCCTGCCCTTGGCGTTGCTTGAGCTGAAGAACCCTGCAGCAGGGCACGCGACCCTGAAGTCGGCGTGGAACCAAGTGCAGACCTACAGGCATGATATCCCCTCGGTGTTCGTGCCGAACGCAGTCACCGTGATTTCTGACGGGACCTCGGCCGCCATGAGCAGCTACTCGGGGGCGTTCGAGCACTTTGCGCCGTGGAAGACGATCGACGGGCGCGACGTCGTCAGCAATCGCTCCGCGCTTGAAGTTCTCATCAAGGGCGTGTTCGACCCCAAACGGTTCCTGGACTTGCTGAAGAACTTCATCGTGTTCAGCGATGAGACCGTCACCAACAAAGTGACCGGGCAGCCCACCAGAGCTCTTGTAAAGCGTGTGGCGAAGTATCACCAGTACTGGGCGGTCAACGCCGCCGTCGAGTCCACGGTGCAGGCTTCGAGGCCTGAGGGTGATCGACGCGGCGGCGTGGTGTGGCATACGCAGGGCTCAGGGAAGAGCTTCGAGATGGTGTTCTACGCCGCGAAGGTCATGCGCGATTCCCGCATGTCGAATCCGACTCTGGTGTTTATCACCGACCGCAATGATCTCGACGACCAGCTGTTCGGCGAGACCTTCGCCCCTGCGCAGATCTTGCCCGAGACACCAGTACAGGCTTCGACACGCTCCGACCTCCGTGCAAAGCTCAAGCGGGCCTCCGGCGGCATCTTGTTCACGACTTTGCAGAAGTTCGCTCCGGGTGAGGACGGTGACAGCAACGCTGTTCTCACCGACCGACGGAATGTGGTCGTCATCGCCGACGAGGCGCATCGGAGCCAATACGGCTTCAGCGAGACACTCGACCGGCATGGTCGACTGAAGTCGGGGCTGGCCAAGCACATGCGCGACGCGCTGCCGGGTGCGACCTACCTCGGCTTCACAGGCACCCCGATCGAGTCGAACGACAAGTCCACCCGATCGGTGTTCGGCGACTATGTCGACGTCTACGACCTCACCAGGGCGGTCGAGGACGGTGCCACGGTGAGGATCTTCTACGAGTCCCGGCTTGCCAAGATCGACGTCTCAGAGGCCGATCTCGCGACGCTGGACGGTCTCGCTGACGAGATCACCGAGACCGTCGAGGAGGACACCGCCACGGCCGCAAAGTCCCGGTGGTCGCGACTGGAAGCGATCGTCGGTGCCGAGTCGCGACTCGATCTTGTGGCGCAGGACATCGTCGAGCACTGGGAAAAGCGCCGTGAATCACTCCTCGGCAAGGGCATGATTGTGACGATGAGTCGCAGGATCGCCGTGCGCCTCTACGAGAAGATCGTCGCCCTGCGCCCAGACTGGCACTCCGATGATCCCGCTGAGGGCAAGATCAAGGTCGTCATGACAGGATCCGCAACTGATCCGGTGGAGTTCCAGCCGCACATTCACTCAAAGGACGTGCGCAAGGACCTCAAGCTGCGTGCAAAGAACGCCGATGATCCGCTGGAACTGGTGATCGTCCGTGACATGTGGCTGACTGGGTTCGACGCTCCGTCGATGCACACGATGTACATCGACAAGACCATGCAGGGTGCGGGGCTTATGCAGGCCATTGCTCGTGTGAACCGCACGTTCCGTGACAAGCCTGGTGGGCTGATCGTCGACTACATCGGTGTGTTCGCCAACTTGCAGACGGCTCTGTCTGAGTACTCGCCCTCGGACCGTGAGCAGGCCGGTGTACCCATCGACGAGATGGTCGCGGTCATGATGGAGAAGCACGACGTCGTCTGTGGACTGTTGCACGGCGTTGACTTCGACTCCTCGCCCGAGCTCACAGCGTCACAGCGGTTGAATGAGTACGCGAAGGTCCTCGACTTCGTCATGGCGGATCCGGAGCGTACGTCGCGGTTCAACGACGTGGTACTCGCACTGGCCAAAGCCTTCGCACTTGCTGGTGCCCGTGACGAAGCAGCAGCGATCCGGGATGACGTGCGTCTGTTTACGGACGTGAGAGCAGCGATCCTCAAGATCCAGAACCCGGACTCCGGTCGCGGTGGTTCCGGTGCCGTGGAGATCGACACCGCACTCGGCCAGCTGATCAACGATGCGGTCGCAGCTGACCAGGTCGTGGATGTGTACAAGATGGCCGGTGTGGAGACGCCTGAAATCTCGATCCTCAGCGATGAGTTTCTTGACTCCTTGGCTGAGAAGGAGCGACCCAACCTCCAGATGGGTCTGCTCAGGCGGCTCCTTAATGACCAGATCCGCACAGTGCAGCGCAAGAACATCGTGCAGGGCCGAAAGTTCTCGGAGATGCTCGACGAGGCCGTCAACCGATACACGAACCGGTCCTTGTCGACGGCCGAGATCGTCGCCGAGCTGGTCAAGCTCGCCAAGCAGATGCGCGATGACCAAAAGCGTCACGAGAAGCTTGGTCTACGGGAAGACGAGGTCGCCTTCTACGATGCCGTCGTCCAGAACGACGCCGCCGTCCTGGAACTCGGCGACGAGACTCTCAAAGCCATCGCGCAGGATCTGGTGAAGTCAGTGCGGCAGTCGGCAACGATCGATTGGAACCTCAAGGAGTCCGTCCTGGCCGCGATGAGGTCCAAGGTGCGTCGCATCCTCGCTCGGTACGACTACCCACCTGACGCGGAGGACAAGGCGATTGAACTTGTTCTTGAACAGGCGGAGGTATTTGCTAACAATGCTTAAGCAGGGGAGTTCAATTCACGTAAGAACTTACCGAAGCTTGGCCGTCAGCACCGGAGTGCTTCAAATAAACTAAATCGCACTGTAGCAAAGTTGAAGGAACGGTGACTCAACACCATGGCACGATCATACGGATTTCGCGTCTTCATCGTCGAGGCGTATCCCAACCGCATAAAGGATCGGGAACCCTACAATGCGGAGAGCGGAGGCGGTATTGCAAAAGAAATCTCACTCTTGCTGGAGCGACTTGAGAACAAGGGAACCCAGCGGTTTGAGGCACGCCCAGATCAAAACGGAAACGTGACAAAGCCTTTAAAGACTGCCACGCTCACCTCTTCTCAAGTAGTTAGCCCCAGCCTCATTCACGCTCAGATTGCGACCGGTGAGGAAGGTAGTCACGCATCCGCGACCAAGCCCAGAGCCACGACCCGGGATCTTGAAGGCTGGTCCGCCGAGGCATCCCATCAGGTCACCTTCGTTTTCCCAAAGGGTAAAGACTCTCGGTTTCTGTTGGTCACGCAAACAAATTACCGACGTGATCCACACGCACGGCTTCTAGCGATGATCCGAGACGAGAGCAAGCTGATCCGTTCTGAGCGTGAAGATGAGGAGGCGGCAAATCGCAATGAAGCACGCAAAGCGGGCGAGAAGATCCCCAAAAAGAAGGCATTTAAGCGACTATTGTTTGACGAACACCAGGCGTCTGACAACGAGTATTTAGATGAATTGCTAACCGGCGCAGACAGGGCCTCGGTAACATTTAAAAGCAAACGTCTTGATGCCACCGGCCACAATGATTATGTCGATCGAGTCCTGACCATCAAGCTTCGTGACCAAAATATCATTGACGTCGGTCGACAGGCAGGCAGATCTTGGGTGACTAGGCGACGATCCCAAGAGAACACGACGCAAAAGCAGGCGGTATCAGAGGTCGCAAGCCTACTCGAAGAGCGAGACTTGTTCGGAGACGGGGAAGAGGATCGTTACCAATCAACATCTATCGCACTGCATGGTAAAGAATCAGACGCGACGACGACTATCGCGGTGGACACGCTGCGAGACGCTTTCACTTACCCGCTATCAGATCTTCCCCCTAGTATCCATTCCTACTATGCTCGCGTCTGTGACCGGGCCTCAAGGGTTGCTCGCCAAGAAGGTATTGAACTAGAAATTATTGACCCGGACGAGGTGATCCGATGCTTAACCGATTCAACCCCGGTCGCGTTATAGCCGGGGTTTTTGCCGGACTACGACGGCGATCTCAAACTGGCGACGAAAAGTTTGATGTGGTCGCCTTCTTGGTTCTATTCGGTCTCCCAGTTGCAGTGGCCGTTCTTCTTATTTGCGCCCGAGTCGCTATTGATGAACCAGAAATTTGGCTTGCCGCTGCCGCTTTACTGGTTGGCGCCCTACTCGCCGGGTTTTCACAAGTTGCCGGATGGCGTGAACGCATACTAGAGCGCGGTCGTTCAGTGGACCAAGTGCGTGTGAGGGCGTTAAACGAGGCTGGGGCGTTAATCCTGATGTGCATCCATGTTTCGGTACTCGGCTCGGCAAGTTTACTCTGCGTAGCACTGATTGAGATGAAGGATCATGCTGGGTGGGTCGACTGGATCGCGGTGGGCTTAAGTAGCATCGGGCCAGCATCTCTAGCATACATTGCGCTCTCTCTCTGTCTCGTCGTCAATCTGCTCTGGGATGGTTTCACCAACGAACAGGAAGATTCTGAAAGGGAAAACCTCGAAGACTTTGACGGCGTCGATTGAGAGAACAAGAATCCACGCAATAGTCGCCGCTGATCGTTCATCAAACGGTCGTATGTCGAACACTGAACGGTTGGCCGCCGAAAGGAGGATCTGCCGCTCCAATCTGTTCACAAACCCGTTCACTAACTGATAGCCTTGAAGTGAGTTACTGAACACGTATGTTGAACGGGAGGGCGTCATGGCACTGGTCGGCCTGGTGCGGGTGAGCACGAAGAAGCAGGAGACGTCTCGGCAGCATGATGCCCTCGACCCGCTGTGCGTCAAGGTGTTCGAGGAGAAGGTCAGCGGCAAGCTCGACGTCGACGCCCGACCTGGGCTCCGCGAGGCGATCGTGTACATGCGGGGCGGAGACATGCTGACTGTGCAGGAGGTCGACCGGCTCGGCCGCAACCTCCTGGAGGGGCTCATCGTCTTGACCGATCTGTTCGAACGCGGCATCGCGGTCAAGGTGTTGGAGGGCATCGCAGCCGGCGAGCATACTGAGCGGTCGCTGATCCTCGACCTAGCGCTGGCGCTGGCTGAGGACCGTCGCCGCGACATCGTCCGCAAGACGCGGAATGGACTGGAGGCCGCCAGGAAGCGCGGCAAGGTCGGGGGGCGTCCGCGGGTGATCGACGACGACAAGCGCACGGTGGTCCTCGCCCGTCGGGAGAAGGGTGAGTCCATCCGTGAGATCGCAGCAGCCACCGGCGTCTCAGTGGGAGCCGTGCACGGTGTGATCTCCGAGCACGAACGTCTGGCGAAGGCAGAGGCTTGAGTCGTGTTCGAGTCCGAAGACGAGGAGTACCGAACCTGCGCCGAGTGTGGAGCGGACTGCGAGCCGGAATCGTTCCCGAAGGACCAAGGCGTCCGGGTGACCTTCGCATGCCCGACGCATGGGGTGCACACTGTCGTCGACCGGTTCGAGGACAGACGCTGAAAACTGGAATCACTTTTTTAGGTAGCGGACGCTAGATCGACGAGTCCTGCGGCGCTCTTCGCTGCCGCGGCCTTTTATTTAACAACCTAGGTCAAAAGGCTATTGGAGTAAGCTGCGCCAGCTAGCCAAGCCAAAGGTCATACGACGCCTCACGGACTTTGGAAGTATCGGTGCGATTCCTATTTCGATATTCGCGAACTTCCTTCCAGGAGGAGAGCATCTTCCACGCAATACGTAGTCTCATCGGCTCGGGATGCTGTCGCGTGAAACGGTCGAAGACCCCACATCGCTCCCGTAGGTGGCCCAGCTTTAACCGTACTTCATGGTCACTATTGAGCAGTGGCGCACCGACTCTATCCACCTGAACTTCGTAACCATTAGCGTATGGCCATTGCATAGCAACCACAGACATGTGCCGCCCAATGTCCTTCAAAACGCCGCTCTGATAACTATTCGCGCCCGGCGTGCGATAGACCGGATTCAGGAACACAGTCTCGACATCACGAGAGGACTGCTGACGAGCGTAAATCCGGAGTCGGGCGTCGAAAACTGGACGACTTCTCACCTCGTCTAACGCATTCGGGTGAGCGAGTGTTTTCTCGGTAGTCACGAGTACCTCCTCGTTCCATTTGAGGAGTCGTTCGTGTGCCTGGTGCCAACGGCGGTTCTTGAATTCCGCCGACCAAGCCGCGTACGCGACAACCAGCGCGATGATCGCTAAGACCAAGCCGACACAGTCAATTACAAACGACGCGATGTCCAGCCCCGACATTTACCCTCTCCTGACTTCGATCTTGTGTTCGAACCGTTCGACCTTCGCCACCGGCTCGCCCCCGCATCCGGGACGGACGTCGACTTTGCTGACGAGCGAGATGCGGGAACTGAACGGCTCGACGGCCTCTGTGGCACGCTTCACCATGCCGACGCCCTCGTCCCGGGCGCCTTCAGTCTCGGCAAACAGGCTCGACGTCGTGTTGGGCGAGCCTGAGTCACGTACAACATTGGCGGCAGCAGCGACAGCATCGTGTACTGGCCCATCTTCACAGCCGGTTCCGGACGGGGCGACGGAGAACGCTAGCACAATAACAGTTCCCCTCTCAGATTGCTGCGGGACGGTTGGAAGACCCATGTCCTAGATTGATCATATTTCTAAACATGTCGCAATTTGGTGGCCACGCTTATCAGTAGGAGCGGCGGCCCGCGCCCGGGTTCCACACAATTTTCATACTTTCCGCTCTATCGACGACCGTCTGCGGTAGCTTCCCTTTCCGATACTGCGATCGAAGCCGTGCGACCCAACGACCTGCATTGGGCCATGTGCTGATGCCGCGAAGCTGTGGAATGTTGATGTGACCGTTTTCTTGAAAGTATTCCTCCAACCATTCGAGTCTTCGGAGGAGGTCACTTTCCCTGCATTCAGCACGAGTCGGGGGTTTGGGTTTGGGATCGCGATAAGGCGGGACGAATCGCACTCCTATGGCTTCTGCTGCTGCGACTTTCTCACCCGTCAGCTTGCCCTTACGATATTTCTCTCGGAGGCTGGAAACCCAAAGTCCGACTCTCCAGGTGAGCCACTCTTCATGTGCCTTGGGGTTCGCGTGGCCATACTCTCTGGCGTATGCAGACAAGCGTGCCAGTCCTCGGTCAAAGTCGACTCTGCCTCTGCCCATGGTTGAAGAATAGCGTCATTTGATGCTCTCTTTCAGGCTCATGGGCAGGGAGGACGTAGAAATGCTTTATGCCCGCGGGCAGAACGACGTGGCTCAGTTTTGCCGTATCTATGGCTGCCCAAGTTCCGCAAGACGGGCCGATAGCTGTTAGCTCATAAGAAGGTACGAGCAAGATCAACATCGACGTGGTGGAAATCACTCTCCTTGTTACACTCAGGGAAATATCGCGTCGTAATTCAGGAAGGACTGATTGACGATGTCGCACCATTCGGGATGCGGTGGCGCAAGCGGTACAACGTGCGTCTGTCCTTGCGGAAACACGTTGCACGGAACAGTGAAGACTCAAGGGGTAGTGGCGGAGGCCGTGTGCTCGCATGACGCTGCGGAAGTCAAGAAACGGCGCTATGAGTCGCGCAAGAAGGCGCTGGAACACCGGTGGAAAAGACCCTCACATGGGAACGGTTTACCGACCGATGGTGACAGCGAGACCGAGCCAAACGAGAACGAGCCAAGCGCCTATCCAGCTGGGGACACAAGCGATCGAGCGGGCGCTCGTATGGTCAACGAATTCATCATCGGACTAATTGAGCATAAAATTGCGATTGACAGCGGCAGCAAGGAGAGTGTTGCTTCGGTAGATCTCTCCGATACAGAGCTCGCTACAGTGCAACAACTGTCGGAGACCATTGCTGACAAAGTTCTGTCGGATATGGAAGGACATCTTCGCTCGGGTGGCCCCCGGGGGAGCAAAAAAGACAGAGCAGACCACTTCTTCTGTGTAGTTTTGGCCGCGATATGTCAGGCCTATGCGACGCTGGACAACTTCGCGAACAAGACAAATAGTAAACTGGCGGGGATCATCGTCGATCTTATCGAGTTGTCTGTACAGAATCCGAAGGATGGCTTACCCGCGCCATACCCTCGCACAGTTGAAAAGCCTAAAGGCCGGGGAAAGAAGCGCCGCAAGCGTAACCGAGATGATTCGTTCAGGCTACAAGATGGAGAAAGAGACTTCTTGCATCAGGTTATTCTGAAGTTGCTAGAGGCCGCAAGAGGATCCGCGATGGCACCCATTGAGGAGGGTGTGATGCTACATCTGCGCGTCATTGCTGCGATTACTTGCCCCGATCCAGACCGCCATCCCAGCATCATCAAGTACTGCATATGGCCACTTCTGAAAGGTCCCCTTCGGGGGCTCATCAGCGACGAGGTCGCCGACCAGATGGAGGCTTGGCTTGTGGATACTTATCCGAAGGAAGGCTTGTCGTAGGGAATCGCCTCGACTATGCGCACGATCCGCACCGCCGCACGCGATTAATATTGAGCAGCGGTCGCCCTTGACTATGTTTTCCGCTTGAGCCTCAATCGGAGCCAGACCCCCGGCCCTGGCCACCTTCTCGTTGGCGGATAGGACGAACCGTGGCTAGCCGTCGATGACCCGTTTCGATCACATACGAGACTCACCATATTCAACATTGTCCATTTGCGTGTACCCAGATGGACGCTCATGAATAGTTGCCTAGGACTGTCTAACAGGGTGGGCGTCGGGTAAAGTTAGACATATACGCAGGAGGGTCTAGACATGAGTGGACACAAGGGACAGATCGTCGGATACGTTCGCGTGAGCGCGGCCGACCAGAACCCAGCGCGACAGATCGAGGCGATCGGAGTCGTCGACCGACTGTTCTCCGAGAAAGTCTCGGGCAAGAACGTCGATGATCGTGAGCAGCTCAAAGAGATGATCGCCTATGCCCGTGACGGCGACACCGTGCGGGTGAAGTCTCCGGACCGGCTGGCACGGTCAACCCGGGATCTCCTCGACCTCGTCGAGCAGCTCCAGGCCAAGGGCGTCGCCGTGGAGTTCGTCGACAACCCTGCGTTAAACACAGGCACACCACAGGGCGAGTTCATGCTGACCATCCTCGCGGCCGTCGCCCAGCTGGAGAGGGCCACCATCAGGGAGAGGCAGGCCGAGGGAATCGCCCTGGCCAAGAAGAAGGGCACATACGACCGCGTACCTAAGCTCGACCCGGAGCAGATCGCGGATGCCCGTCAGCGGATCTCAGAGGGCGTGCCGAAGGCGAAGGTGGCCTGCGACATGGGCGTTTCACGCCAGACGCTCTATTCCGCGCTGAACGGCTCGGGAAAGTATGCCGAACTCATGAGGTCCGCGTCATGAGTGGTGACCCCGAAGATGTTGAAGTCCCGGATGATCTGGAGATCACCATTTGGGACGAGTCCACTGGCTACCGCACATGTGCAGACTGTGGTCGAGATTGTCCACCGGAGCCGTTCGATGCCGGAGAAGGGCAAGGCATCAGAATCGCTTTCGCATGTCCGACCCACGGCGTTCATAGCGTCGTGGACCCGTTCGAGGGCAAGCGGTAGCCCACTGTTCAGGTGGCGGACCGCTTCCAGTCGATCTCCACGGTCTCCCCAGCAGCCTCGAAGGTGGTGATGCGTCGCCCTGACCCGACGGGATGGATGACCACGGTCATGAGTGCCTCCACTACAGTGCGGCGACGGGCGAGCGTCCGCTCCTCGTCGAACCACCACGCGCGAGCGTCCTCGACCCCAACCAGCTCGGCGAGAGGGTCGCTGGCGACGGCGCGGGCGATCTCTGTGTCCACGACCCGCAGCTCATCGGCGAGATCATCCAGCGCCTCCTCCGCCTCTTCTTCGGTCGCCCGGCCGGAGGAGATCTGCTTGAGCACGGTCTTGCGCCGCTTTCCCAGGGCGATGCGCTGGGAGTTGAGCACGCGCACGTCCACGACATCCGGCTTCGGCGCAAGGAGGTCGAGAGTGTCGGGCTCGGACAAGCGAGCGATGCACGCCTCCGAGGCGAACTCGTCGATGATCTCGCCCCGGCGCATGATGTGCCCGTTCACGCAGCGGTAGGTGTGATACCGCTGACTAGGAGCGGTGCCGGTGCCATCCTTCCGAGGCGTTGGGTGCGTCTTGCCTCGCGCTGAGCGGACCGGTTCGCGACACACGGAGCAGACGGCCAGGCCGGAGAGCAGCCATTTCCGCGAGTTACCTTGGTGGTTGGGCTTGACACCGATGAGCTTGTCACGAGCAGCGACGAGGAGATCGCGCTGTATGAGCTCCTTCCAAGCGCCGGGGGTACAAGCAGCGAGGTCGATGGCGGCGAGGTCGTGCGGCTGGCTTCCCTGGGACGGCGGCAAGAGCGCCGCGTAGAGCGGGTTCATCAGGATACGCCGGACCGTCGATGTGTGCCAGCGTGCGCCCTTGCGCGTACTCCGACCAGCAGTGTTGAGGTCTCGGGCGATCTGACCGAGCGGAGCGCCCGACAAGAACTCCTTAAAGATCTTTCTCACGTCTTTCGCCTCGTCTGTGTCGATGACGTACCTCGTCCCGGCCTTGTCGCGGCTGGCAGCGGCTACCCACGTGTAACCGTGCGGCGCCTTGCCGGGAGACGGATGACCGACGGCTCGGCGTTCGCGGGCATAGCGCTGGGCACGCTGCGCCTTGATTTTGACCTCACGCTCGGCGAGGAGCACCAGCTGCTTGAGCATGTAGTCGTCGTGCTCGGTGTCGATGCCGCCGCGCACAGTGACGACGCGGATGTCACGGCGCGGAGGGCGGATGTCGAGCACGTCGGTGAGGCTCCGGGTGAGGCGGTCGACCTCCGTGACCATGAGGGTGTCGAACTCGCCGGCGTCGTATGCCTTGAGCATCTTCGCCCAGTTCGTCTTCGATCCGCGCGCAGTGCTGCCGCTGACGTCGTTGTCAGGGTAGGGCTCGCCGGCGACCAGCCAGCCGCGTCGCCTGACCTCTTCCTCACAGTCGGCGATCTGCTGCGCGATGCCTTGGTCCTCCTCGACACTCTGTCGTGCATAGATGGCGACGCGTGGGACGGCGCGACGAGCGGGTTCAGTAGTCATTTCTCAAGTATGCCATTACGCCACCACAGCGGCCGCCTGCGGGTTCGCCGCACTGTTGGTCGTCATCTTGAAGTCGGAACCGATCAAGGAACTCGTCACCGGCGTGATCCAGACGGCCCTCGGCCTCGGAGCCTGACATGACGACCGGATGCTCCTGTGAACCGCGACGATCGAAGCGGCACCGGGACGCGGGAACGGCCACCGCAGAGTTCGCCGTTGTCATGCCCGCCATCGTGCTTCTCATCGTCGTGCTTGCAGGGGCAGCCGCCGTCGGCTTCTCACAGCTGAGAGCCTTCGACGCAGCCAGATCTGCGGCCAGGGAGATCGCCCGCGGGGAACCACAGGCAGCGGTCGTCACCGAAGCCAAGAAGCACGCCGGGCAAGCCTCCGAGGTGTTGGTGCGCTCCGAGGGCGGATACTCGACGGTGACCGTGACCATCGAACTTCCCGCAGCGATCATCTTCCTCAACGAGGTCGAGGCGGCTGCAACGGCGCGAACAGAGGGAGACCGCTCCTCCACCAGTGAGGCTCAGAGCCTGCCTGCAGCAGGAGCCCTGTCGTGACGAATATCGTTGTCGGCCTGTGTTCAATGATCCTGGTCCTCGTCACCGCCATCGGCGGGCTCAGCCAAGCTTTCGCCGCCCACAGCACCGCGCAGAGTGCGGCCGACCTTGCGGTGCTCGCGGCAGCCGACGCGGTTCGCGGACTTGCCACGGGCGAACCCTGCGACATCGCCAAGCAGGTCGCTCGGCGCAATGGTGCAGTCGTGAGCGACTGCCGAGCATCAATGTCAGAACAGAGCGCCTATGTTCAGGTCGAGGTTGAGATCCCAGGACCGCTGCCGAAAGTGAAGGAGAAGGCCGTGGCCGGGAAGTAGAACGGGCCGTCAGCTCCGAGGGAGAGCCTCAGCCCAGGACTGCTCTCAGCAGTCGCAGGGCCGCATCCTTCTCCAGGGGTTCATTGCCGTTGCCGCACTTCGGTGACTGCACGCACGAGGGACAGCCGTCGACACATTCGCATGCGGCGATCGCATCACGGGTCGCTGACAGCCACCCCTCGATGACCTCATATCCGCGCTCGGCGAATCCAGCCCCACCGGCCAGGCCGTCGTAGACGAAGACGGTGGCCATGCCGGTATCAGCGTGCAATGCGGTGGAGACTCCGCCGATGTCCCACCGGTCACAACCAGCGAACAGCGGCAGGAGACCGATCGAGGCATGCTCGGCCGCGTGAACGGCACCGGGCAGATCGGCGTGGATGATCTCAGCCTCGTCCAGCAGCGTCTGCGGAATCGTCCACCACACAGCCTTCGTCTGCAGGGTGCGTTCGGGCAGATCGAGTTCGTGCTCGGCGATGATCGCACCACCGCGCTTGGCTCGCATCCGGTAGGCGATGACATGGTCCTTGACGTCGACGGTTCCGCTGCACACAGTCACCCCAGAAGGCAGAGTCCGCTGCTGATCGGTGTCGACAATGTCGATCTCGGTCTGCGACCTGGCCTGCGTCGTGTAGTCGACGTCGGTCCGCTCGACGAGCGCAACATGATCCTCGAGATCAAGCTCAAGGACAGTGAAGTCCGCGCCCTGATGCGTATAGACCGCCCCAGGGTGAGCGCCGGTGAAGGCCCCGGACTCGTCAACGGTTCCCAGCAGCGCACCGGTGCTGGCCTCGACGAGACGGAACTGACCGCCCCCACTGCCACGGATATCGGACATGTCCGCCGCGGACGAGTCCTTCGCCCAGAACCACCCGGTGGGCCGGGCCCGCAGAAGCTTGCGTTCGACCAAGTCAGCGAGCACCTCGGCGGAGTTATCGGGGAAGTGGACAAGATCCGATTCCTGCAACGGAACTTCCGCGGCCGCGGCGCACAGGTGCCCGCCCAGCACGTGCGGATTGCCGGGATGGATGACTCCAGCATCGACGGGAGCATCGAAGATGACCTCGGGATGGTTGACGACATAGGTGTCCAACGGGTCGTCACGGGCGATGAATACCGCCATCCACCGCTGTCCCGCACGCCCGGCCCGACCAGCCTGCTGCCACAGCGATGCCAGGGTTCCTGGCCACCCGGAGATGATGACGAGGTCGAGGCCGGAGATGTCGATCCCGAGCTCCAGTGCATTCGTCGACGCCACCGCCAACAGTCGACCTGAGCGCAGTGCGGACTCGAGCAGCCTGCGCTCCTCGGCGAGGTAGCCCCCGCGATAGGCCGCAACCTTGTCCTTCAGTGAGTCATCGACCTGGCCCACCTGGTCTCGGACCGTTGATGCCAGAGCCTCGGTGCCCCGGCGGGAGGCGATGAATGCGATCGACCGGTACCCGGCGCACATAGCGTCGGTGAGGATGTCAGCGGCTTCGACCAAACCGCTGCGGCGCTCGCCTCCAGGGGAGACCGGAGGCTCCCACAGTGCGAAGCTGCCCGAAGCGCGAGGAGAGGAATCTTGGCTCACCGCGTGGACGTCTCTCCCCGTGAGTTTGGAGAACGCCTGATCGGGGTTCGCCATCGTCGCGGAGGCCCCGATGACCACGGGATGAGCCCCATAGTGGGCGGCGATGCGCAGCAGGCGGCGCAGGATCAGTGCGACGTGGGATCCGAAGACTCCGCGGTAGCGATGAGCTTCGTCGATGACGATGTAGCGCAGCGATTTGAAGAGCCGGGAGAAGCGTTCGTGCTGCGGCAGGATCCCGCGATGAAGCATGTCCGGATTGGTGAAGATGATGTTCGCATGCCGCCTGGCCCAGTCCTTCGACTCCTGCGAAGTATCCCCGTCATAGGTGGCCGGGCGCATGCCTTGGACGATGAGCTTCTCCAGATTCGCCAACTGGTCTGCCGCCAAAGCCTTGGTCGGCGCGATGTAGATCGCCGAGGAGGTGCGCAGCTTCGCTCGGGTGCTCTGAATGGATTCGAGGACCGGCAACCAGAATCCCAGGGACTTCCCCGAGGCGGTCGGAGTGGCGATGACGACGTCGGAGCCCTCGCGCGCGGCCTGTGCGGCTTCGAGCTGGTGATCCCACAGCTGATCCACGCCGATGGCGTGGCAGGCATGTTTGAGTTCCTCGTCGATCCAGTCCGGCCAGGCCGACTCATGTTCGAAGCGCTGTGGAATATCGCGCACGTGGACGATCCGTTCATCCCTGGCACCGAATCCGGTGACGATGTCGAGAAGAGCAGAAGAGGCCATGGCCTCAATTATGGCGCAGTCGGGGTCATCGGGGTGCAGTCGTTAGGATTTGGGTGTGAGTGAACTAGACATGACCCTCGTGGCAGACCGTCTCTATCGGGCCGGATACACCGTGCCCCGACTGCGCCAATTGTGGGGTGAACCCATCGCCTCGGCAGTGGTGCGCAACAATGCGGCACCGGCGATCCACTGCTGCGAGAAGATTCTCAACTCTGCGCAGGCGCAGGAGCCATTCGACCAGAATCTGGCGGCCCTGGCCCTGCTCTTCCACTTCCATCGTGACGTCAGCAACGAAACCGCCCGTGCCGCTCTCGGCGACGATGCGTTCGACGTCGCCGTCGACCGGGGACTGCTCGTGGCCGGCACGCATGACGCCACCGACAAATATGAGGTCGCCGAGGTGGGGGATGCAGGATCCGTGTCCGCGCCGTTTGCGATCACTCCCTATGATCTGCCGGTCGGAGTTCCGCGCGGCTTTCGGCCCGGTGACGAGAATCTCTATCTGGTCAGCGACCACGGGACACTCATCAATCCCGATGTCCTCGACGGCGACTTCGTACTCGGACTCGGTGGGGCAGGACGCACCCTCGTATCACTGACACCTCGCGACCAGGTCAGTGTCTCCGCCGACATCGGCACCGGGTGCGGGATCCAGGCCCTGCTTCTGGCCCGCCACAGCGACCGCGTCATCGCCACCGACATCTCGGAACGGGCCCTGCACCTGACGGGGCTCAGCGCAGAACTCAACGGGGTGGGCAATATCGAACTCCGGGCGGGATCCATGCTCGAACCACTGCACGAACAGGTGGATCTGCTCGTATCCAACCCGCCCTTCGTCATCACCCCTCGTACGAACGTCACCACCTTCGAATACAGAGACGCAGGGATGACCGGCGACCGGCTCGTTCGGTCTCTATTCACTGCGATTCCCGACTCTCTCAAACCGGGCGGACGCTCAGTATGCCTCGGGAACTGGGAGACCACCTCGGCGAGGGAAGCAGGGCCAGAATCCTGGGTCACGGACCCGGACACCTCGGTGCTCGTCATCGAACGGGAGGGACTTGACCCCATCGCCTACGCGGAGACATGGATCCGCGATGGGGGCATCCCACGTGCCAGCGAGGAATGGAACGCTGCGACCGCAGCATGGATGGACGACTTCGCATCCCGAGATGTGAGCGAGGTCGTCTTCGGCTATGTCATCATGCACAAGCAGTCGGCCTCGGCTGAGGACGATCACGGCGACGAAGCTGCGCAGGCGACAGGTAACGATGTCCCAACGATTGCCGACCACGCGGGTGCCGGTGACTCTTCACCGTCGTCCTCAACGTTCAAGACCACGGTCAGGACCACCTCGGCGATTGCGAACAACCCGCACGGGCTCGGACAGTTCGTCGCCACCACGTTCGCGCTGAGGTCATGGCTGGCAACCGCCGGGGCCGAGGAGATCGCAAACACCGTATTCACCCGTTCCCCGGACCTCGTCGAGCACCGCCACCATGTGCCCGGAGAATCGGATCCGAGCTCGATCACCTTGGAGCAGGGGATCGGATTCGGGCAGGTCTTCGACCTCGACACCGCCCTGGCAGGATTCGTCTCCGTCGCCGACGGCAGCCTGAGCCTGAGGCAGACCGCGGTGGCTCTGGCCCAGCTGCTCGACGTCAATCCGACCGCGCTCGAAGACCAGCTCATCGCCCAGGTGAGGCAGCTTGTCGCCGCCGGTGCGCTGCTGCCCGTGAACGGTGGAAACCTGGAATAACGGTAGTATCGAAAACCGTTGCCGTTGAGGTTCACTGCATCAACCCGATGCAGGTAGAGCACGAACATCAGTGTTACATTGGGCCGGATCGTCCGTTTATTCGATCAACCGGCGCCGTGAGAGGAATGTGAAAGCGTGACCACAACCGAGAAGCAGCCCCGCCGTCTCGTCATCGTCGAATCTCCGACGAAGGCGCGAACGATCGTTGGGTACCTCGGAGAGGGTTACGACGTTGAGGCGTCGGTCGGCCACATCCGCGACCTTCCCACCCCGTCCGAGCTCCCGGCAGACATGAAGAAGGGACCGTACGGCAAATTCGCCGTCGACGTCGACAACGACTTCGATCCCTACTACCGGGTCGACCCTGGCAAGAAGAAGGTCACCGAACTCAAGCGCCTCCTCAAGGACGCCGACGAACTCTATCTCGCAACAGATGAGGACCGCGAAGGTGAGGCCATCGCCTGGCACCTTCTCGAGGTTCTCAAGCCGAAGATCCCCGTCAAGCGCATGGTCTTCCACGAGATCACTCCCGAGGCCATCGAACGGGCTCTGGAGAACACTCGTGAGATCGACACCGCTCTCGTCGACGCACAGGAGACCCGCCGCATCCTCGACCGCCTCTACGGCTACGAGATCTCGCCCGTCCTGTGGCGCAAGATCCGCGCCGGCCTCTCCGCCGGACGTGTCCAGTCTGTGGCAACCCGCCTCGTCGTCGAACGCGAACGCGAACGCATGGCCTTCGTCTCCGCCGACTACTGGGACCTCGATGTCGACCTGGGGCTGCCCGACGGCACCAGCCCGTTCGCAGCGAACCTTGCGACCCTTGACGGTGCTCGCGTGGCCTCCGGCCGTGACTTCAACGACAAGGGTGAGCTGAAGAACTCATCGGCCACCGTCGTCGACCAGGCCAGGGCTGAAGCATTGGCCACAGAGCTCAACGGCACCGCGAAGGACGCGCTGACGGTCACTGCCGTCGAGTCGAAGCCCTATTCGCGCAAGCCTGCGGCACCGTTCACTACCTCGACCCTGCAGCAGGAAGCCGGCCGTAAGCTGCGCATGAGTGCGCGTCAGGCCATGCGCACTGCCCAGTCGCTGTACGAACACGGTTACATCACCTATATGCGTACCGACTCCTCGGCGCTGTCGGGCCAGGCGATCTCCGCGGCACGGAAGCAGGTGACCGAACTCTACGGTCCCGAATTCGTTCCGCAGTCGCCTCGCACCTACTCGGGCAAGCAGAAGTCGGCGCAGGAGGCCCACGAGGCGATCCGTCCCTCCGGTGACTCCTTCCGCACCCCGGCCCAGGTCTCGAAGTCACTCAGCGGCGACGAGTTCCGTCTCTATGACCTGATCTGGAAGCGCACAGTCGCCAGCCAGATGGCCGACGCCAAGGGCAAGACCGCAACCATCAAGGTCCGTGCCGACCTCGCCGACGGCCACGAAGCCGGCTTCAGCGCCAGCGGCACCGTCATCACCTTCCGCGGATTCCTCGCCGCCTACGAAGAGGGCACCGACGCCGGACGCTACGACACGAAGTCCGGCGAATCACGCCTGCCGCAGGTCGACGAAGGACAGTCGCTGTCGGTGGTCAAGGCCGAAGCCGACGGTCACACGACAGCCCCACCACCGCGCTTCACGGAAGCCAGCCTGGTCAAGCAGCTCGAAGAGCTCGGCATCGGCCGTCCTTCGACCTACGCTGCCACGATCTCCGTCATCCAGGACCGCGGCTACGTCACCTCCCGCGGCAACGCCCTGGTGCCCAGCTGGTTGGCGTTCTCCGTCGTGCGACTCCTCGAGGAGCACTTCACCGGTCTCGTCGACTACGCCTTCACCGCCGATCTGGAATCCGAACTTGACCGGATCGCCATGGGCGAAGAAGATCGCAAGGCCTGGCTGGCCCGCTTCTACTTCGGCGACAAGTCTCAAGATCGCGATGGGCTCAAGGAAGTCGTCGATGACCTCGGCGACATCGATGCCCGCGAGGTCAACACCGTTCGCATCAGTGAAGGCGTGAACCTGCGCGTCGGCCGCTACGGTCCATACCTCGAAGTCCCGGCCTCCGAAGAGGGTGCAGACCCGAAGCGCGTATCTGTGCCTGAGGACTTGGCCCCGGACGAGTTGACTGCGGCCAAGGCCGCTGAACTCATCGAATCCCAGGGCGACGGTGACCGTGAACTGGGAGTCGATCCTGAGAGCGGACACACGATTGTGGCGAAGAACGGGCGTTTCGGCCCGTACGTCTCCGAGGTTCTGCCTGAGCCTGAAGAGAAGCCCAAGCGTGGGGCCAAGAAGCCGAAGCCACGCACCGGCTCCCTGTTCAAGTCCATGGACCTGAACTCGATCGACCTCGAGACTGCGCTGACTCTGCTCAGCCTGCCTCGCGTCGTCGGCCAGGACGAAGAGGGCACCGACATCACCGCTCAGAACGGCCGCTATGGTCCGTATCTGAAGAAGGGCACCGACTCACGGTCGCTGACCGAGGAAGATCAGATCTTCAACATCACCCTCGACGAGGCGCTGAAGATCTACGCCCAGCCGAAGCAGCGTGGTGGGCGTCAGGCAACGGCACCGCTGAAGGAACTGGGCGAGGACCCCATTTCGAAGAAGCCGGTCGTGGTCAAGGACGGTCGCTTCGGCCCCTACGTCACCGATGGCGAGTTCAACGCAACCCTGCGCAAGGACGATTCGGTCGAGTCGATGGACATCAGCCGTGCCGCCGAGCTCCTCGCGGAGAAGCGTGCAAAGGGACCGGCAAAGAAGAAGGCGCCGGCTAAGAAGACTGCGGCTAAGAAGGCTCCTGCGAAGAAGTCGACCGCAGCCAAGACAAGCACAGCGAAGAAGACCACGGCGAAGGCTCCGGCTAAGACCGCTGCCAAGTCGACTGCTGCGAAGTCGACGACGGCGAAGAAGACGACTGCTAAGTCGACAACCGCGGCCAAGAAGTCCACGACTGCGAAGCCGAAGACTCCCTGAGTCCGGTGTCCCAGCTCTGAATCGAGGAACTTCTGGTTCGATTTCTCTACGGTGAATCGTTCCAAAAGTTCCTCGATCTTCGTTTTCCGCCGGGAACACCTGGCTTCAACGCCTGTCAGAGGCAAACAGCTTGAGAAATTGACAGCTTGTGGAATTGAGCGAGCTACGCGCCCGCCGACTCTGCTGCGAACGAGCGCAGCGCCTCACCATCGAGACGGAAGGTCTCCCATTCGTCCTGAGCCTTTGCACCCAGCGAACGGTAGAAGCCGATTGAGGGCTCGTTCCATTTGAGAACGCACCACTCGAGTCGAGTCAGACCCCGTTCCTGGCAGATCTGGGCCAAGTGACCCAGCAGCGCCTTGCCCGCCCCATTTCCGCGGTGATCGGGATCGACGAATAAGTCTTCGAGCCAGATCCCATTCTTCCCAGTCCAGGTGGAGAACGAGTGGAACCAGATCGCGATGCCGATGATCTGTCCGTCCACCTCGGCGACGAGGCCATAGGTGCTCGGATGCCCATCGGCGGGAAACATCACCGCAGCGAAATCGTCTTCGGTGGCCTCGACCGCATCGGGCTCCTTCTCATACACGGCCAGGGCTTGGACCAGCCGGAGGATGTCGGGCAGATCGTCCTTCGTCGCCTCGCGCACATTCATCGGGTCATCGTCTCCAATTGCTTCGGTGTCGCAGTACAGGGTCGCAGTGCAGGGGTCGTCATGGAGTAGGTGCCGTCACAGCACGTGGGTGCCGATCTTGTCGGGCAGCGCTGCGAGTTCGGCGGCTGTGGGCTCACCGGGCGTGTGCGGATCGGCGTGGGCATAGTAGGAGGCGAACGCCTCGGCGACGGTGTCGATCGTGACCTCGGGGTGGACTTCTCTGATCGACCCACCAGTGGCCGGATCCCACTCGATGCCCAGGGCCGCCTCGACGTCGGTGAGGACGGAACGGATGGGATCGGGATCCTCGACGATCACGGATGAGGAGAACAGCCACGCGCCCGAGACCACTCGCTGTGCGGTTCCGATCGCCTTGATCCGACCGGCCACATTCACGCTGTGCTCACCGGGGCAGTACTCCCCAGGAATCTCGCCGAGGCGGGCGTCGACTCCGATGCCACGCAGAACCTCGACGTAGTCCTGCCCAAAGGCGGAGAACCTCGCCGTGGTGTCTTTGATGAACGCATCACTGGGTTCGATGTGATCGATGACCAGCGATCCCCGATGATAGGCGGCAGCTCGCCCGCCGAGGCTGCGCAGAGCTGGCGTGAAACCGTGATCCTTCGCCGCTTCGATTGCTGCGGGGAACCCGGGAAGGAACCGATCTCTGGCCCCGAAGGCCAACGTCGGTGCTGGCCTGTACATCCGCAGCGTTGCTCCTCGGGTGCCGTGCTTGACCGAGTCGAGGAGGACCCTGGCAAAGGCAAGTTCCTCGATCGGACCCAAGCCGGTCGTTGCTACTGCTGACATCGATGTTCGCGTTATGTGCACGCAATCAAGAGTAGAGGATCAGACATCGGTGAGAAGAGATCCGGTCTGTTCCAAGAGATATGTCAGTCGCGGCAGATATTGTAGGTCTGTGAGTATGTTGACGACTACAGGACATCGACTTCCCGGAGCCCCTGGCCGGTTGGTTGCCGAGACCGCAGCCTGGGGCGCATTGATCGTACTCGTGGCGATCAGCTATGTCGTGGCGGGCACCAGCGGTTTCTTCGCCACGATCGGCGGGCGAGCCTTCACCGCGATGGCCGACAGCCTGGCTGCGGGAGGCTTCGACAACCAGCTGGGAAGCCTGTCTCTTCTCATCGTCTTCGTCCTCGCCGGAGCCGGACTCTTCATCCCGCAGAAGATCTTGGCGAGCAAAGGGCCAGCCGTCCGCAAACTCGCCCTCAGCATCGCCGCTGTCGTTGAGGCCGGACTGCTCATCGTCCTCAGCCTTGCCCCGAGCGCCTGGCTGACCTGGGTTACCGCTCTGTTCCTGGGTGCCGTCGTCGGCCTGCTGATGAGCATCAACCCCTTCACCAACGAGAAGCCATGGCGTCGGGTCGGCATTCCCGCGGCACTCCTCGTCTTCGTCTCCTTCTCTTTCCAGATCATCGGCGGCTCTGCCGCAGGCACACAAGCGCTGGGCTGGACGAGCCTCCTGGTGGGCATCGCCATGGCTGTCGGTGCCGTCATCATCTTCCTCACCCCCGAGCGAGCCCTCCACGCGGAATCGGCGACGACGGGCGCATTCCCTTCGATCAAGGCCCGCGTGGCCAGACCGGCCGCGAATATCGCGACGCCGTGGGTGTGCATCGCCCTCTTCGCGGTGCTGGGAACCACATTCATCCTGGCGCAGCCCACCGCCGTCGAGCACAGCTTCGGTCAAGCCGGATTCGCCTTCATGCTTGCGTCATGCCTGGTCGGGTGGGCCATCGGTTTCGAAATGGGCCCCACCTTCGCACCGGGTATGTCGAGGCCGCGCGTGTCTGCGTTCGCACTGACCGTATCGGGCATCCTGCTGATCGCCACGGGCGCGATCAATGAGCTCTCAGGCAAGGTCGTCCTGGCGGCTGTCATCGCCTTCCTCGTCGGAATCGGTGTGCGCTCACAGCCCTACAACTTCTCTCGTCGCATCGGCGCCGTCGGCGGTGCCGTGGTCGCCCTCATCCTCAACGCCCTCGACTTCGGCATCATCATCCCTGTCGGCTCCGCAATGGATTGGGCGCTGGCCCCCAGCGACGTTGCATTCGCAATCATGGGACTGGCCGCACTTGTCGCTGGAGTCATCGGACTCTTCATCTTCGACCCGCATGGTCTGCAGGGACTGTCCGTGGACATCGTGCACGGATTCCGTCCGCCCAGCGCCGCCGAGAACGGTGCGAACGACGGCATCGGAAACTCCGCGGAACGCCTCGGCGCCGGATTCTTCATCGCCATCGAAGGCGGCGACGGCTCGGGCAAGAGCACACAGATCAAACGGGTCTCACAGATCCTCGCCGACGAAGGTTACAGCGTTGAGGCGACCCGTGAACCGGGTGGAACCGAGCTCGGACGACAGATCCGTTCGGTGCTCTTCGATTCCGAGCCACCCAGCCCCCGGACCGAAGCACTGCTCTTCGCCGCAGACCGCGCCCACCACGTGGCCTCCTTGGTGGACCCGAGCCTCGACAGCGGCAACATCGTCATCACAGACCGGTACATCGATTCGACCATCGCCTACCAGGCCGCGGGCCGCAACTTCGACCCGAAGACCATTCTGGCGTTGAGCAAATGGGCGACTCAGGGGCTCGTTCCGCACCTGACCATCGTCCTCGACATCGATCCAGAGGTCTCGGCGACGCGGATGGGTAAGCGCGGCGAGAACAACTACCTCGATGAGGAGAACCAGCAATTCCACCAGCGGGTCCGCCAGACCTACCTGACTCGTGCCCACAAAGAGCCCGACCGCTACATCGTCCTCGATGCCTCGGTGTCCGAGGAAGACCTGACCGCTGAGATCCTCACCGCCATCCGCACCCGGCTGCCACGGCAGATGGGCGGCGCGTCTGCCGCTCCAGCAGGCACCGCCACCGCAGGTGCCGTCACCGGTGCCACCGGTGCTTCGACGGATACCACCGAAACTTCGCCCGACGCCGAGGTGGTCGAGAGTCATCCGTCCGAGGAAGCCGATGGTGCGGTGTCCGAGAAAGCCCGCGAAGCACAGTCATCAGACTCGGCTGCGAGCTCTGCACCTGCCGACGATGAGGACATCACCCCGGAGCCCGGGGTCCGATTCGTGCCGCTCACAGGCGAACGATTCATCCCGGAATCGGCCGGCCGTCGGGAATCCGAGGACCGCAATGACGGAGTGGAGACGGAACGAGTCGATCTCGGTGCCGATCTGCGAGAGTCCGACGAGGCAGACCCGACATCAGCCCAGCGATCACCCCACAGCTCTACTCAGCGTCCACACCAGCCGTCGGTCCGGGCCTCGGAAGACGCCCAGGCTGCCAGCGCCGAGCCCGAGGCAGAGACCGGGGTCGAGCACGAGACCGACGAGGAAGCCGCAACCACGGTTCTGCCGGCGCGTGGTTTCACCCCGAGCGCTGCTGCGGCACAGGCCCATGACAGCGGCGATTCGGACGACGGTGACGATGACAGTGATCCGACGGACGTGATCGAGACTCCGTCTTCCGAAGAAGCCCAGACTCGTGTCGTCAAGCAGGTCGAGACTCCCAACCAGGACGATTCCCGCCGGGACGACGAGGATGCCAAGACGACGGTCCTGCCCGTGCGCAATGCCCGGCAGATGAGTCGAGAGCGACTGCAGGCTCAGGCTGAAATCGAGCGTCAGGCACGGGAGCGGCTGCGCAAACAGCGAGAACGCAACCACCAGCGCTTCAACAACCCGGAAGGTCACTGAGTGAGCGTCTTCAACGAGCTCGTCGGGCAGGACGATGTCATCACCCAGCTCAAGCACGCCCTGTACTCACCGGGAGCGATGACCCACGCTTGGCTCTTCACCGGACCTCCCGGATCCGGGAGGTCAAACGCAGCTCGCGCCTTCGCCGCGGCTCTGATCTCCGGCGGCGAAGAACAGGGTGACGTCACGGCGCGTGTCCTCAAAGGCCACCACGAATCACTGACGATCATGTCGACTCAGAAGTCGGTCATCGCCATCGACGAGGTGCGGGAACTGGTGACGAGAGCACAGTCAGCCCCGGTCAACTCCCCATGGCGAGTCGTCATCATCGAAGACGCGGACCGGATGAGCGAACGCACGGCCAACGTCCTGCTCAAGGCGATCGAAGAGCCACCTCCGGCCACAGTGTGGCTGCTGTGCGCGCCGAGCCCCATCGACGTGCTCACCACGATCCGTTCCCGGTGCCGCCCCGTGCGTCTGCGTATCCCCTCCCGGGACGCGGTGGCGCAGCTCCTCATCGAACGCGACCATGTCGATCCTGACAGAGCGAAGTGGGCGGCGGCCGTAGCGCAGAACCACATCGGCCGGGCCAAATACATGGCCCTCAACGAGTCCGCCGATGAGGAACGCAGACAGATCCTCGCAATCCCGGGCAAACTGACCTCGGTCGGCGCGACGATCCGCCTGGCGGGCCGCATCGTCGACGAAGCAGCGGAGACCGCGAAGTCTCGGGTCGAGGAACGCAATGCCTCGGAGCGCAGCGATCTCATGGCGACCTTGGGCATCGAATCGGAGAAGTCCATTCCGCCCTCGGCGAGGTCTCAGATCAGAAAGCTCGAAGAGGAGCAGAAGCGCCGGTCAGTCCGGGCCCGCAACGACGAGCTCGACCGGATCTTCCTCGAGCTGATGAGCCTCTATCGCGATATCCTCATGTACCAGTTGGGCATCCGTGAGGGGTGGATCAACGCCGGCGAAGTCGACCTCATCTCCGAGCAGGCCAACAGGGACGGACCCGATACGACTCTGCTGCGGATCGACGCCATCACCGAGGCGAGACGACGACTGCAGACGAATATGTCTCCCGTGCTCATCGTCGAATCGGCGTTCGTGCTGCTGTCGAACCCCTGGCTGCTCGACGACCGTACCGGCGCGCTCTGAAGTTCAGTCCTCGGTCAGGCTGAGGTTCAGTCTTCGGCCAGGAGCTCGCCGACCAGAGCGGTGGTGAGCTCAACGCGGCGTGGGATCCACACCTGCAGGGCATGTTCGGTCCTGGCATGCGAACCGCCGCCGACCGTGCCCAGACCGTCAATGGTCGGTGTTCCGACTCCTGCGGTGAAGTTGCCGTCCGATCCGCCGCCGACAGCCACGGACCGCAGCGGCGGGTGCCCGAGGTGAGCGCTGAGTCGTTGAGCTCTGGCGTAGAGTCCCATCGCCATCTTCTCTTCCAGAGGGGCACGGTTAATCCCGCCTCTGACGTCGACCTTTGCTCCGGCCACGGTGGGGGAGAGGTCGCTGAGGATTGCGTCGATGCGTTCCTGCTCGGCCACCGAGGCAGCCCGGGAGTCGACGCCGACGACGGCCTTGGCCGGCACGGTGTTCGTCGTCGAACCACTGTGCATGACGGTCGGCACGACCGAGGTCCCCACCGACGGGTCATGCAGCGCAGCGATCTTCACGACCTGGTTGGCCACCTCGATCGTGGCGTTGATGCCCTTCTCCGGCTCCACCCCGGCATGGGCGGCCAAACCGGTGACTTCGAGGGAGTAGATGGCGACACCTTTGCGAGCGATCTTCACAGCTCCGTCAGGCGCACCGCTTTCGAAGACCAGCGCCGCCTTGGCACCGCGGGCCTCATCCTCGATGATCTGACGAGATCCGGGCGAGCCGAGCTCTTCGTCCCCGGTCATGAGGATACTGACACCATCGAGGTCCCCGCGCTGTTCGCGCAGCCGCGCCATCGCATAGAGTGCGATGAGCAGACCGCCCTTCATATCGTCGGCTCCGGGACCGCGCACGACACCATCGGCGACTGAATAGGGAAACTCACTCAAGGTGCCCGTCGGCCACACGGTGTCATGATGACCGATGAGCACGACCTTGCGGGGCCCGGTCCCGAATCGCCACAGCACATGGGGATGCGAATCGGTTTCGATGATGTGCGGAGCCGCACCCAGCAGCCCGGTGCCGATCCGAGAGACCAGCTGAGCGCTGCGGGCCAGTGATTCGGGATCCTGGGAGAACGACTCACATTCGATGAGCGCCTTGAAATCGCTCATGAAATCCTTCGAGTCGAACTCGACCATGTGCGTCACCCTCTACTCTGTTGAAATGTCTGTTGTCACCAGGTTAACGGTTGAGCTGGGTCGAAACCGTCAGCGCACGGATCTTCACCCGTCTCGCCGAAGATCCCTCACCTCGGCGCCGGGAACATATCCAGCGGATGTGTAGGCGGCGACAGCAGCCGTATTCGCGCTGGGCGTCGCGACTGCCGCCGACGAGGATCCCAGCCGCTGCAAGCTTCGCGCCGCTGCGAACGCTATCGCCTTTCCATAGCCGTGGCCCTGCTGGTCACGGTCGACGGCCAGCGGTTCGATCAGCCCAGGTCGGTCCGGTCCTGCGGACCACACTGTGGTCGCTGCGACCGGCAGCCCGGAATCGTCATAGCCCAGCAGGCTCTGCGCCTGTGAGTAGAACGGGCCAGACATCATCTCGTTCCACCGCTCGACGAACCGCTGTCTGTCGTCTGCGGTGTAGGGCACACCACGGAACGCCGACCAGTGAATGGCGGTCCAGACCTCCGCATCGTCGGACTCGGCGATCTCCACTCGGATGCCGGGGTCCTCCACCGGCAGACTCAGATCTCGGCTCATCGTGGTCCAGGGCTCGTCCGCATCCCACCCGCGAGCCTGCAGACGATCACAGAGTCGGATTGCACCCCGAGCCTCGAGTACTGCCGCTCCCGGACCGAAGACTGCAGTGCTTGCCGCAATGACGTCGGATTCGATCTGTTGTGCCAAAGTGTCGTCATCGCTGAGGTCCGGGTCGATGGACAGGCGCAGAAGATCCTCACCATCAAGCAGGCCGATGGCGGCGATGTGCTCGCCGAATCGCCAGACTCGCAGGGCCTGCGCCGTTGGCTGCGCACCTCGGAGCGAATACCAGCCCAGGTCTCCTGTGTGGAGGTGGAGAGGGCCGGAATCGGACTGCCACGAATCGAGTACGGCACCGATCTCGGGAAGTTCTGCGGCCTGCGGGACGGACAGCGAAACGGTAGTCATGTGTCTCCTGAGCTGCGGAGGGAACGCACTGAGAAGTCCAGCATATGTGAGCTGCATAACGGAGTCTGGTTTCGACCGTGCTCCTTTTGACCAGGAGTCCAGGTTTTGGCTAGAGTTAGCTCGGTTGCCGCCTTAGCTCAGTCGGTAGAGCGATTCACTCGTAATGAATAGGTCGCGAGTTCGATTCTCGCAGGCGGCTCGGTAGCTCACCCCAGGTCAACGGCCTGGGGTGTTCTCGTTGGTAGCACCGTCCTCCTCTCCATGTGTGCCCCCGGTGTGCCCCGGAGTGTTCAAACGGTTCAATCCAGCCCGGTCGGCGACCGTTCCAAGATGCTGTACATACAAGTTCGTCGTGCTAATCGACGCGTGTCCGGCCCATGCCTGTACCGTCGCCGCATCCACTCCACGAGCCAGCCACAGACAAATCGCTGTGTGGCGCAGATCGTGGATACGACGGGCCTTCCCCGTCTGGGACCAGCGTGCCGACTTCTTGAAGCCTGAGGCATGAAGACGTGCCCCTGTGCTCGACGTGAACAGCGGATCTTCTCCGGCCTTGCCGTCAGCACACGCCTCGACCAGACGCAACACTCGGTCTGCGACCGGAACGGTGCGGGCACGACGCCCCTTCGTTGTCTTCACAGCGACGCCCTCCGGCGCAGCCCTCCGTACAACCAACACGGGTACAGGAACCCGCGAGAAGTCGCCCACGGTCACTGCACGCAGCTCCGACCACCGCAGGCCTGTCCACGAGGCGATCAGTACTAAGTCCGCAGCGCGGCCCTCGAACTCACGGATCGCCTCAGCAACTTCTTCCAGTTCGGTCTCTGTTAGCGGCTTCATGCGGCCAGGTTCGGCATCCTTACGCGGCACTTGACTCCCACTCACTGGATTCGAGACGACGCACCGCTCCAAGACGCACCACCCGAAGAAGGTGGCTAGGCTTGCCCGGAATCTGCGGACACTGGCTTCTGCATACTTACCGGACCAGCTGTTGAGTACCCGCTGCACGTCTCGATCAGTGACTGAACCGACCGCGCGAGCCGTAAACGCTCCAGGTAGCCGTTGAATCATCGCGGCATCTGTATGCGCCGTTGTGGTCGCCACGGTCTTCTTACGTTCCTCGATCCACGTCAGGAGCAGTGAACGAATCGGTTGTTTACGAGCAGCTAGATCCACCCCGCCAGCCAGCGCTGCCTTTTGACGCTGCTCCCACGCCTTAGCCTCTCGCTGAGTGTCAAACGTGGCCCCATCGACGTATCTGCGTCCTTGCTTCACTACTGCACGCCACCGGCCAGATGCTTCTTTACGAACGGCCATACTTAGCAGCTCGCCTGCTCGTCGATCCACGATTCAATGTCCTCGCGCCGGTAGCGAGGACTAGCATCACCCAATGCGACCCAGCGCGGCCCCTTGCCTGACTGCCGCCACCTGCACAGCGTTGCCGGACTCGTCGCCAACCATTCGGCCACATCACGAGCCGTCAACAACCGATCCACCACTTGCGACTCCACAACAAAACTCCTTTAAATGTTCAGACCGGATGCGCCTACCCGGCGAGGGTCACCCTCGAAACTCGTACCTCGCTCCGAGGCTCTGGGAGAAGGGCGCGACACCAAAACTATGTCTAAGGACGATTCGCAGTTTCGCAGTAGCTTCTCGACGCGCTCCCGGTCCTCGACCTCCACCACACATTCGACCCATTCACGGAGTGCAGCAACCATGTCCCCGGCCTCCAGATGCGTAATAGGTTTGCACTCGAAAATGCTTTCATACATGTTCAGCAACACTTTCCTTCACTCTCCTCAGGTAGGTGTCGTAACTCGTGAAATCGGCACGGTAACGGCGCTGACCCAAACCGGGACGCTCGATGAGTCCTTGGCCAGGTTCGAAAACCGCGACAATCGGTGCCCACTCCGAAGCGTGATCGTGGAGCATCCCTACGGCATCAGCGTTATCGACCCGCAGAGTATGCCGAACCCCGAAATTGCTTCGACTATCCGTGTCCAGTGATTTTGCTGAAAGTCGCTGCCCGAGTAGCAGCACACGAATGCCACTCTTAGCTCCCTCCGCAAGAAGACGAGCAACACCGGCCTCGATCTTCGGACCAACACGCTCCGCAGGCTTGCGCTCCTTTGTCACATCCTCCGCAGCCGCCGCCCGAATAATTCCCGGCCATTCCTCCAGCACCACCACCAAGCACGGCAAGTCTGCCGAGAAGTCACCAGACCCCAGCTTGTCCTTACCGTCGGCAGCAAGCTGCATTGTCCGTCGATCCATCTCTGAAACGATGGAATAGAGGACATCGAGAAAGTGAGCAAACATTGGACTCTCACCCGCTGTCGCAGGTACAGCAGCCCGACCACCAGTGGCCACGAAAGGCCCTAGAAGCACTCCGGTTGGGTCTAAGCCGCACACCTCAACAGCGGTTCGCCCAGCCAGACCAGACAGCCGCGTATACTCCTGAACCGATTTCCCGCTGCGAGTCATGCCTTGAACGGCTGTGTGCGTAGCCTCAAATGGATCCCACCAGACATCGGAACCAAACTCATCGACACCAATCCGGACCGGCGATTGATCACCGGAGGGCTCAAATGAAGGCCGTGACCCTTGCAGCGGATCCGACCAGAGCACACGGAGCACCGTATGGGGACCTTCCACCTCGGACCTCAGCAACAGCGACCATGCGCCGGTGACTTCTCTCAACGTCTGCGCAAACCGCTGAACAGATTCAACCGATCCCACGTCCTCTGCCGTGGTTCCAGACTTGGCACGACGCACCCGCAGCGTCATACCCGCAGCCGTTGCCGACGCCGAGACGAGGCGAGGAACATCGAAGAATCTTTCCGTGCGGCGTCGTGGCAACAGGCCAACTACATACAGACCCCACCGAGCAAGGTCACTCCACGAATGATCGTCTTCCTCGGTGAGGTTCGGGTTTCTTTCGAGTCGCGCCTTTCGAACCTCGTCCTCTGACTGTCCATGACCTGACCGCCATGAGATGTACGGCCACAACGTCGTGACCTGAACCGCAGCCCGAGCCACTCCGAACGAGACACCTGACCGCCGACAGATGAAAAGAACACGCAGCAGTTGCCGCATCGGCAAGGCGACAGCACCCCCAATGAGCCAGCCGACCCAGAGAACGCCGTGCAACAGCGTCGAGTCGGTCAGTCCGACGATGATGCCAACGAGGACACCGGCGGCCAGGCCACGAGCCGCCCAGGCTCCCCAACTAGCAACACCACGTAGAATCGTCACGGCACATCACCTCGTGCATCTTGAAGTTGCTCGGCGTGATGGACCACCGGCGAGGGGCAGGCGTGCTTACCAGGCTGATGACCTGCCTCTCGCTCCTGAACTTCTTGCATGACACGGCGTTCGAACGTTTGACCACGATCACGGCCAAGAACGAACAGGCCATATATCACCAGGATCATTAACACAGCGGCAAAAGCGCCCAGGCCGACGAGTTGCCATGCCCACCACGAGTTGAATAACGACCCGAGCAAGTCGAAGCCAGGCGACGAGGTTCCTGGATCAAAGACCCACATGCTCAATCACCCCGTCCCTTCGCCTCGGTGTGTGGCTGACTGCCCCCGGCAACAGGCACAGCCTGTATAGCCGATAAACTCACGCCTGCCCGGTCGCCCATCTGCCAGAAGAAGGCCTCAAATTCCTTGAACTGGACCTCAGCCATCGGTCGGATCGACGGCTCACTTGCACTCGCGACCCGAACCTTAATCACCTGCGCGGACCCACCGTCAGCAGGCCGGTGTAGAGTCTCCAGTTCCCACTGGTTGACGTTCTCGCGGTCAGTGCGCTGAACCCCGTCACGATCTACACGAGGAGTCACACTGATGACCTGGAACGAACCGTTGTTGCTTTCATCGAGTCTCATGCGTTGCATTGTCCATCACCTTTCACAGTTCAATTTCGTCTAAGTTAGTAAGCTCTCTCGAAGCATTGAGAGTTCTGTAAGAATTGTTGTGAGCGCTCAAATCGGTAGCTGGCTGCCGTTCCAGATTCCCATTTTCGATGAGTCGGATTATCGCAGTCTTAGCGTTAACGCCGGTCTCACGCGACACTCCTAGCACATTCACTGGCGCAAACGTCTTACAATTCACACCTCTTTCCAATAGGGCGTTTAACACCACTTTCTGCTGCTCGTCCCCGCGAATAAGTGTGTCGAGAACGACCTCAAAATCCTCAGCGTCACTCATTGTTTTTCTCCTGCTCAATCACTTCTCGAACTCGATCGATCATCCACTGGGATGCCTTGGCTAAATTGACGCGCCTTCCGCGGCCTGATTCGCTGCCGCGAACGTCGAAGTCAAGCAAATCTCCAGATACAGCGTCGATTGCGTTGCGAACTGTTTGCCGGCTCGTCCGCAGCTCGTCCGCAAGATGACTCACGACAATCGGCTCCCAGGTTCCAGACAATCCAATTCGCGCAACTATTCGCAGCACCAGCATCTTTTCAAAGGGGCCGATTTCAGAGTTCCCCTCGTAGTCACTCAGCAATGTGTCGACCGCGCCGCGCTCTACAAGGGTCGCCGCGCGTGCTCGCTTCCCGCTCATGTTGCTCCCTTCTTACGTCACCAGGGACCTCCTCCGTGGCACGTTAATGGTAAGCAGCATGCCATTAATGTGTCAATGGTCGACGTCGAGGATTGATCATTCTGTACCGGAAACTGACCCGCAAGCAAGGGGTCTTAGGGTGTGTTCATTAGCTGGTCTGGTGGAGTTCTGAGGGTCCGGAGGGGTATCTCGATGCCAAATGATCGCTGGTGACCAATGAGTTCTCAGCGTTGGGTGCCTCCCGCACTGACTGAACGGCAGGGTTGCTCCTACTCCTACTCCGACTCTCGGCAGGTTGCAGGGCTAGTACCTGCCGGTACTGCACAGCATCGCCTAGTGACAATTTTTATCAAAAGCGTCACCTATTCAACTTTGGTGAGACTCAGAATGTCGGGTAAATTGCGGTTATGGATCCGTATCTCAAATCAAGTGAACAGCGGTCGAAGGCGAGCAGCGAGAGTGAAGAGATGGCAACTGAAGTCGTTGATCCGCCTAAGATTCTATGGCACTACACGACGGCGTCTGGACTGCTAGGAATACTTCGGGAAGGGGCTATCCGTGCGACGGGCCTATCGTATTTGAACGATATTACTGAGGGAAAGTATTTACGTGGATTAATGCGAGAACCGATTGAACATCTGACGTCTAAAGACGATCTGCCCGGAATCGAGAAGTTATTTGAGAGTGCATATCGAAGATTTGGAGCCGCGTGTTTTTGCCCGGATGGCGATTTATTAAGTCAATGGCGTGGCTATAGTGGTGGTGGGGGCTTTGCGATTGGGTTCAAGTCGCAACTGTTGCGCCAGTTTTGGGAGGGAGAGTCATGGCAAGGATTTCTGCGGCCGGTTGAATATTCTTCTTCCACTTCCTTCCTGAGGGCAGTCGTTGATGCGCGAGAAGTGACAGAGGAGTATCATCGGGTGTTTCCTGGTGGGATCAACTCGCTTCGAAAAGACAAAGAAGGCAAGAGGGTGATCTATGAATCCGAGTTTGAGGACATGAAAGGCGACATAGCGAAACTCTTCCAGAAAATTGAATATCTTGCCTTCAATGGGGCTTTGCACAAAGATGAACATTTTTCAGAAGAGCGTGAATGGCGCTTGCTAACATTCATAGATTCAAAAACGCAAGACGACGAGTTCGCGCCAGACGTAGGTGTAGGCCGCCAAGGACTGACCATTTACCGGCGGATAGCATTTCAATCTTCATTCGAAAGCAGCCCTATTTGTGAAATTCGAACAGGTCCGGGGTTGGATGACGAGTCGCAAGTTCGCGCTATGGAAGTCTTGTTAGACAATCTTGGATATGAAGGAGTTAGGATCAGCGCCTCGCGAGTGCCTTTACGGATAGGTTAGCACCATGCCGAATTAGGCTAGATGTTTCAATCGATCCTCTCTTTTGGCCTAGGTTTTCTGTTGTTCGAGTGGCGAATGTTCTTGCATCCGCAGGATGAAAAAGGGTCAAATGATGATTTGGACACAGAAGTCGCTGACTCTGGCGTCCAGTGCGTTATGCGAATTGATTGTGACTATATACCGTCGAGAGCTAGTCGTAGCTGGAGATACAGCTGTTTAGATGCAGGCTTTAACACTTGGTGCCCCGCCGAACTATCTTTTGGACGCACCATAGGGGCTCTTCGCAAACGAGAGTGTATACCGATGAATTTCAAACAGAGCGAGTCGCTACCCGGATAGACGTCGAGGTCTTCCGATGATGGAAGTTCTCACACTGCCCATCCGAAAGACCTCGACGTGGA
>NZ_FXZB01000047.1 GCF_900169065.1 Brevibacterium aurantiacum | reverse complement strand
GAACGGCAGGCTGGAACACCTACGTGGATCGGCGCTGGGGTTCCGGAACCTCACCCACTACATCGCCCGAAGCTTGCTCGAGACGGGAGGATTCAGACCCCGATTACACCCCTAACTGCGAAGAGCCCACAATGCGGACGCTGTACACAATCTGATCGAAACAACCATTGCGGAGCACTCGTTGGAGAACTCTGATGTGGTGCTCTACGGTGCGTCCAAAGGCGGCACTGGAGCCGCCTTCCACGGGCTTCGCGGTGGGTGGAGTTTCGTGGCCGCGGACCCCATTCTGTCCGATGACTGGTACGAGCAGAACGATCGTGACTATCACTTCACGAGCGGGGGAATCTTTCCAAAATCGAAACAGGAAGTATTCGCTGAGCTGATACCGCAGATCACAGAACGGCTGACCACGGCCGATGCTCGCTCTGTGCTCATCACTTCCAGCCGGTCCCCGCAGTACTCATATGTAGTCGAGACGATGAGGCCTTTGTCTGACCGGTTGTCGATTCTCAGTTCGACCAACCCTGAGATCAACAAACATCCGGATGTCGCCCCGAAGACGATCTACGCACAAGTGATGGCGATGAACTCGCTACTTCTGGGCATGAGCCTGCCCGACAACTTTGCAATAATTCCGTGATGCCAAACGACATTCATGCTCCGAATAGGGAATCGCTGCAAATCGCAGAAAAAATAGAACCGTTATCGGAACTGTCGGCCAACTGACCAAACAAGCGTCCGAAGCGGCGCGACTTGCCAAGAGCGCATTAAAGCTCGGTACTTATGTCGTCAGCTCACACCTTTCTGAGATAACGAGGGCAACAGAACTGGTTCTTGAGAAGGTCAGCCCTACAACAAACTCAGAAACCCGAGACTTGGCCGATCGATCTTATGATGACAACTCGAGAAGCTCGTTGACCCATAAACGCATCACTTGCTCGGGTAAATAGTGGGAAGCATGTTCGACAGCCGATTCAGACATTGATGACCACAACTCAGGAGACTCAGCTATCTTCCTCATCCCGTCGGCAAGACCGGGCAGATTATTTTGTTCCACAATCAACCCATCAATGCCGTCATCGATCAGCGTACTAACGCCAGGAGCGCAGTCAAACGCGACAGAAGGGCAACCCATATGGCCAGCTTCGACTATAGAAATCGGAAGGCCCTCGTTCTGAGACGAAAGTACATGTACCCTCGAGCTTGCAAGCACATCGCCAACGCTATCTGTGCGACCTTTTAGAGTGGCACGTGGGATTTTATAGTCATCTATGATGCCCGCAAGATAGTCTCTCTCAGGGCCCTCCCCGTAGAGTTCGACTGACCAATCAGGCAGAACACTATTCACTAGATCCCATGCTCTCAAGAAGTAGTCAAGCGACTTGATCGAATCATATCGACCCAGCGACATAAATACATTTCTGCGTTGAACAGCCTCATGCTCCGGGATTGCCACAGGATTAGGAATCCACCCGACATTGTTCAAACCGGCAGCCTGAAACAGCTCGGCGTCCTCGGAGGACAGACAGATAAACCGATCAACGTCTGTGTAGGACTTGCGAACACGATTCATATCGCCGATGTTAGATGCCTCGGCAGCAGAACCATGATACTGACCTATCACTCTTGGCATCGACATGTCATTGGCGTCATACCCAGCTTTCAGCATGTACTCCATCCCATACACCTGAGTACACAAAATTAGTGTGCGCGGGCCCCAGGTCACAAACTTATGCCTAAGCTTCGACACAGCCTCCTCCTCGAGTCGTTTGTGCACCCTATATCGACCGCGACGGACCGGGTTCAATTTGTGCGAGAATTTGCGCACGGTCCAGTCACTTGGATTGTGTTCCGACATCAGGATGGTCGTATCGATGTCGTGCGGACGCGACATGGGTTGTAGGTGGCCTACTGGTGCAGGGCCGACCCCAACCATTTCAACAGGTATACCTAGACTGTGAAATTCGATAGCCATTTGGTTCATGAAGCGACCGATACCACCGAGACGGTCTATATCATTCGACATCACGACGATGCGGTCGAAGGCCAATCCTAAGTCTTTCATCATTTCTCTCGCCCCCAAACAGTCGCCACGGTTTGCATTGCGCTATCTCCGGGTTCCACTCCGCAGAATTTTTCGCGGAATGACGATCGCTGTCGACTATAAGTGTCGGATTCTGACTGTTCCCTCACTCGTGCCATAAGAGATTGTTGATCGAAGGTAAGTGGTCCGGGTGAATAATTACGAACGTCAAAATATGTCCCTCGTTTTGCCGAAGAATACCGATCGAGATCATACGTATATAGCACCTGTGGACGATCAAGGGTTGCATAGTCGAACATGATGCTCGAATAATCGGTGATGACAAGGTCGGCCGCAAGCAACACCGACGTCGTATCGGCGATATTCGACGTATCGATGACGTGTTGCCGCAGGTGTCTAGGTACAGAAATGGAGTTCAAATAGTGCGGGCGCAGAAGCAGCTGATACTGATCGGCCATCTCCTGGACCCACAGGTCCAGGTCAAGTTCAAGCGCAACGGGGCCCCGGTGCCCGTCTCTGAAAGTCGGCGCATAGAGAACCGACTTGCGGTCGAAATCGACTCCGATAGCCGTACGAGCCGCCGTGACGGTAGCTGGGTTTGGATTGACCAGACGGTCGTTTCTTGGGGACCCAGTCGGTAGTGCCTTCGCTGAAGTTTCAAAGGCGCGGGTAACAACTTTCGCAAAATATAAGGACGGCGTAGTCAGATAATCCCAGTAGGAATTCCTTTCGCGGAATTCCTCAATCTTCGCCTTCGACACCACTTGATTGGAAAATTGGTCTAACCCCATCTTCTTCAACGGTATTCCATGCCACGTCTGTACGTAAATCTGGCCGGCACGCTTTTTGTAGAACCGAGGAAGAGTTTGATTATCGATCAGATATTTCGAGGTGGCCAGCCGGTGATAATACTGCCAGGAATTCTTTCGGACGACATTGGAGCCGAACCCAGTCGTGCTGCCTGCTAGATCACTGCGCACCTGTTCAACGGTTAGCTGCGAAGTCTTCTCTAGTTCGAGCCTGATTTCGCCGGGAGAATCATAGGGGGATTGACCCATGTTGGTTTCTACGAGCACCGTCTTCGGGTTCATTGGAAGCAGTCTAAAGAGCGCATATGCCATGCGCGTGAATTTGGATTCGTGTTTTACGCTGGTATCGTATCTGTATCGCTCCCTAAGAAGATGAGCATAGGTTACCAATTTAATTCCGGTGCGAAGCTGTTTCCTTCGTTCATTGACAGGCGAAGGCCGAAAGGCTAACGCGGAATTCAGAGTCGCATAAGGTTGATACTTCGAGTTAAACAACCAAGAGTGCCAGCCAGTGGGATCTAGTTTGAATCGCTTCCACCTGAGTCGTCGAGTGACTATCAAAGGCCTAATGTTTCGTGCCGGGCCTAACGTGATATCAATGCGGACACTCATCCTTGGGAGAGTAGCGGTGTCCGGAATGGTTGGCATTGAAACCGTAGATTCCCAACGGTAGGTGCGTGTTGCTTCATCAAAGGTCGACTCGAGGGGGAATGTCCAAAATCTTCGTAGGCCAGCACGTTCATATATACGGACGGTCCAACTGGCGTCGGTTAGACGGGCGAGACTGTTTATTGGGTCTTCGGTTCGACCAATAATCCTGAGCCTATTGTTTCCCAGCCGCTTCATGTTCAATAAAGTGTGGCGATATCGAAATTGATGCCAGGGGATTGAATCAAGATCTCTTTTTGGAAAGGTGACGAGGGAGATTGCAAGCGCGGTATCGGAGTTGGCGCTAATCGCCTCCCGCTCCCAAATGTACTGCTGGTTCGCTTCAGAAAGGTCGCCAGAGATGTCGGATTCAAGCCGAAGGGTTTCCATGGCTTCGCGTATCAATTTCGGGCTTTTGCTCAATACTGCGGCAACTATCAAACGCCGTTGGAACTCCAGCTCCTGGATGATCTCGATTGGCACTTGATTGAGTAGTGGAATTAGTCTGTCAATAATCTGCAATGCGAATTCGTCGTTATGTAGATCTACGATATCGTTTACATAGAGCTGAGCGTCATGAACAATGACTTTCTTCAGTAGTTGCCTGTGGAATAGCGGGTGTTGAGCGTCTATGGCCGTAAAGATTCTGTTCAACGCCTCGATCCTGAAGTCTAAATTGTTGATCGAATCGCGTTGATGGGTTATAGATTTTCTAGTTGCTTCAGGGTAGAGATTCCATATATATGTGATGTCGGTGATGAGGGTTATTTTCTTTGCTGATTGATACACTTCGGCCGCGAATACGAGATCCTCGTAGTGAATATCCTCAGGGAAAGTCAGCACATTCTGTTCTAAGAACTCGCGTCTACATGCCTTTGAAATCGAGGTATCCATTGCGATGTCAGGAAATTCTTCAACAGAGTCGAGCGTGCGAGGCTCTATGAAGAGTCGGTGGTACCAGCCGGAGGCCTTTTGCGTCTTGACATCAAACCGTCTGACTTTCCCCAGAACTACGTCAGATCCGTCACGCAAACCAGCTCGCGCAAGATTGGCGCAGGCGTGACGTTCGAGATGATCATCGCTATCGAGGAAGGTGACATATTCACCGACAGCTGCGGAGATGCCGCGGTTACGCGGTGCACCTGCTCCTCCAGTGTTCTTCTCCATTCGAAGAACCTGAACCCTGTCATCGGTGAGCGCAATTGCCTTGGCGGTTTCGTATGTACCGTCGGTGGAGGCATCGTCGACCACTATCAGTTCTATTGCGCGGAGGGTCTGATTGAGCACAGACATCATTGCGTCTGGCAGGTGCTCTTTGTCGTTGTAGGCCGCTATGACAACTGACATTACAGGAGCATTTACTGCAACCGTGTTGATATTGCGATTGGTTGCCTCTTGTGGCATTATGGCGAACTTCCGCTTTCTCGATGACTCGATTAGGCTGTGCTTCTAGTGGTGGTAGAAGACTTGAGGTTATTTGTTTCTATGGTTGTGGCGTAAAGCCAATATTATTCGGATCATTTTATTGCATGCTCCGCTAGTTTCTTCCAGAACAGACTCAGGCCGTTGAACTTCACTATTTCGTCAAATTCGGAATCTCCGAATATCCTGCGGTATTCGCGTCGGTACATGGCGTCTTGGAGTTCTTTCTTTGTTGCGGGAGCCCGATTGGATTGCCGTGAGTCGTTTTTGTGAATTGTGGCGGGAATTTTGCTTAGCAGGCGGTCAATTGTGCCTCGTAGAAGCGACCGGGGGGCTGTCTCTTTGGGTATTGGGTCATCAGCGTCTGTCCGTTTGCGCGCAATTGCCTCTGCTTCTGTCATGGCCATCTCGTAGTTCTTTCTGGCCACTACTGATATAGAAGTTCCGAGCCGTTTGATTGTGTCAAGTACCACCGGATTAGATTGCACAGAAAACGATACGAAGAGCGTCACGTCCTTCTGATTACTCCTGGCTTCGCGCTCGAGCTGATCGAGGAATTGTCGTGTTCTCGCCGACGTGTCCATGCGTCCGCCCCAGAAGACAATAGTGGGGCGTGATTTCGCAGGGACGTGCTTGACTGCCCTGGCGGAACCTTCGATGAACCACTTCTTGGTTCGTTCTGAGGCTTTGCCGTCGTCGTGACTGCAGAACCTTTCGCGCGCACTTATATATTCGGGCGGCGGTACAAATTCTTTTCTAATGAGGTCTGAGACAACTCGAACCAGGTCAGTTCTCTCCCGTATTACTAGGCCAGGCAAATCTTCAGGCGGGAGGGTGAGGCCTCGTTCTGATTCATATTCTTCGTAATCGTAGAAATAGTGGACCACGGGTTTCCCAGTGACTAGGAAGTCGAAAAAGATGCTCGAGTAGTCCGTGATAAGTAGATCGACGACAGCTAGCAGCTCATTGGTGTTGACATCGGCAGGAGGAACGATGATCTTGCTGAAATCGACGTTCTTGATATGTCTCAACATTATGTGATGAGCGAGGAAGACAACATTTGCGTCGAGCTCGCTCAAGGCCGCAATGTCATCTTCGAGATGGGTGGCATCGAAGCGCGCTCCGCCCTTCTGGCCGCGCCAAGTGGGCGCATAGAGAACTGTCTTCTTGCCCGGATCAAGGCTGAGCTGAGTTCTCAGTGACTGCTCTGTTTGCGCATTGAGATTGATCGTAAGGTCTTGACGTGGGTAACCGACTTCTGCCAAGTCGCCGGAGTAGACGCCGCGCATCGAGAATCGATCGAGCTGGATCTCGGTCATGAACTCGCACGGCGTGAGCACATGCGTGGCCTGCAGGAGGCTGTAGACACTGGCTGCTGCCCCAAGTGGGTTGTTAATGTCGCGGCCAAGTGTCTTATATGCGATTCCGTGCCAGGTATTGAGGAATTTTTGTTCTGGCCGGCGGACTAGAAAGTCAGGTTGCACCGAATTCCCGACAAGGTATTTCGCTCGGTTGAGGAAGAAGAGGTGGGCATCTGTATTTCTCTTGACGAACGACACTCGTGGGTGATGCTTGTACTCCGAAGGGATGACCGAGGGGCTTCTTACTGACCACACGTGGTGGTAGTCGGAAAAGGCCGGGTCATTGAAGATTTCTTTGAACAGGGCATATGGCGAGTCCATCATCCGCGCCCCGGACATGCTCTCGTAGAACACGACTCTCTCATTGACTGCAATGTCTGACTGGTATTCGCAGTATCGGGTTTTCAGCTCGTCATCGTCACTGATCTTGAGTTCCCAGAAGTCATCTCCTGTGACCCGGCGCCCGTGAAGGACCCCTAGCTCGGCAGTAGTCTTGTCTATAGGCATCGAAATTCTCCCCGATGGGCTTCGTCTAGCAGGCAGTCTCGTCGGATCCGGTCGGCGTGTGAGATTCTAGAAAAAAATCGTTTTCAGTTGACTGAATCCTCATTGTAGTCACACTTTTGTTAAGGTTTTGGGATGCATCAAACGTTGGCGATGCTTCAGGCAAACAGCATAATTGATGACGTCGGCCTATGCAGAAGGGCCCTTCAATTGGGCGGCATACCTGTTCGCTAGCAGGGCCGCGATTGTAAGGATCTGAAGGCTGAAGTCGGTGGATGTGGACGAACCGAGAAAAGAGATTGAGTGGAAGCGGGCAAATTTCCTATGAGTGTGGTGCCGAAGGCCAAGAGTTTTCTCTTGAACAACATTCCCCCGGCGATGTGGGCGTACCTGCGCAAGGAACGACACGTCTGGGAGAGTCAGTTTCGGAAGAACAAAAAGTCCCTCGGCGGCGCGATCCGGTCACGGTCGTTTTCGAAAGCTCTTTTCAGCCAGGTCAGGAAAGACACTGTCGTGTGGGAATCCTTCTCAGGCAACGGTGCGTTGTGCAATCCGGAAGCAATCTTCAGGCGGATGCTCGATGACCCGAACTACCAGAAGTTCCGGCACACTTGGGTGCTCTCAAGCAAGGCGAGCGATTCTCGGTTCAAGGATGAATTCAAAGACAACGCTCGAGTCTCGTTCGTGAAGCACAAGTCCCGCGAATATTACGAGGTGCTCGAAACCAGCGAGTACCTCTTCAACAACGCTACCTTCCCCACAGAGTTCATCAAACGCTCGGACCAGACCTATGTGAATGTCTGGCATGGAACACCATTGAAGAAGATGGGATATGACGTCGACGGTGGAGCCGCCGACGCTCGAAATGTTCTGCGCAACTTCATGTCTGCTGACTATTTGGTATCGCAGAACAGCTTCATGACAGAGCAGATGTACCTCAAAGGCTACAAGCTCAACAATGTCTATGAAGGCGCAATCATCGAGGAGGGCTACCCCCGGTCGGACTCGATGTTTGGAAGCGACGCTGGCGGTGCCGCCCGGCGTGTGCTCCGGGAGAATGGAATTTTGACTGCAGGCAAAAAAGTTCTGCTCTACGCACCGACGTGGAGAGGCGACTCCTTCTATAAGCCCGACGCCGATGCAAGTCGGCTGAAGTCGACGCTGCAGAAATTACAGAACAGTGCCGCTCTGCAGGGCTGGGTCGTCCTGCTCAAAGCACACCAGGTCGTCTTCGACCAGCTCGTTGACGATCCTGAGATCGCAAAATTCCTTGTGCCTAACGATGTGCCGGCTAACGAAGCTCTGGCCATTACAGATCTACTTGTCTCTGACTATTCCAGCATTTTCGTCGACTACTTGGCGACCGGGCGGCCTATCGCCTTTCACATTCCCGATGCGGACAGCTATGCAGACAGTAGAGGCCTGTACATGGAGGTTTCGGAACTGCCGGGTCCAGTTTCGACGACGACCGATGAATTGCTCGACCATGTAAAGGCCATCATTGGTGCCGGTGGCCTGGAAACAGAATTCGCTGTTGAGGGCCAACGCTACGCAAAATTGTCCGCTGAGCTGACTCCCCGAGATGATGGCGAAGCAAGCGCGAGGATCATCGACATCGTCTTCGGCCAAAATGAGGCCGACTACAATGTGCGCCGAGACTTCTCTGACGGCCGCCGAAAGCTCATGATCTACCTTGGCGGAATGCTGACGAACGGAATCACTTCGTCGGCTCTGAACCTGCTCAGTGAGCTCGATCCCGAGATCTATGACGTAACCGCATTCTATCGGCACTCCAATCAGCTCGAGCGCCAGCAGAATGCCTCGATGATCCCTAACCACGTTCGACATGTCATTCGGGACACCGGGATCCTGCAGTTCCCGTTGCTGGGAAGTATGCAGAAGTTTGAACAGGCCGCAGTGGACAATCTTGCAAATGACGAAAGTGATTCGCAGCTCTGGGAGATGGAATGGAGACGCCTGTTCGGACAGGCCAGTTTCGACGCTGCAGTCGACTTCAGTGGCTATGCGGCATTTTGGCCCAGAATCTTTACGAATGGTCGGGTCGGGCGAAAGGTCATTTGGCAACATAACGATCTAGAAGCCGATGCAGAACGTGAAATCAACGGCAAGAAGCCGCATTACCGTAACCTCCACGGCGTGTTCAAGCTTTACCAGGACTTTGACGCGCTGGTATCGGTCTCGCCTGACCTTCGTGACATCAACCAGGCTAATCTCGCGGCCTTTGCCCCTGCGGAGAAGTTCGTCAGTGCCCGCAACACTATCAACGTCGAGCGAGTTCGCGCTGGAGGCGGTCGGTCGAAGGCACAGAATACTGACGCTGGCACCCGCGATCTATCGAACTTGGCCGACGTGATCTACGAGCTCGGGCAACTGTATTCCTATGATGAGCTCATTGTGGAAGCATCCCGACAGCAACTGGTGACTCAGTTCATCGGCGATCGCGGGGGACGAACCTTTGTCACAGTTGGCCGATTGTCTCCGGAGAAGAACCATGCCCGGCTCGTTCGTGCCTTCGCTGACGTTCTGGCGGATGCCCCCGAGTCCAAATTGGTCATCATCGGTGATGGTCCTCTGGCTCCGGAACTCAAGCAGCTGGCAGTAAGTCTCGGCATTTCGGGATCGGTGCAGTTCACGGGACGACTGAGAAACCCATACGCGGTGATGTCGGCCTGTGATTGCTTTGTCATGTCGAGCGACTATGAGGGGCAGCCAATCGTAATCCTCGAAGCGCGTGTGCTCGGGCTACCCGTCGTTGTGACCAGATTTGGGTCTGCCTCGAGTGCGATGGAGGGGAGCGGCGGTCTGATCGTGGAACGCGATGAGGAGTCCTTGGCTGAGGGAATGAACGCTTTCCTGAGTGGGAATGTCGGGGTCGAGCCGTTCGACGGTGATGCCTACAATCGGGAAGTTGTGGACGAATTCACTGAGGTGGTCTTCGGCTGATTGCACCAAGTCTGGTGTGCCTGCCCAGGAGGGGCAGGCGCACCAGACTTTTGCATTCACGGATCGAGATCATTCGCGAGGTCACGAAGAACTAACGAACTCCCCAGTAACGATTGCCAAAATCGCAACAACTGTGCAGACTGTATGAGTGGTCGAGACGAGCAACGATGCAGGCAAAAGCCAGGATTCCCTGGTCAGCCGCGTGCGTGCTGCGATTAAGACTGCTGGCATCAATCACAGCGAAGTCGCTCGCAACATCGGCATCGAACCGAGCAAGCTCTCGAAGTCCCTGGCCGGAACACGAAACTTCCGGGTCGAGGAGATCTCGCGAATAGCGACCCTGACCAACGTCACCACGGACTGGCTCACGACCGGACGGTCGGTGCAGCCGCCTCGGCGACGGACTGTTCCGCACTTCCACCGCGAAGCAGGTGACAAACTAGTCGACTCTGCAGACGCCACGGCCTCGCTTGACTATGTAGATTCAATGCCAGACCCGGCGAAGTCCGCGGCGGGGGAGTGGCTGTCGAAGGGCAAGCGCAACCGGCACAAGATCGTCGCCGCTGCCTGGGAGCTCTACGCCGATCTGGGCGTCGACAATGTGCGTACGGAAGACGTCGCACAGGCCAGCGGATTGAGCACCTCGGCGGTCAACTATCACTTCCGGTCCAAGGCGCAGCTGCTGCAGGTGACGCTGCGCTTCACCCTGGACGTCCTCGCAGGTACCCGCGGTCTTACCGACCGGGACGATCCTTTGAAGACTCTGCGCGAATTCGCCCGTGTCCACGCCGGCGTCAACGACACGATCCGACGCGTCTGGTCCATCTGGGTCCAAAGCTGGGCCCGGGCTGCCGTCGACGAGGACGCCCGAGCCACCCTCACCGAGGTGTACTCGGAATGGTTCGAGATGTTTGCCTCCGTCGTCCTCGCCGGCCAGAAGGTCGGCACCATCCGTGCCGGTGACACCATCCTCATGGCCAAAGGCTTGAGCGTCTTCATCGACGGACTCGGCATCGCACGCAGTACAGGCCAGATGAGCATCACCGATGCCGAAGCCCTGCAGATGCTCGATGACTATCTCAGCGAACACATCGCGGCCACCGGACGTGACCAGGTCCTGGCCGCAGCGGAATCACATGGCACCCAGACACTTGACCGACCCGTACCGCACCCGCAGGAAGAAGGCACATGAGCACACCGAATCGAAGACAAGCGCTGGGGGCGGGACTGTCGATATCCGCACTCGCCGGCTTGAGCGCCTGTGGGGGCGGCAGCACCGTCGGTGCCGCCGACGCAGGGAAACCAGTCAAGGGCGGAAGCCTGCGCGTAGGAGTCACCGGAGGCAACTCTGCGGACACCGTCGACGCCCACATTCCCGTCAACAGCGGCGACGTCTGCCGCGCGGTGAACCTGTACAACGCGCTCTACGGCTGGGACGACGACTCCAAGGTTGTTCCGCTGCTGGCCGAGTCCTTTGAGTCCAACCCGGACGCCACCGTGTGGACGTGCACCTTGAAGAAGGGCATCAAGTTCTCCGACGGCAAGCCGATCACCCCCGAAGACGTGATCTTCACATTCAAAAGGATCACCGACCCCGACGATCCGAAGACCGCGGCCGCGAACTTCTCCATGCTCGACAAGGTCGTCGCCAAGGATGAGCGCACCGTGGAGTTCCATCTCAGTGAGGCCAACGGTCTGTTCAAGGACGCCGTGGCCGAATACACCGCGGCGATCGTCCCCGTCGACTACGACCCGAAGAACCCGGTGTGCTCAGGGCCGTTCAAGCTCAAGTCGTTCACCCCGGCCCAGTCGACAGTCATCGTGCCCAACGAGTACTACTTCAACTACGACAAGATGTTCCTCGACGAGGTTCAGCTGCTGAACTTCAACGACTCAGATGCACTCATCAACGCCCTTCTCTCCACCCAGGTCGACGCGATCGCGCAGATCCCGGTGGCCCTGGTCGAGGTCATCGACGCCGATGAGCGCATGGCCATCCTCAACTCCGAAACCGGCATGTGGCTGCCCTTCACCATGCGTGTGGACAAGGCACCCTTCGACGACGTCAAGGTCCGCCAAGCGTTCCGCCTCGTCGTCGACCGGGAGCAGATGATCGAACAGGTCCTCTCCGGCTTCGGCACGCTCGGCAACGACATGTTCGGACCGCTGAGTGAGAACTACCCTAAGTTCCCACAACGCAAACAGGACATTCCCAAGGCCAAGAAGCTCCTGGCCGAGGCAGGGTATCCCAATGGTCTCGACGTCGAGTTGGTCACCGCCCCGATTCAGTCCGGTGCCGTCGAATCCGCGCAGGTCTTCGCCCAGCAGGCCGCCGAGGCCGGTATCAGGGTCAAGATCCGCAGGGTCGACGCGACGACGTTCTTCGGTGACGAATATCTGCAGTGGGACTTCGCCCAGGACTTCTGGTACACCCGAGACTTCCTGCCGCAGGTCATCTCCTGTTCCCTGAAGGAGTCACCGTTCAACGAAACCGGCTCATCGTAAATAAGAGTGTAGAACCGGTCTGAAACCACCGGACTCAAGTAGGCACCTCGCGATGTAATGAGTCAGGTTACGAAACCCGAGTGCCGATCCTCGAAGGTGCTCGAGCCGACCATTG
>NZ_FXZB01000048.1 GCF_900169065.1 Brevibacterium aurantiacum | reverse complement strand
AGGGTTCCTTTCACTTGTCACGACTTCGATGTCGTGGGTGAAAGCAATCCTCCATGAGTGCTACCAGGTTCTTACATAGCTGCTACCACTTCGTTACACGTTCGCTACCGGAAGGCCCTTCCAAACACCCTCGTCCAATACGGCGAGATGAGTCCCATGGGACTGCTGTGGCGTTTCATGGCCTTCTCGCCGGGCGTCCAGGCTCTCGCAGGTCTCGCCGAAGTCGCAGCCGCTGCCTTCCTCCTGTTCCGGCGCACAGCGTGGCTGGGCGCCCTCCTGGCCGCTGTCGACATGACTGTCGTGTTCGTGCTCAACCTGACCTTTGACGTGCCCGTCAAACAGCTCTCAGGCATCATGGCGTTAGCAGGAATCATTCTCCTCATCCCCAACGTTCCTCGGCTCTGTCGTTTCCTGGTGGGCAAGACCACAGGACCGACCGTGGCACGGCAGATATCGACGCACCGCATCTTCGTGGCGATCACGCGCTGGACCGGGCCCCTGCTTGCGATTGCAATGCTGGGCGGCTCGGGAGCCGTGTTGGGAAACATGTCCGACTGGGCCAGGTTCGATGAGCCGAGTGAGATTGCCGGTATCTACACGGTCTCAGGTGGCAGCAGACCGAACTTCGGCGATTCCCAGCTGACCCAGGCTGCCTTCGGTCAACTGACGAAGGCGGGGACAGCAGCCGTCGGTTTGCGATACGAAGACGGAAGCCTGCAGAGAGGCACTTACAGCGTTGCAGACGGCAACGAAGTCACGATGAAACTCTATCCACAACAGAAGGGGTCACAGGGCCTCGACAGAGACTATGAGGATGAGGCGACTCTGACCTACTCCACCGACGAATCCGGCAACGTCAGACTCACCGGCCAGGGCCTGGTGACAACCCTGACCCCTGATCCTGAACGACGGTACCTCTTCGACCGCGACTTCAGCTGGGAACCGCGAGTGCCCATCAACCGTTGATGGGCACCCACCGTCTACGAATCAACGTCCGAAGAGCTTCGAGAACAGACCCTTCTTCTTTTTCGGCTCCTCAGCCTTGGTCTCTGCCTCTTGTGGCTGGCGATCGTCTTCCTGCGCCTCGTCTGCAGCGGAGGCGGCAGGCTGTGACTCGGGAGCCGTCGGCTGCGCCGATTCGGTGTCAGGTGTGGGACGAGCGGAAGCCGAGTCGCGCTCGTCACCGGCACTCGCCTCGGCGGGCGATGGGGTTGGGGCAGTCTCACGAGGCGCTTCGGTGGGAGACTCCGCCGGCGCCGGTGCAGAGGCGGCATCCGCCGATGTGGAAGCGGCTGTGCTCGTGTCAGCAGCAGCCGGTTCAGAGACCGGGCTCGACTCTGCAGGAACCGGCTGTGCAGCTGGCTCCCCGACAGGAGTTCCGGCAGCCTCGGAGTCTGTCGTGGACTTTCCGGTGGCCTGCGCGTACTGCTGCGCGGCCTCACCTTCGAGAGGTGCGCCCATCTCGCAATTGGAGATGCGGCGTTCCTCGTCGAAGGTCAGATCGGCCGACCCGTCGGCGAAGAGCAGACGCAGACCGCCCTCGGGCAGTTCCGCGGTGGGAATGCCGCGCTTGCTGACATACGCCACGAGCGCGGCGCGATGATCAGTCACCGTTGTCTGCGTCAGGCCCTGCATGAGGGCACGCACAGTGGTCTTGACCTGAGGCTCGGGCAAGGTCAGCTCCGGAGCATCAACGAGGAGCCAGACCGTCGTGCCGGCACCTGCTGCGGCCGGATAGTGCGCCCACTTTCCGGTGGCTTCCTTCGCCGCCAATGTCAGGCGCAGCGCCAACTCCTCGTCGAGGGGGAGCTCTTCCGTGATCAGCTCGGCCACATCCTCTGCGGCACCGAACTTGCGAACCTCATGGGCGAGACTGACGACGGGCTCGGGGAACTCGTTGACGTTCTCCCAACCCCACAGCCACGTGCTCTGCGCGCTTGACTCCGAGCCGAGCAGATGCGGGCGACCTCGCAGGACGGTTCCCTCAGCGGAGGTGAAGTTCAGATGCGGATCGGAGGTGAAGTCGACCTCCCATTCGGCATCGGCGATGAGGGCGCCGAAGTGCGTCTGCATCTCGGTGGAGAAGAAGACGGCGCGATTGACGAGGTCCTGCAAAGTTGTGCTCATGATTTCAAGACTAGAGGTGTCCGTGCGATTAGCGAGGAGGCACGCCCAGCCACCGGTGAGGTCGGACCTGGTTTCACCCGCTCGTGTCAGTGCCGCATGGTGAACTGTCAGCACAGAAGAAGCAGGCCAGATCTATTGCTCGGGAGGGGAGCGCATGTAAGATGGTCTGTTGCGCTTTTGAAATTCTCAACGCCGTTTCGCGAACCACTCATATCACTGGACTTCCATCGTGGCCCTATTACGCCTGTCCCTGAAATACGCTCGATCCTATTGGCTCTACATCGTCTTCGTCGTCGTCCTGCAGCTGGCCGCGACCATCGCAGCCCTGTTCCTGCCGAGCCTGAATGCACAGATCATCGACCAGGGTGTTGCCAAAGGCGATACCGACTTCATCTGGTCGACCGGAATGACGATGATCATCGTCTGCCTCGTCCAGGTCGTCACTGCCGTCACCGCCATCTTCTTCGGTGCCCGCACCGGCATGGGAGTGGGTCGGGATCTGCGCCGGGCTATCTACAGCAAGGTCGATGAACTCTCGACGCTGGAGGTGGGCAAGTTCGGCAGCGCCACCCTCATCACCCGCAACACCAACGACGTCCAGCAGGTCCAGATGCTGGTGCTCATGACCCTGAACTTCATGGTCTCCACTCCGATCATGTGCATCGGCGGAATCATCATGGCCCTGCGCGAGGACGTGGGACTGTCCTGGCTGGTGTGGGTGTCCGTGCCGGCGCTGTTCATCGTCGTCGGCATCCTCGTCTATCTGCTCATGCCGCTGTTCCGGCGGATGCAGGAGCAGGTCGATGACATCAACGGAGTCCTCCGTGAACAGATCACCGGCATCAGGGTCGTGCGTGCGTTCGTGCGCGAACCCTTCGAAGCCGACCGCTACGCCGACGCCAACCGGGCACTGACGCTGACCTCGGTCAAGGTCGGCAACCTCTTCGTGCTCATGTTCCCCGCGATCATGATGATCCTCCACTTGGCTACCGCCGCCGTGCTGTGGTTCGGCGGCCACCGCGTCGACGCAGGCCAGATGGAAGTCGGATCGCTCACAGCCTTCCTGCAGTACCTCCTGCAGATCCTCGTGGCCGTGATGATGGGTGTGTTCATGATGATGATGATTCCCCGCGCCGTCGTCTGTGCTGAGCGCATCTCCGAGGTCCTCGATTCCACCTCGTCCATGATCATCCCGAAGGGCGTCGACGAACTCCCTCGCCGAGGTGAGCTCGAGTTCCGCAATGTCACCTTCGGTTATCCCGGGGCTGAGGTTCCCGTTCTCGAGAACCTCAGCTTCACCGCACAGCCGGGAACGACGACTGCGATCATCGGTGCCACAGGTGCCGGCAAGTCCACCATCGTCAACCTCATTCCTCGTCTGCTCGATCCGCAGTCAGGTGAGGTGCTCATCGACGATGTCCCCGTCAGCGCATTCAACCGCCACCAGCTGGCACAGCTGGTCGGTCTGGTGCCGCAGAAACCGTATCTGTTCTCCGGCACGATCGCCTCCAACCTCCGGTTCGGAAACGAATTCGCCGATGATTCGGAACTGTGGGAGGCACTGACCACGGCCCAAGCCGACGACTTCGTCACCGACAAGACCGATCAGCTTGAGGCGAGCGTCGCCCAGGGCGGCACGAACTTCTCCGGCGGACAGCGGCAGCGGCTCTGCATCGCCAGAGCGCTGGCGGCCAAGCCGAAGATCTTCGTCTTCGACGACTCGTTCTCTGCCCTCGACGTCGCCACCGACGCCCGACTGCGCAGCGCCCTAGACGACACCACCGGTGATTCGACGGTGGTGGTCGTGGCCCAACGCGTCTCAACGATTCGAGACGCCGACCAGATCATCGTCCTCGACGAAGGCAAGATCGTCGGTCGGGGAACGCACGAGGAACTCGTCGACGCGAACGAGACCTACCAGGAGATCGTCGAATCCCAGCTGGCCACCGAAGGGGTGAACTGACATGGCGAACAACGAAACCACCACCTCGGCGACATCATCCACCTCGGCGGCGACAGTCGAACCCGATACGACGCAGAGCAGCGAAGAGGAGTACCTTCCCCAGGGTGATGAAGGGGACATGTTCAGCGACACCCCGGCCCGGAAGGCCAAGCACTTCTGGCCCTCGGTCAAACGACTCTTCGGGCTGATGGCGACGGAGAAGCTCGGCCTCATCAACGTCGTGGCGCTCGTCATCGGCTCGGTCATCCTCACCGTCATCGCCCCGAAGGTGCTGGGCAAGGCCATGGACATCGTCTATTCCGGTGTCATCGGGTCACAGCTGCCGGCGGGAGCCGACATCGACGACATCATCGCCGGTGCCCGCGCCGAAGGCAGGGACGACTTCGCCAATATGCTCGCCACGGCAGAAGTCGTTCCCGGACAGGGCATCGACTTCAACGCCCTGGGCCAGATCATCATCATCGTCCTCCTCATGTACCTCGTGGCCTCGATGCTCATGTGGGCGCAGGGCTACATCCTCAACGCCCTCGTCATGCGGGTCGTCTACCGGCTGCGCGAAGACATCGAACGCACCATCAACAAACTCCCGCTGCGATACTTCGACACCAGGCAGCGCGGCGACGTGATGTCGCGGGTGACCAACGACGTCGACAACATCCAGCAGGCGCTGCAACAGGCCTTCTCTCAGCTCGTCCAATCGGCTCTGACCATTCTGGGAATCGGCGTGATGATGTTCATCGTGTCCTGGCAGCTGGCGCTGTTGGCACTCATCGCGCTTCCGTTGTCTGCGGTCATCGCCGGAGTCATCGGCACCCGGTCGCAGAAGATGTTCAAAGCACAGTGGAAGCACACCGGTGAAGTCAACGGACACGTCGAAGAATCGTTCTCCGGCCTCGACGTGGTCCGCGCCTTCGGCCGCGACGAGATCATGCTCGAAGAGTTCGACCGTCGCAACGAGTCCTTGTACCAAGCCTCGGCAGGTGCGCAGTTCGTGTCGGGCATGATCATGCCCGCAATGCAGTTCGTGTCCTACCTCAGCTACGTCCTCATCGCCGTCGCGGGTGGTCTGAAGGTGGCCTCGGGGCAGATGACATTGGGTGATGCGACCGCGTTCATCCAGTACTCCCGCGAGTTCTCCCAGCCGATCTCCGAGATGGCAGGCGTGGCGAACATGCTGCAGTCCGGCGTCGCCTCGGCGGAGCGGACCTTCGAACTCCTTGATGCCGAGGAAGAAGAGCCCGATGATGCCCAGGAGACGCTGCCGCAGCGCACACCGGGCCGGGTCGAGTTCTCCGAGGTCAGCTTCCGCTACACCGAGGACACTCCACTCATCGAGAAGGTCTCGTTCACGGCCGAGCCTGGTCACACGGTGGCCATCGTCGGGCCGACAGGGGCAGGTAAGACCACCCTGGTCAACCTGGTGATGCGCTTCTATGAGATCACCGGTGGTCACATCTACCTCGATGGCATCGATACCCAGGATCTGACTCGAGCAGATCTGCGTTCCCATGTGGGCATGGTGCTCCAGGACGCGTGGCTGTTCGAGGGCACCATCCGGGAGAACATTCGGTACGGCAGGCTCGACGCCACCGATGACGAGGTCATGGCCGCGGCCCAGGCCACCATGGTCGATCGCTTCGTGCGGCAGCTGCCCGAGGGCTATGACACGGTCATCGACTCCGACGGCGGCAGCGTCTCCGCCGGTGAACGCCAGCTCATCACCATTGCGCGTGCCTTCCTCGCCGACCCGTCGCTGCTCATCCTCGATGAGGCGACCTCCTCGGTCGACACCCGCACCGAGGTGCTTGTCCAGCAGGCCATGGCAGCGCTGCGAACGGACCGGACATCGTTCGTCATCGCTCACCGCCTCTCGACGATCCGCGACGCCCACACCATCCTGGTGATGGAGGACGGAGCCATCGTCGAACACGGCAATCATGAGGAGCTGCTGGCTGCCGAGGGTGCGTACTACCGCCTCTACATGTCGCAGTTCCGAGGCGAAGATGCGGAGGAGCAATTCACTGCCGAGGTGCTTGCCGAGACCGACACCGGAATCGTCGTCGACGATCACACCGACACTGATGATGCTGATGACACGGATGAGGTTGATGGCACTGGTGATAGTGACGGTGCCTCCACCGAAACCTGAGCCCTTTGCGAATGATGAATTGATCGCATCTGGTGACTCGGCCCCTGCAGCTTCGGCTGTGGGGCCCGAAATCAATTTACTTCGGAGGTAACGATTTTCGGCCCCAGACGATCATCTCTGCACAACCGTGACATGGACCCGACTCCGCTCATGCGCAGTCTCCGGCGCTGTTTCGGGAGTGAAAGACATGGTGGCGGGGGAGCCGGATCCGAAAGACGCAGGGCCGACCGCAGACCGGAATATTGCGAGGTCTCAAAGAGATAAACATTCTGGAATATCTCAATCACATTTCCGTCATGAACTAAAAGACCAAAAGTCGCACCCCACTAACTACGTACGTATGGTCCTTTCCATAACCGAACATGGCAGCCACACAGTTCTCTGGAAGGAACATCATGAAACGGCTGGCACTTGCAGCAAGCATCGCCCTGGCAGTCTCCACTATGGGAGTCGGTCCGGCGGTCGCAAACACAACGACGACAACCCAAGCCTCGGCCGCGCAAGAAGGCGCAGAGGCTCTCAGCGAAGCCCCCGCCGATCCCGGTGAAGGCGACGATACCGGCGCCGACGCAGCCGACCCGGGCACAGGTACCACTGAAGCGGAGGGTGACGCTGAGGCCACCGAACCACCTACGGACGAGGCAGCCGATCCGAACGCAGCTGACGACGGCGCAACTGATGACGGCACAGCTGACGACGGCGCCAACGACGGCGCAGAGGAATCCGCGGCTATCGAAGCCGGCTTCTCGCTTGAGAAGACAGAGATGACGGCCGAAGAGATCGGTGACCCCAACCAGGGCATCCGATACACCGTCGATCCTCTCAAAGCTGGGGACGTTGTCACCGCCGAACCTGGTGAGGCCACGTCGACGACCGTTGAGAGTGACGGTGCCTTCACCGGAACGATCCTCGGCAATACCGAGCTCAAGGCAGGCGACACGCTCGATGTCACAGTGGCTGTCGCCCGCGCCGGTGAGGAGTCGAAGACCTTCAGCGGCAGCGTCACCGTCGTCGCACCCGATGATGAGGATGCGGAGGCTGACCTCACGGTCTCGCCGAATACTCAGAGCCTGGATGACTTCATGAACGATGGTGTCAAAATCACCCTCGTCAACTGCGTGGTGGATGAAGAGGTCAATTTCCGCATCACTCGCCAGGGCGACCCCGACGCCACTATCTGGGAAGACTCGCAGATGGCCGGTGAGGATGCGGCCGGATTCACCACCTTCATCCCCGGTACAGGCGGTGACGGCTGGGTCGGTGACTTCGTGGTCACGGCTTCGTGCGGGGACAAGAGCGCGGAGTCGACCTTCACCGTGACCGAAGGCGAAGGCGAAGGCGACGGCGACGGCGATGAATCGAACGCGGATCTCACCGTGACACCCAAGACTCAGGGGCTGCAGAAGTTCCTCGAGAACGGAGTCCACCTGACGTTCGTCAACTGCCATGTTGACGACGAGGTGAACTTCCGAGTGAGCACAAAGCGTGATCCTGACACCACTGTGTGGGAGGAATCGCAGGAAGCAGGTGAGGACGCCGCAGGGTCCGCGAACTTCGTCCCCGACGGTGATGGCGGTACAGGGTGGGTCGGCGACTTCCTCGTCATGGCCACCTGCGGAGACCGCAGCGCGGAGACCACGTTCACCGTGACCGATGATGGCAGCGTTGTCGACCCCAAGCTCGCCATCGACCCGAAAGAGATCTCCGGCGAGGACTTCGTCAACCGGGACAAAGGCGTGACGATGACAGTGACCGAGTGCGAGCCCGGCAGTGACATTCTGTTCGAGGTCTGGGGATTCGAACCCAGCGAGAAGCTCTATGACAGGACGGTCGAAGCCAACGAGAACGGTGCGGCCTCGGTCCAGGTCTACGGCCTCGACAACAGCCCGGCAGCCTATGTCGGTACCTACACGGTGAAGGTGAACTGCATGGACCAGGGCCTGAGCGGCGAATTCGTGGTCACCGGTACCGGAGGCGATGCCGGCGAAGGCGATGATCCCGGAAATGCCGGCTCGATGCCTCGCACCGGTGCTGAGATCACCGGACTCGCTGCGGGTGCCGCTCTGATTCTGGGAGGCGCGGTGACGATCCTCTTCGCTCGCCGCAAAGCTCAGTCCGGGCGGTGATCGATGACCCGGCGGGTTGGTGAACGCTCCCGGCCCGTCGGCGCGAATCGATTCTGACCCAAGGGCATTCGGCCCCGGTACACCGACTCATCGAATCTGATGATGAGTCGGTGTACCGGGGCCGAACTGCGTGCCACGAAGGTCAAGTCCCTTTTCGTGGTGTTCTTCGGTAGTTCCTTTAACTTGGTATTAAGCAGCGGGGTCGGGCTACGAATCACGCGGTCAGCGGCATCACCACCCCGACCGGGTCGACCTCGGTCTGCCCAT
>NZ_FXZB01000049.1 GCF_900169065.1 Brevibacterium aurantiacum | reverse complement strand
AGGGTTCCTTTCACTTGTCACGACTTCGATGTCGTGGGTGAAAGCAATCCTCCATGAGTGCTACCAGGTTCTTACATAGCTGCTACCACTTCGTTACACGTTCGCTACCGGAAGGCCCTTCCAAACACCAAGAACGCGCTCTTCTATCTCAGCCTCGCCACTGCGCTCGCTGGGGCAGCACCACTCACACTCGTTGCATACGGGACCTGGATGTTCACCATTGTGCTCGTCTGGGATGTCATCATTGCGGTCGCCCTCGGATCCCGCAGAGCCCTCGCCCGGTTGGCACGCGTCGTGCCCTGGCTCACGAAGATAGCTGGAGGCTTCCTCATCCTTTTCGGCATTGCCCTGATCGTGGCTGTCGTGCAATAACGCAACGATTCGCCAAGCCGAGGTAAGTTCGTGCTTCCACTGCGGTAAAAGGCCGCAAAAACTCAGCGAGCTACTCCATTTCGCTGGTCGAATGCCCGCGACGCAACTGCAGGATCAGTCCATCCCACCGCCGCCACAGCCTCTGCAACCTCAAGTCTTGTGGTTGCGAGAACCTGCGCGAAGCTGGCGAAGCAACGCCGCCGCTGAGACGCCGATCTGGGTACGAAACAAACGCGTCAACTGAGAGCTTGACAACGCCGCAGCACTGGCCAGATCAGCAATCTGCCATCCACGGTCTAGGGTTGCGTTCAATAAGGAAATCGCGGCGACAATCTCGCGGCTTGGCGAGACTCCAGGATATACGGTGTACTCACAACGTTCTGTGGCTTGACCGCTCATCCGACCCGCCCCGTCGAATACCTCCGCTGAGAGAGCATGAATCAGCCGAGAATCGAACTGCGAAGGCATAACGCGCAGACTGTCAAGGGCCAGTTCCAGGTCCCCAGTTTTGGCCAAGTAGAAGTCCCCACCCTCTGTCATGGTTGATCAGTGGGGTAGGTGTTCACCTCCTTGTCGGGCTCGGGCTTGTCGCATGAGGTAGGACTGGCCGCTGGTGACCACGGTGGTGGCGTGGTGCAGTAGCCGGTCGAGCATGGACACGGCGGTGGTGTGTTCGGGCAAGAACCGTCCCCAGTCTTCGAAGGAGTGGTGGGAGGCGATGCCCAGGGAGCGGCGTTCGTAAGCGGCGGCCACGAACCGGAAGAGCAACTGGGCCCCGGTGTCGTCCAACGGGGCGAATCCGATCTCATCGACCAGCACCAGGTCGTTGCGTAGCAGCGTCTCGATGGCCTTGCCAACGGTGTTGTCGGCCAGGTGTCGGTAGAGGGTATCGACCAGGTCAGCGGCGGTGACGTAGCGCACCCGGTGCCCGGCGACCACGGCCGCGTGCCCCAGTGCGATGAGGGTGTGGGACTTACCTGTGCCGGCCGGTCCGATCAGCGCTAAGTTCTCCTTGGCCCCCACCCACTCCAGGCTGCTCAGGTAGGCCCACGTCGGTGCCGGGATCGCCGAGGCGCCCAGGTCGAACTCCTCGATCGTCTGGAGCACCGGGAAGGCGGCGGCCTTGCGCCGGGCTCGCTCGTTGGAGGCATCGCGGGCGGCGACCTCAGCCTCCACCAGGGCTCGCAGCACCTCCTCGGGGCTCCACCGCTGGGTCTTGGCGGTGATGAGCAACTCAGGGGCGAGTTGGCGCATCGCGGCCAGTTTCAGCCGGCGTAGCCCGGCGGTCAGGTCCGCCGCCAATACCGGAGCAGTGGCGGGGCTCATGAGGACACCCTCCCTGCGGTGGTGGGGGCGTGCTCCGCCAGCGACCGCCCGGTGGCCGTGGGCAGGTCGATCACCGGCGGCATTCCTTCGTCAACTCCGCGCCGACCGGATGGCTGAACTTCTCGCGACCACCAGCCTCACGGTAGGCGAGATCGGTGCGGCCGTGGGTTGGCGCGATGCGGCGGTCGCGCCGCGATCTTTCAAGCAGCGGTACGGAGTAGCTCCACGCATCTACGCAAGCTCATGCCGGAGATATGCTGCCAAGTCTGCAACTCCGCTACAGCCAGTTCCATGAGGGCCTGTTCGAGGATCGACGACCCGACAAGGGTGTTAGTGGCGGGTCAGCACTATTCATGGCGGGATTCGTTCTGCTCTCACGTCTCTAAAGACTCGCTCGATATGCTGGTTGAATACAGCGAGCCGAAGGAGCATCGTGGGCCGAAAAGAGCGGTTGGCGTCACGCGAGCGCCTTCAGCGAATTCGACTTCTGAGTTCTGAACTCGACACGCTCCGTAACGCAGCGATCGAACGCACTCGGTCAATCGACACGAAGTCCTCGTTTGTCGTTGTCGCCGCCGGAGTGCTTGCGGGGGCAACCTTCACAGGCTTAGTCGATGCCCGATCGTGGTACCTCGGGTTAGTGCCGTTCGCGCTCACTGTCGCAACGATCATTGCCGCGGCGGTCTCGCTCTGGCCGTCGACGATTGACTCGCCTTCCGGCCGATTCCTTGTCACTCGATGGGTTAATGCTTCTGAGCGTATGGAAGCGATGGAGGACTACATCCTCGAAGTGAAGGTACGCGAAATCGAGAAACGAAACTCGAAGAATGAGAAACGCGCAAAGGCAACCAAGTCGGCGTTCGTGCTCTTGGTAAGTGGCGTAGTGACTGCGCTGCTTGTCGCTGGTATCAATGCATCTGTCCTGAGAGGAGACCCAACCAATGGCCAGACCAACCCCGTCCACACCCCCTCCGCCCCCGGAACGCCCTGACGTCGAAGAAGCCTTTGAGACACTGACTCACGGTGACGATTCTGTGGAGAAGAAAAATGGCTGACGACAAGAATCCAACACCGCGGCCCGACGTCGAGGAAGCCTTCACGGAACTGACCGAGGCCGCGAAGCCGAGGCCGACACCTCCGTCCAAGCCTAAGGACTGAGTTTGCCTCTGTCGTTTCTCTCGCGGATATAGCCGCCCCAGTCTCGAGCCGCGAGGCCTGCCCATGCTCGTGCGGCGGTCTGAGAGATTCCGAGTGTTTGGGCGAGGATCGTGTGCGGCACCTCAGCTGAGAGGCCAAACATGGCTGCATGCCGGGCTTGGTGGGGTGGGATGCCGAGTTCGACAAGCTGGCCTCGGATGTTCTCGGTGGCTATCGGACGGCCGGGGATTCCGCCTGGGAAGAGCCAGCCGTTGTCGAGAGAAGCGTAGGAGGCGTTGACTCGGTGTGTGAGCTGTTGTCGGATGAGCATGCCCAAGGGTTCGGGCATCTCGACCGGGGTTTCGCGGAATGTGACGAGCACAGGGCCTCGTTGTGGCGCGGTTACTTGCTCGGTGCGGAGGTCGTAGGCTCGGGTGAGGGGCTGCGCGAAGAGCAGGATGAAGAGGCCGATGATGCGGGTGTAAAGCCGGATCGAGTCGTCGCGCAGGAGGGTGCCGATATGACGCCAGCGGTCGGCATCTCCCATCGTGACATGCGCTTGGCTGGGGTTCGGGTTCTTCACGGAGATACGGTTGTTGATCCCAGTGCGGTTTATCCAAGTGATGAACGGGTGCAGCATCATCGACATTGACATCACTTGGGTGGAGAGGTAGAGCTCGAGTCGGTGCTGAGTAACCTCAAGGATCGTCGTCTGTTTGTGCTCGAGCCATGCCAACAGGTCGATCGAGCGGTTCAGGCGTTGCCGCGCGCCCTCGGCCATCGCTTTGGTGAGCCTGCCCTGGTCGGCGGCTGTGCGCAATCGACGGAGAATAACCCAGCGTGCGAACTGGTCGATGGTCTGTCGGTGCATCGCGCTGATGCCCGCGACACGGTCGATAAGCCAAGGCCCAATGCGCTCGATCAGTGGTTCGTAGGGTTCGAGGACCTCAAGCGCGACAAGGAGATCGCGCAGGTAGTTGTGTGCGCGATCCATCGGCCGTCGGGCGAAGGTGTCGTGGGAGATGTTCACTTCGCCAGAGGCCATCTGACGGAGAAGGGTAGGGCCGTGACCGGGCGGTCGTTGCAACCAGGTAATCGCGTTCTGCGGCCGATGCGACCCCACGAGCGCGTCGAAGACTGGCCGAAGACGTTCGTGGATCTCTCCGGTGCGGGGATCAAGCAGCAGCACATGGAGGCGTTCGCTCAGAACGCAGGAAGCGCAACGACGAACCCCATAGGGCTGATCTTGACGACCACACTTCTCACAGACGAACACGGGCGGCTTCCCCGCGCAGTCGGCACAAATCAACTGTGCAGGTGCGGTCACTGAGAGGTAGGGCAAGGGGCGAAACTGGCTGCAGCCTGGGCAGCGGGCGGGGTGATAAGCGAGGTAGCGACAGCAGTTCTGACAGATCTTTCCCTCTGGTAACTCGAATGATCCGGTCAGTCGCTCGCATCGGATGCAGACCGGTGCCCGGCGTGCATTCACTCGTCGACGCCGTCGGGCCTGCGGATCACCGCCCGGATCGGACGGATGGATCCGATCTTCGGGCCGCCCTCGTTGTGCGTGCCGGTGCGGGCCGCCCGCTGCTCGGCGACGACCGGCACGATGAGATCGTTCGGGGTGCAGCCCAATGCGTCGCAGAGCGCGACGAGTACCTCGGTGTTCAGGCGCTGCGGGGTCTTCGTCACGAGCCGGTAGACGTGCTCTCGGGTCAGGTGAATGCCGCGTTCTTCCAATAGCGGCATCAGTTCGCTGGTCTGGAACATGCCACGGTCGGCCATGACCTGCCGCAGATTCCACTGCATCTGGATCGTCCTCATGATGGGCTCGCCTCCTCTTCGGTTCGGTAGACCCTGGCAAGAGCGGCCTGCAGGGTCTTGTTCTTGAAGTCGTTGGACACCGAGGTGTAAATCGCGGTCGTCGACCCCCAACGGTGCCCGACCTGTTCGGTGACGAAGTGCTCCGGGTAGCCGAACTCGATCAGATGGGTCACATACGAGTGCCGCAGGCAATGCAGGGTCAAGTGCTCTTCAAGGCCGATCTCGCTGCGTGTGTCGGCGAAGAGTTCATCGACGTGGCGGACACTGACCCGGCTGCGCCGCTCGGTCAGCCAGAGTGCGGCCTGGTTGCCCGCCTCGAACAGGGGCAGCCCCTCTTCGACCCATTGCCGCAGACCATTGACGGCCCAATCGAACTCGGGAACAGCGAGAACCGTGCGGCGCCTCGGCAATGAGCCTTTCATCGCTTTCCCGAACCGCACATGGATCGACCCATAGGTGCCCCAAGCTCGCATGTGCGGGTTCGGACGCAGATCGGGCAAGTCCAGGCGCACGAGCTCGTTGCGCCTGAGCCCGAACCCATAGGTCGTCTTGATCATCGTCGCGTCGCGCCACGCGGCAAGCGACCCTTTCCGGCCGAGGCGCACGATCTGCTCGATCCGTGTATCGAGCCAGTCGAAGAGATCCTGCAACTCCCGATACGTCAGAGGGCGACGTTGCGGTCTGCCCTCGTACTCGTTCAGGTGCGCGACCGTGTTCCATTCATTGCACACCTGCACCGGGAATGTGCCGAAGCGATCCTGACATTGTACGGGCCATTCGTAGCGTGCATCGGTGACGTAGTCGCAGAACATGCGCAACGTGAGGTGGTAGCCGCGAATCGTCGATACGGCGAGTCGATCCGCGCCGCACGTCAGCGACACCGTAAAGTCCTCCATATCGCCCGGTGTCCACTCCCACGGATACTGCTCGGTGAAGTCCTGAAAGCGCCGGATGAGCCGCTCACGATCCCGCAAGGTCGATTGGCCGAGCTGACGCGAGAGCTGCTGCCGGGTCCAGCCTGCGACCATTGCCTCGAACACGGCCGCTCGCTCGTTCAGATGCGCCACCCCGGGTACCAGCATCAGCCGCGCTGAACCAGGGAACTCGCCGACCATGCACCACCCCCGGTCGTTACCTAAATCTCACGATGTGACTTTTACGGTAAAAAAACCGAAGAGGTGCAATCGGCGCAAGGGTTGTCGATCGAGTCGATCGACAACGTCGCGGTCAACACTGGTCTGGGATGTGACTTCTGATGCAATAAATCCCGCTCAACCGTTGATTGCCGATCGTGTGTGGGAGATCTTGAGCACTGGGAATCAGGGAAACTCGGCGGGCTCCTCAAATGGCACGAAGCGGTGAAATCGGCAGACTCTGCTCGCATCGACACGAGGCTCGTGTGGGCACGCGGTTCTGCGGATGGCCCCGTACCTGCTGGGTGATCCTGTTCGTCGCACACGGCGGCGAACAGACCCCGAACAGCAGGGAGCCCCCGTCATGCCAGACCCCACACCGCCGCCCGCCGAGCGCCTGACCGAACTACCCGCGCCCGTGTTCGCCGATGACCGGGCGACGCTCTACCTCGGGGACGCAGTCGAACTCCTCCCGCTCCTACCCACGGCCAGTATTGACGCGCTCGTGACCGACCCTCCGTACGGGTTGAGCTTCAACGGGCAGTCCTGTGAATCGCCCCGGGGATAATAGAGGCAGGGAGATTGGAAGAAGGAGATTCTCTCATGCCAGTGAAATACACCGACGAACTCAAGGCTCGCGCCGTCGAACTCGTCATCCATGCTCAAGCTGACCCCGAGACAGCGAACGGGGCAATCACCCGCGTCGCGAACGAGCTCGGGCTCAGCAAGGA
>NZ_FXZB01000069.1 GCF_900169065.1 Brevibacterium aurantiacum | reverse complement strand
CGGTGAAAGGAGCTTATAGTTCGTGGCCCCCGCACACGCCATAGATGGTCCCGACGCCCACGATCACGCGACCAAGCAACTGGCCCCCGAGCTCACGATTGACGGCCCCCAACAAGACGGATATTCAGTGATCTCCTGATCACCAATGACGCCAGTGAACTCCCGCAACGGACGCAACGTTGTGATGATCTTCTTCAACGACACCCCTGATGCGTCTTGCATAAACCTCGCCACACCCAACGCGGTGAACACGACCGTCAGGTGAGCCTCGATCGCGTCCCTGGTCCGGTGGAATATCGGCCTGGCATCGAGATCTGTCTTCGACATCCGAAACGACTGCTCGACATGCCAGAGGTCGTGATAGCTGCCGATGACCTCCCTTGCGGGCATGATGGTCCCTGGAATATTGGTGACGTACCCCTTGAACCCGGACAGCTTCATTGCCCGGTCATAGGCCTTCTCGTCGAAGACTTTCTCCGCTCCCTTGGTTTTGACGAACCTCGCTGATTTCGGTTGCGAGTCTCCCTCGATGATGCTGATAGCGCGGTTGCGCTGCAGATTCAGGGTCTGTTCGTCGCGCATTGCACGCTTGCGTCGGTACTGCCAGACTGCCCGCCACGCATCCGGAAACGACTCCGCGTCCCAGACGGGTTCCGACCTCGTTTTTGTTCGGTCTGTGTCAAGTCGTTTCTGGCCACGAGGAGTGATCGTATCGATGACGGTCTGGTCATCGGCCCAATCGCCGTTCCAGTGGAAATACGTTGCCAGGTCGTGCGGGGCCTTGACCTGCCTGGAACCAACAATGAACCGCAGGCCTGCGTCATCGAGTTCCTTGAGATTCTTTGCTGACAACATGCCAGCATCGGCAGCGACGACCATGTCCGATACTTGATGCCGGTCTTGGAAGCGTTTGATCACAGGAATGATTGTCAAGCCCCGGGTTTCATAGAGGGCTATTTTCCTGGTTATCTAAGCAGCCACCGACTCGGTATCACTCTGGTTGATCCATTCAGAATGAACTTCGACCGGCGGCCGATAAGCAATGGCTGAATGC
>NZ_FXZB01000050.1 GCF_900169065.1 Brevibacterium aurantiacum | reverse complement strand
GAGACGGTGGCCGTGGGCGACGGAATTCGCACGACTCTGGCACGCGGCTCTGAGCCCACCTACACGATCATTGTCCTGACCGATTCGCTCCTGCTCGAGCACGACGCCGCAGGGTCTGGAGGAGACCTTGGGAAACATTTGTGGAAGAGACCGGTGAGAGACCGGGACACTACTTCCTGCCCTCACGTCATGTTCGCACTCGAACCCGAACGAACCGCCAAGAATCAACCGAATCGGTGGATCAAGGCTTAAGCGGGGACTGATGCAGGGTTAGGTGACATCTAATCTGGCTTGTTCATAGGCAAGCCTGGAAGGATAGACACCATGCCACAGCCCTACCCGAAAGAATTCCGCGACGACGTCATCCGCGTCGTCCAGACCAGGGATTCCAAGACGACGATCGGACAGATCGCCAAGGACTTCGGAGTCCACGAAGGCACCATCAACAAATGGCTCCGCCAAGCAGAAATCGATGCCGGCAACAAACCTGGCAACACCAGCGACGAGTCCGCCGAACTACGAGAGATGCGTCGGCGTAATCGTCTGCTTGAGCAGGAGAACGAGGTCCTGCGCCGCGCGGCCGCGTATCTGTCACAGGCGAATCTGCCGTCAAAAGGCTCTACCCGCTCGTGAGAGAGCTCGCCGTCGACGGGATCCCCGTCGCGGTGTCGTGCCGGGTACTGAAGCTCTCGCGTCAGCCCTACTACCGGTGGCTGGCCGTCCCTGTTCCTGGGGCCGATGTCATCGAGGCGTATCGGGCCAACGCCTTATTCGACGCCCACCGCGATGACCCTGAGTTCGGGTACCGGTACCTCGCCGACGAAGCCGAAGCGGCCGGCCAACCCATGGCGGCACGCACTGCGTGGCGGTTGTGTTCGGCCAATGACTGGTTCTCCGCCTTCGGTAAGGGCCGGGCCAAGAACGGGAAGAAGCCGGGCCAACCGGTCCACGACGATCTATGCGCGGTTGTCGATGCCGACGGACGGACCAGGCACGAGTTTAGAGCTGATGGACCGAATCAGCTGTGGTTGACCGACATTTCGGAGCACCATACGAATGAGGGCAAGCTGTACCTCTGCGCGGTCAAGGACGCCTACTCCTCGCGCATCGTCGGCTATTCGATCAGCTCAAGGATGAAGGCCCGGTTGGCTGTCGATGCCCTCGAGATGGCTGTGACCAGGCGCGGTGACGTGGCCGGATGCGTGACGCACAGCGACCGCGGCAGCCAATTCAGATCGAAGAAATTCACTCGGGCTTTGGCCCGTCATGGCATCATCGGGTCGATGGGACGAGTCGGCGCAGCGGGCGATAACGCGGCCATGGAATCGTTCTTCGCCCTATTGCAGAAGAACGTTCTCGACCGCCGCCGGTGGGCCACGAGAGACCAGTTAAGAATCGCGATCGTGACCTGGATCGAACGGACATATCACCGACGTCGCCGACAAGCCCGGTTGGGTCGATTGACACCAGTAGAGTACGAAGCAATCATAGAGCCAGCTGCCCTCGCAGCATGACACTCACGCTGTCACCCTTCTTTGCATCAGTCCCTTCCTTTTCGCGTCGGCACGACATCGAACGATTCCATCCGACAACGGATATCCGTTCGCTTCGGTGATTCGCATAGCGTTGAGACCCGAAGGGCAGGCCCACAGTGCCTCACTGTCCCTATAAGCTCCGGAGCCCAACTGGACCCAGAATCCCCCGGCGATCAGGCCGACTGAGGCGACACCGAGGAGAGTGAGCGACAACCACGCGTGTTGCCTTATCACGATGATGGTCAGGAACCAGACCGCGATGGCGGCACCAACGACGAACCAGCCGAGTAGCACCCACTCCACCCACTGCACATCTTCCATGTGATACAGCTCTACCGATTCGTCAGTGGCTATGATCATCACGTGCACCGAGTCACTATTGCTCACCGCGAATCTCCCCTATACCCCTGCCATTATGGTCTGATCTCAATATGCCACACCGGCCTCAACGATCCGTGGCACACACTTACAACACTGCGACGAACGAGCGGCGGAGGCAGTCGACAATTCACACAACGACGGCGCCGCCCTTGCCGATAAGAATAACTATCATCCGCAGACGAAACCCGTGATTCGGAACATCGGACATGCCGCCAGCACACCTGAGAGAGGAGAACGAATTTTGATTCCTGAATCCAAAGGCGCGAAGATCGCATACATCGCAGTAGCGTCCGTGTCCATACTCCTTGTCGGCTTCTGCATTTTCGTATGGTTGTGGGCAGGCACGATCGAGGATGGTTGGATAAGCGCCTATGTGGCAGCGGTCGTGGTTTCGGTGGTCTGTGTTCCGATTGCCCTTGTACCGCTTGGTTGGTCCTTGGGGCTCTCATTCGTTCGGGAAGCTGAAAAGAGAAAGTCCCTGCGTAATCCGGCGAAGCCGCACGCAGAGTTGTGTTCTATGAACTCGCCAATCGAGATTCGATTCTTTCCCGACTGGGGGCGGAAGGAACCGCTGTGGAGCCATGACACCGACGACATTGCAGTGGGGACTTCAGACCTCCCAATTTCAGCGGACCTGGCCGACGATCTCCATGCTTGCATGGACTTCTGGAGCTCTCACTTCAACCCCGTCGTCGATTACCCAGATTCGGGGTGGGACTCCGAAGAGAATCACCAATGGTTTATCGATGAAGGCAACCGCCTTATCCGCGAATTGTCGAGCGAACTCGAAGGCAGGGCAACCATCTCTGACGAGCGGGACCCAGATGACCGCTAGAGAGCTGACTCAGCGAAAACAGTTTCCAATTCTGTCCATCAGGTATGCGAGCTCAACAAAATTGTTAAACGGTAGGGTGCATTCGCTGACAGATCTGTCCAACCCAGCGCCGCTTTGACCCTGACCTAGTACTACTAAGCCTTGATCCACCGATGCGAGTAGCCGGATCAAGCCGCGCGTGAAATGGAAATGCCCCTTCTGAACTGGGAAAATGATGATGTTCGAAGTCAACATTCCCGTTCAAGAAAGGGGCACCTCTCAGGTGCTATTCAACCACACACCCGCGTCTGTGTCTCACTCCTTCGACGATGCGAACCTGACGGCCACTACCGGGCTCGTCCCGATCATGAGCCTCGCCCAGATGGCGGGCCTGCCAGACCTCGCCGAAGACCGTCTGACCGTGACCACCACCGGAGCCGACAAGGGCGCGAACCCGGCACCGAAACTGGCTACCCTGGTCGCGGGAATGGCTGCCGGGGCCGACTCGATCGATGACATGAACATCCTCCGCCACGGCGGCATGCAACACCTCTTCGATCGTGTCTACGCGCCCTCGACCCTGGGGTCGTTCCTGCGCTCGTTCGCCTTCGGCCACGTCCGGCAACTCGACGCGATCTCTTCCCGTTTCCTGACCAACCTCAACGAGCACACACCGCTGCTACCAGCCAGCGAAGACACTGGATGAGTATTTGAAGCTTTGGGGACCACCCGATCGTGCGGTTGGGGACCACCGATATTGCCTGTGGGGGCCAGCAGCCGTGGACCTCGGGGCCACTGGCCGCCCATCAGCTCATCGTCACGGGTTCAAAGCAGCATGTTCTCTCATGTTGTGACTGCCGGTCTCGACCCAGACCGTGTTGTGCACGATCCGGTCCATGATCGCATCCGCGTGGACTCCGGATCCGAGTCGTTGATGCCAGTCCTTCTTCGCATACTGGGTGCAGAACACCGTCGACGCACAGTCGTAGCGGCGTTCGAGCAGTTCCAACAGCATGCTGCGCATCGACTCATCCGGATGATCGAGCAACCATTCGTCTATCACGAGAACGCTGAACGCGGCGTACTTCTTCAAGAACTTCGTCGTGCCCATCGGTTTGTCCAACGCCTGCGCCCAAGCTTCTTCAAGATCAGGCATGCGAATATAGTGCGCACGGATCCGGTGCTGGCAGGCCCGTTTGGCCAAGGCGCACCCCTGAGTTCCACAACTTTAGTGCCCCGGAAAACGTCCCGGCAGTAGCGCCGCAGCGATGTCTCTAGCCAGCCCGGTCACCTCGGGATCGAACGTGATTTCCTGCCCGCCCACACGCCCAGTGAACTCTCGCAACGGCCGAAGAGTCGTCACGATCTTCTTCAACGACGCTCCAGTCGCATCCTGCATGAAACGGGCAAGGGCCAACGCCGTGAACACGATAGTCAGGTGCGCTTCGATCGCGTCCCTGGTTCGGTGAAATATTGGTCGGGCACGTAGGTCGGTCTTCGACATCCGAAACGACTGCTCGACATGCCAGAGGTCGTGATAACTACTGATCACCTCGGCTGCGGACATAATGTCAGCCGGGATATTGCTGACGTAACCCTTATAGCCTGAAAGCTTCATCGCTCGCTTGTACGAGGACTCGTCGAATTCCTTATCCTCATCGGTGACCTTGACGAATCGGGCCTTCTTCGCGGGCTTCTCGCCCTCGATGATCGCCAATGCCCTGTTCCTCTGCAGATTCAGTGTCTGCTCATCACGCATCGCCCGCTTCCGCCGGTACTGCCAGACCACTCGCCACGCATCCGGAAACTCCTCAGCCGACCAGACTGGTTCTCGCTTCTTCTTCACTCGGTCAGGGTCGAGGCGTTTGGTCCCTTTCGGGGTGATCGTGTCGATGACCTGCCCATCAGCGGCCCAGTCCCCGGTCCACTGAAAGTGCGTCGCCAGATCATGCGGGGCCTTCGTTTGCCGGGATCCGACGATGAACCGTAGTCCAGCCTGATCCAGTTCAGTAAGGTTCTTGGCTGAGAGCATGCCGGCATCAGCGGCGACGACCATGTCGGTGACACCGTGCCGGTCTTGGAAGGCCTTGATGACAGGGATGATCGTGTGAGTCTCTGCTTTGGATCCTTCGTAGCAGCCGATCTCGAGTGGGAACCCGGTCCGGTCGACGAGGAGACCAACAACGATCTGCGGGTCAACACGACGTTCCTTCGAGTATCCAACTTTCCGCAGGTCGTCTTCCTTCTCAGCTTCGAAATACAAGGTCGTGACGTCATACAGAAGAAGGCTGATTCCCGACGTGGACACACTGTGGTCGAAGCATTTCCCAGCGATCTGTGACCGGTAGTCACGGTCCCTTGCCCGGGCGAGGCAATTGAGGAACGTATTGTGGTGGGGCGGATTGATGCCGAGCTCGGCAAGGACACGAATGCTGTCGGCCTTCGACGTCGGTTCGATCAAGCGAGCTAACACGAGGTGGAAGAAGGCTTGGTCATCGACGACCTCACTGAAGCCCAGCCGGTTCCAGGACTCGGTGATCGCATCGACGAGCACAGCAGAGCGTGAACCTACGACGGTTTTGGTATGCGGTGTGACGTCGGGGTCAGCGGGCAGTCCCAGCTCGAGTTCGAGTTGCTCGGCCGCCCCGTAGGACGCGAGTTTGTCTTCTCCAGCGGTGAGCAACGCGGTCAGTTCTGCCGGTGTGTGAGCAGAGCCCAGGTGTTCGAGGACGGTGACTTTGCCGCGGACCTTGCGCACAATCTGGACGGCCGTGGCTCCTGATCCGGTAGTAACTTTCCGCAAGCGAGGCGACATGAACCCATCGTAGACAGACCGTTAGTGTCCCACAAACACTCCTCCCGAACCTATGACCAGCACGAATACTTCGAGATTCGACGAATCGTCGCTCAGTTGTGGAACTCAGGTCCAACGCCTGCGCCCAAGCTTCTTCAAGATCAGGCATGCGAATATAGTGCGCACGGATCCGGTGCTGGCAGGCCCGTTTGGCCAAGGCGCACCCCAGGTACGATTTCCCGGAACCGGTGAACCCTTGGAACACGACGTTCTGGCCCCGCTCGATGAAACTGCAGGTCCCCAGCTGGGCGATCACGTTCCGATCCAGGCCGCGTTCATCGACCCTATCGAGTTGACGCAGGTCGGCTGCCGGGTAGCGCAACCCGGCCCTGCGGATGAGTCCCTCGATTTTGGCGTGATTGAATACCGAATGGGCTTCATCGACGACCAGTCGCAACCGTTCGTCGAAGCTCATTCCCATGGTCAGATCCTCGTCTTGGGCCTCGAGTGCCTCCAGCAGGGCCA
>NZ_FXZB01000063.1 GCF_900169065.1 Brevibacterium aurantiacum | reverse complement strand
GGCTCTTCGCAGTTAGGGGTGTAATCGGGGTCTGAATCCTCCCGTCTCGAGCAAGCTTCGGGCGATGTAGTGGGTGAGGTTCCGGAACCCCAGCGCCGATCCACGTAGGTGTTCCAGCCTGCCGTTCAATGCTTCCGTCGGACCGTTCGACGTCCCCGGCCGATCGAAATACGCCAACTCATCCATAGCCCGCTTCTTCAACGTCCGCCCCAGCCGGCGCAGCTCAACAAGACCAGCAGGCACCCCGGACGAGATGGAGTCGATGATCGACTGCAGCGACTTCTTCCCCGCGGTTCGGTCCGGGTTGCGGTAGGCGGTGATGATGTCTTGGAACACGCTCCAGGTCACCTCCACATCAGCATGATTCTCATCAGCAAAGAGAGCGACGATCCGTTGCTGCTGCCGCTCGGTGAGTAACTGACACCCGGTGTGCAGAGTCCGCCGGGCCTGATACAACGGGTCGCCCTTTTTCCCGCGGTGCCCGGTCGTTTCCTGCTGAACACGCCTGCGGACCTCGTCCAGACTGTCCCCGGCGAGCTTGACGACATGGAAGGGATCCATCACTTCCACCGCGGCCGGCAGCTCTTCGACAGCAGCGGTCTTGAACCCGGTGAACCCATCCATCGCCACGACCTCGATTCCATCGCGGAAGGCCTTCGACTGCCGGGCCAGCCACGATTTGAACACGGCCTTCGATCGTCCCTCAACCATGTCCAGCAATCTCGCTGGTCCTGTCTGATCGCGGATCGGGGTGAGATCGATGATCACGGTCACGTACTTGTCACCCCGTCTGGTGTGCCGCCAGACATGTTCGTCGACGCCGATGACGCTCACGTTATCGAACCGGGAAGGATCGTCGATGAGAGCCCGATGTCCTTCGGCCAGGATCGCGTCATTAGCGGTGTGCCAGGATACAGCGAGCTTGGCCGCGATGACGGAGATCGTGGCGTGATCGACAACGAGTGCTTTCAAAGCCCATGCGAGTCCGGTGCGCGAGATCTTGGCCCTGGCTGGGGCTGCTTGGTCGGTGTCATGGCGCCACACGCGCCCACAGAGTTCGCACTTGTAGCGACGGAGTCGGATGAGCAGGGTGGTGGGACGGTGCCCGAAGGGTTCGTGAGCCAATTTCCGGGTCACAGTATCGCGGGGCCGGCCATGTCCGCCGCATCGGTGGCACCACTCATCGTCAGTGGTTGGGGTGCACAGGAGAACTGTTTCTGAATCGGTGACGTGTTGGCCCGTGCAGTGCAGGCCGAGTGTGTCGAGGTGGCAGAACGTGGTGAGGTCAGGGGTGGAGAACGTAAGGTGGTGCACGTCGAGGTCTTTCGGATGGTTTGTGTAGGAA
>NZ_FXZB01000051.1 GCF_900169065.1 Brevibacterium aurantiacum | reverse complement strand
CGCGTACCCGATCCGTCGTGACCAACACCGCCGAGCGCGGGAAGCCCACAGCAAGACTGCTACCGGTTTCCCGCACTCGTGCTACCACTTCACTCCACGTGCGCTACCGAAAGCCGCTTCTATACACTTTCTACGTCGCAGGTGACGGGGGCGGCCCTTGAATTCTAGGGCCACAGTCATCACGTTGATACTCCTAGACCGGGGTGGTTTTGAAGGAATTGTGGGCAGATTGTGGGCAAATCGACCCACTGTGTAGGATCTCGGCATCTTGTCAGGAGAGGGCATCGTCGACCAGGCCCTCGACAGACTTCTGAGGCGGAATTTGTCTCGCCATCGTGTCAAATTCCACGAGGTATCCTTCGATCCGTCGGACGCTATGACTGCTTTGGCCAGAGTCCGGCACAACTCGAGAGGTCACTTACGTTGATTCGGCATGCCAGGGAAGTCGTTTCCGGGGCTCCACTGTCCCCATTATTCCCAAGACGATTCAGGTGTTTGGTGTGAGCAGCCTCTGCCTAAAGCGCAGTCCTACTTGGAATCGAAGTAGTTGCGCACGATTGCGGTGGCAGCGTTCAATTCATATCTGCGATCGAGCTCGTCAAGGAAGTCCGCCTCCGACATTGCCGCGTACTTCCTACCCGAGCGTTGCGCCCACGCGGTCACCGCAGCCGCACCCAGATCCGGTCGCATACTGACTGTCTCGTGCGCGAAGTCGACGGCTCCAATAATTTGAAGTCCCTCGGGAATGTTATCGAGCGGGAAGTCCCTCATATTCTCAGTGACGATGCATCCTGCTCCGCCCACGACGGCAGCTGCCAGAACATGTTCGTCATCGGGATCGGGGAGACCGTATGTTCCTTCTAGACCTTCCCACCCGTAGACAATTGAGTCAGCGAAGGATTCGCGCATTCGGCTGCTCAGGTGAAGGGCGTCGGCACGCGAACCATCGAGGTCTCGCCCGCGATCAATGAGCTTGAGCTCCTCATTGGTTTCGACCTCTGAAAGGATGCTTTCGCTGAAGACAAAACGATAGGCACCCTCGGCGGCAAGGGATAACAAGAAGTCCCGCTGAAGGCTGGGCCAAAGTACGCAACTATCGAGGAGCGCGGTGTACATATAGCTATCGTGCCATCCTTAGCCGGCGCGTCGGCGATCGGCAACGATCTTTCGGGCCTTCTTCATCCGAGCCAGCGCCTGCTCGCGGCCTTCCTTTCCTTCGTCATAGCCACCCATTTCAGCGATAGCCGCATGCTGCTCAGCCTTTCGCTGTTCTTTATATGCGAGAACATCAGCCAACCGTACGCGCCGGTGTGTGTTTGGCTTCTCGAAGGGGATCTTGCCCTCGTCAAGCAGCTTGACGAGTGTTGGGCGTGTGATGCCGAGAAGTTCGGCCGCCTGCTGCGTCGTCATCGTCAGTGAGTTCGGGGTGATTGTGACCGCCATGCCAGATCGCATGGCGTCGACAGCTTTGACCAGTATCTCGTAGATTTCGTGTGGCAGTTCCACCTGGTCGCCTGCGTCTGGCCCTGATAAGTAGAAGTGAGGCTCGGGTCGGGAGCCTGTCTTCGCGGCGTGGGCTTCGATGAAATCGTAGACCTCACCAGTGCCCCGGACTCCAGGCGCGAAGAAGGTGTCCTGTGCCGCTGCCCTTGTAGTCATGACATCTCGTTTCTCAATTTTCGTTTCTTACGTTTTACTTATCGTAGACCGTCGGTCATCTCTACGTCTACCGGCGGCTGAGCCGCACGAAATCGCCAAATCATGAACCCGGGTGCTCGCAAATGCACCATCAACCAAACCAAAGCTAGGCAGCTTTCATAGCCAAACGGTGACTTGTCCCCCGAATCAAGCATCTCGAACACAGTCTGACCTTCGGCCCCAATGAGGGGTGTGCGCAACCACTGGGCGCCCGTCGCTTTCGAGCCCCGATCCGTGCGACGCGGACGACGGCATCGCGGACTACTTGCGGATAAGGTTGTGGACTGGTGATCGACATTCCCGATCTGTCTGAAACCAAGCCAGATTAGATGGCACCAAACCCTCCATCAGTCCCACGGCTCTGGTTGCTGAGTGAAAAAGGTCGAAACTTCATACTATCGTGCGATGTGCTTTGCGGAACTTCTCGTTAGCGTGACTAATTGGTCAATCCTGACCGTTCACTGAAGAATGATTGATAGAAACAGGAGAGTGGAGTGAAGACTTCAAAGACGATAGCGACGGTTGTTCTCGGGCTTGCCCTGTCGGCAACTGGGACTGGAGCAATGGCAAGTGACACCTCCTCCAGCAACGTCAGCGCCTCAAGCGAACAAGCGACCTCAGGTGAAGCCATTGTGCAAGATGAGGCAACAGGGGAAGGCTTCACTACCCAGGCGAAGAAGAGCCCGGGCGGTGGAACATGGAACTTCGGTAGCGAGAAAGTGACGACGAAGGCCGGAAAGCAGAAGAAGTGCTACTCCCACTACTTCCACCGCACAAAGCGCCACTCTGGCAGTGCGATCATCGGCTCCGTCAATGTGACGAAGACCGCCAGTAAGGGCAAATGGGCCAACGCGAACGCCTACGGCAAGAGATCACAGACCTGCAAGACGAAGTGGAGCGCGAACGCGTAGTCAAAACCGTTCGAGTATCCTCATCCGAGCTGGGGTAGGCCGAAAAGTCGGCCTACCCCAGCTCGGATGATCTTCTGCTAACGATAGGAAACCTATGCGGATACCTTCCAAGGGTGGCATCAAGACTTTGGTGGCATTCGGGATAAAGTCATGTGCCGCGGGGGTGCTCATTGCCGTGGCTGTCGGCCTCTTCAGCGCCTTCACCCTCGTTTCAGACGATGCTTCGGCACTCACTGACTGGAGTGAAAGCACAGACTATGCCGTTTACTTCCCACGAAGCAATGGAGACGACCTCCAGGCCATCAAGGACGGCACTGACGGAATCTCCAAAACCGTAGCCGAACGCATCTACCCCGAGCTGGACGATCGCGGAGGGATCTACGTCGAGGCAGCTGACATGGATGTTGTCGGAGACGACCCTGTGCTGCCCTATGTTCAGATGAGCGTGAACACCAACTATCTTGAGAAGTATCCCGTTCTCGATAGCTCAGGAAAACCCATCGCAGTTTCAGATGAAGAAACTGACTGGGTCATCGCTGTTCCGGAGACTCTGAAGGATCGCGAGGACCTGATCCGGGACTATGTGCAGGAATCACGCAATGGCCCGTCCGATAGCGACGTCGAATACTCAGAAGCAAATAGGTACGAAGTCAGTGACGCAGTCCGCAAACAGAAGGTTCGCATCGTATGGACACAGCCCGGCCAGGATCTATTCACGTTTAACACCCAAATACGACCGGAAGAGGGCAACACATTGCCTGACCCCATCGTCACAGTGATGACACGATCGAACACCATCGCCAGCGATTGGGAGAACACGATCACCGGTGAAATCGACACTCCAATGAAGGTGAGAGTCGATGGAGACCCTGAGAAGGTCTACCAAGAGCTGCTGCCCCTGTTCGAGAAGTACGAGCTCGATGACAATTTCACTGCACTCGTCTACCCTGCCGATGCAATCAACGAGCAGTTTTCCCTCTCATCTGAGGATGCACGTTGGTTGATCACTGCCGCAATTGTGGCCGGAGCCCTGACCGTGGTCTTAAGCATCGTGGCTGTAGTAGTCGCCTATGAACGATGGCGTGTGCACTCAGCTATCCGCAGACTCCACGGTTACTCGAGGCTCAAGAGTTTCGGGGAGGTCTTCGCGGGGCTCGCAACGTCCTGGCTACTTCTCATCCCTGCCGCACTGGTGGCAGCCACCAGTTTCTATGTTCTCGGCGGCCATGTGGCGATCCCAGAGTATTTCCATCCTCTGGTACTTCTCGATGAATGGCCGGCTCTCCTTGCTGTCACTGGCTCCGTTGTGCTCGTGGAGGCAGTCATCGCCACCGCTGTCGTCATGGTCTTCGATCGCCGCCATCCCGCTCTCCGCCTCAAGGAAATCTAATATGCCCAGCCGTAAAAAAGTAGACCCTGTCGCTTTCGACAACGTCGAAAAAACCTACACCGGACGGACTGTACTCAGTCACGCTAGTTTCTCTGTCAGCCCCGGGGAAATGGTCGCATTCACCGGGCCCAGCGGGTCTGGGAAGTCGACGATCCTCAATCTCGCTGGACTGCTCGACTCTCCCGATGCAGGCGAAGTTCGACTTTTCGGCACCACAGCACCACGGCCCCGCTCGCGCGATGCCACTCTGTTCTTGCGGCATCGCCTCGGGTACCTGTTTCAAAACTTCGCTCTCATTGACTCCGCGACGGTGCGCGAAAACCTGAAAGTCGCTTTGACCTACTCTTCCGACCGCAGTGATCACGCAAAGCAGATCGCCCGCATTCTCGAGCGCGTGGGTCTGCCTGGATACGAAAATCGCCGCGTCTACTCTCTCTCCGGAGGAGAACAGCAGAGAGTAGCCATCGCGCGCCTTTGGCTGAAACCATGCGAACTCGTTCTCGCCGACGAACCCACCGGATCACTCGATGAAAACAACCGCGATGAAATCGTCAAACTCCTGAGGGAAATGAGCGCCGACGGACGGACCCTCCTCCTCGCAACGCATGACCTTCGAGTAGCTGAAATCTGTACCAGAACCGTAGAAGTCGCCTCCCTGAGTAAACACGAAGGAACATCAAACCAAGACGCAGGCCACGAGGACGCACATTCGTGAGAAATTTCGTCGCGGTCATCCTCTTCTTCACGTTCATCATTACAGCAGCTCTTGGACTGGCCACCGAGATGAAGCGTGCACAGGAAACCGCCACTGAGGGTCTCACCCAAGACATGACGGTCTTCATGTGGCCCCGCGATGTACCCGTCCAGGATCCCTCGGCGACAGAACGTATTCTCACTACCGCGGCGGATGAGAACAATGTCAATCTCGTGAGAAGAACCGTTCGCCAGTCAGATGGAAACGGCCTCGACCTCACCTACTACATTCGACTCAACCACCCAACGAAGATATTTGACCGTGCACGCCTCACAGGCGCAAACACGCTGACCAACTCCGAAACGCAGAGCACAGGGACAGTGCTGTCGACTAAACCCGGTGCTACGAAGGAGACTCCGCAGAGTCTCGCGAATAGCTACGACCTCACATTCCGCCCGTTAGAAGACATGTTCGCGAACCTCCCAACGATTGGTGTCTACAAAGCCGAAACCGATATTCGGAGAGATTTCGAGGGCTTCCTTGAAGCAATCAGCCGGCAAGTAAATGAAGAGATCCTCAAAACAGATCCAGATGCAGCATTGACCACCCCCGCCACGTTCGTTGAAGACACTGACGATGCAGTGGATGCCGAACCGGTGTCTACAACGCCCCTTCTAGCGCTTTCTGGCACCCTCGCCGCGCTGGTCATTGTGGCTACGATCGGTGCGCTAGCTCGCGACGCTGCGGCGCTGGGGGTGCAGCGATTGCACGGCTACTCCCTCATTCGAGCATGGTGGTCACGTTTAGGACTGAGAGGGGTACTCAGCACTGGCGCGGCCGCAATATTGTGCATCGCAGTGCTGCCATGGATACCTGGAATGGATTTCGCAATCGCGGTGCGAGTTCTTGCAGTCCCATTCATCAGCACAACCGTGCTCACGGCAGCAGCTTCGCTGTCCGGGGTGTTGATCATCAACCGGGTCCGCGTCAGCGATCTTGTCAAAAAACGTTTCGCATAAAATCGACTGCGGGCATCTCGTTCGGCGTCAATAGGTTGACACGCTCAGCTCCTCAGGAATCGGGAGAGCAGGCTCCCGTTCCTTTGATTGCGTTGTAGAGAGTCTGCCGAGAGACCGCGTAGCGTCGGGCTGCCTCGGCCACCGAGATTCCCGGCTCTTCGCAAACGAGAGTGTATACCGATGAATTTCAAACAGAGCGAGTCGCTACCCGGATAGACGTCGAGGTCTTCCGATGATGGAAGTTCTCACACTGCCCATCCGAAAGACCTCGACGTGGAC
>NZ_FXZB01000052.1 GCF_900169065.1 Brevibacterium aurantiacum | reverse complement strand
TTTCTGGTAAGACAATCACATGTTCACACATTTGTGGCCTCCCCTCGCCGGGTGGTCACGCCAGCATGTGTGGACATGATTAATTGGTCAGCCTCGGTCACCCCGTGATCGTTGGTTGGCTGTCTTGCTGGGATTCATTCGTAACATAATTTTTTTATGGAGAGTTTGATCCTGGCTCAGGACGAACGCTGGCTGCGTGCTTAACACATGCAAGTCGAACGCTGAAGCCCTGGTGCTTGCACCGGGGTGGATGAGTGGCGAACGGGTGAGTAACACGTGAGTAACCTGCCCCCGACTTCGGGATAAGCCCGGGAAACTGGGTCTAATACCGGATATGACCATCACTCGCATGAGTGATGGTGGAAAGTTTTTTCGGTTGGGGATGGGCTCGCGGCCTATCAGTTTGTTGGTGAGGTAATGGCTCACCAAGACGACGACGGGTAGCCGGCCTGAGAGGGCGACCGGCCACACTGGGACTGAGACACGGCCCAGACTCCTACGGGAGGCAGCAGTGGGGAATATTGCACAATGGGGGAAACCCTGATGCAGCGACGCAGCGTGCGGGATGACGGCCTTCGGGTTGTAAACCGCTTTCAGCAGGGAAGAAGCCCCTTGGGGTGACGGTACCTGCAGAAGAAGTACCGGCTAACTACGTGCCAGCAGCCGCGGTAATACGTAGGGTACAAGCGTTGTCCGGAATTATTGGGCGTAAAGAGCTCGTAGGTGGTTGGTCACGTCTGCTGTGGAAACGCAACGCTTAACGTTGCGCGTGCAGTGGGTACGGGCTGACTAGAGTGCAGTAGGGGAGTCTGGAATTCCTGGTGTAGCGGTGAAATGCGCAGATATCAGGAGGAACACCGGTGGCGAAGGCGGGACTCTGGGCTGTAACTGACACTGAGGAGCGAAAGCATGGGGAGCGAACAGGATTAGATACCCTGGTAGTCCATGCCGTAAACGTTGGGCACTAGGTGTGGGGGACATTCCACGTTCTCCGCGCCGTAGCTAACGCATTAAGTGCCCCGCCTGGGGAGTACGGTCGCAAGGCTAAAACTCAAAGGAATTGACGGGGGCCCGCACAAGCGGCGGAGCATGCGGATTAATTCGATGCAACGCGAAGAACCTTACCAAGGCTTGACATACACCAGACCGTTCTGGAAACAGTTCCTCCCCTTTGGGGTTGGTGTACAGGTGGTGCATGGTTGTCGTCAGCTCGTGTCGTGAGATGTTGGGTTAAGTCCCGCAACGAGCGCAACCCTCGTTCTATGTTGCCAGCACGTGATGGTGGGAACTCATAGGAGACTGCCGGGGTCAACTCGGAGGAAGGTGGGGATGACGTCAAATCATCATGCCCTTTATGTCTTGGGCTTCACGCATGCTACAATGGCTGGTACAGAGAGATGCGAGACCGCGAGGTTTTAGCGAATCCCTTAAAGCCAGTCTCAGTTCGGATCGTAGTCTGCAATTCGACTACGTGAAGTCGGAGTCGCTAGTAATCGCAGATCAGCAACGCTGCGGTGAATACGTTCCCGGGCCTTGTACACACCGCCCGTCAAGTCACGAAAGTCGGTAACACCCGAAGCCGGTGGCCCAACCCTTGTGGAGGGGGCCGTCTAAGGTGGGACTGGTGATTGGGACTAAGTCGTAACAAGGTAGCCGTACCGGAAGGTGCGGCTGGATCACCTCCTTTCTAAGGAGCACACATAAGAACCCCAACGTGTCACCCGTACGTGGTGCCGGTTGGGAGCTCAAGGGTGGAACATCATTATTTTCGCTCAACCCGCACAGCGTCGTTAAGGTTCATGCCTTGTCGACGGTGTGATGATGGTGGGCTAGAACGAACACGTTATTGGGTCCTGGAATCACAAACCAACCAGCAATGGTTGGGTGTGGTTTCAACCAACAGGACCAACCCGTCCAGACCAGCAGCCTTCGGTTGTGTGGGTGTGGGTGGTGTTTGGTAGTGGTTTGAGAATCGTATAGTGGACGCGAGCATCAACAGCCTGAACTTTGTTTGGGTTGTTATGTAATGTGATTTTTCTTGTGAAATCTTAGTGTGAAATTTTCGCACACACATTTTGCAACCAAATTTTTTGGGTGTGATGAGTGTGTAAGAGCGCATGGTGGATGCCTTGGCATCAGGAGCCGATGAAGGACGTGGAAATCTGCGATAAGCCTCGGGGAGCCGATAAACGGGCTGTGATCCGAGGGTGTCCGAATGGGGAAACCCCGCCACATGAGAGTGTGGTGACCCGCATCTGAATATATAGGGTGTGTGGAGGGAACGCGGGGAAGTGAAACATCTCAGTACCCGTAGGAAGAGAAAATAAAACATGATTCCGGGAGTAGTGGCGAGCGAAACTGGATCAGCCTAAACCGTGTGCGTGTCAAACGTGCTGGTGTTGCGTATGCGGTGTTGTGGGGAATGCGTGTTCGGTCCAGCATGACCGAGTCGTTGATGTGTGCTGCGTGTAGTCGAAGCTGGTGGGAAACAGTACCGGAGTGGGTGAGAGTCCCGTAGACGAAACATGTGGCCCCGACGATATGTGTTTGCCCGAGTAGCACGATACTCGTGGAATGTCGTGTGAATCTGCCAGGACCACCTGGTAAGGCTAAATACTTCCTGATGACCGATAGCGGATAGTACCGTGAGGGAATGGTGAAAAGTACCCCGGGAGGGGAGTGAAATAGTACCTGAAACCATGTGCTTACAATCCGTCAGAGCCTCCTTGTTGGGGTGATGGCGTGCCTTTTGAAGAATGAGCCTGCGAGTTAGCGGTGCGTGGCGAGGTTAACCCGAGAGGGGTAGTCGTAGCGAAAGCGAGTCCGAATAGGGCGTTTGAGTCGCGTGTCCTAGACCCGAAGCGGAGTGATCTAGCCATGGGCAGGGTGAAGCGTGTGTAAGAGCGCGTGGAGGCCCGCACCCACTTCAGTTGAAAATGGAGGGGATGACCTGTGGTTAGGGGTGAAAGGCCAATCAAACTCTGTGATAGCTGGTTCTCCCCGAAATGCATTTAGGTGCAGCGTTGCGTGGTTCTTGCCGGAGGTAGAGCTACTGGATGGCTGATGGGCCCCACCGGGTTACTGACGTCAACTAAACTCCGAATGCCGGTAAGGTTCAGCGTGGCAGTGAGACAGTGGGGGATAAGCTTCATTGTCGAGAGGGAAACAGCCCAGACCATCAACTAAGGCCCCTAAGCGTGTGCTAAGTGGGAAAGGATGTTCAGTTGCGAAGACAACCAGGAGGTTGGCTTAGAAGCAGCCATCCTTGAAAGAGTGCGTAATAGCTCACTGGTCAAGTGATTGAGCGCCGATAATGTAGCGGGGCTAAGTACACCGCCGAAGTTGTGGCAGCACCCCTGATAGCCGTAATGGTGGGGTGTTGGGTAGGGGAGCGTCGTGCTGGCAGTGAAGTCGCCGTGTGAACGAGTGGTGGAGCCGGTACGAGTGAGAATGCAGGCATGAGTAGCGAAAGACGGGTGAGAAACCCGTCCACCGGATGACCAAGGGTTCCAGGGCTAGGCTAATCCGCCCTGGGTAAGTCGGGACCTAAGGCGAGGCCGACAGGCGTAGTCGATGGACAACCAGTTGATATTCTGGTACCGACGCATAACCGTCAATACCAAAACACACGATACTAACCTCGGTGTTCTTCCGTGATGCCTTCGGGTGTCTGGTTGAAGGATTCTGTGGGACCTGAGTGTGGAGTCGGTAAGCGCGAGGTGTGACGCAGGAAGGTAGCCAGGCCACGCGATGGTAGTCGTGGTCTAAGGTCGTAGCACGTGGGGGTAGGTAAATCCGTCCCCACATTGAGTGTGAGAGCTGATGGGCGCCCCACTTGTGGTGGGGTGATCTGGTGATCCTATGCTGCCGAGAAAAGCATCGGCGTGAGGTTGTGTGTTGCCCGTACCCTATAACCGACACAGGTGGTCAGGTAGAGAATACTAAGGTGATCGAGAGAATCGTGGTTAAGGAACTCGGCAAAATGCCCCCGTAACTTCGGGAGAAGGGGGACCATCCCGGTGAAGCCAACGTGCTTGGTGATGTGCTGGTGGTGGTCGCAGAGGCCAGAGAGAAGCGACTGTTTATTAAAAACACAGGTCCGTGCGAAGATGTAAGTCGATGTATACGGACTGACGCCTGCCCGGTGCTGGAAGGTTAAGAGGACTCGTTAACCCGTAAGGGTGAAGCGGAGAATTTAAGCCCCAGTAAACGGCGGTGGTAACTATAACCATCCTAAGGTAGCGAAATTCCTTGTCGGGTAAGTTCCGACCTGCACGAATGGCGTAACGACTTCTCTGCTGTCTCAACCACGAACTCGGCGAAATTGCATTACGAGTAAAGATGCTCGTTACGCGCAGCAGGACGGAAAGACCCCGAGACCTTCACTATAGTTTGGTATTGGGATTCGGTGTGGTTTGTGTAGGATAGGTGGGAGACTGTGAAACTATCACGCTAGTGGTGGTGGAGTCGTCAAGTGAAATACCACTCTGACTATTCTGGATTTCTTAACTTCGGACCCTGATCGGGTTCAGGGACAGTGCCTGATGGGTAGTTTAACTGGGGCGGTTGCCTCCTAAAGAGTAACGGAGGCGCCCAAAGGTTCCCTCAGCCTGGTTGGCAATCAGGTGTCGAGTGTAAGTGCACAAGGGAGCTTGACTGTGAGACGGACGTGTCGAGCAGGAGCGAAAGCTGGGACTAGTGACCCGGCCATGGCTTGTGGAAGCGTGGTCGCTCAACGGATAAAAGGTACCTCGGGGATAACAGGCTGATCTTGCCCAAGAGTCCATATCGACGGCATGGTTTGGCACCTCGATGTCGGCTCGTCGCATCCTGGGGCTGTAGTCGGTCCCAAGGGTTGGGCTGTTCGCCCATTAAAGCGGTACGCGAGCTGGGTTTAGAACGTCGTGAGACAGTTCGGTCCCTATCCGCTGCGTGCGTAGGAAATTTGTGGAGGCCTGTCCTTAGTACGAGAGGACCGGGACGGACGAACCTCTGGTGTGCCAGTTGTACCGCCAGGTGCATGGCTGGTTGGCTACGTTCGGGAAGGATAACCGCTGAAAGCATCTAAGCGGGAAGCCTGCTTCGAGATGAGATTTCCAACCCATTAAGTTGGGGTGAGGTGTCCTATAGATTATGGGTTTGATAGGCCGGGTATGGAAGCACTGTGAGGTGTGGAGTTGACTGGTACTAATACGCCGATCACTCATCAACCTTTATTTTTGTTTGGTGTGTGCGTTAAATACGCTATGGGTTTTACGAGATATTAACGAGTCACATTGTGTGTGGTGTTCGCGTTCGCTGTACGGTTCTTGGACCGCTACTACACTCTTGAGGTGTGATTACTCGGGTGGTGGTGGTTTGTTGGTTTTGCGGTGGTGATAGTGGTGGGGAAACGCCCGGTTAACCGTTCCGATCCCGGTAGCTAAGCCCATTCGCGCTGATGGTACTGCAACTTGGTGGTTGTGGGAGAGTAGGTGACTGCCGCAATATTCTTTAAG
>NZ_FXZB01000055.1 GCF_900169065.1 Brevibacterium aurantiacum | reverse complement strand
CGGTGAAAGGAGCTTATAGTTCGTGGCCCCCGCACACGCCATAGATGGTCCCGACGCCCACGATCACGCGACCAAGCAACTGGCCCCCGAGCTCACGATTGACGGCCCCCAACAAGACGGATATTCATCATCGTCGGGTCGCGGCAGACGAAGGCACCGAATGATCTGGCGACGTTCTTCACCTGGAACGGGACAAACACTGATGATGGGCAGCTCGTCGATACGCTGACGCCAAGGACCACAGTCGGGTTGGACAAGAACCGGACGCTGACTCGTGCTGAGCCCGTGTGGTCACCGGTTAAGCATCCGAAGGCGTGGCGGGCAGTGTGGCAATACCGGCGCAAACGCGCCGTGCGGGACAGAGAGACACTGAATCTACAACGGAATCGGGCGATGAGGATCATCGACGGGGAATCGAAACCGAAGGCCGCACGGTTCGTGAAAATCAAGGGATCGCAGAAGGTCTTCGACGAGTCCAGCTACGACAAAGCGGTGGGCCTGGCCGGGTGGAAAGGCTACGTCACCAACATCGAAAGAAGAGTCATGACCGCCCGCGAGGTTGTCGGTTCCTATCACGATCTATGGCATGTCGAGCAGTCTTTTCGGATGTCGAAGACAGCTCTCCGGGCCCGCCCGATCTTCCATCGCACGCGAGACGCGATCGAGGCGCACCTGACGGTGGTGTTCACTGCTTTGGCGGTCGCGAGGTTCATGCAGGAAGCGACAGGGTTGTCGTTGCAGAAGATCATTACCACGTTGCGGCCGTTGCGTGAGTTCGTGGGCGAGATCGATGGGCACGAACTCGTGTTCCCACCGGATGTCCCTCCGCAAGCCGCAGAGCTCGTCAGCAATGTCGAAAACTCTGGGCCTGGGGCGGGACACTAAAACTGTGCAAGTCAGGTCACATGTGCCGCTGTGGTCGGTATCGCTATCTCGGGGTTCATCGCTCTCGTTGATGGTACAACTCTGCAAATCAGTCCTGCGCAGGATGCATTGGTGGGGGTTGGTGTCATTGCGACGGTCCTGGGTGTAGTTGGGTTTGTCGGCGCCGCGGTGGTGAAGTTCGGTATTCGCCTCACCCGCACACCAAATGGTAGGTCTTAGTAGTACTAGGCAAGAGTCAAAGCGGTGCTGGGCTGGACAGATCTGTCAGCGAACGCAGCCAACCGTTTAGCAGATTTGTGAGCTCGCATACCCGATAGACATCCATCGTTAGCTGCTTCGTCCTTGTTGGCGGCCCCCTCCGCATCGTCGACACGGACGGGATGTTTATAGACTCGTGCTCACTTGCGAGTTGCGGTAGAGACTTCACCGAGTAGAGCATCGGATGCATTAAACATGCCGTAAGCGCCGTCTACGAGCGTGTACTGCTCTCCCTGCATACCGAGGAAATATACGAATTCTTCCTTGTCCTCGGGGGGTGCGGTGAGAAAGTCCGTTGGGCTTCCGCAAGCGTTGTCCCACGAGAAAGTGATCGTGTCACCTGGGTTTATCGTTCCCTTGAAAACATCCTTTACGTGAGTTTCTGCCGAACTCTCACCGGCCTCATTGAGGTCCCCGACGATGACTGCAACTGACTCATCGATTAAAGCTTCAACATCAGGATCTTGTGCATATGCCCCGCACGAAACCACCTGGCCTCCCTCCGGCTCAGAGCTGCAGGCAACCGTGAAGCCTAGTGTCAGTACCGCAGAGAGAACCACCGCAGTTCGAGTAAAAACATGCTTCACAGGTGCTCCTAGTAGATGAGATTGATTCCAGCTACATCACCCTTGCCAAGGGTGCGCTGCGAAGTTTCACATGTATTCGATTGAGGCTTCATTACCTGTTTAGTCGACATCGCAACGTGGCCGAGGCCGAAGGTATGTCCGAACTCATGGGTGGCGACTCCGCGAACGTCAAACTTGCTGCCCGAGCATTTGCTCGCTGCCGACCATGCCTTTTTCGTGGAGTAGCGTTGGTCAGATTCAAGTGCATCACCGAAATTGTTTGACCACGTGCAGGTCGTTGCGAGATTACTGGAAGTCGCCGAACCCCAACCGACAACGTTTCTCGAGTCACGCTTTCCGCAGCCGTTCTTTGCCGTCACCGCCGGCGTTTTCGACGTTCCGTCAACATATGACTGTTTCGCACCTGAGTTGATCGTCTTCCCGCAGCGCTTGATGGTCCCCGTCCACGTCTTCGCGCCAGCCTTAAACGCTGCAAGGCTCGATGCTTTGGCATTCTTTGAGTTGTAGTACCAATTGAAGGTAGCTGGCTGCCTCCACCCGTTGAGCTTATATGCGCTGCTCGAGCAGCTAGCCTGGATACTCACACCGTCTGGTGCGATGGTTTCAGCTTTTTCCGCTTCGATTTGCTTCTGCATGGTCACGGCCGCTCGATTACCGGACCATTCGCCGCCGATGTCGACCACGATTCCCTTGGTGTTGTTCGAGACTGAGGCATCAGGTGTCTCCGGTTCGCCTTCGACTGAAACCACGCTGGACTCGACAGTTTCTCCCAGCGCTGGAATTGTCATCTCTCGGCCATCGTCAAGGAGCAGGACGTCTCCTTCTTGCGCGCAAGTTGAGTCAGCGAGTTCTGCTGCATCGATCGCGCCTGTGCAATCGTCGGCAGGATCCGCCTGTGCGGCCTGAGGGATCGCGGTTGCAAGCAGAAGCGTGGAGAGCGTCAAGACGGATGTTGCTATTACACGACTAGGGCGTGTCTCCTTTATTGACCATTCCAGGACTGGCACGGTGGAGACGTGACTACACAGCAACGACACCGAGTCTTCACTGATGAGCAGTGGGAGAAGATCGAACCACTCCTGCCCTCAAACGTCGGCAAAAGAGCCCGACCGTTTGAGAACAACCGGCGAATCGTCGAAGGAATCGTCTACCGCTACCGCGCTGGCATCGCCTGGCGTGACCTGCCGCGCGAGCATTTCGGGCCGT
>NZ_FXZB01000056.1 GCF_900169065.1 Brevibacterium aurantiacum | reverse complement strand
GGTGGTGATAGTGGTGGGGAAACGCCCGGTTAACCGTTCCGATCCCGGTAGCTAAGCCCATTCGCGCTGATGGTACTGCAACTTGGTGGTTGTGGGAGAGTAGGTGACTGCCGCAATATTCTTTAAGAGTGAAGGCCACTCCCTTTGTGGGGGTGGCCTTCACTTGTTTGTGGTGGTGTGGATTTCGGCCCTTTTGACGGGGTGGGGTCCGCACCACCATTCTTCATTCACGGCTTCGAGATCTCGCAGCGCCTGCGAGCAGGAGATTCTGTCTATTCTGGGCCTGACCATCGGTTGAACTTTCCCAAATTCCTACGCGTGGTTCAGTCCACAGTGATGGACTGTATAGGTAGTGTGGTGGTCACAACACGTAGGAAGGTACCGCTCATGCTCAACCGTCTGCACGATACCCTTAGGCTCCGGACCAACCCGGCGATCTTCTTTTCGTCAGCCGCGGTCATCATTCTGTTCGTGCTCGCCACGATCTTTTTCACTGACGCTCTCGACAGTGGTGTCTCTGTCGCGTCGGACTGGCTGCTGACGAACCTCGGATGGTTCTACATCCTCGGCGTCACCGTCTTTTTGGTCTTCCTCATCTACATAGCCGCATCACGGTACGGTCGGGCCAAGCTCGGCCCGGACAACGAGGAACCGGAGCACTCGAATGGTGCCTGGTTCGCGATGTTGTTTGCCGCCGGCATCGGATCGATCCTCATGTTCTGGGGAGTCGCGGAACCGGTCAGCCACTTCGGCGACCCACCTCGGGGGTCCTTGGGCATCGAACCCGGTACGGTCGAAGCTGCCACCGACGCGATGAACTTCACCTATTATCACTTCACCCTGCATACCTGGACGATCTTCACCCTGCCGGCGTTGTGCTTCGCCTACTTCATTCACAAGAGGAACCTGCCACCGCGTGTGAGCTCCATCTTCCAGCCGATCCTCGGTGAGAAGATCCATGGTCCCATCGGCAAGTTCATTGACGTTGTCGCCATCATCGGCACCGTCTTCGGTATTGCGGTATCTATCGGTCTTGGCACATTGCAGATCAACGGTGGTCTGGCCCAGGTCATCGGCATCCCGGAGAATGCACTTTGGCAGCTCATCATCATCGGCGTGGTCTGCGGCTTGGCGACTATTTCTGTGTCAATGGGTCTGGACAAGGGCATCAAAGTGTTGTCGAACATCAACATCGTGGTCGCTGTCCTGTTGCTGATCTTCATCATCGTCCTCGGGCCCACCTTGTTCATAGCTCGCGGCATCTTCGAATCCTTGGGCACCTACATCCAGACGCTTCCGGAACTGGCACTGTGGAATGACACCTTCGCCGACACAGGCTGGCAGAACACCTGGACGGTCTTCTACTGGGCCTGGACCATCACCTGGTCGCCCTTCGTGGGTATCTTCATCGCCCGGATCTCCCGCGGTCGTACCATCAGGCAGTTCGTCATCGGAGTTCTCGCGATTCCGTCGGCCTTCTCCGTCGTCTGGTTCGGAGTCTTCGGATACGCTTCCTTTGACATCGAGTTCAATCAGGGTGGTGGACTCGTCGATCGCGTCGTGGAACAGGGTGATGTCCCTGGTGCGCTGTTCGCATTCCTCGAGCATTACCCGCTAGCTGCGCCAGTGTCCGTTATCGCCATCATCTTGGTGATCATCTTCTTCGTCACCTCGGTGGACTCTGCGGCTCTCGTGGTGGACACGATGAACAACGGTCACGAAGACTTCAATCCGCTGGGGCAGCGAATATTCTGGGCTCTGGCTATTGCCGTTGTCACCGCGGCGCTGCTCGTCTTCTCCGGTTCGGGTGGACTCGAGGCACTGCAGTCGACGATCATCCTCGTCGGGCTCCCGTTCTTCATCATCGCGTACTTCCAGATCTACGCCCTCATGCGAGCGTTGCGTGAGGACGCCGGTGAACTGCCACGAGTGCGAATGCGCAAGTGGAAGAAGGTGCTCCCACCCGAAGAGGTCGAGCGCAGGGCCGATGAAGACGACGTCTTCGCTCATGAATACGACGATGAGGAAGAGGTCGTGACTGCTCCCGAAGCTGTTGAGCCGGCGCCGGAGTTCCGCGACCCCTACATCTCTGAAGATGGAAAGAAGAAGAAACGCTACGGAACGCTGGCCAGTCGAACCGGCAGCGCGAAGAACGAGCCGGATCGTCCGTCCTCATCCGAGTGATCTCTTGAGGTCCGTCTAAGACGGGCAAGGGGCTGGTCATACCTGCGTGCCGGGTGTGGCCAGTCCCTTCTCTATCCACCAACCCGAGCTTCGCCGCGCGTGCTCGGCTGCTTGGACTGAGGCCCTGGCGATGAGCTTGTCGCCTGACAGATGACGAGGAGGGCCCCGCTTGTCAGCGGAGCCCTCCCAGACGGTCTAATCTGGCTCTTCGTAATTGAGAGTGTAGATCGGTGATTCCAGAACACGGCGCGTCGCTGCCCGGATAGACGTCGAGGTCTTCCGATGATGGAAGTTCTCACACAGTCCATCCGAAAGACCTCGACATGGCC
>NZ_FXZB01000060.1 GCF_900169065.1 Brevibacterium aurantiacum | reverse complement strand
GCCAAAACATCACCGGGCACAAGGCGATTCTGGAATGCCGGCCCAACACTGCTGATGACTGGTGCCGTCGGTGCGGTGGCCACGGGATCGTTCGCGATACCGTCGTCCGCCGTCTGGCCCACGAACCTTTCGGCTACCGACCAACCACGCTTCATCTTCGCCTCCGCCGTTACAAATGCGTCGAGTGTGGCCGCGTCTGGCGTCAAGACGCCACAGCCGCGGCACCACCACGAGCGAAGATCTCGCGAACCGGCCTCGACTGGGCGTTGCGTGCCCTCGTCATCGATCACGACACCGTGTCCGTCATCGCTGCGAAACTCGCAGTGTCCTGGCACACCGCGAACTCCGCCGTCCTCGCTGAAGGTCAGCGGTTGTTGATCAACGACCCGACTCGTTTCGACGGGGTCAGCGTCATTGGTGTCGACGAGCATGTATGGCGGCATACCCGGCGTGGTGACAAGTACGTCACCGTCATCATCGACCTCACCCCGATCAGCGAGGGAACAGGCTCGGCACGTCTGCTCGACATGGTGGCTGGCCGTTCGAAGCAGGTGTTCAAGCAATGGTTGAAAGCCCGTCCGAAGGACTGGCGTGAGGGCATCGACGTCGTCGCGATGGACGGATTCTCCGGCTTCAAAACAGCCTCAGCTGAGGAACTGCCCGACGCTGTCGAAGTCATGGACCCCTTCCACGTCGTCAAACTCGCCGGTGATGCCCTCGACGAGGTACGTCGCCGAGTTCAGCAAGAGACAACCGGCCATCGCGGACGAGCAAAGGACCCGTTGTACCGGGCAAGAAGAACTCTGCACACGGGCAGCAGCTTACTCACGACCAAGCAGCAGGAAAGAATCGCGAACCTCTTCGCTGACCCGAACTTCACCGAAGTCGAAGTCACCTGGGCCGTCTACCAAGACATTGTCGGCGCCTACCGAACCGCGGACCGCAAAGAGGGCAAGAGACTCTTGCAAACGGTCATCGACGCCCTGACAACGAATCTGCCATCCGAACTTGCCGAGCTCAAACGGTTAGGACGAACGTTGAAGCGTCGAGCTGCTGATGTCCTCGCGTTCTTCACCCGACCGGGAACGTCGAACGGTCCCACTGAAGCGATCAACGGCAGACTCGAGCATCTACGCGGGTCCGCGCTGGGATTCCGCAACCTCACGCATTACATCGCGAGGTGTCTGCTCGAGTCCGGTGGCTTCAGACCGGTTCTACACTCTCAATTACGACACTCCTATAGTGTTTCGTCAAGCGGCGGCCACCTCTTTTCTGGGATGAAGAGTCTCGACGATGAGGGGGTAGAGCTGGCGGACGAGGTAACGCTTCAGGCAACGGATGATTTCCATCTTGGTCTTGCCTTCAGCAGTTCGTCGCGCCACGTAGTCGCGGGTCTCCTGGTTGTAACGCAGCCGCACCATCACGATGTGATAAAGCGCGGAGTTTGCCTGCCGGTCCCCAGCGCGGTTGAGTCGGTGGCGTTTAGTCTTACCCGACGATGCCGGGATTGGGCAGACCCCGGCCAGTGCTGCGAACGCGGCTTCTGAACGTAGCCGATCAGGGTTGTCCCCGGCGGTGATCAACAGTTGCGCGACGGTGTCTCGGCCGCAGCCGAAGACCCTCATCAGGTCGGGAGCGTGGTCGTCCAGTAGTCGCTGCAGGTGCCCAGCCAAGTCCTCTATCTGCCCGGTCAGTGCTTGCCAGCGCCTGGCCAGCAGCCGCAGGCTGTAGGCCGTGGCCTCGGCGGCGGTGACCGGTGTCGCTGTTGGTCGCGATGCCGCCAGTGCTGCAATCAGTTTGGG
>NZ_FXZB01000058.1 GCF_900169065.1 Brevibacterium aurantiacum | reverse complement strand
GACGCACTTTCGCGATGACCTGATCCGGGGTATGTCTACGTGCCATAATCTGTGAATTTCCTCCTTGCATCCATTATCGGATGCGAAACTCACATAGTCACCGGACTCCTACCCGGGGGCCCAACCAACAGGGCAGAGCGTGTCTCGATAAATTGTCTCACCGTAAACTGTCTTACGACCGTGACTATTTGGACTTTGTGAGTCATTCTTGGAGCATGAGGCTTCTGGGATACACGCGAGTCAGTACTGCCGGACAAGGTGCGCAGCTCCAACTCGATGCACTCGTCGGTGCGGGAGTCCAGAAGCGAGATGTTTTCTCAGATGTGACCTCTGGGAGTAAGACGGCGAAACAGCGACCGGGAATGAGGCGGCTCCTCGATTACGCCGAGGACGGAGATACGGTAGTCGTATGGCGTATCGACCGCCCTGGCCGTTCGCTCCTTGATGTTCTGGCGACCGTGAACCACCTCCGAGACCAAGGCGTGAAAGTCCGATCCGTCTCAGACAACATCGACCCCGAGACATCCTCGGGTCGGATGATGCTGGGAATGCTCGCCACCCTGGCCGAGTATGAACGAGAACTCGTTACCGAACGGGTCAATGCCGGAATTGCAGCCGCCAAGCAGAACGGGACGAAGTTCGGCAGGCCACCAGTCGACGCGGACGAGATCGCGACGAAACTCGCGATCGCCGAAGATGCCAGGGCCAAGGGCCGGACTGCCAAGGACGCGGCACGCTTGGTTGGGTGGTCGAGAGCAACGTTGTATCGCCATCGGCAAGCTGCTGACACTTGAAACACTGCGATCGGTTTGAAGACGTTACGCGAGGATCTAGATGCAACGACATGTAATTGAGACCATGGTGTATGGACATTTTCGCCGCCATTGCCGATGAGCGCCGTCACCTTGCCGATCAACTCGCGGACCTAACGCCAGAACAACAATCGACTCAAAGCCTGTGCGTAGCCTGGACAGTCCACGATGTGCTTGCACACTTGACGATGCCACTCGATGTGAGTATGCCGCGGTTTGCCTTAGCCATGCTCTTGGCAGGTGGTAACTTCGATCGAGCGAACCGTCGCCTCACCCGACGACAAGCCGCACGCCCTTTTAACGACGTAGTTGATCTTTTGAGAGACAAAGCTGACTCTCATTTCACTCCACCCGGAGAAGGCCCGGAAGCCCCCCTCACCGACGTCATCGTGCACGGCCTCGACATTCGCTGGCCCCTCGGCCTCCCTAGCCAACTTCACGAAGAACGGGCCGATGTTGCGCTCACGGCCGTGATGAAAGCGCCGGCCAGTGTGGTGAAGAAGGGCGTCGTCGACGGGCTCCAATTCGAGGCGACTGACATGGATTGGAAGCACGGTTCTGGCCCGGCAGTATTTGGACCCGCTCAGGCACTGCTTCTTGGCATTGCTGGGCGCGCCGAGGCGGTGAGCTCACTCAGTGGCGACGGTGTCGAGCTCTTGAAGCATAGGGTCCTGTCGTGAAATGTCGCGGACGGGTCTATAACTCGACGCAAGCAGGGGCGGTTAACCAGTGGATTCATCGCCGGTTCGCCGCAATTGGAGTGCTTTAGAGTAGTCAGATGGCTATAGATCAAGATCTCGCCGAACAAGTTCGTTCGCTTCTCAGAGACGAGACGACGAGCGAGAAATACATATTTGGGGGTTTGGCGTTTCTTATCGCGGGTTATATGGCAGTTGCGGTCGGTGACGAGGGCCTGCTCATACGGGTCGCCCCTGACGCCGAGTGGATCACCGGAGATCCTCGTGCGAGTAACGCGATGCCTGGACGTGCCATGCGAAACTGGCGCTCTTTCAGCATTACCGCCGACAGCACAGAACTGGTTGAGCTGGTCGCTCACAGTGTCGAGCAAGCTAAAACTCTGCCGCCGAAGAAGTAGCCGGCTTCGTTGCTCAAACCCCGCAACACCATCGGCGAGTCGCGGGAGGGGCTAGGCCAAATGAAACCGCCCTGTCACAATCAAATATTGATCTCGGAAGCGACTGACCCGACCGCCTTGGAGAGCTGTAAGATGGCCGCCACTTTTCGGTAAAGCCCACAGCAATGAAAGCAAAGTTGCTTGTTGGTCAAAATCGATCGTGTGCGCACCGGGTGAGTCCCATAGAGTGGTGGCATTCCCACCAGGGACTTCACCCCCAAAAATGTGAAGAACCATCGTGGGATCCCGCTAGTAGTTCCGCCAAGAACCTCACGAAAGGCATCCCACGATGGCTGAC
>NZ_FXZB01000059.1 GCF_900169065.1 Brevibacterium aurantiacum | reverse complement strand
GTCCAACGCCTGCGCCCAAGCTTCTTCAAGATCAGGCATGCGAATATAGTGCGCACGGATCCGGTGCTGGCAGGCCCGTTTGGCCAAGGCGCACCCCAGGTACGATTTCCCGGAACCGGTGAACCCTTGGAACACGACGTTCTGGCCCCGCTCGATGAAACTGCAGGTCCCCAGCTGGGCGATCACGTTCCGATCCAGGCCGCGTTCATCGACCCTATCGAGTTGACGCAGGTCGGCTGCCGGGTAGCGCAACCCGGCCCTGCGGATGAGTCCCTCGATTTTGGCGTGATTGAATACCGAATGGGCTTCATCGACGACCAGTCGCAACCGTTCGTCGAAGCTCATTCCCATGGTCAGATCCTCGTCTTGGGCCTCGAGTGCCTCCAGCAGGGCCACCGCGCCCATTTCGCGCAGTTTGCGTTTAGTCTCTGTATCGATCGAAGTCACCGAGTCCCTCCTGCATAGTAGGACGCACCGCGGACGTAGCCGCCGTGCTCGACAGGCTCGGTCCGGGCGGGTCTGGCCTGGTCCTGACCGGTGGCAAGGAGCGGTTGCACATGCGCATACCGTGGCGACCGCACCGGCCCCGCCAGCGTAATCCGGCAAGCGGCTTCGACCCGCTCCGCTGAGTAGCGGCGGGAGAGTCTCAACACCGCCAACGCCGGGTTGAGTCCTTGCTCGTCGATGGCTACGGACTCGAAGATGCGATTGATGACGACCAGCGTCGACGCCCCGATCCTCTCGGCCCATTGGCGTATCCGGGCCGCGTCCCACGGCTGGTATCTGTCCCCAGCAGGAAGGTCAGCATCATTCGTGCGATACTCATTGACCGCAGTCTCTGGCAGCAGCAGGTGAGTCGTGACTCGCTGGTCCCCGCGGTAGACTTCGAGGCTGCGGTCGGTGATGCGCAGATCGACTTTGGATCCGATGTGCTCAAACGGCACCGAGTAATAGTTGCGCGCCCAGCTGACATGCCCGTTCCTGGCCACACGCCGCCCATAGATCCACTGACTGATCTCGTAGGCCACCTGCGGCAACGGGCTCAGCAGTGGTTTCTCTTCGATGGTGAAGACGCTGGTCCTGGATCCGGGACGTTTCTGGAAAGGTTCATCATTATAGGCTGAGACTCTGTCGACGATCGCGGCCGTCAACTTCGGCAGCGATGTGAACCGTTGATCACGCAGGCCCGCGATGACCCATGTGGCGACATGTCCGACAGTATTTTCAACACTCGCCTTGTCTTTTGGTGCCCTGATTCTGCCCGGTAGAACAGCAGCCGAATAGTGGGCAGCCATTTCCCGATAGGCGTCGTTGAGCACGATTTCACCGTCGCGAGGATGAGTGATGACCCCGGTCTTGAGATTGTCGGGCACGATCCGCGGTGTTGAACCGCCGAAAGCGGTGAACATCGCCACATGCGCCCGGAGCCACGAGTCCTGACTCATGTCCAGGCTCGGGTGCACGAATGCGTATCTGCTGAAGGGCAGACACGCGACGAACAGATAGACCGTCTTCGGCTTGTCTGCCCCCGTGTGCAGTTGCATTGTCGGACCGGACCAGTCGACCTCGATGGTCTGGGCGGCTTTGTGTCCCACACGAGAAGCTGCACCGGTGACGAGAACGTGACGCTGATAGGTGCGGCAGAACCGGTCATAACTCATCGCCGGATCACCAGCCGCAGCGCACTCATCGGCGTACTCGCCATGGAGGAGCTTCAGCGTCACCCCGACCCGGGCCATTTCCTTATGGACTGCCTTCCAGTCAGGTTGGGCGAACACGCTGTCATGGTCCCCGCGGCCCGGGAACAGGAGGCCATACACTTCACTGTCAGCACGGTCCTTGACATCATCCCACCCAAGTCCCGCAGCGTCGGCGGCCTCGAGGACCTGCGTGACCGATTTGCGTGACATTGCCTGGGAGCCAGCGATCGCTCTGCCAGAAGTCCCTCGGCTCGAAGCTGTAACACCAGTTTGGCCCTGATCTTGCGTACCATTAATATTCTCCTTTCGCCGCGTGCCC
>NZ_FXZB01000065.1 GCF_900169065.1 Brevibacterium aurantiacum | reverse complement strand
GGGTTAGCGGCATAAATGTGTGTACAGGATAGGCCCCTTCCCCAGTAAACAGTAAGGCAAGACAGGATTAAACATGCTCTGGAAGCATGTTCAGTGTCTCTTCCTAGGAATCAACCCAGGTGTGGTGTATGCACCAGCAAGCTCGTGAAGAACGGAAAGACGAGCGCCGGACGTACCCGATGGCGATGCAAACACTGCGGGGCCTCCACTACGAAGTCGCGCACCGACATCACCCGCAAAGCCGAATTTGATGCCTTCCAGCACTGGCTGGCTGGCACCCAAGCACAGGGTGGATACACCATCCCCAGGCGCACGTTCCGCCACCGAATCCGCTGGTGTTGGAACGTCGCCCCCGCCCTGACGCCCACGGGGGAAGTCCACGACCAGATCATGCTCGATGGCACCTATTTCAACGGCTGGTGCGTCCTCATCGCCTTTACCGGCAGGCATGTCATCAACTGGCAATACACCGACGCAGAGAAACGCGCGTCCTGGACTGCTCTCCTCGAGCACATCCCGGCACCGAAGGCCGCGATCGTCGATGGCAACGGACCACTACAGACGATCGTGAAGAAGCACTGGCCCACGACCCGCATTCAACGTTGCTTCTTCCATATCCGCCAGCGCGGCAACACCCATTTGACCCGGAACCCGACCCTGCCGGCGAATAAGGAACTCCTCGCCCTCTACAAGGCCCTCATGGACGTTCGCGCCCTCGACAAGGCCGCGGCCTGGACCGCAGCGTTTGCCTCCTGGGAAGCGAAATGGCAGTCGTTTCTCAAGCACCGTACCTACGCTGAAAAGTCAACGATCAGGCCCGCTCATGTGAGTCCGAATCAGCAGTGGTGGTACACACACATCCGAACCCGCAGAGCATGGAAACTCCTCGCCAATCTCATCCGCGATGACGAACTCTTCACCTGGCTGAAACTCGCCGAAGACGGTGTGATCATCTCCCGCACGACGAACCCGCTGGAAGGTGGGCCGAACAAGGCGATCAAGGACTTCCTTCGGGCTCACAGAGGCCTGAGCGCGCCCCACGCCGTCACGGCGATCACGTGGTTGCTCTATCACCGCACCGAACATCCCAAAGACGCCTGGCAGTTCGTGAAGCCAACTGATTGGGCTGAACCGAATAAACGTCGAATCCCGCCGAGGACAGACACTGGAAGGTCGGAGACGAATGCGCTTTACGGGACGTCATTCAGCGTCGAGGACGGGACTGGAATCCGGAAAGGGTGGGGCGGACGATCAGGGTGAAATCCAGATCCAACACGCTGGCCCCATACACACATTCTTGCCGCTAACCC
>NZ_FXZB01000066.1 GCF_900169065.1 Brevibacterium aurantiacum | reverse complement strand
TGCCAGTGAAATACACCGACGAACTCAAGGCTCGCGCCGTCGAACTCGTCATCCATGCTCAAGCTGACCCCGAGACAGCGAACGGGGCAATCACCCGCGTCGCGAACGAGCTCGGGCTCAGCAAGGAAACCCTGCGAGTCTGGGTGCGCAAGCACAAGGACTCCGGGAAGGCTACGCCGACGGAGTCTGTCGACCTAGAGGCTGAGAACCGCCGGCTACGTGCCGAGCTGACTGAAGCCAGACGGGCGAACGAGATCCTGAAGAAGGCCTCGGCTTTCTTCGCGGCGGAGCTCGACCGCCCATCAAAGTAATCGTTGCCTTCATCGACGAGAACAAACACGAGTTTGGAGTCGAGCCAATCGTGCGCGCCCTGAAAGGGACTGCTGCACGGATTGCTGTGAGCTCGTATTACGCGTACAAGTTGCGTGAACCCTCAGCCCGGGCCCTGCGGGACCGGGAACTGTTGGTCGTCATCAAAGACGTCTATGAGGCGAACTACTCGTGTTACGGGGTACGCAAGATGTGGAAGGCGGTCAACCGTGAGTACGGTGACCGGTTCGGCAACATCGCCCGGTGCACCATCGAGCGGTTGATGCGCCAGCTGGGCATTGATGGGATCCGTCGGAGGCGGAAGCGTCCGAAGACGGCCTCGGCCAGGGCCGAGGAATGCCCGGACGATCTCGTTGAACGCGAGTTCGAAGCGGACGGGCCGAACTGTCTCTGGGTCGCTGACATTACATATGTTCCGACGCGGTCTGGGTGGGTGTATACGACGTTCATTCTGGATGTATTCCATCGTGAGATTGTGGGTTGGCAGGTGACGAACCATATGCGCGAGTCCTTGGCCAGGGATGCGTTGACGATGGCTTTGGCTGCGAAGTTCCGTGCTGGCGAAGATGTATCGGGGCTTGTCCACCACTCGGATCGTGGCGTTCAATTCCGATCGATTCGCTATGGCGAGACCCTTGCCGAATCGGAGGTCGTGGCTTCGGTGGGGTCCCGTGGGGACTCGTATGACAATGCCATGGCTGAGGCACTGAATTCGGTTTATAAGGCTGAATTGATTGATCGTCGTGAGTGGTCAGGGTTGATTGAGGTCATGGCCGAGACGTCGAAGTGGGTGTCTTGGTACAACCAGGACCGGCTGCATTCAGCCATTGCTTATCGGCCGCCGGTCGAAGTTCATTCTGAATGGATCAACCAGAGTGATACCGAGTCGGTGGCTGCTTAGATAACCAGGAAAATAGCCCTCTATGAAACCCGGGGCTTGACA
>NZ_FXZB01000067.1 GCF_900169065.1 Brevibacterium aurantiacum | reverse complement strand
CTCCTTTGGTTGGTTGATCCATGCCGGTCCGGGTAGGGCCAGGATCTTGGGATCGGTGGCCTTGCTGAACCTTTGGGGGTGTTTGGCCCGCGCGGCAGCCAAGGTCTGTGAGCGTTTCACGGCGACGCTATCGGCGAAGCCATAGTGGACGTTGGCTGGAGTATGGAACCCGATGCCAGAATGCTGATGAGCGTGATTGTACCAATCCACGAATTCACTGATGAAGGCCCGCGCGTCGCCCAGGGACGCGAAGCGATCGGGGAAGGTTGGCCCGTACTTCATGGTTTTGAAGAGACTTTCGCTGTACGGGTTGTCGTTGCTCACCCGGGGCCTGGAATGGGATCGGGTGACCTCCAGATCCGAGAGCAGTCCGGCAACGGTCTTCGACGTCATCGAGGTCCCGCGGTCGGCGTGGACGACTTCGGGGATGCCGTGGATGCCGAAGATCTCCTTCATCATCTCCACCGCCAGGACCCCTGATTCGGTGGCGTGCACGTGCGCGCCGACGATGAACCTCGAATGGATGTCCACCATCAGGTAACAATCGAAGTACTTGCCCTTCACCGGGCCAGCCAGCTTCGTAATATCCCAGCTGAGCACCTGACCAGGTGCGGTAGCGACCAGCTCCGGAATGGCCCGGGCCGGGTGCTTGGCCAGCCGGCGGCGCTCCTTGACCTGCTCGTTCTCCTGCAGGACCCGGTAGAACGTGGAGACCGAGCCCAGGTAGATGCCCTCATCGAGTAGCTTCGCGTAGACCTGCAGGGGCGCCAAGTCCACGAACTCCGGGGAGTTCAGCGCGGCCAGGATCTCGGCCCGCTCCGCGGCACACAGCTTGTTTGGCGGCACCACCGGCTCGTGGTCCACCGGGGCGGCAGGTTGACGGTAGATCGTGGTGCGTGAGAGGCCGAGCAGGGCCGCGGCCTGCCGCGTCGGAACAGCCGCCTCCACCAAATGCCGGTAGGCGCTGGTCATTTCTTCCTGGACTTCGGCTCGTCCGGTGATTCCTTGATGGCGTTCTCGAAGAACGCCGAGAGTTTTTCCATGATTCCCAAGGCAGCCTCGGTTCGTTCCAACCGGCCCTCACTCACCTCCAGCTGGCGGCGCAAACGCGCGATCTCGACCTGTTCTGCAGAGAGCTTGCCAATGGTTTCCCCGGGCTTCTTTCCGGTGAGAGCACCGGCATCACGAAGCTTTCGCCATTCAGCGATCTGCGAGGAATACAAACCCTGTTCCCGCAGAAAAGCACCGCCCTCCTTGCCGGTGCAGGCG
>NZ_FXZB01000068.1 GCF_900169065.1 Brevibacterium aurantiacum | reverse complement strand
TGATTGGGTCCCCGTTAGCAGTCCAGCGGCTATGCGATAGCTAATTGGTTCTCTGCGCTCCAGCGTTCCCAGCATCTCGATGGTGTTAATCCGTCGAGGGATCCGTGGGGCCGTTCATGATTATAGATGCCTTTCCATTCGTCGGCCAAGTATTTGGCCTCGGCCATCGTGTCCATGATTTCTCCGGTCAGTTGTTCCCTTCTAAATTGAGCATTGAACGATTCAGCGAACCCGTTCTGCCACGGCGATCCAGGATCGATAAACGCAGTCTCCACACCTGCGGTAGCACACCAACCGATCAGCGCAGCGGCGGTGAATTCCGGCCCATTATCGCTACGGACATAGGTCGGGACCACGCCGGTTTCGGCGATAATGTTTTCGAGCGCGGCGACGACATCGGTGGCGGTGAAGGACCGCCGCGGGATGATTGCCAAAGCGGTGCGGGTGTATTCATCAATCACGTTGAAGAACCGGATATGCCGCCCGCAGGACGTTACATCGGACTGGAAGTCGAAGCTGACCACGTGCATCGGATACTCGGCCCTCAACCGCTTCTGTGCCCCGGCGTCGGGCCCGGTGCGGCGCTTCTTGCGCGCCTTGGGTTTGCAGGTCAGCCCCTCGACCCGCCAGAGTCGGCGTACGCGCTTCTTATTGAGCGCCACGCCAACCCAGGCCGTTTGCCGAAGCAGGTGCCAGCGCGCCTTGCGCCAGCCCCATGCCGGATATTTCCCGGCGATGGTCCGCAAATCAGAGCGCAACTGCGCTTCCTCGAGGCTGACCTCCGGTTGACCCTTACGCAGCGCTGACCGGTTCTGCCCCAGAACTTTGCAGGCGAACCTCTCCGAGGCCCCGAACTTTTCCTGCGCCATGCGGACGGCGCGGCGGCGTGGTTCGGGGCTCAGAATTTTCCCCGCGCCACCTCGTTCAAAATGTCGATGGCCAGTTCCTTCTCCGCCACCAGCTTCTTCAATCGGGCGTTTTCTTTCTCGAGGTCCTTGACCGCTTTGGTCTGCGTGGCGTTCTTCTCAGACCCGTACTGCTGAAGCCACCGATACCAGGTCGCCTCGGTGATCTGCAGCTCCTTGATGACCTCGATCATCGGGCGACCTTCATTGAGCATCTTCTGGCCCTGACGCACTTTCGCGATGACCTGATCCGGGGTATGTCTACGTGCCATAATCTGTGAATTTCCTCCTTGCATCCATTATCGGATGCGAAACTCACATAGTCACCGGACTCCTACCCGGGGGCCCAACCA